>NZ_JBMOVZ010000001.1:0-1290283 GCF_049310805.1 Mammaliicoccus sp. JADD-157 | reverse complement strand
ACTGTTACGGATAAAGACAACGATGGTAAACCTGATATTACAACGCCAGCCAAAGGTTCTGACAAACCAAATACTGGTGGAGACGACAAACCAGGTAAAGACGATGGTTCTGACAAACCAAGCACTGACGGAAATGACAAACCAGGCGACCAACCTAAAGATACAGATATCGATGGTGACGGTGTGAATAATAAAGACGAGGAAGCTGCAGGTACTGATCCAACAAATCCTGATTCTGATGGTAATGGTACATCAGACGGTGACGAAGACACTGATAAAGATGGTATTCCGAACAAAGACGAGTCTGATCCAAACGGTACAACTGTTACGGATAAAGACAACGATGGTAAACCTGATATTACAACGCCAGCCAAAGGTTCTGACAAACCAAATACTGGTGGAGACGACAAACCAGGTAAAGACGATGGTTCTGACAAACCAAGCACTGACGGAAATGACAAACCAGACGACCAACCTAAAGATACAGACGGTGACGGCATCCCTGATGACCAAGATACAGATATCGATGGTGACGGTGTGAATAATAAAGACGAGGAAGCTGCAGGTACTGATCCAACAAATCCTGATTCTGATGGTAATGGTACATCAGACGGTGACGAAGACACTGATAAAGATGGTATTCCAAATAAAGATGAATCTGATCCGAATGGAACTACACCTACGGACAAAGATAACGATGGCAAACCTGATGTAACAACGCCAGCCAAAGATTCTAACAACAACGGTTCTGACAAACCAAGCACTGGTGGAGACGACAAGCCAGGTAAAAATGATGGTTCTGATAAGCCAAGTACTGGTGGAAATGACAAACCTGGTAAAGACAATGGCTCTAACAAGCCAAGCACTGGCGGAAATGACAAACCTGGTAAAGACAACGGTTCTGATAAGCCAAGCGCTGGTGGAGACGACAAACCTGGTAAAGACAATACTACTAAACCAGCTGGAAAAGATAGCAATAAAGCAGATGGTAACGGTATGACTAACAGTAATAACAACAGTAACAGCAAAGTAAATACTGACGATAAAGCTGATAGTTCAATGCACGAAAAACACAATTCTTCAATGAAACAACAAGGTACTACAAGTTCTAATGGTCAAAATACAAGTAGCAATATGAATGACAAAAATCAATCATCTAAATCTGGTTCAAATAAAGACCATAAAGGTGCAAAAGTATTACCAAACACTGGTGAAGAAGAAAACAAACAAGCTGGTTTATTAGGTATCACTTCATTATTTGGTGGCCTAGCATTATTATTCAGACGTAAAAAATCTGTAGATAAAGAATAATTCTCTCGTTTATTTAAGTAAGATTATTTCTTGAATTTATAAGAGTAGAGAGTGAGACAGAAATCTCATTTTGCTAAAAAGATTTCGTAGTCCCACCCAGGCAAGGGTGACTAGGTTTGAAAAAAGCTTAGTATAAGCGTATTTTCAATTCAGTCAGCTACTGCCTATATAAAGAAACAGCCCGAGACATTTATATATATGTCCCGGGCTGTTTCCTTATTTCAATAAAAAATCGCTAATCCTTATAAGGATTAGCGATTTTAATTTACTTCTATTTATAATGTTACTCCACAATTTTCCCTTTACGATACATAGACTTAGCTATATAACCAAAAGGCACATTTGTGATTGTTGTTAGTAGTTTAAGGAAATAAGTAGTTATAAATATTTCAAATAATACAGTTCCAGGCATATTGCCATAGAATGCGATTAGCACGAATATCGCTGTGTCAACAATAGAACTAATAGCTGTACTACCATATGCTCTTATGTAGAATGTACTGTCAGAAGAAAATTTCTTTTTAATGATATTAAATAATAGTACATCTAAATGTTGACCAATAATATATGCGAAAATTGAACCTAGTGCTATTCTTGGCACGATACCAAAAATAGTTTTTAATGCATCTTGTGATACATCTTCTTGTGCTGGTATAAATGTTAATGAACATTGTAATAATATAACCATTACAATGACAGAAGAAAAACCTAGCCAAACTGCTTTCTTAGCTTGTTTTCTACCATATATATCATTTAAAATATCCGTTGCAAGATAAATTGAAGCGAACATTACATTTCCGAGTGTTGCGCTCACTGAAAATAACTCTACTGTTTTAATAACTTGTATATTTGCTATAATAGTACCTACGGCAACCCAAACAAATAGACCTGTTTTTCCAAATATACGGTATAGAATCAACATTAATATAAATGTGATTAAAAAGGTAATAATACCAAATAATTCATTATACATAACTTTGTTCCTCCTAAATTTTGATATAGCGGGTGTTTAGAAACCGCGATATTCGAACTTAACAATTATAAAGGCCAAAGTTATAAAATGCAATAAGCTTTATAATCCACAATTTATAATACTAATGATATAATTACGGTCTAAGTAAGGAGTGACGCTTATTTTAGTTGAAGATGAAAAAATAGCTATTAAAAAAATAGATCAATTAATGGAGACATATTGCAAAGGATGTTTATTAAAAACGCATTATAGAGAGACGCAAGGCAAACATCAAGCTCATCAATATTGTATATCTGAATGTTCTATAGGTATACGCATAAAACAATTGGGAAACAAACTTCAATAAGGAGGATATTATGGAAATCGTAAGAGTAGAACCAACACCAAGTCCAAACACGATGAAAATCGTATTATCATTCAAGAAAGAGGATAGAACTTCTCAAACATATACAGAAGTCAACGATCACAACCCTGAATTTATCAATCGTATTTTACAGTTAGACGGTATAAGATCAGTCTTTCATGTTATGGATTTCATTGCAGTCGACAAAAAAGGTAAAGAAAACTGGGATACTTTATTAAAAGACGTGACAGCTGCTATTTCTGGTACAGAAGATGATAACGAAGAACAAGAAGCTAAAGTCAATGAACATTACGGGGAAGTTAAAGCTGAAGTATTAAGATTTAAAGGTATTCCTTATCAAATAAAACTAACAACAGAGAATGAAGAAAAAAGAAAACAGCTACCTGAGATTTATATTGATAGTATGTTAAAAGCAACTAAAGATGAGGACAACGTTGTATTTTTAAGAAAATGGGATGATTTAGGTATCCGTTATGGCGAATTAGATGATGTAATGGAAACTGTACAAGAAGAAATTCTTGCATTATATCCAGAATCAATTCTTGAAAATTTAGTTGAAGAAGCTTTAACTAAAGATATTACAATTCCAGAAAAACAATTCATCCATGTTAGTAAGGAAGAATTCGAACAAGAACAAGATTGGAAAACACGTCTAAGAATGTTAAATGATTTTCCAACGCCAACTGAAGAAGACTATCCATTACTGGAAGTCGCACTTAATGACGAAAAGCCACAAATTAGACGTATGGCTGTTGTATTGTTAGGTATGATTGAGACGAAAGAAACATTACCTTATTTATATGAAGCTATGAAAGATAAAAATGTAGCAGTAAGAAGAACAGCTGGAGATTGCTTTAGTGATTTAGGCTTTAAAGAAGCTTTACCTGTTATGATTGAAGCTTTAGAAGACCCACAAAAAATCGTAAGATGGCGTGCAGCGATGTTTATTTTTGATGAAGGTGACGAAACTGCTTTACCAGCGCTTAAGAATAGACAAGATGATCCAGCGTTTGATGTTAAATTACAAGTTCAAATGGCTATTGAAAGAATTGAAAATGGCGAAGCTGCTTTAGGTTCTGTTTGGAAACAAATGGCTAACAGAAAAAGAGAGGAGAATTAATATGAATGCATATGAACAATACATGAAAGAATTAGCTCAACCAATGCGAAGCGAATTGACTGAGCAAGGGTTTGAAAGCTTAGAAACACCTGACCAAGTTAAAGGTTATATGGAAGACGCAGAGCAAAATGAAACAACATTTGTAGTTGTTAACTCTGTATGTGGTTGTGCTGCTGGATTAGCAAGACCTGCAGCTGTAACAGTCGCTTTACAAAATGATAAAAAACCTTCTCGAACTGCCACTGTATTTGCTGGTCAAGATAAAGAAGCAACAGAAACAATGAGAGAATACATTGCGCAAGTTCCTTCAAGCCCTTCAATGGCTTTATTTAAAGGAAATGAACTAAAATACTTTATGCCACGTGAACATATTGAAGGAAGAGATATCCAAGAAATTTGTATGGATATAAAAGACGCATTCGATGAATATTGTGACTGATTTACGCATAACAACTTCAGTAAAAACAAATGCATCTCTCTACAAACAGGTAGAAGATGCATTTCATTTGCTGAATAAAAATAAATACATACAAAACATTTCTATTATAAAACGTAAAAAATTAACGATAAAACAGATTTTTAAATCTAATGACTCACCAGTTATCGTATTCGAAAATACTGGTCCAAAACTATATTTCACTTCAGAAATACCCATTTATTTTCATTTAGATACCGCGAAAGTAAAATTAAATATGGTAAAAAATCAAAAGCAACCCATATTAAGTGAAATGATAAATCATATAACTAGTAAAGAAACTTCATTTAATTTTGTTGATGGAACAATGGGTTTTGGTAGAGATAGCTATTTAGTATTAAAGCAATTTCCAAACGCTAACGTATTTTCTATTGAACAACACCCTTTAATTCATTTCGTAATTTCTGAAGGTATGAAACTACAACTCAACAATAACGAATTAAAAAGAATTCATTTTATAAATGAAGATTATAATAATTGGATTAAGTTGAATGAAGAAAAAGTTGATATATTATATTTAGATCACATGTTCGAAAAAACTTTAATAGAAAGTGATAGAATGGGTGAACTCTCTAACAATATTCTTAAAATACAAGAATATAAACCGATAAAACACTATAATTACTTAATTTTAAAGGCGCGCTTTGACAGTTTATTATTTAAAGAGTTAAATGTTATGCAATGCTTACGAAAAAGTTCGAAAACGCATTATGGCTTACGCGTAAACAACAGTAAACAAGCCTTATAGCAAAAAACAGAGAAAACCCTAAAATGAATAAAGGATTTTCTCTGTTTTTTAACTTTAAATGAAATGACACATTAAATATGCGTGCGTATCATTACTTATTCAGTGATACACATACTAATCATATAACATAATAATAAAAATAATCCCAAAGTAGCAAATATTTCATTCATTGAGATGGCCCCCTTTAAAGTAATGGTTATTATATTTATCTCTATTATACATAAATATCAAAGGAGTTTCTATATTATATCAGTAGTAAATTATAAGTATTTTCGTTAATATAGAAAAGAAGAATAAAGATTAAAAAGAGGTGCTCGTATGAATAACTTTGATGAAGCATATCACGATTTATGCCGCAAAGTATTAAATGAAGGCGAAAATAAAGACGATAGAACTGGTACAGGTACAATTTCAATATTTGGTCATCAAATGAGATTTGACTTGTCAGAAGGGTTTCCACTACTTACAACTAAAAAAGTTTCATTCAAATTAATTGCCACTGAATTATTATGGTTTATTAAAGGTGATACTAATATTAGATATTTATTGCAATATAAGAATAATATCTGGAACGAGTGGGCATTTAAGAAATGGATAGAGAGTGATGAATATACTGGCCCAGATATGACAGACTTCGGTAGAAGATCATTAGTTAATGATGAATTTAATGAACAATATAAAGAACAACTCGCAATCTTTAAGGATAAAATTTTAAATGATGATGAATTTATGCGTAAATATGGTGATTTAGGTAATGTTTACGGTAAACAATGGAGAGATTGGAAAGATCAAAACGGAGAAAGCTTCGATCAACTTCAAACTTTAATTGATAATATTAAAAATAATCCGAATTCTAGAAGACATATAATCTCAGCATGGAACCCAACTGAGATAGATACAATGGCTTTACCACCTTGTCATACATTATTCCAATTTTACGTAAAAGATGGTAAATTAAGTTGCCAACTTTATCAAAGAAGTGCTGATATATTTTTAGGAGTACCTTTTAATATAGCAAGTTATAGTCTTTTAACACATTTAATAGCTAAAGAGTGTAATCTTGAAGTAGGGGAATTTGTACACACATTCGGTGATGCTCATATTTATAAAAATCATATAGATGCTGTTGAAGAACAATTATCAAGGTCTTCATACAATCCACCTAAACTAAATATCAATACAGAAAAATCACTATTCGATATAGATTATGAAGATTTAGAAATTCAAGATTATCAATCACATCCAAGTATAAAAGCACCTATAGCGGTTTAAAGGAGAATTTAAATGAAATCAATTATTGTATGTCATGATCAAAATAGAGTAATAGGATTAGATAATAAAATGCCTTGGCATTTACCAAACGATTTAAAAAGAGTGAAAAATTTAACATCGGGTAATACAATTGTGATGGGTAGAAAAACATTCGAATCAATTGGTAAACCATTACCGAATAGAAGAAATGTTGTTTTAACTTCTAATGAATCTTTTTATCACGAAGGCGTAGACGTGATTCATTCAATCGATGAAATAGACCAATTAGAAGGCCATATATTTATATTTGGTGGGCAAGGTTTATATGAACAAATGATGTCACGTGTGGACGATATGTATGTAACTGTAATAGAAGATAAATTTCAAGGAGATGCATTCTTTCCACCTTATACCTTTAATGAATGGAATGTAATTTCATCTGAAGCAGGAGAATTAGATGAAAAAAACATACTCCCACATACTTTTATGCACTTGGAAAGGATAAAATAATATGTTAAGAATGGCTAGAACAGTTGGTTGTATTATCGGTTATGCTGCACTTGTATCAACTCAATTACCTAAACTTAAAGAAAAGAAAAACCAAATAGACGATATTAGAAGTCAAGATGAAATGACATTTCTATACGCACAGAGATGGTCTCAAAAAATATTAAAATCTGCAGGCGTAAAGGTACATTTATCTGGTCGTACAGAACCTCTAGATGACCCAGTGCTTTATGTATCGAATCATGAAGGTAATTTTGATATCCCCGTTTTGATTAATCAATTACCACAACCTTTTGGTTTTATTTCAAAAAAAGAAGTTGAAAAAATCCCTTTTTTAAAACCATGGATGGAAGAATTAAATTGTATTTACTTAGATCGTTCTAATCGACGAGCAAGTTTACAAATGATTAAAGATGGTATTAAAAAATTAAAAGAAAAACATTCTTTATTGATTTTTCCTCAAGGTAGTAGAAGTAAAGGCCAAGAGATGCAAGAGTTCAAGGCTGGTTCATTGAAATTAGCTAAATCTGCTCAAGTTAAAATTGTGCCAATAGCAATATACGGTACATCTCAAATAATGGAGAAATATCAATCAAGAAAAATGGTGCCTGGTGATGTCTATGTACATATACTAGACCCTATTGACCCATCAATATTTGAAGATAAAACGATGCAGGAAGTTAGTCACTTTGTTCAAAATCAAATTAGCCTTTCTGTTCAATCGTTAAAGGAGAAAAGCAATGAATAAAATTAAATTAGTTATCGATTCAACTACGGATTTGCCAAAAGATTATTTAGAAGAACACGATATTAGTGTTGTACCTTTAAATATAGTAATTGACGGTGTTACTTACGAAGACCAAACAGAAATCAGTTCTGAAGAGTTCTTATTGAAAATGAGAGAAGCTGAAAACTTACCTAAAACGAGCCAACCAGCAATAGGTAAGTTAGTTGAAACTTACGATAAATTAGGAGAAGACGGTTCAGAAGTCATCAGCATTCATATGACATCTGAATTATCTGGTACTTTTAGCGCAGCTCAACAAGCTAGCCAAATGACAGAAACAAAAGTTACTGTTATCGATAGTAAATTCATTTCTTTAGCATATGGATTTCAAGTAGAAGAGATTGTTAAATTAATTAGCGAAGGCTATACATCAGAAGAAATTGTTAAAGAACATGAAAATATGAAATCTAACATGCGTTTATTTGTTGTTATCGGTAATATAGATAATTTAGTTAAAGGTGGAAGAATAGGTAAAGCTAAAGCTTTATTAGGTTCATTGATGAACATTAAACCTATTGGCGAACTCATTAACGGAAAGATAGAAATGATTCATAATGCTCGCACTCAAAACGCTGTCGTTAAATTTTTACTTAAAGAGTTAGATGTATTCCTAGAAACTAAAGAAATCATCAAAGTCGGTATAGCTGATGCAAATGCAGAAGATTTGGTGAATAAATTAATGAATTCAATTAAAGAAAAAAAAGATATTCATAACTTTGATACAGCAATTACGACACCAGTTGTTTCTACACATACAGGTGAAGGTGCTATAGGCGTGTTTTATTATGGAAAATAAAAATTGGATGAATAATCGCTTTTGGTTTTATGCTTTTACTATTCTTATTGTTCTAATACTTATAGCGATTATTTATGTGTTCACTTCAATAACTGATTCATCTAAATCTGTAAATGAATCAAATGAACAGACGTCCAAAGATTTCACAGTTTCTTTTAATAATGAAGAATTACAATCTCTTATGAATGCGACTTTAAAAGATTATGACATCGAAACAGAAATAACGGAGAATGACTTAATTTTTAATACGACGACTCAAGTTTTAAATAGGGATATTAACATTAAGTTAGATACAATACCTACAAAAGTAAATAAAGATACTATTAAATTTAAAATACAATCAATAGATATTGGTAAATTAAATATTTCAAATCCTTTTGTATTATCTCAAATTAAAAAGTATAGTGATTTACCAGAATATATAAATATCGATCCAAAAGAAGAAACTATATATTTATCTTTAGATAAGATAGATATCGATAATGTTGACGCAATCCAAATTCAAACGTTAGATATTTCGGCAAAAAAATGGTATTTTGATATTAAGTTAAAGTAAATCAACAAGGGAGGCGCAACAATGGCATATGCAACTTTAGCGGGTGGATGTTTTTGGTGTTTAGTTAAACCATTCAACGAATACCCTGGCATTAAAGAAGTGACTTCTGGTTATAGCGGTGGTCATGTTGAAAATCCTACTTATGAAGAGGTATGTACAAATCAAACTGGACATGTTGAAGCTGTTCAAATTGAATATGATGAGAATATAACTGATTTCGAAGCTATTCTTGATATATATTTCAAAACTTTTGATCCTACCGATAATAAAGGGCAATTCTTCGATAGAGGAGAGAGTTATGAACCTGTAATTTTCTATCATGATGAAAATCAAAAGAAAGTAGCTTTAAATAAAATAGACGAACTAAATGAAAGACAAATTTTTGATAAACCCGTAATTACACCAGTGAAACCTTATAAGAATTTCTATCCAGCCGAAGAACATCATCAAGATTATTATTTGAAGAACCCGGCTCATTATCAAGGTTATCAACAAGGTTCTGGTCGTAAAGCTTTTATAGAAAAACATTGGGGGAATTAAAGTGTTAAAAAAATCAAAAGACGAATTAAATGAAATGGAATACCTTGTAACACAACAAGATGGTACTGAACCACCCTTCCAAAATGAATATTGGAATCATTTTGATAAAGGTATATATGTAGATAAGTTATCCGGAAAACCATTGTTTACATCTGAAGAAAAATTTGAATCAGATTGCGGTTGGCCTAGCTTTTCTAAAGCGTTAAATGACGAAGAAGTTATTGAGCTAGTGGATAAAACACATGGCATGGTTAGAACTGAAGTACGCTCAGAAGATTCTAACAGTCATTTAGGTCACGTGTTCAACGATGGACCTAAAGAAGCTGGTGGATTAAGATATTGTATCAATTCTGCAGCAGTTCAATTTATCCCGTATGAAAAGTTAGAAGAATTAGGATACGGAGATTTAGTACATCATTTTAAATAACAGGGGAGACGATTAACATGTTTAAAAAATTATTTGGCGGTAACAAGACAAAAGACGTAAATGTAGAAGTATTTGCACCAATTTCAGGTGAGTATGTAGCAATAGAAGATATACCTGATCCGGTATTCGCTCAAAAAATGATGGGTGAAGGGTTTGGTATCAAACCTGCAGAAGGTATTGTAGTAGCTCCTTTTGACGGTGAAGTTGTTAATGTATTCAAGCCTTCAAATCACGCTGTAGGTGTTAAAGCAGCAAATGGACTTGAAGTTTTAGTTCACGTTGGATTAGAAACAGTTCAACTAGGTGGAGAAGGATTTGAAGCACTTGTAAATACTGGCGATAAAGTTACAAAAGGACAAGAATTATTAAAATTTGATATCGATACGATCGATTCAAAAGTAAAATCTACTATCAGCCCAGTTATTATTACTAATACTGATGATGCTGAAGAAATTAATGTCGAATCTTTAACTAGTCTTCAAAAAGGCGAAACTAAAGCAATAGATGTGAAAATGAAATAAATGAAACAGTATTCATTTTATCAATACGCACTAACAAAACGTAATGAAAACAGCGAAATGGGAAAATTAGCAGACTTAATTTTTCAAGATTTATCTTTTCCGAAGTTTTCAAATGATTATCATACACTCTCAGACTATTTAGAAACAGAAGTAATGTTTACTCAACCAATGAGCGTATTTGATGATTTATACGAATCGTATGAAGAATGGTTAAAGTTCTAAAAGTTTACACTTTGGTGTTTTGAGCACCAAAGTGTTTTTATTTGATTGGATAAACTGTTAAAATAAATTATATTTGACAAGAAAGTTGTGAGATCATGAAATTATCAAATGACAAAAATGATAAGCAAATAACAATGCCACTGTATAAATTACTCATACTTTTATTTATAACAGTATTTTTAACATCTGTTGTTACATTTGCTTCATATAAATTCGGCTTAAATTATGGCAACGATAAACAAAAGAACATTAATAAAATTGAAAAAGTATATGAACAAATTGAAGATGATTATTATAAGGATGTTGATGAGGATAAATTGACTAAAGGTGCAATTGATGGAATGGTCAAATCTTTAAATGATCCGTACAGTGAATACATATCTGCTGAAGATACTGAAAGTTATAATCAAGAGATTTCTGGTGACTTTGTAGGTATAGGTGCTGAGATGGAATCTCATAATAATTATGTACGTATTACAAGCCCTATGAAAGATTCTCCTGCTGAAAAAGCTGGTATTAAGTCTTTAGATGTTATCACTAAAGTTAATAACAAATCTATTAAGAATAAATCGTTGAATGAAATTGTTAACCAAGTAAGAGGTAAAAAAGGCACAACAGTTACGCTCACAATAAAAAGAGAAGGTAAAGAACCTTTTGATGTAGAAATTAAACGAGATAAAATACATGTTACGAGTGTAGATTATAAGAAAAAAGATGATACTGGTATCATTTCTATTTCTAAATTCCAGGAAAAGACAACAGAAGAACTTAAATCAGCTATTAAAAAAGCTAAAAAAGACAACGTTAAACATGTCGTATTAGATTTAAGAAACAATCCTGGTGGTCTTTTAGATGAAGTAATCACGAGTGTTAACCTTTTCGTTGATAAAGGCAAACCAGTCATTTATCTAGAGACAAAAGGAGACAAACCTGAAGCAGTAAAAACTGAAAAAGATAAAATGTCAGGTATCGATGATATGGATTATTCAGTATTAGTAAATAAAGGTTCAGCTAGTGCTTCTGAAATATTCGCCGGGGCATTACAAGATTATAAAATTGCTGATGTAGTTGGAACGACAACTTTTGGTAAAGGCATTGGCCAAAGTCATCAATCATTTGATGATTCATCTATATTAAAATATACAAATATGAGATGGTTGACGCCAAATAAGTCTTATATTCATAAAAAAGGAATTAAACCTAATAAAGAAATCAAGGCACCTAAATATGAAGAAATTGAAATTATAAGTCCTAAAAAATCATTCCAAAACGGTGATAAAGCAAAAGAAGTGAAATCAATTAAGATTGGGCTAAATGCGTTAGGGTATAATGTAAGCAATGAAAATGAAAACTATGATAGTGAATTAGAAAGCGCAGTTAAAAGATTCCAACAAGATCATAATCTTAACGATGATGGTATATTTACAGATAAAACAACAGAAAAATTTATTGACTTAATGCGCAATAAAATTCAAAAAGAAGACATTCAACTAGATGATACGATTAAATACATTCATCAATAAGTGAGGGATCAACAATGAGAAAAGCAACACATTCAGATATGGAAATCATTAATGAACTAACAAATATGGCGAAATCCATCATGAAGTCAGATGATAATCCACAATGGGATGAAGCATATCCTTTAGAAAAAGATTTCTATACCGATATAGAAAATGGTCATTTATATTTGTATGAGTTAAATAATGAAGTGGTAGGTTATGTTTGTATCAACCAATCACAAGCAGATTGGTATAAGCAATTTAACTGGCCTGTACCAATTGATAATGCTGTAGTCATTCACAGAATGGCTACTAACCCAGAGTTTAAAGGTGTAGCCGATAAAATGATGCAATTTGCTATTGAAGTAGCTAACGAAAATAATGTAAAAGTTATATTGACTGATACATTCTCAAAAAACAAACGTGCTCAAAATTTATTCAGTAGATTTGATTTTAAATTTATTGGAGAACATGAATCGAACGAATTTCCATTTGATAAAAATGCACCATTTTATGCGTATTATAAATTGATAGATTAGAAGGAGATTTAAAATGAAAAAAATAGCATTTACAGGTGGCGGAACAATTGGACACGTCGCTGTTAACTTAGCACTCATCCCAGAAGCTGAACAACGTGGCATCGAAACTGTTTATATCGGTTCAAAGAATGGTATTGAAAAAGATATGATAACTGATTCAGCAAAAACTACTAAATATATTCCGATATCTAGTGGTAAATTGCGAAGATATTTATCATTTGAAAACTTAAAAGATGTATTCAAAGTATTAAAAGGTATATTAGATGCTCGCAAAGCATTAAAAAAAGAAAAACCAGATCTAGTATTCTCTAAAGGTGGTTTCGTAAGCGTGCCGGTAATCATCGCTGCTAAATCATTAAAAATACCAACTATTATTCATGAATCTGACGTAACACCAGGTTTAGCTAATAAAATATCAATGAAGTTTGCTAATAAAATGTATACAACATTTGAAGAAACATTAAAATATGTTCCTAAAGAAAAATCAGATTTCATTGGAGCAATTATTAGAGAAGACTTAAGAGATGGTAAGAAAGAAGAAGGATACAAAATAACGGGATTTAATGATAAATTACCTGTTCTATTAGTTATGGGCGGTAGTTTAGGCTCTAAAATATTAAACGCAGCTGTTCGTGACAATTTAGATTACTTAACTAAAAAATATCAAATTATACATTTAACAGGTAAAGGTCATAAAGATGAAAGCATTCAAAATAATCACTATGTTCAATATGAATTTGTCTCATCAGAACTTATGCATTTTTACGCTATTTCTGACACAGTAATCAGTCGAGCAGGAGCAAATGCTATTTATGAGTTTGCAACTTTAAAAATACCTATGTTGCTAATTCCTTTAGGATTAGACCAATCTCGTGGTGACCAAATTGATAATGCTAAAATTTTCGAAAAAAATGGTTATGCTAAAGTTATACAAGAAAAAGAAGTGAATCAAAATACATTAGTTAGAAATTTAGATCAACTTGAAAATGAACGTGAAACGTTGATTGAAAATATGTCTAAATTTAAAGAAAGTTATACAAAAGAATCATTATTCAACAAAATTGAATCTGATATTCAATAATATTGGAGGTATTATATGAGCCAAGCTAATCGAACGTTATTAATACTAATATTTAGCCTGATTTTCGGGGTTATAGCTTTCTTTCATGAATCACGTTTAGGAAAGTGGATAGACAACGAAGTTTATAACTTTATATATTCTACAGAAAGTTTTATTACAACTTCTATTATGCTTGGTTTCACTAAAGTTGGAGAAGTATGGGCAATGATTGCTTTATCACTGTTAATTATTTGTTATCTTAAATTAAAAAGATTAAATATCGAAACTTTATTTTTTGCATTAACAATGATTCTATCAGGTACTTTAAACCCACTATTGAAAAATGTTTTCGATAGAGAACGTCCAACATTACTGAGATTAATTGATATTTCAGGATTTAGTTTTCCAAGTGGACATGCAATGGGTTCAACAGCATTTTTCGGCTCGATTATGTACATTGTTTTTAGAGCTTCAAAACGTTCAATGAAACCTTATTTAACAGGAATATGTGTCATCTTTATATTAATGATATCTACTTCTAGAGTTTATTTAGGGGTTCATTATCCAACTGATATTATCGCAGGTATTATTGGAGGTATTGTTTGTATTCTTTTAGCTCAATTAATGCTTAAAAATAAATTAGATATTAAAAAAACATCCTAGTGATTTGGACAGAATCACTAGGACGTTTTACTTTTATGGGCATAAAAGGGGGTTATAGAAAATGTTCAATCCATACTTAGAGGGGGAACTCTTTTATTTGGTTGAGAATCATTTTCAATTACTATTATAACTAATTGAGAATGAATGTCAATTAGTTTTTTAAAATTTTACTATTTTAAATGATAAAATAGTTTTGCTCATATATAATGAGCATGTGAAACTTGAAAATGTTATCTTTTACTAGAGGGGGAACTCTTTCATTGATAATCATTTTCAATTACTATTATAACTAACTGAGAACGATTGTCAATTATAAAGTGAAAAAAATTAAAAAATTTGAGGTGTCATCATGAAAAAGATACTCATCATTGAAGATGAACAAAATTTAGCAAGGTTTATAGAATTAGAATTAAAACATGAAGATTATGAAGTAGAGATATGTTATGACGGTGAGAGCGGGCTAAATCAAGCTTTAACTGACGATTATGATTGTATACTATTGGACTTAATGTTACCTAAAATGAACGGTCTAGAAGTATGTAGACGTATACGTCGAGAAAAAAATACGCCTATCATTATGATTACTGCTAAAGGTGACACTTATGATAAAGTTATCGGTTTAGATTATGGTGCTGATGACTACATAGTTAAACCTTTTGATATTGAAGAATTGTTAGCTAGAATTCGAGTTATTATACGTAGAAATGTAACATTAGAATCTGACACTAGTACTATTGAAATTAATGATATTAAAATCGATAAAAATGCTTTTTCTGTTTATATAGGTGGAGTATCAGTTGATTTAACTAAAACAGAGTATGAATTATTATTATTGCTCGCTGAAAATCAAAATTATGTATTACAGAGAGAACAAATTTTAAATCATGTTTGGGGTTATGAGTCAGAAGTGGAAACAAATGTAGTAGATGTTTACATACGTTATTTAAGAAATAAATTGAAACCGTTCAAAAAGGAAAACATCATCGAAACGGTTAGAGGAGTGGGGTACGTGATACGTTCATGAAACAACAATCTTTAAAGACAAAATGGATGATGCTTACAACCACGATTACATTTATCATTTTCGCATTGTTTAGTATGTTTATCATTTATTTTATTAGCTTATATTTAAAAGACCAAGAAACTGGAACTGCAACGAGAAGCGCGCAAGATACCGTTAATTTGCTTCAATCTAAGACATTAGGACAAATTACTTCAACTGATATAAACGCGACGATAACAGACAATCAAAAAATGATACTTTTTGATAAATTTGGTAAGCCAATGTTTGAAGAAACACACAATGACAATTTGAAATATACTCCTGAATTTAAACGTGTTAAATCAGTAGAAATATATGAAATGCATGTCGATAACAAATCTTATTTAGTCGTTTATAGTCCAATAAATACAAGCTACTTTAATGGCTATGAAGCAATCGTTCATCCTTTAGATAGCTATGACGCCATTATTAAATTCATGATTATTTTAGCCAGTATATTTGGATTAACTGCTTTATTCCTTATCGCAATAATAAGTTATATTTTCTCATCACAAATTACGAAACCAATTACGATACTTTCAGATAAGATGAAACAAATTCGTCGAGATGGGTTCCAAGAAAAATTAGAAGTACCAACTAATTATGAAGAAACAGACGATATGATCCAAACATTCAATAACATGATGGAACAGCTAGAAGTTTCATTTGATCAACAAAAACAATTTGTGGAAGATGCTTCACATGAATTAAGAACACCATTACAGATTATTCAAGGGCATTTGAACTTAATTCAAAGATGGGGAAAAAACAACCCAGAAGTATTAGAAGAATCATTGGATATTTCCATTGAAGAAATGGAAAGAATTACGAAATTAGTGGAAGAATTATTATTACTATCTAAGGATTCAAGAACAAGCGCAAGTGATGATAATGATATCGTGGATATTAATTATGAAATACAATCACGAATCAAATCATTACGTAAATTACACCCTGACTATTCTTTTGCTTTTAAATCTAATTATGACGCAATCAGAATGAATATTAATCGTTTCCATTTTGAACAAATGTTACTTATTTTTATGGATAATGCCATGAAATATGACAAAAAGAATAAAAATATCGAAATACAAACAAATTTAAAAAATAGAACCATCACAATTGACATAATTGACCACGGAATGGGTATACCTAAAAAAGACCTAGAATTTATTTTTGATCGCTTCTATAGAGTCGATAAATCACGTTCAAGAAAAGAAGGTGGAAATGGCTTAGGATTATCTATTGCTAAGAAATTAGTCAACTCGTATGACGGTATTGTGAAAGTTGATAGTGTAGTCGATGAATATACTAAAATATCAGTAATTTTCAAGGATACTTTCATCAATAAGTAAAATAGGAAATAAACTGCCATAAATGGTAAATTAGCCTTTAATATAAATCGGTTAAGTGCTAAAATGGGAATGTAAACGGTTTATAATTTTCTTGGAGGGTGGAACATGAAGAATGATAATCATGTCGAAGCACCTGTAAGATTTGGAACTAACTTAGGGTTAATGTTAGAAATGTATGATAATTACGTTAATGATCCGGAGTCAGTCCCAGAAGACTTGCAAGTGTTATTCGATGAAATAACGAGTAATAATACAGGCACTGGCCAAAAAATAGGTACAGGGGTGGACAATTCAAGTGTTAAACGTGTTATGCGTTTAATAGACAATATCAGACAATATGGACATTTAACTGCTCATATCTATCCAGTATACCGTCCAGAAAGAAAAAATGTACCTAAGCTAACACATCAAGACTTTGGGCTATCTAAAGAAACATTAGAAAAATTACCAGCTGGTATAGTATCTGACCATTTTGATGGTGAATTTGATAATGCATATGAAGCAATAGAATATATGACTTCATGTTACCAAGGTCCTATAGCTTTTGAGTATACACACATTAATAATAATGAAGAACGTGTATGGCTTAAGAGATATATAGAATCAACAAACACTATTGAAATATCTAAAGATGAAAAAATTGAATTACTTAAAAGCTTAGCAGAAGTTGAAGGCTTTGAAAAATATATTCATAAAAACTTTGTAGGTGCAAAGCGTTTCTCAATTGAGGGCGTTGATACTTTAGTACCTATGTTACAACGTATCTTAAAGCGTACAAATGCTGCTAAAATTCCAAACATCCAAATTGGGATGGCACATAGAGGTAGATTAAACGTTTTAACACATGTACTAGAAAAACCTTATGAAATGATGATTTCTGAATTTATGCATAAAAATCCTTTAATCTTTTTACCTAAAGATGGATCATTAGAAATCACAGCAGGTTGGACTGGAGATGTAAAATATCATCTTGGTGGAACAAAAACGACAAGTAAATATGGAATAGAACAAACTATAACTTTAGCAAACAACCCAAGTCACTTAGAAATCGTTTCTCCTGTCGTATTAGGTAAGACGCGTTCTAACCAAGATACAACAGCTGATC
Organism: Mammaliicoccus sp. JADD-157; assembly: GCF_049310805.1. Lineage (NCBI taxonomy): Bacteria > Bacillati > Bacillota > Bacilli > Caryophanales > Staphylococcaceae > Mammaliicoccus > Mammaliicoccus sp. JADD-157. The sequence continues at coordinate 1,272,419 of NZ_JBMOVZ010000001.1, read as the reverse complement.
CTGGTAGACCAAGCCAAGATTTAAATAAATCACTAGCTGTATTAATTCATGGGGATGCTGCGTTCCCTGGACAAGGTATTAACTTTGAAGCCATGAACTTAAGCAATTTAGATGGATATACAACAGGTGGTTCATTACACATTATTACAAACAACAGAATTGGTTTTACAACAGAAGCTGAAGATGGACGTTCAACTACTTATTCTACTGATGTTGCAAAAGGTTATGACTTACCAATTATCCATGTTAACGCTGATGACGTAGAAGCAACTGTTAAAGCTATTGAAATGGCTATGGACTTTAGAGAAAGATTTAATAAAGATTTTGTCATAGATTTAGTTGGTTATAGACGTTATGGACATAACGAGATGGATGAACCTTCAATCACGAATCCAATGATGTATAAAGCTATTAAAGAACATCCTTCAATCGAATTAAAATATGGGCAAGAATTAGTAGATCAAGGTTTAATTACTAAAGAAGAAATGAATGAAATCTTTGATGATGTTACTAAAAGACTAAGAACAGCTCACGATAAAATTGATAAAGATGCTGAAATGGATAATCCAGAAATGACAATGCCCGATAAGATTAGCCAAGGACAAGATTATGAAATAACAAATGCGAGCTATGATGATTTGAAAGCTATAAATGACGCTATGTTTGACTATCCTGAAGACTTTACAGTATTTAAAAAGCTTAATAAGGTCTTAGATAGAAGACGTGAACCTTTCGAAAAAGATGGTCTTGTGGATTGGGCTCATGCAGAACAATTAGCATTTGCAACGATTTTACAAAATGGTACACCAATTCGTTTAACAGGGCAAGACTCTGAACGCGGAACATTCGCTCAAAGACATGCTGTTTTACATGATGAAAAAGATGGAAAACAATTTGTTCCTTTACATCATGTTCCAAATGGTAAAGCATCATTTGATATTTATAATTCTCCATTATCAGAAGCAGCTGTTGTTGGGTTTGAATATGGTTATAACGTAGATAATCCAGAATCATTTAATATTTGGGAAGCACAATACGGTGACTTTGCGAATATGGCACAAATGATTTTTGATAACTTCATGGCTAACAGCAATGCTAAATGGGGAGAGAAAAGTGGTTTAGCGTTATTCTTACCACATAGTAACGAAGGACAAGGTCCGGAACATTCTTCAGCAAGATTAGAGCGCTTCTTACAATTAGCTGGTGAAAATAATATGACTATTGCTAATTTAACTAGTTCTTCAAACTATTATCATTTGTTAAGAAGACACGCTAAATATTTAAACACTGATAAGATGAGACCGTTAGTATTAATGTCACCAAAAAGTTTACTAAGAAATAAAACTGTTTCTAGACCAATTGATGAATTCACTACAGGTCAATTCGAACCTATTTTAGTTGAACCGTACAAGAAAACTAAAATTAAAAAAGTGATTATCGCTTCAGGAAAAATGTTCATTGATTTAAAAGCTGAATTAGAAAAAAATCCTAACGATGAGCTTTGTTTAATTGCATTAGAACAACTTTATCCATTCCCTAAAGAAGAGATAAAAAATGTTCTTTCAGAATTTAGAAACTTAGAAACTGTAGGCTGGTCACAAGAAGAAGCTAAAAACCAAGGTGCTTGGAGTTTTGTGAGCTTACAATTGCAAAGTATTCTAAAAGATAGAAATGTTAACCTAGAATATCACGGACGTAAAGTTCGTTCTGCAACTGCAGAAGGTGATGCAGAAATTTATAAACTTATACAAAGTAAAGTTATCGAAGAAGCTTTAAAACATAATTAGGGGGAAATAAATAATGTCAGAGGTAAAAGTACCAGAGTTAGCAGAATCAATTTCAGAAGGAACGATTTCAGAATGGTTGAAATCTGTTGGAGATCAAGTAGAACAAGGTGAAAATATTGTTGAACTTGAAACAGATAAAGTAAACGTTGAAGTTATTTCTGAAGTATCAGGTGTACTTTCTGAAATTAAAGCAGAAGAAGGCGACACTGTTGAAGTTGGATCAGTAATCGCGATTGTTTCTGAAGGTGAATCAGGTTCAACTTCAAGTGAACAAAAAGAAAGTGATGACAGCGAGTCTAAAGATAAAGAAAAACAAACAGAAGCACCTAAAGAAAGCGCTGCTAAATCTGAAGATACTAAACAAACTGAAGATACTAGCAAAGAAGAAGCTAGTTCAAACGACCGTGTACAAGCAACGCCATCAGCTCGTAAACTTGCACGTGAAAAAGGCATTGATTTAAATAAAGTGAAAACACAAGCTGGAGATGTTGTTAGACCAGAAGACGTAGAAAAAGCCTCTCAACCTTCTAAACCAGCTCAACAAGAAAAACAAAGTCAACCAGCAGCACAGAAAAATGAAAACCCATCTAAACCGGTTGTACGTGAAAAATTATCTCGTAGACGTCAAACAATTGCTAAGAAATTATTAGAAGTATCAAATAATACAGCAATGTTAACAACGTTTAACGAAGTAGACATGACTAACGTTATGGAATTACGTAAACGTAAAAAAGATAAATTCCAAGAAGATCATAACGGTACAAGATTAGGCTTTATGTCATTCTTCACTAAAGCATCAGTAGCAGCATTGAAGAAATATCCAGATGTGAACGCTGAAATTGACGGTACTGATTTACTATTAAAACAATACTACGATATCGGTATTGCTGTATCTACAGAAGAAGGTCTAGTTGTACCTAACGTTAGAGACTGTGATAAGAAGAACTTCGCAGAAATCGAACAAGATATTCATGACTTAGCAGTTAAAGCCAATAACAAAAAATTAGGATTAGATGACATGATGGGCGGATCATTCACAATCACTAATGGCGGTGTATTCGGTTCATTAATGTCAACACCGATTATTAACGGAACACAAGCTGCTATTTTAGGTATGCACTCAATTGTTACAAGACCAATTGCAATTGATAAAGAACGTATGGAAAACAGACCAATGATGTATATTGCTTTAAGTTATGACCACAGAATCATCGATGGTAAACAAGCAGTAGGTTTCCTAAAAACAATCAAAGACCTTATTGAAAATCCAGAAGATTTATTATTAGAATCTTAATTTACTGTAATATAATGACCACGACGGCTATCAAAGCCGTTGTGGTTTTTTATTTTTGTTAGTTGTAGTGGATGGAGGTACTATGTTGCACGTGCACCTCGTCTTGCAATATACAGAGGCTTTATGTTGCACGTGCGTCTCGTCTTGCAACATTCGAGGCCATTATGTTGCACGTGCGCCTCGTCTTGCAACATTCGGAGGCTTTATGTTGCACGTGCACTTCGTCTTGCAACATTCGACCAACTCACCCTCTCACCAAAATTAAATTCGAACTGTTAAACTGATTAATTTGTCATATTTATAATTAATTTGGTATAATTTATACGAATTCAATTATAGGAGAGATATTCATGAATGGATTAAGAAGTGTGACATTATGGACCCACAATCTTTTAGAGACTGAATCATTTTATAAAAATATATTAGGTTTAAATACTCTATTAAACAAAGAAACGAATATCTTACATATCGGTGATGCACATTTAGCTCCCGGTACTAGAATTATTTATAAACAATATAAAGGTGAGGATCAAGAGCCGGACACGCATTTTTATGGTGTTGCTTTGCGTGTTCCTACAGACTTTGCGTTATATGAATATAAACAACAATTTGATGACCACAAAGTAGAATATGAATCGGTTCAACAACTAAATGGTAAACATATGTTTAGGTTTTACGATAATAATGGTCATTCATTTTATTTAATTTCAGATGAAAAGAACGCTGGAGTGCCTCTTGGTACTGCTTATGATGATGGTCCTATAAGTCCTCTTCATCAAATACAAGGAATCGGTCCAATCATGGTTAAATCGCCAGAAACTCAAATAACAGGTTCATTATTAAAAAGTATTTTTGAGTTGCAATTATATGCTGAATACAAGACAATAGATGATGAATCTGCTATCGTCTTCAAAATTGGTCCAGGTGGTAATGGAGGAGAATTACATTTAATAGATTATCCACATCCTCTTAAATCTTCACATCCACCTGTCGATAGAGTCGCAATCACAATTGATAATGTCGAACATTTCGATAAAATAGTTGAACATGTTAAAGATATTGATATGCAACACCAAATCATACAACATGAAGAAGGTATGATTTCATTATTTATTCGCGATATAACAGGCATGATTTATACAATTACATTAGACACAGTGAATTAAAGGAGCGTTTATTTATGTTACATGAAACTTGGAAAGAAAATCACGTTATAAAAAGGGTAGAAGTCGTTCATACTGATGCTGAAAAATTTAAAGTATCCGATATGTTAACAGTAGGAAAAGTTTATGATGTCGTGAATGAAACAGAAGAATATTATCAAATTATAGATAATTCTGGGCATGTTGGTGGATATTTCAAAACTTATTTTAAAGAACTATAAAGATTGAATTAAAAACAAACCAGAGGTTGGGGCAATTTAATTGTCTCAACCTCATTGACTATATTAGCAATAGTTGACTAGGATTGAAATCACGCTTCTATCCTAGTCCTCAATGCTGGGGTGGTACAATGAAATCCTTTCAAAAATGAGATGATTCCTGTTCCACTCCCTTTTTAAGTTTATTATTAGTATATAAAGGAGTACACAATGAGCAAATTAAACAAATACATTAACAATGATGAAACAATATATGAAGATGCTTTATCAATGATTAAATTAAATAAAAATATTTTACTAAAAGGGCCAACAGGTTCTGGTAAAACGAAATTAGCTGAAACAATCGCACAAGACATTAATAAACCGATGCATTCTGTAAACTGTTCTGTAGACTTAGATGCTGAAAGTTTACTTGGTTTTAAAACAATCGAAACAAATGAACAAGGTCACCAAGAAATTTTATTTATTGATGGACCAGTTATTAAAGCAATGAAGAATGGCGAATTATTATACATTGATGAAATCAATATGGCGAAGCCTGAGACATTACCAATTTTAAATGGAGTATTAGACTTCAGAAGAGCATTAACTAATCCATTTACAGGAGAAGTTATCGTAGCTAAAGAAGGTTTTTCTGTTATTGCTGCAATTAACGTAGGTTATATTGGAACATTACCAATGAACGAAGCTTTAAAAAATAGATTCGTCGTATTAGATATAGACTACATTGATGGAGAAACACTTAAGACTATCATCAAAGAACAAAGTCAATTAAACGATGAAGAACTTATCGATTCAATTATCCAATTCAATAAAGATTTGAGAGTCATGTCTAGCCAAGGACAAATCTCAGAAGAATCAGCGAGTATAAGAGCGTTGTTAGACCTTGCAGACTTAGCTACCGTTATACCAGTTAGAAGAGCGATTAAACGCGCTATTATAGATAAAATTGATGATGAAAGAGAACAACAAGCAATACAAAATGCAATAGAATTAATTTTCGAGTAAGGAGAATAACATGAGTGATCGTTTTATATTATTCAATGATGAACAAATCGATGCACAACAAATCATGATGTTAACTGACTTAGCAAAATTATTACTTGAAGATCCAAATGTAAAAGTTGCATTCCAAAAATTCCAACATTATGATCCCATTCATAATATATGCAATGTGAGTTTCAACTGGTTACATCGACCAGAAGATATCACAAACGCAGGATTAAAATCTGATATTATGTTAGATACGATTGGCTTTAAACATACAGACCCCTCTATTTACCAAGAAGTATTAGATGAATCGTTCGACCATATGGATTTTTTCAAGCAATTATTTATGCTAATTGAAGAATATAGATTATCTAGTATCATCATGGACACTAGACCAGTTACTAAAAAGCTATTTAATAAACGCTTAAACGTTAAGAAAAGACAAAACAATAGCCAAATACAAGTTTATCAAACGAAAACAACATATACCGATTTGCTATTTCTAACGATTGAACATGCTATCTTAAACGAAAACTTCATTAATAATATTAGTATTACTGAAGAATTCGATGATGCCCTCGTTCAAGTTTTCAATCGCTTAACGCAAATTTTCAATTTAAAAACTTCAGAAGACAGTTACGACTTAGCAGTAAGCATAATGGTGCTCGTTGATTATTTATTAAAAGAAGATATGTTGAACCAATACTATCATCTTCCTGAGCGCATATACGCGTCTTACGAGGAAGAATGGACACTTGAGGATATTAAGCGTCAAGATGCTGCACAAACGGACGATAGTAGCGAAACTGAGCATGACGAAGAGGACATCGTAACTGAAGATGCTGAAACTAAAACAGCCGATAGTCAATCTGATAGCGATCATTATTTAGAAATGGAGCTTCATGAAGGTGAAAATAGCGATGTGCTGACAGATAATGAGCGAGAAGGCGATGCTTCAGATGATATGACTAATATGATGGAGAAAAAAGGTAAAGGATCTAACGATACGATTGATGACGAAGAAGGTGGGTCTCAAGGCAATAATAATCCTTACCAATTAAAAGGTGTAAACAAGAATGTCTCATTAACATTTAACAAACCAGAAATTTCTCCTGAAGATGTTGAAGCATATAAAAGAGCAGTTGAAAGTGTTCAATTTGAAATTAAAGATTTAACAAGTATTATCCAAAAATCAATGAATCATCAATATAGTGACGTTAGAGAAAATTTAACTAAAGGTAGATTACAAAAGAATTTACTTAATTGGTTTATAGATGACCAATACAAATTATTCTTCAAAAAAGATGCATTTAGTAGAAAATTAGATGCTACATTTACACTTTTAGTTGATGCTTCAGCTAGTATGCATGACAAAATGGAAGAAACTAAAAAAGGTGTAGTACTATTCCATGAAACATTAAAAAATCTAGATATTAAACATGAAATACTTGGCTTTAGTGAAGATGCTTTCGAAGCAGATAAATTTAACCAACCGAACACAATTGATGAAATCATTTTATATAACGAATCTATAATGAAACAAAATGATGCACGAATTATGACACTTGAACCTCAAGATGATAATAGAGATGGGGTAGCTTTACGGGTTGCAACACAACAATTACTACAAAGATCAGAAGAACAGAAGTTTTTAATTGTATTTTCTGACGGTGAACCTTCTGCATTTGATTATGCAGAGGATGGTATTATTGATACTCACGAAGCTGTTATAGAAGCAGATAAGCAAGGCGTTTACGTATTTAATGTATTTTTAAATCAAGACACTATTGATGAGAGTATAAGAAATACAGTTCATAATATTTATGGTAGACAAAGCTTATTTGTAGAAGGTGTTGAGAATTTACCTGCTCAATTATCACCACTACTAAAAAAATTACTATTGCAGTCTATTTAATAAACGTTGTAATAAGTTAAAATATATTTATAATTTTCAGAAATTTCATATGGACGAAACCTAATTCCAATGATAAAATATAAATTATTGTAAGTTGTAAAAGGAGTTTAACATATGAATAAGAATATTTTTGTAGTAGGCTTTATGTTATTTGCGATATTTTTTGGAGCAGGTAATTTAATCTTTCCTCCTGCGCTAGGTTTATCGAGCGGTCAATTTTTCTGGCCAGCTATTTTTGGATTTGTAATTACAGGGATTGGCTTACCACTTATCGGTGTAATTGCCGGTTCTATTGAAGATAAAGGATATAGAGCGTCTTTAGGTAAAATTCATCCAGTATTTGCTGTCGTATTGCTTGTTGCTATTTCATTAACTATTGGGCCGTTGTTCGCTATACCGCGTACAGCAGCAACATCTTTTGAAATGGGTATCACGCCAATTTTCGAAACAAATAGTTCAATGGCATTATTTATTTTCTCATTAGTTTACTTTGCTATCGTATTTTACTTAAGTTTCAACTCAAGTAAAATGGTAGATAAAGTAGGTGCTGTTTTAACACCAGTACTACTTATTTCAATTGTTTTACTAATCATTAAAGCTTTCTTCAGCATAGGTGGAGAACCTGTCGTTCCTGGAGAAATGGAAGTTTACAGTAGTGGTGCTACTAGTTTTGGTAAAGGGTTCGTTGAAGGCTACTTAACGATGGACGCGATCGCTGCTATTGCATTCTCAATGATTGTTATTACAGCAATTAAGAGTAAAGGTGTTACAAGAGAAACGGGATTATTTAAACAAACTATTTTGGCAGGTGTAATTGCTGCAATTGCACTAGGATTTATCTATATTTCTTTAGGTTGGATCGGAAATCATATGAACATTTCAGATGCAACATTGAAAGAATTAAATGATAATGGTCAAAATATTGGTACGTATCTATTAACAACTGCCGCTCAAGTATCATTTGGTGAATTCGGTAAGTATTTAATTGGTATTATTGTAGCATTAGCTTGTTTAACAACAGCTACAGGATTGATTGTATCTGTTAGTGAATTCTTCCATGAAATTTTACCAAAAATTTCATACAAATGGTTTGTTACTATTTTCACTTTAGTCAGTTTCATTATTTCAAACCAAGGTTTAACTACAGTTATCCAAGGTTCATTACCAGTATTGTTAGTATTATATCCAATAGCTATTACATCTGTATTATTAATACTATTAGGTAAATACGTTAAGACACCACCAATTGCACAACAATTGGCTGTTGCTTTAGTAACAATTATTTCATTCATTTCTGTATTTAATAGTAATGGGGTTATCAATATCGCATTTATGCAAGAATTGCCTCTAGCTCAATATCAGATGGAATGGATTCCTTTTGCAATAGTAGGTTATATCATTGGATTCATTATAGGTAAAGTTAAAAATCAAGCTCCAATTGAATATAGTTAAAGAAAAAATCCGAGACATAGGACTTGTCTCGGATTTTTATTATGTTAGATGAGCTTATGTAATACTTTAATTTATATGTGAGCGTAACAGCTAACGAGCAAGATACTATAAACAAGCACGTTAGCGCTATAATAATCCTTTTTTAAATACTAGTTACGTTTTCCAGCGTAGCAGAACTGCGAAAACTTTTTAGAAAAAGAGATTTCGCAGTCTCACTCTCTTTTTATTTATGTCATAATAAGTATACATATAATTAAAGGGGTGGGGAATATGATGGTCTTTGCTTTTATTAATAAAGATGAAACATGGATTTTATGGGCTATTTTAGTAAGTATAGCTGCTTTAAGTATCTTTTTAGAACAAAAATATGATTTTGCTTCTAAAATTACTGGAGCTATAATCGCGTTAATTGGTGCTATGATTTTATCTAATTTAAACATTATTCCGATTGAATCTCCAGTGTATGACCAAGTTTGGGATTACGTTATTCCACTTGCTATACCATTATTATTATTCAGATCTAATATTTTTAAAATATGGAACGAAAGTAGAAGGTTATTATTTATATTTTTAATTAGTTCTGTAGGGACAGTAGTAGGGGTTGCTGTCAGCTTTTTACTATTGCATCAATTTATACCACAGCTTAATAAAATTGCAGCTATGATGACTGGAAGCTATATAGGTGGTGGTGTAAACTTTGCTGCATTAAGTACCAAGTTCGAAACACCTGGGGAACTTGTATCGGCAACAGTTGTTGCTGATAACAGTGTTATGGCATTTTATTTTATTGTATTGATTACAATTCCAAATTTAAAATTTGTGAAAAAGTATTTTAGAAGGTTGTATAATAGTGATACTGAATCTAATGAAAACAATGCAGAAGCATATTGGAAAAGAAATGAAATTAGTTTAAAGGATATTGCATATTCAATTGCTATTGCTTTTTCACTAGTAGCAATTAGCTTTAAACTATCAGAGTGGATACAGTCGGCCGTTCCGAAATCAAATCCTTTTTTAGAAGTTGTAGTCGGCATTATAGGGGATCAATTCCTACTATTGACGACTTTATCTTTAATAGTAGTTGCAGCATTTAGCAATTTCTTTGAAAAGTTAAATGCATCTGATGAACTTGGAACATTTTTAATTTATATTTTCTTTGTTGTAATTGGTGTACCAGCATCAATACCGATTATTATTAAAACTGCGCCTTTATTATTTATTTTTGTAGCTATTATATTAATATTTAACTTAGCTGTTACTTTATCATTCGGTAAGTTATTCAAATTTAATATTGAAGAAATGTTGTTAGCAAGTAATGCGAATGCTGGTGGTCCGACAACTGCCGCTGCGCTAGCTATATCAAAAGGGTGGCAAAGCCTCGTAGGTCCTATACTAATTATAGGTACATTAGGTTATGTAATTGGTAACTATGTTGGCACTTTAATGTTCTATGTACTTAGCCAATTTATGTAGAAAAAAGCACTATCTCCTTTTATTAAAATAGGGGATAGTGCTTTTTATTTATGATTTAAATGTATTTCTAAGTTGTTGTTGTTCATCTTTAAGTTGTAATAGTTTAGTTTTTAAATCTTGTTCTAAAGATTGTAGTTCTTGTTCAGCTTGTTGACGTTTACGTGTACCGTCTTCTTGTATTCTTAATGTTTCTTGAATTGTATCCACGATATTTGTTTGTGTCGTCTTAAGTGTCTCAATATCAACAATACCACGTTCATTTTCTTCTGCTGTTCTTATCGCATTTTGTTTCAACATTTCTGAGTTTTTAAGCAACAGTTCATTTGTCGTATCTGTAACTTTCTTCTGTGCTTCTGAAGCACCTTGTTGCCTCAATAAAGTTAACGCGATAGCCATTTGGTTCTTCCATAATGGAATACTCGTTAAAATCGAGCTTTGAATCTTTTCAGCCAATGTTTGGTTAATATTTTGTATCATTCTAATTTGTGGTGCTGATTGTAAAGTAATTTGGCGAGATAATTGTAAATCATAGATTCGCTTTTCTAATCTGTTTATATATTGTTGTAAATCAGCCAAATCTTGTACATCCATTTGGTTATTAGATGCTTTAACTTTTTTCTCAAGCTCCACTAAATCATTTTGTTTAAGTTCATCACGCTTTTGCTCAGCTGCTGCGATATAAATATTTAAAGCATCAAAATACGCTTTATTTTCTTCATACAATTGATCTAATAGACCAACATCTTTCATCAGCATATTTTGTGATTTTTGCAGCTCTACAGATATGCGGTCGACTTGCGCACCAACTGATTGGTATTTGCTAAACATTTCATTAACTGAGCGCTCAGCACGCTTAAAAATACGTTTTAAACGCGATTGATTTTGTTTCTGTAATTCATCAGGATTTACTTCTTTTAATTTGTTCATCAAGTTTCTAAGTGATGAACCGATTGGCCCGACATCTTTAGATTGAACTTGGTTGAGCATTTGATGAGAAAACTGTGATAATTTGTTTTGAGCTTGTTGACCATACAGTAATAGACCATCATTATCTAATGGCTTAATCTGTTTAGCTATTTCGTTTATTTTTTGTTGATCTTCATCTGAGAAATTCTTTTCATAAGTTGAAGTTACATCTGATTGACCAGATTGCTCATTTTCTTGAGCTTCCTGTGGTGCAATTTCATTCGATGAATCCTTAAACGGGTCATCAATTAAGTCATCAAATAAATTTTTATTAGTTTCTGTCATAATTACGCTCCGTTTCATATTCGTATTTTTCTTGATTAGTCTTCAAATTTACTTTTTCTTTAGTTGTTTCAGGTATTTCTTTAGTAAAATCATTTCTGTTTTTAGCCATGTCAGCTAATTCCATCTCAATATCCAATTGATTATAATTCGTTTCATTCAACTGCTTTAAATCAGCAACTAAAGTCCTTTTATTCTCATCAATCGTAAGTTTAGTTTGTTTCAACTTAGCTTTTTCTTCTTTAGTTTTATTCGGCATGCGTTGTAATAGAGTGTAGTTATCAATTAAATTAACTGTATTATCTAAATGCGAATAGAAAAAGCTTTCGACTGTATAAAACTTTTCTGGAGATTGTTTAACAGTGTTGTAAATTGTTCTTGTTAATTTAGCAACTTCATTTAAATTTTTAAATTCATTATATGAACGTACACGCATATAATTTTTATATAACCGTTTAAGTTTTGGGCTCGCATCATTTAATTGTTTTCTAATGAAATGATATTCTCTACGAGTTAATCCCATTTCCTTTAAAAAACGTCTAGAGCTATACCATTGAATAGGAATAAAACTCAATATATATGATCCGATAAACATACCAGTATCTAACATGAAATGTAAATCCAATTGAAATACACTAAATAAAAAAACAACAGACGATATTGGTACAGCTAATAGTGCACCTAATATATACGATAAATTATATTTCATTTTCATCTTCCTAAATTATAACGTTTTGAAATGCTTTGTATTTTCATCTAATGTTACATCTTCTATGTTGTAATCATCTACTTGAGAAGCAGGTGCAACACCTTCAATTATTCCTTTAGTAAAACTTTCTAAGTCATCTGTTTTCCCGCTAGCATAAACTTCAACATAATCGTTAACATTTTCAACTGAGCCAACTATATTATATTTCTTAGCCAGTTGTGCTGTGAAAAATCTAAAACCAACGCCTTGTACGCGTCCATAAACTTTAATGTGTTTTCCGTTCATATTAATCACCTCATATATCCATTATAAAGGGTTTCTTACAAAAAAACTAATAATTAGAAACATAAATACTAAGCGCTTTTCTTGATTTCATCTTCAAATAGATTTAAATTTGTTTTAAGGTAATATTCTGAATAGGGGCGTTATAAATGTGGAAAGTTGTTACTATGCGGGCAGATTATGAGGGCTGGTGGCTATTCGATGATTGGACAGATCATATTATTCATGAAATCATTTGCAATGATTTTGATGAGATGCTAATAACTTATAATGACTTACTGAAATCGTACCAAGAAAAATATGCAAATGAGATAGTTGGTAAATATAATATTCATGCTTTTTATAATAATTGCGATATTGCTTTTTGTGAAGATTGTGAAGAAGATTTACAAATTTTTTATAGTATTCTTATATTAAATGACAATTCTATTTATACACCTTTACCAAATTAATAAATTCTGAAAATATCTGAATTGGTATTGCATTTGAATATTTAGTGACGTATAATAAGTAATAGCAATATCGTTATTCCATATTGCAAATGACATTATATATTTGGTGTTTTTTGTAATATGCGAATATCGCATATTGAATTTTAGTCTTGGAGGTTTCTCAATTATGAAACAAGGTACAGTAAAATGGTTTAATGCAGAAAAAGGATTTGGTTTTATCGAAATCGAAGGAGAAAATGACGTATTCGTACATTTCTCAGCAATTAACCAAGAAGGTTACAAATCTTTAGAAGAAGGTCAAGCAGTAGAATTCGAAGTAGTTGAAGGCGACCGCGGCCCACAAGCTGCAAACGTTGTAAAACTATAAAATATATGAATTTGAAAGACTAGAAAGAAACCCTAACAATGTTAGGGTTTCTTTCTGCAAAACTATAATACTATTAAATAATAATAAAGTTTAAGTTTATATAACGATATCTTTAATTATTTAAAAGCGCTACCCCAGATTTCTATCTGATTGGGTAGCGCTTTTTTATTCAAAAAAATAAATAATTATTTATTTCACATCGTTCAAAATGAGTTGTTTTAATGTTTGTCGCTTAATAACTTCTCTTGCTTTTCCATCTCTGACAAATAACACTGCCGGTTTTGGCATTTGGTTATAGTTAGAACTCATAGAGTAGTGATACGCTCCTGTCGATAATACAGCTATATAATCACCAATTTTTGTTGATTTAGGTAATTTCATATCTTTACCGATTAAATCACCTGATTCACATAATTTACCTGCTATTGTTACTTCTTGTAAATCATCTTCTTGTCTATCTACTAATAGTGCCTCATATTTTGCATTATATAAAGCTGTTCTAATATGATCACTCATACCACCATCAATTGAAACATAAGTATTAACATTAGGTATTTCTTTAATAGTGCCAACTCTATATAAAGTTACACCCGCTTCTCCTACGATAGACCGTCCTGGCTCTATAGATATTTCAGGTATATCCATGCTATATTTTTCACTATTCTCTTTAATAGCATCAGTAATGCGCTTAATACTTTCTTCAATTGGATAGCTCTTATCTTCATTTGTATATTTAATACTGAAACCGCCACCCAAATTGAGAATTTCAATATCAATATTATTTTCTTTTAACCATTCAAATACAATTTGTATCGTATTAATCGTGCCATCTGCCTCAAAAATTTGCGAACCAATATGGAAGTGGATACCTTTAAAGTCTATTTTGTCTGATTCTTGTAGTGCTCGTACACCTTCTAAAGCAGTACCATGTTTTATCGATAATCCAAACTTACTATCTTCTTGTCCTGTTTGTATAAATTCATGTGTATGTGCTTCAACACCTGGATTAACTCTTAAAACTGCTTTGATTGGTTTAGATGCAATTCGGTTAATACGTGTAATTTCATCTAATGAATCAATAACGAAATACTCAACGCCACTTTCAATTGCATATTCTATTTCATCATTCGTCTTGTTGTTACCGTGAAAGTGTATTTTACTCGGATCAAAATCACTCGCTAAAGCTGTAAATAGTTCTCCTTCAGATACTACGTCTAAGCCCATATTTTCCTCTGTCATTAGTTTAAATAATTGAATGCTACTAAAGGCTTTAGATGCGTATGAAATATTATATTTTAGACCACTATTACTAAATGCTTCATGAAATCTTCTACACTGTGATCTAATTTGTTCTTCATCATAAACAATAGTAGGGGTACCATAACTAGCTGCAATTGTCTTTAATGAGATATTCCCCATCGTTAATACGCCTTGATCATTATATTTAACAGTCATGATTTAATCTCCTTTATTAATGAATGATGGTTCAGTGCACTAATTTGTTCTGAATTAGCACCTACACCTTTAAATGTAAATTCGTCTATTCTTATGTCATTGCTATACATTGTTACCATATCTCCATGTTTTACTGATTCATCCACTTCTACAAACATGTGACTCATCATCAATCCACGTATAGGATACCTTTTACCATTGATTAGCGCATCATGTTTAGCACGTGTTTTAAGTATACCGTCTCCATAACCGATATCAACTACTGCAAGGTTACAATCTTTATCTGCTGTATATTGGAAACTATAACCACAAGTTTCGCCTTGTTTAATAGGGCGTACTTGAATCACATTCGCAGTAACAGTAAAATTTTGATGAGTAGTTGAAGTAGGGAGGCTACTATAAGGTCTTGAACCATATAGAATAATACCTAATCGCGCATGCGTATGTTGATCAAGCAAGCCATCTTCTCTTACAAAACTCGCACTATTCTGAGCATGAATAAATTTAAACGTATAACCTGAACTTAAGATTTCGTCTAAACAACTTAACCAAGCTGCTCGTTCTATTTCATACTCATCACCACCAAATTCATCTGCGTATCCGAAATGCGTCCATATTCCTTCTATTTTAACTTGTTCATCATAGGGTAGGTTAGTATTGAATTTTAATACTTCTTGCATTTCTTGAGCATTTTTCAAACCTGAACGGTGTAGCAAGTTTTCTAATTCTAAATGCAACTTAATACCACTTAAAGCGTCTTTAAATTCATAATAAAATTCTAAAGAGGGTAAAGTCATTGCGATATTATATTGTTTTAAAGTTTCAAACTCTGTAGATGGATTCATTAAAAAGATATTTACATCACTGTTTAAATTTCTAATTCTCACAGCTTCATGTAAAGATGTCGTACTAAATGTCTGTATACCAGCAGCGATAAATGATTGCACTGCAAATTCTAAACCAAAATGATAAGCATCATTTTTCACAACAGCCATAACTTCTTGTCCATCTGTAAACTGTTTAGCGTTATTTATAAAGTCTTGTTCATATATTGTGATACGTGCAACCATTATTTATCCCTTCCTTGATTTAACAATGCCATATAATAATCAGCTACTAAAATAAGCACTTCTTCATCAAAATTTAATTTGTTTGTATGTAGACCATACACAAAATCTTTTTCAATATTTTTAGTTCCGAAAAATACAAAATAACTTGGCGCCAATTGTCCATAGAAACTAAAATCTTCGCCGAATAAATATGGTTTTTCTAGTTCATGTAATTCGACACCAGTTGTATTTAATGCTGACTTTACATTTTCGTATAGTGTCGAATCATTTGTAGTAGGTGGGTATCCCTCAGCAAAATCAACACGACATTCAACATCAAATAACAATTCAACACTTTGAGCAATTTTTATCATTTGTTGTTTCACGGTTTCTAAATCTTGTACATCATAAGTTCGAATTGTACCTTCTAAATAGCCATTTTGTGGGACCGTGTTAATTGCTTCTCCAACATTAAATTGACCTATGTGTACAATGTTTCTATTAAGACCATTTAAATGAAATTGTTGAATTTGACTCACTTGGCTTAATACATGCATTAATGCTTCTGATGCAGCTTTTCCTTCTTCTTTACTCGCTACATGACTAGATAAGCCATTTAAATAGAAACGATACTCTGTAGCACTTGCAGTAATTTCATCATTTTTAAATGCTACTGTACCTAAATCTTCAAAAGGCATGATATGTACGCCATAAATTTCTTCTATTTGAAATTGATCAAATACTTTAGATTTTATAAGTTGATTTGCGCCCGCTTCCGTTTCTTCTGAAGGTTGAAAAATGAATACAACGTTATGTGGTAATTCGCCTTTGTCGTATAATGCTTTACACCTTTTCGTAAATAACATTAGCGCTGTCGTATGACCATCGTGTCCACAAGCATGCATCACATTGTCATTTTTACTTTTATAAGGTACTTCATTTTCTTCATGAATAGGTAAGGCATCAATATCTGCTCTATAAGCAATTGTCCTATTTGAATTGCCTTCTAAATAACCAATAATCCCCGTAGTAATAGGTCGTTCATATGGTATTTCCAATGATTTAAGAAAATTTTCAATATATGTTGTTGTTTCAAATTCTTGCATGCTTAATTCTGGATGTTGATGCAAATATCTTCTTGTTTCTTTAACAAAATTTAATTCAGACATTTAAAAATCAGTCCCTTTATAGTATGTATAGAAAGAGAGTGGGACATCAATCCAATTTTTTTTAATAAGATTTCATTGTCCCACCCAAGCATATATAAATAGTATTGAAAATTTTAATATAATCTATTTCAAACTAGATATATATTGCCAATCTAATAATTTAGGCTGAGGCATTTATTTATGTCTCAGCCTAATCTTTTATATGATGAGTTATTGGTTTAAGTTACGTAAAGCAGATACGATTTCTTTTTTACCATCTTGTACATCTGCTGATTGTTTAATAACTTTAGCAGGGGTACCAGCAACAACTGCTCCTTCTGGAACATCTTTCGTTACAATTGCACCAGCAGCAACGATAGCACCTTTACCAATGCGAACACCTTCAAGTATTACTGCATTAGCTCCGATTAGTACATCGTCTTCAACAACTACTGGAGAAGCACTAGGTGGCTCAATAACGCCCGCTAATACTGCACCTGCACCAACGTGCACATTTTTACCTGTAGTAGCACGACCTCCAAGTGAAGCGTTCATATCAACCATTGTACCTTCGCCAACTACAGCGCCAATGTTAATTGTAGCGCCCATCATTACAACAGCGCCATCTTCAATAACTGCATGTTCTCTAATGAAAGCACCAGGCTCAATACGAGCATTTGTATTTGTTAAATCTTTTAATGGTATCGCTGAATTGCGACGATCCATTTCTATTTCGACATCTGTAAATTGATCTGCATATTTTTCATTAAATGCTTTCCAATCTTTAGCATCACAGAAAATTGTTTTAGATGTTTCTGAACCAAAAACTTTAAATGACTCAGGGAACTCAACATTTTCAAATTGACCGTTAACGTAGACTTTTAAAGGTGTTACCTTCTCAGCCTCACTAATATATTGTATAATCTCTTCTGCAGTAAAATCTTTAACCATGTTAAATTCTCTCCTCATTTAAATTATTGTATGTGTAATATCCGTTTTCTTTATTTACTAATATATTTGCCACACTTAGAGCACCGTTGGCAAATATATCCTTAGACTGTGCACGATGCGTAATTTCAATCGTTTCATCATGTCCAGCAAACAATACTTGGTGCTCTCCAACTATTGTACCACCACGTTGAGAACTAATTCCAATTTCAGAAGGTTCACGCTTCGTGTTAGTTTCATGTCTATTGTAAACCGGAACAGTTTCTTCACGCTTTTCTTTAATAGCATCATATAGTTGTACTAACGTACCACTTGGTGCATCTACTTTTTTATTATGATGTTTTTCCAACATCTCAATATCAAAGTCTTCAAGTAATGGTACAGCATATTGAATAATTTCTTTTAGAATATGCACGCCATAACTCATGTTTGCACTAAAGAATACCGGCATATCTTTAGATTTTTCTTTTAACTTTTCAATGATTATTTCTTTTTTACCTGTAGTCGCAATAACTAATGGTAGTTTAAAGTCTTCTTCTAATAGCGGAATTAATAATTCTGGGTTAGAAAAATCGATTGCTACATCCGCTTCAGGTGCCGATGAAATTGTATCAAAGGCAGGGTAGGGATATTGTTTAGAAGGATCTTTAACAACCACGCCTACAATTTCATTATTATTTTCTTCTGCTAGTCTTGCTACACGTTCGTTCATTGCGCCATAACCAATTAATAAAATTTTCATTGTTTTACACCATCTTTAAAGTTAGCAAATGCTTTGCTTAATGTTTGTTGTTCTTGTTCATTTAATGTTACTAAAGGTAACCTTACTTCATACTGACCGAAACCTAGTTCACTTGTTAATAACTTAATAGGAATAGGGTTAACATCTACACCTAAATCATTAAGTAAACTTAGAATTTGATCTCTTAAATTTTCAGCAGTTTTCGTATCATCTTTTTGAACGAGGTCGAATAATTTTTGAGTTTCTTGTGGTATTGCATTTGCCACAACTGAAATTAATCCTTCTCCGCCAAGCTTGTAATAGTCATACATATTATCGTCATTACCACTGTATAAAGCAAAATCAGAAGGTAATTTCTCTTTTAATGTTTGTGCATATTCTAAATCTCCAGTAGCATCTTTTAATGCTACAATATACGGATTTTCACTTAATTTAATCATTGTTTCTACATCAATTGTCATATTTGTTCTAGAAGGTACATTATATAGAACTACTGGCAATTCAACTGTGTTTGCAATTTTAGTAAAGTGGGCGATTAAACCACGTTGGCTTGTTTTATTATAATATGGTGTGATAAGCATAATTGCATCTGCACCTAATTCTTTTGCTTTCAATGATGCTTCAATAGAAGCTTGTGTGTTGTTAGTACCTGTACCTGCTATAACTGGCACACGACCATTTACTTTTTTTATACCTATTTCCAATAATTGATTTTTTTCGTCATTTGTTAAAGTTGGATTTTCTGCAGTAGTACCGTTAATCACGATACTTTGTACACCGTTTTCAATTAAAAATTCTATATGGTTTTCAAATGCTTCGTAGTCTACATTCTCATCTGTGAATGGTGTCGTTAACGCAACACCTACACCTGTAAATATATGTGACATACTTAACACTCCTCAATTTTTTTATTTATTTAAATTCATAACTTGTTCTAAAACTTGTACTGCATTTAAACTTGCGCCTTTTAATAAATTATCAGAAGTACACCAAATATGGAATGTGTTATCTAATGATTCATCCTTTCTAATTCTTCCTACGAATACTTCATCTTTACCCGTAGAATGAATTGCTAATGGATATTCATTATTTTCTACATTATCAACGAGTACAACTCTATCATCTTCATCGAATAATTTTTTAATATCTTCAACTGTAGCTTCTTTATCTAATGTTACGTTCATATGAACGCTATGGCTGTCTTGTACAGGAACACGAACACAAGTTGCTGTAACATTTAAAGTGTTATCGTTTAAGATTTTACGTGTTTCGTCGATCATTTTTTGTTCTTCTTTTGTATAACCATCTTCTAAAAATGAATCGATATGTGGTAAGACGTTATTATAGATTGGGTGAGGGTAGTTAGTTGGTTCTTCACCTTGTTCTCCTTTTAATAAGTCTTCTTTACCAGCTAAACCTGAACCTGATACAGCTTGATAAGTAGTATAAGCTACACGCTTAAGGCCGAACTTATCTTGTAAAGGTTTCAAAGGAACTACAGATTGAATTGTAGAACAGTTTGGATTTGCAATAATTTTTCGATTTAATTTAGGTTCGTTTACTTCAGGAACGATTAAATCGATACCTTCGTGCATTCTCCAGTGACTAGAATTATCTATAACAATTGCGCCATTCTCTTCAAAAAGTGGAGCGAAATGTTCACTCGTGCTGCCACCAGCACTCATGATGACATAATCAAATTGTCCATCTGTTTTATCGTCTGTTAAAGCTTCAACAGTGTATGTTTTACCTTGGAATTCTACTTCTTTACCTGCTGAACGTGGTGATGAAAATAATACTAATTCATCAAATTGGATATTCTTTCTGTCTAATACTTCTAATACTTTTTCTCCTACTAAACCTGTTGCACCTACAACTGCTAATTTTGTCATTTTGTTCACTCCATCATTCATTATATATTAAATGTTTCACACAAAATACGTACTGCTTCTTCACCTAAATCTCGGTCAACGACATAAGAAATACTAATTTCTGATGTTGTTGTTTGATAAAAAGGTATGTCGTTACTAATTAAAGTTCTGAATGCTTTAGAAGCAATACCAGACATATCTCTCATGCCAGTTCCAATTACGGATAGCTTTGCATAATTTTCTTTCATTATGTAGCGAAGGTGAGGGTAATCTAGCATTAAATCTTCTATAATTCTTTCAATTTGTTGTACTTCAGAATCTTTTATTGTAAATGACAATTGTAGACCTCTCTGATTTTCAATTTGTGAAATCATATCTACATTCATTGACTCGTGTTCTAAAGAATCAAACATTTTTTGCAGTAATTTAAAGTTTTGCATTGGATACGTTAATGTTACATGAATCATATGCGTATCTAACGCGACTCCAGTGACTGCTTTTTTCTCTAAAATTTCTGTTTGTGGCATAATCCATGTTCCTTTCACGTTTGATAATGTTCTACCTAAATAAAGAGGTATGTTGTAATTTCTAGCTATTTCAACACTCCTTGATTCTAATACACCAGCTCCTAAAGCACTCATTTCCATCATTTCTTCATAAGAAACTTCAGAAAGTAATTTTGCATCTTTATAAATTCTAGGATCTGTTCCATAAACACCATCAACATCAGTGTATATTTCACAAGTGGAATTTATACTTGATGCTATTGCTACAGCGCTCGTATCTGAACCACCGCGTCCTAAAGTAGTGATTTCCATTTCATCATTAACACCTTGGAAGCCAGCTACTACTAGAATATCGTTTGTTTTAAAAGCTTCTTCAAACCTAGGAGCATCAATTTCAGCTATTTTACTCTTTAAATGATGACCAATTGTTTTAATACCAGCTTGATACCCCGTCATCGCCTTCGTTTGAACACCTATATCATTCAACACCATTGAAAGGTAAGATATTGTTTGTTGTTCACCTGTAGTTAGCAACATTGCTAAATGTTCATCTTTAGGTTGCGATGTTAACGTATCAATATTTTGCATTAAAGTATCAGTCGTTTTGCCCATAGCACTTACAACAACTACTAGTTGTTCGCCATTATCAACGCGAGATTTTAACATATAGGCTATATTTTTAATTTTGTTAAAATCACTTACGGATGTTCCGCCAAATTTCAATACACTTTGTGTCAAGATTATTCCTCCAATTAAAATCGGGAGGTCAACGCCGTAATATAAATAAAAAAACAAGTTCGGCATCCGAACTTGTTTTAATTTATATATACAAGTGATGCACTCCATTTATCATTAAGATAATGACAGACAATAAGCTATTAACCTATACGTCCAACATAATAGTTCTGCAAAAATATTATGTTTCGGCATCGCACCCTTTCACTCCTTGAAGATTGCAGTCCTATAGGGGAGTTACTAATGATTGATGCGCCTCATCAAAAACATATTCAATTGATATGCATTCATTATACATAGAAAGAATATTTATGTAAAGAGAGAAAACAGATTATTTCAAAAAGTCACAACAATTCAACAAATTTAAGATGAATAAAATGGATAAATTAATGCAGAAATAAAGAATAGGTTGGGAGATAAATCATAACTCAAAATAAATAATCTACGATTTTGTTCGTGCATGCTTGCCTAGGGTATGGTTCGAGCCTGTAGTCTCTCACTCATACTATTCCTTCAGGCGTCAGCACTTTACAAAATCGTAGGGAACATTGCGCTAACGGGCTTGTCTTAAGTTTCTTGCACGTTAGAGGGTTCATTATCTTCTAATTCATTATAAACAGTAAGCTACTCGCACTTATATAACAAAAAAACAGGCTGGGACATATATATGTCTCAGCCTGTTCGTGTAATCTCAGCATATATTAGCTATATACACCTTGATCTTTTAGGTATTCTTCATAGCTAATTTCTTTAGAAATTACGCCATCTTCTTTAATATCAATAACTCTATTAGCAATTGTGTTAATAAATTCAAAGTCATATGAAGTAAAGATTAATGAACCTTTGAAGTTCTTCAGACCGTCGTTCACAGCTGTGATACTTTCTAAGTCTAAGTGGTTAGTAGGTTCGTCTAATAATAGAACGTTAGAATTTGATAACATCATCTTACTTAACATACATCTTACTTTTTCTCCACCTGAAAGTACGTCTGCTTTTTTCTTAACTTCTTCACCACTAAATAGCATACGTCCTAAGAAACCTCTTAAGAATGTTTCAGTTTGTTCTTCTGGTGGTGCATATTGTCTTAACCAATCAACTAAATTCATATTTACACCGTCAAAGAATTCTGAGTTATCTTTAGGTAAATAAGAACGAGAAGTCGTAACGCCCCATTTAACTGTACCTTCATCTGGTTCAATTTCACCAGCTAAAATACGAAGTAGGGTAGTTTTAGCGATTTCACTTTCTCCTATTAATACAGCTTTATCATTAGGATTCATAGTGAATGAAACATTATTTAAAACTTTATTACCATCAATTGTTTTTGAAACGCCTTGAACTTGTAATAAGTCGTTACCGATTTCACGACCAATATTAAAGTTAACAAATGGGTAACGTCTTGAAGAAGGTTGAATATCATCTAATTCGATTTTATCTAACATCTTCTTACGACTTGTTGCTTGTTTAGATTTAGATGCGTTCGCACTAAATCGAGCAATAAAGTCTTGCAATTCTTTAATGCGTTCTTCTTTTTTCTTGTTTTGATCTTGAGCCATTTGTGCAGCTAGTTGACTTGATTGATACCAGAAGTCATAGTTACCAACAAATAATTTAATTTTTCCGTAATCTAAATCAGCGATGTGTGTACACACGTTGTTTAAGAAGTGTCTATCATGAGACACAACGATTACTGTATTTTCAAAGTTTATTAAGAATTCTTCTAACCAAGCGATTGCTTGAATATCTAAACCGTTTGTAGGCTCGTCCAGTAATAGAACATCTGGCTCACCAAATAAACTTTGAGCTAATAATACTTTAACTTTTTGGTTATTTTCTAATTCAGACATTTGTTTATCATGTAGGTCGTCTTTAATACCTAAACCTGAAAGTAATACAGAAGCATCCGCTTCAGCGTTCCAACCGTTCATCTCAGCAAATTCGCCTTCAAGTTCAGCAGCACGCATACCATCTTCATCAGAGAAGTCTGGCTTCATGTAAATGTCATTTTTTTCTTTCATAACTTTCCATAATTTTTCGTGACCTTTTAATACCACGTCAATCACTTTTTCATCTTCATGAGAAAAGTGATCTTGCTTTAATACAGCTAAACGTTCATCTTTACCTAATGAAACGTTACCTGATTGTGAGTCTAATTCTCCAGATAACACTTTTAAAAATGTTGATTTTCCAGCGCCATTAGCCCCAATAAGTCCGTAACAGTTGCCTGGTGTGAACTTAATATTTACATCTTCGAATAGTTTACGATCACCAAATCGCAAACTTACATTAGTGACTTGTAACATTAAATGACTCCTTTTCATTAATACTTCTATCGATGAATTATACCATATATCTAACAAAAAAGGACAAGAGAATGAACTGTCGTTACATGAAACAAAATGCATGTTATAATGTAGAAACTAATAAGATAAGAATGGAGAATGATATGGCACAAGAAAAAGATACACTTGTAGGTCGAATAGACTTTTTAAAAGTGGATAGATTGGAAGGTTCAACGTACCATTTACTTGGACCTAACAGCGAACATATTAAAATGAATGCATCTGAAGTAGATAATGAAGACGATTTAGAAATAGGCGAAGATTATAGTTTCTTTGTATATCCAAGCCGTTCTGGCGAGTTATTTGCCACACAAAATATGCCAACAATTACAAAAGACCGTTACGATTGGGTAAAAGTTTTAAGAGTAGATAGAGATGGCGCAGCAGTTGATGTTGGTCTACCTAGAGAAGTATTAATCCCTTGGGAAGATCTTCCAAAAGTTAAAGAACTTTGGCCACAAAATGGCGACATGATTTTTTGTACGCTAAGAATAGATAGCAATAGTCAAATGTTCGCAAGATTAGCGACTGAAACAATTGTTGATACTATGTATAAAGCTGCGGAAGAAACAGTTTTACATCAACATGTTACAGCTAGACCATACCGCTTGTTAAGAGTAGGAACATTTTTACTTTCAGAAGACGGATACAAAATATTCGTACATGAATCTGAACGTAGACATGAACCTAGGTTAGGCGAAGAAATGGACGTTAGAATTATTGGCGTTAAAGAAAATGGCGAGTTAAATGGTTCATTCTTACCATTAGCACATGAACGTCTTGATGAAGACGGACAAATTATTTTTGATTTACTAGTAGAATATGATGGAGAACTACCTTTCTGGGATAAATCTGACCCAGAAGCAATCAAAGAAGTATTTAATATGAGTAAAGCAAGTTTCAAACGTGCAATAGGTAGATTGTATAAACAAAAACTTATCGTTATTGAAACAGGTAAAATTACGATTACTACAAAAGGCTGGGCTCAAGTTAAACAAGACGAAGCATAAATTCTTATATTGTTATAAATGAGTTGAGTATATAAAAGCCGTGACCTAACGCAAAAGTTGGGACACGGCTTTTATTTTTTGAAGAAAATTATTTGTATTAGCGAACGTTGTTGACACGTTTTGCAAGAATAGGCAATAAGGATAACGTTATTGACACGTTTGCTAAGAATAGTCATTAAAGACACTAATAATAAAGGTTCTTTTCGCCATTCATGACGAAAAGAACCTTTATTTAATTATTCAATTTCATCTGTTAATGTTTCTAATTCGTCAATCAAACTACCGATATAAGCTATTGTTTCTTTTAACGGCTTGTCTGTAGTAACATCAATTCCAGCTAACTCTGCTAATTCAACTGGAGATTTTGAACCACCTGATTTCAATACATTTAACCAATCATCAACAGCAGGTTGTCCTTCATTTTCTATTCTTTGACTCATTACTGTACCAATTGTTAATCCAGCAGAGTAAGTATATGGGTATAATCCCATATAATAATGAGGTTGGCGCATCCAAGTTAATTCAGCACCGTCAGTTATTTCGACTTCGTCACCCCAAAAATCTGAAATAACTTTCTTTTTAATTTCATTAAGCAGTGGGGCAGTTAAAGCTTCACCTTCGTCTACTTTTCTATAAACTTCTCTTTGGTACTTAGCTTCTAATAAGTGAGTAACCATATTATGATAATAAGTTCTTGAAATAATTGAACTTATCACCCAACGTTTGAATTTTGGATCATTAGATTTTTTTAATAAGCTATTTGCCATTAACATTTCATTCATTGTAGATGGTGCTTCCACAAAATACATAGAACAATCAGCTTGGTATACATTTTGATATTTATTCGCTAAATTAAAATGACCAGCATGACCTAATTCGTGGGCTAATACAAATACTTCAGTCATTTTACTTGTCCATGAAATGAATATAAATGGATTTACGCCATATGGGCTCGCACAATAAGCACCTGTTTGTTTACCTTTATTTTGAGGAAAATCAATCCAGCGTTTGTCATAACTATCATTTACCATTTGCATATAATCATCGCCAAGCACACTTAATGCGTCTTTAATATATTCTTTTGATCCTTCAATTGATACATCAGGTTCATAAGTTGGATCTAGCGGAATTCTTAAATCTTCAAAACGTATTTCATCTAAATTATTTGTTCGCTTTAGCAATTTAGCATAACGGCTCATATGTGGTGCTAATTCTTCAGAAATCACATCTATTTGTCTATCGTACATTTCTCTCGTAACATCTTGAGGTTCAAGTAAGAAATCTATAACCGAATCATATCCACGAAGTTCGGATTCTATTTTTTCTTTTTGAACATGAGCGTTGTATGTTGCAGCAGTCGTATTTTCATAGAGACGCAATGCTTCGCTGAATTTCTTAAACGCATTTCTTCTCACTTCAGTATTTGAGTGAACTTCAAAATCTCCTTCGAATGATACATAATCTAATGCAATTTCTTCGTTATTTGCTTCAAACGTACCAAACTCAATATCTAACATTTTCGTAATTCCATACAATTCAAACGGTGCACTAAAGGTAGGTGAGAACGTCGCTAAAGTTTTTTCAACTTCAGGATGTAACGTATGTGGTTTTTGTCGTTTTAGTAATGATAAATATTTAGGGTATTCTGATTGTTTAATTAAAGCATTAAATGTTTCCTCTTCTAATTGTAAGATTTCCGATTCTAAAAATGATAATAAACCTGCAATCTTCCCGTATGTAGTAGAAAATTGTGCTGCTACTTTTTGACTATCAGCGTCAGTCGTATCAGTAGAATACAATAGTTCTGCATATGTACTTAAATGTATTACATCAATAATAAGATCAGCTTGTTCATGTAAAGCTGATTCAATAGTCGATACATCCTTTAATTGATTGAGATACTTTTCATTAAAATCAGTCACTCTTTGAACTAAGTCAGTTAACGTTGAATAAAAAGCGTCGTTATTTTCGTATAAACTCGATAAGTCCCATGTTTCGTTAGTAGGTATTTCACTACGTAATTTTTGTCCCATTGTCTCATCCCTTTTTAAAATATTTGCAATGTTCACATAATTGCTCATTTTCATTATAATATTAATCATTTTAGAGTACAAATTTGCTAGGTTATAAAACATTTGTTAAATTCAATTATTTTTATAAAAATACTGCAAAACTTAATTAATATATTAATAATCGGGTATAATATTAGATATAGTTGTAAAGGAGGCGTAATAGTTTGAATATATTTGATTTCCCAAATTACTTATGGATATCATTTGTGATTGTCGTCGTTTTCTCAATATTGTCTTCATTAATATTAAAAAAATATGTTATTAGCGCAATATTAACATTTATAATATTAGGCATTATTGCTTTTATCTTACCTAATTTTTATGATATTACATACGAACCATTATTAGGTTACGCTGCCTTTATGGCCATTATTAGTTTATGCTTCAGTCTTTTAACATGGTATTTAGTCAAAAAGAATAGACAAAGAAGCCTAGAAAAGTTAAGCGAAAAAGAAGGTATAGATAGCGGGCATCAATTTGAAAAATTAAAAAGACGAGAAAAATAATGATAAACAACATAATATAGAATAAAACATCGACCTGAATTTACATTTCAAGTCGATGTTTTATTTTATTATTTAAAATAAACAGGTGTAGCTACAGCATATAATACTTCATTTATTAGCTTACTACCATCTGAACTTAAATCTGAATTCTTTAATGTTCCTTCTAATTCATATCCACAACGCTCAATAGTTTCTATACTTTTAGTGTTTTGAACATCTATATAAGCTTCAATTCTAACAAAGCCATGTTCTTCAACTAAATATTTTGTAACATATTTTATAGCTTCAGTAGCAAATCCTTTTCCTAAACCAGAATTAACCATCCAATAGCCAATTTCACATGAAGGTAATCTTAAATTAATATCTTGTAAAACGATTGACCCAACGAAAGTTTCAGTTTCTTTATCGAAAATAAAATATCTTAAAAATTGTTTGTTTAAGTTTATATCAGTAGTTTTATTAATAAAATCTGTAACTTTAAAATCGTCAAAATTATGATTAAAAAAGGAAACCCATTCTTTTAAGCGATCAACTGAATTAAGCATGCCTTGTTTAATAGTATCTTTATATGTATAAACACGTTCTCCAGCTAGTAAAAATAAACGATCAGTTTCTAGCTTTAAATCAAATTTTATGTTGTGACTCATAATAATGCTCCTATCTGATTCAATTTTTCTTATTTCTATAGTATATCAACTATAACATTATCTATATGACCAAAAATAATATTTTTTAATATTTGTTGTTGACCCTTACGTTACGTTAGACTTTATAGTAATAAGTAGGAGGAGGTCAGAGGAATGGAAATGACTGTAAAAGAAGTTGCAGATTTAGTAGGAATAAGCGTGCGCACGCTCCATCATTACGACTCAATAAATTTATTAAAACCAGATAATACAACTGAAGCTGGGTACAGGTTATATAACGATAAAAGTCTCGAAAAATTACAGCAAATTCTATTTTTTAAAGAACTAGATTTTCCTCTCAAAAAAATAAAAGAAATTCTCAATGATCCATCATTCGATACAAAAGAAGCATTAAGGTTACACAAAGAAATGCTTTTAGAAAAAAGATTGCGTATAGACAAAATGATAGAAACCATTGATAAAACAAATCTACATTTAAAAGGAGAGATTAATATGACAAAAGAAGAAAGATTCGAAGGTTTTGATTTTAGTCAAAATCCTTATGAACAAGAAGCTAAAGAAAAGTGGGGCGAAAAGACAGTTGATAAAGCTAATAAACAATTAGCAAATATGCCTAAGCAAGAAAGATTCGAAAAAGAAGATGAAATGAACACTATATTTAGAGAACTAGCTTCAGTTAATGATAAAGAAAAATCACCAGCATCAAAAGAAGCACAACAACTTATTCAAAATTGGTATGATTTCTTAAATGATAATATCAATTATGAGTATTCATTAGAAATATTTAAAGGTTTAGGTGAAATGTATGTAGCTGACGAACGTTTTACTAAAAATATAAACCGATTTGGTGATGGATTAGCACAATTTATGCATGAAGCTATTAATATATATGTAGAAAATCATCAATAAGAGAAACACCAATGAGTTAATCGAAATAATTACGATTTAAACTCATTGGTGTTTTATATTATGTTTATGTTATTGTAGCTTAATATTAAATTTTAAGGAGAATCATAATGATATACATACTTAGACATTGCAAAGCTATCGGTCAAGATAAACATGCAAATTTAACTGAAGATGGCCAATTATGTGCAGAACAATTAGTACAAGTATTAGCAAACCTTAATATTAATCAAATATACATTAGTAATATGAAGCGTACATATGAAACAATCAAACCATATATAAGTAAATATCAAGTAAATGTTATTACAGATTCAAGGCTCAATGAACGTCAATTAAGCGACATATCATTAGATAATTGGTTAAATGAGCTTAAATACACATTTGAAGACTTTGATTATCGTATACATAATGGCGAATCAAGTTCAGAAGCTCAAAAAAGAATTTTAAGCGTATATGAATCCATTAATCAATCATATAACAGCTTAATCGTTACACACGGTAATATAATGACATTGCTATTAAATCATTTTAATCACAAGATTGGATTTGAAGAATGGAAAGCATTAAAAAATCCAGATTTATATAGCATAGATAAATATAACAACGCTAAACATATAAGTATGTCGTTAAACGAATAGAAAAGGGTCCCCTAATCACAATATACCTAACTTCCTATAATATATATTATGTAAACTAATATGTAGAAAATATATAGTTAACACGAATATCTGTGTTTATTGCGTTTTTATATAGTTTTAACTCGATACTTAATATTATCAATTCTCATTCATTTAAGTCATGCAATTATTAAACTTATGATTATAGAAATTACAACCATTACGACACTCCAAATTATTGATGCTTTTCCTGATAAACTGCTTGTTTCATATAACAAGATTGCTATTAAATATCCTTCTATTAATATTCCGAGATCAAACGCGTGTAGATAAATGTTGTCTTGATCAAATACTGCTAAGCTCGTTATTGAATATTGTTCCGAATCTAGCTTGAATAATGCTTGTATGCTTACTACAATTAAATCAATGATTGTAAAAAGCAATGTGATAAATGTTGTCGCTGCAAATAAGCTTGATGCTTTTACATCTGATTTCATTAATTTAGAAATGATTAAAAATATAACAGATGACATTACAATGCCTAAAATAACGCTTAATCCCGGAATTATGTATTCTAGTACGTTAACAAAATTTGTTAACATTTCATTATTTGGATCACTTATACCTTGTTCTTCAGTTAATGTGCCTAATTCTGATGTTGTCGACATTAATATCCATACTATGATTAATTCTAATACAATACTTAAAATCATGTTTACTAGCCACTTTGGTTTTTCTCTAAATTTATAAAAATTTTCAGCTAAGATCCCCCTATTTAAATAAATTTATATTTATTTAATGTCACCATTTGCCTCGAATTCCATATATTTTTTTACAATATATGTTATTATTTTGGGGTAGACATTTTTAATATAGGAGTGAAAAATTTTGAAGAAGAAACTCATTTGGATAATCGGTATCATCGTTATTCTCTTATTGGTCTTGACTGCATATATTGTAAAACAGACTAGTAATGATAATGACAAGAAAAGTGACGGTTATGATACATATCAAGTTAAGGAAGAATCGCCTTTAAACATTTCTGGGAAAGCTTCCCCATCTAAAATAAAAACATATAATAACAATGATCAGTTAGGTGATTTAGTGAGTACTTTGGTTGAAGACGGAGAAAAAGTAAAGCAAGGCGATACTTTAATCAACTACAATATCAACGATCAAAAAAGACAGGACTTATCAAGTAAGGTTAACGACGCGCAAAATGTAGTTAATCAAGACTATCAAAATATTAATCAGCAACCGAACAACAACGATTTACAAAAGAAGTTAAATCAAGATTTAAATGCATTGAATGAAGCGCAAAAAGAACTATCTCAGTATACTAAACAAATTAATGA
The DNA here is from genome assembly GCF_049310805.1 of Mammaliicoccus sp. JADD-157. Lineage (NCBI taxonomy): Bacteria > Bacillati > Bacillota > Bacilli > Caryophanales > Staphylococcaceae > Mammaliicoccus > Mammaliicoccus sp. JADD-157. Next base: position 1,241,157 of record NZ_JBMOVZ010000001.1, on the reverse strand, counting down.
TAGTACTTATGCATCATTTGACGGTGTAATTGAAATGGATAATGATACAGATGCTGCAAGCGGAGAATCTATATTAAAATTGATAGCAAATGAAACTCAAATTAAATCTTCTGTTTCTGAATTCGATGTGAACAAAATAAAAGTCGGAGATTCAGTTAACATCAAGGTTAATAGTACTGGCGAAAAAGGTCATGGTAAAATCACGAAAATATCTGAACTACCTAGTAACTATGAAGAAAAAGGTGCTACTGGTGCTGGTATGAGTCAAGGCGATAGCGAAGAAGGAAGTTCCCAGGCTTCAAATCCTGTGTCCAATAACCCTACTTTAAATAATGACAACTCAAAATACCAAGTGACAATAGGAAAAATCGACTTACCTATTCGCAGTGGTTTTTCTACAGAAGCAGAAATCCCTATAGATGCTATTAAACTACCTAAGAGTGTATTAACTAGAAATAATGATGTTTTCGTATTAAACAAAGATAATAAAGTTGAAAAACGTCATCTTAATATCGAACGTCAAAATGGTGAAATATTTGTTAAAAAAGGTCTTAAAAAAGGAGAAAAACTGATTGTTTCACCTAAAAAATCATTAAATAATGGTGATAAAGTTGAGGTATCCTCATGATTAATTTAGTAAATGTTAATCGACACTTTAAGAATGGCGAAGAAACAAACCATATTTTGAAAGATATTAATATTTCGATTGAGACTGGTGAGTTTATTGCAATAATGGGACCTTCTGGTTCTGGAAAAAGTACATTGATTAATATTTTAGGCTTTATAGATCGAGGCTATACTGGTGAATATTTATTTAATCAAGAAAACTACCAAAATGTTTCGGATAATAAGCTTGCTGCTGTAAGAAATAAAACAGTCGGATTTGTCTTTCAAAACTTTAAATTAATACAAAATAATACGATATTAGAAAATGTGAGCATCCCCCTACTTTATTCAGGTATGTCCACAAAAGAAAGAAAGCGTCATGTAGAATCCGTTTTAAGAGAAGTTGGCATTGAAGATAAAAAGAATTTAGTACCTAGTAAATTATCAGGTGGACAACAACAACGTGTTGCTATAGCACGTTCGATTGTAAACCAACCGAAATTTATTATTGCCGATGAACCTACCGGCGCACTAGATTCTCAAACATCTAAAGATATTATGAATTTATTCGTACGCTTAAATCGTGATAAAAACACAACTATGATTATCGTCACACATGACCGCAAAGTTGCAGAACAAGCAGATCGCATCATACACATTTTAGATGGTCGTGTTCAACGAGAAGAGGTGGTTGAATGAAAAACTTACCTAACATTATATCAATATCTCTTAAATCGATTATGAAAAATAAACGTCGGAATATCTTCACGATGATTGGTATCATTATTGGTATCGCTGCAGTAATAACAATCATGTCATTAGGTAATGGCTTTAAAAAGACAGCTTCAGAAGAATTCGAAGATACTGGTGCAAGTAAAGGTCAAGCAGTGATAAGTTATATGCCTAGTAATCCAGATAACGCCACTAAAAATCCTTTTGATAAAGAAGATATGGATATGGTAAGACAAATTAAAGGCGTTAAAAGCGTGAAAATTAAAGAAGACAAAAATCAAAGTTATTCAGCGAAATTAACAAATGCTCAAAAACAACAAAATGTTAACATTATTAAAAAGGAACAGTTTTCAAATACAACAGAAGGTCATGGATTTTCGAAAACAGATAATGAATTAAATGAAAAAGTTGTCACGGTAGATAAAACAATAGCGAAAGAAGTATTTAATAATGACGCTATAGGACAAACATTATTCATTGATGATCAAGGCTTTAAAATAGTCGGCATTGCTAATGATGAAATGAATGATTCAGCAGTGCATATGCCTAGCCAAACATTTAGTAAATACATGGGTAACTTAAATCAAAAGTTTCCAGAACTTGAGATTAAAGTAAACGATGATAGCGAAAAGAAAGAAATAGCGAATAAAGCTGCTAAACAATTAAATAAAAGCGGTTCTGGTAGTAGCGATGGCAACTACGAATATACAGACTTAGAAGAAGTTATGAAAAGCATTACACAAGTATTCGATGCCATTACGTACTTCGTAGCTGCAGTAGCTGGTATCTCCCTATTCATTGCAGGTATCGGTGTAATGAATGTGATGTATATTTCAGTAGCAGAACGAACAGAAGAAATCGCAATTAGAAGAGCATTTGGTGCCAAAGGAAGAGATATCGAAGTACAATTCTTAGTTGAAAGTATTGTATTATGTCTCATAGGCGGAATTATAGGATTGGTACTTGGTATATTAATATCAAAACTAGTAGAAGCAGTAACACCTGATATGGTACAAAGTGTTATCAGTCTAGGATCTGTAATTTTAGCAGTTGGCGTATCAACATTAATCGGAATAGTATTCGGTTGGATACCAGCACGCTCAGCATCGAAAAAAGAATTAATAGACATTATTAAATAGAATTGAAACAGGTTGAGACATAAATAAATGTCTCAACCTGTTTTTTATATAATTTAGGCTATGAATGTCGCACGTGCACCTCGTCTTGCAACATTCAGACAAATTACAAGTTGTGACAATATGGCTATCCTTGTTGACACGTTTTACAAGTTGTGACAATATGATTATCCTTGTTGACACGTTTCGCAAGTTGTGACAATAAGGACATTACACCTATAATGAAAGAAGCTGAGACATGTATTTATGTCCCAGCTTCTATATATTTTCTATCTTTTAATTTTTGAGCGTACTTTTTGTAATGTATTGTATAAGAAATACTTTTTCTTATTGATTGGTTTGTAGAAATCACCTATAAGTTCTTCGATTTGTACATTAAATCCTCGTTTGAATCGATATACACCGTAGTCTTCACTGTTTTCAGTAAAGTCTCCTGATAAACCGTAGAAGTTATATCTATCGAAGCCATTATCGAAACAATAGTTAATCATATACCAATGCATCATATATGGGCCCATGAAGTGATTGTATTTTTCGCTTGAACCACCTGAGAAATAGTTGATTTCATAAGCATTTTCAAAGAATACACCTGCAGAGAGATTTAACACTTCTCCATCTGTCTTCATTAACTCACTTGTTTCTAGTAATTCTTTTTGAGCATGGTCGATCTGTCTATCAGTTTCAGCGATTTTCTTAAGTTGCTTTTCTGATTTATTTTCTTTAGCCATCATTTGATCGCGTTTCGTTTCTAATTCAGTTAAGTTTTCTTGAGTAGATTGTATATATTCATTTAAATCTATATACGCTAATGGTACTAATGCTTTAGAACCGTATGTATTGATAAAGTTCATAAAGTATTCGTCTGTTTTAGATATAAAGCCTGCTCTTTCTTCAGTCTCTCTATATAATTTGAAGAATATATCTAATTCGTCTTCTTCTAGAAAACGAACTTTCACACCGTAGTTATGAGCTTTATTAACGTTACGTTTTCTCTGGCTATCGAACCCTTTTTTAACTTCTGCTAAAGTCTTGTCTTTTAAGTTTAGTACGCCCATCCATCTTACTTGGCTTGATGGATCATATTGTGTAGTAAAACCATGGTGTTGATATCCTAATGATTTTATTAAGTCGACAATTTGGTCGTTCGGGCCATCTTCTTTTATTGGATTAAGGTCTTTATCATAGATGTTATAAATCCAGTAAGGGTCTACTTTAACATATAAACATTGATGTTGTTTTAAATATTTTTCAAGCGATTTAAAATAGTATTCTACTAATTGTAAATCACTGTAATCCATCACTGGACCACGGTTTGAATAATAAACATAACTGCCTAATGTTGGTATTTTAGAGAACAAACTTGCTGCAACAACTTGGTTGCTCTCATCTTTAACACCTAATAATACGACTTGGAAGCCATCATTTTCTCTTGTTTTGATATTTTCTTTCACTTGGAAATAATGACTTTCATATTGACTATCAGATACAAAATCGTCGTATTCAGTAACGGTTAATTCTGTAAATTTCATATTATCTAAATTCCTCTCTTACTGAAAATCGTTTATTTTTTTAATACTTTTTTTAACACTTTATAAGCGGTATATGCTGGTTTATTAATTGGTTTCACAAAGTCACCAATGTATTCATAAACGTCTGCATTATAGCCCTTTTTAAATTTAATAACGCCAGCATCTGGTGCATCTTCAGAGAAATCTCCACTAATTCCATAGAAGTTGTAGCGATTAATATTGTGTTCTAATGCGTATTTAATCATTTCCCATTGTATTGCATAACTTCCTGCAAAATGACGATATTCATTTGATGAACCGCCTGCATAGTATACAACTTCGAATGGATTAATGATGAAGAATCCTGCTGCGATTGGTAAAGTATCACCGTGCTCTGCCTGTAATTGTTTAGCTTCGTCTAATTTAGCTTCGTTAGCTTCTCTTTGCTGTTTCAAGTTATTAATTTTATTGATTGCTTTTTGGTTGTCTGGTTTCTTTTCTAATTCTTTTTCAGCTTTTTCAATTTCTTTATTATGTTCCTCAAAGTCTTTTTCTAATTGAGGTATATACGTTTCGAAATCTATATATGCTAACGGTATTTTAACATTGTCAAAGTATTTTAATCTGTTGTAGTAGAAGCCATCACCACGGTCGTCGAAATCTTTCTTCTCTGTTGTATCTTCCATAAATCTTCTAAATATAGGCATTTCATCTTTAGTTAAAAAGCGAACTTTAACACCATTTTTTTGAACTTTTTTAGTGTTACGTTTTCTCAAGTTATCCATGTTTTTAATTAATGACTTTTCGTCCATACCTTCTAAGTCCAGTACAGAATGCCATCTAATTTGATGTATTGGGTGGAAACCAGTTGTAAAACCTTGATGTTCATATCCTAAAGATTCAAATTGCTGAATTAAATTATCACGTTCAAAGCTCTTTAGAACGTTACCGTCATGATCTCTTAATTGATATGGTAAATAAGGATCAATTCTAAAGAATAATGCTTTGTTCTTTTTTAAATACGGTACGATTTTTTTAAAAAAGAAGTCAACAAGTTCTTTATTATCAAAGTCCATTACTGGCCCTCGATTCGAATAAAAATAATTGAACTTTTTCATTACTGGCACACTTGTAAGCAAACATGCAGCCAACACCTCATCTTGGTCATTCTTTACACCAACTAAATGTGTTGAAGTGCCCTCTGATGTCTTTAGTTCATAGTTACCCACTGTCTGAGTAAAATGAGCATATGGCATGTTATTAGTAAATGTTTCAAATTCACCAGTCGTTAAATTTGTAAATTTCATTTATACAATACTCCCAATCTAATATTTATGTATTTAATACAATTATACATTATTTTACCTTTATTCTAAAACAATACTCATTACTATACCATTATTTTACTTCGCACTATAGAGTTTTATGACATAAATGTATAACTAATTAGTTATGAATAAAAAGGAATAGAACGTAACTTTATACATTTACACGTTAGAGATCTTCTAAAACAAACAGAGCTGAGACATTTATGTATGTCCCAGCCTGCTTTTTCCATCACTTTATTATTTTAAAACATTTACAATTTTTTCTGCTACTTCTTCACTTGAATTAGGATTTTGTCCGGTTACAAAATTACAATCTACTACTGTATGTGAGTCGAAATCACTACCTTTGACGAATCTTGCACCTTGTTTTTCTAATTCAGTTTGTAACAAGAATGGAACGTCTTTTTCTAATCCCATTGATTGTTCTTCACTATCTGTGAACGATGTTAATTTAACGTCATTAACTAAATAATCGCCACTAGGCAGTTTGGCACCAATAAATGCGCTTGGTCCATGACAAACTGAACCAATCACCTTATTTTTCTCTTTATAATAAGCTAACATATTCTCTAAATCAGGATTGTTAGGGAAATCAAATACTGTCCCGTGACCACCTGGTAAGAATATGCCATCATAATTTTCAAATACGATATCTTTAATTCCGTAAGTTTGTTGAAGTTTTTCTAAAACATCATGATATTCTTTCGTTTCATCATTTTGTGTTGAGTTTGGATCGATTGGCACACTACCACCACTAACTGATGCGATGTCCACTTCTATTCCATTTTTGATGAAAACTTTGTAAGGAATTGCTGCTTCTTCTAGCCATAATCCAGTTGGTTTACCATCTTTAAATTGAGATGTATTTGTTACAACCATAAGTAATTTTTTGCTCATTAGAAACACTCCTTTTCTTTTGTTACATCCGATTATACATGATGTTAACTTCTATTTCTTGTTTGAAGGGTTTGTAAACTTTATTTTTCGTCTAAAGCATTTCTAATAGACTTTATATATTCGATTGTATCCGTAGTTGGATCTTGTTCTAACCTTTTTACGATTTCACTACCTATAACAACCCCATCGCTAAACGATTTAATTTCTTTAACATGTTCCTCTGTTTTAATACCAAACCCACAAACAACAGGTACTTCAGAGTGTTGTTGTATAAATTTTATTTTATCTTTAAGTGATTCATGGAATCCTCTACCATCACCTGTAGTTGCGTTCATCGTAACTGTGTAAATAAAACCTTCTGCATGTTCTGCAATTTGTTTAATTCGTTCATCACTTGATGTCATCGCAATTAAAGGTATTAATTTCACATTTGTTTTTGCTAATTTTTCTTTGAATCGTTGACCCAATTCAAATGGTAAGTCTGGAATAATTAATCCATATACATTAGCTTCATCTATACGCTCGATGAAACGTTCTACACCATAAGCATCAATTAAATTATAATAAGTCATAAATAGATATGGTGTATGTATGTCGTTTTTATGTTCGATTAATTCATCGATGATTTTATTTACATTCATACCTTGTTTAATTGCCTCTTGCCCAGCTTTCATAATTGTTGGTCCATCTGCTACAGGATCAGAAAATGGCAATCCGATTTCAATGTAGTTAGCACCATACTTATCCATTAGTTTCACATTTTCAATAAAATCTTTGTTAGCCATTATATATGGTATAAATAATTTACTCATTTTGTTCACCCTCTTGATTTTGCATATATTTTCTAATCGTTTCCATATCTTTATCACCACGTCCTGAAACTGTGACAACAATAATTTCATCTTTATCCATAGTTGGAGCTAGTTTTTCCACGTAACTTAACGCGTGAGCACTTTCAATCGCTGGAATAATGCCTTCAAGTTGAGTAAATTTAATCAATGAATCCATCGCTTCTTTATCACTTGCATTCGGATATTCTACTCGACCAATATTGTTATAATAACTATGCTCTGGTCCTACACCAGGGTAATCAAGCCCTGCTGAAATAGAGTGCGCTAATTCTATTTGTCCATTTTCATCTTGTACGAGATACATTCTTGAGCCATGTAGTACACCAGGCTTACCTTTGTTGATTGCAAGTGCGTGTTTCTTAGTATCGACACCTTTACCTGCAGCTTCTACACCATACAATTTAACTTTTTCATCATTAACGAACGGATAGAATGTTCCAATTGCATTTGAACCTCCCCCTATACAAGCTACAACTGCATCAGGTAAACGAGATTCTTTCTCTAAAATTTGCATCTTAATCTCTTTACCAATAACGCTTTGTAAGTCTCTTACTATAGTAGGGAATGGATGTGGTCCTAATGCTGAGCCAAGTAAATAATGTGTATCTTCAACGTTTGAAACCCAATATTGTAAAGCTTTGTTAACAGCATCTGATAAAGTACCTTGACCATCAGTAACAGGTACCACTTTAGCGCCTAGTAGTTCCATTCTAAATACGTTTAACGCTTGGCGTTCAATATCTTCTTCACCCATAAATACGATGAGTTCCATGTCAAACAAAGCAGCGATTGTTGCGCTTGCCACACCGTGTTGGCCTGCACCTGTTTCTGCAACTAATTTTCTTTTGCCCATTTTTTGAGCGATTAAAGCTTGTCCTAATGCGTTATTAATTTTATGAGCACCCGTATGGTTTAAATCTTCTCTTTTTAAATAAATTTTTGCGCCACCCAATGCTTCTGTATATCTTTTTGCATAAGTTAAAGGTGTTTCTCGACCTACATAATCTTTTAAATAAGCATTCAATGTTTCATGAAATTCTGGATCATTTTTTAATTTTTGATAAGTTTCATTTAATTCTTGAATTGCTGGCATTAGTGTTTCTGGCACATATTGTCCACCAAATTCACCAAAAAATCCTAAATCGTCAGCTTCTAATTGTATTTCATCAGCCATTTTTATCATCCCTTCAATTGTGTTAATAATGTTTTAATTTTTGATTTGTCTTTTTTACCTTCTGTTTCAATGCCGCTAGATATGTCATACCCTATATTAGATAATTCACGTTTTTCAATTTGTTGTATCTTTTCTAAATCTAAACCACCAGCTATTAAATATGGCACATCTTCTATATTCTCCAATATAGACCAATCATAAGATTTTCCTGTTCCACCGTAATCTTTCGAAGGTGTATCAATTAAAAATAAATCAACTTGCGCTTTAAATAATTGAATATTGTCTTCTAAAGAATCATTGGCTGGCAATGCTTTAAAAATTTTTATATTTGGATATTTTATTTTCACATTTTCAATGAAATCAACTGTTTCATCACCATGAAATTGTATTGTGTTTATGGAAGTACTTTCTACTAATGCTTCTATATCTTTAATTGTTGGATTTACAACAATTGCGACTTTATCGACTTTATCATCGATATCTTTACTTAAAGTGCTAATTTCTTCTACCGTTACATAGCGTTTACTTTTAGGGAAAGTGATAAAACCTATTGAATCAGCTTGATATTTAACAGCTGTTTCAATGTCCGATTTCTCTTTGAAGCCACAACATTTAATGTACATCCTGTTCACCCCTTTTTAACACTCGAATACTTGGTAGAAATGTTTCTAAATCTGGATGTTTCATTAAAGTTTCGCCGATAAGTGCGCCGTCTACACCACTCTTTGTAATTTCTAATATATCTTCTTCAGTGCGTATACCACTTTCAGAGATATACGTTACACCTTGTTTCTTCGTAGTTAATATTTCATTTGTATGTTTAACATCCGTTACAAAACGTTTTAAATCTCTATTGTTCACACCGATTAACTCGGCATTTGTTTTATGAGCAATTGCTAATTCTTCTTTATCATGTACTTCTACTAATACTTCTAAACCTTTTTGTGTCGCATATTCATATAAATCTTTCAATTGTGTTTCTGTTAATATATTAACGATTAGTAAGATAATAGAAGCGCCTACTTGATGAGCTAAGTCTATTTGTCTTTTATCGATTATAAAATCTTTACACAATACTGGTAATGTTGTTTTAGTCGTTAAGCTTTGTAAACGTTCATAACTGCCATCAAAGTACTTTTCATCTGTCAAAATAGAAATTGCTGAAGCACCATATTGTTCATACAATTTAATTTGTGTAGCCATATCTCTTTTAGGTATGTCTGAAACTGTTGGACTTTTTGCTTTTAATTCTGCAATGATATTCAATCTATCGTCTGTTTTTACACGATTTAAAAATGTTGTTTTATGTTGTACGTCTACTTTTTCTAATTCTTCCATCTTTGTTTCATAATAATTTGTAGCTAGTAATGATTTTTTATATTCAACGATTTCATCCAATATTGTCATATACTTGTCCTCCTACTTGTTCTAGTATAGCTAGTGCTTCTTTGTTATCGATAATACTTTGGGATTTTTCTATACCTTCTTCAATCGTTTCAACTACTCCACCAATATATAATGCAAGTGCAGCGTTTAATACGACTACATCTCTTTTAGGACCATTGTCTTGACCTGATAAGATATTTAACGTGATATGCTTATTTTCTTCAGCTGTTCCACCTTTTAAAGCATCGTTTGATGCAGCTTGTAAACCAAAGTCTTCTGCGTTTATCGTATAATTTTTGATGCCTTCTTCTTGTGAAATTTCATAAATAATATTATCTCCAGATAAAGTTGCTTCATCCATTCCACCAGCACCATGTAGTACAATTGCACGTTTGCGACCTAATTTATATAGTGCTTCTGCAATAGTAGATAATTTTGACTCATCATATATACCCATCACTTGATAATCTAATTTGTAAGGATGAATCATTGGACCAATTAAATTAAAAGTAGTTGGTGTTGTGATTGTTTTTCTTACTGGTTGTACAGTTTTCATAATCGGATATGTTTCAGTAGCACTTAAAAAAGCTAAGTTTGTTTCATTAACTCTTTTAGTTGCTTCATTAATTGGTGTCGTTTGAATATTTAACGCAGATAATATATCAATGCTACCCGTTTTAGATGTGATACTTTTATTACCGTGCTTCAATACTTTCAATCCAGCTGCAGCTACAACAAATGAAGCGGTAGTCGATATATTGAAACTACCTGAATGATCACCACCTGTGCCACAAACACAAATACTATCTTCTATATATGGTCTATTTTTATAAGTTGTCGCTATAAGGTTTTCTGTTAAATAAGATAATTCATCAGATGTTTCTCCTTTCATGCTTAGCGCAACTAAGTGTGCAACTTTCAATGAAACTTCTTCTTTCTCATTCATCATTAATTGCACAAATGATTTCATTTCTTGTTGATCTAAATTACGATATTGGATGAGTTGTTTTAATGTGTTCATTTTGTGCACCTTCCTTTGTTATATTTACAAATGTATTAATTATTTTATCTCCATTATCTGATGCAAATGATTCTGGATGATATTGTATTCCGAAATGCGGGTTAATTTGATGTTCAAACGACTGTATTGCGTCGGGTGTTCTCCCTGTTATTTTTAAGCAATTAGGAAAAGATTTTTCATCACTTATGAGCGAATGATATCTCATAATATTAAAACCAGTTTCACATCCTTGATACAGTTTGGATGATTCTACAAAATCAATATGGTCTACTTTGCCATGTTTTACTTTTTCTCCTACAATTACTTCCCCACCGTAGTAACAAGTTAATGCTTGTGCGCCTAAACAAATACCTAGTATTGGTACGTCATGATATGCTTTAATAATTTTATTTAAATGATTTGTATCTAACGGATGACCAGGACCCGGTGATATTACTAAACCGTCTATTTCCAGATCTAATGGTGCTTCATCCGGATGATGAATGATAACTTCATCATATTGCTTTATTAAATTGACTAAGTTATAAGTAAATGAATCATAATTATCTATTACTAATATCATGGCGATACCTCCAATAAACTTTTAGCTTTTATCTTCGTTTCTTGTAATTCTTTTTGTGGTACAGAATCATAAACTACACCGCATCCTGCTTCTACATTGATATACTCTGAATCAACAACCATTGTTCGAATTGTTAAAGCAAAGTCTAAATCATGATTACAATTTATATAACCAACGCCACCAGCGTATATACCTCTTTTTTGTTTTCTCGTTTCGTATATACGCGTTATAGCTCGCGTCTTCGGTGCACCTGAAACTGTGCCAGCTGGGAGTAAAGCTGTAATCATTTGAAGCGGTGTTACTTCCGGCTTAATTTCTCCTTCAACTATTGTCACGATGTGCATGACATGCTCAAATTTTTCAACCGTCATAAGTTTCGGCATATGGACTGAACTAGTTTTTGCTATTATGTTTAAATCATTTCTACCTAAATCAACAAGCATACGGTGTTCTGATAATTCTTTTTCATCGTTGATTAAAGCTTGTTCATTTGCTAAATCTTCTTCTTCTGTCTTTCCTCTTTTGTTAGTGCCTGCAATAGGATTTGTTGTGATAATTTTCCCTTCTTTTTTTATGAAACTTTCTGGTGAAGAACCTATAATCGTTCTTTCTTCATCATCGATGTAATACATATAAGGACTTGGATTTTGTCGTTTTAAATTTTTATACATCTGTAATTTCAAAGTGTCTTTATTTTCATTTTCAAAAAAGTGTTTATATTTATAAATACGAGAAGGAACAACTTGGAACATATCGCCTTTACTAATTAACGTTTTATAATATGAAACTTCTTCCATAAAAGCTTCTTCAGAAATATTCGTTTCTAAATCACCTTTTTTATGATGATTAATTTTGTTTTCAAAAAGTTTAATATTTTGAAGCTCTTCTATCATGTTGTCTAATTCTTGATTCATAGCTTGTTCGTTTCTATTACTGAAAAGGTTACTCGTTATAACAAATAAATCTTCTTTAAAATGATCAAATACATATACTGATTCAACTAGGTTAAATGAAGCATCTGGATATTCAGATGAAACTTCTATACTTTTTAAAATTTTATTTTGATATCTAATTAAGTCGAAGCTACAATAACCAATCATTCCAGAAACAAATGGTAAATGTTTAAGTGGTTCTGGAATATTATCTGCTTTCATTTCATTAATAAATTGTTCTAATGCTTCATAAGGTCCATCATGTGTAACCGATTCTTGTCCGTTTATATTTATTTGAAAATACTCATCAAAAAGGTTCACTTTACCGATCGCATCAAAAGCTACAATTGAAAATCTACCTTTCATTTGATTCGTACTCGCACTTTCTAATATCATTTTCTTCTTATCAATTTGTCCTAATGTTTCTGGTGTAACATCAGCATTTAATCTTTTATATTTTATGTTCATCCTCTTTACCTCCTAAATAAAAAAACCGCGCAACAACATCCTATACAACAGGACGCTTTTGCGCGGTACCACCTTCATTAATAAGTTAACACTTATTCACTCATTCTATATTTAGCTTTAACTACATGATCCCCAATTCTAAATTTAAGTGTGTTAGTTTCCATCAACCACTAACTTTCTTTAACTACATTCTTAAATTTATACTTATGACCACTGATATTTTTCTATACAAAAAAGACACCACAGTAACGCATTCTGTAAGGACGCGTTACCGTGGTGCCACCTTAGTTAACATTCATTATCATGTTCACTTTAAAAGTTACATTAAATTTTATAATTTGAAAGCCCAATTCTCTCACTGTGTGCAGTGCTAATTTACATCAACCATTAGCTTTCTGATTGCTACTAACATCACGAGATACTTATCTTTCAAATTCCGACAATTGCTTATCGGATTAATTTAAATACACTATACGAGATAATTTTTTTAAAGTCAACCCTTAATATTTAAATTAACTGTTAATTTCAGATAAACAATAAGCTCTTAATAACTTTTCACTTTCTAAAATCGAATCTTCGTGTGTACGTTCTAAAGCGTGAGAAGACTCTATTCCAGGGCCAAATAACCCGTGACGAATATCTGCTCCAGCACGTAAAGCTGCTGATGCATCTGATGCATAATATGGATAAATATCTAATTTATATTTAATATCATTTTCTTTGCATAAATCAACAAAATGATTTCTTAATCCAACATGATATGGCCCAGAACCATCTTTTACACAAATGGATACTGTATATTCATCTGAAGCTTGACCATCTCCTAGAGCACCCATATCAAATGCTATTAATTCAACGACTTTATCAGAAATATTTGAGTTTGCACCATAGCCTATTTCTTCGTTATTTGAAATATAAAATTGAGTCGTATGTGGTAATTCGACATTTTCTTCTTTTAAATATTTTAAAAATTGAATAATCATCGCGACGCTTGCTTTGTCATCAAGGTGTCTAGATTTAACAAATCCTGAAGCAGTATGTTCAAAGCGAGGTTCAAAGCTAACAGAATCACCAATCTCAATTCCTAAATTTCTAGTGTCATCTGCTGAAAATACTTTTTCATCTATTCGTACTTCCATATGTTCAGCATCTCGAGGGATTTCAGTATTATTTTTATAAACGTGAACGCTTGTTTCATGTAAACATATTGTGCCTGATATTTCTAATCCACTTTGTGTCGTAATTGTACAATATTCCCCTTCGATAGCATTCCAACTAAATCCACCTATTAAATCTAATTTTAATCGGCCGTCTTCTTTTATATCTTTTACAATCGCACCGAGTGTATCAACATGTGCAGTAATAACACGTTGTTTATCATCATTTTTACCAGGTACATTAATTAATAATCCACCTTTATGTGTTAAACTTGTTTCATAATTAAGTGCTTCAGCGAATTTTTGGCAATATTCAATTGCTGGATCTGCAAAACCTGATGGACTATTAATATTAACAAGTTCTTTAATTGTTACGATTGTATCATTTACATTGATTGTCATTTTCTCCACTCCCTACTTATTTCATATTAATTAATATTTTAAACTTTTATAGAAATAAATCAATAACACTTGCTTTCATACACTAACTTGCTTTAAACTATTAAAGTATTGGAGGGATTTTATGCAACGTATATTTATAGTAGGACTAGGTTTAATTGGAGGAAGTTTAATACAAAACATTAAATTTCATCATCCACACATACATATAACAGGTTTTGACTGTTTTGATAAATTTTCAGAGATTGCCTACTCTATGGGCATCATTGACGAAGTTGCACATGATTTTGATTCAGCTGCAAGTGAAGCTGACTTAATTATTTTGGCAACACCCGTTCAACAATCAATAGAGTACAGTAAAAGATTATTAAACATTGATACGAAACCTGGCCTTATCGTCACAGATACAGGCAGTACAAAACTTGGTTTAAGTACACTTGAATCAAAATTATTAAATAAAGATGTTCATTTAATTGGCGGACACCCTATGGCAGGTAGTCATAAATCTGGTGTTGTAAATGCTAAGAAACACCTATTTGAAAATGCTTATTATGTCTTGATATATGACCAAGTTGAGAATGAAGCGGCTCATAGTGAAGTTAAACATTTATTAGAACCAACTAAAGCAAAATTTATTAAGATGTCTGCAAAAGAGCATGATTATGTTACCGGCGTAGTTAGTCATTTCCCTCATATTATCGCTTCTAGCCTTATTCATATGAATGAAGAAAATACACAAGTTTCAGAATATGTAAAAACGCTAGCTGCCGGAGGTTTTCGTGATATTACTCGCATAGCAAGTAGCAATGCGGATATGTGGAGAGATATTACTTTAGAAAATAAAGACCATCTTGTAACGTTAATGAATAATTGGATTGAACAAATGGAACAGACGAAAGAAGTTATCGAAGAAGGAAATCCAAGTTTAATTCGTGACTTTTTCCAATCTGCAAAAGAATATCGTGACAACTTGCCTGTTAAAGAACAAGGTGCCTTGACTTCTACTTTTGATTTATACGTAGATATCCCGGATAAACCAGGTATGATCAGTGAAGTTACGAGAATTTTGGGGCAACAACATATTTCCATTACAAACATTAGAATTTTAGAAATTAGAGAAGATATCATGGGTGCATTGCGACTTAGTTTTAAATCAAATAATGATCGTGATAGAGCTATAGAAGCTTTGAATACTTTCGATACATATACTTTGTAATGTGCGATATTAAATTTTGATGATATAATATCACTATTGTATTGAAAGGAAAGATGACTGTGAAACTTAAACAAATCAGTAAGAATGTATATATATTACCTTTTGATAGTCATAGAGATAGACCTAATTTAGGATATATACATGGAGAAAAATATAGCATGTTAATAGATACAGGTAATTCGCCTGCACATTTAACAGAAATGCTAAATGAAATAGAAAAACTTAATTTACCTCAACCGAAAGTAGCGTTAATTACGCATTGGCATTGGGACCATACTTTTGCTATGCATGCATTTAATGGTATAACAATTGCAGAAAAAGAAACAGATTTAACATTAACTAAATTAAAACAATGGCAATGGACACCCGAAGCAATGGCAAAACGCTTAAACTCTGGTGAAGAATGTGAATTCTGTGATACACATATTAAAATTGAGTATGATGATATTTCAGAAATTAAAGTTGTCAATGCAGATATGACATTCGAAGATCATTGTTCATTTGATTTAGGTAATGTAACGCTAGAAGTACAACGCATTGTAAATCCCCATTCAGAAGACGGTGTAGTTGCTTATGTTCAAGAAGACAAAATATTGTTCGCTGGAGATGCCGATACCGGTGATTTCTACTTATTAGACGGTGGATACGACAAAGAAAAATACCATCATTATATTAAAACAGTAGAACAATATGACTATCAAACATATATTCATGGTCACCTAGAACCACTTAGTAAAGAAGGTATTAAAGAAGAACGATTAAATATAGAAGAAGAGTACTTATGAATTAAAACACAAATCTTAACTCAAAATAAATAAGCATATCACTTAACTGATTATTTCAGTTTGAAAGTGATATGCTTATTTTTTTATATAATCTACGATTTTGTTCGTGCATGCTTGCCTAGGGTATGGTTTGAGCCTGTAGTCTCTCACTCATACTATTCCCTCAGGCATCAGCACTTTACAAATTCGTAGAAAATATCGCGCTAACGGGCTTGTTTAAAATTTCTTGCTCGTTAAAGGATCCGTCCTCTTCTTATTCACTACAAAGTTTGTGAAACTTGTTTAGTGTAATACATTGTATTAACAAGATACAGCATAATCATAAGTGTTACTGAGAAAAATTGATTATCATGTGAAGCCAATGAATATATAGATGCTAAAGCGATAATAACAATGATAATTTGTTGATTCAGTGAATATGTTTTTTGTAATGCTAGCAATGTAATATACTGTTCACCACTATCCATCATATTTATAAGTTTTTCGTTCAACTTTTTATCGCCTGGCTTTGGATAATTACGTTCTGGATATAATTTTCTCATGGCAGACATGTGCATATATGCTAATGGTGCTGTTACAAATAGTGTTACTACTACCATTAACGTAGATAAAATACTTACTTCTTCTGCCACATTTATCGCTATATTTAAAATAGATAAACCAATTGCAGTATTAATACCTAAAATGACTGGAGCTAAAATTAACGTTCGCTCAATCTGCATTTCTATTTCATCTTCATTATCAATATTTGTTTCTGTTTCTCTTAATCTTTGTGCTTTTTTATACACATTAATTAATGCGATTACTAAAATAATATATATAATAGCCAACACTACACTCGTTATATCTGTTTGCGTTTTTGATAATTTAAATTCAAACAGTTCATAATTATTGCTTAGTACAACCGATGTTAATCCACCTATAATACCGCCTATTATTAAATATAATAACAAGTTACCAAATAACATGATTTTACTCTTTTTCATAGTTCTTCCTCCTCGAATATGAAAACTTCTTCAACGTTTTCTTTCAGTATTCTAGCTATTCTCACAGCAGTCAGTATTGATGGCATAAAATTATTACGTTCTATTAATGAAACAGTTTGTCTAGAAATACCTGCTTTTTTAGCAAGTTCCGTCTGGTTATAACCCTCACGTGCCCTTAATTCTTTTACTCTATTCTTCATTAAACCACCTACCTACAACATCTAATATACATTATTATAGTCATTTTGACAAGTATATTAGTCAAAATGACTACTTTTATATACAAAAAGAGGGTGGGACATAAAGATGTCTCACCCTTTCAATTCTTATTGGATTTTCTTCCTCATTAATCCAACTAACCACACCTTTATTGGATTTTCTAACTCATTAATCCAACTACACACCTCTTATTGGATTTTCTACTTCATTAATCCAAATACACACCTTCTTATTGGATTTTCTAACTCATTAATCCAACTACACACCTCTTATTGGATTTTCTAACTCATTAATCCAACTAACCACACCTTTATTGGATTTTCTAACTCATTAATCCAACTACACACCTCTTATTGGATTTTCTTACTCATTAATCCAACTAACCACACTTTTATTGGATTTTCTTA
Source organism: Mammaliicoccus sp. JADD-157 (assembly GCF_049310805.1). NCBI lineage: Bacteria > Bacillati > Bacillota > Bacilli > Caryophanales > Staphylococcaceae > Mammaliicoccus > Mammaliicoccus sp. JADD-157. Next base: position 1,223,387 of record NZ_JBMOVZ010000001.1, on the reverse strand, counting down.
CTCATTAATCCAACTAACCACACTTTTATTGGATTTTCTTACTCATTAATCCAACTAACCACACTTTTATTGGATTTTCTTACTCATTAATCCAACTACACACCTTCTTATTGGATTTTCTACTTCATTAATCCAACTAACCACACTCTTATTGGATTTTCTTACTCATTAATCCAACTACACACCTTCTTATTGGATTTTCTTCCTCGTTAATCCAACTAACCACACCTTTATTGGATTTTCTAACTCATTAATCCAACTAACCACACTTTTATTGGATTTTCTTCCTCGTTAATCCAACTACAATAAAAAACTATTACTATCCTTATATCTAACATTTTCATTTTATTACTTGCGATAAATCAGTCGGAATATTTGTTCTGACTGTTGTTCTATTAAACTTTGTGCATTTTTAATAGCATATTCTAAACTAACTGGTTTTGAAGTAATACTGAATGCTGCTGTTAAACCTTGATTATGTAATTCTGATAAATCACTTTCTACAGAACCTCCTATTGCAATAACTGGAATATTATAATCAGAGGCTACTTTACAAATACCTGAAATAACTTTTCCTCCTGCTGTTTGACCGTCAATTTTACCTTCTCCTGTAAATATATAGTCAAAGTTTTGCGTTCTTATAAGGTCGTGAAAATTCACAAAATCTATTACAAGTTCGATACCTCTTTCAATATTTGTATTCAAGAAAGCCATTAATCCACCAGCTGTTCCTCCTGCTGCACCAGCACCTTCTATTTCTTTAATAAAAATATTTTTATCTTTTTCAACGACATTAGCAAAATGATTCAAAGCATGATCTAATTCCATTACTTGTTCGTATGTAGCACCTTTTTGCGGTCCAAAAATATGGCTTGCACCTTGTTTGCCGACAAAAACATTCGTTACATCACAAGCAATATCAAAATGTGCATCTTTTAAATTTGTTAATACTTGAGACTCATCTATCGATTCAATATCTTTTAAATGTATGCCTCCATATTTAATTTCTTGTTTGTTTTTATCTAAAAATCGATAACCTAATGCTTGTAATATCCCCACACCTGCATCATTCGTAGCACTTCCACCTAAACATATGATAAAGTGCTTTATTCCTTTTTTAAGAGCATCTTTAATGAGTAATCCTGTACCGTAAGTCGTTGTCACATATGGATTTAATTCATCAGCCGAAAGCAAATCAATACCAGAACTTGTCGCTAATTCAATTATCGCCGTTTGCCCATCACCTGTAATACCATAATCAGCTTTTATTTCTCTATTCAAGGGATCTCTACTATTAATAGTCTTTATTGTGCCATTTGTTGCCTGCACAAGGTTTATCATAGTACCTTCTCCACCATCAGCCATAGGTAGTAATTCAGTTTCTACTGTAGAATCAACTTTATGAATACCCGACTCAATTGCTTTAGCAGCATTTAAAGCATCAATACTTCCTTTGAAAGAATCAGGTGAAATTAAAACTTTCATTTTCGCACCTCATTTATATTCACTTTATATCTTATGATACATAAAATAATTAAAATTGTAACTTTGTTTAATTTTTTGGACAATAAAAAAGCACACCGACTTTATAGCCGATGTGCTTTTTTATTATTTATTCTTGATGGGTATATGAAAAATCCCAACCTATTCCAAATTTATCAATAACTTTAGCATAGGTTTGACCCCAAAACATTTTATCAAGTTCTACTTGTACTTGACCTTCTTTTTTAAATATTTCATAAACTTCTTTAATTTGCTCTTCTTGTTCAAAATCTAAAACAACATATATATTATGGTTCTTATTGAGAGACTCGTCATTATTAGGAACATCTGAAAACATTAATATATGACCATTTACCTCTAATTGTGCATGCAAAATTCTCTTAGGATCTTCTGCTGTTATGCCAGCATCTCCATATGTTTGTGATTCTCTTACACTTCCGTCTAGCGCTTCACTATAAAATGCCAATGCTTCTTCGCAAGTTCCGTTAAAGTAAAGATAAGGTGTAACTTGTTTAATCACATGCACCACTCCCCATATTTGATTATCAGTCAAAATTAAGTATATAAATATGTGTATAGTTTGTCAAATATTATATTTTTACACACATTTATATTATGTTTATAGATTTATTATATAAATTACTTTTTATGTCCTGCTATGAGTCCTGCTCTTTCTCTTGCTGTAGCTGCTGGTGTATATGACACAGCTTTAGATACAACATTAGGACCGTATTTTCTTTTAAGTTTATCGATTGTCTTCTCAAGTGCTTCATCTCGTTGTCTTTCAAATTCATCAATAAATAAATTAAGTTGTCTTGCTCTTTCTGGAACAAAGTTATTTAAAGTGACGCTTAATGTTCGATATTTTGCTTGTTTATCGCACAATTGTTCTGCAAAGCTCCAAATCACTCTAAATATATCCATAGTTAAATTCGTGCCATCTTTTAAAGTATATTGTTTATTAACGTCGCCTTCTCCACTATATCCCATTGAAAAAGATATCGTCTTAACTAATAAATCTCTTGATCTTAAACGCATCGCAACTTCTTCTACTAATTCTAATAATACAACTTTCGTTTCATGATAGTAGTAATCTCTCATCAGTATTTGGCTCTTACATATCGTCGGATTCATAATACGATGTTTTTCTTTAATTTTGCTTAAATCTATACCATTTGCATGCAAATGTAAATCCGTGCCAATTACACCAGACTCTCTCTTTAAATATTGCTGTGGATAGTGCGCTAAATCTCCAATTGTGAAAATACCTTTAGCATTTAATTTCTTCTCAGTTCTATGATTAATCCCCCAAAATTTACTAAGCGGATTTATGGGCCATAACTTTGTCGGTACATCTTGATATCTCCACTCAGCAATGAAATCTTCATTTGTCTTTGACTCCATATCCAATGAAACTTTACTCAATAACATATTAGAGCCTATGCCAATTGCGCACTGAATTTGGGTTTCTTCTTTGATTTCTCTCATTAAACGTTGAGCAAATGCTCTTGGTGTAGAACTAAACTGTTTGTAACTATCCGTAATATCTATAAAAAATTCATCAATACTATATTGATGAAAATCTTCAGGTGCGACGTAACGTAAAGCTATCTTAGTAATTGCTACAGAATATTCTAAATATCGTTTCATACTTGGATTAATAATGTAAATGTCATTTCTATGAGGTATTTCAAACAATCTTGATCCAGTTTTTACACCTAACTTTTTCAAAGGCTCCGTAGCTGCTAACACGATAGAACCTTGTCGTTTAGTATCTGCTATTACTGCTAATTTTGTTGTTAACGGATCCAGCCCTTTCATAATACAAGACACACTCGCAAAGAAGCTTTTCTGATCTATACATAAGATATCTCGGTCCTCACATAAATGATAATCATACATAATGTCACCTTCCCTCAATCGACTGAATATATTTTTATTATATACGAACATATGTTCTATTTCAACGTTAATACGTTTATTTTTGTATAAATAATGTTTTTAATCAACTGAAACGTTATATGTGTTGATGTTCAAAAGAAGGTTTCCCTTATTAATCCCTGTTATTCCAAAATAAAAATAAAACACACCACAAAAGCTAAGGATTACCCTACTTTTGTGGTGTGTTTTTAAGAATTTAAGCATGAACGTTACAATACTAAAATAACAATATTTTTATAAACTAATAGTGAACACTATCTTACTATAATTAATCGTTCTTCGTCATCTGCACCGACAGATTGATCAATATGAACATGTGTTTTTAAGAAGATTTCTTCAGGTTCACCTTTAAAATCAATCTGTTCTAATTTGAATTCAAATTCATATTCTTGTTGTGCGCCTTTTTTAATAACGAAAGATTTATTAACTTTGTATTTATGCAATACATTATCAAATTCAGCAAAATCACTATCTTCATCTTTGTTGTTAACTCTTTCAATTAAAGATAACATAATATATTCTACTTTAATGTCACATGAACCACCATAAAAAATCACTTTACCTTTAATTGGTTCTTCTTCATTAAAAGTTAATTTTTTTAGTCTCGTATCAATTTTTAAATTACCGATACCAATAGAAGTTAGTAATTTTTCAAACATAGAGTGAACCCCCCCTTAATCTTCATTAAGAATAGTTTAACGCGATTGGGTTAAAAGTTAAAGAGAATAAAATCAATTTTTATTTTAGAGTTAAAGAAATTTGTAAATTTGTTACATACGATTAAATATACAGATTATAAATACATGAAAATTATACGCTAATGTGCATGTATTTCGATACTTTCACATTATATTACCAAAAAAAGCTCCCTTCAAAGATTTCACTTTTTTAGAGTGTGCTTTGAAAGAAGCATATCAAAATTTTATAGTTCTATTATTTATATAATCCTAATGCTTTTGAAGTTGATGTATTAATTTCATCAAATACTTCAGGATTTTCAGACAATTGTACTTCATATGAAGGTATCATTTGTTTAATTCTTTGTTTCCATTCTGGAAATTGTTCTGGGAAACTTTTTTCTAATAACTGCAACATAACATGTACTGCTGTAGAAGCACCTGGAGAAGCACCTAGTAAAGCTGATATTGAACCGTCTTCACTTGTGACAAGCTCAGTACCAAATTGAAGTGTCCCTTTCCCGCCTTCTTCTGTGTCTTTAATTACTTGCACCCGTTGGCCAGCAATTACAATGTCCCAATCTTCTAATTTTGCAGTTGGAATAAATTCTTTTAACTCTTCTAATCGTTTTTCATCAGATAAAAGTACTTGCTCCACTAAATATTTCGTTAATCCCATTTCTTTTAATCCAGCAGAAAGCATTGTTAAAACATTATTAGGTTTAACAGATTCAATTAAATCTAAATTTGAACCTGTTTTCAAGAACTTAGGTGAAAATCCAGCAAAAGGTCCAAATAATAATGTTCGTTTACCTTCAATGTATCTTGTATCTAAATGTGGTACTGACATTGGTGGCGCGCCGACTTTAGCTTTACCATAAACTTTGGCTTCATGTTTAGCAATAACGTCTTCATTATTACATACCATGAATAAACCACTAACCGGGAAGCCACCTATATTTGTAGATTCTTTAATACCTGTCTTCTGTAACAGCGGTAAACTGCCGCCACCAGCACCAATAAATACAAATTTAGTGTTGTGATATTCAGTTTTCTTCGTTTCACTATTATAAATTTTTAATTGCCATGTGTTATCTTGATTTCTTCGAATATTCTGAACAGAATGATTGTAATATAACTCTACACCTTCATCTTTTAAATTACTTAAAAGTGAACGTGTTAAATTACCGAAGTTTACATCTGTACCAGATTCTATTTTAGTTGCTGCAATTTCTTCAGTAGTCGGACGTCCCTCCATCATTAATGGCATCCAATGTTTTAATGTTTCAAAATCATCAGTAAATGTCATACCTGTGAATAAAGGATTATTCGATAAAGCATCACAACGTTTTCTCAAAAATTCTATGTTTTTCTTTCCATAAACAAAACTCATATGTGGAACAGGACGAATAAATGATTTTGGATCAGCTAACTTACCTTGATTTACAAGATAAGTCCAAAATTGTTTTGATAACTGAAACTGTTCATTGATTTGGATTGCTTTATCAATATTAACGGAACCATCCGCCTCTTCTTTAGTGTAATTCAATTCACATAAAGCAGAATGTCCTGTACCTGCGTTGTTCCATTCATTAGAACTCTCTTCAGCTGGTTTAGATAATTTTTCGAATAATTTAATTTCTAAGTTTGGTGATAATTCTTTAAGCATTGTGCCTAAAGTCGCACTCATTATGCCACCACCAATTAATATTACATCTGTTTTCTTATGTATTGAATTCATAATTAACTACAGAGCCCCTTTCAATATTAATTTACTCATCTATATATGCCCATAACAAATATACAGAATTTCAGTTATTAAATTTGTTTACATAATTTTATGTATTAACTCTATTATAAACCTAATATCTATATTAAAAAAGTGTCAACTCATAGATAAGGTGTAATAAGACATTTAATGTATTAAGCTACATTAATATAGTAATCAAATAGTATGACATATTTAAATATTATACATTTATAGTATAACACATTCCCTAGCTAATGGTCTTAAGAAATTTCAAACAACACTTATAGTTTACATAATAAAATTATAAGCATCTAAAATGATTAGCAATATTAAATTATGGGAATTAAGATGTTATCATTATAAAAATTTAATATGCAAAGGAGCTTGTTATGAGCAGATTTTTCAATTTTCTTAAAAAAGGTAGCATGTCTTCTTTATCTGCTGCTATCGTTAACTTCATTCTTGGTTTTTTAAAGCTCTTCGCTTTTATTTTTACAGGCAACATCGCTATGTTTGCTGAAATGATGCATTCCTTTGGGGATGCAGCTAATCAATTATTCGTGTTTCTCGGTTCTGCTTTTTCAAAACGTAGTCCTAATGAGAAGTTCCCACTTGGATATGGTCGACTTATTAATCTAGTATGTTTAATAGCAGTTATAATTGTTGGGATTCTATCATACGAAACAGTAAAAGAAGGTTTTCACCATATTATTCATCCTAATGATACTGATGGCCCACTTTTATTTTTCTGGATTAATATCGGCGTACTCGTTATCGGTATTGTTTTAGAAGGTACAGTGTTAAGAAAAGCTGGCAAAGAAATTTTAGAAGAAGCTGGAGAATCCAGCAAAGGTTTATTAACACCTTTCACTAAAAGTTATTTAAATATCAGCAAAGCAAAGCCCGCTACAAAACTTGTATTTATGGAAGATACAGTAGCAGCTGGTGGCGGTATAATCGCTGTATTATCCATTATCATTGCTCGATTAACTGGCTTAGGTATGCTTGAAGGTATTGCTTCAGTCATAATCGGTATCATGATGTTTATTATTGTCGGTATTATATTTGTTGAAAATGCCCAAGGTGTTCTTGGTATCGCTGATCACGAATCAGAAATACATGCTTCACGTATCATTCTAGATGAAAAAGCTGTATCTGATATTAAACGATTAGCTGTCATTAAAGAAGGAGAAGCATTGCATATTGAAGCATTATTAGAGTTAAACAAGAACTTTACGTTAAAAGAGTTGTCAGATATCAGAAAACGGATTATATTAAAGTTGTTAGACTTATCACATGTTGAGGATGTTAATATCGAATTCATTGAAGATGATGGCCAGCAAGACTGGCGCGGTGATACAGGTCCTTCAGCAAATATACAATATAATGAGGAGAGAAAATAATGCCAATCGTAAATGTTAAATTAATTGAAGGTAGATCAGATGAACAGTTAAGAGGTCTAGTTAATGATGTTACCGAAGCAGTACATAAGAATGCTAAAGCTCCAAAAGAAAATATACACGTTATCATTGAAGAAATGAAACCTGAACACTATGGTGTAGCAGGCGTTCGTAAATCAGATTCTTAATTTTTAAATACATTAAAGAAAAAGGGAGCGAGACAGAAATCTTATTTTTAAAGATTTCGTAGTCTCGCTCCTTCTCACTTTGAATACGGATAATATGCCATACTCATCTACTATTCATCAAGAAATTCTTTTATTGCTTTTTTATTCTGTTCTTTATCAATACTTAAAACAGCACCATTTTCAATATCATTTTCATTTGTATAAGAGCCTTTTACTGGCACTGTTAAAGTCTTAATATCTTTATCGCCTCTAGCTATAAAGCTAGCTCCCGTTTTATAAATTGTTTGATCATCTAAATTTGTATTAACATAACCTCTTGCAATACCAGCAATTTTAGGTGCTTTCAGAACTGAATTTACACTTAATAGTTCTGATTTCAGTCCTGTCATAACTTGTTGTTGTCTTCTTACTCGTCCAAAGTCGCCTTCTTCGTCATTTCTATAACGCGCATAACCTAATAATTCTTTCCCGTTTAAGTTATGTTGACCTTTTTTCAGAGAAACACCAATTTTTTCAGACATGTCCTTTTCAACATTGATTGGAACACCGTCTGGTGCAATTTCATCAACCATTTGCTCGAATCCATCAAAGTCTATGATGGCATAGTACTCTGGATCAAGACCAAGGTTTTTCTTCAATGTTTTGCGCAATAATTCTGGTCCACCAAGTGAGTATGCAGTATTGATTTTGTAATTTCGATAACCACCAGGTATTTCAGAATAAATATCTCTCATGACCGAAACGATTTTTAAATCTTTCTTTAAGTAATCATATTGAACAACCATAATTGAATCGGTTCTAGGCTGTGAGTTATCAACTTTACGATCTTCCCCTAACACAAGCACATTAACCTTACCATCATTTCTGGTAGAACTATGGAACTTATGTAATTGATGGTCCTTACCATTCTCAGTTGAAACCTTCAAGCCAGACTTATATGAAGCAGTTATATAGAATACTAACCCGATTAATAGCAAAATGATACCTAAAAGAATAAAAGGCCCTTTTTTAATTCTACGCTTTTTCGTTCTTCGTGGTATATCTGTTTGACGATTGTCATCTGTTTCTGATTGATTTTGCGAAGTCATTGTTACCAACCTTTTATCTTCAAAATTGATATTAATTATATTATAATTAATATCATACACTAAGTTAACCAATTTATGGTTTAAAAATCAAGAAAAAATTGTGAAACAATCGGAAAATAAGACTTGAGACTGAATAAAGGATGGTAAAATTATAATGAATATGAATAAAGCGTATTTCGCAGGTGGATGCTTTTGGTGCATGGTTAAACCATTCGATGAGTATGAAGGTATTGATAAAGTCACTTCAGGTTACATGGGTGGAACAACAGAAAATCCTACTTATGAAGAAGTAAAGACAGGAGAAACAGGGCATCTAGAAGTTGTTGAAATCCAATACGATGTTGCATTATTCTCATACAATAGATTATTAGAAATATTTTTTGCAATTATAGATCCTACTGATGCTCATGGGCAATTTCAAGATCGTGGCTCTCAATATCAAACAGCTATCTTTTATACAAATGATGACCAAAAGAAATTAGCTGAAGAATATATCGCACAGTTAAAAGATAAATTACCTGAGAATCAAACAGTTGTAACAAAATTATTACCATATCAAACATTTTATGAAGCAGAAGATCATCATCAAGATTTTTATAAGAAAAATCCTGAAAGATATCGAGAAGAACAATTAGAAAGAAGTCGTTTTAAAAAATAAATATAACTTTAGTTAAATAGCAGTAAAGTATGTACAATAGTATACTGTACTGTTATTTTTCTGTTTAAAGTTAATTATATTTTTGATATGAATCATTACATAAGGAGTTAATTATGGAACAATGGATTACTGATTTTATGACCCAATATGGATACGTAGGTATCTTTATACTCGTATTTTTAGAATATATTATACATCCCTTCCCTTCTGAAATTGTATTAACATTTGCAGGATTTATGACAACACAATCTAATTTAAGTATTGTCATCGTATGTATATTAGCAGTTGTTGGAGCGGTGCTCGGTGCGTTAGTATTATATGGCATCGGTGCTTGGATTGGCGAAGAACGTATATATCGTTTAATACATAAGCATGGTAAGTACATAGGAATTAAAACTAAAGATTTAGATAAAACAATTACTTGGCTAAATAAGTATGGAAATTGGGCTATATTTATCGGAAGATTTATTCCTATAGTAAGAACTTTGATATCTTTACCTGCAGGAATCACAAAAATGAATATACCTTTATTCATTTTATTAACAGCAATCGGTACTGGTATGTGGAATATACTACTGATTGTATTAGGCATGACATTAGGAAGTCATTGGCATAAAATAATTGAATTCGCAGGTATATATTCCAAATTATTTATCATCATTATTGCGATTATTGTATTATATGTTCTATATCGCTGGTTTAAACGTATAAAAGAAACACGTGCAGATTAAAAAATAACGATAACACCTCGCTATTTGGTGTTATCGTTATTTTTTATTTTATAATTTATCGTCAAACTCACTCTTATTAAATTCCATAATAATGAACTATACTTTTTATAGACTAGAAATCTTGGTTCCCAATCTGGGTGGTATTTTTGTTTGTAATTTCTTAAACCTTGGAAGCTATATATACCGTTCATATTTTCAAAAACTTTAGCAGCAAATTTCTCTCTTAAGTATGCATATTTGTTATAACCTACGTTTGATAATGTAGCCATACCCATATTAAATTGTTTATAGCCTTGTTCTTTAGCCCAAAGCAACATGTGAATATAAAGTGCATCCATCACTGCTATATCAATATCTTTATTCCATCTAATTAAATCAATCGATATTGACTGATTATAATTTGTATACATTAATGAACAAAATCCTACGATACCGTATGCTCCATGACGTATAACGGCAATTGGAGCTTTATTTAAATAATTTAAATTAAAAGCGCCTACTGAAAAGTTCATTTCTTTTTTACCATTTAACCAATTATCACTTATAGTCTTCATCATTTGAATATCTTCTTCACTATATGGTGCCTCTAAAATTTCAAAGCGATAACCTTCAGTTTCAAGTTTATTATATGTTGCGCGCATACCTCTTTTCTTTTTACCAGATAAGGTAAATGTATCTAGGTTAATGAGCGCTTCTTCACCAAGTTTAAAGAATACATTTCCATATTCATGGTATAAAGAAAGTAATTTAGTTTGTACTTGATAAAAAATGATGTCTCTACCTAAAAAATACATTTGATCATAAAATTTAGTTAACACTTCAGAAAATTTATCTTCATTTCCGATAGGATCACCTAATACAATGACGGCATTCATTGTTTGACGATACATAATAAATACGTCTTCATCTTCGTTTACAAAAAATTGTTTATCGCCTGTAAATGCTAGATGACTCACGTAAGAACCTTCATATTTTTGAATGATATTTTCAATTGTTTTAAAATTAAAACCTTTAGTTAAATTTCTTTGATTATTTTTAGAAAGTATAAATGTTATGACTGTTCCTAGAAGTAATAATAGTACGAGTACAACTATAAACAGACTAAATACGGCATATTTATCAAATTTTGTAACTTCATGTGGATATAAATTTAAATAATTCACTGTGATTATTCTGTTGAAAATAAACATGACAAGAATGAGTAAGCCACTTAGCAAAATTTTTATAGGTGTAACGATTTTTTTAACGACATTTGCATTCTTATAACCTATAAATAACAATATTAATAATATTGCTAACCATAAAAATGCAATAATTGTACCGTTCGTTAAAATCGACACAAACATTAATACTAGAGTTGATATAATACTCATTAATGTGGATCGCATTGTCCCGGACATTACACCTTTAGAACAAATAAGTAAAAGCAGTGTTGCAGCGGTATGTAAAGCTAGTAAAATAGAATAAAACGTATAATGATGAGAATATATGGCATCATATAAAATAAATACATGATTAAAATATAAAACAAACCCAGTTATTCCGACTAATAATCCTAATGCGATAGAAGGAATTTTCGTCAATAAATCTCTTTGAATAGCTTTAATAAATGAAGTTGTATCCATCGCAGGCGTATAGAATTTGCTTTCTTCGATATACTTTCTAATAATACTCCCAAACTCGAATGTAGACAGTCCAAGAGCAATAATAAATGGAAAGAAATAATAAACAATTCTATACAGTAATAAAGCCAATAGAACTTGTTCTTCTGGTACGCCTAACGATTTAATGCCTAATAATATTACTAAATCAAAAGCACCAAATCCACCTGGAATCATACTCATTAGTCCTGATAAAGCAGCAATAACGAATATACCTACTAAATGTGAATAATCTACATGAACATTTAGAGCCTGTAAAATAACATATAGTAAAAAGCTCGCTGCTAACCATTCGAACGCTGAAACTATTGTGAATTTAACACCTAATAATCTATCTTGCTCTGTGGAAGGCTTTAAAATTGAAAAGATTATAAATATCGGTAAAAAAGCACTGCCGATGTATAAAACAATTTTAGCCCATGAAATATTATCTAATAATGTATCGACTTTAAATAAATGCAGAACAATTAATAAACATAATAAACTCAGCCCACTTAACATAGAAAGTAATAATAAAGACACACTCTTGATGAGCACCTTTCTATCTTGGACTTCATTTCTATATGAATAAATTCTAATTCCAGCACCTATTAATCCGCCAAATCCTAAAATGCTATTAAAAGTATTAATGATGAAACTGATTGATAAAATTTTATGTAGCGGTAGTTTAATTTTTAATGATTGCTTTAACATAACGTCATATAAAGATAATATTAGGACAGATAGTACACCTAAAATAACAATACCGACAAATATAATTGTATCCATTTCTCTAAATAACACAAATGTCTTTTTAAAGTTAATTTTAGATATTTCATTATGTAGAATATAAATGACGACTATAAACACTAGACATATAAATGGAATTTTTAAAAACGAAATAATGCTCTTACTATTTAATAATTTCATATTTCGACCTCTTAATCATTTCTTCTACCAAATAATACCATAAAATTCAATAAATTTGTATTCATATATAGATTCAAAGCTATTACATATAAAAAAGCAGTGAAGAATTCCATTGTATTAGAATTCTTCACTGCTAGTCTTATTTATTCTTAATTAGATTTATGGTAGAAGATCATTAATTTTCTTTTATTACCTTATTATCTTCTATTTCATATGGTCCTGAATCATCTTTATAATATTTATTATATCTACGTTTAAATAAAGTAAATACGTGTGTTACAGCTACTTTAATAATAGCATATGCTGGAATTCCTAGAATAACACCTATTATGCCAGCTAAATTACCTGCACATAACAATACAAATATAATTGTAAGTGGATGAATTTTCATCGTTTTACCCATAATATTTGGCGAAATAAAATGCCCTTCTAAAAATTGTACTGCTGCCCAAACGATTGCAAGTTTAAGTAGCATAAATGGTGAATCAATCGCTGCCAATACTATTGCTGGTGAAATAGCTATCATAGGCCCTAAATAAGGCACTACACTTGTCACAGCAGCAATGCTTGCTAATGTTAATGCGTAATCAAGCCCAATGATTGAATAGCCAATAAATAGTAATACACCAATACAGAATGCTACAATCATTTGTCCTTGAATATATGAACCAACTTGAAGGTTCATTTTATCAATTAAATCATGTGTATCTCTTCTAAATTTAGGAGGCATTAAACTAATGAAATAGTTTCTAAATTTTTCTCCATCTTTCAATAAGAAAAATAACACAAACGGAAATGTCGCAATAATAACAACTACATGCGTAATAGTAGAAACAAATGATTGGAATTTGTCTCCGAAACTACCTACTGAATTTGATATTTTTTTAGGAATATCACTAAAGTTTTGTTGTAACCAATTTTGAGCTTGAGTGTAATAATCCGCTATAAACGAATTTTTGGATAACTGTTTAATTTTATCGCTAAACTCATCTATATAAGTAGGTAAATTTTTTGAAAAACTTTCTATTTGATGCTGTACGACTGGAATCAATAAAGTAACTATAAACGTAATACCTGCAATGATAATAAGTAGTAAAATAAGGATTCCCCATAACCGTGAAATATTCATTCTTTCCATAAAGTTTACTAATGGGTTAAATAAATAAAATGCTATAAACGCAACGATAATTGGGCCAATTAAAGTTGTCGTTACTGTGATTAATGGTTCGAAAATAAATGAAACTTTTTGGAATATAAATACCGTTAAACCAATGAGTATAAGCAGACCTAAAATAAAATAAATATCTCGGCCTCCAAAAAATCTCATAAATCTTGTTTCTTTACCGTTCGAACCTCTACCTCGTGATTCTTTTTCCAAGAATAGCCCTCCTTGTATTAATTTATAGTCTATTATACCCTAATCGACGAAGTTTAACAGTAAAATTTTACATTAATAGTTTACATAATAATTTTATGTTTTATCATAATGAAAATAAAAAAGAGAAGAATCTATTTGAAGATCCTTCTCTTTTTATATTCTATTTAACAATAAAGATTTTATCGCCTTGTTCTACTTTTCCTTTAACTAATGTTTCTAATTTAGAATCATTAAGGTTTGTTACAACAATCGGTGTTACTGTGCTATCTGCATGCTCTTTAATATAGTCTAAATCTACTTTCATTAAAGGTTGTCCTTTAATAATATCAGTTTCTGCTTCTGCTAATATTTCAAATCCTTGACCTTCTAATTTAACAGTTTCTAAACCGAAATGAATTAGTAATTCCACACCTTCAGTTGATTCTAAACCAATAGCGTGCTTTGTAGGGAATGTCATTTTTAATTTACCGTCAAATGGTGCTACAACTTCGCCTGTTTCTGGAATGATAGCTATGCCGTCACCCATCATTTTTTCAGAGAACACTTTATCTGGTACTTCACTAATATCAATGATTTCACCTTTAATAGGAGAATAAATTGTTGCATCTCCTTCAGCTAGAATTTCAGCATTTTCTTTATTACCTTCTTCTGTAACTGTTGTTTCACTTGGTTTCGTAATTTCACCTGAAATAATACGTGCCATGTCATGTTTAATTTGATCTGATTTAGGTCCAAATATTGCTTGAATATTATTACCTACTTCAAGTACACCTGAAGCACCTAAACTTTTCAGTTCAGATTTATCAACTTGGTCTTTATCTTGAACTTCTACACGTAATCTCGTAATACAAGCATCTAAATGTTTAATATTATCTTGACCACCCATTGCTTCTAAAACTGAGAACGGTAATTCACTATTAGATACAGTTGTTGTTTTTTGTTCTGCATCATCTCGACCAGGTGTTTTGTAATTGAATTTTGAAATAAAGAATCTAAACACAAAGTAGTAAATAACTGCGTATACTAAACCAACTGGGATTACTAGCCACCATGCTGTTTTACCTTGTAAGATTCCAAATGTGAAGAAATCAATGAATCCACCTGAGAATGTATAACCTAGATGTAAATCTAATAAATATAAAATTAAGAATGATAATCCGTCTAATATTGCGTGAATAAAGAATAATAATGGTGCTACAAATAAGAATGAGAATTCTAATGGTTCCGTAATACCTGTTAAGAATGATGTAAGTGCTGCTGAACCCATTAAACCAGCAACTACTTTCTTGTTTTCAGGTTTAGCTGTATGGTAAATTGCTAATGCTGCTGCAGGTAACCCGAACATCATAACTGGGAATTCACCTTGCATAAATTTACCAGCAGTTAAACTTACATTATCAGCAATTTGCGCTTGGAAAATTGATAAATCTCCGTGTACAACTTTCCCTGCTGCTGTAGTATATGATCCAAACTCAAACCAGAATGGCGCATGGAAAATATGATGTAAACCGAATGGAATTAACAGACGTTTAATAAATCCGAATAAGAATACTGCTAATCCAGTATTTGCATCGATTAAACTAGATGAGAATTCGTTTAATCCATATTGAACGTGTGGCCAAATCCAAGCCATTAAAAACGCTAATAGGAATGATGATGCAGCCATTACGATTGGTACGAAACGCTTACCAGCAAAGAAACCTAAGTATGATGGTAACGTAATGTTATAGAACTTGTTATAACACCATGCTGCTAAAGCACCAATGATGATACCGCCGAATACCCCTGTTTGTAACGTTGGGATACCAAGTACTAAAGCATTACCAGGGTTCTCAGCATTAATATCATCAGCTGTGATACCTAAATATTGACCCATAGTCATATTTAAAACTAAGTAACCTACGAATGCTGCTATAGCTGCAACACCGTCTCCACCTGCTAAACCAATTGCTACACCCATAGCGAATAGCATAGGTAAATTATCAAATATAATACTACCAGCACTTTGCATTAAATCAGAAATCATAACAACCGTATCATTTGTTAAGAACGGCATTATTTCAACTAAGTTAGGCGTTTGCATAGCTGACCCAAAAGCTAACAACAGCCCTGCTGCTGGTAAAATCGCAACTGGTAACATTAATGCTTTACCAATACGTTGCAACTGACCAAAGAACTTCTTGAACATTATAAAACCCTCCTGTATTTTGAACTTTATAAATTATGGCACTAAAAAAGGCATGAGCAAATAAACATACCCTTGGGTACATTTTATTTGCTCATGCCTAATCGTATTAGTAACACGCAATTTATAAGTTATTATTTAAGTGTTGAATATTTTTCTACACTTTATCTACCGACTTATTATAGCACGATAAGATTACGCTTTCAATAATATTTTTTATGAAAACACGTGTAACAAAGTATGGGCTCCTGAGACAAATTTCTTTATCCTTTTTATTTCACTAAAAATATTTTATCTCCTTGGTCAATGTGTCCATTAGTTAATATCTCCAACGTTGAACCTTCTAAATTTGTCACGACAATTGGTGTGACTGTGCTATCTGCATGTTTTTTAATATAATCTAAATCAACTTTCATTAGAGGTTGGCCTTTAATAATATCAGTATCAGCTTCTGCTAATATTTCAAATCCTTGACCTTCTAACTGAACAGTTTCTAGACCAAAATGAATTAACAGCTCAATACCTTCTTTTGATTCTAGTCCAATAGCGTGTTTAGTAGGGAATGTCATTTTTAGTTTACCATCAAATGGTGCTACAACTTCACCTGTTTCTGGAATAATTGCTATGCCATCACCCATCATTTTCTCGGAAAACACTTTATCTGGCACTTCACTAATATCTATGATTTCACCTTTAATAGGAGAATAAATCGTTGCACCGCCTTCAGCTAAAATAGCTAAACTTTCTTTATCTCCTTCTTCCGTAACTGTCGTTTCACTAGGTTTCGTAATTTCACCTGAAATAATACGTCCCATATCATGTTTTATTTGATCGGACTTAGGCCCAAATATCGCTTGAATATTATTACCTACTTCAAGTACACCTGAGGCACCTAAACTTCTAAGTTCTGATTTATCAACTTTCGTTTTATCTAAAACTTCTACACGTAATCTTGTAATACAAGCATCTAAATGTTTGATGTTATTTTGACCACCCATTGCTTCTAACACATCAAATGGTAATTCTGATACTGAACTATTACGTGATTCTGTTTCTTTATCTTCTCTTCCCGGTGTTTTCAAATTGAATTTCTTAATTGCGAACGTAAATAAGAAATAATAAACTAATGCATAAATGATACCTACTGGAATAACCAATATTGCGTTGGTGCGATCCCAGTTTAATAATCCATATAATACGTAATCAATAAATCCACCAGAGAACGTCATACCTATTTGAATATGTAATAAATGCATCACTAAAAATGAAGTACCTGCTAATATAACATGTATTCCATATAAAACTGGTGCAACGAATAAGAATGAGAATTCTAATGGCTCTGTAATACCCGTTAAGAATGAAGTAAGCCCTGCAGACAACATTAATCCACCGACAACTTTTTTGCGTTCTGGACGAGCTTGACGATATATTGCATATGCAGCCGCTGGTAAACCAAACATCATGAATGGATATTTACCAGTAGTAAATGCCCCAGCTGTAAATGGTACTTTATCTTTAACTTGTGCCATAAATATACTCTGATCTCCACGTACTAATTCCCCAGCTTTATTTACATAACTTCCGAATTCAAACCAAAACGGCGAATAAAAAATATGATGTAGTCCAAATGGAATTAAAGATCTTTCAATAATTCCAAATATAAATGTCGTTAAAGCTAAATTTTTACCTAATAAAAATGTAGATAAGTTATTTAAAGCTTCTTGTATCGGTGGCCAAGCAAATGACAAAACAATACCTGTAACGATGGCTACTACAGATGTAATAATTGGAACAAATCGTTTACCTGCGAAAAACCCTAAAAATGGTGGTAAATTTATGTTGAAATATTTGTTATAGCACCAGGCTGCTAAAGCCCCCATTATAATACCACCAAATACCCCTGTTTGTAGTGTTGGTATACCTAGAACTAATGCATGTGATGGCTCTCTAGCAGCTTGGCTAAGTGTTTCAGCCCCTTTACTATAAGAGTATATGTTATCTATTGTAATGCCTTTTATAACACCCATTGTAGTATTCATAATAAGATAACCTACTAACGCTGCTAAACCTGCTACGCCATCTCCTCCAGCTAAACCTAAAGCAGTACCAATAGCAAAGAGTAAAGGTAAATTATCAAATATAATTTGACCTGAAGACTCCATAACAGATGCAATCATTACAATAATATCTGTTTTTAACCAAGGTGCAATTTCAATAAATTGAGCGTTTTTCATTGCGTTACCAAACGCAAGTAAAATTCCCGCTGCAGGTAATATTGCAACTGGTAACATTAAAGCTTTCCCAATACGTTGTAATTGACCAAAAAATTTCTTAAACATTGTAAAACCCTCCCATTGTTTAACTCAATAAATTACAGCACAAAAAAAGGCATGAGCAAGAAACTTACCATAAGGTAATGTTTATTTGCTCATGCCTGACGAAACAGTAACACGCAATTTATAAGTTATTATTAAAGCGTTGGATGTGCATTGTTAAATATGCTAATTCAGATTCATAAACTGGCCTCTTTAACTGTGTTTGCATCATCTTCACTATCTTTACAGCAATATTATAGCACAGTGGATATTGCGCTTTCAATAACAATTCAATATCAGTTGCATCCGGAATTCTTTCATCTGCTAAGACTCTTTGAATCGCAAAATGTAAGTGTCTTACAAAACGACTATAATTAATACTATTCTTATCTATATTAACTTCAAGGCCCTCTTCTATTATAATAATTGACTTCTGTATAATTTGTTTTATATTATTTATGTCGTTAAGTGAATGATTTTCTTCAGCTGAATGGATATGTAATGCTATAAATCCAGCTTCTGACTCGATAAACTGTAAATCTAACTTTTCATTTAAAGCTTTAACAGCGTTTTCAGCAATTTGATATTCCCTTGGATAAAGCACTTCTGTCTCTTTTAAAAATGGATTATGAACATAAATACCTTCTTCTATTCGCTTTATTGCAAATACAATATGATCAGTTAATGAAATGAGCGTTTTTTCACTTACACTACCGCCCAACTGTTTATCAATTCCATTTACTACTTCTAATATTGTATTAAATACGTGTTCACTCGTTCCGTTTAATAACTGTGTATATCTATCTTTATCTCTCTCAGATTCTAATAAGTAAACTTTCTCTATTAAATCTGTATCAATTTCTTCACCTTGTTTTTTACCAAAACTAATCCCCTTGCCTATTAAAATTACTTCTTTTTGATAATAGTTAGCAACTAACACATTATTATTGAGTGTTTTTTCGATAATATATTTTCCCATATAAAAACCTCATTCTGAAGACCTATTACATATTATACAATTGATGCTAATATAATGATAGATATAATATATCAATAAATTTATAGGACGTGAGTCATGTGAGAAACTTAAAAACATACATTATTTCTATGCTATCCGTTTTAGTTATTGCTACTATTTTTTATCCGAAGCAACAAGCTCAAGCAGTAACTGAAGAAGCTTGGGATAACGCAGTTACTGTTTATGGAGCAGCTTTAGAGAATAACCCTTCAGCTAAAGAAACAACTTCAAATCTTTTAGGTACAAAAAACAGTGATAAAACAACATATGTTAATGCTGAAGATTTAAATAAATACTTGAATATGCAGTCATCAAACGATGTACTCAAATCTAGCATTCGTATAACGAAAACTTCTAAAGGTAGTGGCTTGAATTTAACAATCAACCAAGATCAAGGTCAAATCACTAAAGTTACAGAAGATACTTACAAAAATGCTCTAATGACAGCTGGTATTAAAGATGCTGACGTTACAATCGCGTCAAGTGAAGATGTTACAGGAGAAAGTGCACTTGCAGGTGTTTATAAAGCCTTCGAAGCACAAGGTGAATCTATAGATTCAAACAGAACACAAGTAGCACAAGAAGAGCTATCTACAATAAACGAGATATCTGAAGAAAATAAAGATCAAGAAGGATTCTCTCAATCACAACTTAACAAGACAGTGGCAGAATCTAAACAAGCAGTTGCAGAAAAATCCGGGAACGTTTCAGTAACTGAAATTACAAATATCGTAAATCAAAAAATTGAAGATAATGGATTAACAAACATCATTAATGAAAATCAAGTTAACAAAATTGTTAATGTAATCGATAGTGCTCAAAAAGACGGTATTTTCGATGGAGAAAATGCTAAAGACTTTATTAAGAACTCTAAAGATTATGTTAATGACATAGTTAAGTCAGATGATTTCAAAAATGCTAAGAAAAAAGCAGAAGACTTAGGAAATAACATTAAAGATAAATTACAAGACGAAGGACTATGGGATAAAATCGTCAACGCAATTAAAGATATCTTTAATTCAATCGCTAATTTATTTAAATAATCCCAATTAATATACAGAATAATGAGGCGGGACATAAATACATGTCTCAGCCTCATTTATTATAATGGCAGTAGCTGACTGGATTGAAAATGCGCTTATATCAAGCTTTTTCCAACCCTAGTCATCCTTGCCGGGGTGGGACTACGAAATCTATTTATTAAAATGAGATTTCTGTCCCACCCCCTTTTTTGTTGATTATAGGATGAATGTTGCACCTGTCTCTTGTCTTGCAATATTTTACATTCAAAACATAAAAAAGACTGCCAATTTTCTCAGCAGTCCTAAGTAACACTTTCATTCATTTTTTATAAATGATAATTATTGATCTTTCTTATCATCATTTAAAGTTTCATCTTTATTTTCTGAAACATTTTCTTCTTCTGAATCTACAGTTGGCTTATTTTTCTTTTTCACTGCTGTATCTTCATTTCTACTATATGGGTTATTGCCCCAAGCTTCAATATTACTGAAGTTTGCTTTTAAGTTTTCTATTTTAAATACTGGATTTAATTTACGTTTTCTTTGGTCTCGATAGTCTTTCGCTACTTCAAACACGACTGTAGCTAGACCGAATAATGCTACGATATTTATAACCGCCATTAATCCCATAAATAAATCTGCAGTATCCCAAACAGTTTGTACTTGTACAACTGAACCAACGAATACCATACCAACAACTAATAATCTAAAAATAAACATTATAAATTTATTTTTCGTTAAATATTCAATATTAGCTTGTCCATAGTAATAGTTACCAATAATAGATGAGAATGCAAACATAAATACTGCAATAGTTAAGAATATACCACCAAACTCACCTACATGTGTTGTTAAAGCTTGTTGTGTAACTGCTACACCTTGTTCTGCATCTGCTCCAAATTGTAAGTCAGTATATAGCAGTAACATAATTGCAGTAGCTGAACAAATAATTAATGTATCAAAGAATACACCTAATGATTGAATTAAACCTTGTTTTACTGGGTGACTTACGGCTGCAGTTGCTGCGGCGTTTGCTGCAGAACCCATACCAGCTTCGTTTGAGAATAACCCACGTTTAATACCTTGCATTAATGCAAAACCAATTGCACCACCAAACGCTGGGTGTAATCCAAAAGCACTTTTTACGATGTTTTGTAACATTGGAATAATTTGATCAACATTCATCGCTAAGATGTAGCCTACTAATATAATGTAACCGACTGCCATAATTGGAACGATGAAAGATGATACTGTTGCAATACTTCTAACACCACCAAAAATAACAATTCCAGTTATAATAGCTAAAATAACACCTGTTATAATATTCGAAAATTCATATTGCTCATTTAAAGATGCAGCAATTGTATTAGATTGCACAGTATTAAATACAAATGCAAAAGTAACTGTAATTAAAACTGCAAAGATAACACCTAGCCATTTTTGGCCAAGTCCACGTTCTATGTAGTATGCTGGGCCGCCTCTAAAACCGCCCTCTTCATCTTTTACTTTATATACTTGAGCTAAAGTAGCTTCAAAGAATGCGCTGGCTGCACCGATAAATGCAATAACCCACATCCAGAATACAGCACCAGGTCCACCAAGAACGATAGCTGTAGCTACACCGGCAATATTACCAGTACCTACGCGTGAAGCCGCACTAATTGCAAATGCTTGGAAAGATGATATACCTTTTTTCCCATCTTCAAGTGTTTCTGGCTTTTCAAAAATAATCCTAAACATTTCTGGCAGCCATCTAAGTTGTACAACTCTAGAACTAATTGTGAAGAATACTCCTGCCAGTAAAAGTAAGAAAATTAAGTTTTGCGTCCAAATTAAATCATTACCCCATTGAACAAAGTCATGAAACCAACTTGGGATATAACTATCAAAGTCTTTCAAACAAATCCCTCAATTCTAAATAAAATTAGTCTAATAAATCATTATCATGATTTTACCATGACAATTAGTATATGACTATATTTTTTTATTCAAGTGCTTTTTCATCGAAGTATGCATCTATGACTTGACCAAACTCACTTTCATCAACGATAAATCTACCATTTGTATATCTTTCGCTGTAATTAAAGTCTTTAGTGTCTACTTTAATGACGTCTTTTTCAGATAAAATTATACAAGTTTCATTTTCAGAAAGAGTTAAAGCTTTTATAATTTTATGTGATTTTGATTTTAATTCTTTTAATATCATTAAACCACGTTGAGATCTTTTCGCGGGAACAAATTGGTCTGCTTTCATATGTTTTACTGAACCACGATCTGTGACAATGAATACTGATTTGTTACTTGGTAACGTTTCTGTCATGACAACATTATCATTATCTTTTAAGTTAATGGATTTAACACCAGCAGCTTTTAATCCTATGTCTGATAGTTCATCTGTATCATATGTTAAGCTCATACCTTTTTCAGTTATCACTGTTAAAAGTTCATCTTCTGTTATTTTCAATACTGAAATAACTTCATCATCATCTTTTAGTTTCATTGCAACTAATGGTCTTGTAATTCTAGATGCTTTAAATTTATCATTTGTTGATTTCTTAATCATGCCGTTTTTCGTAGCAATAATATAATTAGATTCTGGTTTGAAATCAGTTTCAAAGAATATATCTATAATTCTTTCGTCATCACCGATAGGAATCATCTGTGAAACATGTTTACCTAATTCTTTCCACTTTAAATCGGCTATTTCATGTACAGGAATGAATAAATAATGACCTTTCGAAGTAAAAGCAATTAGCGTATCTTGTGTGTTGACTTTTTGATGTTTTAACAAATAATCTCCATCTTTTAAGCCAACTTCTTCAACACCACTTGCTTGATAACTTCTATTTGAAGTTCTTTTAACATATCCATCGCGTGTCATAGAAACAATCGTTTCTTCACTTGGTACAAGAATTTCTTTTTCAATTTTAATTTCAGAGATTTTTTCTTCTATGTCTGTTTTTCTTTCATCACTAAATTCTTTTTTCACAGATCTTAATTCTGATTTAATCACTTTTAACAATGAACTTTCATTATTTAAAATATCTTTTAGACGCTCTATTGTTTTCTTTAATTCATCGAATTCTTCTTCTAGAGATACAATATCTGTATTTGTTAAACGATATAATTGTAGCATTACGATTGCTTCTGCTTGTTCTTCAGTAAATTTATATTTTGCAATTAAGTTTTCTTTAGCATCACGTTTATTATTAGAAGCTCTAATGGTTTCTATTACCTCATCAAGTATAGATAAAGCTTTTATTAAACCTTCAACGATATGCATACGCTTTTCAGCTTGAGAGAGTTCATATTGAGAACGTTTAGTAACAACTTCTTTTTGATGTTCAATATAGCTCTCTAAAATCTCTTTAAGTCCTAATAATTCTGGTCTTCTTTTGTTAATTGCAACCATATTAAAATGATATAAAACTTGTAAATCAGTATTTTTATATAAATAATTTAGAACGCCTTCACTATTTATATCTTTTTTAAGCTCAATTGCTATTCTTAAACCTTCTCTATCAGTTTCATCACGAACTTCAACGATACCTTCTATTTTTTTGTCAGCTCGTAGTTCATCAATTTTTTTAACTAAACTACCTTTGTTCACTTCAAAAGGAACTTCTGAAACGATAATTTGTTCTCTTCCGCCACGTATTTGTTCTATTTCTACTTTACTTCTTACAACTATTTTACCTTTACCAGTTTTATAAGCCTTTTTAATACCATCTAAACCTTGAATAATACCACCGGTAGGGAAATCAGGTCCTTTAATAAACTTAATAAGTTCATCTATTGTTGTAGTAGGTTTATCTATTAATTTTAGTGTCGCATCAATAACTTCACCTAAATTATGTGGTGGAATATCAGTCGCATAACCCGCAGAAATACCAGTAGAACCATTTACTAATAAATTCGGATATCTCGCTGGTAAAACCATAGGCTCCATTGCCGTATCATCAAAGTTTTGAACATGTTCTACTGTTTCTTTATCTATATCTTGAAGCAGTATTTCTGCTAATTTACTAAGTTTAGCCTCTGTATAACGCATTGCTGCTGGAGGATCATTATCGATACTACCATTGTTACCATGCATTTCAATCAATACATGTCTTAGTTTCCAATCTTGGCTCATACGAACCATTGCATCATATACCGATGAGTCACCGTGAGGGTGGTAATTACCGATTACGTTACCTACTGTTTTCGCACTTTTTCTAAAGTTTCGCTCATAAGTGTTGCCATCTTTGTACATTGCAAATAAAATTCTTCGTTGTACTGGCTTCAAGCCATCACGTACATCAGGAAGCGCTCGGTCTTGGATAATATATTTACTATACCGACCGAATCTATCCCCTATAACATCTTCTAAAGGAAGGTTTTGTATTTGTTCAACCATTAATTAACTTCCCCCTCTGTTTCTATTTCATCATCAAGCAGCTGAATATCATCACTTTCAAGTATGCTTTGATCTTCTTGCATACCAAATTGGACGTGTCTTTCAATCCATTCTCTACGCGGCTCAACTTTGTCACCCATTAATGTTGTTACACGTCTTTGTGAACGTACTTCGTCATCTATGCTTACTCTAATTAATGTTCTTGTTTCTGGATCCATAGTTGTTTCCCATAATTGGTCAGCATTCATTTCACCTAAACCTTTATATCTTTGCAGTGTGAAACCTTTACCGAGCTTTTTCATTAATACTTCTAAATCTTCATCTGTCCATGCATATTCAACTTGTTTCTTTCTACCTTTACCTTTTTCTACTTTATATAAAGGTGGTAATGCAATATACACGCGACCTGCTTCTAATAAAGGTCTCATATATTTAAAGAAGAATGTTAAAAGTAATACTTGAATATGAGCACCATCTGTATCGGCATCTGTCATGATGATAACTTTTTTGTAATTACTGTCTTCTAAACTAAAGTCAGCACCTACGCCGGCACCAATAGTATGAATAATCGTATTGATTTCTTCATTTTTAAATATATCTTCAAGTTTAGCTTTTTCAGTATTAATAACTTTACCTCTTAATGGTAAGATCGCTTGGAATTTACGATCTCTTCCTAATTTAGCTGAACCACCTGCAGAGTCACCCTCTACTAAGTATAGTTCATTTTTCTCAGTATTTTTACTTTGAGCAGGCGTTAGCTTACCTGAGAGCAATGTTTCTTTTCTTTTATTCTTCTTACCATTTCTCGCTTCTTCTCTAGCTTTACGTGCAGCTTCACGCGCTTGAGATGCTTTTACAGCTTTCTTTAATAATGACTTAGATAATTGTCCTTTCTCTTCTAAATAGAAAGGTAATTGATCAGATATTACTGAATCTACGGCAGCTCTTGCTTCAGTCGTACCTAATTTAGATTTAGTTTGTCCTTCAAATTGTAGTAAATCTTCTGGAATACGCACTGAAATAATAGCTGTTAAACCTTCACGAATATCGCTACCATCTAAGTTTTTATCTTTTGCTTTTAATTCTCCTATTTTCCGAGCATATTCATTAAATACTCTTGTAAATGAAGCTTTTAGTGCCGTTTCATGTGTTCCACCATCTTTAGTTCGAACATTATTCACGAAACTTAAAATAGTTTCTGAATACTGATCATTAAACTGAAAACTAATATCCACTTCAATTTGATTAGAAGTGCCAGTAAACATTGCAACATCATGTAGCACATCTTTGCCTTCATTCAAATATTTAACAAACTCTTTAATACCATCTTCATAATGATAAAAAACTTCATTAGGCTCTTCGCCTCTTAAGTCTTTTATTTTAATTTTGAGCGCTTTTAATAGAAACGCAGATTCTTGCAGTCTTTCACACAATGTTTCAAAATTATAATGAGTAGAATTTTTAAATATTGTTGGATCTGGTTTGAAATGTACAGTTGTTCCAGTTTTTCTCGTCTTCCCCTTTTTCTCTAATGTTGTAACTGGTCTACCGCCTTTTTCAAATCTTTGTTTATACGTATGGCCTTCTCTGTGAATCGTTACTTCTAACCATTCACTAAGTGCGTTCACTACAGATGCACCTACACCATGTAATCCACCTGATGTCTTATAGCCTCCTTGGCCAAATTTACCACCAGCGTGTAAAACTGTGAAAATAACTTCAGGTGTTGGTTTGCCGGTTTTGTGCAATCCTGTTGGCATACCTCTACCGTTATCAGAAACAGAAATACTATTATCTTTATGTATTGTTACTTCTATTTCAGTACCATACCCATTTAAAATTTCGTCAACAGAGTTATCTACAATTTCATAAACTAAATGGTGAAGTCCGCGAACATCTGTTGAACCGATGTACATACCAGGTCTTTTTCTAACAGCTTCAAGACCTTCGAGTACTTGAATTGAATCTTCACCATATTGAACTTTTGCTTGTTTATTCAATATTTCTCCTCCTACAAACGTACGTTCGTTTTTTTACTATACATTAGTTATTTTGTTATAAATCTCCGGAAAATGCAAGTCCTATCACTAATAGTAGTACAATTTCACTTTATATCTTATGGTAAAATCATATTTTAAATAGTAACCTATTTCTAGTTATGGTAAACTATTAGTACCTGCTAACAAAGGAGTGTTTTATAATGACATTTGTTGTTATTATACTTAGCTACTTGATTGGATGTTTCCCAAGTGGCCTCGTGTTAGGTAAATTATTTTATAAAAAAGATATCAGAAATTTTGGAAGTGGCAATTTAGGTGCTACTAATACTTTTAGAGTATTAGGTAAAAAAGCTGGATTTATCGTAATGTTTTTAGATATTTTCAAGGGATTCATTGTAGTTTTCTTCCCAATATGGTTTAATTTAGATATTCCTAGTATTTTTATAGGAATGTGTGCCGTTGTCGGTCACGTATTTCCAGTGTTCTTGAAATTCCGTGGTGGTAAAGCAGTAGCAACAAGTGCTGGTGCAGTATTGGGTGTTCACCCGATATTACTCATCGTACTTGCAATTATATTCTTTGCTATATTATTCCTAACTAAATATGTATCATTATCTAGTATGGTTGCAGCGACATTTTGTGTTATAGGTGCAATTATAATAGGCGATATACCATTTTTAGTTATTTCAATCGCGATATTCATCATATTATTTGTAAGGCATCGATCAAATATCGTGCGCATATTTAAAGGGAATGAACCAAAAATCAAATGGATGTAAAGGAGAATGCACTATGAATTTAGAAATTACAGATAAAGCAGTTGAATGGTTTAAAAATGAATTAGAATTCAATGAAGACCAAGCGTTAAGAATATTCGTGCGTTATGGCGGTGAATTTCAACTCAAGCAAGGTTTTTCACCTGCATTCACTGTAGAACCTTTAAATTCATCTGAAGTTGGGTTTAAAGACGAAAAAGATAACCTTCCATTCTTTATTGACGAAAAAGATTTATGGTACTTTGAAGATAATGATTTACTTATCGATTTAAATGATAACGAAGAAATTAAATACGAAGCTAAAACTTCAAAATAAACTATAAAACAAGCAGATAAACGTCGCTTTAAGGCGATTTATCTGCTTTTATTTTTTATAATTTTCGATCAATACCTTGTTCTGTTTCTTCTTTAATTTTTAAGTAAGCTTCATGCCATTCTGGGAAGCTTTTATCTAATCTAATTGGTCTATTTGTACCTTTTTTCAAACAAACATGCGTTGTTGAACCTGTACTCACAATTTCCCCATCTTCATTTAATATTTCGTATGAATAAATTGACCTAATTGGTGAATAATGCGATATCCACGTTTTAATGATAACTCTCTCAGGATATGTAATAGATTTTTTATATTTAATATTTAAATCGACTACTGGTGAGATGATACCTGCCTCTTCCATATCTGCATAGCTGAAGCCAGCTTTGTAAATATAATCTGTACGTGCAACTTCTAACCAAATTGCGTAATTTGCATGATATACGACGCCCATTTTGTCTGTTTCTGCATAACGTACATCTATTGGTGTTTCACTATAAATCATTTTGAATAATCCCTCTTTCTAAATCGCTATCCCTAATATCATAACATAAATAAAACGAGTCTGAGACATAAATGAATGTCTCAGACTCGTTTTTCTGACTTTAAGCTAATTTATTTCTTAACACCATTTGTAGAATACCACCGTGTCTATAGTAGTCAATTTCTACTTCTGAGTCGAAACGAGCTAACGCATCAAATTCAGTTACTTTACCGTCTTCATCAGTAGCTGTTACTTTCAGAATATCACGAGGTTTTACACCTTCGTGTAAGTCTACTGAAATAGATTCTCTACCAGTTAAACCTAAGCTATCAGCTGAATCGCCTTCTTTAAATTGTAACGGTAATACACCCATCATAACTAAATTTGAACGGTGAATACGTTCATAACTTTGAGCGATAACTGTTTTAACACCTAGTAAGTTAGTACCTTTAGCAGCCCAGTCACGTGATGAACCCATACCGTAATCGTTACCTGCTAACACACATAAGCCGATACCATTCTCTTGATATTTCATTGAAGCATCATATATAGGCATGATTTCTTCTGTTGGCCAATATGTTGTAAAGCCACCTTCAGTACCTGGCGCTAATTGGTTCTTAATACGAATGTTAGCAAATGTACCTCTCATCATTACTTCGTGGTTACCACGACGAGAACCGTATGAGTTGAAGTCTCTAATTGCTACACCATGATCTTGAAGGTATTTACCTGCTGGTGTATCTTTACCAATTGCACCTGCTGGAGAAATATGGTCAGTTGTTACTGAATCACCAAATTTAGCCATAACTCTTAAATCTTTTAGAGGTTTAATATCAGCTGGTACAGTTGATAAACCTTCGAAGAATGTTGGATTTTGGATATATGTTGATTCTGGATCGAAATCATACAATGGTTGATCTGTTGTTTCAATTTGATTCCATACTTCGTTTGATTCAAATACTGTTTTATATTCTTCACGGAATAATTCAGGTGTTACAACTGAAAGTACAGTATCTCTTACTTCTTCAATTGATGGCCAGATTTCTTCTAAGTAAACATCTTTACCATCTTTATCTTTACCGATTGGATCATGTTGTAAATCGATATTCACAGTACCTGCTAGAGCATAAGCTACAACTAATTGTGGTGATGCTAAGTAGTTTGCTTTAACTAACGGATGAATACGTCCTTCGAAGTTACGGTTACCAGATAATACTGAAGTAACAAGTAAATCTTCGTCTGCAATTGCTTTTTCAATTTCAGGTAATAAAGGACCAGAGTTACCGATACAAGTCGTACAACCGTAACCAACTAGGTTAAATCCTAATTCGTTTAGATAGTCTTGTAAACCAGCATCTCTTAAGTATCCAGTAACAACTTTTGAACCTGGAGCTAGAGATGTCTTAACGTATGGAGGAACTTTTAACCCTTTTTCGATTGCTTTTTTAGCAACTAGTCCAGCACCTAACATTACGTATGGGTTTGAAGTGTTTGTACAAGAAGTGATAGCAGCAATAGCTAAATCACCAGTTGTCATAGTAGTCTTCGTACCATCCTCTAGTTCGATATCTACAGTTTTATCAAATTCAGATTCATCAAAGCCGTGACCTTGGTTACCTGCTGGAGCAGTTACTGAATCTACGAATGATTTTTTCATATCGCTTAATTTAATTAAGTCTTGAGGACGTTTAGGTCCTGATAATGAAGCTTCAACTGTAGCTAAGTCTAAGTCAACAACCTCAGTATATGTTGGATCAACTTTTTCAGCTTTGAAGAACATATTATTTTCTTTTAAGTATTTTTCTACTACTTGAACTTGTTCTTCTGTACGGCCAGTCAAACGTAAATAGCTTAGAGATTCTTCATCTACTGGGAAGAAACCACAAGTCGCACCATATTCAGGCGCCATGTTTGCGATAGTAGCTCTATCTGCTAGTGGTAGTTTTTCTACACCAGGACCAAAGAATTCAACGAATTTACCTACAACGCCTTTTTTACGTAACTCTTCAGTAACACGTAATGCTAAGTCAGTTGCAGTTGTTCCTTGTGGTAGTTCGTTCGTTAATTTAACACCTATAACGTCAGGCACTGGGAAGTAAGATGGTTGACCAAGCATACCAGCTTCAGCTTCAATACCACCAACACCCCAACCTAGAACACCTATACCATTGATCATAGTTGTATGAGAGTCAGTACCAACTAAAGTATCTGGGTAAGTCACTAATTCATTTTCTTCTTCTCTAATGTGCACGACGCTTGCTAAGTACTCCAAGTTTACTTGGTGAACAATACCTGTTGCAGGTGGTACAGCACGATAGTTATCGAACGATTTAGTAGCCCAATGTAAGAATTGGTAACGTTCAATGTTACGTTCAAATTCTAATTTCATGTTCATTTCTAAAGAAGATGGTAAAGCGTAGCTATCAACTTGAACTGAGTGGTCAATAACTAAATCAACAGGAACTTCTGGGTTAATTTTAGATACATCTCCACCTACATCATCCATTGCTTTACGTAAAGAAGCTAAATCTACAACTGCTGGAACACCAGTGAAATCTTGAAGGATTACACGTGATGGTTTGAATGGTACTTCAGCATCTGCATCATTTGTTTTACCCCATTTAGCTAAATTCATAATGTGTTCTTCTTTAATAACATGTCCGTCATACTGTCTTAAAACTGATTCTAATAATACGCGGATAGAATATGGTAAATTATCAACATTAGTAAGACCTAATTCATCTAATGTATTTAAGCTGTAGAACGTATAATTTTTACCGTTCAATTCAAAAGACTTTTTAGCTTGTTCTTTTAAACTTGAGCTCATTTTTTGTTCCCCCTTTAATTTGTACATCAAAATGCTTCATATACAATTGTATAATCAAAACTTAGGTAAAACAACACTTTCACCCTAAAAATCATTATATTTACCATTCAAGTTTTTGATACGCAACCATAAGTTTTACTTATGCATAATAGTTTATACATAAAAATTAGTTATTAAATGAGAATGATTATCAACTCTTTATGAAATTCATTTTAGAAATAATTTAATTTTTATAATAAAAAACGCCTATCAAATAATCACTAATGTGAAATTTGATAGGCGTTTTTAATTGATTAGTCTTCTAATTCTCTTTCTAATCTTCTTTGTTCTTTTAATTCTTGTTCGTATTCACGTTTTGATTTTTCAACGTATTCTTTCATACGGTGTTTATTTGGTGTAATAGATAAACCAAGGTATTTACGTTCTTGGTTAGCATCTTTATAGAACGCTATAATCATCATAATTATGATGAAACTAAATGGAAACGCAGATATTATGGCGGCTGATTGTAATGCGCCTAATCCAGTGTCGCCACCAGAGAATAGCAACACAAATGCGATTAATGATTGTGCTACACCCCAAACAATTTTAATTCTACCAGCTGGCTCTAATGAACCATAAGTTGTTTGCATACCTAAAACGAATGTAGCTGAATCGGCTGAAGTAATAAAGAATATACAAATTAATGCCAAGGAAACTAGCGATAAAAGCATGCCCATAGGCAATTCATTAAATACTCCAAACAATTGTGTTTCAGTTGTCATTTTAAATATTTCAGGTGTTTTCTTACCAACTTCAATACCTGTAACTCCAAACACACTGAACCAAATGAAGCTGACGATTGTTGGTACTAACATAACGCCTAAAATAAATTCACGAATTGAACGTCCACGAGATACACGGGCTATGAATATACCTACGAATGGACTCCAACTCATCCACCAGCCCCAATAATAAAGTGTCCAATCATTTAACCACGCACTCTTTTGCTCATTTAATGGTGCAATATCGAAACCATTAAATAAGAAACTATCAAATAGAGCTCCAGTTGATGATGTAAACATATTTAAAATTAAAATAGTAGGACCAATAATTAAAGTAACAATAAGTAATATACTTGCTAAAATAAGGTTTAAATTACTTAAATATTGAATACCTTTACTTAGTCCACTCCATGCACTTGCAAGGAATAAGACAGTTACAATAATGATGATAACACCTTGCACTACGATATTGTTTGGAACACCGAATAAGTATTCTAAACCACCATTGATTTGTAAAGCACCCATACCTAGTGAAACAGCAACCCCTACTACTGTAGCGAATACTGATAACACATCGATAAATGTTCCGATTGGCCCATCTACTTTGTCACCTAGTAAAGGTCTAAGCGTTTTAGATAATAGACCTGGCTCACCTTTTCTAAACTGTGCATAAGCTAATGCTAATGCTACTACTCCGTAAATTGCCCATGCATGAAAGCCCCAATGTAAAAATGTAGATCTCATTGATTCTGTCATTGCAGCTTTACTTTCCGGACTAGCCGTTGGTGGTGAGATAAAGTGTGACATAGGTTCAGCAGCACCATAGAATACTAGACCGATACCCATACCAGCACTAAATAACATAGCAAACCATGAAATAGTATTAAATTCAGGTTTATCCTGCGGTTTACCTAATTTCAGTTTACCTATTGGGCTAAAAATAATAAATACACAGAAAAATACCATCAATATAGTAATAATCATATAATACCAACCAAAGTATTTAGATATCCAAGCACTGATATCAGCAGTTATACCGCCAAATTGAGTTGGAAAAATAGCACCGAGTGCTACGATTATACCTATTACGATTGCACTAAATGTAAACACATTTGATATTTTTCTACCATTTGGATATTTATGTACGTTCGACATCGCACTACTCCTTTCAAATACAAACTCATAATTGTTTATTCCCGTTTAAATTATTTTTAACCTAATAAATTTAAAAAATAATTTTAACAAAACAGCAACTTCAATACTTTACCAAATATCAAGTTTTAAATCAAATTCACTATTTCAATTTTTGTGTGTTTAAGGTATTATTATGACGACGAGGAGGTGTTTAATATGTCATTATTAAAAGAATTTAAAGATTTTGCTTTACAAGGTAATGTTTTAGATTTAGCAATCGCCGTTGTTATTGGTGCAGCCTTTAACAAAATTGTTACATCTTTAGTAGAGAACGTAATCATGCCATTAATTGGTCTTATTTTTGGTGAAGTAGACTTCGCTGAAAAATGGTCATTAATGGGTATTAAGTACGGTTTATTTATTCAATCGATTATTGATTTTATAATCGTGGCATTCGCTTTATTCATCTTTATTAAAATTGCAAATACCGTTATGAGAAAAGGTGAAGAAGAGGAAGAAATCGATGAACAAACTGTATTACTTACAGAAATTCGCGACGCTTTACGTGAAAAGTAAGTTTTACATATACTATTTGAGGCTGAGACCATTTTTATTGTGTCTCAGCCTCTTCTTTATTCCCTTTTCTTACAAAACGTGTCAATAATGCTATCCTTGTTGTCACTTCTCTTCAAACGTGTCAATAACGTTATCCTTCAATTTATAGATTTTAAAAATAAAAACCCCTAAATCTTAATATTACTAACGATTTAGGGGTTTATTTAAATATGAACTTTAATCTTCAATTGGACCATCTTCAACTAATGTCTTAACATCAGCTACGATTTCTGATTTAGGGAATTTCTTATCCCCAGCATCTTGACCACTATATGTTTTAATAATTTTTCCATTCTGATCAACTAAATAGAAACTTGTACCATGTGTTACTTGGTTACTACCTTTTGGTGGCGGCGCTACGATTGATTTAAAATTATCTTCTGCATATTGCTTAATAAATTTAAAGTCATAATTCGTTACTAGCGTCCATTTTCCATCAGGTACATTATATTGTTTAATATAATCTTTTAATTTTTTAGGTGTATCGTTATCAGGGTCTACACTAAAACTGATTACGCCATAATCTTTCACACCATCTTTTTCTAATTGGTCAATTACTGTACTCATATTATATGTCATTGGTGGACAAACTGTTTCACAATCAGTAAATATAAAATCGGCTATGTATACTTTACCTTTCATATCATTTTGTGAAAATTTATCGCCATTTTGATCAGTGACGTTAAAAGATTGCAATTTGTTCCCATACTGACTCTCGGGTTCTATTGCATTGTTACTACAAGCACTAACTATCAAAATTATGGTAGCGAGTAAGCCAATAAATATTCCCTTTTTCATCTAAACACTCCCAAAATTTGCTATTAATTAAAATATATCAAATTAAAATTACAACTTAAACACATATTTTCATTAATTTATGTCTTTGCTGTGTCTTTTAGTTAACCGTAAAAGAGGTTGTGCTTAAAAATCCATTTTTATTTACATTTAAAATGGTTGGGATTCTAGTTTTTAATTCTGAAACGTGGGAAATGATGCCTACTAACCTTCCAGACATTTGTATATTGACGAGTGTATCCAGCGCTGTTTCTAATGTTTCTGCATCTAACGTTCCAAACCCTTCATCTATAAACATTGATTCTAAGTGCACAGCACCCGCTTCTTGCTGCACTATATTAGATAATCCTATCGCTAAAGATAGTGACGCTTGGAACGTTTCTCCACCTGATAACGACGTTATATGTCTCGTTCTATTAGAAAATCTATCGAACACTTCTATTTCTAATCCGCTTAACCCCATAGACTTTTCTTTTTTACGTACAAGTTGATAACGATTGTTGGTCATTTTAACAAATTGTTGATTTGCGCTATCTAATATATGGTTTAAATAGTAAATGAGTACGTAGTTTTCTAATGACAATTTCTCACTATTCTTACCGTTCATCACTCTAGATAGTTCAATCATTTCTTCTTGTTCTTGTAAATCTCGTTCTATTTTGGCTATTATCTTTTGAATAGCGTCTCGTTTATCTTTATTTTGATCAACTTTTAATTGTAATTGTGTGTTTAATTTCGTCATTTCTGCTTCTAATTCTTTAGCAGCATTTAATTGAGAAATGATGTCTTCTAAATTTGGTACATCACAATCTTTAACTTTTTCAGTTAATTCTTTTACATCCGCTTCTAACTTAATATATTTCTTATCAAATTCTGTTACTTCAACTTCATACTCATCAATTTTATTCACACTTAATATAAGTTTATCTAATTGTTCGTATGACTCTATTTGTTGCTTATCCATTTCACTTTCTAAATATGACTTAATAGATGCTACTTGTTCTTCAAGCATTTGCCTTCTTTCGCTAATAGAACTTAGTTTGTTCTCTATTTGGTACAACTTCTCTTTATATTCATTTACTCGAGACTGTAACGTTTCTAATTCTTGATCATAACTTTTAATTTCATTTTCAAACGATTTAAATTGTTTACTAAAGTCTTCTATAGATTCAAATTGAGTTTCTTTATTAAAATAATCCATGTTATGTTTATAATTTTTGATTTCATTTTGAATACTAATACTATTTATTTCATCTTGAGATAACCCTTTTTCTAAATCGTGAATTTCTTGTTTCATTTTTTGGCTACGTTGTCTACTATCTCTTAAATCCTCAATTTCTTTTTGTATTTTTCCTAAATCATCGTTTACAGATTGTATTTTATGCGAAACTGATTCAATATCATTTAATTTCTTAATCTGTGATTCTGTATTGTTTTGTCTTTCCTTATATACGGCAATATCATTAGAAATTTTTTGATGCTTTAGTTTAATTTCATGCTGTTCTTCTTTTTCTTTTCTTAATGAATCAAAATCTATATCACCGTTTAAGTTCTCTATGTTGGAACCACATATTGGACAAGCATCACCTTCATGCACATGCTTTTGAATTTTCAGTATTTCATCTTCTACTGTTAACACTTCAAATGCATCTGACTCTTTCATGCTTTGTTCAATATTCTTTTTTTGTTGTTCTAACTCACTTAGTTTTGATTTAATCTCTTTCTGAGTTGCAATAAGTGTTTCCTTTTCTTGAAATTGATTTTGTGTATTTTCTAATTGCTGTAATTCAAGTTTTAAAGATTCTTGCAGTTTTAATTTATTTTGTTCTGCTTCATCATCTGCATCTATATCTTTTAAAGATTCTTGCAATGTTGTAATAGAATTTGTCTTCTGAGTTATCTCTTCTTTTAACTTCTCTAGTTGTTTTTTCGCTTCAGGTAAATGTTCTTTACTATCATAATACTGTTCTATGCTTGTATAGATATGATTTGTCTTATTAATAAATGCTCTTTGCTTATTAATGTCCTCTTGGCTTTCAAGCTTTTCACTTAACTTGTTGTTATAAAATTCAAATTGAGTGTGAAATTCTTGCTTTTCAGTTTTTAATTCTTCGTGTTGCTTCTCAGTTTCTTTCTTGTTAGTTTGTTTCTCTTTTAATTGATTATACTGATGCGTAATATTTTGTACTGTTTTTAAATACCTTAATTGTTCTCTTAAGTTATTAATATGCTCAACTTGTTCGTTTAGCATATTTAACTCATGTTGTTTTTCTTGTAATGTATCAAAGTTTTGTTTAATGACCTTCTCTTCTTCAGATTTCTTTTCTAAATTTTTAACGATTGTTTCTTGTTCTTTTAATTCTTTCAACTGATAGTCCAATTTTTCTTTACCTATTTCTTCATACTGTACTAATGCATTTTCCACTTTCTTATAGCGATGGCCTTCTATATCTTTTAGTTCTTTTAATGTTTCATGATCGAAGTCATGTAAATCTGATAAGCATTGAGAAATTTGCTGATAATGACTTTCTATTAAAGCAATTTCTTTCTTCATCTCTTCTCCTAATTGTTCTTGCAATGCTTCGAAACGATCACTATCAAATAATGTTCTTAAGATACTTCTCTTCTCTGTACTATTTGAGATTAAAAATTGCTTAAACTCCCCTTGAGGTAATATTAAAATTTGTCTAAATTGTTTAACGTTCATATGCAATATATCATTCAAATATTGATTACTTTCATTTATCGTACTCGTCTGTATTGACCATTCGCCGTCTACTTCTTTATACACTTCCACAGTAGAATTTGTTGGATTCTTATTTCCTTCTTTTATATATTTAATTGTTCTAACCACTAAATATGATTCATTTTTAATTTTAAATTCAAATTGCACTTTACTTGGTGATTTAGGATCTGCAAAGTGACTTCTTAAATCCACTTTATCTCTTGATTGGGTCGATGTCTCTCCATACAAAGCATATACCATAGCATCAAATATCATCGTTTTCCCAGAACCTGTTTTACCACTTATTAAGAAGAGTTGAGATTTTGATAAATGGTTAAACTCTATCGTTTCATTAATAAACGGCCCAAAGTATTGCATGTTTAAAGTAAGGGGTCTCATTATTCATCAACTCCTTTATTGATTGCTTTTTCAAGTAATTGAACAACCTTTTCTTCTTTAATACCAGATAACTCCTCATCTGTTACATGACTATAAAATGACTTTATGATTTCTATATCACTTAAAGCATGAACATCTAATTGAATTTCATCTTCTTTCACTTCATAATCTTGTCTAGATATTTGTAATGTATTTGGATATATATCACGTATCTTCATAAGTGGATCCGTTACATGATCCATATTCGTCAATTTAAAATGAAAATAGTCTTCCTGATTTTGAATTGTAATATTTTCATGTATAACATCTTCATAAGACGCTTGAACAACATGAAAAGAACGTTTAGGTGTTAGTGGTATAAAGTTTTGCTCAAAACTACTCTCGCTATATTCAAACAACCTATAGCCTTTAGCTTGGTTCTGTTCAGAGAATGAATATTGCATTAACGAGCCTGAATAAAATATATAATCTGATTGAATCGCAAATGGATGATGCAAATGTCCTAGCATAACAGTATCAAAAGACTTAAAAGTTTGAGCGCTAACTGTTTCAATCGTCCCTATCGATAGTGGTCTTTCAGAATCACTTGATTCTCCTCCAGCTACGAATAAATGTCCTACGAGTATATTCGTTTTACTGTCATCCATCACTTCTTCCATATGTTTAACGATATAATCAGTAGCTTCTTGATGTGTATGTATGTCTTTATTGCCAAATGCTTGTCTTATATCAGCAGGCGTGAAATACGGCATAACGTATATATGGATATCATTCATTACTACTGGTTTAAACATGTCATGATAATCTGTCATAATCTTTAATCCTGACTTAGCAAACCATTTTTCACCGTAATTCAATCTTTCTTTCCCATCATGGTTACCACTTATAGCGATTATTGGCGTATTTAATTCTAAATTAATCTTAGATAACGCATCTTCCAACACGACCATTGCATCTTTACTTGGATAATGTAAATCATATAAATCCCCACTTATGATTACAACATCCGGTTTATATTCTTTTACTGCTTCGTATAATTGTTCTAATACATATTTTTGGTCTTCTAATAATGACTGGCCGTTTATAGTTTTTCCTATATGCCAATCAGCTGTATGTAAAATTTTCATATTCTATCACCTTTCAAAATATTTGTTAGACAGGTTTATTTGCTTCATTTATACTAGTCATAAGGAGTGATTTCATTGAGTAACGTATTTATATTCTTTATTGTCTTATGGTGCATAGTTTTTATTTCGTTACTTGCTATTGGCGGATTCTTTATGTTTCGAAAATTCTTAAAGCGCATGCCTAAAGATGATGGCATGAGTGAACTCGATTGGCAAGATTACTATATCCACAAAGCCTTGCCTTTATGGAATGATGAAGCAAGATCATTATTAAACGAATTAGTGTCTCCAGTACCAGATCTTTTTAGAGACGTTGCTAAAGAGAAAATCGGTGGACGTGTATCTAAAATCGCGCTAGAAGAACATGCTACTTCGATTGAACTCGATCATATCATGAGGGGATATATCGTTGCTACACCTAAACGAGATCACAAATTTATGAAGAAAAAGCTAACAGAACTTAATATCGATTATACACCATATTTGCCATTGTTCGAATTAGCAGACGATGAAAAAAACAAGTTTTCTATATTTGATCATGCAGAAGAAATTTCAAATGCAAAAACAACGCACACTCAATAAATGAGTAGTGCGTTGTTTTTATTTTACAACACTTATTTGATTACGTAATTTCTTATATTTAAAGTACATAGATATTCTCCAAGGAACAATCATACTAAATGCCAATAAGAAAAACATACCAGCTAATTGGCCCGGATCGATTGAATCACTCAATACAAACTTGCCTACAGTTCTTATAATCAATAAAGAAATAAGAATTACTGGAAATAATTTTGAACGTTTCATATATATTTCAGAACGTTTAATTTCAAAGTTGGATGTGAATATGAGAAATAATGAAAAGAAAAGACCTACAATGATCGATTCAATTATTTCAGCACCTGTTAGTCTGAAATAAGGCACTACGTACATAAGTGCTCCAGTAGCCATAAAAAATGGTGG
Organism: Mammaliicoccus sp. JADD-157; assembly: GCF_049310805.1. Taxonomy (NCBI): domain Bacteria; kingdom Bacillati; phylum Bacillota; class Bacilli; order Caryophanales; family Staphylococcaceae; genus Mammaliicoccus; species Mammaliicoccus sp. JADD-157. The sequence goes on along the minus strand of NZ_JBMOVZ010000001.1, from coordinate 1,183,642 downwards.
TAATATAATCTTTCTAGTATTTGTTGGATAATTTTGTGCTTTCATTCTTACAACTATAACGGCTAAGCTCATTAAAGCTGCTATAAATACTGAAAAAAGCAAATACATGATTAAAACCCCTTTAAGTTCTAAATATCATTTGTGTTTATTCCAAACCCAAAGATTGGAAAAATATTGTTATGTCAGTTAATAAATCAAAGAACAATAAAATTCCCATAATTATCATAATTATACCACCAAACTTCATGATAGCAACATTGTACTTCCTAATTATTTGTAATTTTGTTATAAAGAAAGTTAATACGAAAAATGGAATGCTAAATCCAAGTACATACAGTAGCATATATAACATCGCTTGGGATGAATTTGTTGCTGCTAACGTTCCAATCGCAGCTATAATCGGCCCGTTACACGGCGTCCACCCAGCTGCAAAAGCCATACCAATTAAAAACGTACCAATAAAACCTGAAGGCTTTGCTTTAAAATTAATTTTTCTATCTTTCATTAAAAATTGTGGTTGGAATACACCTAAAATGATTAATCCAAACACAATAATGATGATTGCTCCTACTTGTCTTATTAATGTTTGATAATTTATAAACAAGCCAGATATGTATCCTATGCCCATACCTAAAATCATATAGATTAAACTAAACCCTAACAAAAAGATAATAGTATGTAATATTGCATTACGACTTAGCCCTTTATTTTTTAAATCATCGTAACTCATACCTGTAATGTATGACACAAAAGCAGGATATATAGGTAGAACGCAAGGAGAAACAAAACTTAATATACCTGCACCAAAAGCAACAAAAACTGTTAATTCCATTATATCCCCCCTCACTATTATTTCCATTTTATCAAATTTATGCGTCATTAAAACGATTTATTTTGAACAATAAGTGAAAAGTTATTAAAACTAAGGTTTAATTATACTAAGTTTAACAAATAAAAAGGGACCACATCACTTTCAAGAAGTGTCGCAATCCCTTTAACATCAATGTATATAAACTACTTGATTTTTTGATCCATGTTTTTGTTCATCATTGTCATCATTTGGTTTATTTTCTTTTGAGATGGTTTTTGACCCATTTGCATCATCATCATTCGTAACATTTCCTCATTGATAGGTGGATTCTTTTTCAAGTAATCCATCATATATTTACGCGCAAGGAAGAATCCTAGAGCAATCCCACCGATTAATGCCACGATGATTAATAGTATTGCTAACCATGTTGCCATTATTTCACCCACTTTCTGTATCCTCTAAAAGTTTACTAAATTAAAAAGATTTTATCAAGATGAAACTTAATGTTTCAAAATTAAAAAGGGAGCGGGACAGAAATCTCATTTTGCTAAAAAGATTTCACAGCCCACCCCGGCAAAGATGACTAGGAATAAAACAGTCCAAGACATTTATATATGTCTCGGACTGTTCAGTTTAAATTAGAAACTTAATACTGTGTTTAATACGTTTTCTTTAGTGAAACCGTATTTTTCAACTACTAAGTCTCCAGGCGCACTAGCACCGAATCTATCAATACTAATTACTTTACCTTCTATGCCAACATATTTGTGCCAACCTAATGATGATGCCATTTCGATTGCAACACGTTTTCTTAATGTTGGAGGTAAAACAGTAGCTTTATATTCAGGGTCTTGTTGATCAAATGCATGCCAGTTTGGTAATGATACAACTTGAACACCTTTACCTTGAGCTTCAATATCTTTAGCTGCATCTACTGCTAGAGATACTTCAGAACCAGAAGCTAATAATAGATATTCAGGTTCTATTTCAGAACGGTAAACAATATATCCACCTTTACGAACGCCTTCTTCTACTTCAGCTTCTTTAACATCTAAAGCTGTTAAGTTTTGACGCGTTAATACTAATGCTGTTGGTGTTGATTTAGATTCTAAAGCAATTTTCCAAGCAACTCTTGTTTCATTTCCATCTGCTGGACGAATAACATTTAAGTTTGGAATAGCTCTTAAACCTGATAATTGTTCAACTGGTTCATGTGTAGGACCATCTTCCCCAACAGCAATTGAATCATGCGTAAATACAAATGTTGAAGGAACACCCATGATAGCTGATAGACGAAGTGCTGGTTTTAAGTAGTCACTGAATACGAAGAATGTCGCACCATAAGGTTTAACACCGCCATGCGCTGCCATACCATTTACTGCTGCTGCCATACCGAATTCACGAACACCAAACCAAATGTTACGTCCTTCTGGTGTTTCATCATTAAAGTCTGGCTCATCTTTAACGTTTGATTTGTTAGATGACGCTAAATCTGCTGAACCACCAAAGAATGCTGGTACAGATTTACTTAATGCTTGAATGATATCACCTGAATCAGCACGTGTAGCACTACTGTTTCCAGCTTCATATACAGGTAAATCTTTAGCATAGTCTTCTGGAAGTTCATTAGAAATTGCTTGTTTGAATGCTTCGCCTAATTCTGGGTTAGCTTTAGCATACTCTTCAACTAATTCATTCCATTTTGTTTCATGCTCATTTGCACGAGTTAACATTGTATTGCTGAAAATATCATATACTTCTTGAGGTACGTTGAAACGTTTGGATGGATCTAAACCGTATGCTTTCAATGCCAATTCACGTTCTTCTTCACCAAGTGGTGCACCGTGAGCACCGTTTGTACCTGCTTTGTTAGGAGCTCCGTAACCGATTACAGTTTTTACTTCAATTAACGTAGGACCTTCTAATGATTTAGCCTCAGTTATAGCTTTATCAATAGCTTCTAAGTCATTACCATCTTCAACTAAGATGTAACTCCAACCGTAAGATTCAAATCTATTTTTAACATTTTCTGAGAAAGCTTTATCTAAATCACCATCTAATGAAATATCGTTAGAGTCGTATAAAGTGATTAATTTATCAAGGTTTAAATGACCTGCTAATGAAGCTGCCTCGTGAGAGATACCCTCCATTAAGTCACCATCACTAGCTAAAACATATGTGTAGTGATCAACAACTTCATAATTATCTTGGTTGAATTTGCCTGCTAAGTGTTTTTCAGCCATAGCCATACCAACACTCATTGCAAATCCTTGTCCAAGAGGTCCAGTTGTAACTTCTACACCATCTGTATGATTAAACTCTGGGTGTCCAGGTGTTTTTGAATCCCATTGTCTAAAGTTTTTTACTTCTTCAAGTTCTAAGCTACCAGAAAGATGTAATAAACTATATAGTAACGCTGAACCGTGACCTGCTGATAATACAAAGCGGTCTCTATTAAAATAGTTTTTTGATTGTGGATTAAAGTTTAAATGCTTTGTCCATAAAGTATATGCCATTGGTGCAGCACCCATTGGTAAGCCAGGATGTCCTGAGTTAGCTGCTTCGATAGCATCGATACTTAATGCACGGATTGAATCTACTGCTAGTTGATCTTTTTCATTAAACATATATTATAGTCTCCTTTATTCTGTTATCCATTATCATTATACATCATAATATTCGGAATATTAATTATTATTACTCATTTTAACTAATTTCTTATATTATTTTTCTTTTGGATTTCTTTTAATTTTTCAGGTGTTACATCTTTACCTTCTGGATCGATAACTTTTGTGCTTTCAATCGTATCTTTAAAGTTACCTCTAAAAGCTTGTAAATATTCTGCACGAAGTTTTGTTTGTTCTTTTGCTTCTTGTTCAGAAAGTCCACTTGTTTTCTTTTTATTTGCTAGCTCATTAATTCTTTCAATCTTTTCTTTACTTAACATTTTATCACCACTTTCCATTTAATTAAAAGATAACAAAAAAAACGAGCAAATCCAAATGGATTTGCTCATATTTTAACGATTAATCTATCGAACCTACCATAGCTTTAGATTTACTTATATGATTTGGTTCTGCATCTATATTATTTGGTTGTTGGTTATCTTGTTGTTTGATTTTGTGATCAGTCATTTCGTACGTCTGTTCTGTTGAATAAACAGCATTAGACTGAGCTAAGTATAAATATCCTATTAATAGAGTCATCAAGAACACTGCTAAATATACTAAAACTGTCTTCTTAATTGTTACTGTCATAACTACTTCCTCCTAGAACGTTTGTTTGTATTTTTATAATAACAGAACAACTGTTCGTAGTCAATGAAAATACGAACAAATGTTTGTTCGAAGGAAACGTATGTGCTATAATAAATTTAAATCAATATTAGGAGCGTGCGACTATGAAAGAATTAACTAAACGTCAATCTGAAATATATCAATTCATTAAACATATAGTACAAACAAAAGGTTACCCGCCTAGTGTTCGTGAAATTGGTTTAGCTGTCGGACTTGCTTCAAGTTCCACTGTACATGGCCATTTATCTAGATTAGAAGAAAAGGGATATATAAAACGTGACCCTACTAAACCTCGTGCAATCGAGATTACCGAGACTGTAGGAGAGAACATTAACCAAGAGAACACCATTCATGTTCCCGTCATAGGTAAAGTAACTGCTGGTATACCTATTACAGCAGTTGAGAACGTTGAAGAATATTTCCCGCTACCTGCTCACTTTACATCAACACATAATAGCAATATCTTTATATTAGATGTTATTGGAGACAGTATGATAGAAGCAGGTATTCTTGATGGAGATAAAGTAATCGTGCGAAGCCAAACAATTGCTGAGAATGGGGATATCATCGTCGCGATGACTGAAGATGATGAAGCTACCGTTAAACGCTTCTACAAAGAAGAATCACGTTATAGACTTCAACCTGAGAACAGTACAATGGAACCAATTTACTTAGACAATGTAAGTGTCTTAGGTAAAGTAGTAGGATTGTTTAGAGAAATGTAAAAAAGCTGTGATGCAAGTGCATCACAGCTTTTTTTATATCATATTCCCTTTATTTGATTATTTGAGCTTTTATTTTTATTATAAAAATCTTTTTATGAAACATCTTTTTTATTTAATAATTCTTTGACACGATCTAAAACGTCAATATCTTTATTATTTATTTCTTTATTTTCCATGTTAAACTTCCCCTTTATATGTTATTCCACCAATCAAATTATTAGAAACAACATGTGTAAAACATTTAAGGAAATATGAAATAATTTTTATATCGTTATTATATCAAAGTTGTTTAGACATTGCACTTTGCTTATCTATTTTCTACTGTTGAGTAATATAGTTTTCAGTCCAATAAGGCTGTAAATCTTCGCCAATATCGACACCTACTCCTAACTCTTTATAATCTTTATTTAAAATGTTCTTTCTGTGTCCCAATGAGTTCATTAGTCCATGATGGGCATAAACACTGCTTATTTGACCATATGCTAAGTTTTCACCTGCAGTTACATAATCAAAACCATCATTGTCTAATCTATCAAATGGAGATAAACCTTGTTTATTCGTATGATCAAAATAATCGTTATCCACCATATCTGTACTATGCTTACGAGCAGTATGACTTACATTTTCATTATAAGATAATGTCGGTAAATCAAATTGAACGCGCTCTGCATTGACTATATCAAAATTTTGAAGTTCTAATGCACGCTTATATTCATCTGAAGCAGTATGGTACTGATTTGTACGTTTATCTTCAGTTGACGAAGCTACTTGCATTATTCCTTTAATTTGATTGTCTTGATGCTTATCATAAAATATGGTCGTATAAATGTTATCAAATTTGAAAACATCATAATCAGGATCATTTTGAACTAACTTAACTTTATCTTTTTGAATCTCATCTAAAGGTTCACCGAGAATTGAACGAACTTTATTCTTTTTCATTTTACTCGTTATACCTTTTTGAGATGTTATTAAGTCTTGGTTTGTATATAATCCTGTTACTTTGTCATCGTCATAACTGACCATCACAAATCCATTGTATTGGTCATGATATGCATGCCATTTCTCATTATATTCATTAACGGTTACCCGTTTTGGTTTGCCAAGTTTCTTTTCAACTTCGCTTTTTGTTTGATTGATTTGAATATTATTAATCGCAAATTCTTGTTCTTTCGGCGTCTTTAGTTCAACTTTCTTAGTAGTTTGTTCATCTTCAAGTCCTTGTTGAACATTCATCACTTTTTGTTGAATTTGTTTTGATAAATCTGATTCAGGGACTGGCTTGATTAAGGTTATAATCAATAACAATATGAATAAGTAAAATACTTTTTTCAAGTAGTCCACCTCGCCTATTTTTAGTCGCGGTCACCGTTGAATATTGAATTTCGTACAATCACATAGTCTACTTTAGCGATAGATTGTAAGTCTTTGCCACCTGCATACGAGATAGAACTTTGTAAATCTTGTTCGATTTCAATTAAAGTATCTTTTAATGATCCTTTATGCTCGACAAACATTTTTTTACCTTCTACGTTTTTACGCTCACCTTTTTGGAATTCTGAAGCACTTCCAAAGTATTCTTTGTATAATTTGCCTTCAAGTTCAACAGTTTCACCTGGAGATTCTTCGTGTGCAGCAAATAGTGAACCTACCATAACCATACTAGCACCAAATCTAATTGATTTTGCAATATCACCATTTGTTCTGATTCCACCATCAGCAATAATTGGTTTTCTTGCAGCTTTACTACAATGGTTAATAGCAGCTAATTGCCAGCCACCAGTTCCAAATCCAGTTTTAATTTTTGTTATACAGACTCTACCAGGCCCGATACCAACTTTAGTTGCATCTGCTCCAGCATTTTCTAGTTCACGAACACCTTCTGGCGTTCCAACATTACCAGCAATTACAAATGTTTCTGGAATATGTTGTTTAATGTGCTTAATCATTCTAATAACTTGCTCAGAGTGACCGTGTGCAATATCTATTGTCATATATTCAGGAATTAAATTTTCATTTGCTAATTCTTCTATAAAATCATACTCATCTTTTTTAACACCTACTGAGATAGATGCAAATAAGTTTTTACTTTGCATTTTTTTAATAAATGGAATACGTGCTTTTTCATCAAAGCGATGCATGATATAAAAATAATCATTACTAGCAAACCATTCAGCTAGTTCTTCATTCATCACTGTTTGCATATTAGCAGGTACAACTGGTAATTTAAATGTTTTCGGCCCAAATTTAACAGTAGTATCACATTCAGAGCGACTTTCTACTATACATTTGTTTGGTATTAATTGTACGTCTTCATAATCAAAAATTTTCATATCAATGACCTCTTTCAAAACTATTAATAATAATCCATTAGTTACTATACATGGTTAACATGAAAAAGTAAACGAAATAAGATTATATTTATTAATTATTAAGAGCTTTATCTAAATTCTTGATATTTTCTTCCATTAAAGATTGATATGTGATGTTTTTATCTTTTGCTTCTTCTTTAGTCAATACTTCTAAATTATGAAACTTAAGTGGTTTACTGTCAGTATCTTTCTTTATAATATCTGTTACTTTAGAACTTACATTTTGTTCATATAATATATATGGAGACTTTGATTTATTAATCTCTTTTATGATATTTAGAAGTTCTTTTTGACTAGGCTCTTCATTATTCATTCCAGTTACACCTGTTTGTTTAAAATGATAACGATTTGCTAAATATCCAAGAGAGTCATGAGAAATAAATACAGTATCTCGCTTCGTATCTTTTGTGATTTCTTTCATTTCTTTATCGATTTTATCAATATCTGTTATTAGCTTCTTGTAATTATTTTCATAAGTTTCTTTGTGCGATGCATCTATTTTAACTAATTTATCTTTAATAGATTTAGCCGCTTCTTTATTGGCAATTGGATCAAGCCATATATGCGGGTCATGTTCATTTTCTTCATTATGTGTTGCATCGTGTTCATGCTCATGTTCTTCTCCATCTTCATGATGATGTTCTAATATTTCACTTTCCTCTAAATTAGGAATAGTTTGTAATTTGTGGTCGCCTTGTTTTATTGTAGAGCTAATTTTTTTAGCTACTGGATCCAACTCATCTGAAGAATATACAAATAAATCACTTTTTGCGATATTTAACATTTCTTTTTGAGTGGGTTCGTAATTATGTAAATCAGTACCACTTGGATAGATAGACTCAACATCTACATATTCTCCACCTATTTGTTTAGTAAAACTCTCGTAAGGAAAGTTTGTCGCATAAATTTTTAATTTATCATTACTGTTTGATTTAGATCCACAAGCTGCTAGAAATAAAACAGTAACACATAATACTATAGCTATTTTCGATTTATTTTTCATAAAAGTCTCCTTATTTATATTTATTTTATTATAACAATCTGATGTCCCTATTTCATAGAGTAATTCTATTGCTAAGCATTATATTTTATGATATTATTATAAAACGTAATGATTACTATACAGAAAGGCTGATGAACATGCGTGTAAATATCACGTTAGCATGTACTGAAACAGGCGACAGAAACTATATTTCTACTAAAAATAAACGTACAAATCCAGAACGTATTGAATTAAAAAAATATAGTCCAAGATTAGGTCGTCATACTTTACATCGCGAAACAAAATAATTTCTTATTTATAATAAGATATACGACATTAAAAGTCACTTCATTAATTTGGAGTGACTTTTTTATTATTTCTTTAATTTAATACTTTAAAGCATTTATGTAATAAAATTTTCATTGCTTATTTTCTGAATAGATAATAAAATATTACTTATATTTAAAATAAGTTAATAGTGAAGTAGAAAGTATGGTGATTTATATGGAAGAAATGAAACGTGGTTTAAAGACTAGACACATTTCAATGATAGCTATCGGTGGTTCTATCGGTACAGGTCTATTTATGGCTAGTGGTGCTGTCATTACACAAGCTGGTCCTGCCGGTGCGTTAATAGCATATGCAATTATAGGTGTGATGCTATATTTCTTAATGACTGCTATTGGAGAGCTTGCTACATTTTATCCAGTTTCAGGATCGTTTAGTGCTTATTCTAGTAGATTCATAGACCCTTCTGCAGGTTTTACAGTTGGTTGGTTATATTGGATTATTTGGGCACTAGTGTCTAGTGTGGATATATTAACAGCTGCTAAAATTATTACATATTGGAATATATTTGACAGTATTGATCCATTTGTATGGAGTATGATTTTTATAGTTATATTGTTCTTATTAAATATATTTACTGTTAAAGCATTTGGTGAAGCTGAATATTGGTTAAGTTTTATCAAAGTTGCAACAATAATCATCTTCTTAATTGTCGGTGTGTTAATCATCTTTGGTATTTTAGGTGGTAATGAGCCTTTAGGTTTAACGAACTACACATACAAAGAAGCACCTTTTGTTAATGGTATATCTGGTTTCTTAGGCGTATTACTTGTTGCTGGATTCAGCTTTGGTGGTACTGAAGTTGTTGCAGTTACTGCTGGTGAGTCTGAAAATCCTAAAGAATCTATGCCTAAAGCTATTAGACAAGTGTTCTGGAGAATATTATTATTCTATATTCTAGCAATTGCAGTAATAGCAGCAATAATACCTTATACAGATCCATTGTTATTAAACAAAGATAATACAGTAACACAAAGTCCTTTTACAATTGTATTTGATAGAGTTGGTATCGCATTTGCCGCTTCTATTATTAATGCTGTCATACTAACTGCTTTAATATCAGCTGGTAATTCAGGATTATATGCTACAAGTCGTTTGCTTTATTCTTTATCAAAACATAAACAAGCACCAAAAGTATTTAGTAAATTAAATAAACATAACATGCCATTTGTATCACTATGTGTCACAATCGTTTTAATATTCTTATCAATCGTATATGCAACTTTAAATGCTGACGGTTACTATAGATTATTAAATATGCTTGGTGCACTTGTTACATTAGTTTGGTTAATGAGCATCATCAGTCACGTTCGTTTAAGAATGGCTATACGAAAACAAGGTAAATCAGAAACTGAAACTTTAGAATATAAAGCACCTTTATATCCTTTAGGCCCTATTATTGTTATTTCAGTTATTGCATTCTTACTAATTGGACAATCATTTGATAGTATCATCAATTTAAATATCCCAATTTTAATTGAATCATTCTTACCTATCATACTTGGCGTTGTTGTTTATTTCATCCATAAATTCATAACAAAAACTAAAGTTATTAAATTAGAAGATATCGATTTATCAAAACACAACTATGATAAATAATGAGTTAATACTACCAACAATACAAATACATTGTTGGTAGTATTTTTTTATACAAAAACAATTGTAACTTTTTCTTATTCCATTATATATAGTATAATAAACATAAATAATTAATAACTCATTAAGAAGGTGAAACAATGACTGGACAAACTAATTTATTTGATGATGTACTTAAACAAGATGAACGCTTTGTTATTGTGGTGCAAAGTGCATTTGATTCTGATTCTCAACTCATAAAAAAGACTTTAAGAGAATATACGAGTTTGACAAGAGAACAAATGCAGTCCTTATTCGATCATTTAAAAGATTTATACTTAAATGAACCTTTTGAAGAAAATCAAGTTTTCTATGATATTACAGTATATACAAATCAAGATTATGCTGCCGATCAAGTTTATGCACATATAAAAAGAAAAAAATTTAGTCGTGAATGGACGCATACGAGCAAATAAAGGAGTTATTTCATGTCTCAACAGAGTAAAGTTTTCCCTCTAGATAACAAAAAGCAAGTAGAGGTCAAAGTAATAGATAATCGATTTCAGTTCGAAATAGATGAAATGCTAGCCATGACCCAAGAAGAACATTCAGAGTTTCCTTATATCCCTGTATCTCCCTGTTTAGGATATTCAAGAGCATTGTATCCAGAACATCCATTATTAGTCGGTTTATTATTAGGATTTTTATATCATGAAGCCTTAACCGGCGAAACTGATGAAAGAATGGACACTGTTGCAAGTGCTATTAATAGTCAAAACAGAGGTAAGATGATTCAAGCATTAAATTTAGTAGAAACGAACAAACTCGGACATTACCCACCTACTCGATTTTTAGGGTTGAGTGAACGTGCAGTTAATCTCGGACATTCTATATTTAGTTTATTTGAAGACGATGTTATGTTCTTGGCTTCTACAAGAGATAAAGTGATATCTCATCCACCTTTACTTGATCATAGTGATATTGTTGATACACAAGAAAGACTGTTTTTCTATACTAAAGATAAAGACTTTTTTGATAATGATGAGAGGATTGCCATTATAGATAATCATTTGTTAAATGGTCATTCAGTAATTAATCTAATTATGAAAATTCATAAAAAATATCCATCTAGACAAATGTTCACGGTATTAACACCTATCGATTTAAGATCACAAAGTGTTAAAGAATCATTTTCTAGTTTGGAAAAATCTTTAAATATCAAGATTAATATCATTTCATTAATGTCTTTCGATGTAGAAGTCCAAGATATACAAAATGTTACGCATCAACTTACTCATAATGAACTATTAAAAAATAACCACCATGAAACAAAAGTACAATATTATTCGTTAAGACATATTATAAATGATTACTTTATCGTTAAAGCTCAAAATATGTTACGTAATGGAACAATCCATGATAATCCATACTTTATTTCAACAGGTAGATTTACTTTAAACGGTAGAGAACAACAAATTTCCGAAGAATTATTCCAACGTATGGGCGAGTTACTCGGTGATTTATTAGATGATTCATCTAAAATGATTATCGGTGTTGGAGAATTTCTATATGTACCTCTCCAAATTGCTAGATATTTACCTGGGAAGGAAGTAAAAGTTCAAGGTACAACACGTTTTAATTTTGATTCAAGTACACTGAACCATTCAAACAAAAAAATTAGCTTCATGTCTCCTTTAGAGAGATCAATCACTCATTATTTATATAACTTAGAAATAGATCAATATGATCAAATCATTGTATTAGTTGAGAGATTGAGACACAAAACAGAAATAGATGACTTAGTTCAACAGTTGAAAATACTAGGTGCAAAATCAATTTTAGTTATTGAAATGACTTCTATTGCTTTTAACGAGGATAGACTTTATTAGACATAAAAAAAGCCGTGAAGTGTGGATATTCCATCTTACTTCACGGCTTTTAATTATTCTTATGACTTAAGTAATTTTTCTAAAGCTGTCACGATACCATTATTATCATGGTCATCAGTTACAACGTCTGCAAGTTCTTTAATCGTATCATTAGCATTACCCATAGCAACACCAATAGCTGCTTTCTCTAACATATCTGAGTCATTTAAACTATCTCCGAATGCAATAACTTCTGAAAAATCCGCTTCTATTTTATCAAAAAGCTTTTGAAGTGATTTCCCTTTAGATACTTCATTATTCATAAACTCTAAGAAATAAGGCTTACTTGTAGTTGAAGAAATATGATCGTTAAATTGTCCATTTAGAGACTGATTAGCTTTTGAGATATTTTCTTCGTAATCTATTCCCATAACTTTAGGTACATCTTCAGTAATGACTTCTTTTAAATCTGATACCGATACCATCGGCAAGCCTGTTAATTCACTTTCAATATTCATATATTCATGTGTAGAATCATAAACGATTTCATCATTGATATATGTTAAACTGAAGAAATTATTTTCTCTACAAAAATCTATAATTTTATGTGCATTTTCTTTATCTATCGTCTGTTTAAATACAACTTCATTTGTTGCTGCATCTGTAATAATTGCACCATTATAACTTACAATATATCCACCATTTTGTTTCAAATTTAAAGATTCTGCATGCTTTGTCATACCTGCTGTTGGTCTACCAGAAGCAAGTATAATTTTCATGCCTTCTTGTTGTTTTTTTAATAAATATGCATGTGTTTCTTCACTAATTTTATTTTCTGAAGTTAACAATGTATCATCCATATCCATAACTATGTATTTATATGTCATAACTATCTCCTTAAATGCAATGATGCTTACATTCTACCATAAGAAGAATGTAAGCATCATCTTTATTTTATAAATTAATTGTTGTTTGTTTTACGCCAAATCTATTGATTGTTACAAGCTCTGACTCACAATCTTTAAATTTTTCTTGTAATGTACGCACTAATTTACCACTGAGTTCTTTTTTAATAAGTGTTAATACTGTTGGGCCCGCACCACTAATAACTGTGGCATAAGCGCCGTGTTCTAATGCTATTGTCTTAATATCTTCAAAGTCCGGAATTAAATATTGTCTATAAGGCTCATGAAAACCATCTTTCATCATCATTTTTCCAGCTAGTTCATAATTATGTTGAATTAAAGCACTAATCATCGTATTACTAATTGCACTATATTTTACTGCATCTTTTAATGCTAAATTCTCTGGTAATACTTTTCTAGCTTTTTCGGTAGATAATTCATAAGACGGTATCGTTGCTATGACATCCACCTTTGGAATATCAATATAAGATACATCGGTTTGGTTTTCTTCTGGATCATAAACACCTAAGACTAAGCCACCATATATAGTCGGTGCAACATTATCTGGATGTCCTTCGATTTCTGTTGCTAATTGAAGCAATTCATATTTAGATAGTTTTAAGTTTGCAAAATGGTTCGCCAAAAAGAGACCTGTTACTAATGCTGAAGCGGAACTTCCTAAACCTCTTGCTAATGGAATATCACTATACATTTTCAATCGAAGTGGAGGTACTTTTTGATTGAATTTATTTGCTGCTTGTTGTGCAATTTGAGTAATATAATGTGTTTCATCTTCAGGTAAACCTGTTAAATGAGGTCCAATGTGCTCAAAGTGCCATTGCTGATCTACTGATACGCTTGCTTCAACTTCTAAGTATTTATCTAAAGCCATCCCTATAGAATCAAACCCAACTCCTAAATTTGCTGTTGATGCTGGTACTTTGAGTTGCAATTTCTTCATCGTAAAGCACTCTCGATATAATCAATAATAGATTGTTCGTCATTCTCTAGTGGTGTGATTGGTGAATCCAATAAATCAATCGCTGTATCTGGATCTTTCAATCCATTACCAGTTAATATAGCAACTACAGTTTGATTTGGTTTTAATTTTCCTTGTTCATGTAATTTCAATAAACCTGCAATTGATGCGTTACTTGCTGGTTCGCTAAACACGCCTTCTTTGCTAGTCATTAATTTATAAGCTTTTAAAATTTCTTCATCTGTAACACTATCAATTAAACCATTTGACTCATCTCTCGCCTCTTCTGCCATTTTCCAACTTGCAGGATTTCCAATTCTGATAGCAGTAGCGACAGTTTCAGGATTTTTAACAACTTTACCTTGAACTATCGGTGAAGCACCCTCTGCTTGGAAACCGCACATTACCGGTAAGCCTGATTGATTCAAATTATCAAATTCTTTGAAACCTTTCCAATATGCAGTGATATTTCCCGCGTTTCCAACTGGAATAGCAAAAGTATCTGGCGCTTTACCGTCTAACTGTTCTACGATTTCGAACGCACTTGTTTTTTGACCTTCAATTCTATATGGATTAACTGAGTTAACTAAAGCAATTTCGCCCTTTTCTGCAACTTTTTTTACGATATTTAAAGCTTCGTCAAAGTTTCCTTTAATTGAAACGATTTCTGCACCATACATAACTGCTTGTGCTAGCTTACCTAAAGCTATTTTGCCTTCAGGTATTACAACGATCGCTTTCATACCAGCTCTTGCTGCATACGCAGCAGCTGAAGCAGATGTATTTCCAGTAGAAGCACAAATAACAATTTTCTTACCTTCTTCTTTAGCCTTAGCAACTGCCATAACCATGCCTCTGTCTTTAAATGAGCCAGTTGGATTCAAGCCTTCGAATTTAGCATATAGATTAATATTTAATTGCTCTGATAAATAAGGTAAATGAATTAATGGTGTATTACCTTCATTTAATGTTAGTTCTGGTGTATTTTCATTTACTGGTAAATATTCTTTATATTTATGAATAAGTCCTTGCCATCTTCCCATACTATTGGTCTCCTTCGATTGGATAATATTTTAAAATATTTAATCCATTTTCTTTAAGTTTTTCAGTTGGTAATTCATCTATACCTCTAATAACAATGCCATAGGTATTTTCAGTTCTTTGTTCTACTTTAACACTTCTATGGAAATCTATTATTGATTTAATATCTTCTCTTAATTGATCTTCATCTTTATTACTTTCTACAATGATAAAGTGACTATTTTTCAGAGGGAATTTTACGACATCATCTTCTACAATCTCTTTAGTTGCCTCTGTTTTTAGTTCAAAGTGTGGTGGCAATGTGTGTAAGTCTGATTCAAACTGTAGCGAAACATTCAATAAGTCTGATACAACTGCGCTTCCAGTTGCTAAACTCCCTGCACCTTTACCATAGAACATAGTATCTCCTACTGCATCACCAATAACGTAAATAGCATTATACTCGTCTTCTACATGAGACATTTGATGACTGTTTGGTAATAAAGTCGGTTTTACGCTTGCTACAACTTGGCCATCTTCGAATTTACCTTGGCCTATAAGCTTAATTTTATAACCTAATTTTTCAGCTACTTTTATGTCTTCAATTTCGACATTCGAAATGCCTATTCTTTCTACATCTTCTAATGAAATAACCCTATTAAATGATAAATAGCTCGTAATAACTACTTTACGAGCTGCGTCTACGCCTTCAACATCATCAGTAGGATCTGCTTCTGCATAACCTAAATCTGTTGCAAGTTGTAGTGCTTCTTCATAAGACTTACCTTCTCGTGTCATTTGGCTAAGGATAAAGTTTGATGTTCCGTTAAAAATACCCATAAATTGATTAATATTGTTCGCGTTTAAACCATTATTAATTGCGTTAACAATTGGGATACCACCGGCAACACTTGCTTCATATTTTAACGCTACTTTATTTTTTTCTGCTAAATCTTCTAATACTCTTAAGTGAACAGCCAATAAATCTTTATTTGCTGTAATAACATGAATACCTTTAGATAAGAATGATTTAAGCCATTCTACAGTTGGTTCAATGCCACCCATAACTTCAACAACTATATCTAATTCATCATCATTTAAAATATCATCAATATTTTCAGTTAAATGATATCTTGAAGTATTAATCGCTCTTTTCTTTCCAATAGAGCTAACAAGTATATGTTTAATATGTATAGACTTTCCGATTGTGTCTTCTATTTGCTCTTTATTTTCTTCAATAATCTTCACAACTCCTGTACCTACCGTACCGAGTCCTAATACTGCTACATTTAATACTTTCATTTCCTCACTCACCTTAATATATTGTTCTTGTAAAAAATACAAATGTCTACTTGAAATAGACTCAACTTTATTATAGTATAAATTCATTAAAGATTTTTGTAAAGTTTGAATTATTTGAATTAATAGTAATATTAACACTATTCCAAGCTTTGTAAAGTAGTACAATAACAATACCCCCAGTAAAAGGACTGATAAAATGAAAGTTTCAAAATTCGGCGGAAGTTCCGTTGCTAATAGCACACAAATCAAAAAAGTTTTAGACATTATTAATAGTGACGATGAAAGGAAAATTGTCGTAGTATCAGCACCCGGTAAACGTTTTAAAGAAGATGTAAAAACAACTGACTTACTTATACGTTTGTATGAAAAAATTATAAATAAGCTAGACTACACACATAAATTCCAACAAATCATTGAACGTTATCAAGAAATCGTAGTAGAACTAGAAATGGATGAAATCATTTTAGAACAATTAAAAAATGACTTAAATTGCTTAATTGATACTTACGAAGATAAACCTAAACGATTATTAGACGCATTAAAAAGTTGTGGTGAAGACTTTAACGCTCAAATCATCGCACAATACAATAATGATTTAGGTTTCCCTACTCGATATTTATCTCCAAAAGACGCTGGAATTATCGTTACTGATGAACCCAGTAACGCTATGATATTAGAATCTTCATACGAAAAAATTCATAAATTACGTGAATATGAAGAAACACTTATCGTCCCAGGTTTCTTTGGCTATTCAGAGAATGGAGATATTGTAACTTTCCCTAGAGGCGGTTCAGATATTACTGGAGCAATTTTAGCGAGAGGCATTGAAGCCAGCTTATATGAAAACTTTACAGATGTGTCCGGTATATTTAGAGCTAATCCTACTGTTGTATCTCAACCTGAAATCATACCTGAAATCACATATCGAGAAATGCGGGAACTATCATATGCTGGATTCGGAGTTTTCCATGATGAAGCTCTAGAACCATTATATAAAGATAGAATTCCTGTTGTGATTAAAAATACTAACAAACCTCATGACAAAGGAACATTTATCGTAAGTGAACGTGACATATCTAGTCTGTCACAAATCGTCTCAGGCGTAAGTTGTGACAAAGGATTTACGATCATCAATATTAAAAAATACTTAATGAACAGAGAAGTTGGATTCACAAGACGTGTGTTAAGCATATTAGAAGAAGAAAATATCTCTATCGAACATATTCCTTCAGGTATAGATAACTTAAGTATCATCATGCGAACAACACAAATAAGCGGTAAAGAACAAAATGTACTTAATAAAATAAGAAATCAAATTCAAGTTGATGAACTGACAATTGACTATGATTTAGCAATATTGATGATAGTTGGAGAAGGTATGAATCGAGCAATCGGAACAGCTGCAAGTGCAACAAATGCATTGAGCAAAAACAAAATAAACTTAAACATGATTAACCAAGGTTCTTCAGAAATATCCATGATGTTTGGTATCGATGAACATTATTCTGATATAGCCGTTCAAGCTATTTATGATGAGTACTTTACGAAACAACCAACTGAAGTTATTTAACAATCAAGCTAAGCCAAATGAAATTGGCTCAGCTTGATTTTTTATATTCAGTGAAAGAAATATAAAAGTTCTAACGAGCTAGACTTTTTTAACAAGCACGTTAGAACGAATGCACCTATTATTTTATAATGTGCTGACGTCCACTACAGGCTCGAGTCATACCCCCGACTTTCAAAATCTTAAAAGAGTCCGAGTATAAATGAATACTCCTAATCCATTGTTAATTAGAATTAACGGATTAGGAGTATTTTTTGAATAAGGGATTTATGTCCCAGAATCATTATTATTTACTATGTTTCGGCTAATATAATGTGATTGAGCTTATCTGCACCAATAACTTTTCTGAGCATAAAAAATTGATAATAACTTAAATGCTGTATTAGCTTTTGATATTTATAAATATCATCTTGTCTTAATTCATGATACAACTTATACATCATTTGTATTTCTGGCCTTAAATATTTCACGTCATATTCTAAGCTATGAAAGTATATTTTGTAATCATCAATTTCAATATTATGATCATGACTAAATTGCCACTTTTCATCTTTTGTTTCGTAAATGTATACTTTAATTATCCTCGCATTTGTTACCGGATCATAAATAAAGTATTTACTGTAATCTGACAGTTCATTTTCTGAGATATGCTCATGTTCATTTAATGGTGTCTTCACAACAAATTGATAATTACGCTTTCTAAAGTAAGCATTTAATTCGTCCATTTCTTCTCGACTTATTGTGATACCAATTATTTCTTTTATATGTGTACACTCATTCAAAAATAAATCTACAGCAAGTTCTCCACAAACAATATATTGCAAAGGATAGTCAGACATAATATTTTTCAATTCTTCTAATGTTAAATATTGTTCGTTAGATTCCATTTTCAACCTCCAAAGAAAGCGTTTTCAATTACTTTCATTTTAACAGATTTGGAATCTTTATCCAATAGGTAAGAAATAATTTATTCTTTACGAATCATGATTATTTTTTACAATATAACCATACTGTATCAAATTATTGATTTATCAGCATTTCAAAAGGTTATTTTATTTTATATGTTTCAGACAATTGCCCTTTTTATCATTTGGTTGCCCTTTTTTTGCCCTTTTAAATTGTCTGATTATATATTCTGATTAACCCCCTATATGAATCGTCAATATAGTTTTCCATCACCATATCTAGTATATGTAATAATTCATCAATTGCGACTTGTAAAACCTTTGACAATTCATTTAGATCAACTTTATACCCTTTTGCAGCTTTACTATTTATTGGATTTACACCGTTATAAACATTTATTAGACCTCGTTCTAAAGAACTCAACACATTTTCTTTGTCTAAATCGATTTGATA
The DNA here is from genome assembly GCF_049310805.1 of Mammaliicoccus sp. JADD-157. Lineage (NCBI taxonomy): Bacteria > Bacillati > Bacillota > Bacilli > Caryophanales > Staphylococcaceae > Mammaliicoccus > Mammaliicoccus sp. JADD-157. The sequence goes on along the minus strand of NZ_JBMOVZ010000001.1, from coordinate 1,164,533 downwards.
AATACTAGTTGTATCATCTTCGTATTCCTCTAAGTGACCATTATGTTTAACATAATTATTATAAAACCTAAGTTTTTTCATATGATTCTTGTAGAAGTTATTGATTATCTTAATTAACTCTTTATTATAAGAATCTTTTTTTAAATTTTCTATTCTAAAATTCATTTCTGTGTTATATCGTTTATTATTATTTTCAAAGAAGGTTTTATTAGTGTCTTCATCAAAACTCATAAAGTTTATTATTTGATATAAGTTGTCATATGCAGCTTGTAAGTAAGAATTACTGGATTGTATATTTATTAACTTATTATAATTATTAAACTCGGTTTTTTTATATTTTGAGAACTCAATAAATCTATTCAAATATAGTACAGAAGTAAATATATTAAAAGTTACAGATTTATACTTCAAAAAAAGTATTTTTTGTGTACTTTTTATTCTATACTCACTTTTAAATTTATTCCCTACTAACAAAATAGTATCGTCTATAAAATATTTATTTATTATATCTTCGTTTTTAAAATTTAACTGTACACCCTCCAAAGAATATTTCATGCTATAACCCCTTTTTTAGAAATATTATAGCATGTTTACATATTAATTTAGATATAAAAATAACCCTACCCTAAAATGAGGTATGGTGAAAAATACTCAGTGAATCTGTAAATAATATTATGAAGATAATACAGTTCTTTAAGTAGATTTATTTTACAAACAATACATATAAATTTATTGTTTACTTTTCACATTAAATATAACAAACATTATTAAACTATAACCTATAGGAATGATAAACCAAAAATAACTAGGAGAGAACAACTCAGGATTCTTTATTAACTTCCAAGTTAATATAATTAAAATAAATGTACTTAAAAGTATAAAACTATTTATTAATGTAGGATGTCTAAAATACCATTTTTCAGATTTATGGCCACTATTTAAAGTTTTTCCTGTTAGCTTAGCAATTCCATTCATTAGCATGAATAACAACAATATTACACCCATAAATCCAACGCATGCTATCAATAATGAATCTTCAAGAGAAAATTTCTTATTTTGAAAAATAGCAGTAAAAGTTTGAATACCCCCGAACGCAGTCATTAAAATTGCAGCAAATATACCTAGTATCGATATATATTGAGTTGTAATATTATCATATGTTCTCTTTACTTTTTTTAATTTTTTAGAGGATTTATCTATTTCTCCACTGACTTCACTTAGCCTTTTTTCTAATTTAGTAATTTCGAATTTTTGCTTTTCATAAAGACCCTCTTTTTGCGAAATTGCTAATTTTAAATGTTCTATTATTTTATAACAAATTATTATCTTTTCTTTATTAACCCTAATTTGATCCTCGTTTATTTCATCCTCTTCCATTGTAAAAGGTGTTATTTCATCTTTTTTTCTAATTTTATTTTTCCTGTACTTTTTAATAAGATATAATTCAAATCTTTTTTCAATTATATTCGCAAAATTAGTTTCATTAATCTGTTTATCATTTAATGATTCTTCAGACATATCGTTTTTAAATATTATTTCTGTTAACGCTGAATAAGGTATTAATTGTGGTTTCATACCATCACAATTTTCTATGAACGAATCGAAGTTAAAAGTGTGTTCTTCTTTATTATCATATTCTACCGGATCATCAACATATTTTTTGTATTCTCTTTTGAATAATTCAGCTATCTCTGAACTGTTTTTGCTGTAATTCAAAAACCAATCTTTTTTGATATCACTTAGTAAAATTCTTTCCTCATTATCAAGCATGGAAAGTTTCCTCTAAGTCTTCAAAATTATATTCAGGTTTCAATCCATTTTTGATTTTCCCTTCATTTTTTGCCCAATGACTATGGGTATGGCTCATATCAACTAATGTAAACGGGTTTATTTTTATAAGTTTATCTATCATATTATTCATTTTTTCATCATTTAAATCAGGAGATTTTTCTCCTTCATTTTGTATAGGAGTACTTTTATAATCCTTAAATTTTTCATATAACTCTGGAACTACTGGGCCGTATAACCAAGCTTCCATTTTACTATCATTAAATTGTGTCCTTGCGTAGTCAAGAAATATTTCTTCTCGAATCATATAACCAATGGTGAAATACAATACTTTTTGCAACTGTAAATTAGTTATAGGGCTATCTATTTCACGTGCTCTATATAAAATATGATTAGCAATTTCTTTCATTTTTTATTCCCCCTTTTATTCATTCTCTAAAGGTTAAACACTTCTTACTATTATATACCCTTTCCTTTTCTTTTTATAGCTTAACTTTATAATGTTTTAAAACTACAAATAACACTCATTATAATAATGAGTGTTCGGAACTGCTACCAAAGCATCTGAAATTTTAGGTAAAGCAATTGCACTTGCTAGAAGATATAAAATAAATAGCCCTCAGTGACATGTTTAAGGGCTAGAGTGAGCCTAAAGCTCTTAATACGTATATTATACTATAAAATTGAGTTTGTGGCTTAAAAATACCTACTATCAACTTCATCTATTATAGGAAATAAAACCTTTTTAATTTGTACAATTTATATTATTAATTTCTCCTTATTTATTCTTTAACAATCTTAACGAATTTAAAATAACTAATATTGCTGCACCTGTATCACTTAATACTGCTAACCAAAGCGTTAGTAGTCCAGGGAACACTAAGATAAAGGCAATCATTTTAATAATAATAGAGAAATATATATTTTGTTTAATTATACTCTTAGATTTTTTACTTATAGAGATAGTGTTTGTTAGTTGATTTATATTATCTGACATTAATACTACATCTGCTGTTTCCATTGCAGTATCTGATCCAATCCCACCCATCGCAATACCTACTTCACTTTGTGCTAAGGCAGGGGCATCATTAATACCATCGCCAATCATACCTACACGATAACCTTTGCTTTGTAAATCTTTGATTGCAGCTAATTTATCTTCAGGCATTAATTCAGCATAAACTTCTTTAATACCTGAAAGTTGTGCAATTTTATCAGCGGTTCCTTTATTATCTCCTGTAAGCATTACAGTATTTTTAATATTACTATCATTTAAGCGTCGTAATATTTGATTGATATTTGAACGTAATGGATCTGCTACAGTAATCAAACCATGAATCATGTTTGAAGACGCGATAATGATAACAGAATAGCCTTCTTGCTCATATGATTTTATCTCATCTTTATAACTTACAATATTTTTATTGATTGATTCAATTAATTTTAAATTTCCAGCATAGAAATACTTTTCTTTAATCTTGCCTTTAATTCCTTGACTAACTATATTTTCAAAATCAGTAACATCGTATGTTATGGAATTAAATTGAGATACATAAGCGATAATTGCATTACTAATAGGGTGTGTTGAGTATGATTCTAAGCTCATAACAATATTTAACAATGTTTCTTCATTGCTCTCAAATGTTTTAATTGCTGAAACTTTTGGACGTCCTTCAGTCAAAGTACCTGTTTTATCAAAAGCTAAAGCTGTTAACGTACCTAAAGTTTCCAAATGGTTTCCTCCTTTGATAAGGACTCCATTTTTGGCTGCACTTCCAATCGCAGTAACAATAGCTACAGGCGTTGAAATGACTAGTGCACATGGACATGCTATAACAAGTAATTCAAGGCCTTTATAAAACCATTCTCCCCAAGTTCCTAAAGAAAAAATAGGAGGTATCACCATCACTAATAATGCTAAAATGAATACAATTGGTGTATAAATTTCAGAAAATCGATCAATAAAAGCTTGGGTGGGCGCTTTATTTTCTTGCGCTTCTTCAACCATATGAATGATTTTAGATAGTGTTGTATCTTCTACTAATTTTGAAACACGTATTTTTAAAGTACCATTTTCATTGATAGATCCCGCATAAGTTTCTTCATTTACTGTTTTGTCTACAGGAATAGATTCACCAGTTATAGGTGCTTGATTTAAACTTGAATATCCCTCTATAATCGTGCCATCTAATGGTATTCGGTCGCCTGGTTTTACAAGTAAAACTTCTCCAACACGAATGTCCTTTAAACTTTTTGAAATTATACCCACTTCTGTAATAACATTTGCTTTTGCTGGTGTAATATTCATTAATGATTGTATAGAATTTCTTGTCTTATCTATAGAAATAGTTTGTAATAAAGTTCCGATAGTAAACAGTAAAACTACTATTGCGCCTTCAAACAACTCACCAATTAATATAGCACCAATGACAGCTACTGACATTAAAACATTCATATCCAAACTCTTAGATTTAATAGCATAATAGGCACTTTTTAGGGGTTTTATACCACTGACTATAATAGCTATGATATACATCAAATTAGTTACCACAATAGGCAGTGACATTATAGATGAAACAATACCAAAGATAAGAAATAGTGTTGAAATAATAGGTTTACTAAACAAATGCCACTTTGTATTATTATATTTATTACTGGATTGTAATGTAGCAGAATAACCGATTTTAGAAACTTCTTTTTCAATATTTTTAGTTTGCGAGCCTTCAAAATCAATCTGCATTTTTCCAGTTGAAAAACTGACTTGCACGTCATTAACATATGATAAATTGTTCAAATGTTTTTCAATACTTTTAGCGCAACTACCACAATCCATACCTTCTATTAAAAATGTTGTATAGTTTTGATTACTATCATTTTCTTCGATATCATAACCCAATTTTTTTAGTGTTTGTGTTACTTGATTAATACTAGTTTGAGATTTTAGGTCAACGCTTAATTTACTTGTAGAAAAATTAACTTTAGGATTAGTCACATCGTCTAAAGTGCTTAATGCTTTTTCAATAGTTATAGCACATGAACTACAATCCATACCAGTTACTTTAAAATTATAATTTGAAAATGAGGTGGCAACTTCATCTTCTTCCTCAGAACTATTGTTATTAGCATTGCATGAAATGTTATGAGTTGAATCGATGCCTTCACTGTTATTTGTATAGCATTCGTCATTTTGATTTGCTACTTTAGGTTCATTACCACAACACTTGTTATCATTAACTGTGTCACTTGTGCAACAAATATTGGGTTCAACTTTATTATTACAGCAATTATTACTCATTTAAGTCATCTTCTTTCGTTATATAGTATGATTTTGGCAACTTTCAATATCATCTTCAGTATCTTCAACTACAAAATCAATAAGTTTAAGTAATTCTAAAATTTGGTTGTTCTTTATTTGATAATAAACATATTTACCTTCTTGTCTAGAATTAACTAAGCCACACCCTTTTAGACAAGACAAATGTTGAGAAATACTAGATTGACTGATTTGTGATTGTTTAACGATTTCATTAACCGTCATTTCTTTCGATTTAAGTAACTCTAATATAGTTAAACGTACTTTATTAGAAAGCCCATGTATAAAATGTGCTTTTAATTCTATGTCATTCATTTATTCCACCTCATATTATTTATATCTAATACGATAACATATTAACATTTAATAATATGTTTTACAATAATACTTCTCTTCAATGGTTTAGATAATAGACTTTATAATTCAATTTTTTGATTTAGTAACTTTTATAAGTAGACAAACCTACTCACTAACCTACACTAGGTGGTATAATAGATTTAGTTGTCATATAGACGATTCTTTTCGTTTATATTTTTAATTTATATACACGTTCATCCGACTTATGATGCAGTCGGAGGTTTTTTTAGCGAATTAATCATGTCTATGATTTAACGTAGGGCGTATCATAGGATATTTTTTATGATTTATTAAAATGTTATTACCCTTATACCGAACATTCACTAACTTTTATATATGATATAATATAATTACAAAATATATAAAACCATATTTTTGATGAAATACTATTGCTTTGGTTATAATTCGGTTTAAATGATTGTCTAGGTGTTTATCATTCCTAACTCTCACTTTCTATTATCAAAAAGAAGTCCGTACAATTAAGTAAAGAGCTTCTTTTTTTTTGCTTTAAATAAGTATATTTTTGCTTTCTCAATTCTTCAAGCACTTCTTCAGATTTAATGTTTTTTTAAAAGATATGGTAATTCTTAATCAAGATAATATTAAGAAAATAAGAAAGTACGCTTATTATTTACTAGCACACAATTGGGAAGTTTATCAATTAATATTTTGGAATAAAATTTTGAAAATATTGGCTTGGTTAAACAAAGAAAAAGAACTAGATAATTTTTTTAATACTAACGCAAAGAAAAATGATAAAGAAAAATGATAAAGAAAAAGGGCCAAAATAATGGTTCTTTTTTATACTCAAAATATCGACTTTCTCGCACCTTGCCTTTTTTCTGCCCTTTTTCGATATAAATAAATACAAAAACAACCCTTTAACTAGCATTGTTAAAGGGTTTTACTTATGAATGATACTATTCTTTACGATTTCGTGAATTTTCTTCACTAAATCCATTTGGATATCTTTTTTGTAATTTTTCAATATTACTCTGCCCTATTTCATCCATTTCAATATTGAGTGCTGTAGCACAACACGATATGTACCACATAACATCGCCTAATTCTTTTTTCAGCGCTGTCTTATCTAATTCATGACCATGGAATACATGTTTTTTGATTACATCTGCTACTTCGCCCGCTTCACCTGTTAATCCTAATGCACCATTAATTAAACTTTGAGTCGGGTCCTTATGAATATTTGACATTGTTCTTTTTGATAATTTTTGGTATTCATTTAGTTCCATTTCAATTACCTCTTTTTAATATGATTTTTCAATAGTTGTATTACTGCCTGTGTTCCGTTATCATCGTATCCTGCTTCGCTTAAAGCATCATAAACTTCTTTTGCTTTTAGCAAACCTGGCATATATAATCCCATCTTCTCACTTTCTTCAATTGCTAATTTCATATCTTTAATAAAGTGCTTTACGTAAAAGCCTGGTGCATAATCTTCTTTTACCATTCTAGGCCCAAGATTAGATAAAGACCAACTTCCTGCTGCTCCATGTTCAATGGAATTAAATACTTTATCAATATCTAATCCTGCTTCTTCAGCATAAATAATTGCTTCTGCTACTCCTAACATACCTGCAGCAATAGCTATTTGATTTGATAATTTCGTATGTTGACCATTTCCGCTTTTACCTTGATATACTACATTTTTACCTAGCAAATTAAATATATCTTCCACTTGATTATAGGCTTCTTGATCTCCACCTACCATAATCGTCAACGCAGCATTTTTTGCGCCAACATCTCCACCAGAAACTGGCGCATCTAAACTTTTAATATTTCGTTCTTTTGCTTTTTCATAAATGTCGTGAGCTAAAGCAGGACTTGATGTCGTCATATCAATCACAATACTATTTGCTTTGGCATGATTTAAAATACCATCTTGACTTAAATAAATTGACTCAACATCTTTTGGATATCCTACTATAGATATTATAATGTCACTTTTTTCAGAAAGCGTAGCTATCGAGTCACACCAAGTTGCGCCTTTTTCAACTAAATCATCTGCTTTAGACTTAGTTCTGTTATATACATTCACTTCATAACCTTTATCAATTAAATGGCCAGCCATTGATTTTCCCATGACGCCTGTACCTACGAACCCAATTGTTTTACTACTCATAAATCTTCCTCCTTAATAACTTCCTCATATTTGTATTATACCGATTTGTTAGAAAAATCAAAAATTTTTAAAATTAAATAGGTCGATATTTCGTTGTATTGATTATTTGTAAATATTGTTTAACTCATATTAATAACGATGTTAAAAAATTTAAAACAATTTAAAATTAATTGGGTTTTATTCAAAATCATTGTGGTATTTAAAGAATATTGATACATAAGTGTCAATCTCATTATCAAAATAAAGGAGTGTATTTTATGAAGAAATTTTTAATATTACTTTTATCTTCTTTTCTATTTTTAGCTGCATGCGGTAATGGCAGCGATAGTAAAGAAGATTCATCATCTGAAAAAGAGTCTTCAAGTTCAAAATCTGATGATAGCTCTAAATCAAGTGACAAAAAAGATTCTGAGAAAGACTCTAGTAAAGATTCAGCAAGTGGCTCTGAAGATAAGAGTTCTGATAATAAAGCTAACAGTAGCGATAAAGATTCCTCTGATGATAGCTCTTCTACATCTTCTGATTCTAATTCAGATGACTCTAATACAGAAGATTCTAATTCATCATCTAATAGCGCTGAAAACTCAGGTTCAAACACATCTGGAGATAGTTCAACTTCTACTGAATCAAATAATAGTGATAACTCAGCTTCTAACAGTGAAGCAAATCAGAACGCTACAAACGAAAATAGTTCAGCACAATCGAACGATAATCAACAGCAAGCTGATGAAAGTAATTCTATGAATAACAACAACTTAAATAATAACGAAACTGTATCAGCTTTAGGTGCAGAACAAGCTCAGCAAATATATAATGAGTCTGGTGTAAACCCATACCTTAATTCTATCAATGCTGAATGGAGACAAGAATATAACGGCGGTCTAACTAATCCTGAAAAAGCTTCATTAAATGCTTTAGAAAAAGGTACTTATAATGGACCTGAGCAACCTGAATTATTCTATAATGCATTAGTAGAAATTCAACAACAATATGCACAATAAGAATTTTAAAAAAGCGTTAAGTCATCTAAATGACTTAACGCTTTTTTAGTAAAATATATAATTTAATTCAACATGTACTGCTTAATTTGTTCTATAAAATAGTCTTTCATTTCATTAATAATCCAATCATCAGGTATGCCATCTACTGTTGTACGCCAGTTAGTATGCATTTCTAATGAACGATGAGGGCACTCAGTTTCACTAAATTCTAAATGTAATCTCACTGTATCTCTATTGGGCATTAAATTATAATCAGTCATATCTGCTGCTATGACTCTGAATGTTTCTTGCTCATTTAATAAAAATTCTTCATCTGAACTCGAAAGTGATTCCAGTACCTCGTAACCTATATATTGTTCGTTACCTACTTCGTTTGCTGTATGCCAAGCAATATTTTCTGTATCAATTGCTTGCCATTGGTAATTACGATCAATGTAATAATGAGCAATACCTTGAATATATCTATCTTCCGGGGCGTTTTTTAATACTTCTCGCCATTCATTAGCATTTAATTCACTCGCATCATTATGAACAACAACACCTAATAATGGTTTTTCTCTTTTATCCATAGAATAATTGATATAATCATTTTGTGAGGCCATTTATATTCTCCCCTTTTTATTTCTTTTTATCATTTTAACATATAAAAGTATAAAACTTGAAACTGTATATCTTATCTCATACATGGTATGGTAATAAAAAATATTTCAGGAGGCATTACTCATATGACACAACATTTTCATAAGGGAATATTGTTTTATCATAAAGCTTCTGGCCAAGGCGATGTACACCAAGAGCTTGGTCAAATAACAGAAAACTTAACAAAATTCTGTGATGATTTAACAATTAAATTAAGTAAAGAAGAAGGAGATATTAAATCATTTTGCAAAGAAATAAGTAACAATAATTATGCTACACCTTATGATGTGTTATTTATTTTAGGCGGAGATGGTACTTTAAATGAACTTGTAAATGGTGTAGTTGAAAATAACATTCAACTACCTATAGGTGTACTTCCAGGCGGTACATTTAATGATTTCACTAAGACATTAAACTTATCACAAAAACCTATGCAAGCTTCTGAAGACTTATTGAACAGTCAAATTAAATCCTTTGATGTTCTAAGTGTAAACGGCGTGTATGCTCTAAACTTTACAGGTATTGGACTTATGGTTCAAAATGCTGAAAATGTACAATCTAACCAAAAAGAACTATTAGGTAAATTTAGCTATGTATTTTCAACATTAAAAACTGTTTCTAATCCGCAAATATATGATTATCATCTAATAGCTGATGAAAAAGAATATAGCGGTGAAACATCTATGATATTAATTGCTAACGGCCAACACGTAGGCGGCAATAGAATTCCATTAGAAGACTTATCTCCAAACGATGGCAATATGAACATATTCGTTTTTGAAAATCATAATTTTAGTATTATAAATGATTTCTTCAAAGTAAAAGATAGTATGAATTGGAATGAAATTAGCGACAGTATTACACACATATCGTGTAAAGACGCGTATCTCAAAACAGATCCAGATGCTAGGTTAGATATCGATGGAGAAATTCAATATAATACACCCATTGAAGTCAAAGTATTAAAAGAACGTGTTAAATTGCTTTATTTGGATATGGAAGAATAAACAACATATAAATAAAAACAGCAAAATTCTTATATAAGAATTTTGCTGTTTTTATTTTACAGGACTATTAAGCCCTATTCTATTTTATTATGCGTATATATTACCATGTTCATCAGACGGTCTCAATAATGCGAGAACTGCGCTTATAAACGCGATGATATGAGGAATTCCCGTCCAACAGAATGCTAAGTGTAATAATCCTACAACTGGTTTTTGTGCGTAAAATTTATGAACGCCAAAGTTTCCTAATAAGATTGCTAAAGCAATATAAATCCATTTATTAACTAACATTGTACCCCTCCTTTAACTACACTTATTATTATAAAGTATTCTATTTATCAATACCCAATTTATACCTAACAAAATCTCTTATCATGTGACAATTTTGTTAGATTAAATAAAAAAGAATAACCCTTATAAGGCTATTCTTTACAAAATCACCAAGAGTGTTATCTTCTCTATTGGTAATGAATATTAAATTTAGTTACCTAAATATTGATTAAATTCACGAATAAATTGAGATCTACTATCATTAGATTGATATTTCAATCCGCCTAACATAATAGACTGACTACTAACTGTGATAAAATCATAATCAATTGAATGTTTTAAAAATATATTTTGAGCTTCTTCTTCATTGTATTTGTTCTCTAAATCTTCAAATACTAATATTTTTTTATCGAAAAACATAATTGCCTCCAAAAAAACTTAATATATAAATACTACAAAATATCTAAGCCCTATACTAGAGGCAAATCATGTAAATTATCACTTTTAAATACAAATAGTTATTTTTTTAGTAGAATGAAATATCAAATTTTGATGTTTTTAAATGTTTTTGATTTATTTTGATTGTTATTAAATAAATATTATTTTTTTATAAATTCATCTTCTAAATGTGCCATCATTTTTCTAGCTTTTTCTAAACCTGGAGACTCTTTTTCCACTTCTGTTTGTTTAAGTTCGACAATATTTAAGTCAATTTCATCTTTAAGTTTCGTCCATATTTTTTGGTATACTTGATCATCCATGAAAATTACCTCCTATAAATATCTTTCATATATTACTTTACCCTTTTGGTACCAACTCAATCATAGTATATTAGCAATATTTAATTTATGATACAATAATCGTTAATTAGAAAAGGAGTGAACTTTGATGGAATTTAGCACGGCAATAAAAAAAGGTTTAAAAGCCAATAAAAATGTATATATTATGACTGTTCATAATAATTTATTTAAAGTTGAAGAATTACTTAAAGATGGGTTTCAACATATTTTACTCGAAACACCAGATTATGTTATTAATGTAGCTAAAGAACATATTATATATGTACAGACTGATAAATAAATTAACACGAGTTTAATAATATATCATTTTATGCTAGGACTTTTTTTAAAGTTCTAGCATATTTTTCTATAAAATCGATATTTCACTTTACAAACAAGAACATACGTTCGTATAATGTAAGTATTAACTATTCTAAGGAGTGTTCTGAAATGGATAAATACTTACATTTAATCGTTAATCGTTTTGAATCTTATATCACGTTTTTAGACCATTTTGAATCAACTAATGAAGCGGCTACCTTTATAAATGAATCTTTCATATATAATGAAATGAACAGAGTAGATCATTTATTAAAACATAACAAGAATTTAATAAACAACAAACGATGCGATTATGAATTATATTTTGTTGAATTATTCCATATTTATCACAATACAAAGTCATCACAACATCAATTCGAGACAATGTTATTTAGTTTAAAAAATGCCATTAAAGCTTTAAAAGAAACTTCTCATCATCATTTACAAAATCAATTATAGTTATCTTACTTAAAGATCATTAATATACCAAATACGATTAATAATATATAAACGTATTTAATAAAAGATTTTGGATCTATTCTTTTGCTAATCATATTACCGAATAGCAACGTTAGTACGAGTAGAGGAATAACAATAATGAGCAAATACCATAATGATGGTGACCAAAATCCAGAAACACCATGACTCGTAACAATAAAGCATCCAGTTATAAAAAAGTGTACTTGAGAAATCTTTTTAAGATCAAATATATCCCACTTTTTCAAAGTACCATAAATAACGATTGGCACACCATGACTATTATAAGCGCTACCTAAAAGACCCGCTATAGTACCAGCAATATAATCAAATTGATTTGGTATTTTTTTATTCATTTGATAAACCTTTACAAATTGATTAATGAGATTAACTAGACCATATACTAATATAAAGATACCTAAGCACTTTACTATGACAGCTTCATCAGTCCATTTAACAATAAAAATTCCAATCGGTGCACCTATAATAGAACCAATTAGCAACCTTTTAATAATCGACCAATCAATGTCTTTTCGACTTTTAATAAACACAGGAAAAGCAACAAGAATGCCAATTATTGCGACTATAGATACAGATAACTTAAAATCAATATTCAATAATGAAAGTAATGGCATCGTCACTAGCGCTTCACCAAAACCAAATATATTTCTTACTAAAGCACCTAACAAAATAGCAATTACTACTAGAATTAATAATGAAATATCCATAAGTTCCCCTTTAAATGTAACTTCAAAATACAAAAATGAGAGAGAGTCTGAGACAATTAATTATGTCACAGACTCTTTAAAATAGTTATATCTATTATACCATTTCTAACACTTATATATAATTCATTATAATTAACATTCGAGTTATTTTAACATCAGTTGATAAAACACTAATGTTAACCATTTATCAAATTTAAACCCAACATTACTTAACGTACCAACATGATTGAACCCTTTCTTCTTATGTAACGCTACACTACCTTCATTACTATCATCGATGCCAGCTACCATCGTTTTATATCCTGCTTCAGTAGCATGCGAAATAACTTTATCTAATAAAGCTGATGCAATACCTAACCTCTTATAACGTGGGTCAACATAAATAGAATGTTCAACAGTATATTGATATGCAGGCCAATTACGAAAAGGACCATAAGTAGCAAAACCAACAACACGATTATCCCTTTCAAAAACAATTACCGGCAAACTAGCGTTTCTTTTATTCTCGAACCAAACTTTACGTTCATCCAAATCCGTTTCATCATATGTATAAACAGTTGTAGTATTTACAATAGCATCATTATAAATATCTAAAATATAAACTAAATCATTTTCAGTAGCATATCTAATCATATCTTGACCTCCTCTAAAACTTATTAAATTATACCAATTAAAAAGCATAAGTAAAATTTCTGTTAAAAAATATAACATATATAACAATACTTAGTTTATATTCACTAACTTGAATATTTATTGTAGATTGATATCATTAATTTGAGGTGGTAAAAATGAGATTTGAAGATAAAAAAGAACTAGAATTCACCGTTTTAGGCTTCGATATTAAGATTGATACTTTCTACAAATTACTTTATCAAATTAACGATATAATATTAGCAATGTTCTTTATCGTTGGTAGTTTTTTATTTTTTAAAGAGTCTACAACATTTGCTGGCACTGTTTTATTTGTAATTGGTAGTATTCAAATGCTTATAAGACCATTAATCGCTATTACACGAGATATTCATATTAGTAAGGTAAAAAAAGATATTACAAAATAGATAAAACTGAGTCTGGGATATAAGTATCCTAGACTCAGTTTGTTATTTCTTAATTCTACCATTTTTTTCTTATGTTTATAGCTATTATATCAACTCCTAAACGATATTTCACTTTAGATTTTTCTTGTGAAGATATACGAAAGTACTTTTAAGAGTGTGTTTACTTGGTATTAATGAAGTAGTAAATCCAATAAGAAGTACTCTACTTGGGTTATTGTCTTAGTAAATCCAATAAGAAGTACTCTACTTGGTATTAATGAAGTAGTAAATCCAATAAAACTGCATCTACTTGGATTAATGAAGTAGTAAATCCAACAAAAGGTGCTCTACTTGGATTATTGTCTTAGTAAATCCAATAAGAAGTACTCTACTTGGATTAATGTCTTAGTAAATCCAACAAAAGGTGCTCTACTTGGATTAATGAGATAGTTAATCCAATAAAAAGGCTCTACTTGGATTATTGTCTTAGTAAATCCAATAAGAAGTACTCTACTTGGATTAATGAGATAGTTAATCCAATAATGTAGTGAACCCTAAAAGTTGGACTTTTTTATACTATATCAACTCTTGCATTTTTGATTAATCCATCCAAAAAGAGCTAAGGATTTACATCCCTAGCTCTTCTCTTAATATTAATATTGCTTAATATATTGTTCTCTTTCCCATTCTGATACTTGGGTTCTGTAGTAATCCCATTCTAATGATTTAGATTGGATAAATTGTCTGTAAATGTGATTACCTAATGCTGATTTTACTACATCGTTTTCTTTCATTGCTTTAACTGCTGTATAAAGTGTTGATGGTAAGTCTTGTACGCCCACCGCTTCTCTTTCTTCTCTATTCATTTCATAGATGTTTTGGTCTACTGATTCTGGTGGTGTTAGTTTGTGTTTAATACCGTCTAGTCCTGCTTCTAAGATTGTAGCTAATGCTAAGTATGGGTTAGCTGCTGGGTCTACTGAACGGATTTCGACACGTGTTGACACGCCTCTTGATACTGGTATTCTAACTAGTGGTGAACGGTTCTGTCCACTCCATGCGATATAACATGGTGCTTCGTAACCTGGTACTAGTCGCTTATATGAGTTAACTAATGGATTACATACTGCTGTGAATCCTCTTGCATTTTTCAAGATACCTGCAATAAAGTGGAATGCATTATCTGTAAGTTGCATGTCGCCATCTGGATCGAAGAACGCATTTTCTTTACCATTGAATAATGATACGTTAAAGTGCATTCCGCTTCCGTTTACACCGAATAATGGTTTTGGCATAAATGTTGCGTGTAAATTATGTTTACGTGCGATAGTTTTAACAACGAGTTTGAATGTTTGAATGTTATCACATGCTGTAATTGCGTCAGCATATTTAAAGTCTATTTCATGTTGGCCTGGTGCCACTTCATGGTGACTTGCTTCGATATCAAAGCCCATATCCTCTAATTCTAGTACGATATCACGACGACAGTTCTCACCTAAGTCTGTTGGTGCTAAGTCGAAGTATCCACCATTATCATTTAATTCTAATGTTGGTTCACCTTTTTCGTCTAGTTTAAATAAGAAGAATTCTGGTTCTGGTCCTAAGTTGAAATCTGTAAATCCTAATTCTTGCATTTCTTTTAAGACACGTTTCAAGTTAGTACGTGGGTCACCTGGGAATGGAGTACCGTCTGGACTATAAATGTCACAGATTAATCGTGCTACTTTACCTTTACCTGCAGTCCATGGGAAAATCACCCAAGTGTTCAGGTCAGGACATAGATACATATCCGATTCTTCAATTCGCACGAATCCTTCAATTGAAGAACCGTCAAACATCATTTCATTGTTTAAAACTTTTTCTAATTGTGCAATTGGTACCTCTACATTTTTAATTGTTCCTAAAATGTCTGTAAATTGTAACCTTAAATAACGTACGTTTTCTTCGTCTGCAAAGCGAAAAATATCCTCTTTCGTAAATGTTTGCTTAGCCATGTGTTGATCCTCCAGTATTTTATTTAAAAAATCTTGATAAATCTCCACGGTTGAGTGGACCTTCTGTCTTCGAGGTACCTCTAATTACCCGCTCTCTCATACGTAGTTCTTCATCTGAAAGGTCATTTTTTTCTTCTAGTAGAATTTGTTTAATCCCTTTCATATTGAATCCCTTTTCGATGAGATTTTTAATTTCAAGTAATCTCTCTAAGTCATTTAATGAAAACAACCTCTGATTACCGTCAGTTCTTGTCGGTGTAACCAGCTCATTACTTTCATAATATCTGATTTGTCTTGCTGTAAGTTCTGTTAATTTGATGACTACACCTATTGGAAACACGGCCATGTTTCTTCTAATTAAATCTCTTGACAGCACGACCGCCTCCTTCTACTAAGAACTTAAAATAAATTTAGCACATAAATTTTCAGAAAACAATTATGTGTGAGGAAACCTCACACATAATTATAACATAACTAATTCTTTTTTCATTAATGTTTCCACTGCTCTAATTATCGCGATTTTAACGTGTTCATATGTTAATCCGCCTTGAATATAAGCTTCATATGGTGCTCTAATCGGGCCATCAGCTGTTAATTCAATTGAAGAACCTTGTACAAAAGTTCCTGCTGCCATAATGACATCATCTTCATAGCCCGGCATATAGCTAGGCATCGGGCTGAAATGTGCATTGATTGGGGATGCATGTTGTATAGACTGACAAAATGCAATCATTTGTTCAGCTGTATCAAATGTTACAGATTGTATTAAATCAGTTCTTTCATCTGTGTAATGTGGTGTTGTCTTCATATTTAATTTCTCCAATAGTAAGGACGTAAACAATGCGCCTTTTAAGCTTTGACTAACTACGTGTGGCGCTAAAAAGAACCCTTGGTACATTTCAGGTAAACTACCTAATGAAGCCCCCGCTTCTTTACCGATACCAGGAGCTGTTAATCTATATGCACAACGCTCTATTAAATCTTGCTTACCTGAAATATATCCACCTATTTTAGATAATCCACCGCCTGGGTTTTTGATTAAAGAACCAGCAATTAAATCTGCGCCTACTTCTATAGGCTCTTTATCCTCTACGAATTCACCATAACAGTTATCTACGAAAATAATAATTTCTGGATAAACTTCTTTTATTCTCGTAATAGTATATTCTATTTGCTTTATTGTTAATGAAGGTCTAGAACTATAGCCTTTAGATCGTTGTATTGCTATTACTTTTGTTTTATCATTTATTTTGTTTAATACAGCTTCAATATCAATATTATTATCCTTTAAAGGAACTTCATTGTATTGAATACCTTGTTCAATAAAACTCCCGATACCATTTCCATTAACGCCGATTACTTCTAATAAAGTGTCATAAGGTGTACCTGTTATATACAGTAATTCTTCACCGTGTTTTAATTGACTATTTAATGCTATTGTTATCGCATGTGTTCCTGAAATAATTTGTGGTCTTACTAAACTATCTTCTGCTCGAAAGACTTCTGTATATACTTCTTCTAAATGATCTCGTCCCATATCATCATAACCATATCCTGTAGTACCGACTAAATCTGCTTCTGATATTTTCACTTTATGGAAAGCATCCAATACGCGTTCTTGAGCAATTAATGCATTATGCTCAATTTCATCAAAATATGGTCTTAATGTTGTTTCTACTTCTTTTACTAATGATTGTAATTTTTCTTCCATTTCTTTACCTCTTATTTTTGTTTATATCCTGTTATTTTATACATTTCATTTGTTTCATCAAACTCTAACGTTTCTACTAGTGTATGTGTTTTTTGCCAATACAATTGGTCAGCATTAGACGCATCTAATTCCATCTCATAATATTCCATTGTATTTTTAATCATCTCTACTAGCTTGTCTTTGAATACAACTTGATCTTGTTTATCTCTTGCTGACACAAATATAGAATTCTCGGAGACAGGTTGATTGATGCTATCTACTTTATCTTTTTTATTGAACACAACTAACATTGGAATGTGATTCATATCTAATTGTTTCACAAGTTTCATAACAGTTTCATACTGTTCCATATAATGTGGATGACTAGCATCTACAACATGTATTAATAGTTGTGCATATTTTGCTTCTTCTAATGTTGATTTAAATGCTGCTATAAGTGTCGTGGGCAATTTTTGAATAAACCCAACCGTATCAGATAATATAATATTAAATCCTTCGTTTATTGAAACAGCTCTTGATTTAGGGTCTAACGTTGCGAATAATAAATCTTGTTCAAATGTTTCATCTTGTGATAACTGATTAAACCATGAAGATTTACCAGCGTTAGTATAACCTATTAACGCAACTTGATAAGCTTGGTTATGTTGTCTTCTTTCCCTATATCTTGAACGGTGAGATACAATCGTTTCTAGTTGATGTTTAATTTCGTTCATGCGCGTTCTAATGTGTCTTCTATCAGTTTCCAGTTTAGTTTCACCAGGACCTCTTGTACCAATTCCGCCACCTAAACGTGATAGACTTTTACCATGGCCAGACAGTCTAGGCAGTAAATAATCTAATTGTGCAAGTTCGACTTGTAACTGCCCTTCTCTACTAGAAGCACGTTGCGCAAATATTTCTAAAATTAATTGTGTTCTATCTATAATTTTAGTATCAAACAACTCATCTAATTGTTTCGACTGTGCAGTTGTTAACTCATCGTTAGCAATAATAGCATTTACTTTTACATCGTTTAAATCGATATATTCAATCACTTCTTCTATTTTACCTTTACCAAAGTAATATTGTTGATCTGGTCTATCTCTTTTTTGAGTAAATACTTCAATCACTTCTAATTGACTTGTTTTAGCTAAAGATTTTAGTTCTTCAACTGTTGATTGAAACGTATCTTCATCTACCTGTTTATCATGGAAAGCTAATAATATTACTTTCTCCGTTTCATGATCTGTTGTTATTAAATCATTTTTCATTTTTATCACGCTCTCTTTACTTCATTTTAACATATAATTAGATATGCATATTAATATGACTTTGAATAAATCTTTACTATAATAGAGTTAAGAAAAGGAGTGATTAGAATGTCTATATATGACTTCGAGGTTGCTAAAACAAATGGAGATACTTATTCGTTATCTGAATATAAAGGTAAAGCACTATTAATTGTCAATACAGCAAGTGAATGTGGTTTCACTCCACAGTTTGAAGGACTGGAACAACTTTATCAAGATTATAAAGATAAAGACTTTGTAGTACTTGGTTTCCCTTGTAACCAATTTGGTAATCAAGAACCAGGTGATTCATATGAAGCTTATCAAAATTGTAAATTAAATTATGGTGTTACATTCCCAATGCACGAAAAGATCAAAGTAAAAGGTTCTGATCAACATCCACTTTATGACTATTTAACAAGTGCTAAAAAAGGCATTTTAAACGGCTCCATAAAATGGAACTTCACTAAGTTTTTAGTGAATAAAGATGGAGAAGTTGTTAATCGCTTCTCACCACAAAAAAGTCCAGAACAGTTAAGAAATGCTATAGAAGAAGTATTATAAAAAGAAAGAGTTCGAGACATTAATCTTTGTTTCGGACTCTTTCTATGTATTGGCAGTAGTGGACTGAATGTCTATGTTGCACGTGGATTTTGTAGTTCAAAACTTGGCTATAGCATTATCCTTATTGCCTTTTCTTGCCAAACGTGTCAATGAAGAGACTGTTATGTTGCACGTGAGCATCGTCTTGCAACATAACAGGACTTTATTTATTAAAATAAAAAAGCTAAGACAAATAAATTGTCTTAGCTTTTTTAGCCACGAGCACAAAAATTACGCATTTTCTTTATTTTCTTCTTGTGCTACGACAAAAGTAGAAATAGCATGTTTGTAGATAAGATTTTCAGTGCCTAGAATATCTAGTAATACAACATTCTCGTCAAAGCCTACAATTTTGCCTTTCATTTGGAAACCGTTTAATAAGAAGACTGTTAATTCAGTACCTTCAGATTTGAACTTCTCCAATAATACTTCTTGAATATTTTCTTTCTCTGCCATATGACTTTCCCCTTCACTTGGATAATTGGATTACGTTGTCTGCGATTTCTGATAAAGACTGTTCATCCCGTTGAAACCAAGTTACATTCATTTTATTTTTAAACCATGTCAATTGACGTTTGGCGTATCTTCTTGAATTCTGCTTGATTTGTTCTATTGCAATATCTATGTCTTTTTCTCCTTTTACAACGGGTATTAGCTCTTTGTATCCAATTGCTTGCATACTTTGTGAATGTTCATACCCCATATCAACGAGATTAGACACTTCTCTTAATAATCCTCGCTCCAACATCATGTCAACACGCATATTAATTCTTTCATATAAAGTTTCGCGCGACATGTCTATCCCAATTAATAATGTACCATATTTTCCAGAAAATGTCTGGCTTTTCTTTCTTTCACTTAATGTTTTTTTAGTCTTCAAGTAGTACTCTATGGCTCTTTCTACTCTTTGACGATTGTTTGGATGCACTGATGACGCAGTTTCTGTATCAAATTCTTTTAAATAATTGTGCAATTCAATGTTTGTATAATTCGATAATTCATCAAATTTATTATTAATTTTTTCCAATTCTTCACTTGTTATTTTTTCTTTTTCTAAATGATAATCATACAGTACTGACTGAACATATAAACCAGACCCACCTACTAATATAGGAAGTTTTCCTCTATTATGAATATCATCGATTATATTGGAAACATCTTCTTTAAACTTATACACAGAATAAGGCTCATCTGGATTGTATGCATCTACTAAATGATGTTTTATGCCTTCTTTTTCTTCTTCTGTTACTTTTGCTGTACCTATATCTAATCCTTTATAAATTTGAAATGCATCACCGTTGATAACTTCACCATTTAAAGCTTGAGCTAATCGTATACTAAGTTCAGTTTTACCAACTGCTGTTGGACCTACTATTGCGATTAACGGTTTTTTCGACATATTATTGTTCCTCTTTTTCTAATTGTTTAATTTGCGTCATCAACCAATTAAAGATGTGTTCATATACTACAAATTGGTTCGTTTCAAATAATACTTCATGTCTTTTATTTTTATATAATTGTACAGTGACATGTTTAACACCATTTCTTTTATACAGCGTAGCAAGCTTTTTAATACCTGTTCCAAAACCTCCAAAGTGATCTTCTTTACCAGAAAGCAGTAATATGGGCATATTGAGGTTTTGTTTTTTGATATAGCTTGATTTTTTGGATAATTCAGCCGATTTCACTGTTTCTAAAAAGACTCTGTGAGATACTGAATATCCAGTATAAGGATCTTCTTCGTAAATCTTTTTATTTTCTTCACTTTCGCTAATCCAGTTGTTATCTTTATTTAATTCTTTATGTTTTCTATTAGGCGTCTTAAAGGCTAAGTTATTAATAAGTTTAGATTTAGTACGATTACCTAAAAATAGATTAACAAATTTTAATCCATATAAATTTAATTTACCTTGAATATTTGAATAGACAACAGTGCCGGATAAAATTAATATATTAACATCATTCGGATAATCATGAACATATTTTCTTGCTACTAAAGATCCCATAGAGTGACCTAACAGAATATAGGGCAAGTCATTATTCAATTCAGGTTTGAAAGTATCTCTAATTTCTTTTAAATCTTCTACTAATTCTTTTAAACTATTAAAATGACCTCTAGTAGATTCTTCAATTTTTTTACCGTGGCCACGATGATTATGCCTAATAACATGAAAACCTCTTTTACAAAAATACTCTACTATGCCATCATACCTATCTTTATGTTCTGAAACACCATGTAAAATATGTAAGATACCTATTGGTTTTTCATCAGTTTTATCAATCGTCACTTCTAATGTTTGGCCAGATGATAATGTTATCATGTGATTAAATCTTCTCAAGATACGTACGCCTCCCTCAACCATTATTATAGCAAATTCTATACTGCTTAAAAATACATTGCTTTCATACATAAAAATGCACCCAAAAAATCAAGAGAAAATCTCACTTTTTGGGTGCGTTATTTGTAATCTTTAATTATTTAGCAATTGCAGGTTGATCATTTGGATTAATCGCTTCTTTAACTGCTTTTTCTAATTCTTGTTTGTATACGCGTTTAGTATCTGCATCGTAGTTAAGAACTTTAGCCATAACTTCTAAGATAGCATCTTTATATTCTAATACGTAATTGATATCAAAGTATAATCTACCTGAACGACGTACTAAGAAATCAGTTGGTTTATGCACCATTTCTTTTTGAATACTATAGATAACTTCTGCATAAACTTCAACAGGTAAATCTAAGTCAGCAACTTGCGTAGCATGTGCAATTTCAAATACTTCATCTACGTTTGAACCATATTTTCTAGTTAAGTAACGTGCCACATTTTCAGAAAGATTGTAGCTTTTAGCTTCTTCTACTTTACTTTCAACAAATGCATCGTAGTTATTGCTTCCTCCTACGTTACCGCCAGAAATATAAGTGTGCTTAGTCTCACAAGGTTTGAATTTCAATTTGTATTCTTCTTTTAATCGTTTACTTAATAAGTCTACAATATCTTGAGCCATGTGACGGTAACCTGTTAACTTACCACCAGCTATTGTTAATAGACCTGAGTCGCCTTCCCAGATTTCATCTTTACGAGAAATTTCAGAAGGGTCTTTTCCTTTTTCAAAGATAAGAGGTCTTACACCAGCCCAAGTTGACTCGATATCACTATCTTCAACTTTAACTGTAGGGAACATGTAACGAATTGCATCTAGTAAATATTGACGATCTTCTTCAGTAACTTTAGGTGAAGATTTATCATTATCATATACAGTGTCAGTTGTACCAACGTATGCTTTACCGTCTCTAGGAATAGCGAAAATCATTCTGCCATCACTTTCAGTATCAAAGTATACTGCTTGTCCTAATGGGAAGACACTTTGATCAATAACAATGTGTACGCCTTTAGTAAGTCTTAATTGTTTATTATTAGTAGAATAGTCTTTACTTCTAACGTCATCTACCCAAGGTCCTGCAGCGTTAATAACTCTTTTACCTTTAATTTCAAACATTTCATTGTGAAGTAAATCTGTCACTTCTACACCTGAAACTTTATTTTTCTTATTATATAAGAATTGGTTTGCTTTAGCATAGTTGATGATATCTGCTCCAAATTCACGTGCGCGCTTCATTACTTCAATTGTTAAACGTGCATCATCAGTACGATATTCAACATAGTAACCGCCACCTTTAAGGCCATCTTGTTTAACAAGTGGTTCTTTTTCGATAGTTTCGTCTCTATTTAACATTGAACGGCGTTCTGATTTTTTAACACCTGCAAGAAAGTCATATACTTTTAATCCAATAGAAGTTGAAAATGGTCCCATACTTCCACCTTTATGCATCGGTAATAACATCCATTCAGGTGTTGTTACGTGAGGTCCATTTTCATATACAATTGCTCTTTCTTTACCAGTTTCAGCTACTACTCCAACTTGAAGTTGTTTTAAGTAACGTAAACCACCGTGTACTAATTTAGTACTTCTAGAACTTGTACCTTGAGCAAAGTCTTGCATTTCTACTAAAGCGACTTTCATACCACGTTGTGAAGCATCAAGTGCGATTCCTGCACCTGTAATACCTCCACCTATAATAACGACATCATATTCTTTACTTTTAAGTTGATCTTTAACTTGATTACGATTTAATGCTGATAATTGTTGCATAACCATTTCCTCCTATAAATGTAAAAAAATGAGAGACTTATCCCTACAAATTAAATTGTATGAACAAAGCCTCTCACATCTCTACGGAATATTAACTTACCTTAATGATAACACAACTTAATCTAATTTAAAAGCTTGAGTGGCTTTAACTGCTGTTTTCCAACCTTTATAAAGAGATTCTCTCTCTTCTTCTTCAAGTTCTGGTTTGAATTCAGTTTCTAATTTCCATCTTTCTTGTATTTCATCTTTTGATTTCCAGAAGCCAACTGCTAACCCTGCAAGGTATGCAGCACCTAATGCTGTTGTTTCACTTACTTCTGGTCTTTCAACTGGTGTATTTACAATATCAGCTTGGAATTGCATTAAGAAATCATTCTTAACAGCTCCACCATCTACTCTTAAAGTTTCTACAGTAATACCTGAATCTTTTTCCATTGCTTCTAATACGTCACGAGTTTGATAACATAATGATTCTAAAGTAGCTCTAATGAAATGTTCTTTTTCAGTACCTCGAGTTAAACCAAATATTGCACCACGTGCGTCAGCATCCCAATATGGTGTACCTAAACCAACGAATGCTGGTACTACATAAACACCTTCTGTTGATTTAACACGTTTAGCATAATCTTCAGAAGCTGGTGCTGATTTAATCATTCTTAAACCGTCTCTTAACCATTGGATAGCTGAACCAGATACGAATATACTACCTTCAAGCGCATAATTAACTTTACCGTCTAAACCGTATGCTAATGTTGTTAATAAACCGCTTTCTGATTTAACTGCTTTTTCACCGGTGTTCATTAACATGAAACCACCAGTACCGTATGTGTTTTTAACTTCACCTTTTTCGAAACATGCTTGTCCAAATAAAGCAGCTTGTTGGTCACCTGCTACACCTGCAATTGGAATTTTTTTACCGAAGAAATGATGTTCTTGTGTATAGCCGTAAACTTCACTTGAAGGTTTTACTTCAGGTAACATTGATGAAGGTACAGTTAAATATTCTAATAGCTCTTCATCCCATTTTAAATCATAAATATTGTACATTAAAGTACGACTAGCATTTGAATAGTCTGTAATGTGCGTGCCACCAGTGAATTTCCAAATTAGCCATGTATCAATTGTACCGAATAATAAATCGCCATTTTCAGCTTTTTCTCTAGCGCCTTCAACATTATCTAAAATCCATTTTACTTTCGTACCTGAGAAATATGGATCTAATAGTAAACCAGTTTTATCTTTGAAAATTGGCTCTAAATCTTTAGATTTTAACTCAGCACAAATGTCTTGTGTTTGTCTTGATTGCCATACAATTGCATGATATACAGGACGTCCAGTACTTTTATCCCACACAACTGCAGTTTCCCTTTGGTTTGTAATTCCGATACCTTCAATTTGTTCAGGGGAAATATTATTTTCGTTTAATACACTTGCAATAACGGATAAAACTGATGTCCAAATTTCATTTGCATCATGTTCTACCCAACCACCTTTTGGAAAGTATTGCTTAAACTCACGTTGGCTTACAAATTGAATTGTCCCGTCTTTATCAAATAAAATCGCTCTTGAACTTGTCGTTCCTTGGTCAATTGATAAAATATATTTTTCCATATTAAACACTCCTAATATTTTGTAAATTACAGAATCTCTGAAGTTTCATCTTTAAGAATTGCTTTATTCAATACTATACCGAATAACACTACAACGACAGTAAAGATGATTGAGAAAATGATAAATCCATTAACGATCCCGTTAAATAAAATGTTATATAAAGCTGCACCAAACATACCACCAGCGATTGGACCTAAAATAGGTACCGGTGAGTATTTCCAGTTAGAATCACCTTTACCTGGAATAGGTAATAACATATGCATAATACGAGGACCGATATCACGCGCTGGATTAATAGCATAACCTGTAGCTCCCCCTAAACTTAACCCAATCGCTACGATTAATAAACCAACTATTACTGGATTTAAACCATCTGTAAATTTATTAGCTCCTATAAATAATAATCCCATAACTAAGATCATAGTTCCAATAATCTCACTTAAAAAGTTTGCGATATAGTTTGGATATGAAGGTCCAGTAGAGAATACTCCAAGCTTCGCACCTTGATCTTCAGTTTTTTTCCAGTGAGGTAAGTAAGAAGCCCAAACGAAACCTGCACCGATCATTGCACCAATCATTTGCGCAATAATAAACGGAATAACTTTAGACCAAGGGAATGATCCATCAATTGCAAATCCTAACGTTACTGCAGGGTTTAAATGCGCTCCCGACACATTACCTACTGCATAAACACCTAACATTACGGCTAAACCCCAACCTAATGAAATAACTATCCAATCAGCACCTTTACCTAAAGTCCCTTTTAGGTTGACGTTAGCACAAACACCGCCACCAAATAAAGTTAATATGGCAGTTCCTACTAATTCCGCCAAAAATTCACTCATATTAAACACCCTCCTATAGATTCTTGCTAATACATAAAAAGACCCCCACACAAACCTATACAAATTCATTGCATAGATATCCACGTAGAGGTCTCATTTACTCATCTCATATATTAACTTACTTAAGAGTATAATACTTAATGAAAACGTTGTCAAATCGAATTACCAAATTTCTGTATCACTTGTCGTTATATACTTTGCACCGCTTTCAATAGCTAATTGTATTTCTTCTTCAGTGTTAATTAAACCACCAGCTATAATTCTTTTTCCAGTCTTTTCACTAATTTCTTTTATTACTTTCGCAGCAACTCCAGGTAATACTTCAACGAAATCCGGATCAGCTTGTTTAATCAATTCTATACTTCTACTTAAAGCAGTACTATCCAATATAAATACTCTTAAAGTTGTAAGTGTATTTAACTTTTTAGCTCTTCTAATAACTTTTGTCTTAGTAGAAATAACACCATGTGGTCTAAATTGCTGAATAATATATTCAACAGCCGCTTCATCATTTGATAATCCTTTAATTAAATCTATATGCAGCATAACTTCTTTATCGTTTTTCTTCATTTGATTTAAGATACCTTGTAAATGACCAATATGGGTATCTAATAAAACACATCTTTTATAATCTAACTTAAAAAACTTTTCCATATCTTTCATAGAGCGAATTGCGGGTAATAAATGCTCGTTCATATTATCCTCCTACATTACACGTTTAAATAACTTTTCTAGTTCGTAAGTCGTTAATTCTATAATAATTGGTCTGCCATGCGGACAAGTGAATGGATCAGTTGTTTCTCTTAACTCGTCTATTAAATGAGCCATTTCATGATTTCTTAAATAATGATTTGCTTTTATAGATTTTTTACAACTCATCATGATTGCCGCATCTTCTCTAAGTTTCTTAATATCTACACGCTCATGTTTTAACACATAATCAATCATATCTTTAATGACTTCTTCTACTTCAACTTGAGGTAACCATACAGGATATTCACTAACCATATAATCATGATGACCAATAGGTTCTAAAAATATTCCTGCTTCTTTCAGTGGTTGGAAGTATTTTTCTATAATCATATGTTCATCTCTAGAAAAATTAAAAGTTAAAGGTAATAATAAACTTTGTGTCTCGTTTGTTACCTCACCAATTTTTTCTTTGAAATACTCATATTTAATACGTTCTTGAGCTGCATGTTGATCTATCATAAACATACCTGTATCATTTTGCGCGATGATATATGTGCCGTGAACTTGCCCTACTACTTCCATATAAGGAACTCTAGGTTTATCTTGCGTTTCATGTTGTTCAAGTGGCAATTCGTATTTGTCTTGATCGTATTGTGTTTGTTCTGTTTCTTCTCGCAAAATTGGTTCTTCTTTTTCAATATTAAATTCATTTTCCGGATTTTTATTTTCTTGTTCTTCATCTTCTACATGATGAGCGTCTTGTTCTTCCTGTATATATGAATGATTCTCTTTCGGCTTAAAATGCCATTGTGATGATGGTTCACTTTTTTCTGTTTCAGAAATAATAGGTTTAGGATTATTTATTGAGTTTGTAAAATTTGGTGTTGTAGGAGAATGATTCTCAGATGATGTTTCTGTTCGATTTTTTGCTTCAAAATCTAAACGTTGTTGTTCAAATATTTCTTTTTGAGATTTCTTTTGTTGATGCTTCTCTAACGAAGTACCAGGTATTAAAGATAATCCTCTAAATGCTTCTTTAATTTTATGATTAATTAAATCGAACAACGACTGTTCTTTTGAAAGTCTAACTTCTAATTTAGTTGGATGCACATTCACGTCAACTAAAATTGGATCCATTTCAATATTTAAGTAAACGATAGGATATCGACCAATTGGTAAAAGTGTGTGATAACCTTCAATAATCGCCTTATTTAATACAAAATTCTTAATATAACGCCCATTTATGAATATAGAAATATAGTGCCTATTGCTTCTTGTATGTTCTGGTTTACAAACGAATCCGTGCATAACATAGTCTTCAGTTTCACCTTTAATTTCAACTAAATCTTTCGCGATTTTCATACCATATATTTCAGCCATTACTTCATTTGTACGGCCAGAACCATTTGTCGATATGACTGTTTTTTCATCAGAAACTAAGTTAAACGCTATATGCGGATGACTCATCGCCATTCGGTTAACGATATCTGTAATTTTCCCTAATTCAGTATATAAACTTTTTACATATTTTAATCTTGCAGGTGTGTTATAGAACAATTCACTAACAAGAATATCAGTTCCTTTTTTAGCTTTAGCTGGCTGTTGTTTAATTATTTCTCCATTTTCAACATGTACTTCATGACCTAATAGACCATCTGTACAAGTTTTCATAGTTACTTTACTGACAGAGGATATACTCGCTAAAGCCTCACCTCTAAATCCTAAAGTTCTAATATGGAATAAATCATAATCGTTATCAATTTTACTTGTAGCGTGCCTACCAAAAGCTTTACCGATATCCTCTTCATCTATGCCTGTGCCATTATCTACAACTCTTATTGATTGTATACCTGATTCTTTAATTGTAATGTCAATTTGTGTTGCTTGTGCATCTATAGCATTTTCCAACAACTCTTTAACAACTGAAGCTGGTCTTTCAACCACTTCTCCAGCTGCTATTTTATTGGCTAAGGATAATTCAAGTTCTTTAATTTTTCCCAATGCATTCACACTTTCTATTTAATTTGATTTTGAATTTCTTGAAGTTTAGTTAAAGCTTCAATTGGCGTCATATTCATTAAATCCATAGATTTTATTTGTTTTTCAACTTTTGAAGGTGTTTGTTCTTCGAATAATTGGAAAGATGGCTGTTCAAACGTTTGTTCATTGCGCTCAACACGCGTATTGGATTCTAGCTCTTCTAGAATAACATTTGCTCTTTCGATAATTTCATCTGGTAAATCAGTTAGTTTAGCTACATGAATACCATAACTTTGATCTACTGCTCCTTCTTTAACTTTATGCAGAAAGATTAATTCACCTTGGTACTCTTGTGCAGCTACGTGTATATTTTTAAGTCCGGATAAAGTTTCATCCAAATGTGTTAACTCATGATAATGAGTAGAGAATAATGTTTTAGCTTTAGTATTGTGATGTACATATTCAATCATGGATTGTGCTAAAGCTAACCCGTCAAATGTAGATGTTCCTCGACCAATTTCATCAAAAATAATTAAACTGTCTTCAGTTGCTCCTACCATTGCTTTTTCAGCTTCTAACATTTCAACCATAAATGTACTCTTACCAGAAACTAAATCATCCGCTGCTCCGATTCTCGTAAATATTTGATCAAATATTGGCAATAGCGCATAATCTGCTGGTACATAAGCTCCCATTTGAGCCATAATGCTAATTATAGCTATTTGCCTCATATACGTACTTTTACCAGACATATTTGGACCTGTGATTAAATATATAAAGCCATCTTGGTTCAAATAACAATCATTTGGCACATAAT
Source organism: Mammaliicoccus sp. JADD-157 (assembly GCF_049310805.1). Lineage (NCBI taxonomy): Bacteria > Bacillati > Bacillota > Bacilli > Caryophanales > Staphylococcaceae > Mammaliicoccus > Mammaliicoccus sp. JADD-157. Next base: position 1,135,002 of record NZ_JBMOVZ010000001.1, on the reverse strand, counting down.
CATTATGATCCATGACTCTTTCTACAACTGGATGACGAGATGATTTAAGCGATAAAGTTTTATCTTCGCTAAATAACGGTCTTGTATAATGGTATTTTTGAGCTATTTCAGCAAAACTTTGTAAACAATCTATTTCTGATAATAATTTCGCTTGTGCTTGTAACTTTTCAGTATAAGCTTTAACACGTTGCCTTAATTCTAAGAATAATTGATATTCTAATTCTATTGCTTTATCTTCTGCACCTAATATAATAGATTCTTTTTCTTTTAATTCTTCAGTTACAAAGCGCTCAGCATTAGATAATGTTTGTTTACGTTGATAACCTAATGCATCAGTATCTACACTATTTAAGTTAGCTTTTGTAATTTCAATATAATATCCGAACACTTTATTAAAACTTACTTTTAATGACTTAACACCGGTACGTTCTCTTTCTTTCAACTGTAATTCAGCAATCCATTGCTTACCATTCGTTGAAGCTTCTTTGAATTTATCAAGTTCAGCATTATAGCCAATTTTAAATAAGCCACCTTCTTTAACGGACAATGGCGGATCTTCGACTAAGCTTTCTTCTAAAAGCTCTTCTAAGTCTTCGAGAGGTTCTAAAGCTTTAAATCGATTAACAGATGTTGAATCTAGTCGTTCAATAATTTCTTTAATATATGGAATTTGTTTTATAGAATAATTTAATTGTACGAGGTCTTTCGCGTTAACATTTCCATAACTTACTCGACCTACTAGTCTTTCTATATCATACACCATATTTAAATAACTTCTTAATTCATCTCTTTCTATGAAACCATTAACAAATTGTTCTACTGCATTTAACCTTTGTTCTATATCATATTGTTTGATTAAAGGTCTATCAATCCATTGTTTTAATCTTCTAGCTCCCATTGGTGTCTTAGTGTCATCCATTAACCATAATAAAGTACCTTTTTTAGATTTTAATCGGATGCTTTCAGTAAGTTCTAAGTTTCTTTTTGCATAAAAATCCATCTTCATATAGTCAAGTGCACGATAAACGACAACGTCTTCTATGTGAGGCATCTCTCGCTTACCATTATCATGTATATAATTTAATAAATATATTAACGAAGTCTCTTGAGGTTTAGACGTTCCTTTTATAACGTCATATTCTCTTTCTTCATAACTTTCAACTACAGTAATCGTTTCAGTAATTAGTTGAATTTGTTTATATAAAGAATCTTGTAAAACTTTATTCACGATAATTTCATTCGGATGTATTGTCGTAATTTCATTGATTAAAGTTGTTTCATCTTCAAAAGATGTTACCTTTAATTCTCCTGTAGTCACGTCACAATAACTTAAATGAAATTCCCCATCTTCTTTAATAAAACTGAGAATATAATTATTCGTTTTTTCATCCATACCTTTTTGTTCCATCACAGTTCCAGGTGTGATGACTTGTACTACTTCTCGTCTTACCATACCTTTTGTTTGAGTTGGATCTTCCATTTGCTCACAGATGGCAACTTTATAACCTTTAGAAATAAGTTTTTCTATGTATCCTGAAGCTGAATGATATGGAACACCGCACATAGGTATTGGGTCTTTTTTAGCATCTCGTCTCGTCAAAGTAATTTCCAGTACTCTAGATGCTTCAATAGCATCATCGTAAAACATTTCATAGAAGTCACCTAATCTGAAAAATAATAAAGTATCTTGATATTGAGATTTTATTTTTAAATATTGAGCCATCATTGGCGTTGGTTTAGACATCTTTCTTCACGTTCCTTTATTTAACTTTGGATTCGTCTATTTTATCAAAATTTTCAACAATACACGAGTATGGTTAATTATAATATAATAAATCGCACTGATACATAACAATTATCTCGAATTTTATTATATAGTTGCGAGTCGCTTTTTATTTATAGTGAATAAGAAGAGTTTGGCATCTCTAACGGGCAAGAATTATAAGACTAGCACGTTACATTTTCTAACGAGCTAGTGATGGTAAACAAGCACGTTAGACTTAAAATTCACTTCATACCTCAAGCAAGCATACACTTTCAAAATAACATTATTATAGAAGAAGATGTCGGAACATTAATCATTTTCACGGACTCTTACTTTGTATTGGCAGTAGTGAAATGGACGTTCTATGTTGCATGTGAGCCTCGTCTTGCAACATTCGAGGACAATATATTGCACGTGGTCCTCGTCTTGCAACATCCATGGACAATATATTGCATGTACGCCTCGTCTTGCAACATTCAATACCTTATTTACTCAAAGGCAAATAGTCGAGACATTTATATGGAACGCTTTCATTATATACAATAGCTGATTGGATTAAAAATATACTTATGTTAAGTTTTTTAATTCTATTCTTCCTTACCGAGGCGATATAGAAATCTTTTTATATAATTTCTGTCCTACTCCTATATAAATAAATTCTCCTAATCTGTTAATTAAAAGTCCAACAGATTAGGAGAATTATTTTGAGCTAAGAATTTATATCCCAGCCTGTAAATATATAATTTAGTTATTAATTTATTGGTTTAGTGTGAACAGCTACTAGCATTAGGTGCATTTTTCATAGCTGCGCCAGTTTCACCAGTTAATTGGTTACCACCAGTTGATTCAATAATTTCATTTGTAACAGTATGGCTAATTGAATGTGAAACCATTTGCAGAAGTTCATTCACTTCTCCTTGAGCTTCTTTAAATTCACTTACAATCGGCATGTCATCTAATTCTTTTTCGATATTAGCTATTTTTTCTTCTACCATTGCTAAAGCTTTATCTTTACCATAGTTTTGGAAATTAACAGCTTGCTTTTGCAGTGATTTTAAACTTGCCATTTTTTCACGAACAGTTTGGTTTTCGTGAATTTGTGCTTCCGCACGTTTAAAAAATTCAACTTCTTCTGTTTCTGACATCATTTTTCCAAGTTTACGTGCTTGGTCTAGTATATCATCTTTTGTATACATTTAATGTACCACCTTTTCTTTAGATACAACTTCAACAAATTCACCATTTAATGAATATTGTTTAGCTTCTGTAATTTTAACCTTTACTATTTTACCAATCACATCTTGAGGTGCTTTAAAGTTTACTAATTTATTCTTCTCAGTGTAACCAGCTAATACTGTTTCATCTCTCTTACTTGATCCTTCACAAAGTACATATACTTCTTGACCTTCATAAGGTTTTAATGATTGAGCAGCATATTCACCGACTACTTTATTTAAACGTTGTAATCTTTGTTTTTTCTCTTTTTCTGGAACGTTATCTTTCATTTTAGCTGCTGGTGTTCCTTCTCTTGGAGAATATACATAAGTATATGCATGTTCAAATCCAACTTCGTGGTATAAATCTATTGTTTCTAAAAATTGTTCTTCTGTTTCATTAGGATATCCAACTATTATATCAGTTGTCAATGCTATATCTGGTATTGCTTCTTTTATTTTATTTACAAGCTCTAAATAACTTTCACGCGAATATTTACGCCCCATTATTTTCAAGACTTTATTATTACCAGATTGAACAGGTAAATGAATATGTGGAACAATGTTTCCACCTTCTGCTATCACTTCAATCAATCGATCATCGAAATCCCATGGATGACTCGTTGTAAAACGAACTCGAGGTATATCAATTTTCGTCATATCATTCAGTAAATCGCCTAAACCATAATTTAAACCATCTATGTCTTTACCGTAAGCATTTACGTTTTGTCCTAATAAACAAATTTCCTGATACCCTTGTCTAGCCAAGTCTCTCACTTCGGCGATAATTTCTTCCGGCATACGACTACGTTCCTTACCTCTTGTAAATGGAACGATACAATATGTACAGAATTTATCGCACCCGTACATGATATTTACCCATGCTTTAATTCTACCGTTACGTACTTTAGGTAAGTTTTCAATAACGTCGCCTTCTTTAGACCAAACTTCAACAACCATCGCTTTAGACATATAAGCTTCTTCTAAAATTTCAGGTAATCTATGAATATTATGCGTACCAAAAATCATATCAACATTTTGGTACGATTTTAGTATTTTATTCACTACAGATTCTTCTTGAGACATACATCCACAAACACCTATTAAACAATCTGGTCTTTCTTGTTTTAAATGTTTTAAGTTGCCGATTTCACTAAACACTCTGTTTTCTGCATTTTCTCTAATTGCACAAGTATTTAGTAAGATAACGTCAGCATCGCCTACTGAATTAGTCGGTGCAAAACCTAATGCTTGAAAAATACCAGCCATTACTTCTGTATCATGCTCATTCATTTGGCAACCATACGTTCTAATATAGAATTTACGACCTTTCCCCATTCCTCTATGTCGTTCATCTATTTTGAAATCATCATGATATTGAACTTCTGATTTACCTCTTTGCTTAGCGTCCTTTAAGTTAGGAGGTTGATAAACATGCTCGAAATATTTACTATAATCTTTTTCTAAATTAGGTTTCGTCTTCGCATTCGCTCCTTGTTTTCTTTGCTCTTCATTCAATGTCAAAACCCTTTCTGCCCATATTGATTTATCTTTATATTATATTAGAGTTCAACATAAAGTGCAAAAAAGTTAAAGCGCTTTATTAAATTTTAAATGACAATTTTTATAACTTAATCCAATATCTTTTTGTTACATTTTGACTCTCTGAAATAAACGGTTTATCTTCTTTACCACCGTTACGTTCAATAACTTTAGCACTGCCAAAGTTATCTTCATCACATGTAATCAACGCATATTCAACAAAATCATTTCTCAATTCCTCTAAAGCGTATTTTAATATAGTCGTTGCATAACCTTTACCTCTTTCGCTACGCCTTACACCGTAACCAACATGACCACCAACTTGCTGTAACCCATCGTTCAATTGATATCGAATATTCGCAGCTCCAACAATGATGCCCCTATCTATTAATACAAATGTTTTGGCTCTAACAAAATCACTATTTTTTGGTGGGATTATGGCTTCTTTTTGCATTTCCAACATGCTATTAAATCCTCCATGATGGCGGACGTCCGTACTCCAAGGAACTATTTTATCATTATTATCGTACCACTCAGATATATATTCATTAAATAGAGGTTTTATATCTTCTTTAATTTCACGAAACTCCATACACATCTTCCTTTACTGTAGTTCTTGAATTTGTTCTTCATCGCCAGCATTTAACATGTGATAGTAAACACCTTGTTTATCAATAAGTTCTTCTTGTGTTCCTGATTCTAGAATTTCTCCATGTGATAATACAAATACTAAATCTGCTTTCTTAACTGTGTTTAATCTATGTGCGATGATAATGCTTGTTCTACCTACCATTAAAGTTTCCAATGCTTTTTGTATTTTAATTTCTGTTACGGTATCGATGCTACTTGTTGCCTCATCTAGCAATAATATTTTTGGATCTTGTAATAAACATCTAGCAATTGAGATAAGCTGTCTTTCACCTTGAGAAAGTGAGCCTGATTCACCTTTTAGTACTGTGCTATATCCATTTTCTAAATTAATGATGAAATCATGTGCATTTGCTTTTTTGGCCGCTTCTATAGCTTCTTCTTTTGTCGCATTAGGTGTTCCATACATGATGTTATCTAATATCGTTCCATCAAATAAGTAAGGGTCTTGTAATACAACGCCTATTTCTTTTCTTAAAGAAGCTCGTGTAATCTCAGTAATAGATTTTCCATCGATTAAAATTTCACCAGATTCTACATCATAATAATGTAAAATCAATTGAACGATTGTTGTTTTACCTGCACCAGTAGCTCCTACAAGTGCAGCTGATTCTCCACTTTTTATTTCAAAGGATAAATCTTTAATTGTTGGTGATTTTTGTTCTTCATCATATCTGAAGTTAACATTGTTAAATTTAATATTTCCTTCAATATTGTTTAAATCTATAGCATTTTTTGAATCTTGTTCTACTGGTTCATTCATAATGTCGAATACACGTTCCGCACCGGCTATAGCAGACAGTACCGTATTAAATTGGTTCGCTAAGTCCGATAGCGGTCTTGTAAACTGCCTTGCATACTCTGCAAAAATAACAATGACACCAACTGTTACACCGGAAGATTCATTTAAAGCTAATATACCACCTATCCCCGCTACGATAGCAAAACTTAAATTATTTAAATAATTCATTACTTTAGGTATTAATCCACCAAATGTTACTGCCCAAAAGCTATATTCTTTAACATTATCTGCTTTCTCATTAAATGTTTCCATCACATAATGCTCTTGAGAAAAAGCTTTTACAACAGTTTGACCATTCACGATTTCTTCGATATAACCGTTCATAATACCCAATTGTTTTTGCCTCATCGAATACAACACGCTTGTTCTAGCTGTAATCCAACGTAAACTTATGAACATGATAGGTATAATGATTACTGTTAATAAAGTTAATAGTGGACTTAAATACAACATGATAGACAATGTTCCTATTAACGTAACAACGCTTGAAGTAAATTGAATGAATGAGGAGTTTAATACTTGTGACACATTTTCAATATCATTTTGCATTCTACTCATTAATTCACCATGTTGTTTTTTATCAAAGTATGAAACAGGTAATTTTTGAAAATGACTAAATAAATTGTCCCTTAATAAATAAACTGTTCGTTGTGCGATATTTACCATCATATACGAACCTATATAAGAAGTGATGGATAATAAAGTATATACAGATATCAATATAATGATATATTTTAATAATCCATTTAAGTCTTTAGGGATAATTTTTGTATCAATTATTCTACCAATTAAAAATGGCCCTACTAAACTCAATGAAGATGAACATATAATCATGAGTATGACAATGATGAGTTGAACACGCTTTTCATCAATTAAACGCCAAATATTTAATAAAGTCCCTTTAGTATCTCGTGCTCTCTTTTTCTTCTTAGTATTATTTTTAGACATATCATCCGGCGTTATAACCGTTTCATGTCCGTACGGATTTTTAATGCCCATCATGTATTCACCGCACTTTCTTGGCTGTTAGCAATCTCATTATAAAGTTTAGATGATTTTAATAATTCTTCATGATGACCTATTGCTTCTATATGACCATCTACCAATAACATAATTCGATTTGCTGTTTTAGCTGTAGAAATTTTTTGAGTAACAATCAGTTTAGTAGTATCTTCATGTTCAAGTGCATCCCATAAAGCTGATTCCGTCTTCACATCTAATGCAGAAGTAGAATCATCAAGTATTAACACACCAGGTTTCCTTACAAGCGCTCGAGCAATAGAAAGTCTTTGTTTCTGACCACCAGATAAAGTAACACCTTGTTGTCCAATCATCGTTTCATACTGATGATCAAATGCTTCGATAGAATTGTGTATTTGTGCTTTTTGAGTAGAATTTTCTAACGTTTCTAATTCGGCATTCGGGTCTCCAAATTGCAAGTTTTCATATATTGTTCCTGAGAATAATAATGCAGTTTGTGGTACATATCCGATAGCGTCTCGTAAATCTTCAATTTCCCAGTCTTCTACATTCTTCCCATCTAAAAGAATTTCTCCTTGTTTAGTTCTATAAATTTTCGGAATTAAACTCAGTAAAGTAGATTTTCCTGAACCTGTAGAACCCATAATAGCAAAGGTTTCTCTCGGTTCAACTTCGAAGGAAATATTGTGAAGTACCCGTTTATTAGCGTTTGGATAAGTAAATGAAACATTATTGAATTTAATACTATAAGCATGATTTTCCACTTTGTGACCGTTCTTTTCTAATACCCATTCATCTGATGGAGTAGTAAGCACTTCTTCTATTCGATCACTGGAAGCCTTCATTCTACTTAATGTCATGATAAGAAATGCCAACATACCAAATCCACCTTGCATTCTCATACCATAATTGATGATTGCGACCAGTTTACCAACTTCTAGAGTTGAACTATTAACCATATCGGACCCAAACCAAATGACAGCTAATATACTCGCATTAATAATAAATAGTAAAGATGGATTAATCAATTCCATTAGTCTTAAAGCGTATGTATAATTATGTCTAATATCCTTTATTTTTTCTTTAAATTGATTAATTTCTTGGTGTGATGTCTGACTCGCTTTGATCAATCTAACAGCTTCAAGATTTTGTTGGAAAAATCTATTCATTTCATCAAATTTTCTTTGTATCTTTGTAAATAATTTAGAACCCGTGCGCGCAATAAAGAATATTATTATAAATATAAATGGCGTTCCAATCACCAAATAAAGTGCTAGTCTAGGTTCAACTATAAAGCTCATTACGATACTTCCAATAATCATCAAAGGGGCTCTTAACATGATTCTTATAGACATATATACTGCTGTATCACAGTTATTAACATCGCTTGTGAGCCTCGTAATTAAACTAGAAGTTTTAAACTTCTCTAATGTTGCCAATGAAAAAGTTTGAATTTTACTAAATTGTGCAGTTCTTAAATCATATGCAAAAGTTTGACTAACATGGCCAGCTACAAAACTATTCCATATCCCAGACACTAAAGCTACAAGACCTGTAACAAGCATAATGCCTAAATAAAGATAGACGTGGTTTAAATCATTCTTTAAAATACCATTGTCTATTATTTCAGATATAAAAATAGGCTGGATTAATTCTACTGCTAATTCTATTAACATTAATATTAAACCTAATATAAACAGACCCGTATACGGTTTAATATATTTTAATACAGTTCTCATATCTTTCGTCCCCTTTACTCCTTAAACCGATATAATATAATACATTTCTCCTTTATATTTATAATAAATAACGTTCATTCATTAAACTATCTTAATTAAGATCTATATTTATCCGTTAACGTATCCATCATGATGCCTTCGGGAACGTGATAAAACTTCACTTGAGATATAATGCTTTTACATTCCAACTCAACCATGCGCTCGTTAATTTGTTCTATTAAAATTAGGCAAGCATTCATATCCCCTTCAATAGTAGTTTCTAAAGGATTCACTTGATACTTTAAACCAGAATCATCTATTATTCTTATTGCTTCATCAACTAAAGGTATTACCCCTGTATCTTCGTGCTCTGGAATAATTTGAATGCTCATTAATGTATTTGTCATTTGAAAATCCCCCTTTTTATTAAAAAAAGCTCATAGACAAACTATGAGCTTAAAGTGTATTCATTATATAATTATTTAAATTGAGAAACAAGCTCTTCAAATTGGTTTTCTTCAAGCTTCAATGATTTTTTAACTAGTGGTGTTTCATCAAGTTGTTCTAATTGTTGTTCATATGATGGTGTTTCTTTATCTTGATATATAATACCTGTAATCATAGATTCTTTATCCATCACTGTTTGTATTGCTTGATTTTTATTTGAAAAATCATAGTCCTCAATATCAGCTAATTTAGTTAAATTCTCTTTAAACCAATCATAAGTATTTATTTTGTTGTATGTTACACATGGTGAAAATACGTTTACAAATGAAAATCCTTTGTGATTGATTGCTTCTTCAATTATATGTGTTAATTCTTTGATGTCGCTTGAGAAGCTTTGTGCTACAAAAGTAGCACCTGATGATAATGCTAATTCTAAAGGTGCAACGTTTTGTTCAATGTTACCTTTAGGTGTTGTTTTTGTAACAAAACCTTTAGCAGAACTTGGTGAAGTTTGCCCTTTAGTTAATCCATAAATTTGGTTATCCATGATGATATAAGTCATATCCATATTTCTTCTTAAAGCATGAATAGTGTGACCCATACCTATAGCAAATCCGTCTCCGTCGCCGCCTGAAGCAATTACTGTTAAATCTTTATTAGCCATTTTAACACCTTGTGCTAAAGGTAATGAACGTCCGTGAATTGAGTGTAGACCATATGAGTTTACATAACCACTCAAACGGCCCGAACAACCTATACCTGTAATAATGGCAACTTCTTCTGGTTCCAATCCTACATTTGCTGCTGCTTTTTGAATCGCTGCTTGCACAGAGAAGTCACCACAGCCTGGACACCAGTTTGGTTTAACATTATTTCTAAAATCTTTAAATGTTGCCAATTATATCAACTCCTTCATATTGCTTGCGATTTCTAAAGCTTTATCTTCTATTTCATGCGGTAAGAATGGTGTACCGTCATATTTTGTTTGGTTAATAATTTTACCTTGATGATTTACATTCATTTTGATAATACTAGATAGTTGTCCTTGGTAATTATGCTCAGCTACAACTACTTTTTTAGCTTTATTAAAGGCTTCTTGTACAGCATCAGTAGGGAATGGATGTAATTGTCTAATTTGAATATGATTAACTTTTACATTTTGCTTATCTAATCTTGTAATAGCTTCTTCGATTGCTCCTATAGTAGAAATGAATCCTACATATAGAATATCCGCTTCATCATATTTTTCATTAGATTTAACTGGTTCATCGATTAATAATTGAGCTGTTTTACGCATACGTTTATCCATTTGTAATTGTCTGTTTTCAGCACCTTCAGAAGGTTTTCCTTCTTCGTTATGTTCAACACCTGTCACATGGTGAATACCACCTTTTGTACCAGGAAGAACACGTGGAGAAATTCCAGAATCAGTCAATGCATAACGTTTAAAGTACGCCTTATCTTCAGGTGTTTCCATGTCTTCTTCTACTAGAGCGCCTCTACGAATTTCAATTTTGTCATAGTCTAATGATTCAACGGTTTGTTTACCTAAAGATAATTGTAAATCTGAAAGTAATATAACTGGACATTGATATTCTTCAGCTAAGTTAAATGCTTCTATCGTTAAATAAAACGCATCGCTTGCGCTTGTTGGTGCTATTACAATTTTCGGAATATCACCATGAGTACCGTAAATCATTTGCATTAAGTCAGACTGTTCTTGTTTAGTTGGTAAACCAGTTGATGGCCCACCGCGTTGAGTATTAACGATTACTAAAGGTGTTTCAGTCATTCCTGATAAACCTATTGATTCCATCATCAATGATAATCCTGGACCAGCAGATGATGTAAATGAACGTACACCAGCATAGTTTGAACCAATTGCCATTGTACATGCAGCAATTTCATCTTCCGTCTGTATAACGGCGCCACCTAATTCTGGTAAACGATCAATCATGTACTCCATAATTTCTGAAGCTGGCGTGATAGGATAAGCTGCCATAAATCTAACTCCAGCTGCTACTGCCCCTAAACCAATCGCGTCATTACCTATCATAAATAAATGGCCATCAGAGTCATTCTTCTCTAAAGTATGTTCACTTTCTAATGAATCCATTTCTTCTTTCATTAATCTATAACCTTCATTTAACGCTTGAATGTTTAAATTAACGACACTTTCGCCTTTACGACTGAATAAATCACTGATTAATGATTCAAATACGTCTGTATCTAAATCCATGACTGCACAAGTAGAACCTACAGCTACCATGTTCTTCATTAACGCTGTTCCTAATTCTTTAGCTACGCCTGTAAACGGTAAGCTCACTAATTGTGCTTTACTATCTTCTGGATTTTCAGGTTTTGCTTTTGCATCGGCAATGATAATACTGCCTTTTTGCATTTCGTGATAGTTCACATCTATTGTTTCTTGGTCAAATGCTATTAATATATCTAAATCATCACTAATCGCTCTTACTGGCGTGGATGATACTCTTATTTTATTGTTAGTGTGTCCGCCTTTGATTCTACTAGAAAAATGACGGTATCCGTATAAATAATATCCTTGACGGTTCATAGCAGTTGCGAATATTTCACCTGTTGACTCAATTCCTTCGCCTTGCTGTCCGCCAACTTTCCATGAAATTTGTGATTTCATCTTATGGCCTCCCCCATATAATATCTCAATTCACATCATACCAAAAAAATCCCTTTAATCCTATGAAATTAAAGGGTTTTAACAAAAATCATCCTAATGGACGATACTATTCAAATGGATGATCATCGTTTATTAATATTCTTTGAATTTTTTTAGCTTTTCCATCTTGAGTTAAATCAACAACGACACCTGAAAGCACTTTTCGACCTTCATTTGGCAAGTTATGACGTTGAGGTAAACTCGTAATAAATCTTTCAATAACCTCATCTTTATTAATGCCGAGAATACCGTCGTAATATCCAGTCATTCCTACATCTGTAATATAAGCTGTACCTTCATTTAAAACACGTTCATCAGAAGTTTGTATATGAGTATGCGTACCAACAACTGCACTAACGCGTCCATTTAAATACCAAGCCATCGCATTTTTCTCAGAAGTTGTTTCTGCATGAAAATCAACAAAGATAAACGGCGTTATTTTAGATGCTTCTTCTATTAATTCATCAGCTTTTTTAAAAGGACAATCGATAGCAGCCATAAATGATCGACCTTGCAAATTGATAATAGCAACATCTTTATCGTTAACTTTAATGATTCTCATACCAATTCCTGGTGCCTCATCAGGAAAATTCGCAGGTCTTACCATTCTATTCGCTTGACCTATAAATTCGTAAATTTCCTTCTGACCGTATGTATGATTACCCATCGTCATAAAGTCTGCGCCCATACGTAAAATTTCTTTATATATTTTTTCAGTTATTCCTTTACCATGTGCAGCATTTTCACCATTAACAATCGTTAGTGTTGGTTTGTATGTTGCTTTAATTTTAGGTAAATATGTTTCTAATTGTTCTCTACCTAATTTGCCTACAATATCACCTATAAATAAAATTCTCACTACAGTCATCCTCTCTATTACTCTTTATATTCTAATGGAAAACAAAATATTTTAAAAGTAATGATTATTAATTTATAATATAGGGTATACGTTACAAGAGCGTTATTTATATAGTAACGTATCAAAAAATTAATAGGAGTGTTTATTTAAACATGGGAATTGATATTGAACCCGAAAAGTTTGCAGAACTAGTGGTTAAAGCAAATCCATCCGTACACGAAGAGGCAGAAGATATTGCCAAGGATAGTTTGGAGTTATACGTAACAGCTTTTAAATTAGCTGAAAAATACGGTAATTGCGCGATAAACTCGCACGAAACTTCAAATGTATTAAAAGAAGCCTTAGATTTAGAGTTGAACTTAACGAATTAAAAATAAACATGAAAAATGAAAACGAGACTAGGTATAGATTATCCTAGCTTAAATAAAACAGAGACGATTATCTTATTCATTTAAGAACCGCCTCTGTTTTTTAATTTGTATAAATTATAAAATTGTTATAATGACTTAAATAACTCTTCCCAATATTGTTTAACTTTATCTCTACTAAATCTATCTTTTATACTTTTAGCCGCATTTATACGCATTTCATTTATTAATTCAGGATTACTAAATAAATAATTCATATTTTCAGCTAATTGTTTTATATTATTTTTTTCAATAATTAAACCATCTTTACCGTTAGTAATAATATCTTCAGGACCATAGTTAAAATTATAACTCAATACTGGAACACCATTTGCCATACTTTCTAATATAGATAACGAAAAGCCTTCTGTTTTCGAAGTTACAATCGAAAAAGCCGCTTCTTTATAAACATTTTCAATATTATCGGTATAACCTTTTAATATAACGTTCTCAGTTAAGCCTTTAGATTTAATTAAATCTTTAAGCTTTTTCTCTTGATCGCCAGAGCCATATATTTCTATCAAAAAGTTTGGATTGTATTCTACGAGTAAACTTGCAGCTTCTACTACATGATGAATTTGTTTTAATGAAACTAATCTAGAAATAACAACTGCTTTATCTTTTTTAAAATTATTATGGGCATCGCTATTTTTCACTTCTATGCCATGCGGTAGCGCAAGTAGTTTTTCATCATGATTTTTTCTAGTTACTATGTCTTCTTTCTGCCTCTCTGTCAGCGCGACTAAATAATCTATTTTATCTAAATTATTTAATGCAAATTTTACAGTACTTACAATTTCTGATTTTTCAACATCAAATGGCTCTTTCACATGATTACTATGTAATCTAATAAGTTTTTTAGCTTTTTCATCATCGACCATTGTCATCACATCATCAGTATTACGAGCATCTGAAATTAAAATTGGATATTCATCATTTTCAACAACTTTTTCTATAAAATAAGCTTTTAAAGCTTCATCACTTTTAAATGTTTTATTAATTTCATTACCATTAAATAATAAAACTTTATGAGCATTGCCAGTTTCAGGGTTAACCCATTTAGATAAATAACAATTGCCTTTACTATCTTTAAAAACCATTTGTCTCGGCTTATTTAAATCAAAATCCATATAAGAAACCTTACCTAAATATCCTTTAGGTGTGTATGCTTCACTTCTAATTCTATATCTAAAATCATTAAAACAATCTACACCTTTTACAGTCTCATCGTCACGATGAGTCATATAATACCTATATAAACCATTTTCATATATTCTATATCCATTTTTATTTTTTACTTTTTCATAAGCAAAATCAGAAGAAATACAATCATTAACTTTCGTTAAATCTTCTTCAACATTTTTCTCATCTCTATAAAAATCATACATATTTCTTATTTCAACATCTCTATTAATACTATAGTATTGAAATAATTTTTCAGTTATAATGTCATAGTCACTATTATAATTAAAAGTTAATATCGTTGTTTTATAACCCAATTCAGCACTCATGTTTGCTTGCTGAATACAAGCTTTAGTTAAACCGCCTCTACCAACATCAAGTGAGTTTATCAAAAAATAAATTTCTTTTCCCATAATAATAAACCTCCTAATTGAGGTTCATTATATAGTCGCTTAAACATCATTTCAAACGATAAGTTATTTCAAAGGAGATAATATGTTTATAACAAAAAACGTTTAATCATTAATTTCGTCTTTATTTTTTTAATAGGATCCATTACATCTTACTTTGACTATAACCTAAAAACAGATTATTCATTCTTAGTATTATCGATTGCCGGGTTAACAATAGGTTACTCAATACTTATTCCTATTAAACTATTAGCTGAATATTTAAGTGCTAAAGAATAAAATATATACCAGTATAATAATAAGAGCGTCGTATCTTAGGATACAACGCTCTTATTATTTCTTTTTATTTAATTATTTATTCTTATTATCTGCACAAATACCTTTTCTAATAGCAAAAGTTTATTAATAAACTTTTTGTTACAAAACTGTAAATTATTTGTAATATACAAATAATAACAATATTTGGTAAATGTGTTATTATATTAAAAAAACAAAGAGGTGTATATATGAAAAGTTTCAAAAAAGTAATGATTTCTCTAGTTGTTGGCAATATCGTTATAACTCCCTTTATTACTTCTAATGTTGATGCTATGGAGCAACCTTCATTTAAAGTTGGCGGTAGAAAAGATTCTCAAGAAATTCAAGGTACTCATTTAATGGTGAATGTTACTGGGGTGGATAAGAAAGGTAACGAAATTCTTGTTCCTGGCTTTATAGAATTCCCTTTAACACCTGGTGAAGTATTAACAAAAAAAGATATTTTAAATTATGTTCAAATTGCAATAGATGCAAAGGCTGCAGATGAATATCGAGTGGTAAATTTAGCGCCTAATTCGAAAATTGAGGTATCATATAGTAATAACAAGTCTGATATATTTCCTATAACAGATAAAGGATTTGTTATTCCTGATTTAACTAAGCATATAGAAAATCCTAGTTTCAAATTGATTACTAACGTAGTTTTAGAAGAAAAATCTTCAACTGATAATAATCAAGTATTTAGTAAATCCACAGAAGTTTCGATAGAGCATTTTGTAAAATTTTTAAAACGCGATAATGAATCAAATATATTATTACCTATCAATACAGGAAGAATCACAAATTTAAAAGAAAAACATCATGTTGGAGATAAAATTACTGAAAATGACTTATTAAAAGCTGCTGAGATAGAGTTTAAAAAGACTAAAGAATATAAAGAAGGTTATCGAATAGTTAAAAGATTAAATGCTAATGTTATAGAAAATGGTGTTAGTTCTAGAATTCTATATGATTTTCAAGATAATAAACCATTTAATTATACGATATCTGGTAAAAGACAGCCTGCTAAATTACATACAGATGGCTTGTCAGATACTTATTACATCTCTAAAAATGGAGACGATTATCCATTAAATTAATAGATTTAAGAAAGTGAGACTACGAAACCTTATAGAAAATTAGGGTTTCTACCCCACTTCCTTAATACTTTTCTATTTCTTCTGCTAAATTTTTATCTAGATCACTTTCAGTATTATTAAGATGTATGACGTCTTTATCCGTTTCACTACGATTTTGACTTAACTTATATGCAGCTTCTAATTTATCTGCTTTTACTTTGAAACCCACTATACCTTTTATTTGTTTTTTTGTCTGATCAGATAAATTTCCCCATGTTGCCCCACCTCTATGTTCACTTTCATACTTATCCAACAAAACTTTTAAATCTTCTTTTAACTGGTGTTCATTTAACAAGACACTTTTCCCATAAACATGTATGCTTTGATAATCCCATGTCGGTACATCCTCAGTTTCATACCATGTTGATGATATGTATCCATGTGGCCCGTGGAATATAATGAGTACATCCTCGTTATTGTCCATTGTTCTCCATTGCTTATTGCCTCTAGCAAAATGCCCAGATATAAATAAAGAATCATCATGCTCATTAATAATTACTGGTAAATGTGTTGCAATAGGTTTTAATTCATCAACAGTAACTACAGTCGCAAAATTATATTTAGTCATAAATTTTTTAATTTCTTGATAATCTTTCATTTGATAATGTTTTGGTATGTACATCTGAATGCTCCCCTTTACAGCTCGATTAAATACACATTTTACATTTAATTTTAAATACCCTATTCAACTATTGTCAAAGCTTTTAATACAAATAAATAATCTATGCTACACTTTAGAGTATGAATTTATAATATCAAATGATGAAAAGAGGTATATAGATGAATAAATTAGGAACTTTGTATTTTTTTACAGGGAAAATGGGAGCTGGAAAATCAACTACAGCAAAAAAAATTAGAAATTAATAAAAACGCTATTTTATTATCTGAAGATGATTGGTTATCTCAACTTTATCCAAATGAAATAACAACATTTGACGACTACTTAAAATATTCAAAATTAATAAAGCCTTTATTAAAAGAACACATACAACGTATTTTAAAAGTTGGCAGCAATGTAGTATTAGACTTTCCAGGAAACACAAAAGCACAAAGAAGCTGGTTACTCAGTATAGCGACTGAAATAAAGGCAAATCATGAATTAATATTTCTTAATATAGATGACGAGAAATGTTTAGAAAGAATAAAAAAGAGAAGTATTGAAGAACCTTCAAGAAAGAACTTTGATACAAAAGAAACGTTTGAATACGTATCTAGCTTTTTTGAAGAACCACTTCTCTCAGAAGGATTAAATATAAACGTAAAATATCATATATAAACAAAACGCTTTTCATTCAAATAATTTATTAATAAGTTATCTTTTTTATCATAAAACCCAAAAATCCTACAACCTGCTAATAATATACAATTTAATATACTAATACTTATCAATTTCTTCATGTTGTACTCCTACAGATTTATTTGTTTATCTATTTATTATAGTATCATTTATTTAAATAAAAATAAGCTAATAAGGTTCGTTTGGTAATAACAATGACATTTGAAACCCTTCAATTGATAGTCGTCAAATACTGGACTTTATGGTGATTTTTATCACACCCTCCAAAATAATACTGCGACTCTTTGAAGTGTGAATTTCTTAAATTTAATAAAATAACAAATTCATAGCAATTTACAAAATTATTATAATCAATTATACTATTAATAATTAAATAGATGTGCTGCTATTATCCCCGGGTAAAAGCATTTAAAGCACCGAAAATTTATTCCATTAGGGCCTGTTTTACAGGAGGAATAAATTTTCGGTGCTTTTTATTTACTTCTATTTAAAACTTTAAGGAGTGGTTTCTATTGGTAAAAATAAAATCTTTAGATAGTGAATCTTTAAAACTGTTACTATCTATTAATGACATTATTCAAATTGTCGAAAATGTATACAAAAGTAAAGCGTGCAATTCAACTATGACATGGCCAACTATATTTTATGAATTTCAAAAAGGAAAAGCAGATATGGATATTAAATCTGGATATATTCAAAATGAAAATATTTTTGGTCACAAAACAGCAAGTTGGTTTCAAGAAAATGAGGTTAATGGATTACCAACTCTAAATGGTTTAATAACTATTTATAATGCAAAAAATGGTATACCAATTGGGATTACTGGCGCTGAATATATAACTGGTATAAGAACAGGTGCTTCAAGTGCTGTTACTATAAAGCATTTAGCAAATAAAACTTCTGAGGATTTACTAATTATTGGTTCAGGTAATCAAGCATTATTTCAAATAGCATCAGCTGTTACAGTATTACCTAATTTAAAAAACATAAGAGTATACAGTAGAAATATTGAAAAAACAAAACTTTTAACATCAAATTTAAAAAAGAATTTAAAAGAAAACTTTAATATTTTTATCGATGATATTGAAATAATCAATGTAATTAATTTAAGAGAAAACGTAGAAAGTAGTGATGTAATAATTACAATCACACCATCTAAAGAACCATTAATCAAAAAAGAGTGGATTAAAAAAGGTACTCATATTAGTTGCGTTGGTGCTGATATGCCAGATAAACAAGAGATTGATCCACAGATACTAAAAATCGCTAAGGTATATGTAGATGACTTAGAACATTGCATAAAATCCGGTGAAATAGAAAAAGCTATAAAAAAAGGTACAATAACTGCCAAAAATATTTATGGTACTGTCGGAGAAGTAATTATAGATAATATACGAGGGAGAACAAGTCAAGATGATATAACTGTTGTTGATCTAACAGGAATGGCTTTACTAGATATCGGAACTGCTTATCATGCACTTAAATTAGCCAATCAAAATAACATTGGGACAACAATAAATATTTAATAAAGGAGAGAAACATTTATGACATTTAATTTTCAAGACACAAAAGATGCCTATAATCGTATTAAAAGCTATACAGTAAAAACACCTTTAGAAGAGTCTTTTTACTTAGGAGATGATAATAAAAAATATTTTTTCAAATTAGAAAGTTTTCAAAAAGTAAAAAGTTTTAAAATTAGAGGAGCGCTTAATAAGATGCTTACTTTAAATAATGAAGAAAAAAAGTCTGGTGTAGCAACAATTTCTTCTGGTAACCATGGAAGCTCAGTAAGTTATGCAGCAAAATTATTAGGAATAAGAAACGTGAAAATTATTGTTCCGGAATCTACACCACAAAGCAAAATTGATAAAATTGAATACTTTGGTGGAGAAGCCATTCTATTGGGCAAAAATTATGATGAAGCAAATTCATTAGGGATGAATTATATACTAGAAAATAATTTAACTTATATAGACGCTTACTATGATGACCCATATATATATGGTGGTCAAGGTACTATAGGTATTGAAATTTTGGAACAAAACCCTGATATAGATACAATTGTTGTACCTATTGGTGGTGGCGGTTTAATTACAGGTATAGCTGTAGCTGCAAAACATATTAAACCAGATATTAAGATTATTGGTGTACAAACCGAAGCATGTCCTGCAATGATTAAGTCCTACCAACACAATACATTTTATGAAGAATACCCTAATACAGATACTCTTTGTGATTCTCTCATAGGTGGAATAGGAAAACTTAGTTATAAATTAGCAAAAGATTATGTTGATGAATTTTTAATAGTATCTGAAAATGGCATTGCTAAAGCGGTAAGTTTTATGGCTAAACAAGAAAAGTTTATTGCTGAAGCTGGTAGTTGTACTACAATCGCTGCAGTTAACGAATACCCAGAAAAAATTTCAGGAAAAAATATTGCATTAGTTATATCTGGCGGTAATATTGATGGTGAAATTTTAACAAATATTTTACGTAATCACTAATTTTAAAACGACTACCCTTTTTCATTACAAACCACAAAAAATCCTACAACCATTTTGGTTGTAGGATTTTTATTTCAATAATTATTATTTTGCGTATTCTGTTTGTATTTTTAGTCTTTGCAACACTTATTAAATGACAAGTTCCTCTATTAAAAAGTGAAATACTGTAATCCTCTTGCAGATAATTCCAAAGAAACTGAGTAACAATTATTGTGTGACTTATCGATAAAGTCAACCCGATATTTTATAAAAATTTAATATATTATTGATGTTATGCAGTATTGTTGATGCTATAATTTTAATTGAGTAAAAGAGCCTTACATTTTCGTGACACCTCTCGAGCCTTGAATTGGTATGGAAATGAGGTGGTAGCATGGATATTAATATTAGCATCAACTTTGATTTTACTGTCGTAGTAACATGGTCAGTTAGTATAGCATTTACTATTGTATATGCCGTATATCGTGCTATTAAAGGAAAGCAAAAAAATAAGCTAACTATATTGGCGTATAGTTAGCTTTAACCTAAAAAGGTTCGTTTGGTAATCACAACCAGACTTGTGAGCCTTTACTCAATGGATAGGCGTCAAGTTACGTGGACTTGATGGCTATCCTTATTACAACTAAATATTACCACATTATATTGTAATTTGACAATAAAAATCTATGATAAAAACCACAAAAATAATCCTACAACCATTGTGGCTGTAGGATTTTTAATTTAATAATAATTATTTTGCGTATTCTGTTCGTATTTTTTAATACTTCTTTATACTTACTTTATGACGACTTTCTACTATATAAATGGTAACATTTATTCTATAAATCAAAACGATACTTATTTATACTTCATATAACTTTTGCCCCGAATTTGCCCCTAAATAAACTTTACAAATCAGAACATTTGTTCGTATAATGTTTATGAGGTGATTAAATGAAAGTCTTTAACCACGACATGCCAGAACCATATAAATACGAAACAGATTATAGAAAGATACCAAGAGAATATCTTAACCCACGTATACCACATGGACGTGGAATGATAAAATGGGCGCCTTTTGCGACTATGCCACAGCAATATGAAGAAATTAATCAACACATACGTGATCAAGATAAAATTGAGAAACCAGAATTAAGCGAATCAGCCCTAGCTGATTTAAACCATGTATTGTTAGAAAAGATGTTTTATAACCCAGTTTCTATTATTAAATATTGGCATAATGGATATATTAAAGATTTGAAGTGTGAAATCCATAAATTTGATAAGATGATGAACATGCTGCAAGTAATTAATGAAGAGAACAAACAAGTTATGTATTTAGATATGGATTGTATTATGGAGATAGAGTAGAATTAAATTATTTATTATTTTAAATAAAATGAAAAAACAAATAAGGGTGTGCAAAATGATATATAAATTACGTGAAAAAGATGAAGAAACTTTAAATTCTTTAGGAAAAATCTGGTTAAATACTAATATAACTGTTCATAATTTTATTGAAGAAGAATATTGGCAGAATAATTATGAGAATGTAGTAGATGCCTTTAAAGAAGCAGAAATAATTGTATATACAAAAAATGGGGAAATAATAGGTTTTTGTGGTTTAATTGATAATTATATAGCCGGTATGTTTATTGTAATGTCAAATAGAAATCAAGGTATAGGAACTAAAATAATCAAATATTTACAAAAAGAAAAAGAAAATCTTTCTCTTAAAGTCTATAAGAAAAACAAAAAAGCAGTAAACTTTTATAACAAAAATCATTTCACAATTGAAGATTTATGCGAAGATGAAACTGGAAACTATGAATATACAATGTATTGGAAGAAATAAGGAATATATTCTCTTAGTAAAAACACCCACCAATTAAGGTGGGTTTAATTTCGTTAAATATTTTTTATATTAAAGTATTTCAATCTAAAACAAAGTTCTATTAAATTCTTGTAATTTTTCTTTTATTTCCACAATTTTCTCACTATATTCTACTTCTAAATCATCAAACTTTTTTGAAGTTATAATATCTTTTGAATGCACAGTAGATTGTTTGTGAGTTCTAACATAACACTCATCTTGAGTAATACATTTTAAATCCGGGCATTCTTTCAACCCAATATTAATATCAAAATTAGAATTAAGATGCTCTTTTTTTGAAACAGAAGATATTGGTAGCATAGTTAAATCACATTCAAATTTTTTCTTTTCTGCACCAATTATTAACACTGGTCTTGATTTATATTTTTTCTTTTTTGAATGTATATCAAAATAAGGAAAACTTGTATAAACTATTTTGTTAATCAATTCTTGAGGAGTTTTAGCTGAAACCAAATGTCACTTCCTCCTCGTTAACATCTTCAAATTCGTCAATATACATGTCATATTCATGATCATATATTCTGATTTTTTTAGCGTCTTCTATAATATCTTTCGAAGTTATTTCTTTATCGCCCGGTGTATTCTCACTTAAATTAATTCTACTTCTTTGCCACGATATTTCTTCGTGTGATAATTCTCTTAAATACCATCCAGAGTATCGAGCATATTGAGAAATCACATTATTAACGATATACTTTTCAGTTTCACTAAGTTTATCTGTTTCACACGGTTCATACTCTTCTTCTAAATAAAAACGCAATTTAGGTATAACCGGACCATGTTTCCATCCCTCGATTCTATCATTGAACAAAACATCTCCAGTTAAAGCTAAAGATTCTCTTTGCGCTAGATATATTAACTTTTGTAGTTTCAATTCACTATCTTCAAATTTAGAACCCGTTCTATGTTCATATGAATAAATTAAGAAATTTGCAATATCTTTAACATTAGCCACGACTATCCCTCCTTTAATTTAAATATAAGGTATAAACGTAACATATTCAATACATACGTTCAAAAAGGTTACAAAATGTAAACTTTTCGTACAATATGTGACACATTTTTTTAGTCTTTGTGTTAATATTCTCATAAATTAACCCCATCACAAAGTGACAGGGCAAGTTCTGGAGTTTATTTTATGAAACAAGAGCACTATCAAAGTGCTTATATATAGTAATACTACACTTATAGATTTTAATCAAATAATAACACCCTAGCCTATTTCGGTAAGCTAGGGTGAATTTACGGAAGTATACATAAACGGAAGAAAAATGTTTATATATTTAATATATCATCTTGATTTATAACTTGCAAATAAAAAAATACCCCACCTAGTTTCCGCTAGATAGGGATTCATAACATGAGTTTGTAAAAAAGTGTGGTGTCTATAATTAAATATATCAACCATATAGTTTGTTGTAAATGAAAATGCCTTACGCTTTCCGGAACGTAAGGCACTGTATATCTTGAGCAATACACAAATGCTTTAGCATTTGTAAAACGAATTTATCATATAAATAATTACTTAGCAATCATAAATTACATAAAAAACACCCTACCTAGTTTCCGCTAAGTAGAGTTTTGTGTAGTTGTTATAATACAAGACTTATAGAATATAACACATTCAGTTAGTCTATTTCCATTTAATCTTGCCCCAATATTTCTCTTTCTTAATCTTTTCTTCTTTATCTGTAATCTTACAAACGGCACAATAGAAATAACCAGCACTTGGATTAGTTGGATATTTGAAACGTACCCACCAATATCCATCTTTCTTAGTTACAGAAATAAAATCTACCCAATCATCTTTTGTATATAACCATGACCCCTTATCTACCACTTTACCTTTTAATCCTGGATTTTTTCTAACTTTAATACCAGTTTTAGATGCGTTAGGATAGAATCGTCCAGGCCATTTCCAAGTAATCTTTTTGCTCTTTCCAGCTGCTGAACCACCGATAGGTTTACCATGAATACCTTCTGCCAATCTTTTAGTAAAGGCTTGAAGATTATTTTTAATATAATTCATATCTTTTTTACTCGTAATGAAGCCCATTTCTATTAGTCGATAGTTAATATTTTCACTGTAAGCTACGTTAGCATTGAGTAAATCGTTTCGTGTTGTAATGCCTCTGATTGTCCCTACTGTTTCCTCTAATGCTTTCTGTAAGCCTTTATCAATGCTATCAGCTGCATAAGCATTTTTAATCACATGGCCACCACTAGCACTTGGGCTTGCACTATCTAAATGAAATTCAATGACGCCATCTGGTTTTAATTTGTTCTTAACCCAATATAGACCATATTTCTTTTTGTCCCCTCGATTATAGCCATAAGCTGTATCTTGATACATATCTTGTTTCTTATCATATAACGTAACTGTATGACCTGCTTGTCTTAGATACTTCGCTACATTATCAATGATATTCTTTCTAATGAAATCACGTTCATTTGTTCCATTTCCTACTGCTCCTGGATCGTTATAACCGTGACCTGCCACAAGGACAAATTTCTTCTTAGTTTTTGGCTTAGTATTCGGTTTAACAACACTAGTTACTTTATCTTTAACTGTAGATTTAGCTTTGTAATGTGGTCTAATGAAATACATAGGGAAATCATACGTATGACTAATATATTGTGCCACTTCTGTTTTATTTGCTCCACCCCCCCACCAATTCTGATCTAGTGAAACAAAAGTATTAATATTTGCTGATTGCACAATAGCTACATGCCCTGCACCGCCTCCCCAGTTACCATTCCAAACAACAATATCGCCTTTTTGTGGTAAAAATGAAGGTGTATTCTTATACACTGTCGCTAATCCATTAAAGTTATTTTTGAATGGTATATCTTTAGCATATAATCCGTATAATTGACCACCCGTTAAATAGTTCCAATAAAAGTTAACCAAATCAAAACATTGCCAACCATAAGCATTATCAAAGTCCCACCCTTTGCCTTTTAACTTGTTCATATAAGCATGGGCTTGTGCTTTTGTTTTTGTAACTGCCATTTAATTCACCTCATTAAAAAAGACAACCCATAAAAGGTTGCCTAAATTTTTATTTATTTTTTAATCCGTCAACTGGTTCTTCTGTCACGGGTGCATAGCCTGATGCCTTAGCCATTTTCTTTTCAGCTTTATATTTATCTTTCTTTTCATCAGCCCATTTAGCCTCTTTAGTCACAGGGTTGTTTTTCCACCATGCCCAAATACTCGCTACACCCATAAATGCCATTGATATAAATTGATAAAGCGCATCTTCATCTACTGGTATAGGGTTAAAGCCACTTAAAGCTAACCCCTGGTTAATTAAAGCTAACATTAATACGATAATTCTTGTAAGTGTTCCTGCGTCTACATTTTTCATTTATATTTCCTCCTTAATATTTATTAAAAAAATAGTGGTGCTATTACTTTAGCTATAATGCCTACTAAACCTATAATCGCTACCAAAATGGACGTTATCATTGTCTTACTCATTTTCTTTTCTTCTAAACCTACATTTATAGCTAACGTTTTATCATTAACAGTTGTTTCTAATTTATTAACCGATTTTTCTAACCTTTCAAATTTCGCATTATTCAATTGGTTTGACTCTTTTAATTCATTAAAGAAATTATTTATTGAGTTATTTAATCTTTCTGTAGATTCTCTTGATGCTTTACTGTCAGCTTTTAAAGTAGTTGTTAATTCAACCATATCTATATGTCTGTCGTTGAATTTCTCTTCCATTTTATCGACCTTTTCATCTACTTTGTCTACTTTTCCGTCTATGTGGTTAATCCTTTTATTAACATCATTCACTCTATCAGTTAAGTGTTTTATTTCTTGAGATGACTGTGTTTCCAAAGTTGTGCACCTCCAATGATTGCTAAAATAAATTGAATCACACCACATAACAGATTTAGATAATACGTGACAAATAAAACTGCTCCTTGAGTAGCAATCACACCAAATATTAGATGTATCACGCCAGCACCAAGTGAACCTAGTAAGAGAAATAACCAACCAGTTCTCCCTTTAAAAAATACACTCAATAATAAGGTTATAGAGAATAAAGCGAACAACCAACCCAGTGCATGTATATCTAAATAAGCACTAAGCCTATAATATAAAGGGGAAACTTTTTCTAAAGTATCAACCAACATAGTTATCCAGTCATAAGCCCTTAATAAACCATGCCCAGATAAAAGAATGATTAGTAAGTTAGCAAATAATTCATATGGATTAACGTTGGCTAGTTTAACCATGATATTTTTCATACAACACCCACTCTCTATAAGTTATTTATATATAATAGACGCCTACCTAAGTAAGCGCCTTGAGTTTTATTCAGGGTAATCTTCCCCTGTAATTTCTGTGTATTGCTCTTTTGTGATACATTCTAACTCTACATATCTTTTAATCTGTGCATTTGTGTAACAGTTTAAATCATAGAAATATTTAATATTGTCGAATCCTGGAAACATATTATTTTCCTCCTTTGATTTCAGCTAATTCAAGCATTATCTCTGCTTGTTGTTTTTCTAAATTTTTAATACTTTTATCTTTCTCGGCATTATCTAACATAGTTGAAGCTAACTTCTTTTGTGTATCTCGTAATTGGTAAGAGCTTTCAGCTACTTGCATTTGTGTTTGTGCCATTTGTAATATTGATTGGTCTGGTAGTTGTGGTTCTCCATCTTCATCTTTAGGCAAACTCTCAAGCCATTCCTCACGAGTAGAGCCTATCCACTCATTACCATTAAAATAATAAGGTTGATAAATGCCACTTGGTGGTGGAATTTCTGTCCAACTTTCATCAGGATAATCTTTTTCACTCCTAATTAACTTTGGAATACCATCATACAAATAAATTATCTTCATTTAACCCCTCCTAGTTATCCCATTTAAATGAACCTAATGCATAATCAGATGAAGTCCAATTAGCACGTTCACTATCTGGGATGTTTAATTTAACTACGCCAGTTGGTGTGATATATCCACTCACAGGCGCCTTATTAGTTGAAGATCTCAAATAAAATGGTTGCATTGTAGTTGTAAAATCTGATGGCAGTTGTGCTATTTGCATATCATTCGCAAAGTTTTCAACATTAATTCTTATAGAGCATGTTTCTATACCATTTATAATCGTTTTTCTATAAGCGCATTTAAAAGCACCAGACGATAACAACTTAGTGTCTTTTTTAACACCGTTAATTGTATCGAAGGGTACCCAACCTGTATCACTATATTTATCATTATGGTACGTTTTCAATTCTTCTTTTGTGTCTTCTATTTTATTATTAACAGAATTAATATCGTCTTTATAACTTAATTGATCATTAATATAATCTCTTAAATCAGTAAGCCCAGAATTCATATTTTCTTTTGTAGCTAACAAGTCTATCGCATTTTGTAAATATTCTTGATTAACCATTTCATTATTTTGAATAGATTCTATCAAGTCATTGTATATTTCCTCTGCTTCACTTTTTCCAGTTTGTAGTTCTGTTTGAATAGTAGAAATGGCCGTGTTTTTTAGATTTGTTACTTGTGTAATTGTTGACGTTTTTAAAGTTTCAATAACTGATGTAGCATTTGAAACTTTAGCGCTAATGGTTGTAAGCCCTTCTTGTAAGGCATCTTTCATTTGCGCAACATAATCTTCGCCATTTGCGATTGCTTCTTCAATGGCTAATACACGTTCGTTTAAATGTGCTTCTAGTTCGTCAAACTCAATAATGTAGTTTAATTTCATTTCTCCATCAAAGTCCCAAGCAAGCGACTCTTGAATAGTAAAACTAAATATACGTTCAGCTACAACTGCTTGTGTTTCTAATTCGTCTGACTTTCTTGTCACATAAACTTGCGCCGTTACCTTACCTGGCATTTTTACTAATTCATTCGGTAGTACAACTTCAAGCAATCCATTTAAACCATCTGCGATAGTTAAACGCTCTGTTATTTTAGAGCCATTAGAATGTACTAACTTGATTGACGATTTAATATTTTCATCACCTAATAAAAGTGGTTTACTTCCTTGTGTAACTTTAAACCTAAATGTTGCAGTATCTCTATCAGCACTTGAGAAAGCAATGTTTAAATCACTTCTCGACTTATATTCTGCTGATGTTTCAAGTGTTAAATTAGCAAGTTTTTTTAACGACATTATTTAACACCTCTTTCTACATATTTAGCAGTTAAATAATTAATTTGATTTTGTTGTTTTTCAATCATTTTATTTTGTTCTTGAATTGCTTTTACGATAGGTGCAATCATTTCTTCGTAACCTATTGAGTATACGTCCTCGCCACCATCTTTTTCATGGTGTTGTAATCCTGCAAAATCAATACCAATATCTTCGGTAATCTTTTGTATTTCTTGTGCAATAAATCCTTGATGTAATCTTTCACGCTTTTTAGAACCATCTTTAGGGATAGGTGTTTTATTGCCAAATTCATCTACAATAAATTCTCCATCTTCATCAGTTTCATAGTAATCCTCACGTAAATCTAATCGATACTCTACTGGTTTTAATTTTTTAATAAATTCTAAACCAAGTGTTGTTTCTTGAATATCTGCTTTATCTCGTTTATCAGAACGTAATTGAATAGCTTGGAATGAATACGGCGTTGTTTTACTATTACCAAGTTGCAATTGATTCGAACCAGTTACACTTGAATTTTGTCCAATACCTGTTATATTTTCATAGCCATTCATTGTAGGATTATTTAAAGCGTTGTAACCGACTGCTGTTGCATTTTTAGCGTTCTTTAACTGCGTGCCACCATTTGCACCAACAAATGTGTTTCTAAAACCATTTTCATTATTTGCACCAGCTGAATGTCCAAGTATTGTGTTTTCTTTTGAATCAGTTGAAACTGACATAGCATTTTCACCAATAACTGTATTAGCAAATGCATTCCCTTTAGAACGAGCCATTGCGTTTCTTCCTATAACAACATTACGGTCTAACTTGTCCTCATGGTTACCCCATCGCCAACCTGCAGCACCATAACCTATGATTGTATTATGAGAAGAATGGACTAATTCTTGAGCAGCAGATTTACCTATAACAGTATCTTGATAACTATCCATCATGTGCCAACCTGCACGCCCTCCAACGAATGTTGAATATTTAGCTTTCAAACCATATTGGAAAGCATTTTCGCCAATCGCTACGATACCGTCACCATTTAGCGTTTGTTCCATTGCGTTATAACCAATACCTACACTGCGTTTAGTTGTTATATTAAATCCCTGTGCATTTCGACCTACTGCTACGTTACTCTGGTTATCTGAACGTTTATTGGCCATAAATGCAGGTTGATCAACTTTACCAGCATAATCTCTCCAATTAGGCCAGTAAGTGTTTAGGGTTTCGTTAATATCTGGTCTAGAATATAGTTGATGTCTGCCCACAATGTTTGAAGATGCCCCTGCCCATTTACCAGCGTTTCCACCAATATAAGTACCTCTATCAGCAAACCTTGATTCCATTAGAGCACCAGCACCTACTGCTGTAGCAGAATAAGTGCTATCTAACTCTTTACCAGCGTCTTGACCAATCATGGTATTTCGTCTTTGACCGTGTGCATGTTTTAAATCCTCTGAACCATATACAGTGTTACCATATGAATTTACTGGGTCTAGATTTGTATTAAGCCCAGCATTAATACCAGTAACTAAGTTATTTAATCTTTGACTGTTTTGTTCAACGTTATTAACCTGTTGTGGAAATGCACTTAATTCAAATTCAATATCATTAATAAATAATTTAGCACCAACCCCAAATGATAAGTTTTTAACTGGTTCATCTAATAAATAAGTGCCCCTAGGGAAATATAAAATATATCCTTCATCTATTTTTAATAAGTTATCACTTGATAAACGATAGCCTTCTTCCACTTCTTCTAATACGTCCAATTTATGAATATTCACATATGCCATACCAGACCACAATTCATCTATTTTAGAATTTACAAATAAGAAGTCTGCAAGTAATCTTTCTGATATTAAATCATGTACTTTATTATCTTCAAAAGTTGCAACTCTGCCATCAATAATTTCTTTTCTACCATCTTTAAACGAACCTAACACTAGATTAGTCACTCTGTTATTTGTGTAATTAATAACATTACGCATGTTCCAATTAACTTTTAATCCTGTATCAGTCACAAAATTCAAGTAATCTATTTGCTTTGCTTCATGGACATGCTCTCCATTTACATGGTGATGTTTGATATAACGAATTAAATCGTTATGTTGTTGCTCGATAGTTTTGAAGTTATAGAATGTTTTTCTTCTGAATGTATGATCTAAAGATATAGGTAAAACTTTGTCTAATATCATTATTCACCCTCCTCTGTTGGTGGTTCATTTTCTTCCGGTGGTTCTGTATTACTTTTTAATTCTTCTATATCTGTTTTCATTTGATTAATGTCATTGAAAATAGTGATCAATGTATCGTTTATCGTTGATAAAGTCCCTTTTATATCTACATTTGATTGTTGTAATTCAGTAAGTGACGTTGATACATTTTCAAACTGACTACTCACATTTGTTTCAATACTATTCATGCGTAAACTTAGTTGATTAATATTCGATTGTTTATCAGAGGTACCACCTTCTAAACCTTCAATCAGTTCTTCTAAACCAATTACGCAATCAACATGTGTCATAGGTACATATATCTCATCGTCATTGTCTTTTAAATATCTAACTTGTGTCTGTATCTCAGCCATCTAATAACACCACCCCTACAGAATCTGAATATAAATTAGGCATAACAAAAGCCGAGCCTCCAAGAGTACCCGACTTGATCTGTTTATCCATATTCCTCATTCTTTTATTAATTGCTTGTTGTATTTTGATAATGTCTGTTTTCTTATTACTGAAATCAACTTCTACTGGTAAATTCAACAATGGATGTGATTCAGTTATTTTAATCACTTTCAGCATCGTATCGAAACCTAGACCATTGTGTTTGAAGTAAACCATATCACGTTCATGTATTGGTTCTGTATCTAAATAATTGGTTGATAACTCGACGACCGGCTCATCGTTCAACTCTTCAATCAAACGTTTTCTAAGCTCTGTTTTATCAAGTATATTATCATCATATAACGTTGGTGCTACTTTAGGATTATCTTTATCATAGTATGGTGAGTAATATTCATCTGTTACATGATATAAATCGGTTCCTTTTAGAACAGCAGTTAAATTCAGTGTTGTTGATTTTTCAGTACCTACATACATACGAGGTTTTTTGTTCTTATAGTCCACGTTACTTACAGGACCAACAAACTCAACTTTGAATGTATGATTCCCTTTAGATAAATTTTTAGCAATGATGATTTGTTCTGTTGTCATTGTTCTACTGTAAGAATTGTAGTTATCAATTACTTCATTATCAAGATACACTCTAACCACGCCACCTAACGAACCTTTTTTAATCGTCCACGTTAGTGTTTCATTACCCCATTTACAGTTAATCTGTTTCGTAAATGAGTTACCAACTCTTTCTGTATACCAAGTACCTTCTTTAACAAATGTACCGTTATACGTTAAGTTGGGTGGCTTAATAGGGTTATAGTTTTTCGTTTCAGCTTTCGTTTTCTTCTTACCAAATCCTCTGATATACGTTTTCTGTTCTTGTGTGCTTACAGATACATTTGCCTCATCTACGTTATAACCACCAATCAATTCAACATCAGAACTTTTACGGTAGTTTTCATCATCATAAATATAAATTGTTTTATTATCTGCATGGTAGAAATAACCAAACAATTCAGCACCTTCAACAAGGAACTCTATACCATTTTTATCGCCAACTTCGTCTAAAGCAATACGACTGTCAAATGTCCCAACAATTTTATATTTGTAACCTAGTTTGTTTCCCTTGAAACCAAAGTCTAAGTACTGCTCTAGTGTCCAAGTTGGTGATGGTAATTCTTCATCATCTTCATTATTCATTTCTTCACTTTCTAAATCTTTATCAATGTAGTGATTTTGGAACTCATACATAATGTGATGTGCAGTAATATCATTGGTTATTGTGACATTATTACTTTTTGGATCAGTTGTTTTAATAACGTACTCTTGTCCACGCCATAATAAAATAGATTCATTCTGAATCATGTCATATATATCTGGATTAAAGCTTGTTTTAAAAGCAGTTATTGATATCGAACGCCCGTTATTATCTTCATGTTCATATTTAAAAGAACCGATGTCGTAGTCAATTAAGACTTCAGCAACGGTTCTACTTGGATTAGTTAATATTAAGTTGTCCATGTTGTCACCTACCTATATATGAACGGGAATATAAATTCCACGGTTGGTAGAGTTATATTCGTTCCAGTTATTTCAATATCGTTATAACCAGGCGCTAATGATAACCATTCATGGTTTGTATCTATACCTACACGTTTTCCATTGATTGTAGGATATACACCGTTAATAATCAGTTGTTGATTAGATTTAATAGCTTTCTTGTATGCAAAAATATCACCAGTTGTACGATTGTGTAACTTAAAACCATTTGGTGCATTGACATTAATTTTAATAATAAGTTTATGTCTATGTGGAAATGGTGCAATCGTATCAGATGAACCATTGAATATTTTAAAGCTTGTTGAATTATGCTTATATTGAATATCATCATTCACTAATAAACCATTACCAAACTGCCATTTGTCAGAAGTTTTATCATATTGATTAGTTTCATATAAAGATTCGGAATAACCTTTATTACATGTGAAAGTAATAGTAAAATCTCTATGTCTTAATGTTAAAGGATCTGTTTCAACTTTGGGCGTAGGTGCAACAAGATATTTGATTCCAGGCATTTTACTATGAACAACATAATATGGTTCTCTACTTTGTATTTCATTTTCTAATTCAAAACAAAATAGATCCATATCTGTACTGTCTGTACCTGTATATCTAAAATGTAAAGTAAGTTCAAATGGACCAAATGTTGTTGAACCCATTAAAGCTCCATCAACTCCACTAATTTCTTGGATGTAAGTATTACCATTTACTTCATGTTTATCAAACCCCATAAATTCAAAACCGTCTTTCTCCATGAGATTGACGGTTTTATTATTGTTGTACATTAATTTAACCCATTTATTATTATTACATTTCATTTAGCCACCACCTATTACATATGAGTTATTGTTATACATTGATCCTTGCTTGCTACTTACTTTTTTAGTTACTTTATCTCCATCCATATAAACATTTGAATCTTTGTTAGCTATTCTATTTGTATCTCTGTTGTTAACAGATTGTAGTTGATTACCAACGCTGATTTGTTCAATGATTTCACGTAATAGTTCAGTGTCTTCATTAAAGCCGAGCATGTCTCCAGTTTTATCGTATAATACTTTACTACGTGCTTTCATAGATGGATCATGACTAATAACTGATTCACTAAATCCACCTTCAGCAAGCCATGCCATTTGTGGAGAATTAACGATGCCACCGTTTGCGTAACCATGTCCTTTACCAATATAGCCTAATATATTTGAACCGTACGCATGTTTAGCCCAGTTCATACCAGCAACCAAGTTATGAAGTGGGTTCATGATGTCGTTCATTCCTTTGCCTTTCATAGATTGGAATGTAGTTGGTTTAACTTGTACAAGACCACTTGCACGACCATGATTATATCCATCAGTACCACCGATAGCATTAGGGTTTCCACTTGACTCTGTTTGTATCTGCTTAAGCCATGCGTTTACATAGCTACTAGAAGTTGGTAATCCAGCTAATACTAGGGCTTTCTTAACTGTAGATTTCCATTTACCACTTCCTGAACCTCCACCAGTTAATGATTTTAACCAATCTGTTGGATCTACTGCTGTATCGTTTGATGGATAACCTTTCATACGTTGAATGTGCAAGTGAGGTGTATTAGATGAACCTGTATTACCAGATAAACCAATTACGTCACCAGCACTTACATTTTGACCAGCTTTGGCAAAAACTTTGCTCATGTGCATGTACCATTGGAACCATTTGCCACCAGGCTCTTTAAGTTCTATCTGATTACCTCCACCAGTATTAACCCAACCAGCTTGTGTAATCTTACCGGCAGTTAATGCTCTGATTTTAGTACCTGTTGGCATACCAAAGTCTAATCCGTAGTGATTGTCTGTACCGTTCATAGTCATACCAATATATTTACCGAACGGTTGAAGTTGAGGATACTTACCATTTAACAACCATGAAGCATCGCCATCTCCACCTTCTACTTCAGAAAACATATCTTTAACTTTATCAATTAAGTTAGGTATTAATTTGCTATAAGCACCTCTCACAAGTTTACCTGTACCACCAGCGATACCATCAAAGTTAACGCCCATTTTACTCATCATTGTTTCAACGAGTTCTTTAGGTTTATCTACCCACTTCATGACATTACCCATTCCGTGACCTAAAGCAGAAGCGCCTTCTTTGATGCCAGCAGTTTTAGCTGCGTCAATTGCCATACTAGCGTTCTCTGCTACATCTTCTGTTTGGTGTTTGGTATTCGCTAGTTTAGCGCCCCATTTACCACCAATCTTACCAAGAAAACCTGTACCACTATTGAATTTCGGTATTAGTCCAGCGCTAGATAGTTCTTGTGTTTCTCTACCAGATATAACACTTTGTCCTTTTCTAAGATTCATTAGGACATCTTTACCTTTAGGAGCAAACATTGAACCGTTTTTATTTCTGATTAATTCTTGATGACCATTGCGACCTTTACCATTACCTGGACCTTTATCATTAACTGTTGCTAGTGTGTTATGTCTTAATCTACCTTGACTATCCGTTTTAACTTGTTTACTTGCACCAGTACCAGTTGATAGTTTAGCGCCTAATGTACCCGAACCACCACTGATTTCATCAATTGGATCAATCAGTTTTTTATCTGTGATCCCTTCGGATATTCTGTTAATACCGTTAATCATCTTATTAAGTCCACGTATAGCGGCATTAGCAACGCTGATACCTAAATCAGCAGCAGCACTTGCCATCTTGTCTTTGATACCAATTAAATAACTCTTAATTCTATCAAGCCAAGTTTTAGCACCGTTATACATGTCTTTAAATTTGTTAACAACATTATTTTTAATAGACGTGACAATTTCCCACATTCTATCTCTAATGTTATCCCATGTGTTTATGATTTTGTTTTTAATGAGATTAATAGTATCTCTAATGTAACCCCAAATCAGTCCCCAAAGTCGTTTGATAGTATTCCATACGGATGTGAATACACCAGATGTTTTATTTTTAATTAAATCCCATGTATATCTGATTTTATTCCATATCCATGTTGCAGTGTTTTTAATCTTATTCCATATAGTGTTCCATATGTTATAAATGAATTCTTTAATCCAAGTATAAATACTAACTGTCTTATTACGTACTGCGTCCCATGTATTACGTACCTTGTTCCATATCCACGTTGCAGCATTTTTGATAGTATTCCATATGTTATTCCATGTGTTGAACAAGAAGTTCTTAATCCATGTATAAATAGATAATGTTTTATTGCGTACAGCATCCCAAGAATTACGTACTTTATTCCATATCCATGTAGCAAAATCACGAATAGCACCCCATACGGATTGCCAAATACCAAATAAGAAATCTCTAAACCATACATATGTTGTATATGTTTTAGATCTAATTGTATCCCATGCTGATTTAACCTTGTTCCATATCCAAGTACTAACATTCCTTACGGTATTCCATAGTCCATTCCATATACCTATGAAGAAACCACTAATCCAAGACCACGTTGTGAATGTAATGTTTTTACTTTCGTCCCATGCTGTTTTTAAACCTTGCCATAATGTTTGTGCGCCATTAGTTATAGTGGAACCCATAGTTCTTAACATGTTCCATAGGAAATTAACTACCCATGCGCCACCACCATATGCTAAGCTCCAACCTTGTTTGATTAACGACCAAATCTGCTTTCCGACATTTTTTAAATGCTCCCAGTTTTCTGTGAAGAATTTACTTATACCTTCTAAAATGCCATTACCAAAGTCTGTTCCGAATGTAACATACTGGCTCCACCATCTGGATAATGTTTCTCCTAACTTTTTAAATGGCGTAGCGATAATTCTACCCAATTCAGTAAATAGGTTATTTATGTTTTCAGCAGTAAAGAAATCTTTAAATCCTTTTTCAAAAGCCATCCACCATTTTTCAGCTGATGAATAAGCTTTCCCCGTTTGTAGGTCTTGTTCATCACCTATATTTTTGTATTGAGCTTTTACTTCGCCTAACACATCATTATGTGTGTTCTCTGCCATACCTTTAGCATCTAGCCATTTTTGTTTAGCAGCACCTAACGCTTTCTTTCTATCTTCGTCTGACAACTCTTCGTTTTGTGCTATTCTATCCAATTCATCTTGATACTCTTTATCAGCATCTTTAATACGTTGATCTCTTAATTTAACTGATTGTTTAACGACATCTTGTGCTTCTTTCATACTCAATGCTTCTTTATTCTTTTGAAGTCTGCCAAGTATAGTCATCTGTTCTTTTTCAGATTCACTTAATTTTTCAACCGAGAATTTATTCAGCTTATCTAAAGCGTCATTGATTTTCTTTTGTTCTTCAGGTGTAACAACACCGTCTTCAAATGCTTTATCTCTAATTTTTTCATAATCAGCAAATAGTTTTTCTGCTTCTTTTTTCTCTTTATCGTTTGTATCTTGAATAGATTTTATATATTTTTCTTGTGCTTCAGCATCTATTTTAAATCTTTCGGGCGCTGATTTATTATCATTAAATATAGCTTGCATATTATCGAGTTGTGCTTTTCTACGTTTCTCTAGTTGTTTTTCCAACTCATCTTGCATGCCATCAGTTAATGTTTTAAAGTCATCTAATTGTTTCTTAGTTGTATCTTTTCCACTTAGTGTTAGTTCAGCTAGTTTAGCAGATGCTTTTTCACTAAAGTCTA
This sequence comes from Mammaliicoccus sp. JADD-157, assembly GCF_049310805.1. Taxonomy (NCBI): domain Bacteria; kingdom Bacillati; phylum Bacillota; class Bacilli; order Caryophanales; family Staphylococcaceae; genus Mammaliicoccus; species Mammaliicoccus sp. JADD-157. The sequence goes on along the minus strand of NZ_JBMOVZ010000001.1, from coordinate 1,098,253 downwards.
CATAGTTTTTCAAAGCACTCTTAGTAGTTTTAGAAACACCTTTACCCAATACATCGGTTGTATCAGTTGCTTTCTTACCACCATCGGCAATAGCATCAAAAACTTTCTTAGTAGTATCTTTAAGTTTATTCCATTGTTCAATACGTTTCTTACCTACTTCTGTCTTAGCCCAAGAATCATATAATGCTTTACCGAAGTCTTTTGCTTTTTTACCTACGTCACCTAACCAGCCACCTAATTTTTTGAGACCACTTATTATCGCTCCACCAATTCCTTTACTGAATACTTTAATAATCTCAAAAGCGCCGTTAACTCCATTTCTAAATGTTTCTGATTTCTTGTAAGCAACTACAAATGCAGTCCCTAAAGCAATAATTCCTAATGTGATCCAACCGACTGGACCAGCTAGAGTACCTATAACCCAACCTAGTTTAGGAAATACTTTTGTTATGCCAGCAATAGCACCTTCAGCACTTTTTGTAGCTGTGCTAAATTTAGCGATGAATTGTAGAAACTTACCGAATGGCCCAAATACTGCTGCAATCACACCTGTTAATCTACCAAATTTTTTCAATATAGGACCAATTGCTACAAGTGTTAAAGCACTCCACTTCATAACGCTATTAATAAGTTTCTGTGTATTTTTATCAAGACTGTTATACCAGCCTATAATACCTCTTATACCTTCAATAATTTTATCGAAAGCTCTTCCTAAGGATTCACCCCATTTAGCTGCAGTGGATTCCATACCGTCTAACGAGTTCGTAAACTCTGCCATAAGTGGTTTCATTTTAGAGAAGAAACCTCCACCTTTGCCACCAGCATCTAGAAATGAAGCACCTAGTCTACCGACTGCAGCCCACATGTTAGCAAGGCCAGCAGTGAATGACTTTGCGCCCATTTTCTTAGCTGCGCCACCAATATTTGTTTCGATAGCATTTAAGAACATTTCACTCGAGATTTCTCCATCTCTAGCCATATCAAATACAGCATCAGCAGTTACACCTGCCTCTTTAGCTATCCATTGATAAATAGGTATACCACGTTCAGAAAGTTGTTGTAGTTCTCCATTATATGCTTTGTTCGAAGTTTGAACTTTGTTTATAATAGATCCCATTTCTCCCATACTTGTACCAGCAATTGCAGCAGCATCTCCTGTAAGACTTAAATATCTTGTTAATTCTTTACCTGGTTCAATTCCTGCTGCAACTGCGCTAGATGCAGTAGTTGCTGCTTCACCTAATCCGAATGATGTACCTTTAACTGATTCTAAGGCGTTGTTCATAATGCCTTTTACATCTTTACCACTATGTCCTAAACCATCTAGTTTAGCTTTAGCATTGTCTATTTCGACTAATCTTCCAAAACCTTTACCAATCGTTATACCAGCTAATGCACCACCAGCTATCATTGCTGGTTTCGTTATTTTCTTAGTTAAATTGTCGCCCATTTCAACAGATTTCTTAGATATCGTTTCAAGCGTACCACTAACTCTTTTAAAGCCTTCACCGGTTTTGAATACCCTGTTCATACCTCTAGACATATTCTTTTCCATTGATGTTGCAGCACGGTCTGATGCTTTCTCAATATCATTAAGCTTGTTTGCCATAGCAGTGAACGCAGATTCCATACCACTAGCATTGGAGGTGAACTTAGCTTCCAACTCTTTAATAGTTGCCATAAGACCCCTCCCTTCTTTTATTTATTTTTTAATTTACATATTTTGTTCAGCACGTTTTTTAGCTTCTATTGCTTCAATTTTCTTTTGGACTCTTTCGTTCCATTGATATTTTTTAGCTGGCTTAGAAGTTTGTTTTTCTTTCTTGTTCGGTTGAATTTCTTTTATGAATTTCTTAACTTGATTGAAATCTTCTTTTGATTGAGGATTACTATTAAGCATTGCGATAAAGTTCATGTAGTAATCTGTTTGTTCTTTCTCTGCTTGACGTTCTTCATTATCAAAATGCGTCATTAAATGAGCCAACAACTCATTGAAAGGCGTGTTCAATACTTCTTCACGCCCACCGAGTTCTTTACTTAATTTAAATATGACGGCTTCTTCAATCTGTACATCAGTGCGATTTACTTGTTCGTCTGTTCCTTTTTCGGGAATATCGCTTTGATTACCGTTGAATAAGCGTCTTTGGACTTTTTTAAACGTTCAATTAATTTAGGAATATCATTAACTTCTACAACTGCATCTACAACATCTAGGAATGTATAAATGTTTTGTTCTCCTAACTTTTCATATTGGATACCTGAAGCAATTGAAATTAAGTTTTGTAATGATTCTGGTGCGTTTTCCAATACTAGTTCAAATGAACCTAATACATCTTTAAAGAATTGAGCGCCTACTTGTTTAAATGCTTCAGATTCATTAGTTTGATAAGCTTCATCCAATCCTTTCTCTAATGCTTCTTGATATAGTCGTTTGTTTTCTTCTACAATTTCATTACGCTTTTTAAAGAAACTATCTAAAGCATTTTTAAGATGATCGTTTGTATTAACATCTTTAACTAATTTATTAATTTCTTTAGCTACACCTTTAATTTGTTTTAATCCCATTTCTTTAATTTCTTGTGTTTCTGTAACTTGTTTATTACCTTCATATGTTTTGATTTCAACTTGTGCCATTTGTCATTTCTCCTTTGATATATAAATTAAAAAACAAATAAAAAAGGCAGTGCTTTGACTGCCTTACTTATTCTTTATTCTTCTGTGTCTGGTTCTTCTGGTTCAGGTTCAGGCTCTGGTTCTTCAACTGCGTTAACCGTTACTGTTGCAGCATCTGATTTATTACCGTCCTGTGTTGTTACCGAAATATTTGTTTCACCTTCTGCAACACCAGTTACTGTACCGTTACTTGATACCGTAGCGACTGCTTCATCAGAACTTTTATATGATACTGATTTATTTGTAGCAGTTGATGGTGCAACCGTACTATTTAATTTAATTGTTGCGTCTACATCAACGCTTGCAGTTTTAGGTGCAATTGTTACACCTGTAACTGAGATAGCCTTAGTTTTGAATGATGGTACGTCTACTTTTTCAGACTCACCATTCTCATTTTCAAATGATACTTGGTAAGTGCCAGTAGCGTAATCAGTGTTAGCGTCTAAGCCATCAATTGTGACTTTTGCTTTACCATCTTCTCCACGTTCTGCAGTACCTACCACATCATCGCCTTTGTATACTTTTAATGTATCAGCCATTCTCTTTTGCCTCCTTAATGATTGCCCCTATTCAGCAGTAATAGATGCCGAATTAGTATCAACATCCACCACTACATTTTGGGGAGTATTAGGGTGTTTCTGGTTCTTCTTCAGTACCTTCTCCTAATTCGTCTGGGTCTTTACCAATATAGAAATAGTTATTTGGTTTATTAGCATCAGCACAATCTTTAGGGAACATAGCAAATTCCATTTCGTGATTTCCTTGTTCGTTTGCGAATGATTTTGTCATACCACTAGAGTTAGCGATTTTATGAATGAAGATATCTTCCGACTTATCATCACCCATTTGTCTTGGATGGATTCTTAATGTTCTAGCGCCTGCTCTTAGTGATGCTCCAATAGGTGCATCTGTAACTGAAACTACTTTCCCATCTTCTTTTAATGAAATAGTTCCACTTAATGTTTTACTAATTAAATCTAATGTTGCTTTCATTGCAACAATTGTTACTGTCCCATTCCAACCAACAACTACTTGGTCATACGGTGTATTACCGAAGTCTGGAGAATCAATATCTTCTAGTTCCGGCTCTAAGTTAACCTCTCCACCATCGCCTTGTAACAACGAACCGTCTTCACACATTTTTCCGTCGAATCTAGTTTCAGTATCTAAACCTTCATCAAAAATAAAATCTGCCATACCAAACTCATAATTAATATTTTCTTGTGGCATTGTAATTCCTCCTTAAAATTGGGTATTAAAAAAGCACTCATTCGCAATAAGGCAAAATAAGTGCTAAAAAGTTTATTGTATAAATCATATTGTCATTGCTAACGCCAACTCTAATTGGTGGCGATTCTGCATAAATGTATTGAACAAAATGTTTGTCTGTTCTTAGTAACTCTCCATCTTCATAGACAGGTACTTTCATTACTTTGTTTGTTATACCATGTATAGCATTGTAGCTATCAAATGCTCGATTAGTAGTTTTATCGAAACTTTTACTTCTGATTTCAACTTGATAATTCATCAAATGTGATTTCATATCACTTCTATCAGGAGGATAACCACCATCATAATAGACAACACCAAATTCTGATTGCGCAGTATGGTAATCCACTGTCCACTCTAAGTCAGGTAATTTATCCTGTAATATATTTTTAATAGCGCGTTGGATCATCTAACTACCTCCCTCAAGTAAACGTTCTAGCGCTCTCTCCATTGCTTGCTCGAAATGTTTATCAGTTAAAATAACAGCATGTTGTAGAAATTTACGACCTGGTTGATATCCTTTTACATTTGGTTTTTGACGGGTTCCTGTTCCTCGTCCTCTTATATAATAGTTTGGATATTTCACACCACGTTCATATTTATCTCCAACTGGTCTAACGTTATTTAGTTCGTGAACATAGGTTGCATATTCCATGTTCGTTCCCACATAAACAACGAATGACCTACCTTCTACTCTTGCTTGTGTAGAATGAATACTATCTTCTAGTTCTCCACTATCACGTGGAGCTAATGCTTTAGCATAATCTTCGCAAGTTAAACCGATTTTATCCATTTCATCTAGCAATATAAGGCTAAAACGTTTATTCATTGTCCTAAACTCATTTTGTAATTCTCGAAGTCCGTCCCATTCAATATTGAACTTAATTCCTGCCATCTACATATATCCTTTAACAAAGTGTGCTTTTCCCGATATATCTTGCCCATATTCAAGCTTTTTAACTTGTCCTAATACTTTTGTATTCTTAGGTGTTATATGCTCAATACGGGCGTTTAAATCGATATTCGAAGTGGCATCAGAAAAAGGGATATAAACTTGTGTAACGGACGTGTATTCTTCGCCATCAGCATTATAGATATTTTGAATACTATATCTAACGTGTGCTTTGGTTGATACCTTTTCAGTTACTGGTTTACCGTAATCATCTTTCGTCTGATTTCCATTCATATCGACCATTGGCACAATGACATTGACCTTATCTTTATAAATAATCATATTAATCTACCTATATGACCTACAGATTTAGTTTGTAATTGTTGATTAATCAGGAATAAAACATAAGAATCAAGTAGATTATCAGACATCGTTACGCTAGCATCATTTATTTTTTGTGTCTCAACACCTTGTCTTTTCAACATAGCGTAACCATTTGATTCTCCTTCGAGTTTGTACAAAAGTTGTTTAACAATCATTCGTTCAGTGATGTCTATCATTGGATATAACGAATTGATATCCTCGTAAGCGTCAAAGATATACTTATCAAGTAAGTTTTCTGCTATGTCATCTATCAACTCGTTAGGTGGCATTTCATCGATATATTTTCTTACCTTTTCAATGTTAAGCATTTTATCACCTCAATTACCCCTATTCTGCCGATATAACAACAGATTTAGCATTAGCTGTTACCTCAACGTTTTGGGGTTTCTTAGGGCGTTTCGTCAGCTTTTTCATCTGCAGTTAAAATAGAAATACCTTTTAAATCTTGTAATACTGGCATTGCTACTTCTCCAACGATTGTCTTCTCTCCAATTGGGTCTTGAGAAACAACACTTACAGCATATAAACCAATAGCAAAATTATTATCTGCTGCAGGTCCAACTAATGTTTTACCTAATTTGTCAGCATGCATAACAACTTTGTCATCTTCTAATAATTGTTTGGTGATATCTCCTTCAATACCATCAATCGTTACTTGGCCATCTTCAATTTCTAGTGTAGGTAGTTTCAATTCACTAAACATTTCAAGTAAATCTGAATCTTTGACTAAACGACGTCCTGTATCTTTACCATAGATTTCAAATACAACGTTTGAATTACGTTTAATCTTAGCTAACGTTTTTGAAGTCATAACCATATAAGCAGGTGCTTTTTGACGGTTATTGTCTTTATATGTTTCCATTTGTTCTTGTAATACTTCTAATGGATTTACATCTTCACGAGAGAAATCTCCAGCTGAAATTTTATTGTTATCATCTAAATCTAAATCGAATTTGATTCTAACGTTCGTTTTTGGATCTTCATAATCGAACTCTCCACGATAAACCATTCCAGCACGGATAAGTTCTTTTGTTTCTTCAACACCTTCTTTTAAATCGCCGACACTAATTAAAACATCACGAATTAAAGCATCTACCTCTGATGTTGAACGTGGATTTAAATACTTATACATTTCTTCTTCTGTGTAATTATAAGCATGAGCAATTTTAGTTAACTTAGCCATTGCTTGTTTAATTGAACCTTTATCTCTTAATGGTGTACCTGAATCAAATCCAATGATAGATGCTGCTTTAATTCCCGTCTTCTCGATAATGTCATAAACAACATTGATATCGAATGTCTGTTCAGTTGGGAATACACTTTCTAAACGTCTAGTACGTTGTGGCTCAACATTTTCTACAAACGATTGTAATGTAGCTTGTTGTAAATCTGAATGTTCTGTAATATTTGGCATTTATTATTCCTCCTTAAATTTGCATAAAAATAGGACGTCTTACACGTCGAATGTAATGCGTCCTTGCGTAGCTTTTTTGAAATTGTCTGTAACACCTGTTAATAGTTCCTCGTACACAGATGCTTTACGTAAAGCTGGTACTGATTCATTAACTTCAACATCATCAATCGTTACTGAACGTGATGTTAAAACTGCTGCTGACATTGTTTCTGGTGTAGATTCTTCTACTAACTCATAGAAACCTGAATCAGTGTTTTTAAATACTGCAGTTCCACCTTTAACCTCTTGTCCTTTTGATAATTTGGAAGCGTCTAACGTAACGTTACCAACTGTCCATTCAAGATTTTTAGCATCTCTTAAGAAACTTGGAAACTCTAAATCTTCTGATACTACTTTAGGTTTTAAATTCATTATTATTCCTCCTTATTTTTTCCATAGATTGATTCAGCAAGCTCTTTGCCACGTTTACTATAATCAAATTTTTGCTTACCATTGCCTTGTTGTCCCCCAGATTTGTATTCGGGATTGCCTGACTTTTCTTCTTTCCCTTCTGGGTTGCTTTCACTTCCAGCAGTAGTGCTAGATTGATTAAATAGATAAGCTTTTGAACTACGTAACTCTTGCATAACATCATTAAAGTTAGTAATCTCTCCAGTTTCTTCATCACGATTGAATTTATCTTTATCGATAAATAAGAATACATCGTCTGGGTCATGAGCGTCTTTAGATACTTCTTTTAAGATTTGTTTATCTAAATCATTTGTTGCTACTTTAACTTTGTAGTCTTTGATTTCTTCTTGAAGTTGATTGTTCTTCTCTTCAAGTGAGTTGTAATCATTGGCTTTCTTTTCAAGTGCTGTAACTTGTTTAGATAAACTCTCTTTGTCATTCTCTAATTCTTTAACTTTGTTATTTGTTTCATCAATTTGTGATTGTTTATCACTTACTGATTTACCGTGTTCAGCCATTACTTTATCTATTTGTTCATCTGATAGTTCTAAGGCTTTCAATGTTTCTCTGTTCATATTCATTCTCTCCTTACGTTTTGTTAACGATGTTCGACACCGAATGGATTTGCACAATATCGCTTGTACTTGCGACATCGTCTTTTAATGACTTACGAAACAGGTCAAACGGAATACCACCGTCATGAGATATTTGTGGATCACATATCCTTTCTGCCATGTTTAGCAAAAAAGCTAGGCACAAAAATAACCGGCAATCTCACGACTGTCGGTTTAATTTACTTCTATCCTTTCATTTCTTGTCTAGCAACTCTTAATTTCTTTCTCATCTTTACATAACCAGTACTGTTAGCACGTTTCATTCTTCGAAAAGCCCCTAATGTTTTAGGTGCGTCATCTCCTAGTATTGCTTTGATACTGTTATAGTTCTTCATTTCTTCTCTTGCTTTACGTTTTAATTGTTGATCACGTTCATAACTTTCTCTTTGCTTTTTGGTACGTGGGTCAAGATTAGGATTAAAGTCTTTACCTTTAGCAACGTACTTATTGATTTCATCTTGTGACTTATGTTCAATAACAAAAGGTCTAACTGAACATTTACAGTTAGGATGTACTGGAATGATATCTCTCACGTCTAATTGTGGGAATCTATCATCCTTACCAGTTAATGAGAATACTCTGTCACGATATTTAGCACACTCACTACATGTATTTAAATCACCTACAACATGTACTAAATCATTATCAGCTTGTAAGTATCGATTAACATGAGCGTGTGTTCTAGCAGTGCTTAATTTCGTTCTAACAACTGTTTCTGTATAGAAATCTAAAGGCAATAGCTTGTTGTCTATTGTCCTAAATGACTTCATACCTCCATTGACAAAAGAATCAGATACCCTTTGAATTATCTTTCTACGATTTTGACCGTATAAGATACCTCTAGAAATATCTGATTGCACTTCCTTTAATGTTTCGTTGATTGTACTTACTGTTGTGATATACGCTTGTCTGAATGCTGCTTCTAAATCCATCATTGTATCGCTTGTGATGTTTGCTAAAGCACCAAGATGAACTTGTGAATTGAGTTCGTTTGATAATGAAATACCTTGTTTCTGTAATTGATTAGTTGCTAACTTCAATTCTCTTTCGTAAATCTTAGCAAGTTCAGGTTCAACAAACTCTATTACGTCTGTTCCAAACTGATTAATTAAATCCTCAATGTTCCTAAACATGATTTGTTTTTCTTTATCACTTGTTAGGTCAACATTTTGTATAAGCTTTAATATTTCATTCTGTAGGAATTCAACTGTAGGCTTTATTTGTTCTAGTTTCATTTAATCACCTACTCCAATTCTTTTAGTTCTTCTTCAACTGGATTTATTTCTTCCTCTTCGTCTTGGTTGTCATTGAAATTTAGCCCTGTCATATTACCTCTGAACAACGACATGCTGTCTTGTGAAGTTCTTTCTCCTTCAATCTTTTCAACTTCTTCCATAATCCATTCTTCAGATTTATCTGGATTATTATTACGAACTGTTTGTTCAAGTGATTGCGTACCTGCTGCATAACTTTGGTTATTGATTGTTGTTGTTTCTTTTGAAGTAACTGGCATCATATCTTTTTGAACGATGATTGGTTTCTCAATAATGATGTCTGGATTATCTTGGTTAAGTAACCACATACAGTTCTCAACGCCTTGTTGAATGAACTCTACATATTCATCTCTCATTTGTTCAGATTTCATAATAGATAAGAATAAGTCGTAAAACTTAGCAGTACCAGATTGTGCTTGTGAGCCTTCTGATGTAAAGAAGTCGATTGCTTTCTCACTCGTCTGTGTTTCCATTAACATCATTTTGATAATGTCTTTCACGTAAGAAATGTCGCCAATCTTAGCAATATCAATCTGATGTATTTCTAGTGAACGACCTTCCTCATCAATCGTTGTGACTTCTAAATCTCGATGGTCGAACTTATTATCTACACCATATCTTTCTTGGGACACTTGGATTAATCTATCCATAACTTCTTTTGATACAGATATTCTAGGCTTACCATTACGTTCAAATACTTGTGCTGTTCTGGTCATTGTCCAGTTAACTTCATCTTGTTTACCTTCTTGACCCATTAGCGTACTTCTACCGTACTGATTCATGAATGTTGGATTGAATGGTAGGTAAACAAACAACGTTCGCTTACGACCCTTTAAAACGTATTGTCGTTGGTCTCTTTCTAACTTTGTTATATCGAATATGATTTCTTCATCATCAACAAGTTGTAGGTCTCCGTTATCATCCATCTTGTAAACTGTATGACTACCTGTTAATTCGTCTGTGCCTTCTACTTCTTCGTGAACATGGACGTATTTTTCTTCTTCACGATCAACAATATATCTTAGCTGATATGTCTTACCATCTTCTAATTCGTAATACACATTACGTTCTTTGAACGATAGTTTAACTTGTCCATTCACAAGTTCAGGTACTGCAACAATGCCACCATCTATTTGCCATTGCTTTATATTCATACCATGATGTTTGTTAAAGTTTGAATTGACTTCGATTTGCTCAAGTGTTTCTTGTTGTAAGTCAAACAGTTCGCTGTTGAATGTATCGTCATTCGTTCCCTCGATATGCTGTTCATCAGTTTCGAAGTCTTCATCATCTTCAATCTCATTAATAGGGTAATTGGTTTGTAACTTACCCATCGATCTAGTAATGAACAATGTTGGGATATCAACAATCATCTTACAAATGTTAACCACGATGTATGGTGTCTGAACGTTCTGTGCTTTTACTTCTCCATATTCAATACGGTCAACTATCTCTCCATTAGCTATTAAGTTCTTCGCTCTATCAAATAACTTTGAGTGGAAACCATCATACAAATCTCTATATAAAAACATATCGCCATGTGTATTTAATATATCTTCTTGTGAAAATGTTTTTAATTCTGTCATTGTCTACCTCCTTACCACATTGTTGTTGATGAAATCATAGCCTTAGGTTTCTTCTTCATGTCTTCACTAAAGGCATATCTAGTAGCATCAATCGTATGGTTATCTTTATCTTCTAATCTTGGTTTAGGGTTACCGTCTTTATCAGTTTCGTAATCTATGTTCTCAAACTCTTTTGCTATGTTAGGTGTTCTATTTGGATCTATAATAATTGCGTCTAAATCATCAAGCCATTGCTCTCCGTATTCAACGCTGTCTGGACCTTTCTTAACACCTTTAATACGTTTGATATCATGCTCATTCTTTAGTTCATCAATACTCTTAGGCTCTGCGCTATCAGCAAAGATTGTATCTGACTGATATTTCTTACGGGTTAACCATTTAGCTAACTCACGGTTAGATATCTTTTGCCCATAGTATTCATCAACTGCGTAAATAACATTTTTCTTTTTATCATAATGCCATCTAACAAACGCCAATGGATCTGTTGCATAACCAAAGTCAACGGCGTTACGTATGTTATCGAATGAGCTGTACAACTCATCGGGTATTGTTTCAATTTGTAAATTATCAAACGGTACAACACCACTACCTATTGCTTCTCCTAAGTACTCCCATCTATATCTCATTTCACTTTTCATCTTAGTTGCTTCTGCTTCTTCAACGAATTGTTGTGAGATATGTTGATTGTCTTTATAAGTACTATGATGAACGAATGTATTGTTAGGCTGAAATGATGATTCGTATTTCTTATTCACCCATGATTGTTTTCTCTTAGGTGGGTTGTAACTGTAAAAGAATTTATAAAAAAGACCATCGTCCAACTCTCCACGTAATAATGAGTTAGTGATGGTCTTTACTTCATCTTCTGTTTTAAATTCTGCTAATTCTTCTATCCAACCAATAGCGAATGGAAAGTTAGCATCTTTCAATGACTTGATTCTTTCTGGGTCTTTAGCACCTCTAAAAGCAATGTAATTACCTCTAGGAATATAAGTTATCCTCATAGGCGATTTAGTTACTTTAAACAGATGTGAAACACCTTGATGACTAATAGCCCATTTCAACTGTTCATAAATAGATAACTCGATTGTGTTATCAACTTTACGAATACACACTGCGTTAACTGGATATCTCATAATCATTTGAATTATGATAATTGCAATGTCTGTAGACTTACCACTACCACGTCCACCCTTTTCAATGATGTGTAGTACTTGTGGGTCTATAGATGCTTTCCACGTCTTATGAAATTCTTTAGGTAACAGTTCAGATAGTTTCTTTACATTTGTCATTCAATATCATCTACAAACGTAACTGCCCCACTATGTTCAACTTCTTGCTTTTCAGTCCACATAGCATAGCGTTTACCTAACAATTCAGCAGCTTTAGTTCTAGCAACAATATCAGCACGTTTCTCATGTCTTTCTACTTCACTCATAAAGTCACCGGTAGGGACAAGCATTAATTCCTCGTCTTGTTCTTTACCTCTCATGACTGACGTTAAATACTGTAGTATCTCATCTTGTTCAGCAATACTTTCTTTTCTTAATTCTTCTAGTCTTGCATCAATATAAGATTTAACACTCACATTTTCCAATAATTTTACAACGTTCCCTTTAGCATAGTTATGACTATAACCAGCGTTAACTGCCGACTGATAAGCGTTACCTGTTCTAATATACTCATTAGCAAACATTTCTTGTTTTCTTGTAAGTTTCATTTCATCTACCACCAACTCTCACGTTACTAAACTTTAATTTATTTTAATTTCTCAACTTCAAATACTTTCATAATTACCAAAAGTAAATGTGCTTGTATATAAAAATTAGAGTTAATCACATATTTAAAACTCATCATGTAATCAACTCTACTTCTATATCGTAATCTTTATCGCCTTTAACAATTGGATCATAATCAATTAATACTTTACTTGCGTTAGCATTGTTCTTTAATCTCTTAATCATCGCAATTAAGTGACAATCATTATTCACTTTTCTAATACCTTTTAAAACACCTGATACTACTATCATTACTCTCATATGTTCAACTCCAAATAAAAAACACCCACGTTAGTGAGTGTTGATTTTTATAGGTAACTTATCTATTAGTAATTTTTCGAGCTTATCTCTACCCTCAAGGATTTTCTCAATATCGCTATCCACTTTTTGATAAACTTCCTCAAATTTTTTCAAATTATGTTCATAGTATCCTTCTTTTCCAAACAAAGCTTTTAACTCTACACCATTTTTTTCGACAGTTACGAAATCATGCTGCAATAAGATATCTCCATCATGAGTAATATAATTCCTCAATGACCTAGTATACCTATTAGCTTCGGAAGGCTTTTCTGGATATTTACTATCATTTATATGATTATCATAAAAAGCTCCAGATTTACCAACTTTCTTCTTGGGTTTCCAATCAGGATTATCACTATGTAATATAAAAGTGTTTACAGTTAACTTAATTATAATATCATCCAGTGTATTCACCATTCTAACCAGCATATTTAAATGATAAATAACGTCAATAGAGTTTTCGGGCCAATTTTCAGCCCCTTCTTCTTTGTACTTATTATATGCTTCTTTATAATAACCTTTTGCTTTGGTTAAAATGAACATATTATCATCAAATATCTTTGTTAAATCAAATACCATTTCCTCAATATTCTTGTCAGGATATAACCCCCAAAAGAGGTCAGTAGATTCAAATTGAAATTGTGTCCTCATATCCATTCCCCATTTCCCAAATTAATTAAATGCAATCTAATTATACGAAATCCACCTAGCAAAAGCCAGATGGATTTAATTAATATATAGGATTATAGAAAGGATATGGAAAATAGCCGTAAGGCTGTGTAGTGCGACGAGCAAACTTAACTAGTTTGTCTGATTGAAAGTTGCCGTCCACTCCTACCCACATTTTACAATATCTCACTCTACTTTAACTAATCTGTTCATATTGTTCATTTCGTTCAATATGTTCATTTCATTCAATCAGTCATAATTTCAGCAATCTCATTTAATTTTTGATGTATTTTCCCTGTACTCATTTCTAAGTTGTTTCCAATTTCTCTACAACTTACTCCAGATAACCTTTGATGTAAGATAGTTTCCATAGTGTCATCTATAACTCTATCCCATCTGTTTTGGATATAAATCACCTTATTCTCATATTTTCTAATAACTTTATCTTGTTTAGTCAATCTTACGAATTCTCTATACACTGGATCAGATGTTTCACCTACTGCTTTAGGCATAGTTGATTCAATACCATATTGTGCTATATTACCACCTATTACAGTCCCTAAATATTCTTTCTTTAGATTAGCAATCGCTCTAACATTTGTTTGGTATTCCTCAATCAATTTTAATACTTGTTTAGTCGAATAAGTCATGTGTTCAATTCCTCCGATTAGTTTAGTTATTTGATGTGGTCAACATCATGTAAATAGTCGTAAATTACGCCATTACCACTCCTAACTAATTCGGCATGTTCTTCAAACCATTCATATGGTATGCTTTTTCGTTCATTTTGTTTCTTGAAATCAATGAATTGGTCTATATCTAATTTAAAACAACTGTCATTGAATCTGAATAATACAAGTAAGAATGCTTCAGCACCCATTTTCTTAGTATCGGTCAAATACTTAACTTGATGATCACTCACATTTTTAAAAGGTAAATTCTTTATTCTCACTTCTTTCGTATCAAAGGCTATGTATCTACCTTTGTTATCGCAACCCACAAAATCAACGGTACTCTTTTCTTGATAGCGTGCTTTACCTGTTCTGGTGTTATAACTAATAGGCGTTGCTACTTTATCAATGATTGCTATACCTTTGTGCTTATAAACCCTGTTTACGTTGCCTATAACTGTTTCAAACCATTTACCACGATTAGCCTGTTTTCTATTCAATTAATCGCCCCATTCAATAAAGTGTCTGTTTTTAAATCCTTCCGATAACAAATGTCCAGTCTCTGTTATGTGCTTAAATATACGGGTGTTATCTAACTTTACATGTGTTGGATATATAACATAAACTTTACCAGCTGTTTCTCTGTCGGTATCTATAATACACATATGGAATAACTCTTTTATTTCTTTAGCTTCCACCATCTCACTCTCCTTTGTTATTGTTCTTTTCATGTTCTTCTATTTTTTCGACTAACATTTCAGCTAACAAAAGTTCATTTCTATCAATCAAATCTTTGTTAACTTTAATCAACCACATACATGTTATTGCTAATAGTATCGTTAATATAATCCACATGTTACTTACCTCCTATTTAAAATGTTATATCTTCAATTTTTGTCTTCTTTATTTTTCCACCGTATATACTCGTGAAATGTTCTGCATCTTCGTATTCTTTAAAAGTTATAGCTGAGTTTAATCTCTTTGTTACTCTTGCGTCTATATAATCTATATCCCACCCAGGTATTAAATCTACATCTGCTGCGAAATAACATTTATCCGTTGCCATAACTAAGAAATTGTCTATCATGTTAATTTCCCTCCTACAATGTATTAACGAACCCTAGACATTGTTCCTGTCCTGTATACTTATCTTCTTTACCATCTCTAGTGTCTACAATTGTTGGTACTGTCATAACTATATATTTCATAGCCAACTCTGGCGTTTCTTCTGGATTAACCATTGTTACCTCGATATTTTTATTACTCAATGCTTCTTTAACCATCGGACACTTTGTACAGTGTGTTGTGCTGAACATGTATATATTTTTCATTATTTATTCTCTCCTTAAGTTTGGTTACTCCCCCACAGCTACTACGACAAGATATATAATAATCACGGTTAATAGTGTCATGAATATGATCATCAGCTTCGCCCCATTCCACTGAACCATACTTCATTGTCCTTGTAGGCTTGTGTATTTTCATAGTCGATTGGTGGCTCTGTTCTTAAAATTCTGCTTTCTATTCCATTCTCAGGTGTATAACTATGTTCAACAATATCTCCTGCTTGTAACTCAGGTATTTCAGATGGGTTATTTGTCCATTTTCCTATGCCCACTTGGTCAACTTCATCTTGCACAGTCGCATACTTATATGTGCGTTTGATGAATACGTATAGTGTTAATGCTGCTAGTGATAATGTGATTAAATATTTCATTGTATGTCCTCCTTATACCTAATTAAGATGTATGTTCTATCTAGGTTAATTTGTTCATATCTCACAACGTGGTAGCTTTCTACATACCATTCTTTAATGTTGTTATCCTTAATAAACTTATTAACAAGATTCACCGCTTTATTTTCAACGTCTAAATTATTTACCGTCTCATCTCTAAATTCTTTTAGTTCATACAATGTTATTCCTCCTCTAATAAGTGTGGGTTATCTTCCCAGTACCTCTCTCACTCGTTCTAGGATGTCTGGGGAGCTTTCGCCACCCTTAATATCCACTTGATCCAAAACCATTCGTCCCTCTTTCACTTTCACTCTCAAACTCCTCTACTACATTTACTTCTGGTGTAACGATTGGCACGATAACCAACTGTGCTATTTTGTCGCCTTTGTTGATTTTGTATGTTCTCAAGAAAACATGATTATTTGTAGTTTCTAACGGCTTGCCATCTACACCATTGAAATGTAACCCTATTTCATTTGTTTGTTGTTCGTCATTCTTAATATTCACTTTCACATGACCGTTATATCCTGCGTCTATCTCCCCAGTTTCAACGACTAAATGTGTCTTACTACTTACACCACTTCTGCTAGTTAATAGCCCTACATAACCCTCTGGAATGTCTACTGCTATATCTGTAGCAAGTAATATCTTTTCTTGTGGTTCAATCACAACTGTTTCAGCTGCATATATATCTAATCCAGCACTCACACCGTATGCTCTTGTTGGTGTTGTTGCGTTGTCTGATAGTAATTTGATGTTTAGGTTATTCATTTATTTGTCCTCCGTTTTCTTTTTGTATGCTTGTATGAGTTGCTCGATTGAGTAGTAATGATTAGCAATTGCAAATGGCATGAATAAGTTATTAGTGAACCACCCGTTATATATTTCGTCCATATCACTCATTAATTCATCAACTACATCCATATCACCGAAGTCTACATTTGTTTTTTTAATGTAATGGTCGTAATCTCCATCTTCGATATAATCTAATATGTCATTAATATCACTTTTTGATTGATTGGTAATACTTAACCCAAACGCTAACATGTCTGCTAATTCATCTAACTGAACATCTAACGGCTTACCTGGATTCTTCTTCCAATTCTTGAATGTTTCTAATGTGTTAAACCATTCAAAAAATTCAACCACATATGCTACTTTGCTATCTTGTAAGTTAAGTGTCGGTATTCTACTGTCAAATTTCTTTTGTATTTCTAATAGTTCTCTTAATTGATCTGTTGTTAGTTGGTTATTCATTGTTTGCGTCCTCCATGTAATTCTTCGTATTTTTCAATAATATTACTTGCGTCATACCACCATTCTTCTTCATTTGGGTAATATCCATATTCTTTATAGAAGTCCTTATCAACGTTTCTAATTTTGTCAAACGCTCTAGCCTTAGCGTAAGTTTCTTCAAGCTCTTCTACTGCTTTAGTTTCTTCGTTAGGATTGTAACCTTCTGTAATTAATCTAAGTTCAATTAAGTGTTTTATCCATCTTTCGTGTTCATATCCCATAATCACTCACGCTCCTTACATATGCCTAATTGATCTAGTTCGTTTCTATAACTTAAATATGTGCAATTGCCTGGATGTATATATAATTTGTAATCAATAAACTTCGAGAACTCTTTCAGTAAATTTCTTTGTGCTTGTATATCCTCTATCAGTTCATCACGTTGTTTCTTAAACTGCTCACGTTCTTGTTCCAACTCTGCAATTGACTCTCGTGTGTGTTTGATTGTCGGCATATTGTTTCCTCCTAAAATAATTCCATTTGTTTTCCATCCACTAAATCTTTTACTAATGGTTTGCTTGTATTAAAGTAGTCGTACATTTCTTGCTCTGTATCAAACACTGCGATGCCAATGTCATTTTGAAATACTTCTATTGTTTCAACTTGTCCTGTATTGAAGACACGTACATATATCAAATTACTTTTCCCACCATGCTTGTAACTCTCAACTGCTCTATCCATTTGTTCATCAGTACAGTACTTGAAACGTTTCATTTCAACATGCTCCATATATCTAACTGATCATTCAGTTCTAATTCCAACTTCAAATCATGTGCTGCTTTAAATTGTTTCAATTCACTGTCTGTGAAATGGTGTTTCTGTCTTGTAAATACTGTCTGTGGCATTCCTAGTAAAGTATTTGTATCTTTACCAGGTATAACCGTTATAACTTTCTTACCTTCTGCATTGTATAAGTGATATCTTTCTAGTAGTCCCATATGCTCACTCCTATTCGACTTCAATTAGCTTTTCTTGCAGCTTTACAAACCCTAATCCAGCTTTAGTTAATTCAGGATTGCTAAATATCAATTTTTGTCTATTGAGTTTCAATAGTTCAGACCTCTTAATTAAAATTAGATTATCTATATCAAAATTTCTTTTGTTTCCATCAGCAAAAATGATGACATGATTATCTGGTTTAGGACCGTTGATTTCTTCCCAAATCAGTTCGTGTTTTGGTCTCCACATTTCAGTACGTGTACCGTTATCTTTTATTTTCACAAGTACATATCCATCTTTTCCGTCTAAAGTGCTTCCAATTGGTCTTTTATTTATAGGTGTATCGCCTTTTTTAAACCATCCCTTTTCAACACCTGGTGCATAAAGTCCTTTAACACCTTTATTCCAAGATTGATGTCCTTTTTTAAATTGAGTGTTTAAACCATTATTTAATTTGTTTCTTGCACAAAAGGAACTTATCGTTCCAACACTTTTGTTAGTACCAAATCTTTGATTAAACATTTCAGCCAACTTTTTAAATGGCGTACCTTTCACGTTATCTTTTATAAATTGAGTTTGTTCTTCTGTATAAATCCTAGACATTTTTACCACCGTCCAACATCTTAGGTAAATCGTTAGACTCATTAAATCTATCGTCCATGAATTTTTGACTTTCTAATACCAAACTTCCGTTATCGATAATATTTTTAGCTACACCCATTATTGCTTTAGATCTATTTATTTCTTGCTTTAATTCATCGCCTTTTACATCTTCATCACTCAAACGCTCTAATTGAGCGAATAAGTGGTTATTTAAATCTCCTAATGTGTTTCTCACGTCTTTGTCCTCCTATATATCAAAAATAGATAATTGTTTTTTAGTTAATTTTTCAGTATGTTCGATTTTGTAATCCTTGTTGATAAAACCTTTAAAAGCTAATAATTTTCCGTTTTCATCAGCTATTCTATATATATCAACGACATCAACGTTTACTCGCCATTCTGTGATATTGCCAACACCGTATTGTCCGACTTCATAACAAGATTTATCGTCATACACTTTCGTAATCATACTTACCAACTCCCACAACAATCTTTAAATAACTTTTGAGCATAATCTCCAAATTCAGTTACTTGAGGATACTTGTCTAACCATGGTTTTGGTTTCGCATACTTCTTTTTATATTCAATTCTTCTGTTACTTTCTTCGTGTTTTAAAATTTCTTCTAAGCTTTTCAAATGATTGCCGGTAAACTTCAAATCATCACTTTTAAGATGATTTTTGGCTAGTTCTTCTGACATTGGAAACACATTAATGGCCTCATCTATAGTCCAGCCGTTTAGGATTCTGGACTTATATATCACTAGGGGAATATTATTATTTTCTGCAATCAGTATATTGTCTTCATGTAATGGTTGTTTATAACGAATTGGTATATTATTTAACATGTTCAACTACTCCTAATCTCTATAAATTTGGTCGTTTAATTTATTTAAATTCTGTCGATTTGATATAAGTCTATGTTTTTCAACTGACATTGTTACTCTCATTTCATTTTCAGTAGTTAATCCGACGTATAGGATAAAACCGTATACGTCATTTTTTCTCAAAAACCACTGTAATGCGTCTGTATCACTGATATAGTGACCAGATTGTTTAATACTCTTTAAAAACGTCTTAAATTGGTCTATTAATGGACGTTTTAGTTTATAGTTTTGTTTAACTGCTTCGGATAATTTAAATATCGTAGCTGTCATTTCTCCACCTCGTATCGAATAAAGGATATGTTCTAATTAATCTTTCTATATTTCCATATTTATCACCTGCCTTTCATTACTTCTAATCAAAAGGGAGATCATCATCGCCTATATCTACAGGACCACCATTAGCATTTGCAAAAGGATTATTCTGTTGGTCGTAATTTGCTTTATTTTGTCCTTTTTGAACGCTTTGTCCATTTTGAGTATTGTTGTTCGTATTTTGATTAGTTTGGCTATTTTGATATGAATTTGAGCCATTTTGACTATCTTTAGGTTCTAAGAACTGGACGTTGTCACAAACCACCTCTGTTACATATACTTTTTGTCCTTCTTTGTTTTCATAACTTCTTGATTGAATCCTACCGTCAACACCTGCTAACTTTCCTTTTGATAAATATTGGTTAACATTTTCAGCAGCTTTCTTAAATACAACGCAGTTAATGAAATCAGCTTCGCGTTCTCCTTGTTGATTAGTAAACTTTCTGTTCACTGCTAATGTGAAATTCGCTACTTGTACTCCACTTGGTGTCGTTCTAAATTGTGGGTCCGATGTTAACCTGCCAACTAATACAGATTTATTAATCATATTGTTATTTCCTCCAATGGTTTATTTATTGTTATTGCCGGTGTTGTTTCTCTTTTGTGTATTTGTCTTTGTAACTCTTCTCTAATTAAGTTTTGGTCAAAGTTACACATAATCATGAATTTACGAGCGTATACTTCACTGCAATTTAATCTTTCAATTAGTTTTTGTATTGTTATCATGTTAGATTCCTAAATCCCTTCATTCGATGGTCATTGCCTTCTAATGTAATGCCTGTGGTATTTGACATTAATCTACTAAACAATCGTTGCTGGTCTTTTGTTTTAGTTAATTCTTTAATAGATAAATTAGTAGTTATAATGTTATGTTTGCCAACTCTACTTTCAGCAATCTGAAATAGTTTTGACATGCCATAATCAGTAACATTCATTCCAAAGTCATCAAACACCATTAAATCGACCTGACCTATCGCTTTTTCTAATTCCGTCTCTGTATATTCATTGTCTTTATCAAAGGTAGATCTAAACATCGAAATGAGTTCAGTTAAATTGATGAAGAGTACTGAATATTTTTTGCTTTTCACTTCTTTTAAGATAGACATTGCTAAATGTGATTTTCCTAATCCGAATGAACCCTGTAGTAAAAGCGATTGTTTATTTTCTTCACTAAACGAATTAGCGTATCTCTCACATATGACTTTCGCTTTTTCTTGGTTTTCGTTTTCAGGTATATAAGTTTCAAATGTTGCGTGTTTTGTTTCTTCGTTTTCACTTGAAAAACTAAATATCTTATTAATTTCAATTTGTTTTTGACGTTGTTTAAAGTTGTTTGTCATTTGTTTAGCATGTTCTATCATCTCGCAATCACAACCTAGCCTATATGTGTAACCACTTTTGAATTGATATTCTTCATAGTGCCTGCCACATTTCTTACAAGTTGCTTCCTCAATTAATTTAGGTTGCGTCTTTTGTTCCAATTTATTAGCTATTTTTGGATTGAACAAATCATTCATTTAAACACCTCAATTATTCATATATTTAAGATATGGATTATCTTCGTCTGCTATTTCTTCTTGTTTACTACGTTTTTTGTTTCTTGCTGATATATCTTCTACCGTTTTAACTCCATCATTGTTCCATGATTTCAGTATTGAATTAACATAGCTCCAAGTTGACACATTATTGTTTAATGCTTCTTTCATAGCTTCTATAACTATTTCATTGCCGTACTCTTTGAAGTCATCTATCCAAGCGCTGATTTGTTCTGCAATATAAGGTTTAAGAACTCCAAAACCATTAGCTTGATAGAAGTCGAATGGCGACTGCTGCTTACTACTACTGTTATTCTTCTCACTGTTATTTGTATTATTGTTACTTGTAAAACTGTTACTTGTAGTAGTAAGGTTTTCGAGCGCTCTATTTTTCATCGCTCTATTTTCGAGCGCTTCACTTTCGACCGCTCTATTTTGAAGTGGTCGAGGTTCATGATTTAATGTGTATAAATTTTTTCCATACAAGTTATTACTCTTTACACGTTCAATATTTAAATAGCCATTATCCTCTAATTGTTTTCTATACTTTCTGAACCTGTTTTTGCTTATATCTAATTCATGACATATAAGTTCAACGCTAGGAAAAGCACTTTGATCTGAACCAGCATATGAAGATAAATAAGCATATAAAGCTTTTGCTTCAATATTTAACTTCGTATCTTTCATAACCCTCTTGAATACAAGCCCATAGCCAGTTATGGATGTTTTAATTTGTTCTGTCATAGTTTTACTCCCTTCTTAAAATACATATACAGGTCGCCCTGTTACTCTTTGGATTGATTTCTTAAATAGTTTTTCATCTGAATTACTATCAGATAAATGTATTAGATAAACTTCTTTTAACTGCGACAAGTCACAATCTTTAATGAATTCTATAACGTTCTCTAAACTAAAATGACTTTTTCTAATTCTTTTCTTTAACGAGTGATTAAGAAGACCTGTTTCAACATTTCTATTTAATATTTCTATACTGTTATTACACTCAATTAATAGGTGTGTAAGCCCTGTAAAGGTGTATTTGATGTAATAGGTATCAGTAGCAAACAATAGCTTGTCGCCATTGTCTGACTGAATGAGATACCCTAAAGGTTGTTCTGTGTCATGCTGCACATCAAAAGGTAATATCGTAAATGTCCCTACTCTAAAATGTTCTAATGGTTGAATACCTTTTAATCTAAAGTTGTTGTATCGTTTGTCATTCTTGATTAAATATTGTTTTTCTAAATTACCTATATAACAATCAATTCCATAATTCATTACTTCTTTTAAACCTTTAATGTGATCACTATGACTGTGACTGATTAAACAAGCTGAAATACTGTTTAATTTGAAGTTCAAAGCCTTTTGTATTGTTTTAAAATTAAAACCACATTCAAGTAGTATTTCAGTATCTTCATCTGTAATGTGGTAGCAGTTCCCACTAGAACCACTACCAATACAATTAATTTTCATTACCGAATAATCCTTCATCAAATATTGATTGCTTAGCTTGTTCAGGTTCTTTTACTTCTTCAAATTGAGGTTGTTCAACTGCTACCTTTTCTTTTTCTTGTGGCTTTTCTACTTTTTGTGGTTCTTCTTTTGGAATATCAATTGCTGTTTTATTAGCGTTTTGATTAATTTCTTTCTGTACATCATCATTAACATTGATTGGTTGAATACTTTCTTCTTCGGTATACATAGCACCTAGATTTTCAGGAAACGCTTCACGTAAAGCATTTACGATAGCTGTCTTTCTAATCATTGTTAATGGCATCTGTTTCCAAGTAGATTGTTTCTTGTCATACTCTTCGACTGATACTTTAGATACAACTGGCATATCTCTATCAGATCTATATACCTTTGCCCAACCACCAATTAATTGGTCGTTTTTAAGCTTAACTGCGCCTTCTATTTCGTATAATTCGTTATTACGTTCTACAATAATTCCAGCTTCAATACCTTTATATTTAGTATTAGATTCTGCACGTTTCATAAACGCTTCTTTACCTACTATGATTTGAGCATCACCACCGAATTTAACTAGGTAAGCTTCGTTTAAGAATGGGTTTAGTTTCTGATATTTACACAGTGATAAGAACATCATAATTTCTTGATCATTAACTTCTTTGTTACCTCTAACTAAATACTTTTTAATAATTCCAGGTGATAATTTAACTGTTTCACCGTTTACCTCATATGTTGTACTCATTTTTTCTGCTACTTGATTTTGATTTGTCATTATAAATTCCTCCATTACTTTTTATTAAATTACTTCTACTGTTAACTCTTTATCTTTTTTACTTACTTCTAATTGAATTTGTTGTGACGTTGTTTCGTGTACGTCTGTAACAGATTCAGCGTTATCTATCATGATTGGTGCGTAGAAGTTATAGTGTTTAGATAAAGCGTTAATGATGTCTAATCCTACGTTTATTCTTGCTGCGTTGTTTAATCCACTGTCATAAGGAACACCGTTGTGTAATGCTATACAAACATCTTCCACACCTTCATTGATTAACACGTTGAATAGTTTGAATTTAGTAATCTCAAACTTGTCATTAATTGAACTTTCCATTAGTTTTACTTTTTGTTTAGTAAATTCTTCTGTTAAGAATGTTGCATGTTCTAAATCGTTATATTCTTGTGCTAACTGTTCTTGTCTACTTTCTAATTCGTCAATTCTTTGTATTGCTCTTTGACTAAGCTGGATATCATCAAGTTTTTGTTTGATATTTCTTTGTTGATTGAGTAACGGCTCTTTTTTGCTCTCAATTAAGCCGTTAACATCATCACTGATACTTTGAATAGAGTGTCCCTTTTGTTCTTTAAGTGCTTGAATATCACTATCTATTTGCTTGTATTCGTCTGTATCTTCGACTCTTGTGTTATTACTTTCTAAAACTTTTATTTCTTCTTTAAGTTCATCTATAGATTGAGTATCTTTATTAATCTCTTTCTTGATTGTTTCCATAGACTTTTCAATTTCATCATTTTGTTCTGAAAGATATTTAACTCTGTTTCTGATTTCAATACCGTCTGATTGTATTTTTTCTAATGTTTCTGACTTATCAGCGTTGTAGCTTTCTTCCATCTTCTTAATAGCTTCTTCTTGCATATGTGCTGGTATATCTTGACCACAACAATCACAGACAGTTGCAGTTGTAAATTCCTTTTGTTCATTTACTAATTCTTTATGCTTGCTTCCGAGATTTTTAAACTTTTCGTTTTGTTCTTCCATTTCACTTTCATTTCTTTGTAATTCAGCTTTTAAATTACTTAAATCTCTACGTTTAACAGCTACTGCTCTTTCTTTTTCTGATTCTTCATTGTTCAATGACGTAAGTTTACGTCTACTGTCGCCATCATGATTATCAATCAAATATTGAATTTCTAGTTGTTTAGATTTAATGTCTTTTTCAATTTTTTCTACAGATAGTCCATTTTCAATATCTTTAATTTGTCCATCTATAACTTTTATTTCTTCGTTGATACCAGCTAATTCTTTTTCTAATTTGTCTTTATCGTACTTTTGTACGTCTGGCATATTATGATTAATTTCATCTACACGAACAGGTATTGCTTTTAAATCGTCATTGATAGCTTTCTTATTTCTCTTTATTCTTGCTTTAAAATCTTCTAATGATCCATCACCTAATAACTTTTTAAGCTCCTTTAATTTAGTATCTGATTTGATTACATCTTCATCTGTCACCTCATCAACCAAACTCATTAGAATATTTTTACGTTCATCTTGTTTTAAACTGTTAAACCAAAATGGATTAGTCGTTAGTTTGAATATTTGTTCATCACTTATGATTGAGTTAATGAACTCATTAAAGTCTTTTAATTTTTTAGGTGTTAGCTCTTCTTCTGTAGCACCTAATTCGTATACAGTTTCATGTCCAGTAAAGCTAGACTTTGCTTGTCCACGTTTTCTAGTCCACTTTTCTGAATAAGTTTTTTTGATATGTTGCTCTTTGCCATCTATTTTTAATACTGCATAGACACTGTGTTTAAGGTTGTTAATTTCATCGCCTACGTTATCTAATGTTTTAATTGCAAACTTTGTGCTACCTTTACTGTCTTTATTGAATAGCAACCAATAAAAAGCATCTGCTATTGTTGTCTTACCTGTGTTATTTTCTCCCCTTACTACTATGTCCTTACCTTCAGCTTTTAATTCGAAGTGTTTAGCACCTTTAAAGTTATCAAGTACTAATTTGATTAACTTAATATCCATATCTTTCTCCTCCTGTGGTATAATATAAATAAGTGAATTTCTTAGTCGGACACCTTTTTTAGGTGTCTTTTTTTAGTCGAATAAATCATGGTTCCAATTATTACTGGTCAAGTAATTAAATAATCTTTCGTTTTCGGTCGTATTTTTGTCTAGATAGTCATTTAACATTGCTATGATGTTTTCTTTTTGCGTTTCATAATCATCAGCAGACGTGAAACAAGCTGATACAACTAATTGCTCTGTTCTATTACATGTAATTTTCATATCGACATAGTCACCGTAGTAAAAAATTCCTTTCTCAAACCAGAAACCTTGTAATTGAAAATTGCTATAACGTCTTTCTCCTACTTCTAACATTTAGATCCCTCCTTTAAATATCTTCTTCGTTATTCAAATCGTTGAATAAGTGGTCGAACATTTCGAAAAACATTACTGTAGCTAACCAAAACATTAATGAATGTTCTATTGGTGTAACTGAAAAACTTGATATAATAAAGAACTCAATAACAAGTACTAATGTTAATAACGGATACTTTAAAATATTCATTTAATCCCTCCTATATTCTGCGTTCCATTTTTAATTTCTGTTCATGTGCTTTTGCTACATCTCTAGGATTTTGTTCAATATGTTCACATGCTTTATTTAGAAACATTTGTCCTTGAAACAATACGTCTTTACATTCAGACATCGTTGATAAAACATTGTCTTTTTCTTCTCTGCTCATGAATTCTGGTCGTTTCAAGAAACTACAGTTTTCTAAAGCGTAGATAGCTTCTTTCATTTCTTTGATTAACTGGTTTTTAATTAATCCAGGGTGATCATAGTAAACTTCGTCATTATGCGCTGGTGTTGAAAAACCATTTGAAAACTCATTTAATGTATCTGTTACAAATACACCATCACTACTGTTTGTTGCGAATGCTCTGTAAGTGTCAGAAGAAATTTTCCTATCTCCTTTGACCATCATTGATACATTACTTTTTGTAGTTAAAGCCATATCTGCTAGTCTTTGTTGCGTAATTCCCCTTCGTTCTATTTGTTTATTAATTACGTGTGCCATTTTAAAAATCCTCTCTATATTTATATTTTTTGTATTGTTTGGTTAACTGTTCTGTCTTTAAAGTTCACAAACCATGCGTTAATATATAAGTATCATCATTTGGTCGAATAAATGATGTGTTCTAAAATCTCAATTTGGTCGTTGAGTGTAACTGGACTGGGTTTGGTCACCTAGTTCAGTTATTTTTTTATGCAATCTCACTTGATAACTGTGCTTCGTATCCTTTTTCGGTAAGAATTTCATGTATTTTCAAACGACCTTTTTGTGTCCATTTAGTTTGAAGCTTTGTATCTTGTCTTCCATCCGAACGCACAATTGAAATTGTGTTCGACTTTGTTAATCCTTTATTCATATGCTCTTTATACAAGATCCATTGATTACCTACTTTTCTTTGTAATCTCGCTTCGTTTAATATCTTGTTTAATTTGTTAGCTGATAAACCATAGTCTGCAGCTATTTGTGTAGCTGTCATTGTTCCATTACTTTTAAGAATTTCATCTACATAATCTGCTTTAGGTTTTAATTCTCCAATTTCTTGTTCTAGCATTAGTTTTTCTTGCTGCTCTTCAATCCAACGCTTTGCTCTTTGTACTGGATCTTCAATCATGTAACTATCAGATGAAGTAATCGCAGTCTGCTTAATTTGTTCTTGCATTTGATAAAAAGCATCTACATAAGTTGCAGTGAATAAAATTCCTTTCTCACCAGTCATTTTGTTTGCTACCATATCGCAACCTTTTTTAGTCAAAAGATAGCGTTTGTATGATTTATTGTTACCATTAGTTTTATAAGTGCTTTCTATGAAGTAATCCTGAGAACGCAATTTTGCGTTTTGAGAAATTACACTTTCATAATTCTCAATACTCCTTACTAAATCTGCATGTCGCTTATTAGTTACTTCTGCTATCTCTCGACTGTCTACATATAATTCTTTATTTTGTTCAATTACTTTTAATTCATTTGTCATGTGAATGACCTCCTTAATTTGTTATAGATTTATTATTTTGGTTTGGTACAATTAAATTAATTTATTATGAAAGTGTGGTGAGAAAATATGGGTCCTTATTTCTTAACTCAAGATCAAAAAGAAATAGTTCAATCTCAATTAGAAGAAAAAAGACAAATTCCTTGTTCATGTAATGCCCCTGCTGTAGTAGTTATGAACGATGTAAGTGTTTTATCAATA
Organism: Mammaliicoccus sp. JADD-157; assembly: GCF_049310805.1. Lineage (NCBI taxonomy): Bacteria > Bacillati > Bacillota > Bacilli > Caryophanales > Staphylococcaceae > Mammaliicoccus > Mammaliicoccus sp. JADD-157. The sequence goes on along the minus strand of NZ_JBMOVZ010000001.1, from coordinate 1,070,484 downwards.
GCTTCTAATGAATATCCTGGTCCAACAGTAGCAATGGTCAATACTGTTTGTGATAACTGTGGAAATGTACAACAATTTAGTGCTAGACACTTTGATTTAGAAATTTAGTACCAAGTTTTTATTGAATTCAAATCAACATATTTTCCTTTAACACTCTTAATCTCCTCCACCAAGATGATGATTAGGAGTGTTATTTTTAATATTTGTTTTAGTTTCAACTGAATCCCCTCCTATAAAAATTTTTTATGTTTACTTTTTAAAAATTCTTCAAATACTCTTATATTTACTAATAAAATATTTTGAGCAACTGCTATAGATATTCTATTTCGATACCTTTCGTCTTCTTCAGCTTCTTGAAGGTATTTATTTACTGTAGATCTTGATAAATCGAATAACTCGCAAGCTCTAGTAGCCTTAATATAGATAGGCTCAATATAAATTTCTTCATCTAATATTGTGTTTTGATTACTAGGTAAAACAGTTACTACGTTTTGTTTATCTCTAATCATTAGATTTCCTCCTTTTCTTTTGTTGGCGTTCTAATACAACATTTAGTCGTCGCAATGACTATTTAATGTATTTAAGTGTGGCTCGTATCATCGCTCACTATCGCTCGTAAACGCTCTATTAGAACGCCAACATGTTCGTTATTATGTTCTGTCTTACTAAATGACCTTCCGATTTGTATCATTAGACTTGAAAGGTGGTGATTCCGTGAAACTGAACCAAGATTGCATAAGAGATATTTTATTAACTATTGAAGATATGGATTACACTATGGAAGGTTTAACAAAGGAAAGCTTTGAAAAAACCGACAGAATGCAAAAGTATGATCCAATACAAATTTTATATACTCTAAAACGTTTATATGATGCTCGTTTCGTCGAAGTTGCTTTTGCTAAAGGTGAAGCTTTTTATGTTTTTTATATCGTTCATTCGATGACATATGAAGGTCATCAACTTTTAGATTCCATAAGAGATGAACACATTTGGTTAGAAACTAAGAAAAAAGCTTCTAAAGTATCTAGTGTTTCAATACCAGTACTACAAAACATCGCAACATCAGTAATGAAAAATTATTTAGGTCTCGATTAATCTAACTTGAATTCAATGCTATCGATTTGTACATAATAATTATTTTTCAAATGTGGCATATATTGAATTTGCTTATTAATCATATTTTTAGAAATTGACATTTCTAAATTATCTAATGTGCCAACTTCTACAGGTCGTCTATTACCTTCTTTGTCGTAGAAGTAATAGATGACTATTTTTTTAGCCACTTCTTACCCTCCTTTTCCGTGAACTGACTGGTCTATCATGTTCACTTATTTTTACGTATTATTAAGTTAGTCGAATAAATCATATGTTCTAATTACAACTATTAGTTGTTTTATTATTTAAAAAAAATAGTCCAATCAATATCAAGTATAGATCCAATCTGTTTAGCTATTGCAACAGATGGTTGTTTTTTATTATTCTCAATCATGTTGTAATATTGACCTGTTACACCTAATAATTTAGCCATATCTTTTTGTGTAAGATTTAATTCTTTTCTAATATCTTTTACTGAAGATAAAGTAATCATGCTATCACCTCTTTCTGTATTACAACTTTAAGTTGTTATATATAATATAATACAACTTTTTGTTTAAGTCAATAGAAAAATACAACTTTTTGTTGTTTGTTAAAATTAAACTAATAGTTTATATTTATTACATAAGTAAAACAAGATAATTTAGGAGTTGGAACTATGTCCAATAAAGAATTAGCATCTAAATTAAAATTCTATAGAAAACGTAAAAAGTTAACTCAAAAAGATGTCGCTAATCATTTGAATATAACTCCACAAGCTTATCAGCGTTATGAATCACAAACTAATACAAATGAACCTAGTATAGATAATCTAAAAAAGCTTAGTAGCTTGTTTAATATCAAATTAAACGATTTAATAGATATTGAAGAAAATGAAAGTGAGAAAGTTTCTCTAGAAGATGCGGAAGTGCTGATGTTCTCTGATAAAGAAGGTTGGGACGAATTGCCTGAAGAACGTAAGAAAGAAATAATGAGAGAATTATCTGACCTAGCAGATTTTTATATAGAGAAAGATAAACGTGCAAAAGGTGAAAAATAGAAAGGAAAATATAAACTGATCTCATTCAGCTTATATTTTTTTAGATAAATTTAGATTGTATTAAATTATTGGACGATATCGTAATATATATTAAACATAATATAACGCAAAATTCATAAATTAAGGAGAATATTTTGAACACTAACCAATTTAAAAAATATAAAAGAGGGGAAATAATTTATGTAGATTTAGGTAAAGGGGTTGGGAAAGAATTTTCTTTCAAACACTTTGCATTAGTAATTTCAAATAAAGATAGTAAGTATAACGAGAAATTGATTGTAATACCATTGACTTCTAAGAATAAGCAAAGTATTAAAGTTGATATTGATATCTTATATCATTATCTAGAAAGTTATAAGCAATTAATTGAATCAGTTAAGTTTGAATTAGCCGCTGTTAAAGATAGGATTAATAATCTTAAAAGAGGTGATATTATGACATTACTAGAATTAGACACTCAAACTAATATTCTTCTTGATAAAATGAAGAACTACCAACGAATTCAAAGTAAGATTACAAATTTAATTAATAAAAGTTCGTTCGCAAAATATAAAGATATAACAACAATAAGCAAAAAGCGGATTATGCCTTATATAGAAGATTTAGATACAACAATTAGATTAAGTAGAAAAGAAACTAATAGAATTGTTAGTTATACATCGTCATTTATACTTGATTAAATATTATTTCCATATTATAATTCAGACATTAAGAACTTTAGGTTCATTTAATTTGATTAAGAGCGAAAGGCTCTAAAATGTGTCTGTATTTTATATACAGGCACTTTTTTTTATTTGATAGAAGGAGATGCATAAATGAAAAAAGTATTGTTTGCTATCCTAACAGGAATTATATTGCTAGGGGCATGTGGCAATAATAAAGAAGATGATTTTAAATCTGAAAATCAAGATAAAAAAGAAGATGACTTCGATGTAGAAAAATACAATAAAAATTTAGAGGAAAACTCTAAAGAAATTGATTATAAAAAATTTAACGAAAAACAATACGATACTAGTAATAAAGAAAAATACTTTAAACTCAGCAATGTAACAATATCAAAATCAGGAGAACCCGATACTGGTATTGGTGGTGGTTTATATTCTGTAGTTGGCGATGAATATAAACATTACTTTATATATGAAATTTCTAGAGATGATGATGTACATGAAGGCGATAATTATACCTTTTATGGAAGAATTGATACTAAGACTTTTGATTTCCCTGTTTTATTAACACTGCATAAGATTAAAAATCAATAATAAATTTTAGTTTAGCTGACCACTAAATATACTGGTCGGCTTTTATTACAACTTTGAACCGAACATACGTTCTAATATTAGGAGGAAATTAGTATGAATACGAACACTTTAATTGAAATACCAGAAAGATATAAACAATTTAGAATGGATATTACGAATTTTGCTACTTCAAAAGATAATAAGAGAATTGAGAATAATGATAAAGGTATCTGTATCTACTTTGATGATACAGATAATATAGAACCATTATTATTTGATAGAGATATAGTAATACTCGATGATGAATTTAATGGTACGCCTTTTTCGAAATATGTAGCTGAAATAAGATTTTGCGATGAAGCAAGCTTTGAGATTAAAAAACTATCTAACTATGTATCTGTTGATAATACAACCCACCCTATCGAAGATATAAATAACATTAATATCATCGGCAAAGTTATTAAATTAATTAGATCATTTGATTAATATCGGGGAGGTTATTTTATGAGAGTGGAAGACGTTGTTAACGAAATTACAGCATATACAATTTTGGATAGAAGCGATTTGAATATTGATTATATAAGTAGCATATATAACATTATAGTAGTCTATAACTCGCCTACTACATTATATGCAAAAATTAGAAATAGAGATGTCATATGCGTTAGAAACGATAGTTCTGAAAATATGTGGAATGAATTTTGTCATGAGTTTGCTCATTTCTACATGCATTTTGGTAATCAAACAAAAATGAAAAGTTTATTTAATTACAAACAAGAAGCTGAAGCTGAAAAATTTTCATTATTATTACGTATGCCTGAACGTTTAATAGTAACTAATAATTTATGGACTGTAGATTTAATTATAGAGTATTTTAAAGTGCCATTTAAGGACGCTTATCGACGTTTGGAGTTACTAATGAATAGAAGTAAAACACATCGTCTAGTAGGTATTAAATCGATTTAGGAGGTATATACATGTGGATGACTGAATATAAAAGTAATAATAATAAAATTAAATATAGATTTTACGAAAGATATACAGATAATCTGACTGGTAAAGTTAAAAGAGTTAGCGTAGTTATGAATTCCAAGACTAAGCAGGCTAAAAAAGAAGCACTTAAATTATTAGATGAAAAAATTGAGGAGTTAAAAAACCAAGTTAAAATCGAAGGATATGACACACTAACCTTTAAAATTGCGTATCAAATGTGGGAGAAACATTATAAAAATAATAGTAAAAATAAATATTCTACAATGATCACATATTTAACTAAGGGCAAAATATTAAGTAAAATACTTGATTTTGATATATTAGTACATAAGCTTAATTTACCCTATTTACAAAATTGTTTTGATAAGTTGAGAAAATTTAATTATTCTAATCAAACCAATAGAGATGTTCTAAGAATATTTAAGAACGTAATGAACCATATAAAACTATATTATGGTATATCTTTTCCATTTATTAATGATATTCAAGTACCAATCAAAACAAAAACATATGAAGAAATACGAGCAAAGAAGAATAACTATCTTGAAAAAGATGAATTAAAATCAATTCTAGATGAAATTTATGTTATGAAATTAACTGCAAATAACATTGATAATAAACGACATTATTTATTTATGTATTATATTGTTAATTTTTTATCTTTAAATGGTATGAGGATTGGTGAGTTGTTAGCAATTGAAACTAATAATATTGATTTTCAAAACAAAAAACTAACTATAGATGGAACAATATTAAGAATTCAAAATGAAAATGGTCATTATGGTGTCAAAGATGCTACAAAAAACCAATCTAGCTACAGAACAATAGAATTAACGAATCGAAGTTGTGAGATTCTAAAGTCTTGTATTTTAGAAAATAAAAAAGCTAATCAGTGGGATAGCAGATATACTGATAGGGGATTTGTATTTACAAACTATCGTGGAAATCCAATTTATTTTAATAGAGTAAACGAGGCATTAAAAAAGGCATGCGATAATCTTAAAATAAGCAGAAAAATTACAACCCATACATTAAGACATACCCATATCTCATTTTTAACACAAATGGGCATCCCTTTAAAAACTATCATGGAGAGAGTTGGTCACAGTAACCATAAAACTACTTTAGAAATATATACACACGTAACAAATCAAATGAAAAGTGATATGATAAATAAACTAGAAACGCTGGAAAGAAAAGATAATTTTTAATCAAATTGCCCCGAGTTTGCCCCGAGATTCAGTTTATGACATAATAAAAACCCTCTAACCGTTGTGGTTAAAGGGTTTTAAATTTCAAAGCAACTATTTTGCGTATTCAGTTGCTCTCATCTCCCGGACAACTGTCACTTTTATATGCCCTGGATATTGTAATTCACTTTCTATTTGGTCTTTAATACCTTTTGCTATTCTATGTGCTTTTAAGTCATCAATATCTTCAGGTGATACTATTACTCTAATTTCTCTACCTGCTTGAATCGCATATGCTTTTTCAACACCGTCATAGTCTTCAGATATTTCTTCTAATCTCTCTAGTCGTTTAACATAGTTTTCTAATGTCTCACGTCTAGCTCCTGGTCTAGCAGCGCTTAATGCGTCTGCAGCAGCTACGAGTATAGAGATGACTGATGTCGGTTCTACATCCCCATGATGTGAGTGTATTGCATTTATGACTGTATCATGTTCATGATATTTCTTAGCAAGTTCTACCCCTATTTCAACATGGCTGCCTTCAACTTCATGATCGATAGCTTTACCAATATCATGTAATAAACCTGCACGTTTCGCTAATGTTTCATCTTCACCTAATTCAGCTGCTAACATTCCTGAAAGTTGTGCAACTTCTATAGAGTGTTTCAGAACACTTTGACCGTAGCTTGTACGATATTTCATTCTTCCTAATATCTTAACTAATTCTGGATGTAAGTTATGAATACCTAATTCAAAGGTAGCTTGTTCTCCTGATTCTCTCATCAAGTCATCTACTTCTCTTCTTGCTTTTTCAACCATATCTTCAATTCGACCTGGATGTATACGTCCATCAGATACTAAATTAGTTAAGGCTGTCTTAGCAATTTCTCTTCGAATTGGGTCAAAACCAGATAATATTACTGCTTCTGGTGTATCGTCTATAATCAAATCTACTCCTGTTAATGTTTCTAAAGTACGTATATTTCGACCTTCACGACCGATGATACGTCCTTTCATTTCATCGTTTGGTAAATTCACGACTGATACTGTTGATTCTGAAGTATGATCTGCTGCTAATCTTTGTACTGTAGTAGCTAACAGTTCTTTTGCTTTCTTATCAACATTTGATTTAAGTTCACGTTCTTTTTCCTTTACAAGTACGGCAATATCATGTGACAGTTCTTCTTCGACTTTTGAAAATTGCTCTTTACGAGCTTCTTCGCGTGTCAATCCGGAGATGCGTTCTAGTTCTTGTTCATGTTTCGTTATTATGTCTTGAACATTACTCTCTTTTGCATCTACCTGTTGTTGTCGCTCTTCAATTTTAGCTTCTTTGTTTTCTAGAATTTCATCTTTTTTGTCTAAAAGATCAGATTTGCGCTCTAAGTTTTCTTCTTTTTGAAGTAATCTTGCTTCTTGTTTTTGTAGGTCACTTCTTCTCTCTCGAATTTCACTATCAAGATGATCTCTAATTTGTTGATTTTCTTCTTTTGCTTCTAGCAATTTTTCTTTCTTTAGGCTCTCAGCTTCTTTGTTCGCCTCACTTAAAATATAGTGAGCTGACTGACGAGCTTGATCTTGCTTTTTCGTTAAGCTATTTTGTGCGAAAAAGTATCCTACAACAACACCTAGAATAACTCCTAGCAAAATGAGTAAGAGGGTTAATAAGTCCACATAAACACCTCCTTCTATCTAGGTTTTTACGTCTTATATATACAAAAATATGATTAAATGAAACTATGGAATCATACAACTCAATTGTACGTTTAAATTTGTACAAGTGTCAAGGACATCACCTTTATTTTTCATATGATTTCAATAAAAAAGCGTTCTATAAATCATCTCATTACAAGTGATTTATAGAACGCTAATAAAAGTTATTGATCTAGCAATGATTCTTGCTCAGGTTTTTCTTCTTTTTTATCTTTCTTATCTTTCTTAGCTTCTTCTTTAGGTTTACCATTAAAACCTAATTCATTTCTAAGAATAGAATCAATTTCTTCAATGATAGCTGGGTTTTCTTTCAAGTATGTTTTAACATTTTCTTTACCTTGTCCCATTCTTTCACCATTATAAGAATACCAAGCACCTGATTTATCGACGATTTCATATTCAACAGCTAAATCGATTAATTCGCCTTCACGTGAAATACCTTCACCGTACATAATATCAACTTCTGCTACTCTAAATGGTGGTGCCACTTTGTTCTTAACAACTTTAATCTTAGTACGGTTACCTACAACTTCTTGACCTTGTTTCAATTGTTCGGCTCTACGCACTTCTAAACGAACAGAACTATAGAATTTAAGTGCACGACCACCAGGTGTAACTTCAGGGTTACCGAACATAACGCCTACTTTTTCACGGATTTGGTTGATGAATATTGCAGTTGTATTTGATTTAGATATTGCAGCTGATAATTTACGTAAAGCTTGGCTCATTAGACGAGCTTGTAAACCAACGTGTGTATCGCCCATTTCGCCTTCAATTTCAGCTTTAGGTGTAAGAGCAGCTACAGAGTCAACGATAATAATATCAACAGCACCACTTCGTACGAATGCTTCAGCAATCTCTAGTCCTTGTTCCCCGTGGTCAGGTTGTGATAAATAAAGGTTATCTATATCTACGCCTAAATTCTTAGCATAAACTGGGTCTAAAGCATGCTCAGCATCGATAAACGCAGCTACGCCTCCTTGACGTTGTGCTTCTGCAATAGCATGAAGCGCAACAGTTGTCTTACCAGAACTTTCTGGTCCATATATTTCAATAATACGTCCTTTAGGATATCCACCTACTCCTAAAGCTTTATCTAACGTAATAGATCCACTGGACACAGCTGAAACTTCTCTACTTGTGTTATCCCCAAGTTTCATAACTGCCCCTTTACCAAAGGATTTTTCCATATTCTTAATTACTGTATCGAGTGCTTTCTGACGTTGTTCGTTCACGCGATAACCTCCTATATATATAAAATAAGTTTACTTGTTTAATTAGCTATCAATTACTATAAATCTTTTTCTCTTAAAATGCAAGTATAAAGCGAATATTTGTTCGTGTTTTTATGTGTATTTTCTTAATAAATGCGAACACAAGTGCCACTTTTATGAATTTATGCTTGTTCTCTTAAAAAATTCAAAAATTCAATAAGTGCTATGTTACTGATTCTATCACGTTTCCCAGCATAAGATTGACTCAGTCTAGAATTAAATTTTTTGTGTTTTTGCACATCTGAAATATAGACCATCGATTCCTCATCTTGTTCCAATAATATTAAGACAGTATCTACATTAAATCTTTCTTTTAATTTAAAAGCAATGTTCTCAACATTATCTTGCTTAGAAATATTTAATAGTTGATCAATACTTTCTTCTTGTATGACATAACCCTTTAAGTATTTTTCACTTTTATCATTTAATTTCAGCCTTGATAACAGTATACCATCTGTAATACCATCGTATACTAAAAATGGCTTATCTGTATGTGAAAAAATAGCTTCTTCCATCGTCGTATCATCTCTGCCGTAATAATATAAGCCTATTCGATTTAAAATTTCTTCTTTTACTGGTTTTATTAATTCCAAAGCTTCTTGTTTAGTATTTGAATTTGCTGTGATTCTTAGGGAAACTTCATGTGAACCAGCTAGTGGTGCAATTGTCGGATTAGTTTGGTTGTCAATTAAGTCCATACACTCTGTTTCAAGTCTTGATTCCCCGATACCAGCAAATTTTAATGATTCAGAATGAATAACACGTTCCTCATTTAAAAAATAAGGCACAAGATATTGTGTTACCATTGGCTTTAATTCTCTAGGTGGGCCAGGTAATAACACGATTTTTTTATCTTCATGTTCAACATACATACCTGGAGCCATACCAACATCATTTTTTAACACTTTGCTTCCTTCAATTACTAACGCTTGCTGTTTATTATTTGGTGTCATCGGTCTATTTTCATTCTTAAAATATTGCTCAATAAATTCCATCGCTTCTTTGTTTGTTTCTAAACCTCTTCCTAACACATTAGCTACTGTTTGTTTCGTTAAGTCATCTTTAGTAGGACCTAAACCACCTGTTAAAATGACCACGTCATGTGTGGCCATTTCTTCTTGTATTGCATGCTCAAGCCTAGAAGGGTTATCTCCTACTGCTACGTGTCTCATTATACTAGCACCAAGTTCATTAAACGTTTTTGATATAAACTGAGCATTAGTATTTGCAATCTGACCTAATAAAATTTCTGTTCCTACACTAAGTATACTTACTTTCATTTTATTCCTCCTAAAGAAAGTGAAAGGGACATCAATCTCTTGTTCTCATAAGATTTCATTGTCCCATCATAGCAAAGATAACAAGAATTGAATGAGTTTAGCATAAACAATCTTCAATTCAGTTAACTACTGCCAATATAACAAAAGAGCCTGAGACATTGAATATGTCCCGGACTCTTTACAAGATATAACTATTTTGAGCCTTTAAACACATCTCTACCATGGTAAAAGTATTCAATACCAGATAAGATTGTAAAGAATGTTCCTATGTACAATAACCATTGACCTAAATTAATTTGCCATAACATAGAAAATGGTTCTTGTAATAAAATAAATACGAGTGCCACCATCGTAACGGCAGTTTTGATTTTACCTAATTGCCCAGCTGCACTTACAAATCCTTGTTCTATTTGTAAAAGTCTTAAACCAGTAACGGCAAATTCTCTTGCTATAATAATAATAGCTATAACTGAAGAAACTTTGTCTAATTCCACTAGCGCTATTAATGCACTTGCAACTAATAATTTGTCAGCTAATGGATCTAAAAATTTCCCCATGTTAGTAACGAGTTGCCACTTTCTTGCCAAGTAACCATCAAACCAATCAGTAGCAGATGCTATTATAAAAATAATAGCGGCGATAAATTGTTCAATTCTCATTTCTTGTCCAAATAAGAAATCCATCTTACCCATATTAAAATCTACAAGTAAGAAAAGTACAAAAACAGGTATTAATATAACACGTAATACCGTTAATTGGTTAGGAATATTCATATGCTTTCTCCTTCTTTACTATCAATCCCATAATAATACTATTATAAATCAATCCTACTGAGAATTAAACGATTATTATCAACAATATCCATAAGATAAGTAATAGGCCAAAAAATGTAACCATTTGAATGATTAATTTAGAAACCATATTATTTTCTGATATTTCTGATTGGCTTCTTTTTTCTTGTGTAAGCTGGCGAAATGCTTCTTTTGCAGATGGTGCTGATTTAGGTAATTCACTTTGATGTTTATCTATTAATTCTTTAGGACTCATATTAATAGATGAAGCATATTTTGTAATAAAGCCTCTCGTATAATCTGGATTTGGTAAATTTTCAAAATCATTTTTTTCTATCATGACTAGAAATTGACGTTGAATTTTGGTCTTTTCTTCTAATTCAACTAACGTCATACCAAGTTGCTCTCTTTTATTTCGTAAAATCTCGCCAATATTTTTCAAACTTTTTCCACCTCTACAAGATTATTCAAAGAATCCAAATCCATCACCAAACCCCATACTATCATTTGAAAATAAATCATTTTTATTTAATTGTTCATATGTAATTTCTTGATCTTCAGTTTCTCTCAACTCAATAATATAGTCAAAGTCTTCTAAACTATATTCAGAACGCTGTACAAATAAATCAGGGTGTTCTACGACTTTAATTGTCGGTAGACTCATCACTTCTCTCACGAGTTGTTTATGTTTTTCGTCGGTTTGTTTTGAAGTGACAGCACCATCAATAATATAAACGTTTTTATCGCTATATTCACCTTTAAGCAATGAACTTCTTACAGTTTGTTTGATTAAAGTAGAACTGATAAACAACCATTTTTTATGTGCACACACACTTGCTGCAACAACTGATTCTGTTTTACCAACACGTGGCATACCTCTTACACCTATTAATTTATGTCTATCTTCTTTAAATAACTCAGCCATAAAATCAACTAACAAACCTAAATCTTTTCTTTCAAAACGAAATGTCTTTTTATCATCTATATCACGTTTAATATATCGCCCATGCCTTACTGCTAATCTATCTCTTAAACCAGGAGTTCGTAATTTTTTTATTGTGATGTCATCAATTTCTTTTACGATGTTCTCAAAGCGTTTTACTTTATCCATATCATCTGTCTTTATGAGTAATCCACGCCTACCTTGATCTACACCATTAATAGTAATAATGTTAATGCCTAATATACCTAGTAAACTAGAAATATCACCTAACAACCCTGCTCTGTTTACTTGAATATCATATTCTAAATACCATTCTTTTTTAATGACTTCTCCCATAATATCCACCCCAATATTAAGTATACCATCCACCGTTAATACGAAGTACTTGTCCTGTCACACTTTGAGATAACGGGTCCAATAAATAAGCTACACATGAACTAATCTCTTTAGTAGTGATAAATCGATTTTGTGGTATATCTTCTTTTAATTGTATTTGTGTCATTTCATCTAGTTCATTTGTCATTTTACCATGAACGACACCTGGAGTTATAGCGTTAACTGTAATGGATGTTAAAGCTAATTCTTTTGCAAGAGATTTTACAAATCCAAGTTGCGCAGCTTTCATGGTAGAATAAATCGTTTCATAGCTAGCACCTGTTTCTCCCCAGATTGATGAGATGACTATGATGCGTCCATTATCACTTTGCCTTAAACGATCCACTAATGCTTGTACAACTTTTATTAAATTATAAACATTTATCAAATATTGTCCATCAATATCCTCGTCAGACATATCTTGAATGGCGCCAAATAATGATTGACCAGCAACATAAATTAAATGGTCAATATGATTAATTTCATCCAGTTCACGAAATGTTATTTTTTCTGTAAGATCTAATTTCAAAAATGAAACTGGTTGATGTTTATAGCGCGATTTTAATGTTTCTATATCTGCATTATTATAATGTAATATAACTTCATCGCCTCGTGCTAGGCATTCATCAACTATTGAAAGACCTATATCACCGCTTCCTCCAATAATTAATGATTTAGCCATTATCTTTCACCAAACGACTTTCTACGACATTATCAAAATTAATAAGCGATTTTAATGTATGGTGTACGCTATCAACTGTGATTGACTCTAAAATATCTATTAATCTGAAAAGTTCTACCCCTTCAAAATAAAATTTTGTATACTGATTAGCAATATATTCAGGTGAATTTAAACTCGATACAATTTCACCTAATGTTTGTTTTCTTAATCTATTTAATTCTGATACATCGAAACCATTTTCTATATAACTTTGTAATTCTTCAAATATTGCTAACTTAAATTGATCATGTTTGTCTGTAGAAACAGCTAATATCAAGTAACTATAAGTAGCTTCATTAGCAAATTGGTAACCGAAAGTATCATCAATCACATCTTGCTCAAGTAGTTTTTGATAAAAGTCTGTTTGTTCACCGAACATTAAATCTAAAGCGAGCATCATTTCAATATCATTTTTAACTCTTATTTCATCAGAAATACTGTTAGGTTTGAATTTAAATGCAACCATTGATTTTTCATGAACAATCTCCATTTTTGTTTCTACATACTCTTTGTGTACTGATTCTGGTTCGTTAAATGGTTGACGTTGTATAGGAGGCATTTCACTTAATTCTCTTGTTGCTTCATGTTCCCTTACTAATTCAATTGTTTCTTCAGGGTCTACATCACCCACAACAATTAATACCATATTAGCAGGATGGTAAAATGTTTCATAAGATAAATATAAATCATCTGCTGTTATTTTATATATACTTTCAACTGATCCAGCAATATCAATTTGAACCGGATGTTTATGGTACAAAGCGCCTAATGTTTGAAACATCAACTTATAATTTGGTTGTTCTTGGTACATTTTGATTTCTTCAGCAATAATACCTTTTTCTTTTTCTACAGTTTGTTCTGTAAAATATGGGCTTTCAATCATTTTTAGTAATCTAATAATATTGTCGTGAACATGGTCAGTAGCGCTAAATAAATAGCTTGTTCGATCAAATGTTGTAAATGCATTTACTTGTGCGTCGTTTTCAGCAAAACTTGTAAATACATCTCCTTCTTCTTTTTCAAATAATTTATGTTCTAGAAAATGGGCAACACCATCAGGAACCGTTGCATATTCTGTTTCTCCATGTGGTTTAAAAGTATGGTCTAACGAACCAAATTTAGTTGTATATGTAACAAAAGTTTTATAAAAACCTTTTTTAGGAATAACGACTACTTTTAATCCATTTTCTAAAGTTTCTTCAAATACTGTCTCATCTATTTGTTCATAGTATTTATTCGTCATCTTTTTCACCTTCAGTCAGTATATATATCGTATCTAATTGTCCTTGTTGTGAAATGTTCATAATATCTTTTTTAGTTATAGAATTTATTTCTTTAATCCATTCTTCATAATCATATACGGATTGATATCTTGCATGCATATGCAATAAATCAACCATTTGTCTTTGTTTATCGAACATTTCTTGTGCATTTGATATAAGAACTTTCTTGGCTAGTTCTAACTTGTTGTCTTCAAAGTGGCCTTCTTGTAAATCTTTATAAATATTTAATATCGTTTCTTTAGCCACTTGTACTTTATCTTTAGATATGCCACCAACTATATATAAGAAACCATTTCTCGCATCAATTTGTGAATGTATAGAATATGCTAAACTTTGTTTTTCTCTTACTTCACTAAACAATATAGAAGACGCATCGCCACCCAATAACATGTTTAATACTAAGAAAGAATAGTATTCTTTAGAATGGAATGTAATAGGGAAACGGTACCCCATGTTTAACTTCGCTTGATCAATTTCAGTATAATCAGTAATTTCTCTAACTTGATCAATATGTTTTATTGCAGATGTTTCAATTTCCATTTTATTATTATGTTCAAAAGTAAAATATTTTTTGCATAAAGATTTAACTTCTTCTAAGTCAACGTTCCCAATAATATAAGTTGAAATTGCGTTTTCTTCAAGCAAGTCTTGATATGTTTGTACTAAATTTTGTGCATTAATACTGTCTATATCTTCTAAATGGCCAGTTGCTAAAAATCTATATGGTTCATTTTCAAACATATGATTTAAAAATTGCAGGAATGCACGTTGAGATTTATTTTCTTCAATCGCAGTTAATTTTTTCTTTAGTAAAAATTTTTCTTGTTCTGTATATTTTTCATTAAATTGATTGCTTTCTATGTATGGATTAAATATAACTTCATGTAATAATTGTACAGCTTTTTCTAATAATGAAGACTCACTATTCAAATACTTTTCATTTACGATTTCTATACCTATCGTCATGATATGATTGTGCGCTTGTTTATTCACATAACTAAATAAATGCGCACCGTATAAATCTGCTAACAATTTATTCATTTCTTTATCAGTTTGATATTTCTTCGTTACTCTAGTTAATAATTTACTTAATATAGACCTCGAAGTGATTGTTTCGCTATCTAGTGGCGCAACAAATTTAAAGACAATTGTTGTTGTTTTAAATTTCTTTGTTGGTATCACATAAACGTCGTTAGATGCTAATTGTATATGTTCAGTTGTTATCATTTTTGATACCTCTCTTTTTTTATGTATAGA
Source organism: Mammaliicoccus sp. JADD-157 (assembly GCF_049310805.1). NCBI lineage: Bacteria > Bacillati > Bacillota > Bacilli > Caryophanales > Staphylococcaceae > Mammaliicoccus > Mammaliicoccus sp. JADD-157. The sequence continues at coordinate 1,055,292 of NZ_JBMOVZ010000001.1, read as the reverse complement.
TATACAGAAACAAAGCAACAATTGTTACTTTGTTTCTGTGTAATATAATGATTATATCCTATTTCGTTTGATTCGAAACTTAACAAGACTACTTTTGAAGTAATTTAATGAATAAAGTACAGGTCTTTCTTGTTCATCGTAATGAATTTGAGTAAGTAACATCATAGCATCATCAGGATGAGAATTTAATATTTCGCTAATGTAAGGCTCATAGCTAATAGATTCTATCGATGTATCAGCACGAGTGATTTTATATTCTATTTTATTCTCTATTGCGGATAATAGAGATAAATTAGAATGATAGTCACTACATGGAAATAGATCTGCAGAAATTTTATCTAAGCAATATACAACTGGTTCTCCATCAGCTGTCCTCAATCTTTCTATGACAGAAATGATAGCATCATCTTCTATATTCAATACTTCTTTTTCAGTTATAGTCGTTACTTCTTCATCAAGACTAATGAATTCTGTACCAGCTTTCTGGCCGTTTTTCTCTATCATATTGGTAATACTTACAAGTTCATCTAAAGGATAATAAAATGGTTGTCTTGGTTTTACTATCGTACCTTCTCCAGATTTTTGGGACAATATTTGTTCTGTTACAAGTTCATGAATAGCCTTTTCTATTTCTTCATATTCAATATCTAATGTTCTTTTTAACTCGAATTCCGTTGGTATAACTTCTCCCGGTTCTAGTTCACCTTTTTGAATTTTATCTAATAGCCAGTTTTTCACAAAATTAGTCGTTTCACTTGTAGACATAATATCCCCCTATTCATCTTGATAAATATCGACCAAAACTTGTCTAGGTTTACTACCTGATTGTGGCCCTATTACGCCATTTCCTTCTAAATCATCCATTAACCTAGATGCCCTATTGTAACCTATTCTAAATCGTCTTTGTAATAAACTAGCACTTGCTTTTTGTTCTTCAACAACAAATAAATAAGCTTCTTTATACAATTCATCTTCGCTTTCCATTTCCCCTGATTCGCTAGGCTCGTCCGGTTCCATCTCTTTAATGTAGTTAGCTGTTTGCTCACCAATTACATGTTGAACAACATTTTCAACTTCTCCATCCGAGAGAAAAGCACCTTGAATTCTTGTCGGTTTAGAAGAATCTCTTGATAAGAATAGCATATCACCTTTACCAAGTAATTTTTCAGCACCGCCACCATCTAAAATCGTTCTAGAATCTGTCGCTGAACTTACAGCAAATGCAATTCTAGATGGTATATTCGCTTTAATACTACCTGTTATTACATCAACAGAAGGTCTTTGTGTTGCAATAATTAAATGTATACCTGCTGCCCTAGCAAGTTGTGCTAATCTCATGATTGATGACTCAACATCTTTACCTGCCACCATCATTAAGTCAGCTAATTCATCTACAATCACTACTATATAAGGTAGTTGTGCTTGTTTCTCTTCTAACTCCATGTTACTTCTTTCAATGTACTCGTTATAACCCTCTATATTTCTTGCTCCAACATGTTGGAATAAGTCATATCGTTTTTCCATTTCAGATACTACTTTTTGCAGAGCTTGGTTTGCCTTTTGAGGGTTGGTTACTACTGGAGTTAATAAATGTGGAGCGCCATTATATACATTTAACTCAACCATCTTCGGATCAATTAGCATAAGTTTAACTTCATGTGGTTTAGCATTCATAAGAATACTCGTTATAATACCGTTAATACATACAGATTTACCACTACCTGTAGCACCTGCCACAAGTAAATGTGGAAGTTTATTAAGCTCAGCTGTAATAGGTTCACCAGAAATATCCCTACCCAATGCTACTTCTAATTTATTAGTTGTGGACTTCATCTCATTTAATACTTCTTTCAATGTAACCATAGAAATATGTTCATTTGGAACTTCTATTCCCACTGCTGATTTACCAGGAATAGGTGCTTCAATTCTAATATCTTTAGCTGCGAGATTAAGAGCGATATCATTGCTCAAGTTCACTATTTTATTTACTTTAACGCCTTGAGCAGGCTGCACTTCATACTGGGTAACAGCTGGACCAATTCTTATTTGTGTAACTTTAGCATCGACATTAAAGTTTCTTAATGTAGCTTCAAGTAATTTCCCTTTCTCTTGAACAGTTTTCTTAGAAACTGTTTGAGATTTAGGTGGATCATTTAAAATACTAAGCGGAGGTAATTTATAATTTAAATTCTCTGTTTCGTCTATAGTAGATTCATTTGTTTCCTCAGCTGGTTCTTCTTGTTTAATTTCTGATTTAGGAACTGATTTTTTCTTAAGTTGCTGTTTTTCAGTTGATTCAAAAATTGGAATATCATCATAGGATGTTTCTTGATTTTTTGTTTCTTCTTTTGTTGTTTCTGGTGGATTATCCATTTTAATTTCTTTCATATCTGAAACATCTTTGATTTTTTCTTGTTTACGTTTTTCTTTTTCTTGTTTTTTAATTTGAGATTTTTCTTCTCTTTTACGTTCTAAGTTAACCATTTTTGATTTTGTTTTACTTTGTACATTTTCAAATAATGATTTTGTTATATCTCTATGTTTTTTGTTAAATATAAGAATCATACTTGATACTAAAATTAACAATGTAATTAAACCATAACCAAATACTGAAACGAGTTTACTTACCACATTAAATACTTGGTAACCTATGAAACCACCACCATTAAAGTACATGGCATTACTTTCTAAAGCTGAGTATGTTTCACTTAATGACGTTTTAAATGAATCAAATGACTTATCTTTGAAATATAAAATCATTTGGAATAGCAACAATAGTCCAATTTGAAATATGAATAAGCCAGTTAAACGTCTTGTAAACTTCACTTTATCATTTAATGTAATCAATAGTGAAACAATCACGATTAATATATATGTAAAATATTTGGAATAGCCGAATAAAAAGTGGAAGAAACTATCAACCATCAACCCGATAAAACCTAATTGAAAAGCGCCTAACACTATTAAAAACAGCACGAGTACTTCTATGACATACTTTAGCGTGTTATCTTTTTGCTTCTTTTTACCTCGCGTTGTTTTTCTTTTACGCGTTGTTGGCTTTTTCTTTTGTACCATTATACGAATAGCCTCCTTATCAATAATGCAAAAAATAAGCCCAATATTGGGCTTATTTGACTGTAAAATTCTTCAACAAAATATTAGATTTCAGAAATAATTGGAATAATCATCGGACGACGTTTCGTTTGTTCGTATAAATATTTGCCAAGTTTATCTCGCATATTTTGTTTCATTTCTGACCATTCAATTTTCTTTTGTTGTAAGCCTTCTTCTACAATTTCACGTACTTTATCTGAAGCCTCATTTAATAATTCTTCACTTTCTCTAACATAAACAAACCCTCTTGATTGGATTTCAGGTCCACCAACAATTTTTCTGTTTTTAGGGTCTAATGTTACAACAGCAATGAAAATACCATCTTCGGCTAATAAATGTCTGTCGCGTAAGACGATGTTACCTACATCACCTACACCAATACCATCAATTAATACGTTTCCAGCTGTTACTTTTTCATTAGCAATCATTTGCTTGCCATCAAAATTAACAACATCGCCTTTTTCTAGTAAGAAAATCTTCTCAGGATCCACACCAGTTTCAGCTGCTAATTTAGCGTGAGCAATTTGCATTTTAAATTCACCTTGAACTGGGACGAAATATTCTGGTTTCATCAAGTTCAGCATTAACTTTAATTCTTCCATGCAACCATGACTTGATGCATGTGTCTTTTTGTTATTTGGCATAATGTTAGCGCCAGCTTTAACAAGTTCATTCATAGTTTGACCTATGATAACTTCCATATTAGCTGAAGCAGTTGTAGAGATATACACATTATCGCCTTCAAGTATGTTTAAAATAGGATGTCTTTGTAAAGCCATTTGTCCTAATGCTTCGATTGGTTCACCTTGCATACCTGTTGCAATAATTATCATTTCATTTTTAGGATATTTACTTACATCATGAACTGGTACTAATAAGTTTTCTGGGATATTGAAATATCCTAATTTACGTGCAACATTAAAAGAACTTTCTAAAGAACGTCCTAAGAATGAAACTTTACGATTTAATTTGCTTGCTGCATTTAATACTTGTTGAATACGTATAAAGTTTGATGCATAACAAGACACAACAATTCTACCATTAGCTTTAGCAAATTCATCTACCATATGACTTTCGATTACATTTTCAGGAACATTATAACCGGGTTTTTCAGCTTCAGTTGAATCACTAATTAAAGCGAAAACACCGTTTTGACCAATTTCAGTCATTTTAGCGATATCAGGAGCGTAAGCACCTTGTAAACTTTGGTCGAATTTAAATTCACCTGTATAAACGATTGCACCATAAGAAGTATGTATACATACTCCTAGACTATCTGGAATAGAGTGCGTCGTATTAAAGAATGTAACGTTTACGTTTTTAAATCTCATGACTGAATCTCTATTTACTGTATAATAGCGTACTTTTTTGTTAATTCTTCTTGCTTTCATATGGTCTTTAACTAAAGCTATAGTCAATCTTGACCCATATACTGGTGCATCTAATTTTTCTAGGATATAGCTTACCGCACCAATTGAATCTTCATGGCCATGTGATAAGAAGATACCTTTTAATTTGTCTTTATTCTCTAATACATATTGTATATCGGGAATTACGACATCTACACCTAACATTTCATCTTCTGGAAACATTAAGCCAGCGTCTAACATAAACATTTCTTCGTCTACTTCAACGATATACATATTTTTTGCTATTTCTCCAACACCACCAAGTGGTATGATACGAATTTTATCATTTTTCTTTTTTATTAAACTCAAAATTGTTCCTCCTAAATGTAGTCCCGTCCATAATATATTTCTTTAATCATACCATTTATATTATCGTTTATACAAGCACCTATAATCGAGTTATAGATAAATAAAATATTGATTAAACGAATTCACAAACGATTGAGGAATCAATTTATAAATATGTTATTTCTCAGTTAAAATAAATTCTGAATAAGGTGACGCTAATAATGATTTAGTTGCCTCTTTTATATCTTCTATTTCAATCATATTAATGTTCTCTTCAAACTTTTCATTTGTTATCAATTCATTGTGGAACATTAACGATCTAGCATTTCTTGTCATTTTATTTTGATTGGATTCTGAAGCCATTAAAAAGCTCGTAATAATATGACTTTTAGCATCTTCTAATTCTTCTTGTGTAATGCTATCATCTAGCAGTTTTTTCAAAACATCAGTTATTAAATCGCTTGAAGCTTTCACATTTTCTTTATCTGTACCTGCATAAATCGTCAATATACCATTATCATGATAACTTTGGAAATCTGAGTAAACATTGTAACACAGCCCATGCTCTTCTCTTAACACTTGGAACAACTTCGAACTCATTGTTTCTCCTAAAATAGTATTAAGAATGTTTGTCGCATAATAATACTTATTATTATAACTAGGGGCTTCATAACATCTCATGAAATGTGTTTGCTCTAACTCATTTTTATAGTATGTTTTCTTCTTTTCATAAAATTGAGTGTCTCTTTTTTCGTCTTTTATTTCTATTTGCTTATCATCTTTCAATGTATCAATTACAAGTTGTTTTAATTCTTCACTGAACGCTCCTGCAATAGATACAATTAATCGATTACTTTGATAATATTTCTTATGAAAATCTTCTAAAATAGATTTGTTTATAGACTTAACACTATCAGGTTTACCTAAAATCATTCTTCCTAAAGATTGATTCTCAAAAACTTCTGATTCTAACGTGTCCATTAACCACTCTTCAGGAGTATCTTCTACCATTTTAATTTCTTCTAATATAACTTTTTTCTCACGCTCAATTTCCTCTTCAATAAATAAAGGATTTTTAACCATGTCTAATAAAAGGTCAGTCGCTTTACGTTCAAAACGTTTTAACGTTTTACAAAAATAACAGGTATACATTTTCGTAGTATAAGCGTTATTATATCCACCAATTTTATCAAATTCAGTCGATAGTTGTTGTCTTGTGTAATGTTTACTTCCCTTAAATAGCATATGTTCTACAAAGTGTGCGATACCTTCTGGATAATCTCTTTCATCTGCAGTCCCTGTCTTTATATATGCCCCAATACTCACAGTTTCACTGTTCGGTACCTCTTCAAAAATAATAACTGTTCCGTTATCTAAAGTTATTTGTTCTGTCATTTTTTCACCTCATAACAAAAACAGGGACAACGCATTGTCCCCATTCAATTACTTTGTATTTTATTTTTGCTCTTTATCTTCGTTCAATAATACTTTACGTGAAGCATTGACACGTCCTTGGCGGTCGATTTCAGTTACTTTTACTAAGAACTGATCTCCAATTTTAGCTACATCTTCAACTTTATTCACTCGCTCATTTGAAAATTGAGAGATATGAACAAGCGCGTCTTTACCAGGGAATATTTCAACAAATGCACCGAATTTTTCAATTCTCTTAACAGTTGCCATGTATATTGCGCCAACTTCTGCTTCTCTAGTAATATCTTCGATAATCTTGCGGGCTCTATCGATCATTTCTTGATCTTTAGAACCTATAAATACCGTTCCATCTTGCTCGATATCTAATTTAACACCCGTTTCATCGATGATTTCATTAATTTTCTTACCACCAGGTCCAATAACATCTCTTATTTTATCTGGTTTAATATGCATTATTTCAATCTTAGGTGCATACTCACTTAAATCTTCACGAGGTTGACCTAATGTTTCTAACATATGATTTAAGATGTGTAATCTACCAATTCTAGCTTGTTCTAAAGCTTCTTTTAAGATTTGTTCACTTAATCCATCAATTTTAATGTCCATTTGTATCGCTGTAATACCTTTTTCAGTTCCAGCAACTTTAAAGTCCATATCGCCTAAAGCATCTTCCATACCTTGTATGTCAGAAAGAATTGTATAGTTATCATCTTTAGTGATTAATCCCATCGCTATACCAGCAACTGGCGCTTTAATTGGTACACCAGCATCCATAAGTGCAAGTGTAGAACCACAAATTGATGCTTGTGATGATGAACCATTAGATTCTAATACTTCAGATACAACTCTAATTGTATATGGGAATTCTTTTTCATCAGGAATCACTTGTAATAAAGCACGTTCACCTAGTGCACCATGACCAATTTCACGACGACCTGGCGCTCTTACTGGACCAGTTTCACCTACAGAGAAATTAGGGAAATTATAATGATGCATGTAACGTTTTTGATCTTCAGTACCTAATCCATCTATGATTTGATGTTCACCTAATGCACCTAATGTTGCTACAGAGAATGCTTGAGTTTGGCCACGTGTAAATAAACCTGAACCATGTGCTCTAGGTAATAAGTCAACTTCAGATGCTAACGGTCTAATCTCTTCAGGTTTACGTCCGTCTGGTCTCACTTTATCTTCAGTGATTAAACGACGTACTTCGTCTTTCACTAAAGTATCAAGTATTTTACTAACATCTTTAAGAACTTCTTCGTTATCAGGCTCTTCTTCGTTAGTAAAGTGTGCCAATACTTCATCTTTAACAGCAGTTATATTGATATCACGTTGTTGTTTTTCTTCTGTTCTAATTGCGCCGTTTAAATCTAAAGCCTCGGCTTTTTGGATTACAGCTTCTTCAAGAGATTGCTCAACTTCAACAGGTTCAAATGGAGATTTCTCAGGTTGAATTTCATCAATTATAGCTTCTTGGAATTCTACTAATCTTTGAATTTCTTTATGACCAAATAAAATGCCTTCTAACATCGTTTCTTCAGATACTTCTTTCGCACCCGCTTCTACCATGTTAATAGCATCTTTATGACCTGCTACTTGTAAATCTAATAATGAAACTTCTTTAGCTTCTACGTCAGGGTTAATGACATATTCACCATCTACTAAACCAACATTAACACCTGCAATTGGTCTTTCAAATGGTATATCTGAAACAGATAATGCCATTGACGATCCGATCATTGCCGCCATTTCAGGTGAACAATTTGGGTCAACACTCATCACGATAGAAATAACTTGAACGTCATGTCTATAACCTTTTGGAAATAGTGGTCTAATTGGTCTATCAATTAAACGACTCGTTAAAGTTGCATCTTCCCCTGGTCTTCCTTCACGTTTGTTAAAACCGCCTGGTATTTTCCCAGCTGCATACATTTTTTCTTCATAATTTACCATTAATGGGAAGAAATCTACGTTTCTAGGCTCTCTAGAAGCTGTAGCAGTTGATAATACAACCGTATCCCCATATCTTACTAACACTGCACCGTTAGCTTGTTTCGCTAACTGACCTGTTTCTATTATTAATGGACTTCCTGCCCATTCTGTCTTAAAGACTTTTTTCTCTTGAGACATTTATGAATCTCCTCTCATTACAATTAATCAATTATATCATACCATTAATATGTACTCATTTTATAATTTTTTATAAAAAAATCGAAAGAAATCTGATCGATTCCCTTCGATTGGTGTTGCGATTAGCGACGTAATCCAAGTGATTTAATTAGATCACGGTAACGTTGAACGTCATTATCACGTAAGTATGTTAATAAGTGTTTACGACGACCAACCATTTTTAATAATCCACGACGTGAATGGTGATCCTTCGTGTGAGTACGTAAATGTTCGTTTAAAGCAGTGATTTCTGCTGTTAAAACTGCGATTTGTACTTCTGGAGAACCAGTATCAGTTTCATGTACGCGGTATTGTTCGATTAGTTCGTTTTTTCTTTCTTGTGAAATTGCCATTGTCAATTTCCCTCCTATTTTTGTATTCACCTTATACCTGAGCGAATCGTCGGAGTGTCGATCAGCCAAGGAATAGGCACTTTAACTATTATACATAAACCCCTATTGTTTATCAAGTTCAAGTAATGATTTTGCTTTTTCTTTATCTTTAGATATTTGTTCTACAAGTGCATCAATGCCGTTAAACTTTTGTTCTGGTCTAATGAAATGATGCCAAAATACTTCCACTCTCTCCCCGTAAATACTTTCTTCAAAATCGAAAATATTTACTTCGATGCTTACTTGTGAAACTGATGGGTCATGAAAAGTTGGTTTAACCCCTACATTACAGACACCTTCATATACTTTGTTTCTAGACTTAATAAGTAATGTAACGGCATATACACCATTTCTTGGTAATACATATTCGTCACTTGGTTCGACATTAGCGGTTGGAAAGCCTATTGTTCTACCTCTTTTTTCTCCCTGAACAACCATGCCTTTTATAACATATGGACGACCTAAAGCTAAAGTACACGCTTCGACTTCACCTAATTCAAGTGAAGTTCTAATATTTGTAGTTGATATTTTAACATCTTCTTCTAAAGTTTGTTTAGAAACGACGTGTACACTAAAAGGATAATCATTCTCTTGTAAAGAAGCCATATTGCCTTTTCCGTATTTACCAAAGCTAAAATCATATCCCGCAATCACAGCTTTAACATGATTACGAATAAAATATTGTTCTACAAATTCATCTGCAGAAACATCTGCAAAGCTAGAAGAAAAGTTTACGACAAAACAATAATCCACTCCGAGCTTTTCTATTGCTTCGACTTTATCCGTTATCGGCGTTAAATATGTAGTTCTTTTCTTTTCTGGATTAAGTACTACAGAAGGATGAGGGTCAAAAGTCATAACAGCCTTTTTCAAATCGTTATGTTCTGCTACTTCAAGCATTTTTTTCAATACTTTTTGGTGGCCAATATGTATACCATCAAAAAAACCTATTGCTAATGCAATATTCTCATTTACAAATTGTGATGAATTAATTGGGTGTGAAATTTCTATAACTTCCATCAGAATACTCCTTTAAAGAAAAACTTTTTTTGGTTTATATAAATCATTATTTTTTTCATAAGGCTCCATAATCGCTATTGCATGTTCTTTATACCATAGGACAAATTCACCGTCTATATTAGTATTTAAATCGGTTTTCATAATCTTCTGTCCATTTTGTATCCTTTTAACAAGACCAGAATCTTCTACGATTATTTTTTGTAAGCCATTCAATCCATATTCTAATGGAAGAAGCACTTCCTGTAACCTATCTTGCTCAACTATTTCACGTAAGTTATCTAATGTAATAGACTGATTTAACGAAAATCCACCACTTTTCAATCTAACTAAATGAGACATATGTGCAGGATAACCAAGTAATTCTCCTATCTGAGTTGCTAATGTTCTTATATATGTCCCTTTTCCACACTCGACTTCTATTTCAAATTTACAAGTTTGGTTGTCATATGAAATGTCTGAAGTTAGCTCAATACTGTTAATGAAGACTTTACGAACAGGTCTTTCAACTTCAATATTTTGACGAGCGTATTCATATAATTTTTTTCCGTTTACTTTAACAGCTGAATACATCGGCGGAATTTGCTCAATTTCACCCACTAATTTATTTAAAGTTGAACGTATGTCATCAGTACACCAAATATTTTCAGTTACAGCTTTTTCTTCTACTATTTCTCCAGTTTGATCTTCAGTAGTCGTGCTCTTACCAATTGTTACTTCAGCAATATATGTCTTACCACTTTCCATAACATAATCACTGACACGAGTAGCTTTACCTACGCATATTGGTAAAACACCACTTACTTCTGGATCTAAAGTGCCAGTATGACCAACTTTTTTAGTTTTTAATATTTTTCGAAGTTTAAACACGACATCGTGACTCGTCATGCCTACTTCTTTATGAATTGCTAATATGCCATCCAAATTTACGACCTCCAAAACATGCTTCTATTCATTACAAGTTTACATTAAAACTCAAGTAAAAAGAAGAAATAACTAACAATCCATGTTAATCGTCATCGTATTCATCATCGTCGTAGTCATCGTCATCTTCATAGTAATATTGTTCTTTATTTTCATTACCCGCATTATAACTAGGTTGAGGTTGTTCAATATTAAACCATGATACTGAATTAACTTTTCCATTTAACGAATTAACTGAAACGACAGCACCTTCGTTATCATCAACATGTTGAGTAACAGTATATGTCATAGGCTTAGAGTCTTCATTTTTCTTAATATCTATAAAAGTACCTCCCACTTCATTCATAACTATTTGTTTTGCTCTTTTTTCAGTTATAAGCGTTTTTTTCTTGTCATCTTTTTTTGGTTTTTCTTTTGTCTTTGGTTTTTCTTTTTTAGTTTGTTTTTTAGATGTTGTTTGTGACGTAACGTTTTTAATCGTTTCTTTTCTTCGATCAATTTCTAAACTGTATTTTTTATCTTTATCTTTGATTTTCACATAAAAAGTTCGATTATCTTTAGATTGAGTTAATTTAGTAATATCACCTTTATATCTTTCTGATATTAATGTTTTAGCTAAGTCTTTATCCATCAATTGTTCTGTTGACCTGATGTAAATAATGGAAATTAAAGCAATTAGAAGAATTGCCATAACCACTATAAGCAAAGGTTTAATCGCTTTTTTCATTTTTTCACACCTTTCTCACTTTCAATATAAATTCTGATCCGACACCTTCTTCACTTTTAACTTGTATGTCGATTTGATTTTTCGATGCAAGTTCTTTCGCAATTGATAAACCTAACCCAGATCCTCCAGACTGTCGAGATCTTGCTTTATCAACTCTATAAAACCTCGTAAATATTTTTTCAATATCCTCTTCAACAATTCCAGGTCCATAATCTTTAATTATGATTTCTATATATTGAACTTTATCTGTAAGCTCTAAATCAATTTCTGATTGACTATATTTATATGCATTATCAAGAAAAATAGTCATCAACTGATTAAAGCTATCTTTATTAATTTTTCCGACTAATGAATTTTCGGTTGTATATATATTGATTTTCCTTTGATAAACTTGTGAAAGTTTTTTAGTTAAACTCGAAACTTGTTCAATAATATCAACTTTTGACAATTCAATGTCATGAAAAGTACGTTCTGTTTTAGCTAAGTCTAGCATTTGTTCAGTTAAATATTTTAATCTTTTAGCTTCTTCATTAATGGTATCAATACCTTCATCTAATAAATCAGGACGTGTTTTACCAAATCTTTTTAACATTTCACTGTATGAATTCATAACTGTTATCGGTGTTTTTAATTCATGTGATGCGTTGAGTATAAATGCTTGTTGTTTTTCATCATGATCTTTTAAATTGAGCATCATTTCATTAAATGTATTCGAAAGTTCTTTCAACTCTTTCGTATCGTTATCATTTATATCGATTTTACTGTAATGCTTTGTTTCTCTCGTTTTATTCATTTGTTCAATGAGCTCATTAATTGGCTTCAAAATAATTTGCGTAATGATTCTATTCAAAAGAAATATAACGATTAGAATAATGATAGTCGAAACAATTAATATCCATTTTAAAATAGAAAAAGTTTCATATTTAAAATCGATATTTTCAAATATTTGTAGATTGCTGACTTCACCATTTTTCCAAATAATCGGTAAGGATACCATAGCAAAATGATTGCCACTTTTTTCGACGACTTTTTTATATTGTTCATTTTTATATGATTCTGCTAAGTTTTTATACTTAACATCTGTTGAAATTTGAACGACACTTTTATTTTTTTGGTTAACTACTGTAATATATCCATCAGAAAGTAAATAAGATTGCAAAACAGCTTCGGTATTAACATCAGTATCTGAAGTATTTTGCAACTCTTTCATAATATTAATGCCTCGACTTTCTAGCTGAGTTACTTCCGAGTCGAGTGAAACTTTTTGATAAACAAAATAAACAAATAAATTTATACAAATAACAACAATGACAATCATTACCGTTGTATAGAGTTGAATTTTCGTCCCTAGTTTCATAGATTCAATCCTTTATCATATATCCAATACCTCTAACGCTAGATATCAAGGATATGTCATTTTGATCTAGTTTTTTTCTTAAATATCTGACATAAACATCAATAACATTCGTGTCGCCATAATATTCGTATCCCCACACCGCTTCAATAATTTGTTCTCTTGTTAAAGCTTGGTTTTTATTCTGAATAAAGTACAACAATAAATCATATTCTTTTTGAGTTAAATTGACGAGTGATTCATTTATATATACTTCTCGGCTTAATGGATGAATATTTAAATGTTTAAATTGAATTTCATTACGATTCTCTTCAGTTGTTTCATTGTTTTGTTTTAAATGAACTCTAATTCTAGCGAGAAGTTCTTCTATTTCAAATGGTTTAGTCATATAATCATTTGCACCAGAATCTAAACCACTCACTTTATCCATCACTGCATCTCTAGCAGTTAACATAATAATTTTAATGTTACTATCCTCTTCCCTAATCCTTCTCAAAACCTCTAAACCATTTAATTCAGGAATCATGACATCCAATAAAACTAAATCAAAATGATTCGATTCAAACAGTTCTAAAGCCTGTCTTCCGGTATTTGCTATACTAATTTCATAATTTGCATACTCTAATTCCAATTGTATGACTCTAGCAATTTTCACTTCATCTTCAACAATTAAGATTTTTTCCATGTCTCTTCTCCTTACCTAAGCGATAATCCAGTATATTGCCACCAGAAATAATAACACGCAATCATTATTAACATGTAAATAGGCATCAATATACCACTTACTTTCGCTAAATCTATATTTTTAAATGGTTTTCGATCTTGTTCATAAAATAGCAGCAACGCTTTTGAACTCACCGGAAAGGTAACGCAGTAATTTGTCCCTATCAAAGTCATGAAAACAACTGAAATGGGATTTAAATTGAACATATCACTAAATAATAAAAATAACGGAACAAAAACGACGGCTCGTGTAGTGTGACTTGTTACATATAAATGTGATGTTATTGTTATTATAACAATTATGAGTAATACAACTAGTTCATTGATATTTTCGAATTGAGATAAATAACCGTATAAATTTTTTTGTATATATTCTATAACCTTATATGATACAAGTAATTCACCAAGAGCGGTCGCACCTGCAACAAAAAATATTAAACTCCAAGAGATGCTTTTTAAACCTTGTTTCCATGAGATGACACCGATATTAGGTGCCATCATAACAACACTCATAGCAATCGTTATAAATGCAATATCAAACCCATGTAGAGATTCAGTTATCCATAAACTAATCGTTATAAATAAATATAACAATGTCTTTTTTTCTTTTGTACTTAATGGTTTATGTTTACTTTTCACTTCGTTAAAAGATGATTCTGAACCTTTATCATTTTTAATAAAAAACAATTTCTTTATAATAAATAAACTGATAACACCCATTATGATACCAAATGGAAACCCCCAAATAATAAAGTCTACATAAGAAATCGTTTCATTCGTCTGACCTTTTAACAAACCAATACCTACGATATGACTTCCAGCACCGATTAAAGTAAGATTTGCCCCCATTAAAATAAGCACTGGTATCAATAATGCAAAATATTTTTGATTTGATTGAAATCTAGAAGCAAAAGCTTTATAAATTGGAATCATTGAAGCAGCTCTCCCTGATGTGGAAGGTACTAATATAGAAATTATTTGAACGATTATAAATAAAAATATATTCATCTTATTTTCTGTATGACATTTATTATCTATCCAATGGATTAATCTATCTAGTAAACCACTTATTTCAACAGCTGCCCCTATAATAAACGCACCAATCATGAGCCAAACAACGTGCTCATCCATTGATTCAAATAATATTTTTTCAGGAATACCTAACAGTATACCTATTGTTAATGCTATAAATGCAGATAAACCTGCAGGCATATTCGTTAATAAAAATAGACCTAATGATAATACAAAGATGATCAAACTAAGTTGACCTAAATAAGGTAAATCAATATATAAGAATACAACGATAGAAATTATAAAATATAAACACAGATAAACTATTTGCTTATTAGTCATTGAACAACATCTTTTGCAGCAACCATTTGATTGCCTAAATTAATGCCTATTGTAATATGTCTCAAGGCATTTTCAGAACAATTTTCTAGCCATTTATCTGCGTCTAAAATTGAATTTTCTAACGTCGTAGGTTCTGGAATGATGCTACTAAATGCATCAATACCACTTTGATAATTAATCTTTGCATTATGACCTATTGTACCAGCAAAAGCAATAACTGGTTTTTTATGCATTTTTGCAATCCTTGCAACTTCAGATGGAATTTTTCCATTTGGTGTTTGAAAATCTATACATCCTTCTGCAGTTATAACTAGATCTGCATTTTGAATTGCATCTGAAATCTCTATATACTTCATAATAATTTCAAATCTTGGATGTAAACGGGCATTAAGGAATCCATATAAACCTGCACCTAAACCACCTGATGCACCTCCACCATTCATTAAAGAAACATCCTCTTTTTTTAAACTTTTTATGAGTTTTGCAAGATGTTCTAGATTGTTAGACAATAGTTCGACATTTTCAGGAGATGCACCCTTTTGCGGTCCATATACTCTTGCTACCCCTTTTTGTCCACACAATAAATTTGTCCAATTAACTGCTACATCTATGTCTACTAAATGTACTCTAGCATCCATATAACTCATATCAATCCCATAAATCCGATTTATTTCGCCTCCACCGTTTATAAATACAGCTTCACCATTTTCATTCAAGAATTTTATGCCTAACGCCTGAGCCATGCCTACTCCACCATCTGATGTACCTGAATCACCACATCCAATCAGAATACGTTCTGCACCATTATCCAATGCCTTAATAATCGTTTCACCTACCCCAAAAGTTGTCGTGTTTAATGGATTTCTCATATTTTGTGGTACATGTCTCAAACCTGCAATTGCCGCCATTTCTATTACAGCTGTCTTTATACCATTTTCCTCAAAAACACCAAAGAAAGATTTTATAGGCTTACCAACCGGACCCATCACTTGTGTTTTTACTTTTTTACCTTCTTTTAGTTTTGTAATCGTATCTACAAAACCTTCTCCACCATCTACCATAGGTATAGTAGTGACATCATGATAAGGATTCACTTTTTTTATTCCTCTCGAAATAGAATTTCCAACTTCTTCGGCACTTAAGCTTTCTTTAAACCCTGAAGGTACAACTACAATTTTCATTTTAATTTCCTCCTCTATTTGTACTTTGCTATCTTTAACTTATCTACAATGTACATTTACATAGTTCACAAACAATTAGAGGAAAATTAAAAATTGATTAAAAAGAAAAAAACACCCGATAAATTCACGTTAAATGTGAAAATATCGGGTGTTTTTCTTTTAAATATTATAATGTTTTATTCGTTACGATTTAAATCTTGAATCATGCGTTCGATTTTATTACCATAGTCAATTGATTCATCGTATTTAAAGTGTAACTCTGGTAAGATACGTAATTTCATACGGCTTCCAAGTTCGGATTTAATAAATCCTTTTGCTTTTTCTAAGCCTTCGAATGTTTCTTCTTTTTCTTTATCTGACCCCAATACTGTTAAATAAACAGTAGCATGTGATAAATCACCTGGTAGTTCAACATCAGTAATTGTTAAGAAACCAACTCTAGGGTCTTTAAGCTTGTTATTTATAATATCCATAAGTTCTTTTTTCATTTGTTCTCCAACACGTTCAGAACGAATACTCATTAAAATTCACCTCTTTATTAGTCATTACGACTATCTATACAATTATTTATTATAACACATGCCATAATGCTTAAAAAGATAATCGTTTGCACGTTTAAAAAGTTTATTAAAAATTATTAATTTTATTATAAATGATACTTCTAGCTTCTTTCCCTTCTTCAATTGGAAAGATTGGGAATACATGGTTTTGGTTCACATATTCATGATAAGCAACGTCGTTTGAAAATTTTTGAAGTTTTTCTTTAAACAATCTAATATCCGGCAACAATATTTCTCTTGTGCCTACAAAAATAGTCATAGGAGGCAGTGATTGCAAATCTCCATATATAGGTGATAATAAATGATGATTTTTATTCGTATGGCCACACCATAAATCACCACAAAATTGTAAACTTTCAATATCAAGCATTGGATCGCTTTGTTGCAGTTCTTCTGTAATATCTTTGTTATCCATAGTCATATCTATCCAAGGTGAAAGTAAAAATGCATGAAGCGGTTGCTTAATGTGTTGTTCTTTTAATAATTGCATAAGTCCTACAGCTAATCCGCCACCTGCAGAATCACCAATAATAACAACTTCATCGTGTTCTTCAATCATGCATCTATATAAATCAATGATTAACTCATATGATCTAATAAATATTTGATTCGGCGCTTTCGGATATATAGGTACTTCCACTTTTAAATTTACAGTTTTAGCAAGTTCGTCTATAAATTTATGATGATAAATGGTTGGTTGGTGTATATAAGCGCCACCATGCAAGTATAAAATACCTACTTTTGAGTTTAAGTTAGAGTTATATGTTAATACTTGCATTTCGTCAATTTGATATTCATTTATTTTTGTTTTAGGTTTAAATAATTTTGGTAAGGTATATCGTTTTTCATTTTCCTCATATAATTCATTTACAAACTCAGATTTAGATTCATAACTTTCATATTTAGGAAATGTATTTTGCGTTGCAATCATCCATTCAACGATTTGACTTTTCATACTTCTTTTAGATAATTTTTTAACAACATACTGACTAGCTACTAAGCTAGCACCAATAGTAATTACACCTTTTGCCCAGGTTTTCATGTACATCTACTCCATATTAATTGATATTAAATTTATTCCCTTAAATATACTTAAATATTCATAAAATAACAAATATTACCTATTAAAAAATAAGAGTAAGAATGTTTTTTAGTATAATTAAGGCAACGATGAAGATAACAATACTTGAAATTTTATTCAAATATATAATCCATTTACCTGTTTTATCAACTGTTCCAACGGTTTTACCTAAAATCGCTAATAAAACAAACCAAAGCCATGAAATCAAAATAGTGGATGCTGTGAAGATAAATTTATCTAATCCTTCATAAACTGAAGCACTTGTACCAATTACACCAATTGTATCCATGATAGCGTGTGGATTTAATAATGATACTGATATCGCAAACCCAACTTGTTTTTTAGCAGACATAGAAGGCTGATATTCCAAACTTTGAGGTTTTTCCTTCCATAATACAATCCCCATATAAATTAAAAATATAAATCCTATTATATATACAACAAGTTGTAATACCGGCAATGATAATAGAACAAGCGATACGCCTAATACTGCTAATAAAATTAAAAGCGTGTCACATAGACCTGCAGTAATAATTACAGGTATTGTCTTTCTAATTTGTTTATGATTAGCACCTTGATTAAAAATAAACACATTTTGTGCACCTAAAGGTAAAATTAGACCAAGCGCTAATAATAAACCGTGTAAAAAAGCAGCCACTATTTTTTCCTCCTAAAATAAGAATCGTCCTTAAAAACATATGATTCTTATTTTACTATTTAGAAAACTTCTATGCTACTATAATTTTGATTTTGTATTGTTTTTATGATTACTGTTCCTGCTTTTTTCAGTGTATACTTTGAAGGAAGTATATCAATAAATGTGTCAGCCTATTTCTTATCCTTTATAAATACTTAACTTTAATCTATTCAAACCTTCTAATACTTTAGATTTTGGACAACCAATATTATATCTCAAGAATAGCTGTCCATTTCCTCCATAAGTTTTACCATCCATAATAGCGACATTACCTATCTTAATTAAGCGCTCTTGCAATTCATCCATAGTCATATTCAATCCTGAAATATCTAACCAAAGTAGATAAGTTGATTCAGGATATACTAGTTTAATATCTGGTAAATTTCTTTCCAAGTATTCTTGTACAAGCTTAATATTTTCATCAATGTAATTATTTAATTCTTCTACCCATTCACTACATTCATTATATGCGGTAATTGTTGCTTCCATTCCCATTATACTCGGAGATGATAAACCATCTCTTTGTTTTAGATATCGTAAGAATATATTACCATCTTCTAAATCTGGTATTAATACATAAGCAAAAAGTAATCCTGGAAAGTTAAAAGTTTTACTACCGCTAGTTACAATAGCAATATTTTCGGTGCTTTTTTTAAATAAAGGTATATGATTGTATTCTTTACGAACAATATCCATATGAATTTCATCAGAAATAATGTAGACATCATGTTTTCGACATAACTCTATTAATGTCGTTAATTCATCAACACTCCAAACTCTACCAGTTGGATTATGAGGAGAACAAAGTAACAGTATTTTATTATTTGATTTTGATAATAGTTCTTCTAAATATATAAAATCTATTGAATAGTAACCATCTTTGTAAATCAAATCATTCTGTACAACCGTTCTATTATTTTCTTTTATGACATTAAAAAACGCATCATATGCTGGAGTTTGTATGATCACACCATCATTTTCATTCGATTTCATTTTGATTAATTGTGAAATTGCATATATAACAGTTGGAGTATAATAAATCCAATCTTTTTCTATTTTGATATTAAATCTTTTCTGATACCATGTTTCAATAGAATTTTTAAATTCTTTATGATTCCATCTTGTATAGCCGAACACTGGATGACTCATTCTTTCATTCAAACGTTGAATTACTTGTTTGGGCAAAGCGAAATCAGTATCTGAAATAGTAAAAGGTAATAGACCACTTTGGCCAAATCGATCTTGTACATAGTCCCACTGAGTACAGTTTGTACCTTCTCTATTAATAACCTCATCAAAATTATACATATAACTATCCTTTCTAACACTAAATTATTGCATCAAGTTGCTTTCTAACTGTCGTAACTCTTGTTCCGATAATAATTTGTACATTTTGTTTATCTAAATGAACAACTCCTAATGCACCTAATTCTTTTAACTTTTCATCATCAACTTTTTCTGCATTTTCAAGCACTAACCTTAATCTCGTAATACAATTGTCTATGCTCAGTATATTTTCTGAACCACCTATTGCTAGTAACATATCACTTGCAACATTATCTCCTTGGGCAGAGTTATCTGTTCCACTATTTGATTCATTTTTATCAACAGTACGTCCAGGAGTTTTTAAATCAAATTTAAGAATAACTGTTTTAAATACAAAGTAGTAAATAACAAACCATACTATACCTACTATAATAACTAGCCACCATTTCGTATAACTTCCTTGCATAACTCCAAATATTAAGAAATCAAGTACACCACCATCAGTGTTACCAATTGTAACACCAAGAACATTCATTACCATAAACCCTAAACCTGTCATAACAACATGGAATATCCATAGTAATGGGCTAATAAATAAAAATAGAAATTCGATAGGTTCAGTTATTCCTGTTACAAAAGCAGCAACAAAACCTGATATTAATAAACCTTTTATTTTATGTCTATTTTCCTTAGGTGCTGCATGATAAATGGCTAATGCTGCTGCAGGTAATCCAAACATGAAGGTAGGCATTTTACCTTGAGATAAAAACGCAGTAACATTTGAAGATATAGGTATATTATTTTGCAATTGTGCATAAAATATATTTAAAGCTCCAAAAACATCTTTACCATCTACAACTAAATGTCCCCCTACTTCAGTGAACCTTACCATAGATACTAAAATATGATGTAAACCAAAAGGTAGTAATAACCTTTCTCCTGCTCCAAATAAGAATGGGCCGAATACACCAGAATGTTGAATAAGGGATCCCACACTACTTATAATCATTCCAAAGAATGGCCATATAATAGGAATAATTAGACCAACAACAGCTAGTACAAGCGAAGTTACAATTGGTACAAATCTTACTCCAGAAAAGAAAGCAAAACTATCAGGTAATTGTGTATAACTGAATTTATTATGTAATTTATATACAATTAATCCGGAAATAATACCTCCTAGAACTCCCATTTCTAAAGTCTGTATACCTAATACCATGCTTTGACCAGCTTGTTGTAGCTTATCAGAATCTGCTAATTGATTAGTTTCAATTAAGTAAAAATTAATTGATAAATTCATAATTGTATAACCAACAAATCCAGAGAAAGCAGCGACTCCTTTCTCGTGCTTAACAAGACCTATTGGTATAGCAATTGCAAATAACACAGGCAAATATGTAAAAGCAAACCCACCAATTGTTGCTAAAAATTTCAATACAAGTTGAATCATATTATTTTCCAAAATTGGAAATACATCAATCATTGATTCACTAGTAAAAGAACTTCCAATTCCTAAAATTAGACCCATAAAAGCTAATAATGCAACGGGTAACATAAAAGTCTTTCCCATATTTTGAAGAAAATCCCAGACACTACTTTGTTTTTTATTTCCCATCATTTTGCACACCCTTTTGTTCTTTTATTATTCATTAATATACAAGTGTATTATGGGTGTATCAATAGGAATAAAGAATTATGTTTGCGCTTACATATAATGAAAGTTGTTACATTATAATTGTTTACCATACATCATAAGAATTAAATCAATGATAAATATAGTGGCGTGTCTAGAGCTTAAATCTACATTTCCAATGTATATGTTATTTGTTTTAGCAATGAGAGCAACTGTTGATAACTGTGCTAACTGGGAATTACGATTACTTACAATCGAAACAATCGGTACATGATTACTTTTCAACTTCTTAGCATAATTAATCATATGTGAAGTCTCACCACTAGAACTTATACAAATCGCTAAACTATCAGCATTTAAATTATGAGTTATCGCATCTAACTCATCCCAATCAGTTCGTGCATGAGCAATTTTTCCAAGAAAAGTTAGTTTTCTACTTAAATCTAGCCCATTTACAAGACTTGCTCCAACACTTATTATTTCTATCACTTGAGCATTACTGATATATGAAACTGTTTTTTCTAAGTCACCTATATTTATGTCATCAATAGTACGTTGAAGATTATTTATATTTTCTATCATAAAATCATGAATCTCGGTACTAAAACTCTGTACAACATTATTACTTTCTAATTTAGATTGATTTTGTATTAAAGCATATTTTAATTCTCTATAGCCCTCATATCCTAATTTTTGAGAACATCTACTTACTGTCGCTGTAGATACAAATGATTTATTCGCTATATCATCTATACTCAAGTTTGCTATTAATTCATAATCAGTTAAAATAAAATCTAAAACTCGCTTTTCTAATTCACTAAGGTCATTTCTCTTTTTCTGTAATCTACCAATAAGTGCGTTTTGTTCCATATTATCCCTCTCTTAATGTTATCTACTTTACATTATAAATCACATTTATTAATACATATTTTATTTTTTTAAGTATATTTTTGCGTTCTCGTTTCAATAATAAAGTTTCGTACCTTAAAAAACGGGAAGTATATCTCCTTATAAGGTATACTTCCCACTTTATTATCTTTATTCATTTTTTAACTGTTTGTTAATATATTCTTTTATGTTATTTGCTTCTTTAAAATCTAAATTAAAATCTAATAAATTTGAGGTTTCTTGACTCAAGTCATAAAATTGTTCTATTAATTTATTTAGAACACTTGTTATATCATTTATATTGCCATTTGGGTATGATTTAGTTAATAGAATCCATTCCTCTTCTGTAATATATCTTTTTAATAATTTATGATTTTTACCTGTAGAGACTTTCCAATCATATTGATAACCCACTTTCCAATCCAACAAATTAAATAACATCTCACGCATAATATTTAGATGCTCTATAGCATAAAATATTTCTTCCCTTTTAATTCCTTTAATGACGTAAGTTGATATCCACCAAAACTCATTACAACATTCCCTAAAATCTTTCTCGGTAGGCTTTTTAATATGATATGTTTCATCACTAGGTTTACTAACATCTTTAAATTTTTCAGTTTTGTCTACTAGAACTTCTAATAATTGATCTTCTTTTTTGTAATCATCAAAATATTCAATAGAGATAAATCTAAAATCAATACGAATATAATTCTTAAATAATAACATATAAAATAATTGATCTTTAATGCCATCCCTTGAATAAACTCTATTACATTGATAAATAATAGACTCACCAAAATCGTGAATAAAAGACAACTTTTGAATAAACATTTCATAATGTCCTACTAAAAACGCGATATCAAAATCTTGATAATTATCAGGCTCAATATTTTTATTCACTCTCGAGCCATTCATACATACTGCTTTAATATCATCATCAACCATCGCGATATTTAATACTTTCTCTAAAACTTCACGTTCTGATTTCAAACAAAAACCCCCTGACGTATTTGAGGTTTTTCCTCCTAAAATAAGAATCGTCCTTAAAAACATATGATTCTTATTTTACTATTCAGAAAACTTCTATGCTACTATAATTTTGATTTTGTAGTGTTTTTATGATTACTGTTCCTGCTTTTTTAAAGGAATCTTTATCATAATCTTTATTATATTTTAACTCAAAAGAAATAGTTTCGTTAGGATGTATTTCAATTGTTTCTTCTTCATTAAAGCTATTAATACTTATCTCATTATATTTTTTAACATTGCTAATAACATTCAATAGCGATTGTGGGTCTTTATATAATGTTTTTATTTTAAAATATTTAACTGAATTTGTAGTGTTTTCAAGTTTTAAGCTAAAGTTCTTATGAGACGTTATTGGTAATTTCGGTTTAAATATATATTGTGATTTTTTTCTTGATACCTCTAAATCAAGTGAATAAATTAAATTTAATTCGCCTACCTCTATAGTTATATTTTGATTTAATTTGTCTATTGTTTCTGTTTTTTTATTTAGATTTTTTGTTATAGATTGGAATACATTTTTTAACTTTTCATCATATATATCTGAATAATTTATTTTGTATAAATTATTGTGATTTTGCTGAGATAATATACTATTTTCTTCTACTATTGCCAAAATGGCTTTATTAGCCCCTAAATAATCACTTAATTTCGATGGTAAATATGGGTGCGTGTTTTTATATTCTTTTGATTTTGCATCTAATATTATTAATATATCCATTTTAGTTGTTAAGTTAAGACAATCTAAATACGACACAGTATCATTTAAATAAACATTTGAATAGTCATTGATACGTTCTAATTCGTCATGGCTAAGGTGCTTAATGTTCGTAAATATATGAAATTGAATTATTAAGTCAGTTTGGCTTAATAATTCATCTACCATGTCTAAAAATAAATTCAAAATTCTCGTCTCGTAAAAATTCCCAAAATAACCTATTTGTACAGCTTTTTCATTCATCGGATAATAGTGATCGGCTTTATAATATAAATCATGATTAGGTATAGGATACCTGTCTATTTTACTTTTGCTTTTAATAAAATTTTGAAGGTTATTAGAAAAACGGCTCGCCATATATTCAAGTTGATATTCGTTTGTAAATAATAATTCGTCTGCAAAAGCAAAACCAATAAGCTCTGCTAAATTAAATAAACTCTCGTCGACATATGGCAAAAATGGTTGGAAATCTTCTTCTATCTTTAAAGATTCTAAAAGCATATTATATACTTCTATAGAACTATATCTTTCTTTTGATTTAATATCATATAATAAAGGATCTGAAAATTCAGCAACCCATTTAATATTAGGATTGTTTAATTTAATAAATAACGATGAAAAATATGAAGTTGGAAATAACACGCTACTGTACAGAGTTTCATATTTTTCTTTATTATTTAAATAAAAACTAAAAGCTTCATCTATAAATTGTGAGATCAGTCCAAAATCAGAAAAACTAACTGAGCTTTTTGAAACTTTATGTTGGTCTATTTTATCAATACATATACTTTTTAGCTTAAAATCTTTTTCTCTTTTTGATGTCATATCATTGCTGAATATATCTACAATTTTATCGTTGTTAGAAATCCTTTTTGCCATTAAAATACCACTATTATCTATGAATGGTGGGAAACAATATGCTATCACTAATTCTTTTGCCATACCTATATTTACAAAATATTCATTCAAATGATTATAATTTTTCATATTCAATAAGTTTACAACTTCGTTCTTATATTCAGGATATACTTTTAAAAATTTAGAAATAAACCCTGTTTGCGCATTATATTTTGTTGAAATAAATTTCTTAACTCTAGAATGTAAATTACTTTCTAATAATTTATCCAAAGTATCTAATACATCTAACCTTTGAGCAATATTAAAATCATAAGAAAATTTGCCTCTTGAAACTGAATTTTCATTCAGTAGACGATAATATACGACTTCTTTATCCAGATTGATAACTTCTATTTTCGGATTGAATTTTGCATATAAATAACAATAGAAAACAGTGTCTTCACCACTTAACAAAGCAGGATTAAAATATACTGCCTCTAAGTAATGACTAGGTATAAACTTACAAGTTGTAATGCCTAAAATAGCGTGTATATTGAATAAACTATAACCTGTTTCTTTGTACTTTATTAAAGGTAAGTTCACTGGATTATTTTTAACAATCGATCCATCATTTAACATATCATGAATTTGAGTTACTAAAATTGTATCTTCTTTAAGTAATTGAAAACTTTCTTCTATATAATTCGAAGAAATAAAGTCATCAACGTCGAGAAAAGTTGTATGTGAATATTTTACGTATTGCATCCCTAAATTTCTTGCTTTAGAAGTACCCGTTTCATCACTGATTAAAATTAAATGTTTAAAATTCATATGATCAACATGATGAATTAAATATTGATAAGTTTCTTCAAATACACCATTTAATACAAAAATCACTTCGAATTTTGCTTCTTTTACAATTAAATTATTTAAGTTTTTTATTAACCCCTCTATATAAGTCATGCCTTCGTGAATCGGAATAATAATAGAAATACCTTTATCAAATTTTATTGTTTCATTCATCACTTAACCAACTTTCTATTTAAAATTTAACGAAATTTAGTTTTTCTACTTATCATGTGAGGTATTCTTTCTAAAATTCGTTGATTAGTGGATTTTTGTACATTTAATAGTTCGGTAGAATACAAATTAAATATTAGGTAACGACCTTCAATTTGTATATTTTTAATTAAAAATCCATCAACTGAAAGTTCATTTATATGTATGTTTTCATAAACATTTATAAGAATTTTTATTTTAAAATGTTTATTACTGTATCGTGAGAGTATATCAATTATACTTTGTAAATTAACGTCATAACAAAGTACTGTACAGTCAATCATGTCAATTTCTTCATGAATATTCCTCAAAATATTCAAATCTTCTAAAGTATTAATTGTTATCTTTTCTATTTTGTAATCTATTAAAGATAATTCTAAATTAGTCATTGTGTAATCCCCTCTTTTTATTTTTATTAACTCATATCCAATATCTTTTAATCAACTCTAATATATCTAAGTTTATTTATGATATATTCAAATTAATCTCCATAATAAATCCCCTTTATATCATCAAATCTATTTATAACCATTTATCAAAGATTATCATAACTTTATTAAGTATATGTTAATAATGTAAATTCAATTTATACTTTTCCAAAAATAGTAATATAGTCATTATCATTTCATTTTCAATATAATTAGAAATAAGTATTGCAAAATAAAAGAAAAAGATATAAAATTAAATCGTAATAATTACGTTTTAATAAAAGGAGGATTCGATATGGCAGAAAAAACAGACATACAAACAGCTCGTCGTAATTTGAGAAGTCCAAACATCAAGACGCGTAAAAGAGCGTTGAAAATAATAAAAAACTTCAAACGCGCTGCTAGAATCAAAAACATTCAAAATAATGCCGCTTCATAATTTACGTATAAATTTAATCACGATCTAATTTCAATGAATTAAGTCATAAATGTCCTAAAGCCAAAAACCAAAATAACAAAAGCCAATCATTATGTATTTAATGGTTGGCTTTTATTATTTTTAAATTTTCTTCCACTTAATATATACATGTATCTATATAGATGATATTCTATATAATGTTAAGAAGGAGGATTTAATATGTCTTATAAAGAAATAGCATCATTATTAAAAGTTTTAGCTGATCCTAGTAGATTAGAAATTATCGATTTATTATCTTGTGGTGAGCTTTGTGCTTGTGACATTCTGGAACATTTTGAATTTTCTCAGCCTACGCTCAGTCATCATATGAAATCTTTAGTGGATCAGAATCTAGTTTTTACTAGAAAAGATGGTAATAAGCGGTTTTATAAATTAAATGATGAATTGTTAACAGAAATTAACTCTAATATTGAGCTTATTCATACATCTAATTATCAATGTATTTGTAAGGATATGAAGAAAGGTGAATGTAACTCATGACTATACTTGCAATCGCCATTTTTCTTATTACTTTAATTTTTGTAATTTGGCAACCTAAAGGACTAGATATTGGTATTACTGCTTTAGTTGGTGCTATTGTAGCTATCATAACTGGGGTTGTCAGTTTTTCTGATGTCTTTGAAGTTACGGGTATTGTTTGGAATGCTACTTTAACATTTGTAGCAGTTATTTTAATTTCTCTTATTCTAGATGAAATTGGTTTCTTTGAATGGTCTGCTATACATATGGTTAAAGCATCAAAAGGCAATGGTATTAAAATGTTTATATACATTATGCTACTCGGCTCAATTGTAGCTGCATTTTTCGCAAACGATGGAGCCGCGTTAATTTTAACACCTATCGTCTTAGCTATGGTTCGACATTTAGGGTTCGATAAGAAAGTTATATTTCCATTTATTATAGCGAGTGGATTTATAGCAGATACAACTTCTTTACCTTTAATCGTAAGTAACTTAGTGAATATCGTATCTGCTGATTACTTCAACATAAGTTTCTTAGAATATTTAGGTCGAATGATTATCCCTAATATCTTTTCTTTAATCGCTAGTATAGTTGTATTGTGGTTATATTTTAGAACGTCTATACCTAAAATATTTGATGCTACTCATATAAAAGCACCACATGAAGCGATTAAAGATAAAAAATTATTTAATATTTCTTGGATTGTATTAATTGTACTTTTAGCTGGATATTTAGTGAGTGAATTTATCAATATACCTGTTTCAATTATAGCGGGTATAATAGCTATAATATTCTTGATTCTTGCAAGAAGATCTCCTGCTGTTAATACTAAAGCAGTTATTAAAGGTGCACCATGGAACATTGTTATTTTTTCTATTGGTATGTACTTAGTAGTCTTTGGATTAAAAAATGTAGGTATTACTACAATACTGGCTGACATATTAAACTATATTGCCGGTTATGGCTTATTTAGTAGTGTTATGGGAATGGGCTTTATCGCAGCATTTCTTTCTTCTGTCATGAATAATATGCCAACAGTTTTAATAGATGCTATAGCAATTGATCAATCAAATACAATAGGCTTAATTAAAGAAAGCATGGTATACGCAAACGTTATAGGTTCCGACTTAGGACCAAAAATAACACCAATTGGTTCATTGGCAACATTATTATGGTTACACGTATTAACACAAAAAGGTGTCAAAATAAAATGGGGAACATACTTTAAAACAGGTATTATCATTACCATCCCTGTGCTATTCATTACTTTATTAGGACTGTATATTACAATGCTTATTTTTTAAAGTTTATAATTTAGAGGGATCTGAGATATAAATCTCCTAAAAATCCAATAAAGATGTGGTTACTTGGATTTTTGTCTTAGTAAATCCAATAAAGGTGTGGTTACTTGGATTTTTGTCTTAATAAATCCAATAAGAGTGTGGTTGCTTGGATTATTGTCTTAGTAAATCCAATTAGAGTGTGGTTACTTGGATTATTGTCTTAATAAATCCAATAAGAGCGTGGTTACTTGGATTATTGTCTTAGTAAATACAATAAGAGTGTGGTTACTTGGATTATTGTCTTAATAAATCCAATAAAGGAGTGTTTAGTTGGATTATTGTCTTAGTAAATACAATAAGAGCGCGTGTACTTGGATTTACGTAATGGTTAATCCAACTAAAATATCAACTCTTGCTTTTTGATCAATCTCATCCAAAACGAGCTAAGGTTTTATTCCCCTAGCTCTTTTTCTTATATTTATTTCTATTAAGGCAATTCCTAATTCACGATTTTGTAAAGTGCTGACGCCCGAGGGAATAGTATGTGTGAGAGACTACAGGCTCGAACCATACCCTAGGCAAGCATGCACGAACAAAATCGAAGATTATATAAAATTACATCTCATTTTTAACTAAAAAAAGCAGTGAAGAATCTATAAAGATAGATTCTTCACTGCTTTTATATTTATTATTTTCTTTCGATTTCAACCATCTTGAACGCTTCAAAAATGTCGCCTTCTTTAATGTCATTGAATTTTTCAATAGTGATACCACATTCATATCCAGTCGCAACTTCTTTAGCGTCATCTTTGTAACGTTTTAATGTATCTAATTCACCTTCAAAGATTACGATTCCGTCACGAATGATACGTACGCTTGCATCTCTACTAATTTTACCATCTGTTACGTAACTACCTGCAATCGTACCAACTTTTGATACTTTGAACGTTTGACGTACTTCAGCTTGTCCAATTACTTGTTCTTCGTATTCAGGATCTAATAATCCTTTCATAGCTGATTCGATTTCTTCGATTACTTTATAGATAATGCGGTGTAATCTCATATCTACGTTTTCTTCTTCTGCTGCACGTTTAGCGCCTGCATCTGGTCTTACATTAAATCCAATAATAATACCATTTGATGCTGCTGCCAATGTAACGTCAGATGCATTAATTGCACCTACTGCTGTATGAATAATACGTACGTTTACACCGTCAACGTCAATTTTCATTAATGATGCTGCTAAAGCTTCTACTGAACCTTGTACATCACCTTTAATAATAATATTTAAGTCTTTCATTTCACCTTGTTTCATTTGTTCGAACAAGTTATCTAAAGAAACACTCTTACTATCTTGACGTTGTTTCAAGATATTTTCTTGTTGACGTTTTTCACCAATTTGACGAGCTTGTTTTTCGTTTTTGAATACTACAAATCTATCTCCAGCTTGTGGTACATCATGTAAACCTGTAATTTCAACGGGTGTAGATGGACCAGCTGTTTTGATACGCTTACCTAAGTCACTCACCATAGCACGTACACGTCCATATGTGTTACCAACTACAAGTGAATCTCCAACTTCTAATGTACCATTTTGTACTAATAAAGAAGCGGCAGGTCCGCGAGATTTATCTAATTCTGCTTCGATTACAGTACCAACTGCTGCACGGTCAGGATTAGCTTTTAATTCTTCAATTTCAGAAACTAGACCAATCATTTCTAACAATTCGTCTATTCCTTCACGTTGTATAGCAGATAAGTGAACGAATATTGTATCGCCACCCCAGTCTTCAGGGAATAATCCATGCTCACCAAGTTCTTGTTTTACTCTGTCTGGGTTTGCTGTTGGTTTATCAACTTTGTTTACTGCAACAATAATAGGTACTTCTGCTGCTTTAGCATGGTTAATCGCTTCAATAGTTTGAGGCATTACACCATCATCAGCTGCTACTACTAATACAGTAATATCAGTTACTTGGGCACCACGTGCACGCATAGTTGTAAACGCAGCATGTCCTGGTGTATCTAAGAATGTGATTTTTTTGTCGTTGTTTTCGATTTGGTAAGCACCGATATGTTGAGTAATACCGCCCGCTTCACCAGCTGTAACACGAGTGTGACGAATTGAATCTAGTAATGTTGTTTTACCGTGGTCAACGTGTCCCATAATTGTTACAACTGCTGGACGTTCTACTAGTCGAGCATCATCAGCTTCTTCATCTTCGAAATAATTTTCTAAATCTGTTGCATCAACATGGACTTCTAATTCAGCTTCAATATCATAGTCCGCACAAATCAATTCTACAGTTTCAGTGTCTAATGCTTGGTTAATGTTCGCAACAATACCAAGTAAGAATAATTTTTTAATAATTTCTGAAGCATCTTTATTAATTTTTTCAGATAGTTCACCAACTGTGATACCTTCTTCATAAGTAATTAATGAAGGTGTTTCTTGTACAACTTCTTTAGGCTGTTGTTGGTTACTTTGTTTATTATTCTTTTGATTTTTCTTTTGTTGTTTTTTATTTTTTGTCTTGTTGTTATTTTTATTGTTCTTGTTGTTTTGATTTGATTGATTATTGTTTGGTTTATTTGAACTTGAAGTTGCGTGAGTACTTGTTTGTTCTTTTTTAGCTGTTTCTGGCTTAGTTGCCTCTTGTTTTTTAAACGCTTTATTTAATGTTTTAATGTCGTTCTCCTCTAGTGCTTGCATGTGATTTGATACTTCTACACCGTTTTTCTTTAATTCATCTATAATATCTTTACTCTTTAAGTTAACTTCTTTTGCATACTCATATATTCTTTTTTTACTCATATACTCACTCCTCATGAAAATCATGAATCATCGTTTTTAGCTTCTTGCTAAATCCAATGTCAGTTATGCCCAACACCACTCTGCTTTCTTTTCCAATTGCGTAGCCTAATTCAAAGCGTGTAGCAAATGTTAAAAGTGTTACATGATAAGTTGCACATTTATTTTTTATATTTTTTGTAACGTTTGCTGCAGCATCTTCTGAAAGTATGACAAGTTTTACATTCCCTCGTCTTATTTCGCTTATAACAATTTCTTCACCAGTCTTAATTTTTCTAGCTCTTGTTGCTAGTCCAAGAAGGTTTAAAATTTGATCTTTTTTACTTATATTCATTTAGGTATACGCTCTCGATAGATTAATCGAATGATTTCTTTATACACAGGTTCAAGTGCTGATTTATTGCTATCAAAATAGCGTTCCAACTTACCTTGTTCTTGTGCTTTTTCTACGATTCCTAAATCTTTTGAAACATATGCGCCACGTCCAGGTGCTTTACCTGTAGCGTCAGCTTTGATTTCGCCTTCTTTATTCTTTACTACACGAATCATATCATTTTTAGGTTTCATTTCATTTGAAAGTATACATTTGCGCATTGGTATTTTTTTCTTTTTCATGACAAAATCACCTCACTTTATGATTCTTCAGTTGAAATAATTCCAGCTTCTCTCGCGTCTGATTCTGATTTTATATCAATTTTCCAACCAGTTAATTTAGCAGCAAGACGTGCGTTTTGCCCTCTTTTACCAATAGCTAAAGATAATTGATAATCTGGTACAACAACTGTTGTAGATTGGTTTTCTTCATCAACTAAAACTTCGACAACTTGAGAAGGACTTAAAGCATTTCTTACGAACACTCTTGGATCTTCGTCCCATTCTACAATATCAATTTTTTCTCCACCTAATTCATTAACTACAGCTTCAACACGAACACCTTTAGCACCAACACATGCACCAACAGCATCAATATCACCATTATCTGATGTTACACTGATTTTAGAACGGTCACCAGCTTCTCTTGCTACTGATTTAACAATAACAGTACCATCATATATTTCTGGTACTTCTTGTTCAAATAGACGTTTTAAAAGCCCTGGATGAGTGCGTGATACAAAAATTTGTGGTCCTTTAGTAGTTTGTTCAACTTTGTTTACATAAACTTTTATGCGTTCGTTCGGTAAATATTGTTCATTAGGGCTTCTTTCAGCTTCTGAAAGTACAGCTTCTGTACGACCTAAATTAACATAAACATAACGGTGATCTACACGGTCAATTACACCTGTTACAATATCATCTTCTTTATCGATAAATTCATCATAAAGGATTCCTCTTTCAGCATCTCTTAAACGTTGCATAACAGCTTGTTTTGCTGCTTGTGCACCGACACGACCGAAATCTCTAGGTGTAACGTCTTCTTCGTATACATCTCCAATTTCATATGCTGGGTTAGATAATAAAGCTGTGTCTAAAGCTACTTGACCTTTATAGTCTTCAACGTCTTCAACAACATCTTTCCTAGAAATTACTTTGTAAGTA
This sequence comes from Mammaliicoccus sp. JADD-157, assembly GCF_049310805.1. Classification (NCBI taxonomy): domain Bacteria; kingdom Bacillati; phylum Bacillota; class Bacilli; order Caryophanales; family Staphylococcaceae; genus Mammaliicoccus; species Mammaliicoccus sp. JADD-157. Next base: position 1,022,434 of record NZ_JBMOVZ010000001.1, on the reverse strand, counting down.
CCTTCGTCTAAATTTAATTCAATTCTAACATTTTTGGCACTATCGTAATTTTTCTTATAAGCTGTAATTAAAGCCGCTTCTATTGCATCAATTAATACCTCTCGTGGTATTCTTTTTTCCTTTTCAAGGTATTCAATTGCAAGTAATAATTCATTACTTTTCACAATGTATCCTCCTTTATATTATAACATTACGGATCGACGTGCTTTTGCAATTTTTTTGCGAGGCAACGTGACATTTTTAGTTCTTGTTTTAATTTTCACTTCAAGTGTTATCGTTTCTTCAGTTACTTCTTTTAAAACGCCTAACCATTCTTTATCTCCTTCAACATGTTCGTATAAAGAGATAAATACAGGTTGCTCAATTGCATTTTGATAGTCTTTTTCTTTTTTCAACGGACGTTCCGCACCTGGAGAAGATACATCCATAAAATACGGCTCTTTAATAGGGTCTTCTTTATCCATAACTTCACTTATCTTTTCAGAGGCAATTGTGCAATCGTTTAAATCAACGCCACCGTCTTTATCAATTGCAATACGTAGATAGTAATCTTGCCCTTCTTTAACGTATTCTACATCTACTAATTCATAATTTAACGTTTCGAGTATTGGTTGAATAATTTCCTCAACTTGTGCTGCAACTTTACTCATAATGACCTCCCTCTTAATACAAACAGAAAAGAGCGGGAAAGATCCCACTCTTTTAACGTCAGAGTATTATTTTAAGCAATAATAGTATATCACATAAATCAGGCATGCTCAAGGATATACGTTACAAATCAAAAATAGAAAGCTGAGCTTTATCAGGCATATTTGGCAGTGAACCTAACTCATCTAAATACTCAATAACTTTCTGAGAAACACCCGCTTTTTTATTTAAATCTTCTTTTGCTAAAAACGGTCCTTCTTCTCTTGTTTCGACGATTCTTTTCGCAACGTTTTCACCTAGACCTGGAACAGCGATGAATGGAGGAATTAAAGTATCTCCTTCAATCTTAAATTCAAATGCATCACTTTTCTCCAAGCTAACTGGTTGTATTCTAAATCCACGGTGTGCCATTTCATTTGCGATTTCTAATACAGTCAATACATCTTTTTCTTTTTTAGCTAATTCATGGAATCGGCTATAGTATTCTTTTATTACTGTTTTAATTGACTCTTTATCTCTAGTCATAGTTTTTAAATCAAAATCTGTTGCACGTACAGTAAAGTAACTAGCGTAATAATAAAGTGGGTAATGCACTTTAAAGTATGCAATTCTTAAAGCCATTAATACATATGCAGCAGCGTGGGCTTTAGGGAACATGTACTTAATTTTTTTACATGAGTCTAAATACCAATCAGGCACATTATTTTCTTTCATAGCTTCTTCGAATTCGTCTGTTAACCCTTTACCTTTACGCACTGCCTCCATTATTTTAAAGGCAAGCGACGGTTCTAGCCCATTATACATTAAATAAACCATAATATCGTCACGACAACCGATAACACTTGATAAATCACAAGTACCAGCTTTAATTAAATCTTGTGCGTTACCTAACCAAACGTCCGTACCGTGAGATAATCCTGATATTTGTACAAGTTCAGAGAATGTCGTTGGTTTTGTATCTTCTAGCATTTGTCTAACAAAGCCTGTACCAAATTCAGGTACGCCAAATGTTCCAGTTTTACATAAAATATCTTCTTCAGTTACACCTAATGATTCAGGCGTACTGAAAATTCTCATTGTTTCTTTATCATCTACTGGAATGGTCTTAGGATCTATCCCAGATAAGTCTTGTAACATTCTAATCATTGTTGGATCATCGTGTCCAAGTATATCCAATTTAAGAATATTATCGTGAATAGAATGGAAGTCAAAGTGTGTTGTTTTCCACGCTGATTTTTGATCATCGGCTGGATATTGTATCGGTGTAAAATCATATATATCCATATAGTCAGGTACTACAATAATACCTCCTGGGTGCTGACCAGTTGTTCTCTTAACACCTGTACAACCTTTAACTAAACGGTCAACCTCTGCCCCTCTTTTATGAATACCTTGGTCGTTTAAATAACCTTTTACATATCCGAAAGCAGTCTTTTCGGCAACTGTACCAATTGTACCGGCTCTAAATACTTTATCTTCACCAAATAACTCTTTAGTATAATTATGTGCTTCAGGCTGATATTCACCACTAAAGTTTAAGTCAATATCAGGTACTTTGTCTCCTTTGAAACCTAAGAATGTTTCGAAAGGAATATCTTGTCCTTCTTTAATCATTTCGACATCGCATTTTTCACATTTTTTATCTGGTAAGTCGAATCCTGAACCTACAGAACCATCATCAAAGAAGTGACTTTCTTTACATTTAGGGCATATATAATGTGGTGGCAATGGGTTAACTTCTGTAATTTCAGTCATAGTAGCTACAAAGCTAGATCCGACTGAACCACGTGACCCTACTAAGTATCCATCGTTTAATGACTTCTTAACCAATCTTTGCGATATTAAATAAATAACAGCAAATCCGTTACCAATAATACTTTCAAGTTCTTTCTCTAAACGGTCTATTACGATTTGTGGTAAATCTTCTCCGTATAAAGCTCTTGCATTATTGTAACTCATTTCTCGAATTTCTTCGTTAGCACCTTCCATATTCGGTGTATATAACTCATCTTTAATTGGTACAACAGTTTCTAAACGATCAGCTAAGTCATTACTATTCTTAACGACAATTTCATAAGCTTTCTCTTCACCTAAGAAATGGAACTCATCTAGCATTTCATCTGTTGTTCTAAAGTGTGCTTTAGGTAAAGTTTGACGATTTAATGGATTACCTGGCTGTGAGGCGATAAGTATTTTTCGAGCTATTGCATCTTGTTCATATAAATAATGCGCATTTCCTGTAGCAATAACTGGAATGTTTAATTTTTCGCCAACACTTAATATTCTATGATAAATTTCTTCCATTGTTTCGTTATCTTTTATAAGCTCTCTATCTAATAAACCTTGGTAAAGGCTTTTAGGTTGAACTTCAATATAATCATAATATTGGGCTACTTTTTCAACTGCATTTTGGTCTTTTTGCATAACTGTTGTAAATACTTCACCTTCGTCACACGCACTTCCAACAAGTATACCTTCTCGGTGCTCATTTAATAATGAACGCGGTATTCGCGGTGTACGATAAAAATAGTCTACTAACGAAGCACTTACAATTTTGAATAAGTTTTTAAGGCCTACTTGGTTTTGGACGATTAACGTAACATGAGATGGTCTAGCTCTCTTATACGCTTCGTCATTAGAAAGTCTGTCATTAATTTCATTATGATTATATACCTCTAACTCTTCGAGCTGTTTTAACATTTTTATAAAAATATGTGCTGTTGTTTCAGCATCGTAAATAGCTCTATGGTGTTGAGTTAACTCGACGCCATACTTTTTAGCTAAGAAGTTCAACCCGTGTTTACCATACTCTGTATTCACAGTTCTTGATAATTCTAATGTATCGATAACAGCATTTTTAGTTGCACCAAGACCTATTTTTTCAAAACCTGTATCAATAAAGCCCATATCAAACGAAGCGTTATGTGCGATATAAATTGCATCCCCAACAAATTCGTGGAAATCTTTCAGAACTGTCTCTATATCCGGTTGTCCTTGAAGCATTTCATCTGTAATTCCAGTTAAGTTTTTAATCGTTTCTGATAAACGTTCACCAGGATCTGAAAATCGTTCAAATGTGTCTATTACTTCACCATTTCTCACTTTAACGGCTGCTAACTCAATAATTTGATCATATTGACTGGATAAACCCGTAGTCTCAACGTCAAATACTATATAAGTAGCTGTCTTTAAAGGAATATCTTGTGCTTTATATGCAATTGGCACACCGTCATCGACAAGCATACCTTCCATGCCATAAATCATTTTTATATCATTTTTCAACGCAGCTGCGTGGGCATCTGGGTATCCTTGTACACCGTTGTGATCAGTTATTGCGATTGCTTTATGACCCCATTTAGCAGCTTGTTCTACGTATTTACCGATATGAGTGATACCATCCATTTGACTCATTGATGTATGTAAATGTAGCTCAACACGCTTATCTGGTGCTTTATCAAGTTTAGGTGCTTTTTTAATTTCATGTATATCTGTCATCATCATAACAAGATCTCTAATAAATTGATCTTGTTCAATTCTACCTTGAGCACGAACCCAAGTACCTATTTTTAACGCTTTGAAGTGCTCTAAATCATCTTTACCTTTGCGCGTAAACATTTTTAATATAAGTGAATCTGTGTAGTCTGTAATTTTTAACGTTACAATATGTCTACCACTCTTCAACTCTTTCATTTCTATATCAAAAATCACACCTTCTAGTGCAACTTTAAATTCTTCTTCAATAATATCTTCAATTTTTCTAATGCTATCTACAGTAATATCTTTACCTATTTGACATCTAGCAACAGCATTTTCATCCCCGCCAGTTTCGGCTTTCTCTTTCTTCATTCTTTCCATTTTCTCAGATGCAATGCGTGCTGCTTCTTCATCTTCTTGTTGAATATGAGCTTCAAATGATTCCAACTCTCTTCTCATTTGTTCTTCATTATCCATCGTTTCAAATACAACACGACTGATGTTAAATCCGCATTTCTTCAGTGCTTGAACTAAAGAGCCATTCACTCTTTTTTCAAAATAATCACGTTCAACATCATTATTCACTTGCACTTTAACTACATCATCAGAGAAAATAATAGGCTTTTGTTTTAACTGATGTTTAACTTTATCACTAATACCCGTACCATCTATACAATGTGGCATATATTTTAAGATATGCTCATCTATTTGTTCCTTATTTTCCACTTCAATTGTCCAATCAACTTGTGCAATGCTTTGAAATACACTTTGCAGTTGATTTGTAAAAACTAGATACATTTCACTTGATAAATAGTATGGTAACTTTATATAAAAATGCCATAATCTTTTAGATTGAGAGACATTTATACGTGTTAATTCACCTTGTCCAACTATTTCTTTATCAAGTTCATCTGTTATGTTCAATTGTGTGAGTAACGTTTGGAATTTTTCTTTTCCTGTCATTGACAATTGCACGACCACCTTCATCAAAATGAAAAAGAGGCTATTTTTCATATTAGCCTCTTTAAATATCTTATATTATATCAGATTTTATACTTCTTATCAGTTTATTTCACTGCATCGTAATATGCTTTGATTACTTCTTCAATTTCATCAACATGTACTTCTTGGCTTTCCGTATTATCACGGCGTTTCACTTCTACTATACCTTCAGAAGCTTTTTTACCAACCATAATACGAACAGGTAATCCAATTAAATCAGCGTCGTTAAATTTAACGCCAGCACGTTCTTTACGGTCGTCATATAAAACATCAAATTTCTTTCTTAATTGTTCATATATTTGATCTGAAAGTTCTTTTTGTGCTTCCTGTTTAGGATTAATTGCGATTAAATGTAAATCATATGGTGAAATTGCTTTTGGCCATATAATACCATTATCATCATGATGTTGTTCTATAACTGCTGATAAAGTTCTAGAAATACCTACTCCGTAGCAACCCATAATTAATGGTTGTGCTCTTCCTTGCTCGTTAAGGAATGTAGCATTCATGCTTTCTGAATATTTTGTACCAAGTTTAAACACTTGTCCAACCTCTATACCTTCAGCGAATTTTGCATTCCCTAAGTTATTAGGCAAAGCTTCACCTTCAAGTATAAATCTAAAGTCACCATATGCTTCAACTTTAAAGTCTCTATCAACGTTAGCATTTAAATAATGATAGCTATCTTCGTTAGCACCTACTGCAAGGTTATTAATATCTTGTATAAATTGGTCAGCATAAATTTTTATTTTATCAACATTAACTGGGCCTAAACTACCTGGTTTTGCTCCCATAATATTTTCTATTTCTGTTTCAGTTGCTAACTCAATATTTTCAGTTTTAAAGAATGATTTTAACTTAACATCATTTAATTCATGATGACCTCTAATTAATATCATGACATACTCGTCATCAACTTTAATAATCATAGATTTAATAATTCTATCTAAGGTTACATTTAAGAAATCTGCTAACGCTTGTGCAGTTTTTACATCAGGTGTTTCTACTTTTTCTAATTCTTTAATTTCTGTATGTTCAGGGTTTGGTGTATACACGACTTCAGCTTTTTCAATATTTGCTGCAAAATCAGTTGAATCACTATAAACGATTGTATCTTCACCAATTTCAGCTAACGCCATAAATTCGTGTGTATGATCGCCACCAATTGCACCGGAATCTGCTAATACAGGTCTGAATTTCAGCCCAACTCTAGTAAATATATTATGATACGCATTATACATATCGTTATATGTTTCATCTAATGACTCTTCATCAGAATGGAAAGAATACGCATCCTTCATGATAAACTCTCTTCCACGTAATAAACCGAACCGTGGGCGTTTTTCATCTCTAAACTTAGATTGAATTTGGAATAATGTTATTGGTAAACGTTTATATGATTTCAATTCATCACGTACTAATGATGTAATAATTTCCTCATGTGTTGGTCCAAGAGCAAAATCACGATTATTTCGGTCTTTTAATCTCATTAATTCTGAACCGTAAGCTTCCCATCTACCTGATTCTTCCCATAATTCTGAAGGTTGAAGTACAGGCATTAGAACTTCCACGCCATCAATTCTTTCCATTTCTTCTCGAACAATTCGTTCAATTTTATTTAATACACGTTTAGCAGTAGGTAAATAACTATATATACCTCTAGCATTTTGTTTGATCATACCAGATTTAAGTAGAAATTTATGACTGATTGATTCAGCTTCAGCTGGTTCTTCTCTCAGTGTAGGTATAAATACTTTTGATTGTTTCATTTTTTTCCTCCTGTTCGTTACATGAAGTACCGTTGAATGTCATTCCACGTAACCATAATCATCACGAATATTAAAAATACAGCCCCAATAGATAACATTACCATTTCGGCCTTCTTGTTAATCGGCTTTCTAAATATCATTTCATATATAACAAATAGCAATCTACCACCATCCAAAGCTGGTATTGGTAGTAAATTCATTATACCTAAGTTAACACTTAGTAAAGCTGTAAAGCCCATTAATGTAACAAATCCTTGTTTAACAACTGTATCGACATTACTGTATATTCCGACTGGACCATTCAACATGTCAAACGAGAAGTCACCTGTAAATATACTGCCTATCAAATTAGTTACTGCTAAGAAAATAACTTTACCTGCTACTACAGTTTTTTCAATACCTGCTAATAGTGGCCCAAATACAGTATGTTCAGTAGGTTGCGCTACACCAATCATATATTTTGTTTCGTACTCATCTTTCGCTACTTCTAATTTTCGTTTTTCAGCTGCAACTTTAAAAGATTTTTCCTGACCATCACGATCTACTTTTATTTCAACTGGTTTTTCTTTCTTTTCTTTAAATATTGGTTGAATATCGGTAAACTTATCTATTTTCTTACCATCAACTGTCTTTATTTCATCGCCCTTTTTAATACCTGCTGTTTGTGCAGGACCACCTTTTTCTAAATCACCAAACACAGGATCATTTGTAGGTACGCCACTCCAATAAGCTAAACCTATAAAAATAACTAGAGCTAAAATAAAGTTGAATAATGGCCCTGCAAACAATGTTAAAAATCTTTGGTAAGGCTTTTTACTCATTAATTGTCTATCTTTAGGTGCTATTTGAATTAAATCACCATTTTGAACAAAATATGCTTCTCTCGCAATTTTAAAATGATGTCTTTCTTCATCACTTGCTGTTATACCTTCAATATAAATGTCCTTTTCAAAATCGCTATCTTTAATTTCTATATGCTCAATTTGTTGGAATTTATGTTGGTCGTCCATAATAACATGAGTAATTTCATTTTGATCATTCAATTTAATTGCGATGTGCATACCAGGTGTTAGTGGATTTTGTTCTAAGCCATCACCGGCCATTCTGACATAACCACCAACTGGTAATAGTCTAATCGTATACAACGTCTCATTTTTCTTATAAGAATATATTTTCGGGCCCATGCCTATAGCAAATTCAGGGCACATAATGCCCGCTCGCTTAGCAAAAAACATATGGCCATATTCATGTACTGTAACTAAGAGACCAAATACAAATATAAATGCTAATATTGTATAAATCACGCTTACACCCCGTAATCCTTAGATTTATATGCTGCATCAATTTTTAAAATAGTATCTAAATCTGGAGATGCTATTACTTGATGCTCTTTCATTTCTTTCTCTATCATTCGTTCTATATCTAAAAATGATATTTCCTTATTCAAAAACTTCCCTACTGCTACTTCATTCACAGCGTTTAACACTACTGGCATCGTACCACCTATACTAAGTGCTTTATAAGCCAATTTAATACATTTAAATCTATTAAAATCCATCTCTTTGAAATTTAGTTGACCTATTTGTGCTAAATTAAGCCTCTCTGCGTCTCTAGGTGCTCTTTCTGGATATGTAAAAGCATATTGGATAGGCGTTCTCATATCAGGGGTACCAAGCTGTGCTATGATACTAGAATCATTAAATTCAACCATAGAATGTATAATACTCTCTTTATGGAGGAGCGTTTCTATTTGATCGATATTTAAATCAAATAACCATTTAGCCTCAATGACTTCCAGACCTTTATTCATCATAGTTGCTGAATCAATTGTGATTTTTTGACCCATAGACCAATTAGGATGATTTAAAGCATCTTCTAACGTAACATTTTTCAACTCATCTCGAGTTAAATCTCTAAACGAACCACCACTTGCTGTAATGATAAGCTTATTAATATTTTGATTATTTTCACCGTGTAAACATTGGAATATAGCAGAATGCTCAGAATCGACAGGCAATATTTTAACGTTTTTTTCTTTCGCTTTGTTCATAACAAGTTCGCCAGCCACTACTAAAGTTTCTTTATTAGCTAAAGCAATATCAATTCCAGCTTCAATAGCAGCCATTGTCGGCTTTAAACCTATACTACCTAGAATTGAATTCAATAACAAATCTGTTTTGTGATATGTTGAAACTGCTAATAACCCTTTATCACCGTATACTATTTCTACATCTAAATGGCTAAGTTTTTCTATATCTTCTTCATATTGTACAGATACGATATCAGGTTTGAACTCGTTTATAATATTCTGTGCGTACGCGATATTTTTTCCAACAGAAAATGCAACTAAATTAAAATCAGTTGCATGCTCTCTTATAACATCTAACGCTTGTTGACCAATCGAGCCACTTGCTCCTAAAATAGCAATGTTTTTCACTTGATTCACCTCATCTTACATTTGAAATAGGAATAAGTTCAATAAAGGTAAGACAAAGATAAAGCTATCAAACCTATCAAGTATACCACCATGTCCTGGCATAACATTCCCTGAGTCTTTCACACCAAAATGACGCTTCAATCCTGATTCCACTAAATCACCTAATTGTCCAAACATGCTTAATAACATCGTTAATGGAATAAGTAACCATAATGATACATGCATATCAAAAGATTGTCCAAAAATAACAGCAACAATTAAGCTAGAAATAATACCGCCAATAAAACCTTCAATAGTCTTATTTGGACTTATAAGAGGCCATAATTTATGTTTACCAAACAATCGGCCAAATATATATGCACCTGTATCTGTTAACCATACGACTAATAATGCGAACAGTATGAAGTGTAAACCATGCTCTCTAGTTTCATAAAAATACATAAAGCCAATACCTATATAAACAACTGAGAGCGTACAAAAAGCGGCGTCCATAAAATTAAACCTGTTCTTAGACATAACAGTGTAGCTTAACATCAAGAAGCTCATAATAATCAACAATTGTAGTTGAAATTCTATATTATGTTGTATAAGCTCTTGCGGTAATAAAATAATACATAATGAAGCAACCGACAAAAAGCCCGGTATTGAAATAATCGTTAAATTATTCATATTTAGTATTTCTTTGAGCGCAATTAACGCAAGTAAATAAGCGAGTATTATGACAGGTACTCCCCCATAAATTACAACTGGGAGAAATACAGCCAACGCAACGATTGCGGATATTGTTCTTGTTTTCATTTTTTTCTCCTTTACAGTCCACCAAACCTACGTTGTCTTGACTGATAAATTTTTAAACAATCTATAAGTGATTGTTCATCGAAATCTGGCCATAGTGTTTTAGTAAATACAAATTCACTATATGATGATTGCCATATTAAGAAATTACTCAATCTTTCCTCTCCAGAAGTACGTATTAATAATTCTGGATCAGGAATGTCTGAAGTAAATAAATTATCCTCTATATTTTTTTCTGTTAAATCATCTATAGACATACGACCCACATCGATTTCTTGATATAGTTTTTTAACTGCATTTAAAATTTCTGCTCTTCCACCGTAATTTAAAGCAAAAATTAAATTTAATCCTGTATTATCTTTTGTTTTATTAATTGCCTCATTTATTGCTTTTTTAGTATGATTCGGCAATTGATCTGAAAAACCTATAGTCGATACTTTTACATTTTTTTCGATTAGTTCTGGTAAAAATGTTTTTAAGAAATCTACTGGCAATTTCATAATATAATTGACTTCGTCTTCGGGTCTACTCCAATTTTCAGTTGAAAAAGCATATAACGTTAAGTATTTCACACCTAAATCATTAGCTTTTCTCGTGATTTTTTTAACAGTTTGCATCCCTTCATAATGGCCTTTTATTCGGGGCATTTTTTTATTTTTAGCCCATCGTCCATTTCCATCCATTATGATTGCTATATGTTCTGGAATAGTTAAAATATTATCATTATTTATTTGTTGTTTTTGCTTTATAAACTTTTTTATCATAGCGTCCTCCATCAAACAAACGCGAATTTATATGTATTTGAATTAAACATATCGTAATACATTTTATCACAAAAAGAAGCATTCTGTGTATATAAAGAAAAAAACTGTACCAAAGTCTGATTTGGTACAGCCCATATCTTTAGATTTCTAGAATATCTTTTTCTTTTTCAGTAGTTAAGTCATCTATTTGCTTAATGAAGTCGTCTGTTACTTCTTGAACTTTGTCAGTTTGAGTTCTTAAGTCATCTTCTGAAATGTCGCCATTTTTTTCTTGTTTTTTCAAGTCTTCGTTTGAATCACGTCTTACATTACGGATTGCAACTTTAGCGTTTTCAGCTTCTTTTTTAGCTTCTTTAACTAATTCTTTTCTTCTTTCTTCAGTTAATGCAGGAACAGTGATTCTAATTACTGTACCATCACTTGTTGGGTTTACCCCAAGATTTGCTGCATTAATTGCTTTCAATACATCTTCAACAGAAGATTTATCATATGGTTGAACAACTAACAAACGAGCTTCTGGAACAGATATACCAGCTAATTGTTGAATTGGTGTTGGTACACCATAATACTCAACATTCACTCTGTCTAAAAGATTCGCATTTGCATGACCAGTTCTAATCCCAGCTAAATCTCTACTAAAGCTCTCTATTGTTTTATTCATTTTTGACTTTGTTTCTTTAATAACATCTGCCATGGAATTTACACCTCGTGTTTATTTTGTAATAATCGTACCGATTTCTTCACCTTGAACGGCACGTTTAATATTTCCTTCTTCCATTATCGAGAATACAACAAGTGGGATGTCGTTGTCCATACAAAACGATGATGCAGTTGAATCCATCACTTGTAATCCTTCTTGTAACATTTGAATATATGTCAATCTTTCGTATTTTTCTGCATTAGGATCTTTTTTAGGGTCAGCAGAATAAACACCATCTACATTATTTTTACCCATTAAGATAACATCAGCTTCAACTTCAGCAGCTCTTAATGCTGCAGTTGTATCAGTTGAGAAATACGGATTGCCGATACCTGCTGCAAATATAACGACTCTCTTTTTTTCTAAATGACGGATTGCACGTCTTCTAATATAAGGCTCTGCAACTTGTTTCATTTCTATTGATGTTAATACTCTTGTATCACAGTCCAATTGTTCTAAACTGTCTTGTAAAGCTAGAGCATTCATTACTGTCGCCAACATACCCATATAATCAGCTGTACCGCGATCCATTCCTAAATCGCTACCTGTTTTTCCTCTCCAAATGTTTCCGCCACCAACAATAACTGCAACTTCGCAGTCCATTTGAGCTACTTCTGAAACTTGTTGAGCAATACTTTTTATTACAACTGGGTTAATACCAAAACCTGAATCTCCGGCTAAGGCTTCTCCACTTAATTTAAGAACGACGCGTTTATATTTAGAATTTTTTGTCATCTCGATCCCTCTCTATGCTTATAATTAGGTCTTAATATAACGAAAGAAGACACAAGACGTGTCTTCTTTCAAAAGGTAACCTTAGTTACCTCCCATTTGTCCTTTTACTTCATCAGCAAAGTTATCAGAACGTTTTTCGATACCTTCCCCAACTTCGTAACGAACGAAATCTACAAGCACGCCGCCATCTGTTTTCAAGAATTCAGCAACAGTTTGATCTGGATTTTTAACAAATGCTTGGTCTACAGCACAGATTTCTTCTAAATATTTACGCATTCTACCTTCTACCATTTTTTCAACGATATTTTCAGGTTTGCCTTCGTTTAATGCTTGTTGTTTAAGAATTTCTTTTTCGTGCTCTAATTCTTCTTCAGAAACTTGGTCACGAGAAACAAATTTAGGGTTTAAAGCTGCGATGTGCATAGCAACGTCTTTAGCAGCTTCAGCATTAGTAGAACCTTCAACAAGAGTTAACACACCGATACGTCCACCCATGTGTAGGTATTCGCCGAATGAATCGTTATCTGTTTTAGTTTTTATAGTGAATCTACGTAAAGTTAATTTTTCACCAATAGTTGAAATAGCTTCGTTCATTTTTTCTTCTACAGTTTGTCCATTAGTTAATTTAGAAGCGTTTAATTCGTCAACATCAGCTGGTTTAACTTCAAGAATATGATCAGCCATTTCTTTTACTAAGTTTTGGAAACCTTCGTTACGAGCAACAAAGTCAGTTTCAGAGTTTAATTCAAGGATTACAGCTTCGTTACCTTTAGAAGCAACATATGTTGTACCTTCTGCTGCTACTCGGTCAGCTTTTTTAGCTGCTTTAGCAATTCCTTTTTCACGTAAAAAGTCTACCGCTTTATCGATGTCACCATCTGTTTCTGTTAAAGCTTTTTTACAGTCCATCATACCTGCGCCAGTTTTTTCACGTAATTCTTTGACAAGTTTAGCTGATATAGCCATATTAAATTCCTCCATTTATATAAATAATCAATTATAAAAAATTTAGTAATTCTTTCTAAAAAAAGGTGATAAGTTATAGAACCTTATCACCTTTTTGAAATTATGCTTCAGTAGTTTCAGTTGATTCTTCTTTAGGTGCTTGTTCAGTTTCGTTTAAGTCGATGTTTTGCTCTTCAGCAACATCTTCATTTGAAACGCCTTGTTGACCTTCAATAATAGCATCTGCCATTTTACCAGTTAACAATTTAACAGCACGGATAGCATCATCGTTCGCAGGGATAACATAGTCGATTTCATCTGGATCACAGTTTGTATCAACAATACCAACGATTGGAATGTTTAATTTGTGTGCTTCAGCAATTGCGTTTCGCTCTTTACGAGGGTCAACTACGAATAATGCTTGAGGCATTGATTTCATATCACGAATACCGCCTAAGAATTTGATTAAACGGTCGTATTCTTTTTTAATTTCTACAACTTCTTTTTTAGGTAGTACATCAAATGTACCGTCTTCTTCCATTTTTTCAATTTCAGAAATACGTTTTACACGTTTAGAAATTGTTTTATAGTTAGTTAAGATACCACCTAACCATCTTTGGTTAACGTAGTAGTGACCAGCACGTTCAGCTTCTTCTTTAACTGACTCTTGTGCTTGTTTTTTAGTACCTACGAATAATACTTTACCGCCTTCTTCTGAAACAGATTTAATAAAGTTGTATGCTTCATCAACTTTTTTAACTGTTTTTTGTAGGTCGATAATGTAGATACCGTTTCTTTCAGTAAAGATATACTTTTTCATTTTTGGGTTCCAACGGCGTGTTTGGTGACCGAAGTGAACACCTGCTTCTAGCAATTGTTTCATTGAGATAACTGCCATAATAAATTCCTCCTAATTGGTTTTATTCCGCCATAATCACATATTATAGTAACAACAATCAAAATGTTGCACCAAACTATAATTTACGTGAATATGTGTGAATTTGGCTTTTTCAGCCGTTGTTAAATATATCATATTTAGCTTGACTCATCAAGTATTTTTATTTAGTTATTCCTAACTCATCTAAGAAACGTTCTTTTTTAATTCTTATGAACGTACCTTTCATACCTAACGAGCGTGATTCAATAACGCCAGCACTTTCAAGTTTTCTTAAAGCATTTACAATAACTGATCTAGTTATACCAACACGGTCAGCTACTTTAGATGCAACTAGCAATCCTTCTGGAGCACCTAATTCTTCAAAGATATGCTCAATTGCTTCTCTTTCAGAATAAGATAAAGAGTTGATTGCCATATTAATAGCAGCTTTATCTCGAGCTTCTTGTTCAATTTCGTTATGCTTTTCTCTTAATATTTCCATACCGATAACAGTCGCTGCATATTCACCTAAAACTAAATCGTTGTCGTTAAAGTCTTGAGTAACACGTCCAACAACCAATGTACCTAAGCGTTCACCACCACCTAAAATTGGGAAAATAGTTGTTTGGCTATCTTCAAATAATTCTTTGTTTTCTGGTGGGAAAACAGTTAATACATCATCAATTCCAATGTTTTCTTTAGTTTGGCTTACGTGCATTAATTGATCAGTGTATTCTTTTGGTATATGTCTATCTTCTAACATTTGTATAATTCTATCATTGCTTAATAATTCGTTTAAACTTGAACCTAAAATTTTCCCTCTTCTTGAAACGATAAAAACATTTGTTACTGTTACATCACTTATTGTTTTAGCCATATCTTTAAAATCTACAGCTATCCCTTTATGTTTTTGTAGTAATGTATTTAATTCTCTTGTCTTTGATAATAAACTCATTTAATTTTTGCTCCTTTTTTTATAATATAAATGCACTTAAATCTTTATTCGTTGCGATTGATTCTAATTTTTGATTTACATATTCAGGTGTAATATCTACTACTGCATTTGGCATATTAGAAGCTTCAAAAGATAAGTCTTCTAACATTTTTTCTAATATCGTGTGTAATCTTCGAGCACCAATATTATCTGTTTCTTGATTAACTTGGAATGCAATCTCAGCTAATCTGTTAATTGCATCATCTGTAAAGTTTATAGTAACCATTTCAGTTTCAAGTAATGCTTTATATTGTTCAAGAAGAGATTGTTTTGGTTCTTTTAATATTTTCACAAAATCTTCTGTAGTTAAACTTTCTAACTCAACACGGATTGGGAATCTCCCTTGTAATTCTGGGATTAAATCGCTCGGTTTCGACATGTGGAAGGCACCTGCGCCAATAAATAAAATATGTTCAGTATTCACAGAACCATATTTAGTTTGGATTACACTACCTTCAACAATTGGTAAAATATCTCTTTGTACACCTTGTCGTGAAACATCTTGTCCACCACTGTTATTACTTACAGCAATTTTATCAATTTCATCTATAAAGACCATGCCCATTTGTTCAGTAAGCTGAATTGCTTCTTCGTTCACTGATTCTTGATCGATTAATTCATTCGCAATTTCGTCGATTAAGATTTTTCTAGCAGATTTAACAGGCAAGTTTCTTTCTATTTTTTTCTTTGGCATCATTTGAGAAAGCATGTCTTGCATTTGCGGATTATTTTCCATACCCATCATGCCTAATGATTGTTGTTCTTGTTCTACTTTGATTTTTACTATTTCCTCTTCTAACTCTCCATTAAGAAGTTGTTTCTTTATATCTTCACGTTTTGTTTTGATTTCTTCTGTTGGTGCTTCTTCCTCTTCTTGTTGTTGATTAAAGTTTGGAAATTGACCGCCGAATAAAGATTCTAATGGATTACCTGTATTAGTTTGCGCTTTTTTCTTCATGCTCGGAACGAGTAGTTTCACTAAACGTTCATTCGCTTTTTTCTTTGCATCCTCTAATACGCCTTTTTTCTTTTCTTCTTTAACGATACGTCGACCAACTTCAACTAAATCACGTATCATACTTTCCACATCACGTCCGACATATCCGACTTCTGTGAATTTTGTTGCTTCAACTTTTACAAATGGTGCACCTACAAGTCTAGCCATTCTTCTAGCAATTTCTGTTTTACCAACACCTGTTGGTCCAATCATCAATATATTTTTAGGGATGATTTCATTTCTTAACTGTTCTTCTAATAAACTTCTTCTATATCTGTTTCTTAATGCAATTGCAACTTTTCGTTTTGCATCTTGTTGACCAATGATGTGATCATTTAAACGATCAACAATATCATGTGGTGTCATTTTTAATTGATTTTGTGACAACCTGGAACCCTCCATTTAAATTTCTTCCACTCTGATTTCATGGTTAGTAAATACACAAATATCTGCTGCAGTATTCAATGAAGCTTCAGCAATTTCTCTAGCTGATAAATTAGGGGCATATGATTTCAATGCCCGACCAGCACTTAGCGCATAGTTTCCACCAGATCCGATGGCGATTATGCCATCATCAGGTTCTATCACTTCGCCAGTACCACTTACTACAAGTAGATCCGTTTCATTCATAACGATTAACATTGCCTCTAACTGACGCAACATTTTGTCGCCTCTCCACTCTTGGGCGAGCTCTACAGCAGCTCTAGTTAAATTACCACTATATTCTTGTAACTTAACTTCAAATTTTTCAAATAACGTAAACGCATCGGCAACGCTACCAGCAAAACCAGCAACAACTTTATCATGATAAAGTCTACGCACTTTTCTAGCAGTTTGTTTCATGATAACTTGTTCGCCTAATGTCACTTGTCCATCTCCTGCCATTGCAGAATGTCCATTGTGTCTAATTGCAAATATTGTTGTAGCATGTAATGTTGAACTCATTTTAATTCTCCTTTATGCACGCGGATGTGCAGATAAATATACTTTTCTTAATTGATCTTTTGTAACATGTGTATATTGACTCGTTGTAGACAAACTTTCATGACCTAATAAACTTTGAACTGTTCTCATATCTGCACCTTGATTTAATAAATGTGTCGCGAATGTATGGCGCAATTTATGGGGGTGGATATGATAAACGCCTTGAGTACGTTTAACAATTTCATTCAAAGCATATCTTATGCCACGCTCAGTAATAGCTTGTCCACGCATATTAACAATTAAATAATCATGGTCTATTTTTAACTGACTTCTAAAATTATCAATATAATCTATTATTGCACTTTGACAATATTCACCAAAAGGTACAACTCTTTCTTTATTACCTTTTCCTAATACTTTCACAAAAGAATAATCCAAATCTATATCATCTAATTGAATATGAACTAATTCTGAAACACGAATTCCTGTTGCATATAATAATTCCAATATGACTTTGTCTCTAATATTTGTTCTTTTTCCATCATTTAATGTTTCAAATAGTTTTTCCATTTCTTCTTCATAGAAGAAACTTGGTAAATGATGTTCTTTTTTAGGATGAACAAGTTGAATAAACGGGTTTTGTATATCACTGTCTACACTCATCCAATATTGGTATAAAGATCTCAGTGTTGAGATTTTACGTGATACACTTGTACGTTTATGCTCTTTATCATACAAAAATGCAAGGTATCTCCTTGCATCCTTATATTCAAATTCTTTTAATGACAAATGTTCCGTCTTCAAGAAATTGTTAAATTCAATTAAATCAAGTTCATAAGCATTCAATGTATGCGTAGAAAAGTGTTTTTCATACATTAACATATTTAAGAATTGTTGCTCTATAGCATGCATTTATACTCACTCCTCAATTTATCTGAATTGTATCACAATTATTATAAATCTTAAAATAATTTACTATAACATTACTTTAAATGAATCTAAGTGTTTCAATGCACGATTTGCTAGCTTTTCATAACGTTCTTTTTTATCTTTTATACGTTTTTCTAATGTAGGTAAGAGACCAAAGTTAGCATTCATCGGTTGGAAGTTTTTATTATTATTTGCATGTGTAATATAGTAAGCCATACTACCGATAATTGTTTCTCTTGGGAATACTATTGGTTCCAAATTCGATACTAATTTACTCGCATTAATACCTGCAATTAAACCACTCGCTGCACTTTCTACGTATCCTTCAACTCCAGTCATTTGACCAGCAAAGAATAAGTCATTACGTGATTTCAATTGGTAAGTTTCTTTTAACGCGTTCGGCGAATTAATGAAAGTATTTCTATGCATAACGCCATAACGTACAATATCAACATTTTCTAATCCAGGAATCAATGAAATCACTTCTTTTTGAGCGCCCCATTTTAAATGTGTTTGAAAACCTACAATATTATATAGCGTGCCTGCTGCATCATCTTGTCGTAATTGAACCACTGCATATGGACGTTTCCCCGTCTTAGGATCTTCTAAACCTACTGGCTTCATTGGCCCAAATAAAAGAGTTTTCTTACCTCTTTCAGCCATGACTTCAAAAGGCATACACCCTTCAAAATAAATTTCTTTCTCAAATTCCTTTAAAGGTACTACTTCTGCTTGAATAAGCGCTTCATAAAATCTATCAAATTCTTCCTCTGTCATTGGACAATTTAAATATGCCGCGTCACCTTTATCATAGCGCGATTTCAAATAAACTTTATCCATATCAATTGAATCTTTCTCAATGATTGGTGCAGCTGCATCGTAGAAATATAATTGTTCTTCCCCAGTAATATTGATAATTTCTTGTGTCAAACTTTGTGTTGTAAGGGGTCCAGTTGCTATAATTGTTGGCCCATCAGGTATTTTTGTAATCTCTTCATTCATTACAGTTATGTTAGGATGATTTCTTAAAGTATCAGTAATATACCCCGCAAAATCATGTCTATCTACAGCCAATGCTCCTCCCGCAGGAACACGTGCATTATCAGCAGCTCTTATAATAAGTGAATCGAGTTGTCTCATTTCTTCCTTTAGAACACCAACAGCATTTGTAAGTTGATTACCTCTCAAAGAATTAGAACAAACTAATTCAGCAAATTTATCAGTATGATGAGCTGGCGTATTTTTGACTGGCCTCATTTCATATAAGTTAACATTTATCCCTTTTTTGGCGATTTGATAAGCCGCTTCCGACCCAGCTAGACCAGCGCCAATAACATTTATTGAAGTCATATTAAATGCCTCCTGTTTCCACATTTTTATATTCCATATTGAATTGTATAACAAATCTGAATTTAATCAAATAATAAACTAAAGCAAATTTTTAAAAATTAGTGACAATTTACTATTTCTACCAATAAACAAAAAACAAGTGCAAAAAATTATCTATACCGATAACTTTTTGCACTTCACACATTATTTCTGTTCTTGTTCTTTATAATCACAATTTGGACAAATAACTTGTGCAGATTTTCCTTTTTTACGTTCAACTAAAACTGTATCACATTTTGGACATGAACGATCTAATGGTCTATCCCATGATGTATAATCACATTCAGGATATCTTGAGCAACCGAAGAAAATACGATTTTTCTTAGACTTACGCTCTACCACTTCGCCTTCTTTACACTTCGGACATTTAACACCAATCGTTTTAATAATTGCTTTTGTATTTCTACACTCAGGGAAATTAGAACAAGCCATAAACTTCCCGTATCTTCCCATTTTATAAACCATAGGTGAACCACATAATTCACAATCTTCTCCTGCAGGCTCATCTTTAATTTCTATTTTTTCCATTTCTTCTTCTGCTCTAGCAACATCAATTTTGAAGTTCTCATAGAACATATCGATAACTTTCTTCCATTCTATTTCGCCTTCAGCGACTTTATCTAATAGTGTTTCCATATTAACTGTAAAGTCTACATCGATAATTTCAGGGAAGTATTCTTTCACTGATTCATGAACAATCTCACCAAGTTCAGTTGGTATAAAACGTTTTTGGTCAAGTTTGACATAATTTCGTTTTTGTATTGTGTCAATTGTTGGAGCATAAGTAGATGGTCTACCAATTTTTAATTCTTCCATTGTTTTTACTAAACGCGCTTCCGTATATCTTGGTGGTGGTTGCGTAAAGTGTTGTTTAGGATCAATTTTCTCAGCAGTAACGATATCTCCTTTTTCTAATGGAGGCAATTTACCATCTTTCTCTTCATCTTGATCATCTTTAGCTTCAACATATACTTTCATGAAACCTTTAAATTTAATCGTTTGACCATTTGCTCTGAATTTCAAATCGCCTTGCGTTATATCTGCAGCTACTGTATCTGCTATTGCAGGAGCCATTTGACTCGCCATAAATCTTTCCCATATCAGCTTGTACAATCTATGTTGATCTCTAGATAAAAATGCCTTCATTTGTTCTGGCGTTCTAGCAACACTTGTAGGTCTTACTGCTTCGTGGGCATCTTGTGCACCTTGTTTACCTTTAGTAGCTTTTGCTTTTGATAAATATTCTTTACCATATTCATTTTCAATAAATGTTGCTGCTTCAGCTTGTGCTGTTTCTGATATACGTGTGGAGTCAGTTCTCATATATGTGATTAACCCGACAGTACCTTGCTTTTTAAGATCTATACCTTCATATAATTGTTGAGCAAGCATCATTGTTTTTCTAGCTTTGAAATTCAATTTACGCGAAGCTTCTTGTTGTAATGAAGAAGTTGTAAATGATTTAGCAGGGTGTCTTAATTTTTCTTTTTTCGTTACTTGTGTAACTTCAAATTTGTCCCCATCTAATTGTGTTGTGATTTTTTTAACGTCACCTTCATTTTTCAACTTAACTGGTTTGCTTTTCTCATGTAAGAATTTAGCAGAAAACGTTTTTGTTTTATGTTTGAATAAACCTTCTATTGTCCAATACTCTTCAGGTTTAAAATTATTAATTTCATTTTCACGATCAATCACAAGTCGTAATGCTACTGATTGTACACGTCCTGCAGATAAACCTTTTTTCACTTTCTTCCATAAAACTGGTGATATATTATAACCCACTAGTCTATCTAATATTCTACGTGCTTGTTGAGCATCAACTAACTCATGTTCGATTTCTCTTGGATGCTTAAAACTTTCTTTTACAGCATCTTTCGTAATTTCATTAAATACTACTCGTGATTTTTTATTTTCATCTATATCTAATATATGTGCTAAATGCCAAGCAATCGCTTCACCTTCTCGGTCAGGGTCACTCGCAAGATAAACGTTTTTAGCTTTTTTTGCATGACGTTTTAAATCTTTAACGACTGGTCCTTTACCTCGAATAGTTATATATCTAGGTTCATAATAATTATCTACATCTACACCCATTTGACTACGAGGCAAATCTCTAACGTGCCCCATAGAAGCGATGACTTTATATTTTTTTCCTAAATATTTTTCAATGGTTTTAGCTTTTGCAGGCGATTCGACAATGACAAGATTTTCTGCCAAAGTAACTCCCCCTTGCTATTCTATTGATTACAAATGTAAATGATAAACTGATAAATTCAGCTTTGTCAATTAAAATATTTTTTCAAACCTTTCAATTTGTTCCATTTTACCTAAAATCTTCAAGTATATCTTCAGGCGTTTGTATAAGTTTAGCACCTTCTTGAATTCGTTTATTTACGCCTTTGCTCAAGTTCTGGAATATAGTACCAGGACAACAATAAACATTACGATTTTGATCTAACGCTTGATCAATTGTAATAAGTGATCCACTTCGTTCATTTGCTTCAGTAACTAAAACGCCTTGAGACAAACCGCTTATAATTCTGTTTCTCTCAGGAAAACGCCATTTCTGTAACTTAACATTAGGATAATATTCACTTATTACTAAATGATGCTTTCTCATAAACAAATTTATATAATCTGTAGATTTTGGATAATGGTAATTCAGTCCAAAAGCTGCAACACCAATCGTGTGACCACCTTGATCTATCGTTTTTAGATGAGCGAAATAATCCGCGCCCATTGCTAAACCAGATACAATCGTGATATTAGCTTTAACTAAACTTGGTATTAATGTATCACAAATCTGTTCAGTATAGGTAGTTGCTTTACGAGAACCAACAATTGCGAGCATTTTTGAATGATTTAATAAATTCATATCACCTTGCCCAAATAACATTAATGGATAATCGTAAATCTGCTTCAGTAAATTAGGATAACCCGACTGGTTAGAAAAGACAAATTTAATATTCTGAGCTTCGATGTTATTTACTAGCTCCTCTATATCACTATCTCGATACCTATTATACATTGCAAACATTTTATTATAATTAAAATTCGATTTGGAAATGAAATTTAAGAACTCATCATGATCATCAATAAAATTTAAACTTGTATCATAACTTAACATTTTATGTAAATGCCTAGTCGTAAAACCAGCGTAAGTTAATTTTAAAACTATTTCTTGATTAAAATTCATAATTATTGCTCCTTCTATAGTGCAGAATATGTGAGGTTGGATTAGTGGATTGTGTAGTGGATATTGATTTGAATTTGAGGTTTATTATTGTTTTGATGGGTTTTGCGTGCGCTAACGGGCTTGTTTTTTCACTCGTGCACGTTATATTTCCTAACGAGCTTGTTATATTTGTCTTGCACGTTAGAGCACTTCTTTCGCTATCTCATTCTCTTTTAATGTATATTTCTTGTATCGTTGCCCTTTAGATTCAAAGTATTTATTACAAACTCTACGAATTGTATGTATATTTTCTGCATCACACCATTCCATTGCTTCGGCTAAAGTAAATCCTTCTTCACCTTTAATAACTGCTAGTTCTCTGATATTAAAATAGTATAATTCATTTCTTTTAAAATCTTTTTCACAACAAATACAAGTAGTCATTTTCTTTCGCTTTTCGACAACCATTGTATTTAGGTTTTTACAGTTAGGGCACTTAATCCCTTTCTTAATTAGGCTGAATTCAGTTTTTTTAATACTTTTAAATTGTTGAGAAAACCTTTTTTGTTTTTGAAGTATTTGATTTAATATCGCTTTATCTTTCGCTACTTGAAATGATTGAAAAAGTTTAGAGAATTTATAGAATTCTGATCTTAATAAGACTTGAGATTTATTTGGAATAGTAGATTGAGCCGTAAATGTGGGATTCGAAAAGATTAAATATTCTTGAATTGGGAGATTAATATTTATTTCATTGCATAGTTTTTGGAGATTATTTTTCGCTATATTGAGCTGCATAAACGGAAGTGGATAAGTGTTATTTGATGAACTTTGCATGTAAGAGTTGAAAAAATGGAAGTCTCCATAATAATGTTTAACTTCTAATATACTTATCTGGTTATTATGGACAATTAAAAAATCGACCTGAAATTTCTTATCGACTGTAAATTCTAGATTATGAGTATAAACGACATAATTAATATTTTTCAATGTTTTATTTACAATTAATTCGCCTTCTAAACCCATTAATTTATTTCGTGTCTCATAATCATTATCATACCTAGATTCTAAAGATTTTAAATATAGTGCTTCTGTATTATTATTCATCGCTCACTCCTTATGTCATTTTTTTTACATTTATTATAATATCTCTTTTTATCGTTGTCTATCTTATCTTTTTACATAAAAAACGCCCTTAAAAATAGATAATTCCTAATTTTTAAGGGTATAGATTAAGATTATGAAATAATATTTAACTTTTTTCTTTAAAAAGAAAACACTAAATAAGCACAGCGAATATTGATTGTTATTCACTGTACTTATTCTATATTATTTTTAAATTATTTGATTGTTAAGCATTTGTCATATAGACCGTCTTCTTTTTTGATACGGTTTATTAATGTTTCTGCAATAACTGATGGTGTATCTGCTGTATCAACACCACATTCATTAAGTGTTTTGATTTTTTCTGATGCAGTACCTTTACCACCTGAAATGATTGCACCAGCGTGTCCCATACGTTTACCTGGAGGGGCTGTTTGTCCTCCGATAAAGCCAACTACTGGTTTGTTCATATTAGCTTTAATCCATTCAGCCGCTTCTTCTTCCGCTGTTCCACCAATTTCACCAATCATTACAACAGCATATGTTTCATCGTCTTCATTGAAAGCTTTCAGCACGTCAATGAAGTCTGTTCCGTTTACTGGGTCTCCGCCAATACCAACTGCTGTTGTTTGACCGATACCAGCTTGTGTTAATTGATGTACTGCTTCGTAAGTTAATGTACCAGAACGTGATACAACACCTACATGGCCTTTTTTATGGATGTAACCAGGCATAATACCTATTTTACATTCGTCAGCAGTGATAACGCCAGGACAGTTTGGTCCTACTAAGCGTGTCTTTTTACCTTCTAAGTAACGTTTAACTTTGATCATATCTATAACTGGAATATGTTCAGTAATACAAATAGCTAAGTCTAATTCTGCGTCTGCACTTTCAATGATTGCATCTGCAGCAAATGGTGCTGGTACATAAATAACTGAAACTGTAGCACCTGTTTCTTCTACCGCTTCTTCTATAGTATTAAATACAGGTACACCTTCAACTACTTGGCCGCCTTTACCAGGTGTAACACCTGCAACGATTTGTGTACCGTAGTCTAACATTTGTTTTGTATGGAAAAGTGCTGTTGCACCAGTAATACCTTGTACTAACACTTTCGTATCTTTATCGATAAATACACTCACGTAACTCTCCGCCTTTCTCTTATCGTTCTTGAACTAATTTAACAATTTTTTGAGCACCGTCAGCCATGATAGATGCAGGTTCGATTGCTAAACCAGATTCTTTTAAGATTTTTTTACCTTGTTCTACATTAGTACCTTCAAGTCTAACTACTAAAGGCATATCTAATGAAACTTCTTTAACAGCAGCTACGATACCTTCTGCAATAACATCACATTTCATAATTCCACCGAAGATATTTACGAAAATACCTTGTACTTTAGAATCTCCTAATATGATTTTAAATGCTTCAGTAACTTTTTCTTTCGTAGCGCCGCCCCCCACGTCAAGGAAGTTAGCCGGATTGCCGCCGAAGTGATTAATTGTATCCATCGTAGCCATAGCTAAACCAGCTCCGTTTACCATACAACCAATATTTCCATCTAATGCAATATATGATAAATCATATTTAGATGCTTCGATTTCTTTTTCTTCTTCTTCTTCTAAGTCACGCATTTCAACGATATCTTTATGTCTGAATAAAGCGTTATCGTCAAAGTTCACTTTTGCATCAAGTGCTAAAACTTCACCGTCACCTGTTGTTACAAGTGGATTGATTTCAACAATTGAACAATCTTTTTCTACAAACACATTATATAAAGACATCATTAATTTTACAGCTTTATTAACTGATTCTTTTGGAATGTTAATATTGAAAGCTATTCTTCTTGCTTGATAAGGCATTAAACCAGTTACTGGATCAATTACTTCTTTGAAGATTTTTTCAGGAGTTGCAGCTGCAACTTCTTCAATTTCAGTTCCGCCTTCTTCAGATGCCATTAATGTAATACGATCAGTTGCTCTGTCGATTACAAAACCGATGTAGTATTCTTTTTGAATATCGCAACCTTCTTCAATTAAAAGTCGTTTTACTTCTTTACCTTCTGGGCCAGTTTGATGTGTTACAAGTACTTTGCCTAATAATTCTTTCGCATATTCGCGAACTTCATCAATAGACTTAGCAATTTTAACCCCACCAGCTTTACCACGCCCACCGGCATGGATTTGCGCTTTCACTACATATACATTTGAATCTAATTCTTTTGCTTTTTCTACTGCTTCAGTAGGTGAAAAAGCCACTGAACCATTAGGTACAGCTACGCCCATAGAGCGAAAAATCTCTTTACCTTGATACTCATGGATATTCATTCTCCATCCTCCTAATACATACATTAATGTTTGCTTACTATTCAATTATAGAAAATGTAAGCGTTATTGTAAACAAGGATGGTCTAATTTCAGGAATTGTTAGAATAATATTTCACTTTTGTCTTTATTGGTTCGAAAGATAACCGATGAATTGGTGTTATTCCATAGTTCTCTACACCTTCTAAATGAGCTTTTGTACCGTAACCTTTATTTTTATCAAATTCATATCCAGGATATTGGCTATTATATTCATTCATTAAACGATCACGATATTCCTTTGCAATTACACTTGCTGCAGCAATAGATACACTATTAGCATCCCCTTTTACTATAGAAGTTTGAGGTATATCAATATCTAATTGCATAGCATCAATTAATAAATGATCTGGTTTCACATTTAATTGTTCAATAGCTCTTAACATCGCAACTTTTGTTGCTTGATAAATATTTAGCTCATCTATTTCTTCTACAGTTGCTATTCCTATGCCAACTGATAAAGCTTGTGCATGAATTTGTTGTTCGAATAATTCACGTTTCATTTGAGATAAAGCTTTAGAATCTGTTATACCGATATAATTGTGCCCTGGTTCCAATATCACTGCACTTGCAACAACTGGTCCAGCTAACGGACCTCGTCCTACCTCATCAATACCACATATTAAAGCATCGCTACTATTCTCTAACAATTTGTTTTCATATTCACTCATTCTTAAATATTGTGTTTCTAATTTTTGTAGCTGTTCTATCTGTTTTTGCTTTTTATTTAAAGCTGCTTGAACACCTTTTCGTAAATCGTCTTTATAAATTGAAGTTTCTACATCTTCAAAGCTTTTATATTCATTGATTTCAATAGATATTTCTTTAATTGTCTTTTGTTTCATAGAGACTATCCTTCATTTCTTCGTATATATCAAAGCAATAATTACCGATTTTAGCATTTCTTAAATCTCTAATTAAAAGTTCTGTAACTGCTTCATAGTCTATTTCATTCCCTCTTTTCAGCATTCCTCTTCTTTTACCAATTTGGTCAAATAATTCTACAACATCGTTTTCTTCTGTTAATTCTATTTGATAAAATTTTTGTAATTTTTCAGGATCGTTTTCAATCAAGAAATTTAATCCATAAATTGCTACTTCATCTAAGTGCACTATGCTATCTTTAATTGCACCAGTAAGACTCAATTTTTTACCAATTACTTGATCTTCAAATCTTGGCCATAATATACCTGGTGTATCTAGCAATTCTAATTCTTTACCGACTTTTATCCATTGTTGCTTTTTTGTAACTCCTGGTGTGTTTCCTGTTTTAGCCATCGTTTTTTTGGCTAATTTATTAATGAGCGTTGATTTTCCTACGTTCGGAATACCAACAATCATCGCTCTGATTGCTCTAGGACGCAACCCTTTCCTACGTTCTCTATCGAATTTATCTTTAGTTGCAGCTTTTGCAGCTTTCATTAATTCATTTAAATGTTTACCGTGTTTTGAATCAATTTGAACAGGAAAGAACCCTTCATTTTTAAAGTATTGTGTCCATTTATCTGTTTCACTTTGTTTAGACATATCTTTTTTATTGAGTATTACAACTCTAGGTTTTTGGTTTATGATTTCATCAATCATTGGATTTCTTGACGAAAGTGGTATTCTAGCATCAACGAGTTCGAATACAACATCTACCATTTTTAATTGTTCAGTTACTTCTCTTCTAGCTTTGGCCATATGACCTGGAAACCATTGTATTGTCATTTATATTATCCTTTCTTATTCTAAACTATAGAAATGTGATATATTTACCATATCTATATAGGAGGTTTGTTATGTTAATTTCAATTGTAGTACCCGTTTTCAATGAGGATACTAATATCTCTATTTTACATGAAAAAGTTGCGAACGTCTTTGTTAATTTACCATATGACTTTGAACTTATTTTTATAAATGATGGTTCTACAGACAATTCATTAAATATGATGAAAACTTTAGCGAATTCTGATTCTAATGTTAAATACATTTCTTTCTCCAAGAACTTCGGTAAAGAGTCAGCAATGTTTTGCGGATTAGAACACGCAAATGGTGATGCAACAATTATTATGGATTCAGATATGCAACATCCTCCTGAATTGATACCTGAATTCATTAAATTATATGAAGAAGGCTATCATCAAGTTGTAGCTTCGAGAAATAGAGAAAATGAATCATTTTTAAAACGTATTCCAGCCAATGCTTTTTATAAACTTTCTAAGTATATTGTTGATGTTAAGTTTAAAAGTGGCGAAGGTGACTTTCGTTTAATTTCTAAAAATGTTTTACAAGCTATTTTAAATTTAACTGAATATAATAGATTTTCAAAAGGGATATTTGAATGGGTAGGCTTTTCTAAAACAACTATTACATTTAATCATAAAGATAGAAATCAAGGGAAATCTAAATTCTCTTTCTTTAAATTATTAGATTATGCAATGGATGGCGTAATTAGTTTTAATAATAAACCTTTAAGGATTTGTTTTTATTTTAGTGGAGTTACAATGGTGGTATGTTTATTGTACATTTTAATCACATTTATAAATATCGTGTTACACGGAATCGAAGAACCTGGTTACTTTACGATTATTTCCGCCATTTTATTCTTAGGTAGTTTACAATTATTCAGCCTTGGTGTTATAGGAGAATATATTGGTAGAATATATTATGAAACTAAAAATCGTCCAAAGTATATAATAGATCAAACGAATATGAAAAATAACAATATAGATGAATGAGTAACAGGTGACCTATATGATAAAACGATTTAAAAAATTCTTACATACTAAACAATCTACAATTAAATTTATTCTTTTGCTTGGGCTATTAGCTATTTTAGGACATGGTTATGTCATATATAGATATTTTAAAGATGGCGTGATTTTCACTGGACCAAATGATGGTATTGAACAAATGTTACCTATACAAATGTTTTTATATGAACATTGGACAAAAGGCTCATTCTTCTACACAACAGATTTAGGTTTAGGTGGAGATATGTTAACTGATTTTGCTTACTATTTCTCTACTAATATCTTATTTATTATAAATGTCATTGTTATCTGGATTAGCTCATTCATATTTAATTTTGATACAGAGCGCATGCTTTTTTGGGCACAAAACGCTATTGTATTATCTATTATAAAATCTTTTTTAATTATGATATCAGTCTACTTTTACACTAAAAAAATCGGTTTAAATCGTTTAAGCTCTGTAGTATCAGCCTTTCTATTTGCTGTGTCACCTATATACTTTAGATTTACAGTATACTGGCCGTTTTTTAGTGATGTTTTTATTTTATTACCCTTACTTTTATTAAGTATAGAACGATTTTTAAAAAATAAAAAAATTGGAATGTTTATCTTAATTGTTGCTTTAACTTTTATTAATAATTTCTATTTTGCTTATTATCAAGTTTTAATAGGATTTTTATATTTTATTTATCGATTTACTTTTAAACATAAAGACGATGAAGTACTTAAATGGCAACAGTTCAAAGTATTTTTCGTCGCAAGTTTACTAGGTTTTGGCTGTAGTATTATGATATTTTTCCATTCAGCAAGAGGCTTTATAGGCAATAATAGAGCGACTTATCAAGGTGAAATACCTTTATTATCTGACTTCACAAAACACGACAATATTTTTTACGATAACTATTTAATTGTCGTATTATTTTTAACTATTCAAGCTTTGTTAACTTTTAAACTTTATAAAAATTATTTCTATCGGATGTTTAGTATATTTACAATTTTATTCATTATTGCTAGCTTTATACCTTTTATAGATAGTGTATTTAACGGATTCTCAGCTCCTCAGAAAAGATGGCATTATTTACTTACTTTCTTCTCTAGTGGGCTTATAGCACAATATATATATTATTTTAAATCCTTATCCTTAAAAACATATATATTCACCTGTATTCCGAGCTTCATTGTTATATTATCTAGCTATTTGATCACTAAAGATTATGTTATTTGGATTTGGATGTTACCAGTATTATTTATTATTGGATTATTTGTGTTAATCATGAAATCGTACAAAACTTTAATAATGATTATTTATGTTTTTGGCGTTCTATTATTATCATTTTTAGTATCCAAAGAACATAGTAAAAACCAAATCTATCATGAAGACCATGAAAGAAGAGCAAATACATTCTTTATTCAAGCGAGTACTTTTGATAGTGGATTACAACGTGCTCATATAGATGACATCAAGCAAAATACACAAAGTGATGAAAGAATTGCTTGGCGCGTTTTAGAACAAGACAATACACCTATGTACCAACAATTTAAAGGTATGAGTTTATATTCAAGTATTTTTGATGGTCAATTATATGATTATTTATTTTCTAAAGCTAAAATTAATTTGAAAAATGAATCTTTAAGCCGTTATAGTAATATGCAAAATAGATCTAATTTATATAGTTTATGGTCAACTAAATACCTTATGAAGAAAAGTTATGAAAAAGAATCACCTGCTAACTCTAAAGTTGTAAGTGATGACGGTAAATATCAAATATTAAAAAACAAAGAAATGTTACCTGCTGTTAAAGTTACTAATAAGTATTATAATCAAAAACAACTTAAAACACCCTTAGATGAAGAACATGCGATGATAAATGGCGTTATTACTGATAGTCATAGTAGTGATTATTCACAAATTAAAAATGCACCTAATTTATTAAATCAAACGAATATTACAGAGCGAAATTCAAAATATAAAAACAATATTTTATCTGTTCCTAAAAATGGTGATGGTTTAACAATTACACTTCCTAAAGAGATTGCTAAAAAATATAAAGATATGTATTTAATGCTACATCTTGAGAGAAAACCACCACAATCTAACTTCTCTATTCAAATCAATGATTATTCTAATAATCGCTTGTTTGAGGATTCAAAGTATAGAATGTTACAAGATGATTTATTATATAGGGTACCTGTTACTAGTGATGGTAAAATATTTATTGCTTTAACGAACGGAACATATAATCTAAAATTACAAGGATTGTATGGAGAAGATTACAAAACTTTAAAATCCGCAAACAAAAAGAAAAATTATTCTTATAAAGAAGAAAATGGCGCTATTGATATTGATTTAAATAATCACAGTGGTGGCATGGCAGTCATTAATATCCCTTATAGAAATGGTATGACTGCTACTGTAGATAATAAAGAAGTTCAAGTCGAGAAAGTGAATCATATTATGACTGGTGTAAACGTGTCTAAAAATAGTAAACATATTAAAATACAATATAAACCACCTTTCTTTAAAACTATGATTTTCGTATCCATTATTTCGATAATATTATCATGTTTATATACAAGAAAAGTGAATAAAAGTTAGTATCAAAAGCATACATATACAATTTAAAACTTGTTCATATGTATGCTTTTTCAAACTATAAAAGTTTGATGATACCATTATATGGGAATAATAAACTAATTATATATCACATAACAAAGAGGGACAAAATGAAAAAAATCATCTATTTAATATTCATTACATTATTTTGCGCGATAATTTTTTATATACCAACTATCTATAAATATATGAATTATGATTATTTATATACAAGTATTGGTGATGGATTAAAACAAATGATACCTTTTCAAATATATCTCATACAACATGCTAAACTATTTACAATGTTTTATGATATTGATTTTGGATTAGGAGGAGACTACTTCTCTGATCTAAGTTATTATTACGCTACCTCACCATTTGCTTGGATAGGAATTGTATTCGTTCTAGCTCATCAATTTTTTTCACAATCACAGGACCTGCTAAATACTGTATTAACCAACCAAATTGTGATTGCTATCTTTAAATGTGCATGTATTATTTTTATTACATACTTATTATTATTAAAATATCATTTAAATAGAGTATTAGCCTTTGCAGGAAGTATTTTATACGCTTGGTCAACTGTGTATTATTACTTTACTTTTACATGGTCGTTTTTCAGTGATGTTATGTTTTATCTTCCTTTAGCATTATTAGGAATTGAACGATTATTTACCCAAAAAAAACCTACAGTACTCATTATAGCTATTGCAATCACAATAACATCTAATTTTTATTTTACTTATTATCAATTTATCATTTTAGCATTCTATGTGTTATATAGAATTATATTTAAATATGAAAAAGACATCGTAAATATAAAGCAAAAATTCATCTATACAATCGTTTCAGTATTTATTGCCTTTTTAATTGGTAATTTTGGATTCGTTCAAGGTGTTTTATCTTACTTAGAAAATGACCGAAGTATCATGAATAATAATGTTGATTTAATAATCCCATTTATAAAACAATATAATGTATTATATGGTGGATTTTATATTACTATTTCTTTCTTATCTGTTACTGCTTTATTTTTACGCCCTTTATATAAAAAGTATTATTTTAAGCTTTTTGCTATAGCTACAATCATATGTCTTATTGGCTCACTATCACCATATTTCGATTCATTTTTTAACGGGTTCTCAATGCCTCAAAGAAGATGGGTTTACGCTCTAGCGTTATCTACTGCTATTTTAACCGCTATGGTAGTACAACACATTAAATTAATAACGATCAAACAGTTTTTATTAGCGTCAATATTACCTATTACCACTATTTTAGTAACAGCTATTTGGCAACAAACATTTTATTATTGGTTAATTTTTGTACCTATTTTATGCATTTTACTATTGTTTAAAATAACTTATAAACACCAATATATTAATATTCTTATTTGTATCGTTTTAATGGCGAGTCAATTTGCTTTAATTTATGACTATCAAAATAAAATACTTTCAAAATATACACCTAAGAAGGATTCCATTAAAGATTCTCATATATATACAGAGAAAACAGCTTCTAAAATTAATCATTTAAAAGAAAATAAAATAGATGATTTAAGAAGAATCGATATGTTGCGCCCAATCACAGTCAATTCACCTATGTACTATAACTTTAATAGCACAAAACTGTATAGCAGTATATACAATGCAGATATATTAAAGTTTTATGAAAAAGATTTATTTGTGAGTATGCCTAAAAATAGCAATAGTTATTATGCTGGTTTTTCAGAAAGAAGTAACTTAAACAGCTTGTTTAACGTCGATTACGTAATCAAGGATAAGAACGACTTACATTACCCTACTAACTCTGAGAGAATTGATTCGTATAAGGATCAAGATAGAACTAATCGCATATATGAAAATACAAAAAAACTACCTAGTGCTCGAGTTGTTAACAAAGTATTTAATGATAAAAATTTAAATACACCACTAGTTAAAGAACATGCTATGTTAAATGGAATGATTGATAATCATAAAGACTCAAAAGAACAAATTAAACAGCCAAAAGATTTAGTTGATTCGTCTAAAATTTCGTATAACAATGCAAAACTAGACAATAAAGAATTAACTGTTACAAAAGATGGAGGTGGTATAACAATTAATCTACCTAAAGACACTTCAGAAAAATATAAAGATTTATATTTTATGATAGATACTGAGATCAAGAAACCAAAAGATAAAAATTATTACATTAAAGTGAATGAACATAAAATTTTCAGGCATAAACTATCATATACTTATGTAAGACCGAGCCATACAACTACAGCAAATATAAGAGCTCAAAATACTGTGCATATCAAACTTAAAAAAGGCACTTATCATTTCGATTTAAAATCAATTCAAGGAGAAGATTATTCAACTTTAAAAAATGCTGTGAAGCAAAGTAAAAATCAAGATATTAAGTTTCACAATAAAAATAATCACTACCAAATTGATATGAAACGACACCCTTCTGGTCATCTCGTCATGCCACTTGTCTATAGAGAAGGATTGAAAGCTACCGTTGATGGGAAACCTGTAGATATAAAGAAAGTAAATTATATTATGTCTAGTATTCCTGTTGAAAAAGGTCAAAAGAAAGTTATCATTACTTATCAACCGCCATTATTTAAAACGAGTATGGTCGCAATGTTTATAGGTGTCATACTATTAATTGTATTTCGTAAAACTATACGTAAAAAAGATTCTAAAATATAAATTTCTTTCTCAAAATAAAACCTCCACAATGTTTGTTAAATCAAATAGTGTGGAGGTTTTCTATTTTTTAAATTTTGAATTTTAATATACATCCTTAAATTACTTAATGCTTTAATAGTTTCAATAATATGATGATGCAGTGTACTTTTGTTGGATTAAGTATGACAATAATCCAAGTAGAACACCTTTTGTTGGATTAACTATGACAATAATCCAAATAGAACCCTTTTGTTGGATTAACTTTGACAATAATCCAAATAGAACACCCTTTATTGGATTAACTTTGACAATAATCCAAATAGAACACCCTTTATTGGATTAACTTTGACAATAATCCAAATAGAGCATCTCTTATTGGATTAAGTTATACTCATGAATTCACTTTTTCTCTGACTCAAAATTAAAAAACAAAACCGGCTAAGACAAAATGTCTCAGCCGGTTTTCTACTTAAAATAAAGGACAAATCCTTATATTTTAATTTATCTAATTTCTTTAATACGAGCAGCTTTACCACGTAAGCTACGTAAGTAGTAAAGTTTCGCACGACGTACTTTACCGCGACGTTTAACTTCGATCTTTTCGATTTTCGGAGTGTGTACTGGGAATGTACGTTCAACTCCAACACCGTAAGATAATTTACGAACTGTAAATGTTTCTGAAATTCCGCCACCACGACGTTTGATTACTACACCTTCGAATACTTGGATACGCTCACGGTTACCCTCAACGATACGTACGTGTACACGTAAAGTGTCACCTGCGCGGAATGTAGGAATATCCGTACGTAATTGGTCTTTAGTTACTGCTTCGATTAACTTATGATTACTCATTTATATTCTCTCCTTCTGACTATGTTCTTGCCCAATAATAAATTTAAAATACATTCAATGCTGACAGCGGATCATAGTGATTTTGTGCTCACACACTTATAATACTATATCATAATGCTTATTTTCATTCAATCTATTTTTTATTGTTGTTTAGAATTTTTTTGTCTTTTTCAGTTAGTGGATATTGCTCTAATAAATCCGGTCTTCTTTCCAAAGTTCTTAATAGAGATTGTTCATGTCTCCACTTGTCGATGTTTGCATGATTTCCTGATAACAATACATCAGGAACTTTCATGCCTTGATAATCAGCCGGTCTTGTATATTGTGGGTGTTCAAGTAAACCAGATGAAAATGAATCATCTTCATGAGATACTTGATTTCCTAAAACTCCTGGTACTAATCTTACAATTGCGTCTGTCATTGTCATGCTCGCTAGCTCTCCGCCAGTCAATACATAGTCACCTATTGATATTTCATCTGTTACACAATGCGTTCTAATTCTTTCATCATATCCTTCATAATGACCGCATATAAACACAATGTGTTCACTTTCAGATAATGATTCAGCTTTTTCTTGTGTAAACGGTTCTCCTTGAGGGCACATTAAAATAACTCTTGTATCTGGTGTTTTATCTAAATCTTCCAAGGCGTTAAAGATTGGTTCTGGTTTCAATACCATACCTTGTCCGCCACCGTATGGATAATCATCTACTTGTGAATGTTTGTTATTTGCGTAATCTCTAAAATTCACTGTATTAAATGACACGATATTTTTATCTTGAGCTCTTTTCATAATAGAATGATTAAGAACACCTTCGTACATTTCAGGGAATAAAGTTAAATAATCAATTTTCATTAGTCTAATAAACCTTCCATCGGTTCTATTCTGATTGATTTATTTTCAATGTCTATATCTTTAACAACATCTTCAATATAAGGAATGAGATACTCTTTCTCTCCTTTAACCACCCATACATCATTTGCACCAGTTTCAAAAATTTCTGCTACTTCTCCAATTGCATCTTTTTCGACGAATACTGTACAACCGATTATATCTGAATAATAATATTCATTTTCATCTAATTCAATTGCATCATTTTCTTGCTCTTGAAAAATTTTAGAGCCTTTTAAGTGCTCAATTTCGTTTATGTTTTGAACACCTTCAAACGTTAATAAATGAAAATTTTTATGCATTCTGTGAGATGCGATTACAAAAGTTTGTTCCTCTTTACTATGTTTAACTGTTACATGTTGACCAGGTTGAAATCTTTCATCAGTAAAATCTGATTCAGACATTACTTTGACTTCACCTTTGATTCCATGCGTATTTACGATTTTCCCAATTTCAACGTTCATCTAGCATTGCCTCCTAACTGTTGTTTCATCAACAATAAAAAAGAGCACCAAAGTAGGCACTCTTAATTAACCTCTACAAACACTTTCTTTCCATACTCGTTCATTGAACCAGACACAATTGTACGAATTGCTTTAATCATTCTGCCCTTCTTACCAATAATTCTGCCAATGTCCTCTTCATGAACGTCTATATTGAACGTAATGCTAGAATCTTGTTCATCTTTAGATATATTGATGTTCTCCGGATAATCTACGAGCGGTACTATAATTGTTTGTATTAATTTTTCCATTATAATCTATTCTTTACTTAGAAAGTTTAGAATTATGGTATTTTTCCATGATACCGTGTGTTGATAAGATATCACGAACTGTATCAGTTGGTTTTGCTCCATCTTTTAACCATTTTAAAGCTAATTCTTCATCAATTTTAACAATTGAATCTGATTTAGCAACTGGATTATAAGTACCGATTGGTTCGATAATACGACCATCACGTGGAGAACGTGCATCTGCTACTACTATACGATAAAATGGGTTTCTTTTTGAACCCTTGCGTGTTAAACGAATTTTAACTGCCATGTTTAAAAACTCCTTACTCATTTATAATTTCTTTTCTACAAGTAAATACTATAACAGGATATAAAAAGTTTGTAAAGTGTTTTCTCTTTACCAATTTAAATTTGTCTAAAATTTGTTTATAAAAAGATGGATTTCTATCTAACTATACTCAAAATAATTCTCCTAATCCCTTATATATTCAATTAACGGATTAGGAGAATTTATTTATACTCGATTTTGAAAGTGAATGCTTGCCTGGGGTAAGGCTCGAGTCTTTAGTCTCTCGGGTATACTATTCCCCTGGGCGTCATCACTTTACAAAATCGTGACAATTACTTGTTAGTAACTTATTTTAAATTAAAATGGTAAATTCATT
This sequence comes from Mammaliicoccus sp. JADD-157, assembly GCF_049310805.1. NCBI lineage: Bacteria > Bacillati > Bacillota > Bacilli > Caryophanales > Staphylococcaceae > Mammaliicoccus > Mammaliicoccus sp. JADD-157. The sequence continues at coordinate 985,257 of NZ_JBMOVZ010000001.1, read as the reverse complement.
CCTTGGAATGGATTGCTACCTTTTTTGCCTTTTTTACCTTTTTTATTGCTACCAGTAAATTGTTTCATCATTTTTTTCATTTCGCCAAATTGTTTAATCAATCTATTCACTTCTTGTAATGAACGACCAGAACCTTTAGCGATACGACGTTTTCTAGAAACGTTCAGTATTTCTGGATTACTTCTTTCTTCTAATGTCATAGATCTAATAATAGCTTGAACATTATCTATTTGTTTAGGATCCATGTTTGCATTTTTCATGCCCTTCATTTTATTAGCTCCAGGTATCATGTTCATTAAATCATCTAATGGACCTAAGTCTTTAACTTGCTCTAGCTGATCTAAGAAATCATCGAATGTAAACGCAGAAGTTCGCATTTTCTTTTCTAATTCTTTAGCTTTTGTTTCATCTACACCTTGTTGAGCTTTTTCGATTAAACTTAATACATCACCCATACCTAAGATTCTAGATGCCATACGTTCTGGATGGAATAATTCAAGTCCATCTAATTTTTCACTCATACCGATAAATTTAATAGGTTTTTCAGTTACAGAACGAATAGATAGCGCAGCACCACCGCGTGTGTCTCCGTCCAATTTCGTTAATGTAACACCTGAAATATCTAAAGTTTCATCAAATGATTCTGCTACATTTACAGCATCTTGACCAGTCATTGCATCTACAACTAACATAATTTCATCAGGTGTAGAAACTTCTTTCACATCAACCAACTCATTCATTAATGCTTCATCAATATGAAGTCGTCCAGCTGTATCAATAATAACAAAATCCAAGTGTTCTTCTTTAGCATATTTTAATGCATTTTCCGTAATTTCTTTAGGACTTACTTGATCTCCTTCAGTATAGACAGGGACATCTATTTGTTTACCAACTGTCTGTAATTGTTGAATAGCAGCCGGTCTATAAATATCACATGCTACTAATAAAGGCTTTTTATTATAATTTTTTCTCATTAGCATAGCTAATTTACCAGCAGTTGTCGTTTTACCTGCACCTTGTAAACCAACCATCATCACTACTGTTGGTGGCTTAGTACTCATATTAATTTTGCTATTTTCTCCACCCATTAAAGCTGTTAATTCGTCTTGAACAATTTTAATAACTTGTTGTCCAGGTGTTAAAGATTGCATAACATCTGCGCCAAGGGCACGTTCTGAAACAGTGTTAACGAATTTCTTTACGACTTTAAAGTTAACGTCTGCTTCTAATAATGCTAAACGTACTTCACGCATCATTGCTTTAATATCTTGTTCAGTTACCTTACCTTTACCTTTGATGCGTTGCATCGTGGCTTGAAGTCTCTCGGATAAACCTTCAAATGCCATAATTTCTCCTCCTATTCAAGAATCTCTAAGCGTTTTATAGCTTGCTTAATTTCTTGATTATCTGATGACAATCTTTTTAATTCTTGTATTATAGACTGTCTTTCTTTAAATTTTTTAAAGAGTTGCAATTTCGTTTCATATTCTTCTAACAACTCATCTGTCCGTTTTATATTATCATATACAGCTTGTCGACTCACTTGATAAGTCTCTGCAATTTCACTTAAAGCATAATCTTCCAAATAATATAGTTCTAAATAGTTGCGTTGCTTTTCAGTTAATAATCCTTGATAAAAATCAAACAGATAATTCATGCGCATTGTTTTGATTAAATCATTATTTTCTTTCATCTTCATCCACTTCTTCAGTTGTATTTTCAACACTGTCATTTGATTCAATCATATCAGCAAATAACCCATATACGTAACTTTCAGCATCAAATGGTTGTAAATCATCCATTTTTTCACCTAATCCTACAAATTTAACTGGAATTTGTAGTTCATTACGTATGGCTAATACAATACCACCTTTTGCTGTACCGTCAAGCTTAGTTAACACAATGCCTGTTACTTGAGTTACTTCTTTAAATGATTTGGCTTGAGATAAAGCATTCTGACCTGTCGTTGCATCTAAAGCTAACAATACTTCGTGTGGTGCACCAGGAATATTACGATCTATAACTTTTCTTACTTTCTGTAATTCATTCATCAAGTTCGCTTTGTTTTGTAATCTTCCAGCTGTATCACAAATTAAAACATCCGCTCCACGACTTTTAGCAGCGTTAACTGCATCATACATTACCGCAGCTGGATCTGAGCCTTCTTTTTGACTGATGACTTCAACGCCAACTCTTTCTCCCCATACTTGTAATTGTTCAATTGCACCTGCACGGAAAGTGTCACCAGCGGCTAATATTACTTTTTTACCTTCTTGTTTATATCTATGCGCTAATTTACCGATTGTAGTCGTTTTCCCAACTCCATTAACACCGACCATCAATATAACGTTTAATCTGTCATCCTCAATGTCCATGCGGTCAATCTCTTGATCACCTTGAACATATATGTCTACGATTTTTTCTACAATTACTTCTCTAAGCTCTTCTGTTTCAGTAATGTTTTGACGTTTAGCTTCCATACGTAGCTCATCAACAAGTTCCATTACTGTATTAAATCCTACGTCTGCTTGAATTAACATTTCTTCTAACGCTTCAAAGAAATCTTCGTCGACTTTTCTGTAAACAGCTAACAAGTCATTTAATTTATTTTGGAAATTCTCTCTAGATTTTTCTAGACCTTGCTTAAATTTAGCACCCAGTTGTTCTGATTCCCACTCTTCAAATTCATCTAAAGACATTAAACCATCATTAAGTTCTACCGCTTCAGGATTTTGTTTTTCATTTGATTCGGGAGGTAAATCTTCTATAGGTTGTTCCTCTTTAGTTTCAATTTCATCTTTTTTTACTTCATCGCTTGGTGCAAATTTATTTTTTAATCGTTTAAAAAAACTCATGACTGCAATGCCTCCAATTCTTCATCTTTAATTGATTTTAAGTTAACACTCACAAGTTTAGATATACCTGCCTCTTGCATTGTCACACCATATAAACTATCTGCGTATGACATTGTACCTTTTCTATGTGTAATAACAATAAATTGTGTATCTGCTTTTAGTTTATTCAAGTACTCAGCATATCTAATAACATTATGTTCATCAAGCGCTGCTTCAACTTCATCTAGTATAACAAATGGCGCTGTTCGTACGTTCAAAATAGCAAATAACAAGCTAATTGCTGATAGTGCACGTTCTCCACCGCTTAATAAAGATAAGTACTGTCTATTTTTGCCTGGTGGTTGTACAACAATTTCCACGCCTGAATCAAGTATATCTTTATCAGTCAATTGAAGTTCAGCTCTACCACCATTAAATAAAGTTTTAAATACGTTACCAAAATGTTGATTCACTTCATCAAATGTTTCTTTAAATCGTGTAGATACTTCACTATCCATTTCTAATATTACTTGTTCTAGTGTTTCTTTAGCTTCTAGTAAATCTGTTCTTTGATCACTTAAGAAAGTATACCTCTCATTAACCTCTTTAAATTGCTCGATAGCATTCAAATTAACATGACCTAATTCTTCGATAGACATTTTAGTGAGTTTGACTGTTTTACGTGCTTCTGAAATATCTTCAGGCATTTCATACATCGACTCAGCTTTTTCAAATGTAAGTTGATACGTATCACTTAAGTGCGTCAACTGGTGTTCAATCATTATATCTATTTTCGAATGTTTACTTACCATATCTTGTAGACCTGTTTCTATTCCAGAAATACTTTGCCTTAATGTTTCTATGTCTTCCTCAAGTTTTTGAATTTCTTCTTGAATAGCTCTATACATATCTTGTTGTTCTGACATTTTCGTTTCTATTTCAAGTTTCGTATTAGTACTTTGTTCTATATGTTTTTCAACTTCATCAAACTGACTTGTACCACTGTATTCATCCGAGTTAACTAATTCAATTTGATCTAAAATTTTTGTTAATGTATTTTCATTTTCATTTAAATCCTCAGTTAACCGTTTTTTATCCTGTACTTTCAGACGATTTCTCTCTTTTTCCACTGCGAGGTTTGATCGTTTTTCATTCAATAAATTTTGTATCGTTTTTTCACTATCTTTGTTATTAGATAACGATGCGTTTAATTGATTGATTTCTTCATCTATTAACTTAAGGCGTCCTTGAATTTCAGCAAGTAATGATTGTTTTTCTTTTAATGTTTCTTGCCCTTTTATGAAATTATAGCCATCGTTCTTTTCAAACTCGAACGTTTCATTTTCATCTATTAAACGTTTTTCTTTTGCTAAAATAGAATCTAACTGCAATGTCACTTCGTGTTCACTTGCTCTAAGTTCCGTGCCTTTTTCTTGTGTTTCTGAAAGTGTTTTTTCTAATTGTTGAATTTCTTCTTTTAAATTTTTAACTTTCGATTCTACTTGTGTTGTCTGTTTCATAAAGTTATCGTATTTATCTTCAGTTGTCTTAAGTTCATCTTTTTGAGATAAGAGACTCGCTTTTTTCTCTTTACCTCCACCAGTCATCGCACCTCCAGGAGTAATAATATCTCCATCTAGTGTTACAATTCTATGTTTAAATTGAATTGTTCTAGCTAGCTCATTAGCAGTTTCTAAACTTTCCGCAATAATCGTACTACCTAATAAATGCTCTACTATATTGCGATACTGTTCATCAAACTGGACACCTTCTGATGCTACTGTAACAAATCCAGGACTGTTTTTAATTTGATTTACTACATTATCTGGTATAAATCTCTTTTTGATGACATTCATTGGCAAAAATGTTGCTCTACCTAACTTTTTATCTTTTAAATATTTAATCGCTAATCTTGCATCTTTCTCTTCTCGAACAATAATATGCTGTAATGAAGCTCCAAGCGCAATTTCAACTGCTGTAGTTAACTGCGTAGGCGTATCAATAATTTCAGCTACTGCTCCTTCTATGCCTTTTAAAGATTTTTCCTTTAGTACATGCTTTACACCAGAATAAAAACCAGAATAATCTTCTTGCATACTTTTAAGTGTATTAATACGTGTTTTCATTTGTTCAGTGTATCTATATGCTTGATAAAGTTTAGATTCAGACTCTTTATATTCTGTTTCTTTCTCTTTTAAAATCGCGTAATCAGATTTATATTTTTCCGTTGTTTCTTTCAAATCTGTTTCAATTTGTTCTAATTGTTTACCTACTGTTTCTTTCTCTTTCCAGACATTTTGTAAATGATCATATACTTCTTTTTGACGACCATCTAACCTTGATTGTTTTTCTTGATGAGTTGCTAATTTATCTTCTAAAAATCTAATATCATTATTTATATCAGATTGTTCTGTCATCAATTGATAATATTGATCTTTCAGTTCTTCAATACGTTCCTCGAAAGAACCTTCATTATTAGAAAGTTGGCTTTCAAGTTGATTAATCTCTTGAAGCATTACTTGTTGTTTTTCCTTAAATGAAGATAGTTCAACATCGATTTCTTTAATTTGATTAGTTATTTTATCAATACGAGATTGCGTAAGGTTTTTATCTTCTTCTAATCTTTCATTTGTAGCATCACTATTTTTTTGTCTTTCTTTTAAAACTTCTAATTGACCTGTGTAACGCTCTAATGATTCTGTCGCTTCTACTAAAGCTTTATTAGATTCTTGTATTTTAAATGAAATTTGATCACGATTCTTTTTCTTATCATTCAACTTAAATGTTAATTCATCTAATTCAGAAGTCTTTTGATTTTTTTGTGCTTGAAAATGCTCTATATCAGTTTCTAATTGTTTGAAATCTTTATTTAAGCTTTGAATATCATAAACAGTAACTGTAATATCACTCTTTTTCATTTCTTCTTTCAAAGAAAGATATTCTTCAGCAATTGCTGCTTCTTCCCTTAAAGGTTCTACACGTGCTTCTAAATCGAATACAATATCTTCAACTCGGTTTAAATTTTGCTCTGTTTCTTCAAGTTTAGTAGTCGCTTCTTTTTTACGTTTTTTATATTTAAGTACACCAGCAGCTTCTTCAATTAAATAACGTCTATCGCTAGGTTTAGCATTTAATACTTCATCAACTTTTCCTTGAGATATAATGCTAAAAGCTTCTTTACCTAATCCTGAATCTAAAAACAAATCTAATATAGATTTCAATCGAGTTCTTTCATTATTAAGATAATACTCACTGTCACCATTACGATATAATCTTCTTTCAACTGTGATTGTGTCTTCATCTATATTAAGTTTTCTAGAATGATTGTCTAAAGTTAATTTCACTTCAGCGTATTGACATTTTTTTCGTTCTTTAGATCCATTAAAAATAATATCTTCCATCTTCGACCCTCGAAGACTCTTGGCAGATTGTTCACCAAGCACCCATTTTATAGCGTCCGTTATATTACTTTTACCACTACCATTTGGGCCGACTATTGCAGTTACACCATTATCAAATTCAACATGTGTATTTTCTGCAAATGATTTAAATCCGTATGCATCTATCGACTTTAAATAAACCATAAATTACTCCTTAACGACTATTATTCAGCGCTTTTTTAGCTGCATTTTGTTCAGATTCTTTCTTCGTTCGACCTTCACCAATTTCTAAAGCTTCCCCATTTAATAACACCTCTGAGGTAAATAACTTGTGATGAGCTGGTCCACTTTCATCGAGTAGATGATAAGTAATGACACCTTTATTACGTCTATGCATGAACTCTTGAAGCTCAGTCTTATAATCTCTATTAGCGGTATAATTATCATCTATAACATGAGGGTAAACCACCTTATTTAAAAAGGTTTCTACACTTTCTATCCCTTTGTCCAAATACAATGCACCTACAAACGATTCAAAAGCATCAGCAATTAAAGACGGGCGTTCACGTCCGCCGGTCTTCTCTTCGCCTTTACCAAGAAGTAATAATTCGTTCATGTTCAAACTCATTGCAAATGTTACAAGTGATGGTTCACATACAATTGATGCGCGCAGTTTAGTTAACTTACCTTCAGGCAATAATGGAAATTTCTTATACAAAAACTGTGACACCGTCAATTCTAACACCGCATCTCCTAAAAATTCTAAACGTTCATTATGACTTAATTTATCCAGTTTAAAATCATTAATAAAACTAGAATGCGAAAAAGCTTGAATATAAATATCATAATTTTCAAATTCAATATCTAGATTGGACATAAACTGATCAAATTTAACTTTGAATTGCATTATGATTTGAGATTTGTTCTTAGACATTTGTTTCCTCCTAACATTATGTTTCCTATCTATTTTACGTTAAATAACATAAAAAAAAAAGAATATTATCATAAACTTATTTATCTAGACAACAATCGTAAACTATTGAGCAAAAATACATAAAAATACTCCTAATCTAAAAATTAATAAATAACAGATTAAGAGTATTTTAAGAAAAGCTTAACATTTATACCTTTAACATATTAATTGGGTCTAATAAACCACATTTCTGTTTCATAATTATGAGTAATACGCTGTGCTACTTCTGTCTTATCTTCACCGCCACCATACCAGTTTTGATCTAAGCTTTGGAATTGATTTAAATTACCGTCAGCATTACCATTTGTAACAATAGCTGTATGGCCCGCTCCTGAGCCAAAATCTTCATTAAATACAACAATGTCACCTGGTTTAGCCACAAAAGATGGCGTGTTTTTATAAACAGTTGCCTCACCTGTAAAGTCATTTGCAGTAGGTATATCTTTAGCGTAGTCACCATGTAAACCATGACCATATAAATAATTCCAATAATAATTAACTAAATCGAAACATTGCCAACCATAATAGCCATCGAAGTCCCACCCTTTACCTTCTAATGAATTTATATAATCCATTGCAGCTGATGAAGACTTAGTTGCTTCTTCCTTAACTTTACTTGCTTTTTTATCATAATTTCTATGATCAACTTCAATATTCTGTATCTTAGGTGATTTATCTTTTGAGGTACCTTCCTTTGCATCAACTTGAGCATTCAAATTCAAAACTGCCAAACTCGTAAGTGCCATCGTTAATAAAAATTTTCTGTTACCTTTCATATATCCCCCTTATGATTTATGTATATTAATTATTCCGTATGGAATAATTACAACATTTTAACATAATAATAGATATGTGAATAGTTCATCATTTGTGTATGAGTGATTTAAAACTAACTATATCAGCATATAAAAAATCCCGTTAGGCATATACCTACGGGATTTTGTAAAGTGGATTATTTCTCTAATGATTCAATATATTTAACAGCGTCACCAACTGTGTTGATTTTTTCTGCTTCCTCATCAGGGATTTCCATATCAAATTCATCTTCTAATTCCATTACTAATTCAGCAATATCTAGAGAATCAGCACCTAAATCATCTTTAAATGAAGCTTCAGGTGTTACTTTTTCAGCGTCTACTCCTAGACGATCTACAATAATGTCTTTTACTTTATCGAAACTTGCCATTCCATTCACCTCCTTTAAATAATTTAAAACCTTTATATTTCACACTAACATGAATAATACCAAATTATTGCATGTACATGCCACCGTTAACATGAATTGTTTGGCCAGTAATGTAATTTGCTTTTTCACTCGCTAAAAATACTACTGTGTGCGCAATATCACTATCTTCACCAAAACGGTCTAAAGGTATCTGTGATTTCATTTGTTCTTTTAACTCATCTGATAATTGATCAGTCATATCAGAAACAATAAATCCTGGTGCAACAGCATTACATGTAATGCCTCGAGATGCTAATTCACGAGCGAATGTTTTCGTCATACCTTCTACACCTGATTTTGTTGCAACGTAGTTAATTTGTCCTGGGTTACCTACTGAACCTACTACACTAGACAAGTTAATAATACGTCCTGATTTTTGTTTTAACATCGGTCTTGTAACTGCTTGTACACAGTTAAATACACCTTTTAAGTTTGTATTGATTACATCATCCCACTCGTTTTGTTTCATTCTCATAAGTAAGTTATCACGTGTGATACCAGCATTATTTACAAGTACGTCGATGGTTCCAAATTGATTTAATGTTTCTTTAATCATTGCTTTTACTTCGTCTTGTTCGCTTACGTTAGCTTGTATTGCGAATGCGTCTACGCCGAAAGTTTTTATTTCAGAGACAACTTCTTCTGCTTTTTCTTTATTCCCAGCATAATTGACTACAATGTTATAACCTTCTTCACCTAGTTGTAATGCTATTTTTTTACCTATGCCTCGAGAAGCGCCTGTTACAAGTGCAGTTTTTGTCATTATTCATTCCATCCTTTAACATCATCAATTGTTTGAATTGAAGTTATTTTAACATCTCTGCTTATTTTTTTAACAAGTCCTGATAAAACTTTGTTTGGACCTATTTCTATAAAGTGATCAACACCATCTGCAATTAAATATTCAATGGATTGACTATATTCAACTGGTGAGAACAATTGTTTTACCATATTTTCTTTAATTACGTTATGGTCTGTTTCTGGTTTAGCATGAACGTTTTGTACAATTGGGTGTTCTGCGTCGTGCCATTCAAATTGATCTATGTATGCTTTGAAATCTGCAGCAATAGTTTTCATCATAGAAGAATGGAAAGGACCAGATACTTTTAATGGCATAACACGTTTAGCACCTAATGATTTACCTTCTGATACTAATTTTTCAATTAAAGTTGTGTGACCAGAAACTACAATCTGACCAGGACAGTTTATGTTCGCTGGTTCTATTATTTCATCTTCTGTTGATAATTTTTCACAAATTTCTCTAACTTCTTCAATATTTAATCCTAATACTGCAGCCATTGAACCTACGCCTTGAGGAAACGCTTCAGACATTAATAGTCCACGTTTATGTACAATTTGAACTGCATCTTCGAATTTTAATACACCTTCTGATACTAATGCTGAATATTCACCTAAACTATGCCCTAAAGCATAATCATAGTTTATATCTTTTAAAGTATTCATCAGTGCAGTACTATGTGTTAATAAAGCTGGTTGCGTATATTCAGTTAAACCTAATATACCTTCTGAATCTTTAAACATAACATCTAATAAATCGAATGATAATGATTCATTAGCTCTATCTAGGATAGAAGTAGCGTTGATATCTGTTTGGTATAAATCTTCTGCCATACCTACTTTTTGTGATCCTTGACCAGGAAACATGATTGCTATTTTACTCAATTACATCACCTACTGCCTTTCTCATTTTATCTACGATTTTTGTATCTGCAGCGAGTTTTGCTTGTCTTATCGCGTTATAAAATGCACGCTCATTAGAAGAACCATGCGCTTTTACTACAACGCCATTTAATCCTAGTAACACAGAACCGCCATATTCTGCATAATCCATTTTATCACGAATTTTATTGATGTCTTTTTTTAATGTCAATGCAGCGAGTTTATTTTTAGTTGATGAAAACATTGCTTCTTTCATCATTTTAAAAATAGCACTAGCAGTACCTTCGATTGTTTTTAAGACCATATTACCACTATAACCATCTGCAACAACAACATCACATGCATCTAATAATAAAGATTTTGACTCTACGTTTCCAATAAAATTATCAAAACTTTCTTGTTTTAATAATTGGTATGTCTTTTTAGTTTGTTGATTACCTTTTGATTCTTCAGTACCAATGTTCAGTAAAGCTAATGATGGGTTATCAATGCTTCTAACTTGTTTAGCATAAATTTCGCCCATTTTTGCATATTGCACTAAATGTTCAGGTTTAGCATCAGAATTCGCACCAATATCTAAAAACACAAAACCTTTACCCGTAACCGTAGGGAATGTTGCGACAAGCGCTGGTCTTTCTATGCCTTTAATTCTTCCAACAATAAATAAGCCACTACTCATCAACGCTCCTGTATTCCCCGCAGATACACAACCTTCTGCCTTACCTTCTTTCACAGCCTGAGCCATTAATACCATAGATGAGTTTTTCTTTCTTTTTATAGCTCTTACAGGTTCATCATCCATTGTTATCTTCTCATCAGTATGTGTAAAAGTGATGCGTTCGTGTTCAAAATTATATTTCTTTTCATCACCAAAAAGTAATATTTCTAAATCTGGAAAATCATTTACGGCATTTTTTACCGCTTCTATTACGATATCTGGAGCTTCATCTCCACCCATCATATCTACCGCAATTTTAACCATTTTTTTCACCCTCGCTTGCATAATACATTTCAAATTGTCCTTTAAATACTGTCTCTCCATGCACTGTACTTGTTACATCAACTTTAGCAATATGTTTAGATTTATTAATCACCGTAGCTTTAGCAATTACCCGTTCATTCAATTTAACTGACTTTATAAATTGTACAGAACCTTTAGTCGTTAAAGCTAATTCATCATTAATAAGTGCAACACATAGAGAATTTGCTTGGGCGAATATATAGTGCCCTCTCGCAATTTTATTTCTTGTAAAAACATGTTCATCTTTAATATCTAAAAGTGAAATTGCGGATTTATCTAATTCTATGTCTATAATTTCACCAATTACATCTTCTATTGGTAATGATTTAATTTCATCATGTTGTTTTGTTGCAACGTCTTTAATACGACGCCTTAATTCAGGAATGCCAAGCTCCATTCTATCTAATCTAATAGTTTGGATGCTTACATTAAAATATTCACTTAACGTTTCGTCAGTAACAAACGGTTCTTCTTTTAATCGATTTGTAAGTTCTTTCTGACGATTTGCTTTTGTTAATTTCATCTCATCCAAATCCATTCTATTATGTACTTATAGCTATAATTAGCACCTGCTATCATGACCTACCTTATTTATACTAACACGGGCACGACAATATTCTCAACAAATTATACAATAAAAAACGAGTGAAATTTATTTTTTTCACTCGCTTGGTCTTAATTATGCACTTTTTTCTTCAATTGCTGTGTAAATCATACGTTCTTCAAACAATAAAGTATCAGGATTATAAGAATCACATGTAATTAAAGTAAGTTGGTTTGGCTTATCTTTATGCTCATTTAACACTTCTACTTGTGTTGGCTTAACATTTTTAATATTATCAATTTTAAAAGTTTTTTTACCTTCTTTAGTAATCAATTCTACTTTATCTCCAATTTTCGCTCTATCCAAATAGTTAAAGCGAATACCAGCTCCTTCGACTCTATGACCAGCTATTGCAACATTTTGTTCTGTAAGTTTTTCACCTTCATCTACTAATGATAAACCATTTTTTAAATTTTGTTCTGTTGCAGGACCTTTAAAAATCGGCTCATTAATATCAGCTGTCGGTATTTTTAAATAACCAACCATATTATCATTTATTTCAAGCTCATTCATTTCCGTCTTCGTAATCCAAGATTCAACAGGATTTACTTTTACTTTATTATCTTGATTTTCGTATGAAGTAATCACTTTATCATTTACGCGTTCTGTAAAGTATGTTCTAACGTCATTCCAAAAGAATATCGTGATCGATACTAAAATGAGTAAAACACCAATTGTTCTTAATACCCATCTCATAATACTTACCTACTCTCAAATAATGGTAATTTAAATTTATACAATCGACTTTCTCTTGTCAATCGAAATTTTGCTCTTCCATTGTTTCTTGTACTAACAGTCTCAATTTATCATATTTAGGTTTGAAAAACTCACCCGATTGAACCAATTCGCTTGCTTCATCTCTCGCTACTTCAAGCATTCTATAGTCTTCCACTATATTTGCTACTCTAAAGTCTGGTAAACCACTTTGTTTAACACCAAAGAAATCACCAGGGCCACGCATTTCTAAATCCCTTTCAGATAAATAGAAACCATCTGTAGATTCTGTCATAATATGCATTCTTTCAACACCACTTTCAGTTTTTGGTGAAGCAACAAGTGTACAGTAACTTTGATGATTACTTCTTCCTACTCTTCCTCTTAATTGATGTAGTGTCGATAATCCAAATCTATCAGCATCATATATTATCATAAACGTAGCATTCGGAACGTTAACACCTACTTCAACTACAGTTGTTGAAACTAAAATAGCAATTTCATTATTGCTAAATCGATTCATAATATGGTCTTTTTCATCTGATGTCATTTTACCGTGGAGTAAACCAACTTTTTCAGATCCAAACTTCAATTGGAGTTGTTCATATATTGCAGTAACATTTTGGACATCTAATGCTTCGCTCTCTTCAATGAGTGGACATATTACATAAGCTTGTCTACCTTTAACTATCTCACTATTAAGTTGATTTAACACACTATCGATTTCATCGTGTTTTGCCCACGAAGTGATGATTTCCTTACGACCTTTGGGCATTTGTTTAATAGAGGAAACGTCCATTTCTCCAAAAGCTGATATAGATAACGTTCTAGGAATGGGTGTCGCAGTCATAAATAATACATTTGTATCTGCACCTTTTTCTCTCAACTTTTTACGTTGATTCACGCCAAATCTATGTTGTTCATCAATAATAACTAAACCAATATCATTAAATTCAACATCATCTTGTATAAGAGCATGTGTACCTACTAATATATCTACTTGTCCAGCTCTTAATTGTTCAAGTAAAAGCTTTCTTTTTTTACCTTTTACCGAACTGGTTAATAAAGCCACGTTCAAACGACCTCCAAATAACTCGTCTAAACTAATAGCATGTTGTTCCGCCAAAATTTCTGTAGGGACCATTAATGCACTTTGCTTATTCGCATTAAACATTGCATAAATAGCAATAGCAGCCACAACTGTTTTTCCTGAACCAACATCACCTTGTAAAAGTCTGTGCATCTTTATAGGTGCTTTTAAATCTCTGAAAATCTCGTTCACGCTACTCTTTTGAGCATCTGTTAATTCAAATGGCAACGTATCTATAAATTCTTTAACATCTTGAACATTATAATTTAAACCTTCAATTTTATTTGCTTCTTTCTCAAGCTTACTTAACCACTTCATTTTAAGTTGAAATAAAAATAGCTCATTAAAAGCAAAAGTTCGACGTGCCATTTTTAAATAATCAAACTCTATTGGTCTATGTAAAATTGGAATAACATCTTTTAAAGACATCAATTTATATTTACTAATTAAATCTTCTGATAACCATTCGTCAATATCTACTAAACTTAACGCTTGTTCAATATATTTATTAAGTTGCTTTTGCTTTAGTCCTTCTTTTAAACGATATATTGGCGTTAATGTATTGCCACCTTCTTGTCTTTCGGCCATTACTTTCTGTCCAGTAATAATCTGCTTTTTTTGCTCCCATTTCCCTTTTATAGTTACAGTTTCGCCCATTACTAAACGTTTTTTTAAATATGGTTGATTAAAGAAAGTCACTTTTACTGCAATATTATTTATCATCATATGACATGTGAGTTTCGAACGATTTCTACCAAAAAAAGCTACTGTTGGAGATGAATAAACTTCTCCTGTAACCGTCACAACATCACCATCTGATGCTTCATTTAAATTAATAACAGATTCATCTTCATAACGTGTCGGTAAATACAAAACTAAATCTTCTAATGTATGAATATTTAACTCATTCAATAATTGAAGACTTTTCGGGCCAACACCTTTTAATTCTTGTAGTGTGTGATTAGTATATATCAGATGTTGCTTTTTCATTTTTATCACCTAAATTAATTAATACTACTATTATAGAACATTTATATTTATTAAACCAATTGTTAAGAAAGACATGGGAGAAGATAATAGTAGTTTCCCTGAAATAATATGTACATTAGAAGCACCGACATAAATATATACTTTCAATACCGAATATATAAATAAAAGCTCCTAAGCCGTTATCTAAAAACAACGGATTAGGAGCTTTACTATGAAATTAGGAATGTAATCCTTTCACATAGCGCTTTTATTGTTTATGAATTTCCGAAAATTTCTTGTTTCAATCTTTCACCTGTTGGTGTACCTGCTAAGCCACCTCTACCTGTTTCTCGAAGCGCTGAAGGCATTGTTTGCCCTATTTTGTACATAGCTTCGATTACTTCATCTGTAGGTATTCGTGACGTTACACCTGCTAATGCCATATCAGCTGAAATAATAGCATTTGAAGCACCAGCAGCATTACGTTTAACACATGGTACTTCTACAAGACCGGCTACTGGATCACATACTAATCCAAGCATATTTTTCAAGCTGATCGCAAATGCTTCAGCAGACTGTTGTGGTGTACCTCCAGCCATTTCAACTGTAGCTGCTGCACTCATTGCTGCTGCAGATCCAACTTCAGCTTGACAACCGCCTGCAGCACCAGAAATTGAAGCATTATTAGCAACAACAAAACCAAATGCTCCTGTTGTGAATAGAAAATGAATCATATCTTCTCTTGATGGATTCAGTCGTTTTTTTAATGCAAACAATACGCCGGGCGCTACACCAGCGGACCCTGCTGTTGGCGTTGCACATATTTTACCCATCGCTGCATTTACTTCATTAGTCGCGACTGCTTTACTTACAGCATCTATCATTAAGTCTCCAGAAAGTGATTTACCGCTTTCTAAATAATCTTGTAATAATACAGCATCCATACCAGTTAATCCTGTAGTGGAAGTCACACCATTAATACCACGCTCTATAGCTTTCTCCATTGTATCAAGGTTACGTTCCATATTTTTATACACTTCTTCTTTGGAGAGCTTTGTTACGCTTATTTCTTGTTCAATCATAACTTCGTATATTTTTTTATTTTCTTTTTCACATATTTCTATAAGTTCTTTTACACTTTGAAACATTATAACCCTCCTTTTTAACTTACCCCATTAATGACACAGTTTGTACGCCGTCAATTTCTTGTATTTTGTTTAATACTTCTTGTGGTATATCATCGTCCAATTCGCAAGTCATTAAAGCGAGTTCACCTTTTTCTTTACGAGCTACTTGCATACTGCCAACATTAATTCGATATTCACCAAAGACATTTGTAACTTTCCCAATTGTCCCAAAAGTATCTTTATGAAAGACAAGTAACGCTGGATAATTACCACTGATTGCTATCTTAAATCCATTGATGGCAACAATTTCAACTTTACCGCCACCTATAGAAATACCTTCTACTGAAATTTCTAATTCTTCATTACGCATACTAATAATCGCAGTGTTAGGATGTGATCTTTCTTCGAACATCTCTATAAAATTAACCTCAATACCTTGTTGTTCTGCATCTTTTAGACTTGTTTTAATTCTATCATCGTCTGTATCGTATCCTAAAAGACCACCCACAAGTGCGACATCTGTTCCATGTCCTTTATAAGTTTCCATAAAAGAACCATATAAATATATATCTACATGCTTCGGCTTCCCATTAAAAAGCCCTCTAGCTATTAAGCCGATTCTAACTGCCCCAGCAGTATGAGATGATGATGGTCCAACCATAACAGGACCTATAATGTCAAAGACACTTGTATATTTCATCAATTATCACTCATTTCTCTTTTGATTTCACCATACCATTATAACAACTTTACTAAATTTTGTAAGCGTTTTAAAACATAAAAAACAACAACGTCAAATTATTAACATTGTTGTTCTTCATTGCTTTTAATTATTCAACTGAGAATAAGAATGAATAAATAGGTTGATCGCCTTGATGTACTTCAATTTCAACATCTTCATAGTGTTCTTCAACATAAGTTTCTAGTTGACTCACTTCTTCGTCAGTTGCATCTTCACCTTTAATGATTGTTAAAATCTCACTATCTTCATCCAGCATATCATCAATTAACTTTTGACTAACAGCTACATGATCAGAATCACTTACTTTAATTTTACCTTCATTAATTCCCATGAATTCGCCTTTTTTAATTGTGATGCCATCAATATTCGTATCTCTTACTGCATAAGTAACAGATCCAGATTTAACGAATTGCATTGCATCTTCCATTTGTGCTTTGTTTTCTTCTATAGACTGCTCTAAATTGAAGTTTAACATTGCTGATAAACCTTGTGATACAGTCTTAGATGTAACGACAGCTACTGGAATATCAACTAATTGTTCAACTTGTTCAGCTGCCATAATGATATTTTTATTATTTGGTAGAATAATTGCTTTCTTACAACCAGATTCTTTTACTACTTTTACAATGTCTTCAGTCGATGGATTCATAGTTTGTCCACCGCTAATTACATGAGTTGCACCAAGTGATTTAAATAATTTAGTGATACCGTCACCCATCGAAATTGTAATCACTGCAGTGTCAATTTCTTCTTGTTTTTCTTGTTTTATTTTTTTATCTGCACTTTTTCTTAACACTTCTCTATGTTGTTCGCGCATGTTTTCAATTTTTATTTTAATAAGTTCACCATATTGGCTACCATATGTTAACACTTCACCAGGCGTTTCTGAGTGTACATGGACTTTAACAATTTCATCATCAGAAATAACTAATAATGAGTCACCAAATTCACTCATATCTTGTCTAAATTGTTCTTCATCAAATGGTTTTTTATCTTTATCGAATCGCACCATAATTTCTGTGCAGTAACCATAAACAATATCTTCTGTATCGATAATGCCGCCAAAATCATGATCATCATTTATAAATTCGTCAGTATCTACTTTTCCTCTGTTTGGAGCTATTTTTTCTCCTTTTAAAGTAGCAAGGAATCCTTCATAAACAAACATCAAACCTTGTCCACCACTATCGACAACACCTACTTCTTTAAGTACAGGTAGTTGGTTTGGTGTATTGTCTAGTGCTACTTGACCTGATTCAATAAGCGCTTCCATTACAGTAATAATATCATCTGTTGTCTCAGCCGACTTTACAGCAGCCTCACCAGCTTCTCTTGCTACTGTTAGTATTGTACCCTCAACAGGTTTCATAACAGCTTTATACGCTGTATTAACACCTGCTTGGAACGCTTTAGCAAATTGTATAGCATCTATTTCATTTTCATTTTCAATTGATTTAGAAAAACCTCTAAATAACTGGGATAATATTACACCTGAGTTTCCTCGCGCTCCCATCAATAAACCTTTAGAGAAAACTTTTCCTACTTCTCCTATATGTGCGCTGTTTTGGGTTTTCACTTCACCTGCGCCCGATGACATAGATAAGTTCATGTTTGTACCTGTATCACCATCTGGAACTGGAAATACGTTTAAAGAATCTACAAAATCTGCATTGTTTGATAAACTATCTGACCCTTGAACGATCATATCAGCAAACAATTTGCCGTCAATCTTTTTCATACTCTAATTGCCTCCCTATGCTTCCTCATCATCATTAATCACACGAACACCTTGGATATATATGTTTACTGCGTTGACTTTTAATTTTAATGATTGCTCCAAAGTATATTTAACAGCAGATTGAACATTGTTTGCTATTTCTGAAATTTTAGTTCCATAACTCACAATTATATACATATCAACGTCAAGCACACCTTCATTTTGAGATACGATAACGCCTTTAGAGTAATTATCTCGCCCTAAAATCTCAGCAATTCCATCTCTTACTTGATGCTTACTTGCCATTCCAACAATACCATAACATTCTACAGCAGCTCCGCCTGCTAATGTTGCAATAACATCATTTGATATATCGATACTGCCATACTCATTTGTAATTTCTAAAGTCATGATTTCGTCCCTCCTAATAATCTAGAATATATACGTATTTATCTTCATTATTTATGTTCTTTTTAATTATACTTAAAATAACATTCAAATCGCAAGAATTCATCATTTTATTTTTTTTACGTAAGCAACGTTTTCACAAGATATAATTATAACAAATAAACTCAACTTTAAAATACTTTTAGCGAAATTTGTTGATATTTTTTCTTATTTTTGTAAATTAGATATTGAAATGGCATAATACGCGTGTTATATTATTAAAGTGTGTAAACGTAAATAAATGTGTATTTATATTTCATTAAAGGAGGATATTTATGGCTAAAGAATGTTTCGTAACAGGTCGTAAAGCTAGAACGGGTAACCATCGTTCTCACGCATTAAATGCTAACAAACGTCGTTGGAACGCTAACTTACAAAAAGTTAGAATTTTAGTTGACGGTAAACCTAAACGTGTATGGGTTTCTGCTCGTGCTCTTAAATCAGGTAAAGTTACACGCGTTTAATGAATATAAGTCACATATAGTAAAGAGAACCTTTGTGTGGAAGGTTCTCTTTTTTTATATGTCTTTACTTTGAATAATTAATATATTTCCTAACTCAACTTGTACGAAACCTCGTTCCAATCCCCCTTTAAACTCATTGCTAATGGTTAACGTAGAACCTTGATCTAGTGTTGTAAATGGCAATTCATATTTCAACTCATCTAATTTAATTCTAATACCTGTATTTAAAGGTACAAATGATACATAAGTCATATCTCCTACTCTAAATATTTCGTGTTTCCCAGGTTTTAAAACACTTATATGATTTTGTTGATCAATAAGTGAAATTTTAAAATCTTGCTTTAAAAATTCTGGTTTTGTTAAAATTTGAATCGCACCCATATAGTGATCTAATCTGCCACCTGTTGCTCCATAAATTTCTATTTCAGTATAGCCCATATCAACCGCTAAATTTACTGCTAACGCTAAATCTGTATCATCTTTTTCTTTTTTGACGGGATAAACATCTATAGCTTTCCTTATTTGTTCTAACTCTTGTTCATTAACAGAATCAAAATCCCCAACTGCTGATATAGGCTTAATTTGATTGTTAACCAACTCTAAAGTGCCTCTATCTACACCGATCCAGTCTACATTTTTATCATCAAATAGATTAGATGGAATATTTCTAACGCTACATAATAATTTTACTTTCAAAGTTAATCACCCTTTAATTTAAGTACAGGTTGCTTATAATCATCATGTTTAAAATAATAAGATCCTGCTACTAATATATCAGCACCCTTGTCTATGCATTGAGCACTTGTGGTTTCGTTGATACCACCATCGACCTCTATTTCAAAGTTTAAACCGTGTTCTTGTCTGTACTCATTTAACCATTCTATTTTATCTAAAGTTGTTTCTATGAATGATTGGCCACCAAACCCAGGATTAACTGTCATGATTAGAACAAAGTCAACATCTTGTAATATTTGAGCTGTTAATTCTATAGGTGTACCTGGATTAACTACAACTCCAGCCAATTTATCATGTGACTTTATTTGTTGTATAGCTCTATGAATGTGAGGTGTTGCTTCGTAATGAACCGAAACCATATCACTCCCAGCTTCACAGAATAAATCTATCATTTGTTCTGGATTTTCAATCATCAAGTGTGTATCAATCGTCATATCAGTTACTTTTCTTAATGATTCTAGTATTGGTAATCCTATTGAAATGTTAGGAACAAATTGTCCATCCATTACGTCAAAATGTAATATATCTGCTCCACTTTCACGAACTTTATCTACTTCTTCTTTTAAAATTGAAAAATCACATGCTAATAGTGACGGTGCTATTTTGACCATTAATATCTTACCTTTCTATTTTGTATTTCTTCGAATAACGCTACATAATGGTTATATCTCGTTTTATAAAATTCTCTTTCTTCGATTAAAGTTTTAACTGCGCACTTTGGTTCGTTAATATGTGTACAATTTCTAAATTTACATTCTGATTTTACTTCTTCAAATTCAGGAAAATAATTTGTTAAATCTTCTTTTTCAATATGAGAAAAATCCAATGCACTAAACCCTGGAGTATCAGCCAAAAATCCATCTTCCATTTCAAAAAGTTCGACATGTCTAGTAGTATGTTTTCCTCTATTTAATGCTTTAGAAATCTTGTTTGTTTCAATATTTAAGTCTTCAAATAATCGATTCATCATAGATGACTTTCCTACACCTGACTGACCACTTAAGACGATAATACCTTTTATGAGTGGCTTGATTGTTAATGACAAATCATCGTCATTACCGACAAAAATTGTTTCATAGCCAATCATTTTATATTCATTTAACAACTGTTTAATCTGTGCGCTTTGTTCATCAGTAGCCAAGTCTTTTTTTGTGACACATATGACTGGTGAAATATTATATGAATGAACTACGACTAAAAAACGGTCCAAAAGCTGTTGACTCAGTTCTGGTTCTACTGCGCTCATCACTACAATTACTTTATTAATGTTCGACACAGGAGGTCTTAGTAATATATTCTCTCTTTCATGAATATGTTGAATATAGCCACCGGTTTCATTCTCTACTTGAAAATCAACAATATCCCCAACTGTTGGTGATGTTTTCTTTTTACGAAATAAACCTCTAGCTTTTGTTATATAAACTCCATCTTCAGTTTGAACCGAATAATCACCGCTAATCGATTTTATTATACGACCTGTTTTCAATTTAACACCTACCTATTTTTTTATTATAGCTAACTATAAGTTTATGGTTTCTTAAACGATACCACGACTTCAGTTCCTTCATCAATCTCACTTTTTATATCGATATCTGCATCATGATATTGAATAATAGATTCTACTATAGATAATCCCAAACCATTGCTGTCTGCATGGATATTATGTGATTGATCACCTTTATAAAATCTATCTTTTATTTGTGATAGTTGTTCTGGTGACATGCCGAAACCTTCATCGATAATAGAAACATACGTTTTGTTTTCATCATAAAATAATTTAATTTGAATCATACTAAATTCTGGTGAATATTTAATAGCATTGTTTAAAATATTATAAAATGCTTGATATAGTAACTTAGAGTTCCCTTTAATATTTATTTCTTCTAAATCAAACATAACTGACATATCTTTTTCATCAATAAAATAATTTAAATTTCTCACTATGTCTTTTAATAACTTATCCAGCTCTATATCATCATCAAAAGTTAAATGTTCACTGTTATCTAATTCAGATAACAATAACAGTTGCTTCGTCAAATTACTCAATCTATAAGCTCTGCTATAAATATCTTCAATAATTTGAGTTCTCTTATCAGCGTTTTGTTCATGTTCAAGTTCTCTTAGTAAGCTTAAAATTGATTGTAATGGTGATTTAATTTCATGGGATACATTTTGAACGAAAGATTGACGCATTGTATCTAGTTGTTTTAATTCATCTCTCATCCTTATAAACCTTTTTTGAAGTACTCCAATTTCATCATCACGAGTTACTTTAATATCAACATCAAAATTACCCTTACCTATAGCTTTAGTTGTTCGCATCAACCTTCTAATTGGCGTTGTTAACGAATAGCTAGAGAACATAACTAGTGTGAGTGAAATTATAATTAATAAAACAAGTAATATCGCTAAGAATACTCTAAATTCACCTAACATCGTCCCTACGCTTGGTCTCATGAATAGGGCATAATGTTCTCCATTATGATTGATTTTAAGACCTACTGTATTCCTCGTTTCATTGTCAAAAAAGCCTGTTATAAAAATATTAAATGGTCTTTGTTTTATTCCATGATAATCTTTACCATCTAAAACTTTCGTAACTTCATCTTTGTCTAAATTAAATTTCCTAAATGAATCACCATAATAAGTAGCCTTTTGTTTTTCATCATATAGAATGGCTTGATAATGCAAATCACTGACGTGGTTTAAATACGTATCCAAAGATACACCTTCATCATCATCGATATATTTTTGTACCTTTTTTAAAGTTTGCATCACTTTTTGGTCGTTTTTATTTTTCAAATCTATATGATAATAAATATTGGTTAAAACGAATCCAAGAACAGAACTTATTATCATTACTACAATCGTATAAATGGTGATACGCTGAGCTAATGATTTAAACTTCACCTTCTAGCACCACCTTATAACCAACACCTCTTACAGTTTTAATAAGCACGTCGCTATTTAATTTTTCAAGTCTTTTTCTCAAACGTTTAACATGAACATCTAACGTCCTTTCATCACCTTCAAAATCTAATCCCCAAACAACTTCTATAATGCGTTCTCTTTGTAACACTTTATCTTTGTTTCTCATTAAATAATCTAATAGTGTAAATTCCTTTTTGGGTAGTAGCATTGATTTTTGATTAATGGTTATTTCCATATCGATAGAATTAACTGTAGTATTGCCTATTTTCAATTCGTTAGAAGTATTAATTTGAAATCTTCTAAGAACAGCTTTAATTCTAAAAATTAATTCTTTCATTTCAAATGGTTTAGTAACGTAATCGTCCGTACCAGCTAAAAATGCATTTTCTTTATCACTAAGTTCATCCCGAGCAGTTAACATAATGACTGGTACATCAAAGCTGTCTTTTAGCATTTTACAAAGTTCAAATCCATCAATACCTGGCATCATAATATCAACAACAGCAATATCTATATGTTGATGCTCTACAACATCTAAAGCTTCTTCTCCATTTAAACTCGTAATAACATGTATATTTTCACGCTCTATTTCTCTTTTTAAATCATTCAAAATAAATCGATCATCATCTACAACTAAACAGTTAACCAAGCTATCACCTCTTACTTCCTATCATACCAAAAATTGAATAAAAAATTCTCATAATACCTTATTTTTCTATTTAATTTATGAAAAAATATGAGGCTAGGACATAAAATAAATGTCTCAGCCTCATATACATTATCATTTATAAAATCACTTTCATTTTATACGTTACGGTTAACTAGTGCGTTAACATTTGTGATAATCATTCCGTCAACAACACGACCAGGTAATTTATTTAAATTAACAGACGTATCTTGATCTTTTTTAACATCGTAAGAAATATTTTGAGCGAAATATTTCATTGTTTCTTCCATTATAATTATTGTCATCCATTCACCAGCACAACGGTGATTTGTGTAATAATCTCCGCCACCTTGTGGAATTAAGTCGAATGGACTACCATCCCAATCATTAAAGCGGTTAGGATAGAATCTTTCAGGATTTTCCCATAGACCATCTCTGTGTAATGTACCGTAAATATCTAATACTAAGAAAGTATCTTTTTCGATTGTATAACCTTCAAAATCAATATCTACCGCAGCTTTACCTGGTAAATAAGGTACGAATGGATAAAATCTTCTAACTTCTTGGATAAATTTATAAGCGTAGTCATCTTCATTATTAAAGACGCGTTCTGCTTCACCAGGATAATCATGGAAAGCTTTTACACCAAAGCTTACAAAACGGTTAATCGCAACTAATGGACGTACAACGTTCATTAAATCGATAGAACATAATCTAGAATCCATTAAGTTACCTTCGAAATCTTCCCAATGACTAAATTCATATAATGCTGTACCTTGTGGTGGGTTTATTTTACCTTCACGAACAGCAATTATTTGATTTTCAAGGAAAGTCTCTACACGATCTCTTGCTTGTTTAGCTTCTCTATATCCTTTAAATACTGTACCGATATTTTTAAATGAATCAATCATTGTATCCATATCTGCTGCACATTGTTCGATTTCTTCAGGAGAAGCAATAATACCAGCCCATCTAAAGCCAATTTTTGTTAGCATTAAGATTGATTCTTTATAAACATTCACTTCGTCCATTCTTTCCATACGCTCAGTATTCATGAACCATTGATTACGTGTTAGTTCTCTTAAATACTCTAAGTTCTCTTCAGTCATTAAAGACATAAATAGTGCTTTACGATCAATATGTTTTTTGCCGCCAGTAGTATGTATAGCACCTTTACCAAACAAAGTATTTACAATACGTTTAGGTAGTGTTCCTTGTCTTTCAATTAAATCATTATTATAGAATAATTCAGCAGCTTCTTTACCACTTATTACGACAGTTCTACGTCCACCTAATGCTCTTAATTCAAAAATATTTGTGTCATGTTTTTCAAGTCTATTTGGTACATATTCGTACGCTTCTTTTAATACTGTAATAGTATTATCAAGACCTCGTTCTCTTGGTATATTCTTACCCATAAATATGATTGCCCCCTAAATTATTGTAAATTTCATATACTTTCATATTATTTCATTTTCTGATGAAATAATCAATTAACATCTATTATTAATAGCAAATTTAATATCGTAATCATATAATGCGTGTCTTTTTGACCATTCAATGAGCTCATTTGGATATACCATTGAATCATAATTTTTTCTTTTTAGATTATAAACAGGATAGCTTAATAGAAAACGTTGGTCTATCTTCTCCTCAACCAAATCCATATATGATAAATCACCTTTTGTAGGTCTACCAATTACGTTAACTATGTTTGAATTTTGAACTTTTTGAACAAACCATTCTGCAGCCATCTCTGTATCTTTGTCTATTATAATTGTTATATCTTCAAAGCGACTTAGTCCTGTGAATTCAATTTGATTATCATCAAAATATTGCCAATTTCCTTCTGTTTGATCGATAATATTTTGATAAAAAGCTTGTTCATTCATTTCTTCAGACTCTTTATACAGCTTTTCAAGCTTTCTTATAAATAAATTTGTATTTTTTTCAATTGTAGTTTCAACTTGCGCTTCATTAGTTCTAACTTGTGAGCGTAAGCCAACCTCATAAAAATATGGTATTAAAAATTCAGCGATGCTTAATCTGTCGAAATTCGCATTTCTTACGTCAAATATGATGCGAGAACTTTTAATTTTTGATAATTGGTATAATGCATCAATTGTTTGTTCAAATGAAATATTACCTTTAATATTTACAATCGGAATTTCATCTCTTTCATAAATTCGAATTTGTGCTTCTTCTTTGAATATATACTTTTTTAATTCGAAATGGTAAGATTGATGACTTCTATTTATATCAACATCATTTTGCAATGTTAAAATATGATGCCAATCTTCACGATGATAAGGTTTCTCACCTAAAATACGATGATATCTTTTTCGACAATATTCAATTCCATCTCCAGAAAGAGCTGTAATTTCATCACCTACTACAAATCTCAAGTCATCCGTTACTTCAGTGACAATTAAACCATCTTTAGTAGCTCTTACTTTAAATCCAACTTGTTGCTTTTGTTCTTTCAAGGCTGTTAAGCTACTATACTTTATGTTTGCATCATAGAAATAATTATTAATCACTTCGATAAACACTTTATCTGTTAGTTGAGGTGAGTTCACTATATTTTTATACTCTTTATATACTTCAAGTATAGATTCTTGTGTATTTATATTATGTTCAACTTGTTTATGAATATATTCAAATATTGATACATATGGCAACATTTTCATTCACCTCATAACCGTTTTCTAAATTTTACTAATAACAACTGCTGAAATCAATTATTTTTTAAATTCGTTAATTCCCCCTAATAAAAAAGTAGTAAAAATCCTTAATAACAGAACTTTTACTACTTATAAATGTCTTGGACATTTTAAAATTTAAATGCTTTAGAAATCATCATAATCAATCTCGTTACTTTCTATTTCTTTGCCGTCTACTACAACACGATACTCTGCTGATTCATCTTCAGGTATTACGAAATTTAAAGTTTTGGTTGTATCTTTTTTAATAGTGAAAGTTTCAGTAGCATCTTTTATTTTATGTGATTTATCTTTAATAAATATTTCTACTTTTTGACCTTTTTTACTATCAGAACCTGTAAAAGGTATATAAACTGTTTGATTATACGTTTTATCACTTAAACTATCTTCATCATCTTTGTCTTCATCTGAATCCGATTTTTCTTTTTTACCATTAGATATATTAAAGTATATTGTTGAATCTACAGGTAATTGTACATTTTTATATGACTGTTTAACGATAGTGTCTTTTGACTTTTTAGAATCTACTTCTTTAGTTTCTACTTTAAATCCTAAATCCTCTAATTCAGATTTAGCAGTATCTATATTTTCACCTGTATAATCTTTTACAAAAGCTTGTTCAACACCGATAGATTTAGTTAAAATAATCGTGGTATCTTTAGGCACAACTTTACTGCCTGGCTCAATGCTTTGATTAATTATAGACCCTTCAGTAGCACTATCATATTCCTCTTTTATTCTTACAGAATCAAAACCGCTTTTCTCTAGTTTTTCTTTAATTTCTTCACTAGATTTCCCAATGTAGTCTTCGACTGTAAAAGTTTCTATACCTTTAGAAATCACTAAATCAACTTTAGTCATTTCTTTAACTCTTGTTCCTACTTTTGGCGAAACTTTCATTACTTCGCCTTCTTTGAAATTATTACTGAAATCTTCTGTAATTTCGCCTTTTCTCAGACCTTTTTCATCTATTAGCGCCATTGCTTCACCTCTAGATTTACCAAGTAAATTTGGTACATCTTCATACTTAGGAGCAGTCAAAGCAAAACCAATAGCGCCTAAAAGCATGCACACTAATAAAATCGGAACAAATATAATCAACCATTTGCTCTTTTTACGTTTCGGTTTACTATTTACATTGTTTTGAGCTGAATTAGTCTGACTGTTAGCCGTTGAAGCAACAGGTACAGCTTTTGTATGTTCATTGGAACTTTCTGATTTAACAACTGGTATCGTCTTTGTCTCAGAATTTGTATTATATCTTGGCGTTTCATCTTTTCTTTCATCATCCAAAGCTGTCTGTAAATCAAAATACATTTCGTCTGTATCTCGATATCTTAAAGCTTTTTCCTTCTGAGTTGCTTTCATTATTACATTTTCA
This sequence comes from Mammaliicoccus sp. JADD-157, assembly GCF_049310805.1. NCBI lineage: Bacteria > Bacillati > Bacillota > Bacilli > Caryophanales > Staphylococcaceae > Mammaliicoccus > Mammaliicoccus sp. JADD-157. The sequence continues at coordinate 957,833 of NZ_JBMOVZ010000001.1, read as the reverse complement.
ACGCTTTGTGGGATAGACGGTCGTTCTTCTTTCACAGATGGTATTTCTTCTTGAATATGTTTAATTGCCACACTAACTGGCGTTTCTCCATTAAAAGGTGGATGACCAGTTAGTAATTCATAAAGTACAATACCGATTGAGTATATATCTGAAGATTCATCTGTAGATTGACCTTTAGCTTGTTCAGGAGACAAATATTGTACCGATCCCATTACATGGTTGGTTTCAGTTAATGCTGTTTCACTTAAAGCTCTAGCAATTCCAAAATCTAATATTTTTAAAGTGCCATGTTGAGTCATTAAAATATTTTGTGGTTTTATATCGCGATGGATAATGCGGTGATGATGTGCATGAGCAATACCCTTTAATATTTGAAGCGTCATTTCAATCGCTTCTTCAGCAGATAATCGACCTTCTTTAATTAAATATTCTTTCAAAGTTGGTCCTTCTATATATTCCATTACTAAATAGTAACAATTATCATCTTCTTCAACATCTAAGACGTTCACAATATTATTGTGACTTAAGATTGTTGTATTTTGAACTTCTCTTTCGAAACGTTCGACAGTTTTTTCTTTTTCATAAGGCGGTATATTGATAACCTTTACTGCAACTTTACGATCTAATATATTATCTTTTGCTAAATAAACATTGCTCATACCACCGCCACCTAAATACTTCACAAACTCATAGCGACCGGCGATTATGCGACCTATCATATTTTTCCACCTTCGAACGGACATAATATAAGTGAAATATTATCTTTCCCTTCGGCGTTAATGGTAGCGTCTATCAAATCTTTACCTATTTCATCAACTGTTCCTTCATGCGACATGATAATTTCTTGAACATCATTTTCATGTAAATAATCTGTTAAACCGTCTGAATTTAATAATAAATAATCGTAGAATTTAGTATTAAAATAAAATACATCGGCGATAACACGTTTATCTGTACCCATAACTTTAGTAATAATATTTTTTTGTGGATGAGTAAATGCTTCTTCTTTTGTTATTTCTCCAATCGAAACAAGATGATTAACAAATGTATGATCATCTGTTAATTGCATCATTTCTCGATTATTAATCAAGTAAGCACGTGAATCACCAATATTTGCCACTACGACATTTTTTTCGTAAATTAATACACAAACACATGTAGTTCCCATGCCTCTATATGCATCGTGGCTCATCGATTCGTTATATAAATGTCTATTGATTTCTGATAAGTTCGATTTCAACCATGCTTCAGCTTGTTCAAATTCAATATAATTTTCATTTTCGAATCTTTCTTTAAGTGAATCATTCACAAATTGACTTGCAACTTCTCCTGCAGCATGGCCGCCCATTCCATCACAAATTACAAGTAATTCTTGACCAGTCTGGTTTACATAGATCCCACCTGCATCTTCATTTTGTTCCCGAAATTGACCGACATCTGTAAAAAAACGTGCTTCCATGATTTGTTACCTCGTTTCTTCTTTTCGCTCTTTTGCTCTTAATTGTCCGCATGCAGCATCAATGTCTGCACCTTGGTTACGTCTAATTGTAGCATTGATACCTCTTCTTTTTAATTCATTTTCGAATTTAAAGATATCTTCTTTTGTTGTTTTAACATAGTCGCGCTCTGGTACATGATTTACTGGAATTAAATTCACATGGCAATTTAAATGTTTAATCATTTCTGCTAGTTGTCTCGCATGATGAACTTGGTCATTCACGCCTCCAAATAAACCATATTCAAATGTTATACGACGATTAGTTTTTTCTACGTAATATTCAATAGCTTCCATTAATTTATCTAAATCATATGCTCTGTTAATTGGCATTAATCTTGAACGTGTTTCATTATCAGCAGCATGTAAACTTAACGCAAAGTTAATTTGTAATGATTCATTTGCGAAATCGTAAATTTTTGGAATGATACCTGAAGTTGAAACTGTAATGTGACGCGCACCAATATTTAAACCTTTGTCATGGTTAATAATTTTTAAGAAGCCCATCATTTCATCATAGTTCTCAAATGGTTCACCAATACCCATAATAACAACTTGGCTTACTCTCTCATCAGTTTCATCAAGTGCTTTTTGTACTGTTAGAACTTGAGATACAATTTCTCCCGCTTCTAAGTTACGTTTTAATCCACCTATAGATGATGCACAGAATGTACAACCGATACGACAACCTACTTGAGTCGTTACACAAACGGAATTACCATACTCATGTCTCATTAAAACTGTTTCAATTGTGTACCCATCTTGAAGTTCAAATAAAAATTTTATCGTGCCATCTTTACTTTCTTGTTTAACTGCTACTTCTAATGTAGTGATTTCAAATGATTGAGCTAATTTTTCTCTTAATTCTTTTGATAAATTTGTCATTTCGCTAAAAGAATTTATTCTTTTTACATACAGCCAATCAAAAATTTGTTTTGCTCTAAATTTTGGTTCTGATTGTTCTACTAACCAATCTTCCAATTCTCCCAACTGTAAAGAATATATTGAAGGTCTTTCAAAGTTAGGCATAAATTTATTACGCTTTTTCTGTATCGCGGGCATATTATCTTTCCTTTCTTTTCACTTTAGTAATAAAGAATCCATCAGAATTATAATCTTGAGGGAGTAATTGTAACGTTTTCGTTTCTTGATTGGTTCTTGGGTCTATAAAAGTCGAGAATTCAAAGTCTTTATTAGCTTTTAAAAACGAATAAACAACGTTTTCATTTTCCATTTGTTCAATCGTACATGTTGAATATACAAGTTCTCCACCAGGTGCTAAAGATTTACTTGCATTTTCTAAAATTTCCAATTGTAAATGCCATAATGCTTCTACATCTTTTGATGTTTTTTCATATTTGATTTCAGGTTTTCTTCTCATTACCCCAAACCCACTACATGGCGCATCAACTAAAATATAATCATAAGTTTGATTAAAAGGTTGCGTAGCGTCATGAACATCAGTATTTACATTTTTAAGTCTTAACTTTTTAACATTAAAATCAATCAAATCGATTTTATGTGGATGAATATCATAAGCATCAACTTGACCAGTTTGGTTAAGCATTTCAGCTATATGACACGTTTTTCCTCCAGGTGCACTACAAGCATCTAATACAGTACTACCTTCTTTAACATTCATTATTTCAGCTACGAACATTGAACTTTTATCTTGAACTGAAAGAAGTCCGTCTTTAAATAATCGATCGTTCACTATTGGTTCACCTTTAATGTGCAAACAACGTTCAATATCTTTATCTAATTCGACAGTATAACCGTTACTTTCCAATCTTTCAATAGCTTCTGTAACTGTAATTCTTGTCGTATTCACTCTTACCGTTGTATCAGGAGGCGTTAAACTTAATAAACACATTTCTTTTGTTTTTTCATAACCGAAATGAGTAATCCAATGTTTTGTTAACCATAGAGGCACACTAGCTTCAACTGATAACCTTTTGTCATCATGTTTAATTTCATCAAATGTTCTCAAAGGTGCTGCTATGAAACTTCTAAGTATAGCGTTTATAGCTTTACTATTATGCAGGTCACCACGATTTTTTGCTATGTTTACGGCTTCGTTAATAATTGCATGATCTGGCACTTTATCTAAATAAACATATTGATACGCGCTCATGATTAATAAACGTTTCATCCAACCTTTTAATTTAGTTTGTATAAAAGGTTCTATTAAGTATTCCAAAGTGATTTTTCTTTGTATTGTTCCATATACAAGCTCAGTTAATAAGCCTATATCTTTTTTTGATACAGCTTCATTTTTAATTGCTTCATTAAGCTGTAGATTACTGTATGCTTCACCTGTTAGTACGTCGTCTAATATCGTTAAAGCAACATATCTTACATTATTATTCATCATATTAATTTTGTCCCATCAATTTTGGATTGTAATCCGCTTATATAATCACGTGTTTTTACACGTTTTTTACCTGCTAATTGTATTTCAGTTAAAGCAACGCCTTCTTCCGAACCAGTCGCAACAATAATTGCATCTTTAGTCGTTTCAATGATTTCACCTGGTTCACCTTTGACATTCTCAACGATTTCACTACGCCATAGCTTTAAGTTTTTACCGTCCATAGTCGTATAAGCAACCGGCCAAGGTGATAATCCCCGAATGTGATTGTGAATTGTTTGTGCATCTTTAGTCCAATCAATTCGTTCGTCTTCTCTAGAAATATTCGATGCAAATGTAGCTAAACTGTCGTCTTGAACAATGCTATCATTAGTACCATTAAAAATAGTAGGTAAAGTTCTCTTCAACAAGTCTGTCCCAAGTGTTGCTAGTTTATCGTGAACTTCTCCTACTGTGTCATTTTCAAGTATTTCAACTTCGTCTTGACTAATAATATTTCCTGCATCTAATTTTTCTGCCATGTACATAATCGTAATTCCTGTTTTTTTCTCTCCATTCATTACAGCATAATGAATTGGCGCGCCACCTCTATATTTAGGTAACAATGAAGCATGCACATTGATTGCTTTATGTTTTGGCGCATCAAGCAAAGATTTAGGTAATAATTGGCCAAATGCAGCTGTCACGATTAAATCAGGTTTTAAATTAATGATTTCTTCTAATTCAGAAGAATTATTCAGTTTTTCAGGTTGATATACAGGTATATTATGTTCTAAAGCTACCTTTTTAACTGGCGGTGGTGTTAGTATCTTCTTTCTGCCAACAGGACGGTCTGGTTGTGTTACAACTGCAATTACATCATACTCTTGAATAAGCATCTCTAACACACCTGTAGAAAAATCAGGCGTACCCATAAAAACAATTTTACTCATCCTTATACATCTCCTCTAACTCTTCTTCACTAACTTCTCTCGTCATTTTATCTGTAAACAACTCACCATATAAATGATCAATCTCGTGTAAAATAATTCTCGCAATATCATCATATGCAGTTAATTCTACATCATTACCATTTAAATCTTTACTCTTAACAGTAATCATGACACTTCTTTCAACCTCACCATAAACACCCGGAACGCTGAGACAACCTTCTACATCTGTTTCAGTTTTTTCAGATTGTGTTAAAATAGTTGGGTTTATAAGCTGCAAAATACCATCTTGCTCCATATCAACAAGCGCAACTTTTAAATCAACACCAATTTGTGGCGCGGCAATTCCAACACCATCATTATCAAACATTGTATCTTCTAAATCAGCAATTAATTGCTTTATTGATTCATCAAAATTTACGACATCTTTAACTTCTCTATTTAAAATTGGATTGGGGGCAGTAACAAGTGGTTTTACAGCCATATCTATCGCTCCTTTATAAAAACTCATCGTATAATTATAACTTAAAACAAATAAAAAAGACAGTTATAACTGCCTTTTTAAAATTTTAAAAACACTTTATACAAATACCATTAAGTATCTATTTGTAAATTAGTTTTATATTCTTCTATTATAGTTTTCTTAGATTGCTCGTCAGGTTCAAAATACCATATACCATCATCTTCTATTTGATTCATTCCATCTAATGACAATTTATCAATATGATTTGCACCTTTTTTATAGCTTTCATATAAGTTTTTAAAATCTCCTGCCGAATAATTTGACTTAACATTTTTTTCGCTTGCTTTTAAAATTTTATTTAATGTTATAACATTTTTACTTTTCGTCACTTTTTGTGACACAGCTTCAATAACTTGTCTTTGCCTCGCTGTTCTACCTTCATCTCCACCAGCACCCTCTTGTTTCCTACTTCTAACATAATCAAGTGCTTGTTTGCCGTTAAGATTGGTTTTCTTTCCTTCTTTAAATGTTGACCCATTAAATGAAAATGAAGCATTGCTTGTAACTTCTATACCATCAATAATGTCTATAATTTCTTCGAACCCATCCATATCAATTGTTATATAGCCATCTATTGGTATGTCAAAATTATTCTTGATTGTATCTATTGCTGTCTTAGCGCCTCCATATGCATAGGCATGTGCTATTTTTTCGTTTCTATCTATATCATTAATATAAACGTTTGTATCTCTAGGTAATGTTAAAAGCTTTGTAGTTTCTTCTTTAGGATTAACTGATGCAATCAACAGCGAATCAGTTCTTTGCCCTATATTTTCTTCGTCTCTTTTTTCATCAGTATCAACACCAAAAATTGCAATTGATAAAGGTTTTTTATTTTTAATTTTATCTACGGATTCTTTTTGTTCTTCTTTAGTGCCTATCTTTTCTTGAACATTAACATTGAATTGGTTCAGTCTTGATTTTACATAAATCGTTATTGTTGATCCTATAACCAAGATGATAAACAATGCTATGACAATTTTACCTTTTCTTGTTAATTTCATGTTTTCGCTCCCTATTTATCAGTTTCTAAATCTTTTTCCATATTTATCTTTTTAGTAGTAGCGAGTAATAGCCCGAAAGCGACACTGATACTTAAAAGAGAAGAACCTCCATAACTTAATAAAGGAAGTGTAACACCTGTTAAAGGTATTATTCCTGATATTCCAGCTAAATTAATGAATACTTGTAAAAATAAATAACTGACTACACCTATACAAATTATTTTGTAGTAATTATTTTTAGTCGTATTAGCGTATATAATCCCTTTAAATGTTATATACATATATAATGCTATAACTGCGATAACTCCTATTAAACCTGCTTCTTCAGCTAAAACTGAAAAAATAAAATCTGTGTGTGGTTCTGGTAAATAACCTAATTTCATAATGCCGTTCCCCATACCTTGACCAGTAACGCCCCCATTACCAATCGCTAATAAAGAATTAGATAATTGATAACCTTCACCATTTTCATATTTAAACGGTTCCATGATTACTTTAATTCGATTCAATCTGTATGTATTTTTTGTATCAAATATTAATGTATAAATTAAATAAATTACAAATGGCAGTGAAATCGAACCGAATAATTGAACTTTCACAATATTTTTTATATCTGAATACATTAAAATAAACAATATAATACCAATATTTAATATTGTGCCGCCTAAATCACCTTGAACTAAGATTAAAACTAAACCAAAACCTAGCATAAACAATGGGGGTAATAAAGTTTTAATGTTATATATCCTTGCTTGGGACATTTTTTTATCAATTATGTATGAAAGATATATGATAGAGGCTAACTTTAGAAATTCTGAAGATTGTATGCTGAAAAAACCTAAATTAAGCCAATTTTTAGAACCATTAATTTCACTTCCTAAAATCAAGGTAATAATAAGTAAAATAATGACACCGATAATAATAAATTGTTGAAATGCTTTCGCTTTTAAAGCATCAATGTCCACAAAATAAGCAATAAATAGAACAATTAAAGTACCTACAAATAAAAATATAGATTGCCTGACCATAAAATGATTACTATTAATTATATTTCCATTTGTTAATGAACCCATTCGTGCAGGAACCATACTTGCGCTGTAAATAAATATAATTCCTATAATCCCCAATATTAAATAACAAAATAAAATACTTTTATCCACATTTTTATTTATTTTATTATAATTTTTAAATCTAATTTTATACACCCCACATTCTCAAACAATCGTAACTTTTTTTATTATGTTAGTCAAACATATTTTAGGATAACCTAAATATCATTATTGTTTTATTCAACAAATATATATTGAAATAAACAATGGAATTAAATACAAATATTCCGAAATGTAAAAATACAATTTAGTTAAATTATTGCACTCTGTATTGTATACTAAAATTGCATAAAATTAAGGAGGGGGTTAAATGAAATATAATAAAATTATATTTGGAACTTTAATTTTATTTGTTTTGATCTTAATTACTGCATGTTCTAACGACGAAAAAAAATCAGAAAAAGAAAGTTCAGTAAAATCAGTTCGGACGACTGACCCTGACACTGAAAAAGGTAAGTTATTACGTAAAGGGGAAGAATTAATGATTTATACCAACTCTAAAATGCCTGAGCATGTTGGAAACAAATTAGCTTGTACGAGTTGTCATGCTCAAGGAGGAAATGGAAATGCTCTTTCTCTAGAAGGTGTCTCTAAAAAATACCCACAATACAGAGACCGTGAAGGTAGAGATGTTTCACTTAAAGAGCGAATTAATGGATGTTTTGCTAGGAGTATGAATGGAAAACCTATCAAAGAAAATAGTGAGGAAATGAAAGCAATGGTAGCTTATTTAGATTTTATTAGTGAAGACATTAAAAAATCTGAAGCACCAGAGATAGAACAAGCAAAAAATATACCTGAACCTAATGTAGATAAAGGGAAAGAGGCATTCGATAGAAATAATTGTTTATCTTGTCATGGCAATGGTTCATCGAGTGCCCCATTTACAGGACCATCGTTATGGGGACCAGACTCATTTAATACTGGTGCAGGTATGAGTAGATTTTCAAAAATGTATGACTTCATTTACCATAATATGCCTTTTGGTGAAGAAGGAACGTTGAGCAAACAAGAAGCTTCAGACATAACTGCTTATATATTGACGCAAGATAGACCAGAGTTTGTAAATAAAACAAAAGAAAAATTTTATCCAAAAGGTGGAGAACCTGACGATAAAATTTCTGACAAAGAAAGAAAACAAATATTAAATCATGATTATGATTGGCAGGGATTAGAAGAAGTAAGTTCTAAATAATTGATTTAACCCCTCTAGTTTATTTTAAAGTTAGAGGGGTTAATTGGTGCTATATATAACTTCTACATCATCATTTGCGGATTACTCAACTAATTTTATAACTTATTGCCAGTGTCTATAGAATGTTGTAGATACTGGCTTTTTTCATGATATTAATTCTAAAAATTTCATACCTTTGTGTTGTTGTTTATAAAATATGCCCTTTATTTTCCCTCTTAATAAATATTTTTTTGTAACATTTCGTTTGACCCATTAATAAATCATAGAACTCTTTCTTTTTTCAATTCATTAATAACTCGCTCTGTATTTTTATTATCATCAAATTCATTAATTTTTAAATATTTTTCTTTTATATCACTAGCCACTTTATAATTGTTATTTATTGCTTTATTTACATATTCTATTAACTCTTTTTCACTATATGCGATATCCCCTGGTGCATTTTTGTCATTAACTGGTGGTATCGCTTTATAGTTTTCTGTTAAATAATCTTTTTCTTTCCAATAGAAAATAGGATAAGCTCCTCTATAAATAGCATCATAAATAATAGAAGAATAATCTGTAATGAATATTTTAGATTCTTTCAAAGCTTCAGAAGGATTAGTATTTATTATGTGCTTATATTTCTTTAAATTTTGTTTAATATAATCAGCAAACTTATTATGTGGAACAATTAAAAGTTTATCTAAAAGACCAGCTTTTTCAAAAGTCTCAATTACTTCAATCAAAGATTTATAATAAGAGGTTTTTTCAATTTCATTATTAATAACATAAGCTTCTTCCCAATATCTCCATGTTGGCATAAAAGCGATTTTACTGGCCTCTTTATTCAAGTTTGCTTGATCTAGCTTTGGTAAACCTGTTTTCATTAAATCATTTTTGTCATAGCCCATTTTATAAAATTCTTGTGCTTCCAAATCAGAACTTATGACACTCTTTTTCAAATTATTTGTTTGATTCTCTTTATGAAAACCTAAAGCCATAGGGTTATCCACTGGTTTGGCAAACATTATTCCGTGTTGCAAGAAGTATAAAGGTGTTTTAGTTATTTTATTGGCTAATAAATTATCGTATACTCTGATAGCCAAAACATGATTACTTAACTCGCTTGAAATAAAATTGTCTGCTATGAATAAATATAAATAATGTTTGAAAGAGTAACGTCTTACAAGATCGTTTTTATATTTATCCTTAAGTCTATTAAACCCTTCAAATTTAGAATCAATTATAAATTTATTTACTGATTTAATTTCTTTATCTTTTTTTACACTTTCAAAAACGGCGAAACCTGACTCAGAGGCGTTAGAGGTATTTTTTTCGAAATATAGGTTTACATTTACATTTTTGAAAAGATTAATAACTTTAGCTGTTTTGTTGGCGATCTTTATCTTTAATTTATTTAAATTATTATATATAGGTAGTTTCGGAGTAGCTGTAATAACTAAATTATTAACTAAGCTTATTCTAGATACATAAGCATTCTTTTTATAAACTTTAACACCTTCTACCTTATTAATAATTTCTAAATGATTAAATATGTTTAAAGAATGAATAATAGTATTACCATGTGCGAAATACAAATTATTATGTAACTCTTTAAGTTTACCTAAATTATCGTTTGTAATAGTAAACTTAAAATCTTTTAAACTAAGCCATTCTATTTTTGCCATTAAAAGTCCGTCATTAGTTACAACATTATCTATCTTAACATCGCTACGATATTTATAATAAATCGTTCCCGAATACTCTATGCCTCTTCTAGTTGCTTTTGATGATATAAATGTTGAATTAAATAATAAGTTTGCTCTTGTATCATATTCTATTTTAACTATCTGATTTTTAATATGAGATAGTACAAAAACTCGATTATTGATTTTTATGATTATTGGTTTGAAATTTTTGACGTTATTCTTTAATGTTATTTCCTGGATTTTATTCTTTAACAAATTATTAATTTTAATTATTTGATTAGATTCATCATTTAATTTAAAAGTATTATTTGATTTCATTAATATTTTAAATTGTTCTGTTGAATCAATAACTTTTATACAAGATGTTTTGAAAGAAAACTGAGTAGTTGCTAATGTATATTCTAAAAATGAAACAATATTTTCATATGTGATTTTTAAATATATATATTTTTTTGTATTTTCCGTTCTTTCTAAAGTATCTATTATATTATGGCCTGTTAAAAATATTTCGTTTCCAATAACATGTTCATTACCTACTTGATCTGTAATTTTGTATGAATATTTGGTTTTTTCTATTTCATATCCTTCATAAATTTTTTCGTACTTAATATCAATACTTCTATTAGTATTACCATTTATATAAGGGGTTACGTAAATTTCATTATTTTTAATATGTATATAATAGTTTAAATTATTATGTTTTATAATGGATAATATACCATTAGGAACTGCTTCATTAACTCTGCATAATAAATATTCATTTTCATTTAATAAATTTTTAGATATGTATATATTGTTATTAGAACCAAAAAGATTCAACCTTATATAATCATTTGTTTGTTTAGAAATATTACATAATTCATTAAATATTTTTACTATTTTCAATATTATAACCTTCTTCGCAATTAATTTTGTAAAATTGATCCTTTATTTAATATAGTAACATTTAATTGAATTTTTATAACTAAAATCATTAAAATTTATGTATTTTTATATAATATGGTAGAATCGAACAATTCATAAATGGAAACGTTGATCTTTTCTTTACAAAATAGAACGTTTGTTCGTATAATGTTTATGAGGTGATTATATGAAAGTCATTAACCATGACATGCCAGAACCATATAAATACGAAACAGATTACAGAAATATTCCAAGAGAATATCTTAACCCACGTATACCACATGGACGTGGAATGATTAAATGGGCACCCTTTGCGACTATGCCACAACAATATGAAGAAATTAATCAACACATACGTGATCAAGATAAGATTGAGAAACCAGAATTAAGCGAATCTCCCCTAGCCGACTTAAATCATGTACTTTTAGAAAAGATGTTTTACAATTCAATTTCTACTATAAAATACTGACATAATGGATATATTAAAGATTTGAAGTGTGAAATACACAAGTTTGATAAAATGATGAACATGCTACAAGTAATTAATGAAGATAACAAACAAGTTATGTATTTAGACATGGATTGTATTATAGAGATAGAGTGAAAATATTACAGTTTGGTAACAATGAACATTTTTTATTATATAATCATCTCAACATCGAAAGATGCGAATACAACTAGGAGGATTTAGTATGAAGAAAAAATGGGAAGTTTATATTTTAGCACCAGAAGATTGGAATTTTAGTAAATTAGATTTTATAGGTATAAAGATAAACTCAGATGATAACCTGAGTTTCGAAAGTTATGAGGATGCTTTAGACTTTATAAATTCAATTAATCCCAAAGATTCTAATATAAGTAATTTGGTTAAAGCATCATATCGTATTTTGGAAAACGAATCTGATAATGAGAAGGTGTTAGATTACGGAGTGATATATATTCCTCATTCCTTGTTAAGTGAAGAAATGGTTGATTATTATTTAGAATGCCAAAAGTATATTCCATCATAATACAAAAATAACCCACCAATTATGGTGGGTTTTTCCCCCTCTAACAGAACTTAAGTTCTTATTTTTGGATAAAGATGAGAATTTAACCATTTATTCAGAGCGATTTCTAAGCTATTTAGTGGGTAAATCCATAGGCAAAAACATTTCTCGAGGCGTCTGAGAACTTACAATTTTTGGTCTTATTATTAAAATGTTGAATATCACTTAGTACCATATGGGCATATTCTTTAAAATTCTCGATTTATGAAAGTAAAAAATTTAAATTTACAAATGTTTAAGTATCAACGTCTAGGTAACATATCGATAAAGTCAAACCTATTTTATATAAAAATTTAAGGTATTATGAGTGTTACGAAGATTTTTAGATGATATAATAATCATTGAGTAAAAGAACCTTACATTTTTTGTGACACCTCTCGAGCCTTGAATTGGTAAAGGAAAGGGGTAGCAGCATGAATATAGATATTAACATTAATTTTGATTTTACTCTTGTAGTATCATGGTCGATTACTATGTCCGTCACTATTATTTTTGCAGTGTATCATGCTATTAAAGGAAAGCAAAAAAAATAAGCCAACTGTATAAACACGACTAAATACAGTTAGCTTGACCTTTGTTTTTCTTGCAATATCTAAAGGTTCGTTTGGTAATCACAGCGTAAGTGTGAGCCTTTACTCTATAGTCATCAGTCTCGGCTAAAGACCTGATGGCTATTTCTATTACATCTAAATATTAACACATAAATTGCGTATAGTACAATAATTGTTGTTTAAAAGTTGAACATTAGTTGAATTATAATTGCACTTTAATACTTAAAACAAAGCAAAAAAGGGCTACCCTACCTTAGTAGAATAGCCTCTATAACCAATTTTAAAACATGTCTATAAAATTAACTGTCACAAGTAACAAAGTTATTTCTTCCATTTGATCTTGCCCTAATATTTCTCTTTATTAATCTTTTCTTCTTGATCCGTTATTTTACATACTGCACAATAGAAGTAACCAGCACTTGGATTAGTAGGGTATTTAAAGCGAACCCACCAATATACATCTTTCTTAGTAACAGAGATAAAGTCTACCCATTGACCTGCTTGAATCCAGTCAGACTTTGGTACTTGTTTACCTTTTAGTCCAGGGTTCTTACGTACTTTAATCAGTGTGTTTGCTGTAAATCACCCTGGTTATTTCCGAGTAATCTTTTTGCTCTTTTCAGTTGGAGTTCCACCAATAGATTTGCCGTGAATACCTTCGCAAGTTTTTTAGTGAAATGTTGAAGATTACTTTTTAATATAATTCATATCTTTCTTGCTAATAATAAAGCACAATTCTATTGAGCGATAGTTGATATTTTCACTCTAAGATACGTTAGCATTGAGTAAATCATTTCGTGTTGTATAATGCCTCTGATTGTGCCACTTCTGTTTTATTTGCTCCACCATCCCAATAATTCTAAGCTAATGAAACAAAAGTATTAATATTTGCAGATTGAACAATAGCTACATGACCTACACCTTCTCCTCAGTTAACATTCCAAACAATAGTATCGCCGTTTGTGGTAAAAATAAAGGTACATTCTCATACACTGTTGCTAATCCATTAAAGTTATTTTTGAATGGTGTATCTTTAGCATATAATCCGTATAATTGACCACCGGTTAAATAGTTCCAATAAAAGTTAACCAAATCAAAACATTGCCCGTATTATTATATTTAATGCTTTTCCCTGAAAGCGTTTCTGATTTCGCTTGTATAACATTAAATGGTTTCTATGAGCAGAAACCTTTCGCTCTCACATAAGACTAGACTATATCATCAGTATTTAACTGTCTTGCGCTGTCCATCAATTGGCTATACTTAGTTGTTGAACGTTCCTACATGCTACCTTGTATGCTTCGCTGCTGATTGCTCTCGACTTTACGTTAGGATTTCCCAACAATTCACAAGGTTTTATATGGGCTATGCAATAGGTAACCCATAAGGATTATCAAAGCCCCTACCTTTACTCACTAACCTATACATATAAGCTTGTTTTAGACACACTCATATAAGTTTACTCGTTGAAATGAATATTTCATTAAAAGCAATAATGAAACGTGTAGGACATACCGATGAAAAAACAACAATAAAAGTGTATACACACGTTACAGAAAAGATGGATAAGTTACTCGTTGAAAAATTAGAAAGTATACCATCTTAACGAAAAACGTCTGATTCTGCCCTTTAATTGCCCTTGCTAGTTTGTAGCAAGGCGATTAAACACCTACAGTCACTGATATAAAAGCATTTATAGAAAAATTCTACATCATCATTTGCGGATTTATATCAATCTCTAATGATAGTTTATCTTTCATGTATTGTTCGTGATAGTAGTCATCTAAGTATTGCAGTGCTGTAAGTAGCCCTGGTTCGCTTTTAAATTTAATAAGTATTTGGAATCTATGTTGGTTGTTAATACGTGATAACGGACTTGGTGAAGGACCCAACACAAATGATTGTGGCGTCACATGTTGTACTAAAATATCATGTATATGTTTCGATGCTTTTAATACTTTTCTTTTATCGAAATGACTAATGGTCAAGTTAACAAGGAAGTAATATGGTGGATATCTTCCTACTTGTCTGAATTTCATTTCTTTTTCATAAAAAGATAAGTAATCATTTTTAGTTACGTCTAGAATAGCGTAATGTTCTGGATTATACGTTTGTATCATTACTTCTCCAGTCTTCTCATGTCTTCCTGCACGCCCTGCTACTTGTGTTAAGAGCTGGAATGTTTTTTCGCTTGATCTAAAATCAGGCAAGTTCAACATTGTATCTGCATTTAGCACTCCGACTAATGTTATATTTTCAAAATCTAATCCTTTAGCAATCATCTGTGTTCCTAATAATATATTTGCTTCTTGATTTCCAAATGCATTTAACAGTCGCTCATGGGCGCCTTTTTTAGACGTAGTATCTACGTCCATTCGAATAACTTTGGCATCATCGAATGTTTCATATATAAGTTCTTCAACCTTTTGTGTACCCACACCCATTTGTCTAATATGTTCACTACCACAACTTGGACAAGTCGGTGGCATCGGTTCACTATATCCGCAATAATGACATTTTAAATCATCTGTTGTTTTATGATAAGTTAATGAAATATCACAATTTGGACATTGCGGTACATGTCCACAATCTCTACATAATACAAATGACGAATGACCTCTTCTGTTTAAGAACAATACGATTTGTTCATTTTTATTGATTCTATCTTGAATCGCTCTTGTTAATGGTTCAGAGAACATTGAACGGTTCCCTGCTTGAAGTTCTTCTCTCATATCCACTAACGCTATTTCAGGCATTTTTTGCAAATTCACTCTGTCTGGTAATCCTAAATAATGATAAACACCTTTTTCTGCGCGTGCAAATGTTTCTAAACTTGGCGTTGCTGAGCCTAGCACAACAGGACAATTATGATATTCACTTCTCCATATGGCAATTTCACGGGCATGATATCTTGGATAATCTTCTTGTTTATATGTCGATTCATGTTCTTCGTCAATTATAATAAGACCTAAATTTTCAAATGGTGCAAAGACACTTGATCTAGCACCGACTGAAACGCTCGCCTTACCATCTCTAATTTTTTGCCACTCATCATACTTTTCGCCTTTTGATAAGCCTGAATGAAGAACTGCAACTTCATCACCAAATCTCGCTTTGAATCTATTAACCATTTGTGGCGTCAATGCAATTTCAGGAACAAGCATTATTGCTTGTTCACCTCGATTAAGGACGTTTTCTATCGTTTGTAAATACACTTCAGTTTTACCTGAACCTGTGACACCGTGTAATAGAAATGTCTTTGATTCTTCATTTGAAACTGATTTATCTATATTTTCGAAAGCTGATTGCTGTGCTTCAGTAAGTTCTTTATTATTTTCTTTTTCGAATATTCTGTTCTCATACGGATCACGATTAACGACCGCTTCATATTTTTCTAACACTTGATTTTTCACAAGTGTTTGAATACTAGAATTTGAAAACCCTTCTTCTTTTAACGTTTTTAACAATACATCTTCATGACGATGCTCTATTAAATAATTCAACACATCTAATTGTTTTTCTTTTTTACTAATAGCTTCCAATATTTCATCTAATCTATCAGTCGGTATAATCCTTACACATGTTGCATACTTACGTGTTAATTGTTGACCTACAATTGTATCTTTAGACAATATATTTTTATCTACAAAATGTTCAAGTTCTGAAACGATTTGCAATTTCTGAGCTTGATCAAAAGTTAAAATACCTTCTTTATTGAAGGTATTTAGCAATTCTGCTGGTAAAGGTTCTGGGTCATTTACTTGATAAATTTTTTGGTATTTTGCTTTTACGGCGCTAGGCAACATGATTTCAAGAGCGGATATACGTTTAACTAAATGAAAATTCGCCATCCATTCACTCAACTTAATCAATTCAGATGTAAGTTCTGGTTTAAAATCTTTAACTCTTATTATTGATTTTAATTTAGAGGCATCTATATCACTAGATAAATGTTCACTAATGTCGATAACAAAGCCTTGGATTTTTCTTGATCCAAAAGGCACTTCTACACGAACTCCAACTTTAACGATTTCTTCAATGTCTTGTGGTATTTTGTAATCGAACATTTTGTCTACATTTTTAGAAGGAATATCTACTACTACATGAGCTATCAAGAATTCCACCTACTTGCAATTTCGTTTAAAATTTTAAATGCTATTTTTTGTTTAGATTCTTTCTTAAATGGTACTCTATCTCCATTAGCAAAGAACATTTCAACTTCGTTATCAGAAGATTTAAATCCAATTTCCTGATTTGCAACATGATTAGAAATAATCACATCAGCATTTTTCTTTTTTAATTTACCCATAGCATATTTTTCTACATTGTCGGTTTCTGCTGCAAAACCAACTAAATATTGATTTTGTTTATGTTCACCTAAATATTTTAAAATATCTGTCGTTCGTTTAAAGACTAATTCAAGGTCACCATCTTGCTTTTTCATTTTCTTATCTGATGTTTCAACCGGGGTATAATCAGCTACAGCTGCTGCTTTAATAATCATATCCATATTATCTTTATACTGTTTCACAGCTTGAAACATATCTTCCGCACTTGTAATTTGGACGTATTCAACACCTTTTGGCTGAGTCAATTGAGTTTCTCCACTTACTAATATAACTTCGGCACCTAGGTCTCTTGCTGCTTCAGCCAGTGCATAACCCATCTTTCCACTAGAGCGATTTGTAAAGTATCTTACTGCGTCAACTTTTTCTATAGTCGGACCTGCAGTTATCAAAACTTTTTTGCCTTGTAATGAAAAAGTTTGAAGATTTAAATTTTCTTTAAAATAATCATCAATAATCGTTAATATTGTAATCGGTTCTTCCATTCTTCCTTTGGCTACATAACCACATGCTAAATATCCTTCTCCAGGTGCAATAAATTTATAACCATACTCTCTTAATTTAGCCATGTTCGCTACTATAGAAGGATGTTCCAACATATGAACATTCATCGCTGGTGCGATAAATACAGGCGCTGTAGTCGCTAGTAATGTAGATGTGACCATATTATCTGCTAACCCATTTGCCAACTTACTAATAGTATTTGCAGTAGCAGGCGCAACAATAACAGCATCAGCCCAATCTGCTATAGTGATATGTTGTATTTCACTAACATCTTTTTCGTCAAAAGTATCTGTATAAACATGATTACGGCTGATTGCTTGGAAAGCTAGAGGAGTAACAAATTGTTGGGCATTTTCAGTTAACATCACTCTCACTACGTATCCGTTTTGTGTTAATTTACTTGTTAAATCAATCGCTTTATAGGCAGCTATGCCACCAGTAACAGCTAGAAGTATATTCTTCATTTGTGTACGCCTCCAAATTACAATTATTATTAACACTTATTATACATTCTTTAATTTATACTGTCATGAATTCAATCTATATATTAAATTGAAAAAAGTATGTTATAAGCGCATTTCCAGTCCAATCAGCTACTGTCTATATAATAAACAAGGCTGAGACATGATAATGTCCCAGCCTGCTGATATTATGGAGATATTAATCTTGTAGTTTAGCTTGTACTTTATGAGCTGCAATCTCTTCAAGTGCTTGTCCTACATTTTTAAGAGAACGATACTCATCTAATAATAAACTATCAGGATATTCTTGAAGTTCACGTGCTCTCTTAGCAGCTGTTGTTACAATTAAATATTTAGAGTTAATACTATCTTTAAGTTCATTTTGTGCTGGATATAACATTATTTTTTGGCCTCCAATATCATTTTTCTATATCTAGCTTCTACACGTTCTCTTTTCAAATGTTCAGCTTCAACAATTGATTGAATACGTGCTTTCGCTAATTCTACTTCGTCGTTCACGACAACATAATCGTAAAGATTCATCATTTCTACTTCTTTACGGGCTTCAGTAATACGATTTTGAATAATTTCATTCGATTCTGTGCCTCTACCAACAAGTCTTTCTTTTAAATGCTCTAAACTTGGTGGAGCTAAGAATATAAATAAAGCTTCAGGAAACTTCTTTCTAACTTGTTTAGCGCCTTCCACTTCAATTTCTAAAAATACATCATATCCGTTATCCATTGTATCCCTTACATATTGTACAGGTGTACCATAATAATTACCTACATATTCAGCATACTCTATAAATTGATCATCGGCAATTAAAGCTTCAAATTCTTCTCTTGATTTAAAGAAATAATCTACGCCATCAGTTTCACCTGGACGCATATTCCTTGTAGTCATTGAGATAGAATATTTAAAATCGGTACTAGGATCATCAAAGATTGATTTTCTTACTGTTCCTTTTCCGACACCAGACGGACCTGAGAGAACAATCAGTAACCCTTTTTCTATGTTCATGTCAAACGACCTTTCCTAATGAATACTAACGATTTATCATCATTTTGTTTTTTATATCTTACCATACTTCAATTCTGTATGGCTAGAGAGGTTGTAAACTTTAAACAGAAATATACTCATTTAATCCCTTACATGTTACAATAAATTGACTTTTTAAAAAGGTGTGAATGCAAATGGCTTTTGATGGCTTATTTACAAGAAAGATAGTAGAAGATATACAATCGCTCGTAACTGGGCGAATTCATAAAATAACAGAACCAAGTAACGACACTATTATTTTAACAATTCGTAGTGAAAGAAAGAATAATCATCTATTATTATCTACGCATGCTAATTTTAGTAGATTTCATCTTACTGAAGAAAAACTAGAGAATCCTTTTGATCCACCGATGTTCTTAAGAGTTTTAAGAAAACATCTCGATGGTGGTATCATACAAGCGATAACGCAAATTGGAAATGATAGATTAGTTGAAATCGATATTCATTCAAGAGATGAAATTGGTGACTTAAGAAAACGTACCCTCATTTTAGAAATAATGGGAAGACATAGCAATATTATTTTAGTAGATGGTGAACGTAAAATTATAGATGGGTTTAAACATCATACACCAAATACAAATACTGCTCGTACGATTATGCCAGGTTTTAAATATGAATATCCACCTACAACTAAGAAAATGAATCCTTTTGAAGTAGACGATATTAATAAATATATTGATTTTAATTCTGGTAAAATTGATAGACAATTACTTCAACAATTCGAAGGATTTAGTCCACTTATCACAAAAGAAATTGTATCTAGAAGACCGTTCATGAACCAAAGTACGCTTGTAGAAGCATTCGATGAAGTGATTAACGAAGTAAAGGAAGAACCTAAGCCAGTCATATATAACAACCACTCAACTGGTAAAGAAGTTTTCTATTTTATGCCTCTACATTCTTATGGACAAGACTATACAAGTTTTAACACATTGCATGAATGTTTAGACCGTTTTTATGAATCTCGTGGAGAACGAGAACGTGTAAAACAACGTGCATTAGACTTAGTTAAAATTGTTGACCAACATTTACAGAAGAATAAGCATAAGTTAGAAAAACTTATTAACGAACAAGAAGCAGCAAGTACTAAAGATATACAACAATTATATGGTGAATTGATTACAGCAAATATGTATCAAATAAAACAAGGTGATGAATCGTTAGAAACAATTAATTATTACAATAACGAGCCTATTACTATTCCTTTAGATCCAACTAAATCACCTTCTATGAACGCACAATATTATTATAAACAATATAACCGTTTAAAAACGCGTGAAATAGAATTAGAAAAACAAATTAAACTTACTCAATCTAACATTCTATATTTCGAGTCATTGGAACAACAACTTAAACATATTTCTGTTGAAGATATTGATGATATTAGAGAAGAGTTAGAAGAACAAGGATTTGTAAAAAGACGTAAAAATAATAAAAAGAAAAAATCTAATAAAATTACTTTAACAACGTTTGAATCATCTGATGGTCAAACAATATTATTAGGTAAAAATAATAAACAAAACGATTATCTTACACATCGTATCGCAAGAAAGAACCAACTTTGGTTCCATACTAAAGATATTCCAGGTTCACATGTTGTTATACAAGATACAGAGCCTACAGAAACAACGATAAATGAAGCGGCAATGATTGCAGGATATTATTCAAAAGCAAGTCAATCAGGTCAAATACCTGTAGACTATACTGAAATTAAAAAAGTACACAAACCAAGCGGAGCAAAGCCAGGATTTGTAACTTATGATCATCAATCGACGCTATATGTTACAACTGACTATGATGATATAAAGAAATTATTAAAGAAATAATTTACCAAAATAAAGTTATAAAAATAGCAGTGAAAATTCCACGTTGGTGGAGAATTCACTGCTATTTTTTATTGATTTTCTGGCAATGCTAATTGGAAATTAACGCCGTATTTATCTTGTACCCATGCGAATTCTCTAAAAGTTGGGGGTATTTCTGTTTTAGGCATTAAAATAGCACCGCCTGACTTTAATTCTGAATACAAGGTTTCCATTTCCATAGCATTATCACAAGTAACATATAAAGACATTGCTGGGTTCATTTCAATATCTACTCCGTTACTTTGATCAATCGCCATAAAAATTTCACCGTTTATTTTAAATATAGAATGTTGTACTGTTCCAGGTTCACCTGGCCCTTCTTCGTCATACTTAACCATAGTTAGTATTTCACTATCTTTAAAAATAGATGTATAAAATTTAATAGCTTCTTCCGCTTCACCATTAAACATTAAAAATGTTGTTATTTTAGGTATCATTGGTTTCACTCCATTAACGTATTTAAATTGTTTCTTTTATCTTATATAATGAGTATAATCATTATAAGGTTTAAAGACAAAGGAGAGATATTATGTCATTGTCATTATTATTACCGGTTGTCATCTTATTAGCAATCATCATTATAGGTTATGTCTTCATAAAATTGTTCTTAGGATAAACATTGATTATAAAAACTTTTATAAAATAATAAGCTAAAAGCAAACTGAAGCGCCACTCCGTCATATTTTGAATTAACGGAGTGACGCTTTTTATTTATAAATCCATTTGTAATTTATAAAATTAGTTTTTAATATTTATGCACTTTTTATTTAGTAGACATTAAATCGATGCCGAATAACCATGGCACCATGAACCAAACAAATATCACGATTACAACACAACTGAATAAGTTTAACCAGAATCCTGTTGTCGCCATCTCTCGAATGGATACTTTATCTGTACCAAATACTATCGCATTCGGTGGTGTACCTACTGGCAACATAAATGCACAGTTTGCTGCCATAGCCGCTGGTATCATCAGCGCAAGTGGATGTATGTGTATACCCACTGCTATAGTCGCTAAAATCGGTAATATCATTGTTGCTGTAGCTGTATTCGATGTAATCTCAGTTAAGAATAGTACGAACAGTGTAACAATAAAGATAATCAAGATGATGTTAATACCTTCAAGGCTGGATATTTGTTTACCCATCCATTTATCTAAACCACTTTCTGTAATAGCTGATGCTACAGCTAAACCTCCACCAAATAGTAATAAAATACCCCATGGTAAGTCTTTTGCAATAGACCAATCTAAAATTCGAGCAAATTTTCTTTTTGCGGGCACTAAGAATAATAATACCGCAACGAACATTGAAATCGTTCCATCTTTAACAAGCTCTGTAAATGTAAATTGTGAAAGTAAAAATTCTCTTGATACCCATAAAAATGCTGCTAAACAGAATAATGTTAACACGATTTTTTCTTCATAAGTTGTCTTACCTAAAGCTTTCAATTCTTTTGTAATTATTTCTTTACCGCCTGGTAGCTCCTTCATATCGTGTTTAAATTTCACAAAGTTTAAATACGCCCATGTAATAGCTAATAAAATAATAACTACTGGTACACCCATAACCATCCATTGGGCAAAACTAATTTCTTCTCCAAATATTTTCTCATATTGTCCTTTTAAAATAATTAACGGTGGTGTACCAATTAAAGTACCTAAACCACCAATTGTACCGGCATACCCGATACCTAAAACAAGCGATTTTTCAAATTGTGATAAATGATGTTCTTTAGAATCATCAGTTGTTAATTCATGTGCTTCCTTAATAATAGCTAAACCAATTGGAATCATGATCATTACTGCTGCTGTATTAGACACAAACATCGATAAAGCACCAGTAGCAATCATAAATCCTAATAAAATTCGCCCTGTACTTGTCCCGATACTTTTAATGATAACAAGTGCAATCCTTGTATGTAAGTTCCATCTTTCCATTGCAATAGCAATAATAAATCCACCTAAGAATAAGAATACGATGTCATCCCCATAAGCGCTAGACACTGTTTCGCTATCCATTACGCCCCCTAAAGGAAATAGGAATAAAGGCATTAAACTCGTTGCCGGAATAGGGATAGCTTCTGTAATCCACCAAACTGCAATCCAAAGTGTTACAGCCATAACATAAACCCCTTTTTGGCTGAGTCCTGGTGGACTAACAAATAATAAGACAATTAAAAATAATAAAGGCCCTAAAATTAATCCTACTAACTGTGCTGTATTATATGCTTTTAACTTTGGTTCTGGTTCTTTTTGTCCTTTTAATGCATCTGCTGAAAAGAACTTTAACATTTCTTTAGTTCTTCCACTTTCTTTCCAAAGCTTATCGGTAAGTTTATTTCCCTTTTCTTTCATATATTACTACCCCCTTAAATTGTATTCGTTTACATTTTAACAAATATTACTTCTTTAGAATACTATTTTTATTAAATTATTATAATATTTATGCTTTTTATATATACGGAAGTATAAAATTATATATATATTTATAAAAAAGAGTGGGCCAGAAATCTCATTTTATTAAAAAGATTTCGTAGTCCCACCTCGGCAAGAATGACTGGGGTTGAAAAAGCTTGATATAAGTGGATTTTCAAACCAGTCAGCTACTGCCATTATAATGAATCGAGGCTGGGGCATGTATATATGCCCCAGCCTCAGAAATAGCTATAATTTAAATTTTTTAATTGTTTTGTTCTTTTGTATTAAAGAATCCGTTCTTCTCTAGTTCTTTTTTTATACTTTTGAAAATGTTTTTATCGTCTAAATCATATCTTCTATCTCTGTCTACATTTGTATTATTTGTATAGCCGGTTCTTTCTTTAAAATTATCGTCTCTTACTTTTGAATGCTCAAAGTCCGCCGGTTTGTTAGAATCTTTTTTAAGAAAATCATTAATGTGTCCCCATTTTTTAATCTGCTCACGTTCTTCTTCAGCAGTTAAACGATGTTCACTTTCCATAAAATACGGCCCCCTTTATATGAGTTCATTATAAAGTATCTTTCCATTCTTTTAAAGTTTTAATATCTTTATTTTCTATAAATCCTTCTTTTTCTGCCACAGTTACAAGTTCATCATAGTTTGATAAAGTGTAAAATGGAACATTAATTTTGTTAAATGCTTCTTCTGCTTTGGAAATACCATATGTAAATATTGCGAATACACCTAAAACTTCAGCGCCATCTTCTAATAATGCTTCTACTGCATTGATTGAAGAACCACCTGTAGAAATTAAATCTTCAATGACAACAACTTTTTTTCCTTTGCTTGAAGCACCTTCAATTTGATTACCTTTACCATGCCCTTTGCTTTTTGATCTTACATAACTCATAGGTAGCTTCAGATCATCGGCGATAAATGCAGCATGAGGTATGCCAGCTGTTGCAGTCCCTGAAATAATTTCTACTTCATTAGCATGTTCTTTTATTAAATTAATTAAACTTTTATAAATGTCTTCTCTTATTTCAGGGTAAGCTAACGTGACTCTGTTATCACAGTATATTGGCGATTTAATGCCTGAACTCCAAGTATAAGGATCCTCTGGTGAAAGTGTAACCGCCTTTATCTTTAATAATGATTGTGCAATATTTGAAGTCATGTTCATTATCCTTTCCATCTTTGTAATATTTCGTGATATCTTTCCACTGGATTCGTATGTTGTGTAATTGAACGGCCTACAACAATATGTGTTGAACCAAGATTTTTCGCTTCTTCTGGAGTTGTAACACGTTGTTGATCATGCGTTTTATCCGTTTCTAATCGTATTCCCGGTGTTACTTTCAAGAATTCTTTACCAAGAGTTTCTTTTAATATTTTAGATTCTAATGGTGAACATACGACCCCATCTAAACCAGCATCTTTAGTATTTTTAGCATAATGAACAACTGAGTCTTCTATAGATGTTTGGATATTTTGTTCTTTCTGCATTTGTTCTTCAGTAGTAGAAGTAAGTTGCGTTACAGCTATTAATTTTGCGTTAGGATTCGTAGATTTCAGGCCTTTTAAACCAGATTTCATCATTTCTATGCCACCTGCTGCATGCACATTAATAAGATCTATATTAAATTTTCCTAATCCCGCCAATGCACTTTGTACAGTATTTGGTATATCATGTAGCTTTAAATCTAAAAATATGTCGTGTCCTCTATCCTTAATTGCTTTAATTGTATCAGGACCATTTTGTAAAAATAGTTCCATTCCAATTTTCACAAATAGTGGTTCATCAAATAAATCTAAAAAATTTTCTACTTCTTTCAGCGTTGCAAAATCCAATGCAATAATTGGTGTATCTTTCATTTATTTTACAACTCCTTCTTGTCTATATGTTCTACCTTTAAGTTCGTGAATATGTTGTACCCCTAATTTATCTAATAAACTTGGTAATTCATCAATAATTTCTTTACATACTGTAGGATTTTCAAAATTAGCTGTTCCTACTGCTACTGCATCTGCACCTACTGATATATAGTCGATTACATCTTGAGCAGTTCTAACGCCACCCATTGCAATGATCGGAATATCAATATTTTGACTAACTTCATAAACCATTCTTAAAGCTACAGGTTTAATTGCTGGCCCGCTTAAACCACCAACAATGTTACTTATTATCGGCTTTCCTGTTTTTTCATCAACACGTAGACCAACTAAAGTGTTAATCATCGTGATTCCGTCTGCATATTGAGCGATTGCTTTAGCCATTTCAACAATGTTCGTAACATTAGGAGATAGTTTAACATACACTGGAACAGAAGATACTTCTTTCACCTTTTTTGTTAAATCACTTGCTACTTCTGGTACTGTTCCGAATTGTATGCCACCTTCTTTAACGTTTGGGCATGAAATATTTAATTCTAATGCATGTACGTTAGGTGATTTTGAAATGTGTTCTGCTACATATACATATTCTTCTTCTGTTGAACCAGCTACGTTAGCAATAATTGGTACATCAAATTGCTCTAAATATTTTAGCTCATGTTCAATAATATGATGAACCCCTGGATTTTGTAATCCAATAGCATTTATCATTCCGCTAGCAGTTTCGGCAACACGAGGTGTTTCGTTCCCATATCTTGCTTCTTTAGTAGCAGCTTTTATCATAATAGATCCAAGCTCTGATAAGTCATAGAACTGACTAAATTCTTTACCAAATGCAAAACATCCACTTGCTGGCATTATTGGATTTTTCAAATTTAAACCTGGTAGTGTTACATTTAATCTACTCATATGATAACGGCTCCTTTTTCGAATACTGGTCCATCTGTACATACTTTAACATAACCTACATCATCATCAGTATGGCACACGCAGGCGTAACATGCACCAATCCCACAACCCATGCGTTCTTCTAAAGAAATGTAACCTTTAACATCACTTAATTGTGCTTTTAATGCTTTGAGCATCACTTTGGGACCACAACTATAAAATATATCGAAAGGTGTTTCTAATTGTTCAATAACAGTTGTAACAAATCCTTTTGTACCTAAACTTCCGTCAACCGTACTTATATACGTTTCTCCTAAAGATTCGAATTGTTCGACATAAAATGCATCTTTTGCGCTTTGGAAACCTAACACGTGAATTGTTTTAATTCCTCTTGCATTAAGTTGTTTAGATAATTCATATAGTGGAGGCACACCAATACCGCCACCTACTAATAAAGCGGTATTTTGTGCTTCTTCCACTGGAAAACCATTACCTAAAGGCGCAATAACATCTATAGAATCTCCTGATTTTAGTTTAGAAATTTTTTCAGTTCCTTGCCCTTCTTTTCTAAAAAGCATTGTGAAAGTCTCATCTTCTCGATTCACTTCACAAATTGATATAGGCCTTCTTAACATATGTTCAGTACCCATACCTGCCTTTATGTGTACGAATTGGCCAGGTTTTTTCATATTTTTCGTAATATCACCATAAACTTTTAATTCATAAATAGCGTCTGCAATTTGATTATTTGATACAACTGTCATTAAATGAGACATTGTGATCCCCCTCTACATTTGGTCAGTTTTAAATGTCATACTGTCAATTACATCTGCTAATGCGTTTGCAGTATCAAGTGACGTTAAACAAGGAATGCCGTTCTCTACCGATTCTCTACGAATTTGGAAACCATCTCTTTCATAAATTTTTCCTTTAGTCATTGTATTAACGACTAATTGTACTTCGCCTTTTTGAATAACAGATAGCAAATCATGTTCTCCACCAATTTTTCCTACAGTATAAGTTGGTATATTTTTTTCTTGGAAATATTTTGATGTTCCTTCAGTTGCAAAAATTCTATAACCTATTTCATGGAATCGTTTTGCAATAATGTAAGCTTCTTCTTTATCTTTATCACTTACAGTAAACAGTGCTGTACCTTGATCTTGTACTTTTAATCCGCTTGCCGTTAAACCTTTATATAATGCTTTTTCTAGCGTTAAGTCTTTCCCCATTACTTCACCTGTTGATTTCATTTCAGGTCCTAAAGTAATATCTACATTTTTCAATTTACTAAAACTGAATACTGGTGCTTTTACATACACGCCTTCTTTGTAAGGAACTAATCCGTTTTCATATCCTTGTTCTTTTAAAGATATATTTGTAATTGCTTTTGTAGCTAACTTAGCCATTGGAATGTCCGTTATTTTACTTAAAAATGGCACAGTTCTACTTGCTCTAGGATTAACTTCAAGTACGAAGACTTCACCTTTAGATAAAACAAACTGAATATTGATTAAACCGATAATGTTTAGCCCTTTAGCTAATTTAGTCGTATAGTCTACTAACATATTAATTTCTTCATCTGTTAAAGTTTGTGGTGGATAAACTGCTATAGAATCTCCTGAGTGAACGCCAGCTCTTTCAATATGTTCCATGATTCCTGGTATAACAACTGTTTCCCCGTCTGATATTGCATCTACTTCTATTTCTTTACCTGTTAAATATCTATCTATCAGTACTGGGTGTTCGGGGCTTGCTTTAACAGCTTGCTCCATATAATTTCGTAGTTCCGCTTCAGCGTATACGATTTCCATTGCTCTACCACCTAGTACATATGAAGGTCTCACAACGACAGGGTAACCAATTTCATTCGCATTTTTTATTGCTTCTTCTACAGATGTTGCAGTTTTTCCTAATGGTTGTGGTACATTTATTTTTTGTAATAAAGCTTCGAATTCTTTTCTATCTTCTGCTCTATTTAAGTCCTCTAAAGAAGTACCAAGTATTTTAATGCCCTTTTCAGAAAGTTTATCAGCTAAATTAATCGCAGTTTGACCTCCGAATTGAACAACTACTCCAATTGGTTCTTCATGATTAATAATACTCATAACATCTTCTTCTGTTAAAGGTTCAAAATATAGTTTGTCTGAAATTGAGAAATCAGTCGAAACAGTTTCTGGGTTATTATTTATGATTATTGCCTCATATCCAGCTTCTTGTATCGCCCATACTGCATGAACTGTTGCATAATCGAATTCTACTCCTTGGCCGATTCTTATTGGACCAGAACCTAGAACGATAATTTTTTCCTTCTCCGATACTATTGATTCATTTTCTTCTTCATAAGTGCCATAAAAATATGGTGTTTCTGATTCAAACTCAGCTGCACACGTATCGACAGTTTTATAAACTGGATTGATTTGATGTTGTTGCCTTAAATCATAAATTTCACGTTCAGATTGTTCCCATCTATGCGCAATCACTTTGTCACTAAATCCATACTGTTTAGCCCACATTAAACATTCTAAATTCCCTTTATTTTCTTTAAGTTCATGTTCTATCTCAATAATGTGTTTAAATTTATTTAAGAAAAAGTAGTCAATTTCAGTTAGTTCATGAATTCTTTCTAACGATGTTCCTCTTCTAATTGCTTCTCCAATGAAGAAAAGTCTTTCATCATCTTGTGCTTTAATTCTTTCTTCTATGAAGTTTAGTTCAAATTCATCTCCATTAGGTAATCCTAAATGATGTACGCCATATTCTAATGAGCGAATTGCTTTTAAAAGCGATTCTTCATAAGTTCTTCCAATAGCCATAACTTCTCCAGTTGCTTTCATCTGTGTACCTAAATGTCTTTCACCTTTGTCGAACTTATCAAAAGGAAATCTAGGTATTTTAGAAACAACATAGTCTAAAGCAGGCTCAAATGCTGCATATGACGTGCCTGTAACAGGGTTCAGCATTTCATCTAATGTCATACCAACTGCAATTTTAGCTGCTAATTTAGCGATCGGATACCCCGTTGCTTTTGAAGCTAAAGCAGAGGATCTAGATACACGTGGATTAACCTCGATGATATAATAATTTAAAGAATGTGGATCAAGTGCTAATTGTACATTACATCCACCTTCTATTTTTAAAGCTCTAATAATTTTTAATGAAACATCTCTTAACATTTGGTACTCAACATCTGATAATGTTTGGCTTGGTGCCACCACGATTGAATCTCCAGTATGTATACCAACAGGGTCAATATTTTCCATGTTACACACAACAATGGCATTATCATTTTTATCTCGCATTACTTCATATTCAATTTCTTTATATCCAGCTATTGATTTTTCAATTAAACATTGAGTTACAGGACTATATTTTAAACCGTTCTGAACAACTTCTCTTAATTCAGTCTCATCATTACAAATTCCGCCACCTGTTCCACCCATCGTAAAAGCTGGGCGAACAATTAAAGGATAACCTACTTTATTCGCAAATTGGACGGCGGCGTCTAAATCATTTACAATATCACTTTCCGGTACTGGCTCATTTAATTCATTCATTAAACTACGGAATAAATCACGGTCTTCTGCTTGAGCGATGGAAGATAATTGCGTACCTAACAAACGAACATTATTTTCTTCAAGTACACCATTTTCATGTAATTCAATTGCCATATTTAAACCTGTTTGACCGCCTAATGTTGGTAATAGTGCATCTGGTTGTTCTTTTCTTATAATTCTACTAACAAAATCCAATGTTAAAGGTTCGATGTATACTGTATCTGCAATTTCTGTATCAGTCATAATCGTGGCTGGGTTAGAGTTAACAAGTATGACTTTATAACCTTCTTCTTTTAGAGCTAGGCAAGCTTGTGTACCTGCATAATCAAATTCAGCTGCTTGTCCTATAATGATTGGACCTGAACCGATAACTAAGATGGATTTTATATCTGTTTGTTTAGGCATTAATATTACGCTCCTTCTCTTTATGTAATTGAATCATTTCAATAAATTCATCGAATAAATAATTTGAATCATGTGGTCCTGGAGAAGCTTCCGGATGATACTGTACAGAGAAAGCTGGATACTCTTTATGCTTCAGACCTTCTATTGAACGATCATTTAATGCGATATGTGTAATTTCTAATTTTGTATTTTTGATTGATTCTTCTTCTATAGCGTAGCCGTGATTTTGACTTGTTAAATCAACTTTTCCAGTACTTAAGTTCATAACAGGATGGTTAGCACCTCTATGACCAAATTTCATTTTGTACGAAGTTGCACCTTGTGATATTGCAAATAATTGATGTCCTAAACATATACCAAAGAATGGTATTTTTCCTATAATTGATTGAATCGTATCTAGCGTTTCTTTAACATTCTCTGGATTACCTGGACCATTAGAAACCATCACGCCATCAGGGGCAATATTTAATATTTCTTCTACAGATGTTTGATATGGTACAACTGTCACATCACAGCCTCTTCTATTTAATTCACGTACAATATTTTCTTTTTTACCATAGTCAATCAGTACTACTTTATACCCGTCTCCTGTTGAAATATACGGTCTAATAGATGATACTTGTTCAACTTCATCAGTTCTTAACGTATCATTTTTCAATCTGTGAATAACTGTTTCAATTTCGTTTTCATTATCTGTAAAACCAGCTTTAAAAACGCCGTGGTTTCTAATTTTTCTAGTTAAACTTCTTGTGTCAACACCGGAAATACCTGGAATATTATAAAATTTCAAAGTTTCATCTAGTGTTTTACTAGATCTGAAGTTACTCGGTTCTTGACATGCTTCACGAACAACTACACCATTTAAAGTCAGTGTTAATGATTCAAAATCGTCTCGGTTAAAACCATAATTCCCAATAAGTGGATATGTGAATGTAATAATTTGACCTGTATATGATGGATCTGAAATCGTTTCTTGATAACCTGTCATAGCTGTATTGAATACAATTTCTCCTATTGTTAATTCATCTGAGCCTAACTTAAACCCTTTATAAATGGTGCCATCTTCAAGAACTAAGTATCTTCTATTACGCATTTTTTACTGCCTCCTCATAAACTATTTCACCGTCATAAATTGTCATGATTGGGTATCCTGATACAACTTCATCGATAAATGGTGTATTGCTACTTTTAGAAGCAAATTCTTCAGCTTTAATTGGTCTTTCTGTTTCTAAATCTATTATCGTAAGGTCAGCATAGCCACCTTCTTCAAGTCGTCCATAAGGTAAATCGAATGTTTCAGATGGTTTTATTGTTAAATAAGAAACAAGTTGTTCTAGAGTGAATTTTCCTGTTTTAACAAAATGTGTATATAACAATTGGAAAGCAGTTTCGCTTCCTACAATTCCAAATGGTGCATCAACCATAGAAGCTTCTTTTTCTTCTTTGGCATGCGGAGCGTGATCTGTTGCTATACAATCAATCGTTCCATCAATAAGTCCTTCAATTAAAGCATCTCTGTCTTCTTTTGCTCTTAATGGTGGATTCATTTTGTATATTGCGTCGTCTCCAGGTACATCGTCTTCAGTTAACAATAAATGATGTGGTGTTACTTCTGCAGTCACCTTAATTCCAGCTTTTTTAGCATCTCTTATTACTCTTACACTTTCTTTAGTCGAAACGTGACACACATGATAATGACAATTAGCAGCTTCAGCTAATAACACATCTCTGGCAATTTGGACAGCTTCACATATTGAAGGTATGCCTGGTATGTTAAGTTCGTTACTTCGTTTTCCTTCATGCATTGCTCCACCGTAAATAAGTGAATTGTCTTCACAATGCGCAACAATTGCTTTATCGATTTTAGCAGCTTCTATCATTGCTTCATACATCATTGAAGCTGTTTGTACCCCTACACCATCATCAGTAAATTGGAACATGCCTGTTTCTTTTAAAGCTTTAAAATCTACGTGCTCTTTACCTGCTTGTCTCACAGTAATAGATGCGTATGGTAATACTCTTACAGCAGCATGTTTATTTATAATGTCATGTATTTTTTCTAGATTTTCAACTGAATCCGGAACAGGTTTAGTGTTAGGCATTGGACATACAGTTGTAAAACCACCTCTTGCCGCTGCTTTAGTTCCTGTTTCAATTGTTTCTTTATGCTCTCCACCTGGTTCTCTTAAATGAACATGGACATCAACAAAACCTGGCGAAATAAAATGTCCTTTAGCATCAATCACTTTCAAATTTCCTTCTTCTATTGAATCAGCGATACTTTTGATCTTACCATCTTCTATTTGTATATCTTTCTTCACAAGTTCACCTTGAGATAAGATTTTTCCATTTTTG
Organism: Mammaliicoccus sp. JADD-157; assembly: GCF_049310805.1. Classification (NCBI taxonomy): domain Bacteria; kingdom Bacillati; phylum Bacillota; class Bacilli; order Caryophanales; family Staphylococcaceae; genus Mammaliicoccus; species Mammaliicoccus sp. JADD-157. The sequence continues at coordinate 925,254 of NZ_JBMOVZ010000001.1, read as the reverse complement.
ATTATAAGTGACATTTTACTTTTTCCTCCTTATGATTAAGTACTTCTTGAATACATGCCATTCTCACGAAAACACCATTTTCCATTTGTCTAAAAATGCGAGATTTTGGACTTTCAACTAAATTTGTATCAATTTCGACCCCTCGATTTACTGGAGCAGGATGCATTACAATTGCACTATCTTTCAGTTGTTCGTATCTTTCTTTTGTAAGGCCATAACCAACATGATATTCAGACTTGCTATAAGATTGACCTTTATCATGTCTTTCATTTTGTACTCTTAACAACATGCACACATCAATTTCATTAATAACATCATCAATATTTACATAAGGAATATCAGAAATCTGTTCTTTCCATTGGTCTGGAGCTGAGAACATGACTTCTGCACCTAATTTTGTTAAAGCGTCAGCGTTACTTCTTGCTACTCTTGAATTTTTAATATCTCCTGAAATTAAAACTTTTAACCCGCTAAAATAACCATACTCTTCATAAATCGTCATAATATCCAGTAAAGATTGAGTTGGGTGTTGTCCACTTCCATCTCCTCCATTAATAACAGGTATATTAAGTGATTTTAAAGGTTCATAATATTCATTTTCACTATGTCTGATGATCAGCGCTTCAACTCCTATAGATTCGAGAGTTTTACACGTGTCATATAGCGTTTCACCCTTCTGAACAGATGAAGTATTTGTTTCAAATGGTAAAATGTCTAATCCTAATTTTCTTTCAGCCATTTCGAAACTACATTTCGTTCTTGTAGAATTTTCAAAGAATAAATTTGCTACAGTTGCTTTTCTATCAATTGAACTTATACCTTGTTCTTTTAGATCCTGCGCTTTGTGAATAATGTTTAATATTTCGTCTTTTGTTAAATCAGCCATAGATAATATGTTTTTCAAGGGTAACGCCTCCTAGAATTATTTTATTTTCTTGGGTAAAATGAGATTCAGTAAAATACCAACTGTTGCTGCTAATGCCATCCCTTCAATATTCAAATGAATACCGATACCTGTAAAATCTAGATGTGCTTTTCCGATTCCTAGTACTAAAATTACTGATGCTATAATTAAATTTCTATTGTTACCAAAGTCAATTTTGTTTTCTACCAACATCCTCAATCCACTTGAAGCTATAATTCCGAATAACAGTATCGATACACCGCCCATGACTGGTGTCGGTATAGTGGAAATCATAGCTGTAAACTTTCCAACAAAGCCTAAAATAAGTGCGAGGACTGCTGCACCTCCTATAACCCATATACTATAAATTTTTGTAATTGCTAGTACACCTATATTTTCTCCGTATGTTGTACTTGGAGGTCCACCTATAATAGAAGACATCATAGTTGACACGCCATCACCGATTAATGATCGATGTAAACCTGGCTCTTTGAAAAAGTTTTTACCGACAATTTTATTAATAACGATTTGATGCCCAATATGTTCACTTACCGTTACAAATACAATCGGTAACATGATTAATATTAATCCCCACTGTAATGAAGGTGTGTAATCATGAAAAGGCATGTATATGTCTGGTAATTGTAACCATTTCGCTTTTGCTATAGGTTCTAAATCAACAATGCCGTATAGTAATGATGAAATGTAACCTACAATAATACCTATCAATACTGGTATGATTGATAAAAATCCTTTAAAGAATACTGAAACAATTATTGTTGTAATCAGTGTAATCAGTGCCACTGTAATATAAACACCGCTGTATCCAGTCATTGCGTTTGAATCAGTGTACATTGCCATGTTGACAGCAACTGGCGCTAAACCAAGTCCTATAACCATAATTACTGGTCCTACTACGACAGGTGGTAATAAATTCAGCAACCAATCTGTGCCTGTAAGCCTTATAATCAATCCGATGATTACATAAAGGACACCACTCATGAACAAAGCCACTAACATTTCGCCTAGGTCGTGTGATTTAAGACCAACTATAATCGGTGTGATGAACGCGAAACTTGATCCTAAGTATGCGGGTATTTTTCCTTTAGTAATTAGAATATAAAGTAATGTTCCAAGCCCCGAAGCGATTAACGCTGCTGAAACAGGTAATCCTGTTAAGAAAGGTACTAATACTGTTGCTCCAAACATTGCAAATAAGTGCTGTGAACTTAAGAAAAACCATTGAGAAGGTTTTGGTTTCTCATTTACATCTAAAATAGGTTCAACCGTGCGTTCAAACATTTCTTCGTTGTGTGTCATTTTCCATTCTCCTATTCAAAAAAAGATCCCTTTACAAGATATGCAAAGGGATCTATGTATACAGTTATACCTATACAAATATATACAGGTAGACTGTTACAAAAACGCTCCTTTGCCAGTATCTCGTACTGATTTAAAAGGAATTATTTAATTTAATGTTACTGCTGTTTTATCGTCAATTTCTTCTAGTTCTACTACTATTGATTCGTTAGATGCAGTTGGTACGTTTTTACCAACGTAATCTGCTCTAATAGGCAACTCTCTATGACCTCTATCTACCAATGTAGCTAAGCTGATTTTTCGTGGTCGTGCATGGTCTAATATAGCATCAAGTGAAGCTCTAACAGTGCGACCTGTGTATAACACGTCATCGACGATAATAACATGTTTATCATTAATATCTACTTCGATATCAAATGATTTCACTTTAATTTGACTATGTTCTACATCATCTCGGTAATGTGTGACATCAATCTCGCCAGTTGGCACTTGTACATCTTCTATAGATTTGATTTTCTTTTCAATTCTATTTGCTAAGTGTACGCCTCTAGTTTTCACACCTAATAATACAATATCTTTCGTGCCTTTGTTTTTCTCTAAAATCTCATGTGACATTCTCGTCAAAGCACGATTGATTGCTGCATCATCCATAATCATTCTTTCAGCCATATTCAATCTCCTTCCACAAAAAAATACTCATGTCTTTAAGAAGACATGAGTATATACTGGTACCTTTAAAAAGGTCCACACGCACATATATGTCTTCTCAGCCTCTCAGGACTGTCTGTTAAAGACGATTTAATTGTTAAAACTATAATATCGTTTTTCTAGTATATTGTCAAAGTATATCTGAAATTAAACTAGTATTATTACAATTATTTTTTATCTTCTATTTTTCTTAACTTTTCTATTAACGCTTCGAAATATTCAGGTAAAGGTGCTTCTTTTTCGATATATTTTCCAGTTATAGGATGTTCAAATCCAAGTAACCCTGCATGTAAAGCTTGCCCGCCTAAATCTAAAGTTTTCTTTCTACCATACTTTGGATCCCCTACTAATGGGTAACCAATATGTTTCATGTGCACTCTAATCTGGTGTGTTCTCCCAGTTTCAAGCTGACAATTCACCAATGTATATTGGTCGAATTTTTCTATCACGTTAAAATGCGTTACTGCTTCTTTGCCATCATCAACGATAGCCATTTCTTGGCGCTCTTTTGGGTTTCTACCAATAGGCGCTTCAATAGTACCGAATTCGTGAGGGATATGACCATGTACTAAAGCAGTATATTCTCTAGTTACTGTCTTATCGACTAATTGTTCTACTAGTCCTCTATGTGCAATATCATTTTTTGCTACCATCAATAAACCTGAAGTATCTTTATCAATTCGATGTACAATACCTGGTCTAATTTCTCCATTAATGCCTGATAAATCTGTTATAGCATACATAAGTCCATTTACTAAAGTTCCAGTATAATGTCCGGGAGCAGGATGTACTACCATTCCTTTAGGCTTGTAAACTACCGCAACATCTTTATCTTCATAATATATCTCTATGCCTAAATCTTCTGCTACTATGTCTACTTCTTCTACTACTTTTTCAGTAGCAACAATCGTATCATTCAATTTAGTTTTATAATTTGATTTTACGACTTTACCGTTTACCTCAACTAAACCTAATTTAATCCAATCTTGTATTTGACTTCTTGACCAATCTGGATTTAATTCAGGTAACAATTTATCAATTCTTACGCCCGCTTCTTGCTCTGTTTCTATCTTAAATTCAAACGTATTCAAGCTTTTTCCTCCTTGCCTTCAAATAAAATTACAATAATTAATACAATAACACCAATTGTTAAAGCTGCATCTGCAACATTAAATATCGGGAAATTATAACCAAATATATACGTATCTATAAAATCTACTACTTCACTTCTAAACAATCGATCTATAAAATTACCTATCGAACCAGCTATTAATAAACTCAGACCGAATTGGATTAATGGTTTTCCATAACCTTCGCTTTTAAAGAACATAACTAATATAACTAACACAACGATTGTCACAATATAGAACAACCACATTTTCCCTTGAAGAATACCCCACGCAGCACCTTCGTTCCGATGAGAAGTTATATATAAAAGATTTTTAATAACTTTTACAGAATCACCAATTTCTAATGATTTTACAATCATATATTTTGTTAATTGGTCTAACGCTATAATTATAACTATAAAAATACTCCATATAGGAATATTATAACCTTTACGCATTTATTGTTCACTCCAATCTTGATTATTTTACCACATAAACAGGTAGGTTTGTTAATCTGACAAATAATATTAAACATCTATTTTTATGTTATTACATTAAAAATACTCCTATTAAAGTGAAAACTTTAATAGAAGTATTTATTTACACAACAAATTGTTTTTCAAATTAAATGATTAACCTAAAGTTGCTACAACTGATTGACAACGAGGACATAAGTGATCTAGTCCATTAACTGAACCTAATTGATCTGAATAGTTCCAACAACGTTGACATTTTTCACCTTCTGCATGATCAACTTTAACTTTAACTAATTCATATTCTGTACCTTCAGTTAATTCATCTACAACGTCAACTTTTGATACAATGAATAATTGATTTAAATCATTAAATTTACTTAAGAAATCAACAGTATCAAACTCAGATGAGTTAGATAAAGTAATATGCGCTTCTAATGATTTACCAATTACTTTTTCATTACGTGCTACTTCTAGAGCTCTGTTAACATCGTCTCTTAATTTCATGAATTGAGACCATTTTTCCATTAATACAGTATCAATTTCATGTGGTTCAGGCATATCTGTTAAATGTACACTTTCTTCTTCAACATGTGGAATATGACCCCAAATTTCATCTGCAGTATGTGGGATAATTGGTGCTAATAACTTAGTTAATTTAACTAATGTCTCATATAATACGGTTTGCATACTACGACGTTTTAATGAGTCTGCTTTTTCAATATATAAAATATCTTTACCGTAATCTAAGTAGAAATTACTTAAATCTACGTTGATAAAGTTTTGAATATCTTGATAGATGTCTAAATAGTCGTAAGCTTCATAATGTGATAATGTCTTACCGATAAATTGATTTAAGCGGTTATGCATGTATTGATCGATTTCAAGCATTTCATCATAAGAAACACTATCAGTTGCTGGGTTAAAATCATTCACGTTTCCTAATAAGAAGCGGAATGTATTTCTGATTTTACGGTAAACATCTGAAGTTTGTTTTAAAATTTCATTAGAAATACGAACATCAGCCAAGTAATCAACACTACTCACCCATAGTCGAGCAATATCAGCACCCATTTGTTTAACAATCTTATCTGGTACGATAACATTACCAAGAGATTTACTCATTTTTTTACCTTCACCATCCATTACAAAACCGTGTGAAAGTAACATTTTATATGGTGAAATGCCTCTTGTTGCTACTGAAGTTGTAATTGAAGAGTTAAACCAACCTCTATATTGGTCACTTCCTTCAATATAAATATCAGCTGGGTAAGATAATTCAGGTCTAGTTTCAAGTACTCCTCTGTGCGTAGAGCCTGAATCGAACCAAACATCCATAATATCTGTTTCTTTAGTGAATACACCATTAGGACTACCTTCATGTGTAAATCCTTCAGGTAATAAATCTTTAGCTTCTCTTTCAAACCAAACATTAGATCCATGTTTTTCGAATAAATCAGCAACATGATTAATTGTTTCTTCTGTCATGATGATATCGCCATTTTCAGAATAGAATACAGGTAATGGTACGCCCCAAACTCTTTGACGAGAAATTACCCATTCTCCTCTATCTCTAATCATGTTGTATAAACGTGTTTTACCCCAATCAATTTTAAATTTAGTTGTATCAATTGCATCTAAAATATCTTGTCTTACTTTACTGATTGAAGCGAACCACTGCTCAGTCGCTCTAAAGATAACCGGTTTTTTCGTACGCCAGTCATGTGGATATGAATGTGAGAAGAATGATAGTTTTAATAGTGCTCCAACTTCATCTAATTTTTCTGTAATTGTTTTGTTTGCTTTATCATAAAATTGCCCTGCAAACTCTCCTGCTTCTTCTGTGAAAACACCTTTATCATCGATTGGGCTAATTACACCTAAATCATATTTTTGTCCGATAACATAGTCATCTTCCCCATGTCCAGGTGCTGTATGAACACAACCAGTACCTGCGTCTGTTGTTACGTGATCGCCTAAAATTACTAATGATGTTCTGTCGATAAATGGATGTTGCGCTGTAACATATTCAAGTTCAGAACCTTTAAATTCTTTTTCACGAACAATTGTTTCTTTATTCCAGTCTAAATCTTCACAAACAGCATCTAATAACGCCTCTGCTACTACATATTTTTTACCTTCAACATTTACTTGTACATAAGTAAGTTCAGGGTTAACAGCAATTCCTAAGTTTGATGGAATTGTCCATGGAGTTGTTGTCCAGATAACGAATGATGCATCTTCATCTACAACACCTTTACTATCAACTACTTTAAAAGCTACATAAATAGATGGTGATTTTTTATCTTTATATTCAATTTCAGCTTCTGCTAAAGATGATTCACTTGAAGGTGACCAATAAACTGGTTTTTTACCTTTATAAATTAAACCTTTAGCTGCCATTTCTCCAAATACGCGAATTTGAGCTGCTTCGAATTCAGGTTTCAAAGTAATATATGGGTTTTGCCAGTCACCATTTACACCTAAACGTTTAAAGTCAGATTTTTGTACTTCGATTTGTTCAAGTGCAAACTCTTCACATTTTTCACGAAATTCTGCGACTGACATTTCTTTACGCTTAACACCTTTATTTGTTAATGCTTGTTCAATAGGTAAACCATGTGTATCCCAACCTGGAACATAAGGTGCATAATAACCCGTCATTGCTTTATGACGAACAATAAAGTCTTTTAAGATTTTATTCAATGCATGACCCATGTGTAGATTACCGTTTGCGTACGGAGGTCCGTCATGCAAAATAAATGGTGTTTTACCTTTATTTTTTTCTAAAATTTTATTAAATAAGTCTTTTTCATCCCATTCAGCTTGAATTTGAGGTTCCTTATTTGGAAGTCCACCTCTCATTGGGAAGCTTGTTTTTGGCATAAGTAACGTGTCTTTGTAGTCCATAAGTTTTAATCTCCTTCAATTATTAAAATAAAAAACTCTAAGTTGAAATAATAGGGACGAAGTAATCGCGGTACCACCCTTATTAACTCAACTTAGAGTTCACTCATTAACTATATATAATTTTATGAAAAGGTGATACCTAAAGAAATTATTCGACTAGGCTTTCACCATCCCTAGCTCGCTTCTACTATAATTATTCTTTAGACGCGTCCTCATCACTATCTATAGATTGATTATTAATCTTCTCTTGATTATTTTGTTCTTCTTTTTGCAAAATGTCAATATTTTCTTCAGTAACTTGTTGTTGATCAATATCATAATTTAATAAATAATCCCAATCATCATTCTTCAACAAATCAAGTTGCGCTTCTACTAACATACGAAAACGAGATCTAAATACTTTAGATTGTCTCTTCATATCTTCAGTTTGGAAGCTTATTTTACGTGCTTTTTGTAAAGCATCATTGATGATAATATTAGCTCTACCTTCAGCTTCTTTAACTATAGAATCAGCTTTTAGCTCAGCGGAATGCTTTGTTTGTTCGCCTGCTTTTTGAGCTTGTAATATTGCTTCAGAAATTGTGTTTTCGACCGCTCTAAAACGATTAATATTTTCATCTTTATCATCTATTAATGTTTGTAATTGCGCTTTTTCTGATTTTAATTTTTCTATTTCATCGCTTAATGATTCTAGATATTGACGTACTTCTGATTCATCTAAGCCTTTATGCACTCTACTAAATTCTTTTTGTTTAATATTTTCTGGGGTAAATGCCATCAGTTTTCCTCCTTAGCACTATTTAAACAAAGTACGATATGTTATACGTAATTTACCTTTTTTTGATTCACCATTATTGGCTACAATCTTAGCACGACCGTATCCTTTTATCGATAGTAAATCATTCTCTTCGACTAAAAAGTCTACTCTTTCAATCTCTCTATGATTGACTTTTACACGTTTACCTTCTATGAGTTTCTTGCTTAGCGCTCTACTTGTATTAGTTATATTCTTTACAATTACATCAAGCCTCATAGCACTCACAGTTGTATCTCGTGTAACCCAATTCTCATTTGATTGTATCATATTTTGAAAAGGAATAGAACTCAATTTGATTCCTGCACCTTTAATTTTTGTTAATTCTAACATAATATATGATTCAAATCTTTTTGTCAAAACAAATTGTATTTTTTCGTTAACAATAATATCACCTAATTGATTACGATCAATTCCTAGAGACATTATCGTTCCTAATATATTTCGATGTGTTAATGTTACAAACTTAGTTGGATAATTAAGTTCGATTAATACTATTTCAAAGTCTTCTTCTTCTGGAGTGAAGTAATCAGGAGCAATTATTGCACGCTTTCTTTCAGCCTCATTACCTCCGCCAAAATAATGGACTCTTAATCCTTCAAAACTACCAACTATTGTATCTAAAATGTATTGTTCTCGAGGGTCTAAAAAGTCCGTAAGAACATGTTGGTAATTTCTTTCTGCTATTTCACATTTATTAATAAATAAATCAATTTCTTCTCTTTCTTCTTTTCTAAAATGTTGATAGATATCCATTGTTACACCTCTAAATATATATAAAAAAAGGATGGACGCATTGTCCCATCCCATTACACTATATCATTCATGTTAAATTTACAGGATTGGTACTACAGGTACAAACATATTGAATACGCTTATTAAACCTACATAGAATAAACTTAAAGTAATAAAAGCCACAATTGAAGATATGTCTAACATACCTAGAGGTGGAATTATTTTTCTGAAAGGTTCTAAAAACGGTTCATAAATCTTACCTAAAAATTGTCCTATAGCTCCTTCTCTTAATCCAGGTAACCAAGATGTTAAGAAGTAAACAATCATACCATATTGATAAATTTTAACAACAAACAATACAAATCCTAAAATTGTACTTAATAATCCGCTATCCATATACTATTTCCTCTATTCTTGATAAGGGTCAACTTGTTCAATTTGTTCTGTGATTGATCCAGCAACTTCAACATTATCAGGTGTGCACAAGAAAATATCTGTCCCAACTCTTCTAATGTCACCGCCGATAGCATAAACTGTTCCACTTAAGAAATCAATTATTCTTTTAGCAGATACTTTATCTATTCTTTGTAAGTTTACTAGTGTTGTTCTTCTATTTTTAAGTTCATCTGCGATATCTTGTGTATCAGAAAATACTCTTGGTTCAAACAAGCACATTTTTGAATTTTGCGCAAAATCCATATTACCACCCATGCTCACCACATTTGTTTGAGATGAATTTGTACGTTTTTCACTCATGGCTTCTTTCCTTTCAGGTTTATTAAAATCACGTGAACGTTGTGATTGATATCTTGTTGTATTATTCTGTTGTGACGGTACACTTTTTAAAGTATTCTGTGCTGTTTTCTTTTTCTCTTGAGAGCTTTGTTCTTGCTCGGGGGCTCTACTTTGCTCTTGACGTGGTTCTTCGTATACTTCCTCTTCATCATCTACTATGAAGAAACCTTTAAACACATCTTTAATAGCCATAATTTACACTCCTTATTCACCAACTAATTTTGTACCAATTCGAACATATGAAGCACCTTCTATTATTGCTTCATTAAAATCATTGCTCATGCCCATAGATAATTCTGTACAAGGTGCATAGCTTAGATTTAATGATTGTACTTTATCTTTTAACAGTCTTAGTTGTTTGAAATATTGTCTTAATTTTTCTTTGTCTTCGGTTAGTGGTGCCATAGTCATTAAACCAACGATTTCAATGTGTTCAAAATTTTCCATTTCTTTAATAAAAGGAATGACTTCTTCTGGTGACATACCGTGTTTAGATTCCTCACCTGAAACATTAACTTGAACAAAACATTTAACTTTATGGTTGGCACGTTTTTCTATTTCTTTTGCTAATTTCAACCTATCTAGTGCGTGTAAGTAATCGATATCATTAATGATTTCTTTTACTTTTCTTGTTTGCAGAGACCCAATAAAATGCATAATTGCATCATCAGGAAGTTGCTTTTTCTTTTCAACGAAACCTTCAATTCTATTTTCACCGAAATTTCTTAAACCAGCTTGATAAGCTTCTATAGCTCGGTCTATTGTAACATATTTTGTAACAACAATCACTTGAGGTGATGTTTCAAAACTTGATTCTTTAGTACTGTTACGAATTTGTGACTCTATATCTACTAAATTTTCTTTTACCGATTTCAAAATTATACCTACTTTCTACCTATAAATGCAAGCATTCTTCCAGTATTTCCTTGTTCTACTCTATAGGAAAAGAACTTATCTGTTTCACTAGCTGTACAATGATTTGTCTTAACGATATGTTCTGGTTTTACACCATAAAATATAGCTAACAATTCATTTGCCCTTTTCAAATCTATACCATGTTTATTCTGACCTCTATTTTCAATATATAAAGATGAATCAATTGGTAAAGACTTAAATTTATTGTAAATATCATCGTTAATTTCATAACTATTTGAAGTTGAAGGACCGATAACAATTCTAAGGTTCTCAATATCACCTTTATAGTTTCCAATCATCTCTTTAATGATTTGCGATTGAGTTCCTCTCCAACCTGCATGACAAAGTCCGACATACTCGCTATTCGTATCATACAAATAAATTGGTACGCAATCAGCAAAACACATTGTCAGTAAAATATTTGATTCATAAGTGTATAATCCATCTAATCCATATAACTCGTTAGTAAGCTCTAATATATTTTTACCTCTATCTGATGATTTAATTTCTTGAATTTTATTTTCATGAGTTTGGATTGGAAACACCCATGAATCACACGAGAAGCCAATCTCATCAGCTAATATTCCTTGGTGTTTTGTAATATTCTCTGGATTATCATCTATATAACGCGCCATGTTAAAAGCATTATTTGGGTAAGGACTGTGACCGTCAGTTCTTATTGTTATCCCAATTGTTAAATCAGGTCTTTCTTGAACATTATATGATAAGTGGTGATTTTGCTGACTAAATATTTCTTCCATGTTATCTCTCCTAATAAAAAAAGTCATCAGGACATATGCCTGATGACTTTTAAAGTTCATTTATCGTCTAGAGCGTCTAGAACGTCTATCTTCTCTATTTCGAATGAAACTTGGAATATCACTATCATCAGTTGATTCATTTGCAGCAGGTTTACTTTCAAATGAAGCTTTTCTATCTAGTGACTCTCCTTCATCTCTTTTTGAAGGTGCTTCTGTAGTTCCACCAAATGCTCCGCCACCTTGAGGTTTGCGCGCACTAGAAGGTTTATCATTAAAACCTGTTGCAATTACTGTAACGACTAATTCGTCTTGTAATTCAGGATTAATAACTGTACCAAATATCATGTTAACATCTTCGTCAGCAGCATCTTGAACGATATCAGCAGCTTCTTGTGCTTCGAATAGAGATAGTGATTCTCCACCCGTAATGTTCATAAGGACACCTTGAGCGCCTACGATAGATGTTTCTAATAATGGAGAAGAAATTGCTTTCTTAGCCGCTTCAATTGCTCTATTTTCACCAGAAGAAACACCGATACCCATTAATGCTGAACCTTGGTTAGACATAATCGTTTTTACGTCTGCAAAGTCTAAGTTTACTTCACCAGAAACAGCGATTAAATCAGAGATACCTTGTACACCTTGACGTAATACATTGTCTGCTTCTTTGAAAGCTTCCATCATAGGTGTAGATTTATCTACAATATCTAATAAACGATCGTTAGGAATAACGATTAAAGTGTCTACTGAAGCTTTCATAGATTCTACGCCAGCTGCAGCTTGTGTTTGACGTTTGCGACCTTCAAAGCTAAATGGACGAGTAACAACACCAACTGTTAATGCACCCATTTCTTTAGCAATTTTAGCAACAACTGGTGCAGCACCTGTACCAGTTCCGCCACCCATACCTGCAGTTACGAATACCATATCCGCACCTTGAATAGCATCTTCTATTTGTTCACGAGATTCTTCAGCAGCTTTTTTACCAATTTCTGGGTTAGCACCTGCTCCTAAACCACGAGTTAATTTTTCACCAATTTGAATTTTTGATGACGCTTTAGATAAGTTTAACGCTTGACCATCTGTGTTAATAGAAATAAATTCTACATTATTCATACCATGGTCTATCATACGGTTTACAGCGTTGTTACCGCCGCCACCAACACCAATTACTTTTAAAGTAGCTAAATGATTAAATCCTTGCTCAAATTCTAACATTTATTATCCTCCTAATCTTTATGACCCATCAATCAAATAACGATTTCATTAATTTCTTGAATACACTTGGCTTCTCTTCTTGACTATCCGAATCATAATCAGCTTCGGAGTGATTGTCGTTACCAGAACTTGAAGCTTTTGTATCATTATTTTTGTCTTTGTTTTGTTTTTTCTTAAACCATTGTTCATAAGGTTTTGCTTTAGATTCTTGATTTACTTCATCATAAGTTTCTTCTTCAATTGTATCCGCATCATAATTATTCATTGTAACATAATCTAGTAGCTCATCAAAGACAATTCCACTAGATATGGTAGAGATACTTGACGTAAATTCTGGTTTGCGAATTCCCATTTGAGATGGTGTGTGTATACGTACTTTTTCGTTCACCATATCTTGTAATAATTCTTTAATTCCTAATAGATTTGAAGTACCACCAGTTACGATAAATCCACCGTTAACATTTGTAATACCCATATCTTGTAATAAATCAAAAACATCGAAGAAAATTTCTTCCATTCTTGATTCAATAATTTCACTTAATTCTTTTTGAGTAAATTGTGCGTGACCTTCTTCATTGATTTGCTCAACACTGAAAACATCTTGATCAGATGCTGAGTCATAGAATGAATGACCATATTGTTGTTTGATTTTTTCAGCGTTGTCATATGTAGTATTTAATGCTTTAGCAATATCTGTTGTAATGCTTCTTCCTGCCATTTCAATTGTATCCGCATCAACAAGATTGCCTCGTTCATAGAAACCTACTTGAGTTAAATCTTCACCTATATCAATGACACAAGCGCCTAACTCAACTTCTGTTGGCGATAAGATTGACTGATAATTAAAAGCATCTGAGAATACTTCTAATACATCTACACCACATGATTCTACACATTTAATTATATTGATTAAAAGTGATTTAGATGTTGCAATCACACCAGCTTCAACCTTCAATGATTGTGTAGCAACCATTTCTTTAGGGTCTGAAACTTCATGCAAATCATCTACTATGAATTTCATTGGGAATACCCCAACAACTTCGGTTTCAGGTACGTCATTTAATCCTCTTATGCCTTCTAAGACAGATTCTATGTGAGCACCATCAATCTCTGTTTCCGTTCCTTCAAATGGTATTTCATATTTTTCATCATATATTTCCGTATTTACGATAGGCATTTTTAAGAAAACTTCTTTAATGTCTACTCCAGAAGCAATCGCCGCTTTTTTGATTGTATCTTTAATTGCTTGCTTAGCAATATCAAAATCATCTATACAACCATTTCTTATTCCATTTGTAAACGTTTGCCCTGTACCTATCACGTTAATGCCATTATGAAATTTTTCTCCTACAATTACTTTTACACTCGATGAACCTATATCTAAACTAATATAATAATGTTCCTCCATCGATAGGCACCTCCTCTAAGACATGATAATCTAATTTACACTATTCTTAGTTTACATGATTGATGTTTTAATGTGAACTAATAATAGGTTTATTTGTTGAATTTTTAGTTAATCTGATGATTTTTCTGTTGATTTTGGTTCTTCATCAGATTTTTCTAGTTCTTTTGATAAATCTTGTAATGCTTGATCTAACTTTTGTTGCTCAGATTTTGTATTTTCTTCTTGTTCACTTTCTTTATTTGCACGCTCTTTTTGTTGTTCTTTAGATTCATATGGTAAGAATGTAGCACCTACTTGTAAATCAACAAAACCTGGTGTTTTTAATTCTCCAGTATTATCTCTCTCTAATTTATCAGATATGCTAGGATAATAGTTAATTTTATTTGCAAAAGTTTGAATATCTCCAACAACTTCTACATTATCTGTCATAAACATTTGGATTCTATTTTGATTATTTTCACCTGGTTTATAATTAATTTCTGAAATCATTGATTTTACTTTAGGTTTTACTTTCTTTAACTCTGGTACAATTTTGTTTAATTTTTTAGAAGTGAAGTCATTTAAAATCGGAACATCGATTGGTAAATCTGTTGATAATTTTTTGATAGTAGAACCGTTTTCCAATAGTGGTTCATACCCTTTTTTATTTTTGATTAAGCCTATTGTTTCATATTCTTTAACATTTACGATTAAATCATTAGGAAAACGACGCTTTATTTCAACATTTTTAATACCTTCGATTTTTTCAATCTTAGATTTCATTTCGCTCATTGGCAAATTATAAATTCTAGAATCAGATTTTATATTTAATGCTTTTTCGATATCTTTTTTAGCAACAAGCTTTTCACCATTAATTTCTACTTTATCTACTTTACTGATATCCGTAAACATATATAAAACTACTAACAAGACAAGGAGTATAACACCAATGAATACGCCTAATTGAATTTGTCGTCTACGCTTTCTTTTTGTTTTTAGACTTTTAAGGTGTTTATCTTCTGTAGCCGTTTCAAATTTTAAAATATCTTCATTTTTATCAGAACTCTTACTCACTGTTGTCACTCCTTATAACCATTTTTCTAGAATGAAGGTAAATGTTTTTGGAAACTCTCAATAAATTCATCTCCACGTGCTTCAAATGTATCGTATTGATCCCAACTTGCGCATGCGGGAGATAATAATACAACATCATTAGATTGAATATGATCTTGTATTAAATCAACAGCACCTTTAACATCTTTAGCTTCTAGTACTTCTTTACCTTGACTTGCACCTAAAGTTTTTAATTTACCTTTTGTTTCACCAAAAGTGACCATTAATCTAACTTTATCCATATAAGGAATTAAATCGTCGAAATCATTACCTCTATCTAATCCCCCACATAACCAAATAATTGGTGAATTAAATGAGCTTAACGCAAATCTTG
This sequence comes from Mammaliicoccus sp. JADD-157, assembly GCF_049310805.1. Taxonomy (NCBI): domain Bacteria; kingdom Bacillati; phylum Bacillota; class Bacilli; order Caryophanales; family Staphylococcaceae; genus Mammaliicoccus; species Mammaliicoccus sp. JADD-157. The sequence goes on along the minus strand of NZ_JBMOVZ010000001.1, from coordinate 909,758 downwards.
TTGCTAATGTATTTGTAGCTTTCGAATCATTGTAATATTTATTACCTCTGTTCGTTCCTATGTACTGTAGTCTATGTTTTATCCCAGAGAATGTAGTAAGGGTATGGACTATAGACTTGATATCTACTCCGGATATAATAGAAGCGAGAACTGCTACTAATACATTTTCTAAATTATGCTTACCAGGTAATACGATGTCATTCGTGTTAATAATACGCACACCATTATATACTACATAATCGTCTTTGATGTATATCCCGTTTACCTCTTGTTCTGTTGAAAAATATAAAATTTTTGATTTAATTTCATCTTTGTCAATAAGATGTCTTTGTTCATAATTAAATATTAGATAATCATCTTCGGTTTGATTTTTAAATATATTCTTTTTAGCATTTTGATACTCTTCTAATGAACCATGATAATCTAAGTGAGCTGAATAAATATTTGTAACAATTGCAATATGAGGCTTGTATTCAACCGTTCCTAGAAGTTGGAATGACGATAACTCAGTAATTAGGTAATCATCTTTCCTCACATCTTGTGCTACTTTCGATGCTACAACACCTATATTGCCCGATACTTGGCCCTTCACTTTGCTGTTTCCAAACATATCACCAATTAGTGAAGTAACTGTAGTTTTCCCGTTTGTTCCTGTGATACCAATTATAGGCGCTTCAGAAATATAATAACTTAATTCAATTTCCGTTATGATTTTTAAATTTTTATTTAATGCCTCTTGTAATAAAGGGATTTTATATGGGATACCTGGGTTTTTAACGATTAATGGATTGTTATCCAATAAACTCAATGGATGTTCACCACTAATAACTTTAATCCCATCATTTACAAGCTCCAATGCATGTGGATTGTTCGTTAAATCTTGTCCATCATTTACTATAACGTTTGCACCTAGTTTCTTACAAAGCTTAGCACTTTCATATCCACTTTTTGCTAACCCTAAAATCAAGACGTTCTTATCTTTCAATCCAGTATATGGCTTCACTTTACATCACTCCAATCCATAGACCTATAACTCCTGTAACGATGCCAGTAGCCCAAAATACTAATACAACTTTCCACTCACTCCAACCTACTAATTCAAAATGATGGTGCAATGGACTCATTTTAAATATTCTTTTTCCAGTAAGTTTATATGAAGTTACTTGTAGCATTACAGATAAAGTTTCAATAACGAATACAAAACCAATCAATAATAAAGTAATTTCTTGATTTAACATAATAGAAATAGTTGCAAAGATACCGCCTAATGCCAAGCTACCTGTGTCACCCATAAATACTTTTGCTGGATACTTATTATAAATTAAGAATCCAATTAAACTAGCTAACATCACTAAACAGAATAACCCTATTTCTGGTTTATCTAAAACAAATGACAATATTGCATAAAATGCAAATGCTATAACAGATAACCCAGTCGATAAGCCATCTAATCCATCAGTTAAGTTAACAGCATTACTAAATCCTACTTGCCAAAATATAATAAACACGATATAGAATACTGATAACGGTAATGACCAATCAGTAAACGGTATATTAATCGCTGACTCAAATTGATAATTTGGTAACGCAACACTGACAATATAAAATATTACAGCTATTGCAATTTGAGCTAAAAACTTCTGTTTACTCGTTAAGCCTTGGTTATTTTTTTTAACGACAATTATATAATCGTCTATAAAACCAATTAGTCCAAAGCCTATTGTGACAAATAATAATAAAATTAGCGGTCCGATTTGGTCAGCGAAAAATAATGCAATAACCGTCACCACAATGGTAGAAAGTAAAAATGTCAATCCACCCATTGTTGGTGTGCCTGTTTTTTTCATATGACTTTGAGGACCCTCTTCTCTTATACTCTGCCCAAACTTAAGTTTTTTAAGTGTGGGGATAAGTATTGGTACAAGAATCAAAGTCAATAAAAACGCAATGACAGGTAGCGTAAAATTCATAATAGTTCACCTTTTCTTTTGTTTATTTATCAGGAATCATCTGATTCTTTAGAATCATTCGATTTCTCTTCTTTTTTATCTTTTTCTTTTTCTTTTTCACTTGTATCTTCTTCTGGTACTTGCCCTATTGAATCTTCTCCATTTGGATGATTATTAGACAACGTAAATTTAACTTCAGTGCCTGATTTAATTTTTTGATTTTCATCTACTGATTGTTCTTTAACATAACCAGATCCTTCTGTTTCTGCTTTAATACCAGTCGCTTCTTGAAGTTTTAATATATCACGTTTTGTCCATTTTTCAGTATTAGGCATTGTTAGTTCGCCATCTGTCACAAGTAACACTCTTTCTTTATCTTGTACGCTTTTATCTTTTAGAGGTAATTGTTTTATTATTTTTTCTCCATTACCGATAACGACAGGTTCTAATTTCTTACCTTTTACAATGTCTGTAGCCTTTTGTGTTTCCATATTAACAACATCTGGAACTTTTGAAGAGTCATTCTTCTCTTTTCCTTCACTTTCTTCTACATCTAAATATTTCAATGTATTCTCCATTATTGGATTAAAGCCACGAGAAACACCATATTCATAAGCTTCTAAGTCTCGTTTCTTAGCTAGTGACATACCTGCATAAACAACTACTTCTGGATCTTTAGCTGGTGCATATCCCATAAAACTTACAAAATAAGGATTAGCCCCATCTACGTATCCGCCACCTTTAGTGTCAGGAACTTGTGCAGTACCTGTCTTACCAGCAACACGATATCCATCAATTTTGTAATTGGTTGCATTACTGTCTTTACTATTTACCACTTTATCCAATTCAGTCATCGTTTTCTGAGCTGTATCTTTTGAAATTGGATTACCTACTACTTTTTTCTTACCTTCTTTAATCGTTTCTTTAGTTTGTTGATTTTTTATTGATTGAACATAATATGGTTGTAACATATTACCTTGATTTAAAATCGCAGTTTCTGCCTGTAACATTTGAATTGGTGTTACAGTTGTAGATTGTCCAAACGAAGATGTTTTTCTTTGAAGTTCATTATCAAATGCAATGTTACCAGGAGCTTCGCTATCGAATAAACTTCCTGTTTTCTTACCAAAACCGAATTTTTCATAATAAGTTTTCGCTTTATCTGCACCAACTAAATCTTGTAATTTCATCATTAAAGTGTTTGCTGAATATGTGAATCCAGTTGTCATAGGTATATTACCCCAGCCATCATCGTTCCAGTCATAAATTTTAAATCCGTCAATTTCTCTATGACCTGTTTTGAATTTTTTATTAGGTTCGAATTTGCCTTCTTCAATTGCAGCAGCTAGTCCGTACGTTTTAAATGTCGAACCAGGTTCATATGTATTTTGATATAAATCATTCGCCCATTTTTTACCAAAGTCTTCTTTTGTATCTGGATTAAATGTCGGTCGTTGACTATAGCCTAATATTTCACCTGATTTAGCATCCATAACAACTGCAAATAAATCTTCTGGTTCATAACGATCAACCATTTTATCTAATGCATTCTCAACAAATACTTGGATATTCGAATCTAATGTTAGATGTACATCGTCACCATTTTTAGCTTCAATATTATCTTCTGAGTTTGGTACTAACATGCCCCAAATATCTTGTTTATAAGAATTTTTACCTGTCTTACCTTTTAGATAACTATCAAAGACTTTTTCAGCACCATATACACCTGTTAACTTATTAGTTTCCTGATCTTTATCAGCTAATCCTATAAGATGGGATGCAAAATTGCCATTTGGATAAAATCGTTTCTTTTCGGTTTCAAAAGTAATACCTGGAAGTTTTAATTTCTCAATATCTGTTTTTTGCTTATAAGTTAAATCTTTTCCTTTTTGACCAAATTCAACTTGGAAAGCATTTTTAGTTTTCAACCTTTTTAATACATCTTTTTCATCCATTTTTAAGATTTTCGAAAGTTCTTTTGCTGTTTTCTCTTTATCTTTTACGTGCCTCGGTTTATCACTATCTTTACTCATTTTTTTATCTAGAATAGCGACCAATTTATAACTATCCGTGTCTTCTGCTAACACTTTTCCATTTCTGTCATAAATTTTACCTCTTTCAGGTTGAGCAACTGTTTGTCTTAAATATTTTTCACTTGCTCTATATGCTAAATCCTCTCCAGCAGCTTGTCCGCTGATCATGAGGTAGGAATATCTTAAGACCAATATAAAAAAGAGCAGTCCGAAAAAACTTACTAAGAGGACTGCTCCTATTTTATTTTTCTTTATTTTAATTTTTGGCATCACTACGCACTACCTTTACATTGTTGTTATTCAACTTAAGACCATAGTCTTCAGCTTTTTCGTAGATACGTTCATATGATGACTGCTTCATAGATTCTGTTTTCAAATCACCATTAGTAGTTTTTTGCTCTTCAATTTTATTATCTAATTCTGCAATTTGAGTTTTATTATTGTACGCATCCATTTTTAAAGATAGCATATAAATACTTATCAACGCAATCATAGTTATTAGTGTTATGTATACAAACTTTTCTATCCTTGATATGCCAACTACTTTACTTTTGGTAACTTTTTTTCTTTGCGGTTCGACTTGTGGCTCTTGCCACTCGTCAGGTCTATAATTTGGATATATTCTCTCTACTGCCATTCAATTGCCACTCCTCTAACTACTTTAAGATTTCTGCTACTCTTAGCTTCGCACTTCTTGCTCGGTTATTTTCTTCAAGTTCCTCGTCATCAGAAATAATAGGCTTTCTGTTAACTCTTTTGAGTTTAGGTTGGTATTCCTCAGGTACAACTGGTAATCCTCTTGGGACATCCGGCCCTTTTTCATACTCTTGAAATACTTGTTTACACAAACGATCTTCTAAAGAATGGAAAGTGATAACGGAAATCCTCCCACCAACTTTGACATGTTGTATAGCTGCTTCAATAGATTCTTCAAAGGCTCCTAGCTCATCATTCACTGCAATTCTCACAGCTTGGAACACTCTTTTAGCTGGGTGTCCGCCTTTTCTACGCTTAGCAGCTGGGATTCCTTCTTTTATCAAATCCACTAGTTCGAAAGTCGTTTCTATAGGAGCATTTTCTCGTCTTGCTTCAATCTTTCTAGCTATTTGTTTAGAGAACTTCTCTTCACCATATCTAAAAAATGTTTTAACAAGTTGCTCATACGGCCATTCGTTTATCACTTCATATGCAGATAGTGATTGAGTTTGGTCCATTCTCATATCAAGCTTTGCATCATAATGATAACTAAAACCTCTTTCAGGAGTATCAAGTTGCGGACTTGAAACGCCCAAGTCATAAAGCACACCATCTACTTTGCTTATATCTAATGATTCTAATATATGTTCTAAATTTCTAAAGTTGTCTTGTACAAAGGTTACTTTATGGATATGATCCTTCAAAATATTTTTAGCATGTTGAATAGCCGTCTCATCTTGATCGATTGCAATTAGATGACCATCATCATTCAATTGTTCGGCTAGGTATAAACTATGCCCAGCTCCACCTAATGTACAATCTACGTATGTACCATCGGGTTTTATGTCTAATTTGTCTACTGTTTCTCTTAATAGTACTGATACGTGATGAAACATTTACTCCACTCCTAAAAATCAATATCGATGAGATCTTCTGCAATGTCCTCAAAATTGTCTTCAGATTCATCATAAAAATCATTCCAAGTGTTTCTATCCCAGATTTCAATTCTGTTAGAAACACCAATTACTGTACATTCTTTACTTAAATTTGCATATGTTCTTAAATTTTGCGGGATGTTAATACGTCCTTGTTTGTCTAATTCAACTTCAACAGCACCTGAGAAAAACATTCTCATAAATTTACGTGCATCTTTTTTTGTAATAGGTAAGTTTTTTAATTTTTCTTCGATGCGTGCCCACTCTTCAAGTGTATAACCAAACAGACATTTATCTAGGCCTCTAGTGATAATAAAACGTTCATTCAAATCATATCTAAATTTCGAAGGTACAATCATACGTCCTTTAGTATCTAATTGATGTTGATATTCACCCATGAACATTTTATTTCACCTCACCTTATTTATAATTTACCACATTCCCCCACAATCCTCCACTATTTATACAAGTTTTCTCAAAATTTGTACAATACATAAAAAAAACACCGAATTTACAAGTCTGTAAATTCGGTGTAACCATTGATATTTCTATACTTCTATTGTTATATGCTCGAAAGTGTAACAAAGTGGTGGATAGGTGGAGGGACTGAACACATCTGTCCCAAATTGATTCATAATTTGTACCGGATTCCACACTCTTTCTTGCAAACCTTGGTGAGGGTGTAACGTATTTTCTATTGTTTCAAAATGTCTCATACTAATTTCGTTTTCTCTTTCAACATTCAGTAAATATCGATCTAATAAGTACTGATACTGATGTTGATGAATTTTGTTGTTTTTTTCTATTAATTGTCTATTTTGATATTCATCACCGATTTCATCAATTAATTTATGGTGAAATGATGTTTGTATATCTTTCATTTTTTCAATTTCTCTTAATACTTCATCAGATGCTTGAGCACGTATAAACTTATCTTTATCACTTTGTACGCCCTCTATTAAAATATCATTTATATCTATTTCATATGATTCTATAGCTTTTTTCGCTTCTTGAGTTAAATAACTTATACGCATTCTAGGTGTTACAATTGGCATTTCAATATTTAATACGTTGAATACACCTTTTAACTCTCCCCAATAGATTATTTCGCTTGGACCACCAATAAAGCTTAAAGTATTAAATAAATATTCTTCCATAAGAGGTCTTGTTACCACATTATTAGAAAATCTCTCTGGGTAATTATCTATTAGTTGTAGCAATTCATCTTCACTAAATACAACCTCAGAATCCTTACTTAAATAAAAAGCATTTTCATCCGCCATTATTAATTGACGTTTGTCATTATACTCATAGAATAAATGTACATTCGTATCAGTCAAAATCATGCGATTTTTGATAACTTCTGCAAAATTATTTTGCGTTGTTCTGAAGGCTTCATCAACTTGTTTATAATTATTTATAATTTGTTTGAAGAATGGTTTTTCCATTTCTCTTAATCTTGGGTGATGAGCATCAATCACTAATAAACCGTATTCTTTAAAAATTTCATGTGTTAAATATTTAAACATATCACTCCATGAATGAGCATTCTTTACTATTTGAGTGATTAACGATTTTAAATCTTTTGAATGTTTTGTTTCTCCAATAGATTTAAACATATCATCTAAAGCTTTCAATATAAGCTCTTCGTCAAATACATATTCAGAAACACTTTTTTCTGGTGGTTCTACAGTATTATATTTGATTTTATTTAACTGTCTTGTGATACGGTCATACGCGTATGTATGATTCACTTCATCAAAATCATGATCTTCCCCAGCAATCCAAAATACTGGTATGATAGGTTGATTTAATTTTTGACTTTGCTCTTTAGCTAAAATAATGATAGAAATGATTTTATGAAATGTATAAAGTGGTCCTGTAAACAATCCCGCCTGTTGACCACCAATTACAACTTTATGACCTTTACTTAAATTTTGAATATTAGTTTCTTGAGCCTTTGATAAAGTTAAATCAGACATATAATTTCTTATAACATGTGCTAATGTTTCTTCTCTACCATTAGCAGATGTCTCGCTTCGTCTAACGAATTCATCTTGTAAGCCTGGCTTATAATCATAAAAATTCAGTATTTCTTCACTTTGATTAGTGTATCTATCTATGAAACTATTTTGTTTATCAATTAACGTCTTTATACAGTCCATACGTGTCTTTCTCCTTCAGAATTGATTACTATAATAAGTATAAAGATTATAGCTAAATAAAACAATCTAACGGCTTATAATTTAAAATTTGTTATAAATGAAGTATAATTAAGAAAAGAGCAAGGGGGATTATCATGGCAAAAGTAGAACATTTACAAATTAATTACAAAACAGAAGAAGCATTTGAACAATTCCGAAACTTCGGTAACGAAGGTTTATATATGGTAGAAGAACTAAAAGGCAAAATTATAGATGCAAGTTCAGATTCACCATTTTTCGGCATTTATGTTGGGGATAAATTAGTAGCTCGAATGTGCTTATTCAAGCAAGATGAAGTTGAGAAGACTTATTTCCCTAACTTTAGTGATTATTTAATTTTATGGAAACTAGAAGTGTTAAAAGATTATCAAGACAGAGGTTACGGATTGCAATTATTAGACTATGCTAAAAGCTATGGCCTACCGATTAAATGTATTGCACGTAACCAATCTAAAGATTTCTTTGTAAATCATGGATTTAAAGATATCGAGCAACAAAATCAATCTGGAGAAGACGTTGTAATTTGGACTCCTTAAATAAAAAACAGTCTGGAATATAATTCCTAACTTAAAATAAATAGCATCTCATTTCACTGATTTATTCAGTTAGAAATGAGATGCTATTTTGTTATAGTCGTCAATTAAAATTTAGATATAACGTGTTTAGTTAAAATTTCTTTCGTCTTAGAGGCGACACCCTCTTATTGTGTTAATACGTACGATATAACATAAGCTGTTATCAATAAAAATGCGATTATATGTGTCTTCTTAAACATGACCAACAAAGCCATGAATTCTCTAACATACGTGTTAGGATAAAAGTATGTCTTTGAAAAACCACCTGAAACAGTAGCATCAATCTTTAATTGCTTTGATAAAAATCCAGCTCTCAATATATGAAAATAATTCGAAACAATAATCGCAAACGGATTTACTTCATATTTTTTCATAATATCATAAGAATATATAAGGTTCTCTTTAGTATTTGTAGATTTTTCTTCCATAATAATATCTTTATTTGATACCCCTTGACTCAACAAATATTTACGCATAGCTTCTGCTTCACTTACAATTTCGTCTGGTCCTTGGCCTCCACTTACTATAAACACCGCATCTAAATTTTTCTTTTTTATTTTAATTGCTTTATCTAATCTTGCTTGAAGTAATGGCGTTACTTTGTCTTCTATAATGCCTGCTCCTAAAACGATAATGAAATGACTTTTTCTTTTTCTTGATAACCCACTTATGATCCAAGCATAAAGATTTTGAAATATGAAGATAATGTTTAAGTAATAGAATATTAGTGATACGTATACAATCCATATACCTTCATAAAATTTTAAAATTGAATCTGGCTTAAAACTAATGATTAAGAAATTAATAAGAATAAAAACACCATAACCTAAAACGAGCATATTATTAACAAATTTACCTTCATTCGCAATTTTCTTTTTGGTATTGAGAAGTGACAATAGCATAACTACAATAACTAATACACCATAAAACATATTAAGAATTAATAAGTAATTCACATTCATATTTAATTCAAAACTTGGGATGATTAGGTTCACAAATATACTGATTAAAACCGACATAAAAATAATAGCTAGAAAATAAACATTTTTATATTGGCGAAATTCTATTTTAAAACTCAATAAAAATATTATTAAAAAAACAATACCCACTGTCATTATGCTCACCCCTTCCCATTACTCATAACAATAAAAGTATATCATCATAATGAAAAATATTCATAAAATAAAGAATAAAATCATTTTATTAATTATCAGAATATTCAAATAACGTATTGTATTAGGTCAATGTAGCTGATATACTATTCAACATTACATAAACTTTTTAGGAGGCAATAACAATGAATGATGAATCGATTAATAAATTTTCCGAATATATGATCAACATGTCGTATCACTCAGATATAGGTTGGTCAAAACCCGTAATAAGACCTTATGCCCCCATAACAATTTCACCTAGCGCGCAATGTTTACATTACGGTCAAACAGTTTTCGAAGATATGATAGCCTTTAATGATAAAAATAACTTCTCCATTTTCAAACCATATGATCACTTAAATAAATTCAATCATTCTTTAACAAGATTAGAAATGCCCACCATTCCAGTAGAACCTGTGATTAATACCCTAATCCAATTACTCAATGTTGATAGCTCTATAAACATTAATGAAGAAAACTCAATATACATACGTCCCTTTATGTATGCTACAGAAAGTAAATTAGGTGTAAGCAAATCTGAAGAATATAATTTCAATATTATAGTTTCAACTATTCCAAAACAATCAGATCAAACGTTACCAAACGCTATTTCATTATATGTGGAACAAGAACTTGTAAAATCAATAAGAGGAGACGCAGGTTACACACAATTTGGAGGCAGCTTTGCTTCACAATTTTTAGCACAAAAGCAAGCTGAAGAAAAAGGATATGATAACGTACTATGGTTAGACGGTATAGAAAAGAAATATATAGAAGAAGTTAGTAACAAAAACATCTTTTTCGTAATCAATAATGAAATTGTAACTCCAAAATTAAATGGGAGTATTAAACCCGGAATTATACGCCAAACTATGATTGAACTCGCCAATAACCTTGGATATCAAGTATCAGAAAAAGAAATAGCTATAGAAGATATCGTATTAGCAAATGACAATGGTGTTTTAAGCGAAGTCTTTTGCACAGACACATTAAATGCAATTACACCCGTAAATAGAATTTCACACTTAAATAACGAGATAATACTTAATAGCAATCAAAGATCAAGCATTACTCAACAATTATATAAAGCATATACAGACATACAAACAGGCAAAGCAGAAGATATATTTAATTGGACATTAGATGTAAAGCAATTAAACGAAGTTGAAGCTTAGAATATATAAATCTTATGCAAAATAAAAATCCCAATCCGTTACATTAACTACAAAGCGGATTGGGATTTTTATTCTGTTTTGAATGTGCATATGACTATAATTTATTTGGCCTTTGTCTCTTTATGTTCTTAGCTTGTAAAGCATCTGTCACTTTAGATTGAATAATCATAGAATTATTTGGATTTTAAATAGCGTCTATAATTGTTTTTTCCTAGTAAAGGTTAATGATGTTTTTGTATATAGTATATTAATTTATGAACTTTCATCTCATCACCAACCAAACCACTCCTTTAATAAAAATATAGCTAGCTTACTCTAGTTTGTAAATTGTAATATGTAACTTTAATGTAAAAATATTACCTTTTACTCATTTAGTTAAAGTTTTACAATATTGTTAAGGTAATTATATACAATTAAAGCTCAAATTATTATGCAATATCTGATAATTTTCCAAGTAATTATTTTCTATCAAGGAAAATAAATTCAAATATAATAACCATAATGAGAAAATATCTTTTACTAGACATAGTACTACTGGTGCTAGTATTGGAGAAGATATGTGCGTAAACGGGTATTCAATGTAGCCTATATTAATAGAGATAGTTATACTTTTTTAAGAAGAACATCAGAAATTAGAAATTGCCTTATTACAATTGTTATTTATGATGGCACTATCTAGATTAAAAAATGTGTATGAACTGCTAATTGGTTTAATCACCTGCAATTAGATTTATATTATAGAAAGTAATCCATTAAAGGTGTTTTAATATATAATTTCTATTAAGAAAGGGAGTTTTACATGGGAAGTTTTATTTTTACAGTTTTATGGTTTTTTATTTCAATTGCTTTTCTAACAATGTTTATCATCACCATTGTTAGAATTGTTAAAAAAGGAAATATTAAAGTTCCTTTAATTAGTTCAATAGTTTTATTTCTAGTAGGCTTCGCTTGTTTTGTTGGTATTTTTGTTGCATTACCAGTAAGTGATGATTATACAGTTAGCAAAAATGATACAGAAACAATAGACAAATCTAAAAATACTATTAATAAGAATTCTGAATCTAAACCTACGAAACAGTCTACTGAAGAAAAATCTACTGTAGAACCTTCAACCGAAGAAGTTAAAACGGAAGAAAAAGCTGACCAAAATCAAAATGATAAAACAGAAATTAAAAATGAAAATAATGCTTCTAGTAACAAAGTTTTTGGAGTTTTGACGGAAACAGATATAAAGAAAAGTGGATCAATTGCTATTTCTAAAAGAACCGATACTACTTATATTTTAGGTGACAACGATAAAATTTTACAAGTTGAAAAAGACTTTTCAGATTTCCCATTAAATTTAAACTTAGACAAAAATTTTTTAAACGAACATATCATGGATTATATGGAAGATGATGCTGTATTATTGGCAAAACAAAATGATACAACTGAAACTTATTATTCGAACAAAATAAACAAAAATTATTATATTACCTACTCATTAACTGATGATGGAAAAGTTAGTAGGTTAATAGTGTCTAGTTTCCAACATACATAATAGATAATAAAGAGTTATTATTGTAATAATGGATTAAAAATTAGAAATAACTTATAAATTATCAACCTCACCTAACACGTGAGGTTTTTTAGTAAGGAGTGTAAATATGAAAGTTACTAAACATAGAAAAATATCAATATGAATTCAGCTTTTGAGGGAAAAAGATACAGAAAACTTTGTTTTGAATCACCCAAAGATGCTAAATATCATGGGAAAAACATTTACTAGAATTGATACAAGGTTTTATATCGGTAATATTATGTTAAAAATCTTACTTGAGCAAATTATCAGAACTTTATTAATCTATTCGCAAATTCTCATTCTAAAGAAACTATAAGAAAACTTAATGAATATATTAAATCTAGTTTTGATGATGCTGTATATGATGGACTTATGAAAAAGAATGTTTTTCACAAAATAACATTCAATGTTAGAAACCCTCAGAAAAGTGAAAATGTATTATATATTTAGAGATGGATTGTATTATGGAGATAGAGTAAGATTATATTTGGAGGGGATAAAATGTTAAAATATATAGATAATACTGATGATGAATTATTAGAAGATTTAAAGAAAATGAGTAATTTAGCTAAAAAAGCAATGGATGATAATGATTATGAAATTGCTATGCTCGTAAAACAAGAACTACATTCAAAAGATGATGAATTGAAATTACGTAAATACGATGATGTAGGCACAAAAGTATTTCAAATTTATAGAGATGCTATTTCAGAAGCTAGTGCAAAATCTGGCGGACGTTGGTACAAAAATGCAAGTAGTACATATGACAAGTATACGTATAAACTTGATGAAATAAGAATAGAATTAAATGATAGAATAAACTTTTTAGAAAGTTAGAAAATCAATAATATATTGTTGATATATATATAAACAAAATAAAGGAGCTGCCTTATGACACAAGGATTAATAGGTGGAATGACGCCTTATGAAGATCAATCTCTAAAAGATATACAAATAGATATTAATAAATGGCAAGCATATACAAACATGACTAATACATACTTTGAAGAAACTTTAGAAACCTTAGATAAAAGAAATTATTTGAAAGTAATTGATTACGACGTCTTAAGTATGTTTAAAAACACAATTCAAATCACAAATACTTTCTTAGAGGATTTTAATAAGATTAATCAAGATATATCAAACGGTCAGATTACACAAATGGATGTTAAACTTTTAAAAAACATAGGTGACGTCTCTTATAAAAATAATGTTGAATATGGTCAAACATATAAAGTAAACGATTATTGGCACGACTACAATGATGTGAATTCAAATTCAAGCTTTAGATTAGCAGAAAGCCTATACCAAAAAGGGAGAGATTTTTTTGTGACTTTACAAGATGCAGCAAATGCTTCTTCAAGATTAGAAGATTATATAAATCCTAATAATACTAATAGCACTACTTTCGTTGTAAATGGAACTGGGAATAATATTCAACAGAGTTTATCTGGTAATATGACAATGAATATACAAAAAAATAATACAAAAAATGTAGATGAAATAGAAAAATTAATAAGTGGAATTCTCGAAAACCTAGATACTTATTTCACTGAAAAAGAAACAAAAGCAGAAATAAAAGAACTCATAGAAGTAATACAACACGAAAATAAACAAGAAAAACCAAAACAATCAATGATTAAAACTGCTTTAACAGGACTACAAACATTCAATGAATCCACACAATTTATCTCTACAATAGCACAACTTACACAAATGCTTGGATTCTTACCACCAAATTAGAATTTATTCCAATTGATTTATTGACGTTGAGTATTCTAATTATTTTAGTGTAGTTCCGGAGCAATTACGTTAGTAAACAGTAATTCACTATAAACAAAAATTCCGTTACACCTTCGTTTTTAGTAACGAGATGTAACGGAATTTACTTATTAGCGTCCTGAGAGGGATTCGAACCCCCGACCGACGGCTTAGAAGGCCGTTGCTCTATCCTACTGAGCTACCAGGACATTTATTAACTCATTTATTAACACAAGAATAATTATATCTAATTGCTGCAGTTTAATCAATACTTTTTAAAAAGAAAAAGGTTTATTAAATCGCTTTCGAGGTATTTTTACACTCTTTTTATGAAATTTTGATTTTTTTATTAATCTGTTAGTACGATATCATTTATTTTAACTGTATTTTCTTTATCTGCTCTGCAAATTGATTGATCTTCAAAGATTTCTACTATACTTGCATGTACAAGTCCATAAGCGCTTAATACGTATATATTTTCATTACGATGTACTTCATCTTCTTCACCTTTATTTATACAAAATTTTTCATTGTTTATAAGTGATGTTACACGCGTTCTTTCCATTTATACCCGCTCCCGATTTTGATTAATTGTAAATCTTTTAAATTTACTGTGAATTAATAGTCATATTATAAAACATTTATTTTACAAATGAAAGTTTATTCTTTAATTGTAATTAAAATGAGATATTCTCTTGAATATCTCATGTTTTATTTATAACTATTCATTTATACTTAATTTTTACAAATCATATTATATCTTTTTAAATTATATTACAGAGCTAGTGATTGTTTTTCTAGTTCTTTATGATCTCTATTTAAGAATGATAAATTTACATTTTCTCTTTTTTCATCGAATTCTAAAATCGCATATGTTTCTTCCCAATCTCCTCTAGTTTGCGATATACTACCAGGATTAATACAATATACTCCATTTATAGATTCACATAATGCAACATGACTATGACCATAAAATGCAAATTGAGCACCTTCATTTGCTGCATGTGCACTTAAAACTTCTCTATTTGATTTAATATCATATCTGTGCCCGTGTGTATAGAAATATTTAATATTCTCTATTTCTCCACTATTTTCTATTGGAAATTGAGGGTCAAAGTCACAATTCCCTTTTACACGCTTGAATAAACTTAATTCACTGTCATCATAATTAAATTCAGAATCTCCTAAGTGTAAAAATAGATCTGCATTTTTATGATAGTCATATAATTCATGAAGTATACCTTGTTCTCCGTGATTATCACTAACAATTATCCATTTCATTGAAATCGCTCCCCTATATCTTCATTCATAAGTTTAATAGCATTTCCTCTATGGCTAATTGCACTTTTCTCAGCTGCAGTTAACTCTGCCATAGTTTTATCTAACGATGGCACAAAGAATATTGGATCGTAACCAAATCCATTCTCTCCTCTTTGTTCATCTATTATTTCTCCTTGTACTTTTCCTACATAAGTTACTGTATCTTTTCCTGGTTCACTTACAGCAATAGCACATATAAATTCAGCCTTTTTATTTTCTTTATCTTTTAAGTTAGATAATAATTTTTCAATATTAGCTTGGTCATCTTTAGGTTCACCAGCGTAACGTGCCGAGTATATACCTGGCTCACCGTATAAAGCTTCAACGGACAATCCGCTATCATCTGCTATCACAATTTTATTTAATGCTTTAGAAGCTGTTTCTGATTTTAAGATAGCATTCTCTTCAAAAGTTGTACCTGTTTCTTCTACATCAAAATCTGGTGCAATTTCTGATATACCTATCACATTCGCTTTAGGAAATATCGCTTTAAAATCTTCAATTTTACCTTTATTATTTGATGCAATTATAATGTCTTTCATAGTAGTCTCCCCTTACAATGTTATTCTTTCTACTTCTACATTTTCTATATGTAACCATTCTGTTATCGTTCGTGTAATGTGCTCAACATCACCATTGGCAAAGAATTTGTGCTGTGGGTTTGGCGTATAATAGGAATGTTCATTACTAAAAGTTAACAACGCACTTACTTCCCTTGCTGTTTCTAAACCAGATGATATAACAGACTTTTCACCATCAAAATATTGATTGATTTGATTATAAATTAATGGATAATGTGTACAACCTAGAATTACTGTATCTGAATCATCATATCTCCATTGTTTCAATGTCTGATGGATAACGATACTTGTAATCGTCGGGTCTTTATATCTCATCTGTTCAACTAATGGTACAAATCCAGGACAAGCAATGCCTTTTACCTCTACTTGAGGGTTTATAGTCTTAATACTTCTTCTGTATGCTTCAGATTTAATAGTACCTTCAGTACCTAATACAAGAACACGATTATTTTTTGTTGTCATTATAGCAGTTCTTGAACCAGGATCTATTACACCTACAACTGGTATAGACAGTAATTCCTGTAAAGGTTTTAATGCTACAGCTGTAGCTGTATTACACGCTATAACTAACATTTTAATATCTTTTTTAACTAAAAAATTAGCAAGCTGTATAGTAAATTCTTTGACTTCTTCTCTCGACCTCGGACCATAAGGACATCTACCAATATCACCTAAATAATATATTGTTTCATTTGGTAATTGTCTCATAATTTCCTTAGCTACTGTCAAGCCCCCGACTCCTGAATCTATCACGCCTATTGGTTTGTTCATTGGTCTTCACTTCTCATTCTTTTTAACATGATATCTAAAGCTTCATTAAATTTGATTTTATCCTCGTCATTCATAACAGACAATAATTCTTCAGTATATCTTTGTCTTGCGTGAATCACTTCGTCAATTAAATGCTCGCCTTTTTCTAATAATTTAACATGGAAAACTCTTTTATCATCAACAGATTGAATCCTCATTGCTAACTCTTTCTTTTCTAATTTATCAATGATGTCTGTTGTCGTAGAATATGCTAAAAATAATTTTTTAGATAATTCACCTATAGTAAGATTTTCATTTTCATATAACCATTGCAATGTTATAAATTGTGGTGGTGAAATATCATAAAGTTTTAATTGTGTTCTCGCTGTATATTTTGTTCTTTCTACAATATGTCTTAGAGAATATTCAATCTGTTTCGTAATATCTTCCATAATCGATGGTACCTCTTTTCAACTTCTTACTTATACACTTTATAATAACATATCAAATAACTTGAAGTTAATGAAATGAGTTGATTAAGCCTTATTAGTATAGATAAACATCCTTATATTAAAGCATAAAAAGAGCCAGTAAAAATTCAAAAATACAAGAATTTTTACTGGCTTATATAAACTGGACAAAATGTCACAGCACTAATATATAATATTAATATACTTGGTGATCTGAACCAAAGAATGATTTAAACATTTGGAATGTTGCTTCTCTGTTCATTGAAGCAATTGATGTAGTTAATGGGATACCTTTCGGACAAGCATTCACACAGTTTTGTGAACTACCACATTCTTGAATACCACCGTCAGACATCAATGCTTTAATTCTTTCGTCTTTTGTCATACTACCAGTTGGATGTAAGTTGAAAAGACGTACTTGAGAAATAGCTTGTGCCCCCATAAAATTATTATTTACGTTTATGTTAGGACATACTTCTAAACAAACACCACATGTCATACATTTTGATAATTCATATGCTGTTTGTCGTTTTTTCTCAGGCATACGAGGTCCTGGACCTAAATCGTAAGTACCATCGATTGGAACCCAAGCTTGTACTTTTTTCAAGTTATCAAACATACGAGAACGATCTACTTGTAAATCACGAACTACTGGGAATGCTTTCATTGGCTCAAGCTTTATAGGTTGTTCCAATTGATCAATTATTGCAGAACATGATTGACGCGCTTTACCGTTAATAACCATGGAACATGCGCCACATACTTCTTCAAGACAGTTCATATCCCATGTAACAGGTGTCGTTTTTTCACCTTTTGAATTAACAGGATTTCTTTGGATTTCCATCAATGCTGCAATCACGTTCATGTTTGGTCTATATGGAATCACAAACTTTTCGTCATATGACTGTGATTTGTCATTTTCTTGACGAGTTATGATTAATGTAATTGTTTTGTCTTCTTGATTTTGTCCTTGTGCATTTTGTTCAACTGTTTGAGAGTCTGCCATTATTATTTACCTCCTTTAGATTTCTGTGAGTAATCTCGTTTACGAGGTTCAATGTGACTAATATCAACATCTTCATATGAAAATTCAGGTGCCTCTTCAGCTCCTCTGAATTGTGCTATTGTTGTTTTTAACCATTCTTCATCATTACGGTCAGGGAATTCTGGTTTGTAGTGTGCACCACGAGATTCATTACGATTGTATGCACCAATTGTTATGACCCTAGCAAGCACTAACATGTTCCATAATTGACGCGTAAAGAATACAGCTTGGTTACTCCAAGTTGACGTATCTTCCATATCAATATCTTGATATCTTTCCATTAATTCTACTATTTTTTTATCTGTTTCTAACAGTTTGTCATTATGACGTACAACTGTTACATTCGCCGTCATAATTTCGCCTAGCTCTTTGTGTAATTTATATGCGTTTTCAGTACCTTTTAGATTTAATAAGTGATCGAATTTTTCTTGTTCTTCGTCAATACGTTTTTGATATAATTCTTCATCTAACTCTGTATATGAAGTTTCAATATTTTTAACGTATTCCATTGCGTTAGGACCAGCTACCATACCGCCATAAATTGCAGATAATAACGAGTTAGCGCCTAATCTGTTACCACCATGCTGAGAAAAGTCACATTCTCCTGCAGCGAAAAGACCTTTAATATTGGTCATTTGATCAAAGTCTACCCATATGCCGCCCATCGAATAGTGAACAGCTGGGAATATTTTCATTGGGACTTTACGAGGGTCGTCACCAGTGAATTTTTCATATATTTCAATTATACCACCAAGTTTAACATCTAACTCATGGGCATCTTTATGTGATAAATCTAGGTATACCATGTTTTCGCCATTAATACCTAATTTTTGGTTTACACATACATCAAATATTTCACGAGTTGCGATATCACGTGGTACTAAGTTACCATAGTCAGGATATTTTTCTTCTAAGAAATACCAAGGTTTACCGTCTTTATAAGTCCAAATACGGCCACCTTCACCACGAGCTGACTCACTCATTAATCTTAATTTATCATCGCCCGGAATTGCTGTAGGGTGAATTTGGATAAATTCACCATTCGCGTATTTAGCACCTTGTTGATAAACAACAGATGCAGCTGAACCAGTATTAATCATTGAGTTTGTTGACTTACCAAAGATAATACCAGGTCCACCTGTTGCCATAATAACAGCGTCTGAACCAAATGATTCTATTTTAGCAGTTTTTAAGTTTTGAGCTATAATACCGCGAGCTGCATCTTCGTCATCTTTAACAATGCCTAAAAACTCCCAGCCTTCGTATTTAGTTACTAAACCTTGTACTTCGAATCTTCTAACTTGTTCATCTAATGCATATAGTAATTGTTGTCCTGTAGTTGCACCAGCAAAAGCTGTTCTATGATATAATGTTCCACCAAATCTACGGAAGTCTAAAAGACCTTCAGGTGTACGGTTAAACATTACGCCCATTCTATCTAATAAGTGGATAATACTTGGTGCTGCTTCAGTCATTCTTTTAACCGGTGTTTGGTTAGCAAGGAAGTCCCCACCATATACAGTATCATCGAAGTGAATAGATGTAGAGTCACCTTCACCCTTAGTATTAACTGCACCATTAATACCACCTTGAGCACAAACAGAGTGTGAACGTTTAACTGGTACTAATGAGAACAAGTCAACATGTGCACCTTTTTCCGCAGCTTTAATTGTTGCCATTAAACCAGCTAAACCACCACCGACAACAATAATTTTGTTGTTTGCCATAAAAATTGTCACTCCCCTAAAAAGTATAAATCTTATACGAACGCGAATATAGCTCTTAAGCCAATAATACTAATAACGATAAATACGAATAATGTTACATAAGTCATATAGCGTTGTGACTTAGGCGATTGTGTGATCCCCCAAGTGATACAGAATGACCATAAACCATTTGAGAAATGGAATATAACACTTAATACGCCGATAACATATAACGTTACTGAAATAGGATTAGATAATATATCTGAAACCATATCAAAATCAATATGATGTCCTAATGCTGCCTGTATACGCGTTTGATAAACGTGTACAGCAATGAATATAAACGAGATAACACCTGTTATACGTTGGAATAAAAACATCCAGTTTCTAAATAATGATTGTCTGCCTACATTTTCTTTAGCTGTAAACGCTATGTATAATCCATATATAGCGTGGAATAATATAGGAATATAAATTATTACCACTTCTAAAACGATTTTGAATGGTAAATGCCACATAAAGTCTGAAGCTTTATTAAATGCCTCTGGACTAATAGTTGCAAAATGGTTAATTACCAAATGCTGAATCAAAAATATTCCTATAGGAATTACACCTAACATTGAATGGATACGACGTAAAATAAACTGATTTTCGCTTGACGCCAAAAGAAGTCCCCCCTAACTTTAATCTATAACTCGATTGTGTCTATATTTTCTTTTATAACTGAAAACGATTACATGTATATTAAAAAAAACACAATGAGCATTACATGTATATTGTAACATTATTACATAAGATTTTGGGTATGAGAATTATTCTCATACCCATATAATTGGATTTTCTATTGTAATATTACTCTTTACTATCAAGTTTTACTTTTAGGTTGTGGGCGACTTTCTGAGGCAATCCAATTTTCATAAATTCTTCTTCATTCGATTCTCTCATTTTTTTAATTGAACCAAAATGTTTTAATAAATTTTGTTTTCGTTTTGGTCCTATACCTTCTATTTCATCTAATACAGATTTTAAAGAAGTTTTTTGTCTTGTTGATCGATGGAATGTAATAGCAAATCTATGAACTTCATCTTGAATTCTTTGTAATAAATAAAAAGCTTGAGAATTTTTCTTTAGTGGTATAATTTCTGCTTGCGTACCATATAATAACTCAGAAGTTTGATGTTTATCATTTTTGCTAAGTCCTGCTATTGGAATATCTAAGCCTAGTTCATTTTCTAAAACTTCTCTTACTGAAGACATGTGTCCTTTACCACCATCGACTATAATTAAATCAGGAATTGGTAAACCTTCTTTTAATACTCTCGTATAACGTCTTCGAACTGCTTCTTGCATTGATTTATAATCATCGGGTCCATCAACTGTTTTAATTTTATACTTTCGATAATCTTTCTTGCTCGGTTTTCCATCTACGAAAGCAATCATAACAGAAACAGGATGAACACCTTGTATATTAGAATTATCAAAAGCTTCTATTCTAATAGGTGTTTGGATACCCATTGAATCTCCTAAATCCTCAATAGCTTTAATTGTTCTAGATTCATCTTTAGCAATTAATTCGAATTTATTATTTAATGAAATATTAGCATTTTTAATTGCTAAATCTACCATTTCTTTCTTCTTACCTCTTTGTGGTTGAATAACTTTTGAATCAACAACAGACTCTACTGTTTTTTTGTCTAGATTTTTTGGAATGTGAATTTCTTTCGGTGTTAAATGTTGATTCAACGTATAAAATTGACCAATAAATGTATAGAATTCTTCTTCAGCAGTTTGAATAATTGGAATCATAGAAGCCTGTCTTTCAATTAGCTTACCTTGTCTAATGAAAAATACTTGGATACATATCCAACCTTTATCTACTGAATAACCGAAGATATCTCGCATTGTCATGTCAGCTGACATCATATTTTGTTTATAATTCAACATTTCAATATGCTTAATTAAATCTCTATATTCTTTTGCTTCTTCAAATTTTAATGCTTCACTTGCTGCATTCATTTTATCGTGTAGATCATTCACTATCGTTTTATCATCACCGTTTAAAAAGTCAGTAATTTCTTTAATCATTTGTTGATATTGAGCTTGTTCAACCGGATAAACACATGGACCTAGACATTGACCGATATGATAATAAAGACAAACTTTATTAGGCATTGTAACGCATTTTCTAAGTGGATATATTCTGTCTAATAACTTTTTAGTTTCTTGTGCTGCATATGCGTTTGGATAAGGGCCAAAATATTTACCTGAATTTTTCTTTACTGTGCGTGTTACGAGTAAACGTGGATGTTCTTCATTTGTTATTTTAATAAATGGATAACTCTTGTCATCTTTTAATAAAATATTATATCGTGGTTGATGCTTCTTAATTAAGTTTAATTCTAGTAATAAAGACTCTATTTCACTAGAAGTTACGATAAACTCGAAATCTCTTATTTCCCCGACTAAACGTGTTGTTTTTTCATCATGTGCTCCCGTAAAATAGCTTCTAACCCTATTTCTTAAACGTTTAGCTTTACCAACATATATTACTGAGTTGTGTCTATCTTTCATAATATAACAACCAGGTTCTGTAGGTATAACTTCTAGTTTTTGTTTAATTTTCTTTTGGTAGTCTTCCACAAAATTCACCTACCTTTATAACTTTTTAATATTATTATATCAATAAATTGTCTGCCTACCAAAACATACGTTCTATTTACAATGTAAAAAGAGTAGGATAAAAATCTAATTTTTTAAATAAGATTTCATAGTCCCACTCTAGCAATTCTAACTAGTATTGATAAAACGTTAATGGAACGCATTAGTAAGCCAGCCAGTCATCTATTACCAATATAACAAATCAGGCTGAGACATTGATTAATGTCCCAGCCTGATGATTGGATTTAAGATTAATAATGTTTAGCTAAAACTTGCTCTAGTTGTTCTTTAGGTTGGAAACCTACAACTTTATCAACAGGTTCGCCGTCTTTAAATACGATTAATGTAGGAATACTCATCACTTCATATTTAGCTGCTGTTTCTTGGTTTTCATCAACATCTAATTTAACTATATTTGCTTTACCTTCAACGTCTTTAGCTAAATCTTCTAATACTGGTGCAATCATTTTACAAGGTCCACACCAAGGTGCCCAGAAATCTACTAAATTAACGCCTTCTTTAATTTGTTCGTCAAAGTTTGAATCAGTTGCTTTTACTAATGCCATAGGAAATATCCTCCTTGATAATTAATGATATAGTGAGTATAGCACGGTTCATAGACCGATGCATGTTGTTTGCTCACACTGTATTGTACTTCATGATGTACTGTTAATCAATCACTTAAAATTAGGTGTTCTTTTTGAAATAAAAGCGTCAATTCCTTCTTGAGCATTTTCTGTTTCAATGATATCTACGAAATGTCTTTCCTCAATTTGATCACTTTCTAATGATATATCCAGATTAGACATTTGCTTAATTACTTTAATAGAATCTGATGATTTACTCGCTATGTTAAAGGCTAACTCTTTCGTTACATTATCTAATTCATTTTGTTCAACAATATCATTAAATAAATGTGATACATCTTCAGGCTTTATCATATCTCCAGTTAATGCGATTTGAAGTGCTTTATGTTGACCTATCATTGCAGATAGCCTTCTCACACCACCAAATCCAGGAAAAATACCTAAATTAACTTCTGGTAACCCTACTTTAGTGTCATTCGTTATAATTCTCATATCACATGCTAAAGCCAATTCTAAACCTCCGCCTAAGCATACGCCGTGAATAGAACTAATTACTGGTTTGTGACATGTTTTAATCAATCTAAATAGTTTTGCACTTGTCGAAGCTAAATTTAACCTTTCATGCTTGGATAGTTCAAGGAATGATTTGATATCTGCTCCAGCTGAAAAACATTTCTCATTCCCTTTAATTACTATTACTTTAACATCATTGCCAAATCCTATTTCTTCTATAGCTCCTATAATTTGATTTAAAACCGCTTCGTTCAAAACATTTACAGGGCCATTATTAAGTTCAATAAACAAAACATTTTGTTCTATATTAGTTTTTATCATGACACTTCTCCTTATAAGAAAATTAAATAAGCGATACCTGCTATAAATGTTAAAGCAGAAATAACGATTAATACTTTAGCAAGCTTATACATATCAAAATTATCCAATATGTTTCCTCCTTATTTCAATGTCACTACAGTAACACCAAATCCACCTTCTGAAGGCATACCTGTCCTAAAGCTGTCGACTGAACGATGTCGTTTCAAATGTTCTGTCACACCTTTTTGTAACGCACCAGTACCTTTACCATGAATAATATTTACTGTACCATAATTTGATAAAACTGCTTGATCAAGATATTGGTCTAATTCTATCATAGCTTCTTCGTAACGATAACCACGTAAGTCTAAATCCATTTTTATAGTAGATCTATTGGTTCTTGGCACGACTTTTTGTGGTTGTTGTTTTTTCTTATCTAGTTTCTCTAAATCTTTAATTTCTATTTTCATTTTGAGAATACCCATCTGAACAATCGCTTCCTCATCACTAGCAATATCAATGACTTCACCTTTTTGTCCATACGATAATACTTTAACATCGTCACCTACTTCTATTTTATCATGACGTTCTTTCTGTACATTCTGTTTAATGGATTCTGCAGTATATTGGTTATCTAAACGTTTTTTGCGTTCAATTAATTCATGTTCTTTTACTTCAGCGCCAGATTTATCTCTCATATCTCGCAATTCTTGTAAAATGTTTTCTGCTTCTCTAGTTTTTTGTTTCACTTCTTGATTTGCTTTATTGCGTGCTTCATCCATTAATTGAGTCTTGAATTTTTCAAAACGTTGTAACTCTTGAGATAGTGATTGATGTAGTTCTTGTGATTCTTGTTTTAATTTTTCCACTTCAATTCTATCGTTTTCCACTGTTTTAGCATTCTTTTCTAACGACTCAATCATGACATTAATTTCTTTCTCATCTTGACCAATTAGCGATTTAGCATGATTAATTAACTCATTTTTTAATCCTAGTTTTTTCGAAATTTCAAACGCATTAGATCTTCCCGGTATACCCATTAATAATTTATAAGTTGGTTTTAGAGTCTCTACATCAAATTCCACACTTGCATTCATCACTTTGTCTCTATTGTAACTATAAGCTTTAAGTTCTGGATAATGTGTTGTAGCCATTATTAATGCATCTCTTTCAATTGTATAATCTAATATACTCATCGCTAATGCAGCACCCTCGCTTGGATCAGTACCTGCCCCAAGCTCATCAAATAAGATTAATGAATCTTTATCTGCGTGCTCGATAATATTAACAATATTCTTCATATGTGATGAAAAAGTAGATAGAGATTGCTCTATAGATTGTTCGTCACCAATATCACAAAATACATTTTTAAATATTGTAATGATTGAACCGTCTAAAGTTGGAATTAATAAACCAGATTGCGCCATTAATGTGATCAAACCAACTGTTTTTAAAGTTACTGTCTTACCGCCTGTATTAGGACCAGTTATAATAACAGCATTTATATCTTCCTTAAATTCAATCGTATTGCTAACCACTTCATTTTCATTGATTAGTGGATGTCTTGCTTTAGGTAAATATATAGCTCTATCTTCAGAAAGAATAGGTTTTGTTGCTTTTATAGTCGTACCAAATTTGGCTTTAGCAGTTATAAAATCTAAATGACCCATTATTTCTGTGCTTGTTAGTAATTCATAAGATACACCGCTAACTAGTTCTGTAAGAATATATAGCAATCTATCTCTTTCTTCTTTTTCTTTCACTTTTACTTGTGCAATCTGATTATGCATTTCAACAATTGCACTAGGTTCTATATATAAAGTTTGGCCGGATGCAGACTGATCATGTACGATACCACTGAAATCTTGACGGTATTCAGCTTTAACAGGTAATACATGTCGATCATTTCTCACTGTAACAATCGAATCTGATAATTTCTTCTGATTCGATTGAGATCTTACCATTTGTTCCAATCTTGATTTAATACGATCGTTCGTTTTTTTAATTTGATATCTCAATTCCGCTAATTTAGGACTAGCCGTATCAAATAAGTCATGTTCATCACATTGTTCATTTATTTGATTTAACAATTCACTGAGCACCGGTAATCGAGAAACTTGTTCGTCTATTATTGGATACAGAATATCTTCATCTTCTTCTACAATGCTTGCATAAAATGTTTTAAATCTATTTTGAACTTGTATATTTCTTTTAATTTGATTAAGTTCTTCGACATTTAATAAACTTCCTATTTCAGACCTTCTTACAAGAGATTTAATATCTTGTAATCCTGAATATCCTGGCACCCTATGTTTATTATATATTTGTGTCATTTCATCCGTTTCATTTATACTATGTTGAACAGATGCATAATCATCACTTGGTTTAAGCTCTTCAATTAAGCGTGTCGCAATGTCACTTGTAGCATGAGCTGACAATTTTTGAATAATTAAGGGATATTCAAGAACTTTTAATGTTTTTTCATTCATTTTATCTTCCCTCTTCTATTTGTACATTATTTATTAGAACGAATCCATTCTTTAAATGAATCACGATCTTTAGTATTTATAACTTGGTCTTTTTTGACCCATCCTTTTTGTGCAGTACCGACGCCATATTTCATAAAATCAAAGTGATCGATATGATGAGCGTCTGTATTAATAGTAATCATTAAATCAGGATGTTTTTTTAATACTTCTGCATTTAAATCCAATCTTTGTGGATTTGCATTTAATTCTAAAACAGTATTTGTTTTTTTAGCCATCTCAATAAGTTGTTCAATATTAACTTTATAACCATCTCTTCTACCTATAATACGGCCTGTAGGATGAGCTATATGTCTTACATATGGGTTCTTACATGCATTTCTTAACCTATTCATAATTTCTTCTTCAGTTTGATTAAAGCTTTGATGAATGGCAGCAATTACATAATCTAATTCTTTTAATACTTCGTTAGGATAATCTAAAGTACCATCTGGTTTAATGTCCATTTCTGTACCACTATAGATATCAATTTCTTTATATTTTTCGTTTAATTGTTTGATTTTTTCATTTTGTTCTAAAAGTCGATCTATAGATAATCCGTTAGCTACTGCAAGGCTTCTAGAATGATCAGTTATACATATGAATTGATAACCTTTCTCTATCGCAGCTTCTATCATCTCTTCTAATTTAAAGGCACCATCACTATAAGTTGTATGCATATGGATATCACCATTGATATCACTTAATTGAACAATATCACTAATATCTTTATCAAATTCTGTACCATCTTCACGCATAGTTGGAGGAACATACGGTACATTGAAGTGATCATAAATAGCTTTTTCATTATCATAAGTAATTATATTACCGTTACTTTCTTCAATACCATATTCACTTACTTTTTCATTTCTTTCTTTAGCCAATTGCCTAATTCTTATATTATGATCTTTTGAACCTGTAAAATGTTGCAAAGTATGGTAGAAAGCTTCAGGCTTAATCATTCTGAAGTCTACACCTATTACATCTTCTTCAATTAATATATCTAATGAGACTTTAGTTTTACCTACAGCAATTTGTTCTTGTATGTCTGGGAATTGTAAAAGCGCTTGTTGAACATCCATCTCATTTTCAGTAGAAATAATATAGTCTAAATCTTTGCTCGTTTCTTTCATTCTTCTGAAACTACCCGCAACATGATATTCAATTATGCCGTCAATATCATCTAAAAAGCGATTAATCACTTCGTGTGCTTTAATCATTGTATTGATTGGATAACGTTCAGGTCTTTGTCCTAGAACTTTAGCTTCTTCTAGTAACTTCTGTTCCGTTTTTTTAGCAAAACCTGGTAAAGCTGAGACTTCATTATTTTCACAAGCTTTTATTAACTCTTCTTTATTTTTTATATTTAATTCTTTGTATAATTTTGCGACTTTTTTACTGCCAAGACCTGGAATTTTTAAAAGCGGAATCAAGCCTTCTGGTATTTCTTCTTTAAGTTCATCTAAATAACTTTGTTTACCTGTTTCTAAATATTCATTAATTACATCTCCAACACCTTTACCTATTCCTTTCAGTGTTGTGACATCGTCAATTTCTTGTATCGTTCTTTCATCAGTTTCTAAGGATTGACTAGCTTTTCTATATGCTGATACTTTAAAAGGATTCTCCCCTTTAATTTCCATATATACTGCAATTGTCTCAAGCATTTTCACTATATCTTTTTTCGTTAACATATCTATTCCTCCGTAAAAAAAGTCATAGGTTGGCCCATGACTTAGTTCAATATGATTCAATTAATTTGAAAGCCAATTTACTAACAAATCAGATAAGAATGGTGTTTTTGTTAATACAAGATTCCCTACAGAAGATTGGTGTAAAGCTTCTATAAACATAGGTATAGGTATCACTGCAACAGTAGCAAGTATTATAATCACGATAATATATGTTTCTATAAAACCAAGTACCATAGCAAAGTATTGCGCATACTTACCACCGAATTCCATTTGATGATAAAAATCAAATACAGTGGAAATTACTTGTAAAATTATTTTAGTCAAAACAAATAAAATGAGAATTGCCATAATATTATAAAATGCATCCTCATTATTAATATTTTTAAATATTGCATTAGTACCTTCAGTAGATGCACTTGGATAAGGAAGTAAAAGATGTAATTGCTTACTAAATGGCGCATAGCAAATTACTGCTACTACAAGTGCAGAAATTGTACTTATAGCATGTAAAGACTCTAATACCAAACTTCTTCTATAACCAATGATGACACCTAATATTAAACATATAATAACTAGTAATGTAATCATTCTAAATTTCCTTTATTTTTTAATTGTTTTATTTCTTCTTGGAGCTTTTCATTTTCTTCTTCCAATTTAACATACTCGTGCATCACATTTACAGCAGTGAGAACTGATTTACGTGTTGTATCCAACCCAGCATTTAATTGACCCAATGCTTTAATCTTCTCATCTACTCTACCAGCTACATAACGAATATGAGATGGATCGTCTTCTCCAATTATTGTATAATGTTGATCATTTATAACTACTGTTACTCTGTTTTTGTTTTCACTCATTATACTACCCCTGTTCAAATTATAAATGGATTATTCTATACTTAATCATAATATATTATACATGACATATGTTCATTTGTGTATGATAATCCACTAACTTCCCAATAGAATATTCGTTTTAACCAAAAAATTATGATAATCTTAACTAAGAAAATATATTAAAGGCAGGATATACATTGTGGGAAATATCGTTAAAGTAATAGACACGCAAACCATCAATCATTTAATTAATCAATATAACATGGAAACAACTGGTCTTCCTAATGGTACCATTGCACGAAAAAAAATTAAAAGTACTCAAGTACAAATTTATCGTTCTAAAAAAATTATGTTTCAAGGTAAAGATGCAGAACAAGTAGCTTCACAACTACTTGGAATTAAAATCGAATCATCTCAACCCCAAAAAACTAGTACATCTAATAAAGTTTATAATTTCGACAAGCATAATACTATAGGCAGCGATGAGGCAGGTAGTGGTGATTATTTTGGGCCATTAACAGTTTGTGCAGCTTATGTTTCCAAGAAAAATGCAGAAATTTTAAAAACTATAGGTGTTATGGATTCTAAATCACTGACTGATGCTAAAATTGTACAGTTAGCAGAGCAAATCATTGAAATTTGTCCTCATTCGCTCATAGTTCTTGATAATGATAACTATAATAAAAAGCAACTTGACGGTTGGAGTCAAGTAAAAATGAAAGCTGTATTACATAACCAAGCAATTACTAATGTTATATCACGTATAGATGAAAATGAATTAGAACAGATTGTCATTGACCAGTTTGTTCAAGCTAGTACATATGAACGCTATACAGCAAGCCCTATGCCTAGAAAAGATATTACATTTTTTGAAACAAAAGGTGAATCAAAATCAATTGCTATAGCTGCAGCAAGCATTATTGCTAGATATGCTTTCGTAAAACATATGGATAAAATCGCGAAAGATTTAAATATGATTATACCTAAAGGCGCTAGTAGTAAAGTCGATTTAGAAGCTGCTAAAATCGCTCAGAGATATGATATGCACCAACTCGATAAAATTTCGAAAAAACATTTTAAAAATAGAGAAAAAGTTTTAGATTTAATTAACCGTAAAAGGAGAAATTAATATGCTGCTCATAACTATAGGTTGGCAAGTTATCTTAGCCATTCTTATTATGTGTTATTTAATATGGTTTATCGGAAAACAAATTACAAAAATGAGTAAACGTAAAAAGAAATAATAATTCTCATGTAAACATTCAATATTATAAATATCGAAATGAAAAACGCCAATCCGTGAATTGTAAACTCATGGATTGGCGTTTTTGTTTTGTTAATTATGATCTCAACGTGGCACCTTGTTGTTCTAGTGCTTTTAGTATTTGATTGTGTACAGCTGTAACTTTTTCTTCAGTTAGTGTGTCATTAACATCTAAGTAATCTATACGGATAGCTACTGATTTCTTGCCTTCTTCCATATGTTCACCTTCATAAACGTCAAATACTTCTGTATGATTTAAGATTTCTTCACCATTTTCATTAATAGTATTAATTAATGAAGAAGCTGAAACTTCAGTACCTACAACTAAAGCAACATCTCTTGATACACCTGGGAATCTTGGTATAGGTGCATATTCAATTTTACCTACTGGATGCTCTAATATTCTAGTGAAGTTTAGTTCAAAAACATACGTACGGTCTAAATCATTTTCTTTCTCTACAGTTGGATGCAGCTCTGCAATTAAGCCGATTACTTCATCATCTAATTTTACATATGCTGTTCTACCTGGGTGTAATAAATCTACTTTAGTAGTTTCAAATGTAAAACGTACATTTAATTGTTCTGCAATACGTTCCACGATGCCTTTTACTAAATAAAAGTCTACTGGTTCATCTTTTTGTTGCCAACGGTTACCTGAATATTGTCCTGTTAGTATTCCACTTAAGAACTCCACTTCAGTTGGCAACTCATCTTGACCGTTACCATAAAAGACTTTACCTAATTCATATAATGCTACATTTTTATTCTTTCTAGCAACGTTATAACGTGTTGCATCAATCAATCTTGGTAATATGCTTTGACGTAAAACAGCTTGATCTTCACTCATAGGCATCATCAACTCAACGACATCATGTTGATTGATTGTAAATTGAGTAGCTATATCTTTACTCACTAAAGAGTATGTTATCGCTTGGTCTAAACCTGCACCTTCTAGAATTTCTTTTACTTTACGTGTTTTTAGTTGATTATCTGTTAAATAACCTGCTGTAGCATTTTCAAAGTTTGGTAAAGTTGATGGCAATTGGTCGTAACCGTAAATTCTCGCTACTTCTTCGATTAAATCAGCTTTAATTGTAATATCATTACGTCTTGAAGGAACAGTTACTTCAAAGTCTTCACCTGTAATATTAGTAGTGAAACCTAAACGATTGAAAATTGTATCAATCTCGTCTGTCGATAAATTAAATCCAATTAACTCATTCACATCGTGTGTTGAAATACTGATTACTTTAGAAGTTGCAGGTAAAGTTCCGTCCGATACAACTTCGTTTAACACTTTTGCTCCTGCGATTTCTTGTAATAAATAAGCTGCTCTATTTAATGCCTCAAGTACTCTTTCACTTGCAACACCTTTTTCGAATCGATTTGATGCTTCACTACGTAGACCTAATCTTCTAGATGTTTGACGAATATTAGTTGCATTGAATAATGCACTTTCAATTACAACGTTCACAGTGTTTTCTGTTACTTCAGAAAAATCTCCACCCATCACACCAGCTATTGCGATTGGTTCTTTACCGTTAGTAATTACAATGTCCGAAGTTTTTAAAGTTCTTTCAACATCATCAAGTGTTGTCATTTTTTCTTCCTCTTTAGCATAACGAGCAACAATTTCTTTAGAACCAATTTGATCTTGATCAAACATATGAAGTGGTTGACCGTATTCAAGCAATACATAGTTCGAAACATCAACTACATTATTGATTGGACGAATACCTGATTTCATTAATCTTGATTGTAGCCAAGTTGGTGATGGTTCTATCGTGACATTTTTAACTATTCTAGCTGAATAAAACGGCACCGCTTCTGTATCTTCAACAGTAATTGATAGTTCATCAGAAGCTTTTGCACTGGTTTCATTAACGTTTGTATTTGGATACTTAATATCTTGACCATACAAAGCACTAACTTCATGTGCAGCGCCTAGCATACTTAAGCAATCAGCTCTATTAGGTGTTAAATCAAAGTCCATTACTTGATCATCTAATAATAAAGCTTCTAACGCATCATTTCCTGGTGTTGGCTCATTTGAAAATACATAAATACCGTCTGCATACTTTTTAGGTAAGACGTTTTGATCTATACCAATTTCTTGTAGAGAACAAATCATGCCTTCAGAAACTTCGCCTCTTAATTTAGCTCTTTTAATTTTAACCCCGCCAGGCAATCTTCCACCGACTTTAACAACAATAACATGTTGGCCTTCATCGACATTTGGTGCACCACAAACAATTTGTACATGTTCTTCTTCACCAACATCTACTTTACAAATATTTAATTTATCTGCTTCTGGATGTTTTTCTTTAGAAACGACGTGACCTACGACTAATTTCTTAATATCTTTACTATAGTCCGTAATGCTATCTACTTCTATACCACTTCTTGTTATTTTTTCTGCTAGTTCTTCAATACCAGCATCTATTTTTATAAATTCATTTAACCATTCTTTACTTACTAACATTACGCTTCACCACCATCTTCTACAGGCTTAAATTGTTCTATAAATCTCACATCATTAGTATAGAAGTGTCTTATATCCTCAATTCCATATTTCAACATAGCTAATCTATCTGGCCCTAATCCGAATGCAAATCCAGAATATTTATTTGAGTCAAACCCAGCCATCTCTAATACGTTAGGATGTACCATACCTGAACCTAATACTTCTATCCAACCAGTTTGTTTACACACATTACATCCTTTACCTTTACATTTAAAACAGGATACGTCTACTTCAACTGAAGGTTCTGTAAATGGGAAGAAGCTTGGTCTTAAACGTATTTCTCTATCTTTACCAAATAATTTACGTACTAATAGTTCTAGAGTACCTTTTAAATCACTCATTTTAATGTTCTCTGCAACTACTAATCCTTCGATTTGAGTAAATTGATGACTATGTGTTGCATCATCAGAATCTCGTCTATAAACTTTACCTGGACAAATAATTTTTACTGGACCTTTACCATTTCTTTTTTCTAAAGTTCTAGCTTGAACTGGAGATGTGTGTGTACGCAATAAAACTTCTTCTGAAATATAGAAAGTATCTTGCATATCTCTCGCTGGATGTGATTTAGGTAAATTTAAAGCTTCAAAGTTATAATAGTCCGATTCAACTTCATAACCTTCAACGATTTCATATCCTAATCCAATAAATAAATCTTCTAAATCTTCGTTAATTTTAGTCAGAGGATGTTTTGCTCCTAATGCCACTTTTCTACCAGGCAAAGTTACATCTATTGTTTCATTCTCTAGTTGTTCATTTAACGCTTCTTCTTCTAATAATTCTCTTTTAGATTCAATTTCAACTTCAACAGCGTTACGTACTTCGTTAACTAATTGACCAAATTCTGGTCTTTCTTCTTTAGGTAAATCTTTCATTTCTTTCATCAAACTTGTAATAACGCCTTTTTTACCTAAGTAATTTACTTTAACATCTTGTAATGATCTTTCAGCTTTAGCTTCGTTTATGCGAACAAGCGCTTCTTGTCTTAAATCTGAAAGTTTCTCGCGTAATGACATATATATCCTCCTATTTAGTCGAAAAAAAAGACTTCCACCCCTCAATAATAGAGGGACGAAAGTCTTCCGTGGTACCACCCAAATTTATACATACTCATGCATACACTTATATGTTGATAACGGATCTACATTCCGACTTAAATTTCTTTAAGTTGCCAAAAGGATGAAAAAAATTAAGTCACAACATAGGATTTTTCAGTCACGAATCCATTCCCTTTCATGCGCGAACATTAATTTACGTCCTTTTATTAGCTCATATTGATTATGAAATCATTATATAAAATTATACATGAATGGTCAACCTCTCAAGTGATAGAGTAAAATACCACTAGATACAGCTACATTTAAGCTTTCAGCTTGGCCATATATAGGTATAATTAAGTTCTGGAATGTTTCCTGCAATAATGATTCATCAACACCACTGCCTTCATTACCCATAATTAAAGCAAAATTGTCTTGTTTTTCAACAGTGTTATATGGCACTGCGTTTTGTAAACTCGTTCCAAATACTTTGCCATCAAACGATTGTATAAATGTTAATAAATCTTCTTCAATGATTGGCAAATGGAACACGCTACCTTGTGATGCTCTTAATACCTTATCTTGATAAGGGTCTGCACTGCCTTTAGAATAAATAACTGCATCCATACCAGACGCATCTGCATTACGAATAAGTGCCCCCATGTTTCCAGGATCTTGTACTCTATCTAAAATAAGCACTTGTTTAAAAACATCTGCTTCGTAATTTGGAATATCAACAACAGCGAATATACCTTGTGGTGTAGTTGTGTCCGACAATGCTTCAGCTACTTTAAAATTTATAATATAAGCATTTTCCGCATAATCTATAATTTGTTCATCTAATCTTGAAAAATCTACTGATAATAAAGAATTTATTTTTAGTTGACTGCGAAATGCTTCTTCAACTAAATGATAACCTTCAATAAGAAATTGCCCTTGTTTTATTCTGTCTTTCTTTTTCTTTAATTTATTAATTTGTTTTATTTTATTATTTTGTGCTGAAGTGATTTCTTCCATATAATCTCCTCGTGTTTACGTAATCTTATGTATCTATTATATATGATAACCACATATTTTCATATAAATAAAAAAACGCCCTTAAAAAGGACGTTGTAATATAACTTATTATTTAGAAACGACTTCTTTACCTTTGTATGATCCACATGCTTTACATACACGGTGAGATAATTTCATTTCTCCACAGTTAGAACATTCTACCATGCCTGGTACTGAGATTTTGAAATGAGTACGACGTTTTCTTTTAGCTGCTTTTGAAGTTCTTCTTTTTGGAACTGCCATGTTTAATTCCTCCTTAAATTTTATAAACACTAGTTCGATTATTTTTCATCATCGAAGAATTGTTGTAATTTTTGAAGTCTTGGATCAACTTTACGTTCACTATCTTCTTGATCTGAAGTTTCAGTTGATTCAATTTGATCTTCGCCAATAACTTCCCAACCATTGCCTGCCATTGAAATATCTTCACTACCTTCAGAAAATACGCGTTGTGGCTTTTCTAAAATAACGAGTTCTTCGATAATCGGTAATAAATTAATCATACCGCCTTCGACTTTATGTCTAAGACCGTCTTCTTCTTCATCACCATCGCTAAACTCATCTAATTCGAATATTTCCGTTGAAGTAGTATCAAATGGTAGATCTACTGGCTTTAAAGTACGGGCACATGGTAACGTCAATACACCGCTAATGTCAAGATTGACAATTATCTCATGCATTCGCACTTGTACGTCTCCTGTTACTTTTATTGGAGATATATCGATAAGTTCATCTACTCGTTCAGTAAGATATTTCATATCGATTTCTTTATCAAAAGTAAATGGTTCGTCTTGGTATTTATTAAGTTGTGTTATTGACCACTTCATCTAGGTTCACCTCTTACAAACACAAAAATTATTGTAACCTTAACGACAACGTTTGTCAAGATTTTTTCTTAACATTCATTATCTGATACAATACTAATGATGAAGTGAAATGAGGGGAATTGCAAATGAAAAGTATTGCTTTAATTACAGAGTATAATCCGTTTCATAATGGCCATGTTTATCATGCTGAACTATCTAAAAACATAACAAACAGCGATGTATCAGTCGCTGTTATGAGTGGATCGTTTACGATGCGAGGAGAACCAGCAATTTTGAATAAATTTCAACGTGCTAAAATGGCTGTTCAATATGTAGATTTAGTAGTGGAATTACCACTTATTTATGCGATATCTTCCGGAGAACTTTTTGCTCAAGGTGGTGTTGATATAGCAGAACAATTTAAATGTAATTATTTATCTTTTGGTAGCGAGTCAGGAAACATTAATGATATTAAAGAGACTATTAGTCAAATTGAAGATATAAAAAATGATATACGATATAAGGAAATGATTAAAGAAGGAAAATCTCACCCTAGAATCATCTCTGAATTAATTCAAGATTCAAAGTTATTATCAGGCTCTAATAATTTATTGGCTATAGAATACGTCAGACACATAATAAACAACGACCTTAATATCGAACCAGTGACTATACAACGAAAAGACAACTTATTTCTAGATTCAAGCTTAAATCAACGCTCACACATTTCCAGTGCAACCTCAATAAGAAACGCATACTTTTCAAATGATGAGCAATATAAACTAAGTTTACCTGAATTTAGCACTAACTTATTAAGTTCACATAAAGGTGTAAACTGGGGTGATTTTTTCCCATTATTAAAATGGACTATTTTGAGATCAAGTACAGAAGAATTACAAGAAATTTATATGATGACTGAAGGGTTAGAATATAAACTAAAGAAAGAAATACAAGATAGTCAGACTTTCGATGAATTCGTATCGCGCATTAAATCAAAAAGATATACTTGGACGCGTATTCAAAGGTTACTAACTGCTACTTTACTAAACATCAAAAATATAGATGTAAACTCTTATAAACCACAAGCAATTCGTGTATTAGCAATGTCCGAACAAGGTAGAAAATACATTAAAGAAATACAAGAGTCATGCCCATTACCAATTATTACTAATGTTAACAAAAAGTCTGCTTCGTATTTTGAACATGAGATTAAAGCCACATCTTTATACCAGTATGTATCTGGAGAATCAGAAACAGACTTTAATCAACATGTTTATATAAAAAAATAGTGAAACTTATTTAATGGAAATAAACTTCGTGCTTTAGTATATATCGCATGAAGTTTATTTGTTGTTCTCTCGTTTTTCTTTTAAAGCTTTATTTACATTGGCGGGAACAAACTCCGAAACATCTCTATCGTATTGCGCTACTTCTTTTACAACACTAGAACTAATAAATGAATACTTATTATTAGTCATCATATATAATGTTTCTATATCATCATCTAATTTTTTATTCATAGATGTTAATTGCATTTCATATTCGAAATCACTTACAGCTCTCAATCCTCGAACAATTGTTGTCGCATTGATTTCCCTACAAAAATCAACGAGTAAGCCGTGGAATGTATGTACTACGATATTAGGTACATCTTCGACCGCTTCTTTTATTAATGCCACTCTTTCTTCATTTGTAAATAAACCTTTTTTCGAAGAATTTTTTAATACCGAGACATGTACTTCATCAAATATTTTAGCGCTTCTTTTTATAATATCTATATGTCCTAAAGTAATTGGATCGAAACTACCTGGGACTACTGCTATTTTTTTAGACATCGTTCTCTCCTTTTGTCAGCAACATAACATGTGTAAGACCATATTCATACTTTTTAAAGATTTCAAACTGACGTGTATTTATATTTTCTGATTTATCAAATTCAC
The DNA here is from genome assembly GCF_049310805.1 of Mammaliicoccus sp. JADD-157. NCBI lineage: Bacteria > Bacillati > Bacillota > Bacilli > Caryophanales > Staphylococcaceae > Mammaliicoccus > Mammaliicoccus sp. JADD-157. The sequence goes on along the minus strand of NZ_JBMOVZ010000001.1, from coordinate 872,103 downwards.
AAACAATTGTACCATTAGCACTTAATAAATTAAATTCTTCAATTTTTTCTAATGATTTATTTATAAGGTCTTTATTATAAGGTGGATCTAAAAATATATAATCAAATTGAATTTCTCTTTTATTCAATGCTTTTAAAGCTCTAATAGCATCATTTTTATACACTTCATACTCTGAAGCTGGGATTTTGAGTAAATTCAAGTTTTCTTTTATCATTTTTGTCGCTTTAAAATTGCCATCTACAAAAATAACTTTGTTTAATCCTCTTGATAATGCTTCAATACCTAACCCACCACTTCCTGCAAACAAATCTAAGCCAAGCCCGTCAACGTCTTGTAAACTATTGAAGATACTTTCTTTTACTTTATCGGTAGTTGGTCTTGTAGATTGGCCTTCAATTGTATTTATATGTAACCTTTTATATTTTCCACCAATAACTCTCAATTGAATCAACTCTTTCTTTATTTTAAATTATTAACTATACTAATTATATATTATATGAAAACGAGGTTTACCTTATGAAGCAATCATTTATTGTCATTGGACATGGATTAACGGATTTATTTGAATTTCAAACAATCATTGAATACAATCACGAACGTATTTCTGATATTTTGATGCTCCACACGCCTTTATCTGAAGAGAAGCTATCAACAGCTTGCATAATTATGAAACCGACTAAAGAGAACCATTTTCAAGCAATCTATACAATATTAGAAGGCATAAGATATCCGTATCCAGAATCTAACAAAAAATTCGATTTAATTAATCAATGGGCAAATGAATATGACATAAAAGTAAAAGGTCTAGACGTAAAGTCACGGTCTGAATTCGCAGAAGATGAACTTTACTTCACTTACTTAAAAGGTGTATTGAGACTAGAACGTTACTTGCCACCGTTACAATAAATTAAAAGTTCAAATATTCTTTTTTCTCAACATTTTTATTTGAATAATCTCTCTTAACACTCTTAAATGGTGACACTTTCACATCTTTAACATATTTTAATTTCATTAGATGTTGGATAGTGTCATCTATTTTATCTTCATTTGTATAAAGCATGACATATTGTTCTTTTTTATGAGAATAATAAATATTCCCGAATTTACGTAATTGTCTTTCATGTTTCATATTTTTTAAATAGACAATAATACTAATGCGTTCTACTAGCTCCATGACAATATCTCCCTTCATGTTTTATTTTTATATTAGCATTTTATATATGATGTTGAAAGAAGATAATCTTGCACTCATAACTTACATGCTTTTATATCACATACCAATTTGATAGAATATATATATAAGTCTTTAATTGCATTTCGAAAGGATTGGATAAAATGTCAAAAATTAATTTAATGAAAGCAACAGGTCTTATCGGAGGCATAGCTGCAGGTTCTTGGCTTATTACAAAAGCTACTAGTGAAGTTAGACCTCGCAAAATCAAACCATTCTTTACTCAACCAGCACCTTATATTTTCGCTCATCGAGGTGGGATGGCTTTAAGACCAGAACATACCCGTCTAGCTTTTGACCATGCATTAAAATACAATGTAACTGGTTTTGAAATTGATGTTCGTTTAACAAAAGATGAAGTCTTAGTTGTTACACATGACGAAACGGTAGATCGAACAAGTAATGGTTCTGGCTTAGTAGCTGATCACACTTTAGAAGAGTTACGTCAGTTTGACTTTGGATATCACTATAAAGATATCAACCATGAACATCCTTATAGAGGCGATAAAAAAGCCAAAATCGTTACGCTTAAAGAATTATTAACAGAATACCAAGATGTGTTAGTAAACATCGATATCAAGGACCACCCTGAATCTTATGCTGGAAGTTTAGCACCTTCACACTTATTCCGATTAATATCAGAATTAAAAGTTGAAGATCGTGTAAATATTACAAGTTTTTATGATGAACAAATAGAAAGATTTAATTTATACGCTCAAGATACTATTTCATTAGGTACAGGACAAAACGAAGTAACAAAAGCATATACTGCTTATCATTCTGGTTATGGACATGTTTACCAACCTAAAACTGATACATTCCAAATTCCTGTAAATGCAAAAGGTCTTCCACTTGATTCAGAAGGCTTTATTCAATATTTAACTTCACTGAATATTGCCGTTGGTTATTGGGTTATTAATCAAATAGATATTATGGATGACTTAATTCAAAAAGGTGCACATACTATCGTTACAGATAGACCAGATACAGCACACTTCTTAATTAAAAAACAATATTAAACATAAAACAGTCCGAGACATTTATATATGTCTCGGACTGTTTTATTAAGAACAACCGCATGAACCGCCTGTTGAACATCCTCCACCGTGACTCTCACTAGTAAAGAATGGATTACCTGTATCTACTTTAACATTGTTTGATATAGAATAAGATACAATGCTTACAACTTCATCCAATAAATTCTGTAATTCTGTTTCTTTAGTTTTAAAGTTGGAAACGACTGGGTGCATTTCGTATTCTCTCTTCTGCTGTCTTGTTTCTTTCATTACTCTATTATAATCAGGATGATATCTTCCAAACCTTAAACAATCATCATAGTGTGACTTGATTTGATCAAATTTCTTTCTTAAAATCTTTACTTCTAAATCTGTTTCTAATTTATATTTAGCTTCTCGATAAGCTTGGTAAATTTCTGATTCCATAATACAAGCACTTAGTTCATCGGATTGATCTAAAATATTAGCTGTTTCAACTGTGAACATCCCAATGACCTCCTTATTATTTATTATCTTTGAAGACAAGTGAATAATATTCTCGAGAATTACCTGCACCAAATTCATCGTATTGACTTCCAAGTAATTTCTCTCTATAACTGTTGTTATTCAACCAACTATTAACAAGTGTTGGCATATCATAAAAATTATATGCTAAGTTTTGGTTGATAGCGTTATATTCAATTTTTTTATCATTGATATGTTTCATTATACCATCTTCTAAAGTTTTTACAGCCTCTTCTTCATCAACGTCACTATCAATCAAATCCGCTTCCATTTGAGTAATATAAGTTAATTGATCATTTATATCTAAAGGTGTTATTCCTTTTAATTCTCTATACTCATTTACAATTTCTAATAAAGTTAAATCTTTATTAATATGTGTTTGGAAATCTTGTTGATCTGCACGTTTTAATTTTTTATCTTTATTTGAAACTTTAGACATAGAAAATGGCGCTTGTTCAACAATTATGTCTGAATCCATAAATTGAACACCCATAACCTCATTTGTTTCGCTATCAATTAATACCTGTGCATAAACATCACCATATTTAACTAATAATTGAGTTTTGATGTCCCTTTCTGATAATTCAATTTGATAATCACCATACGAACTATTTATGTTTGGTTCCATATCTATGTTAGTACCATTAAATAATTTAGTAGCATCTTGTTTAATTTTAATTGGTGATACATCTACTTTTTCACCAGTTGCAAATACAGATGATACTTTATTATTTTTGGTTGAAACTAAATAATAATGTTCCTTATTTTTAAAGACATAATTCTTTCTATCGTGCTCTGCCTTATATACCCTATCTGGTTGACCTAAATCTTTAATGACATCATCTATACTACCATAGACATAAGTCCCTACGCCCTCTTTCAACTTAGCATTACCTGTGGACTTTTCAGCTTGTTTCTCATAGTAATTTTCACTTGCTTTATCATGTGAGTAGTTTGGGTTCTTTAAGACATCAAATTCTAATTTAGGAGAATAGAATAAATAAAAGAGTACAATGATTAAAATAGCGATTGCTATTACTTTAATGATAATATTCTTCAACTATTTACCTCCTCTTTTTACTCCTAATAATGATTATATCATTTTACAGTAAAGTTTTTAGTTAAATCAATTGAAATGTGAATATTTATGTTAAATTTAAATGTACATTGCAACATTGAAGCTTTTATCATAAAATAAACTTAAAGGTACTTAGAGGGAGGAAAATTACATGGTATTTGATAATACAGGTCTTGAAAAGGTTATCATCGAACAAGAACTATTGCAAGATGTTATGAATAAACATGGTTTTGTTGCAGGCGGACACTGGGACTATGAACGTATTACTTATGATTTTAAATATGAATTAAGTGAAGGCATATATTATTTAAGAGTTCCAGGTTATGCACTTAAAGGGGACGTTGGTGCAAAAAGTGCAACACTCCAATTGATGGATCCTTATTTAGGTAAACATTATTATCCAACTGGCGTTGAGTACGGTGATGATGAAGTTTATCCAGATAACTTAGTTGCTCATTGCAACTTACTAATTGAACGAATTACGTCAGATATTAAAGCTTTAAACACATTAAGTACACAATAGAAAACAACTTTGAACAGTAAATTAAGAGACGTGATTTTTTCACGTCTCTTAATTTATATCTACATCTAAAATTGAGAGGTACATTTATGAAAAAATGGATTAATAAACGGAATATAAGTATATTTATCATCGCAATATTAACAATTTTATTTATTTATTTTATCATCCCGATTTCTATACCTTTAATCACAGCGTTCATTATAGCGCTAGCTTTTAACCCACTCATTAAAAGACTAACTAACAAGATTAATAGTCGTAAATGGAGCGTTATAATTATATATACATCCCTACTAACAATAAGCGGGTTCATAATCTATTTGTTTTTAACAAAACTAATAGACCAAATTGTACTATTCATTAAAGATTTACCTAATAAAATAAATAAATTAATAAAAGTAATCGAACAATATAACGACAAAATGAAAGCAGTATTACCTGATGAAATGGCTACTACCATTAACAAAGAATTACAAAATTTTGTCGCGTCTATGAGAGACTCTATTTCTCATTATTTTAGTGTTGAAAATATTACTGAAGTCGTTTCCTCCTTACCAGGATTCATAATTAGTCTAGTTGTCTTTCTCGTTGCATTATTTTTATTTATGCTAGAAATACCTAATATTCACAAATTCATAAAGAAGCATTTATACCCAAATACTTATACTCAAGTTATAACAATCTATAATAAAATAAGTCATTCAATACTTGGTATGATTACAGCCACAGTTATACTAAGTTTTATTACTTGGGTATTCACATATATAGGACTATTAATTATAGGTGTAGATTCTGCATTCGTTATAAGTTTATTAATCTGGTTTATAGATATATTACCTATTGTAGGTGCTACAGGATTTACAATACCATGGGCAGCATACGCTTATATTGTAGGTGACCCCACTCTTGGCATACAACTCATTATTCTATCCATTGTATTACTCGTCCAAAGAAAAGTACTGGAACCTAAAATTTTTGGTACAGGTGTTGGATTAACTCCTTTACCAACACTTATTTCTATGTTTATAGGATTAAAATTAATGGGATTCCTAGGATTCTTTATCGGCCCACTCATTTTAATTGTTATAAAAACAATATTAGAATCCGGTTTAATAAAAACAGACTTTAAAATATAAATTACAAAAGAGTGGGAAAGAAATCTCATTTTATTAAAAAGATTTCGTAGTCCCAACCCCGCAATGATGACTAGGTTAAAAAATGCTCGATATAAGTGAATTTTAACCCTAGTCAGCTACTGCCATTAAAACAAAGAGGCTGAGACATGTATTTATGTCTCAGCCTCTTTGTTTTAATGGATTTATTGCTTAATCCCTTTTAGTTTACACATCAATATTCAATTTCTAGACTTATACTAAACTTAAGAACCAAGTATTGCTTTAATCATTGATGTCGTTTCTCCACCATGATAGAAAACATATAATAATAGATATACAGCTACGCCTGTAATTGCTGTAGAGAACCATATAATGGATGTTACTGGTCCAAATTTACGATGAAGATCTAATTTATCTTTTAAGCCAAGATAAATTGTAATAATCCCCATGATTGCTCCAATCGTAGCTAAAGTAATATGGAATATTAAAAATAAAGTGTAGTAAATTTTAATATTGTCTGGACCACCAAAAGAGGTATTTCCAATAAATATTGTTCTACTAGCATAAATAGTAAAGAAAATTACTGCTGCTACTGCTGCTGAAAGCATGAATTTTTTATGTGTTTCAATTTTTCTTTGTGCAATAAAATACCAGCCAATAGCTACTAAAATTGCACTCAATACTATAAATGTTGTACTAATTGTTGGTAATATAGGTAAATTCATGTTTTTACATCCTATCTAAATTGATTGTATAACGCTTTTTGTTCTTCTAATTTTCTTAAGCTATCTTCTGTAATTTGACTTTCATTTTTGCGTTCATATCTGAACCATCTTACAAAGATAACGTATAAATAAATACCAAATACAATTTCTTGCATCACCTTCATAATAACCCCACCAGTTTGTTGGTCTTCTAATGGTGAGAAGTTTGTAAAGTATTCAGGCCCTGAAATACCAGCCCCTTGAACAACACTGTTTAAAGTATCTGCTGGTACACATAGAGTCATAGCTCCTAACCATGCCTCTCCTGAAGTATATGTGTCATACATAGCACTATTACTAAATATAATTAAACCACATGACGGTGTCAATAGAACGCCTATAAAGAATATATATAGAATCTTTTTGATGTTAGTCATATGCTGTGCATCTGGTATATGCTTGTTGAAAATTGGATGCCACATAAACCAAGCACTTATAAATAGCAAAATAGTATACATGTCATGTAAAACGATATTTTGCTTTAATGTATCTAAAACAAGTGGAATATGATAGACAGAGAACAACCCGTTAAATAAGAAAATAGCTAACAAAGGCTTCGTAAATAAACTTACAATTTTATTTACTACAGGTAATTCTTCTACATATTTCACAATATACTCAGGTATTGCATAAAACATTAATGGTGCAATAATTAAAAATAATATGGCCATTTGAAGCATATGGAAACTAAAAATAATATGTGATAGTAAATCTATTGGCCCACCTTCAAGTAGATAGATTGCTAACATAAGTACAACAAATAATGTTGCTTCACCCTTTTTTAAAGGTCTTCCCCCTGGAATATCTTTATACCATTTACCACAAATCAAAAAGTATAAGATAATTACACATAATACGCCTATAAAAAAGAATGGTGTCCAATTCGCCCAAAAACCAAACATTGATATTGAAGTTAAACCACCCATCTTTAATACACTTCCTCATTAAGTCATTATCTTTATTATATGATTTAATAAGCGCTTAAACAACCCAACTCAAAAATTAGTTATGACAATGATATGACCAATATAATACTTTTTACTATAAAATAAAGACCCAAAACTTATATAACAAAGTTTTGGGTCTTTAAATATTATTTATTTTTAACGAAAATAGGATCGCCTATCCAAACAATATAAATGAATGTTACAACGAATGATAATCCGAAGAATAAACCTACAACCATAAACAGTTTAGATACACCATGTTTTTCAGCTTTCATATGCATGAAATAATAGAATTGTAATACTACTTGAAGTACAGCTAATCCTAGTATTACAGGGATAACAAATTCTTTTGGTAACTCTGCAGCTACTAAAGCGAAGGCAACAAATGTAACAAAAATCATTATTGCAAAGTTAGTAACTTGCATACGCATTTCTTGAGTACTTTTACGTCTCTTGTATGATCTTAGCGCTTCTGCGTCATGATTAACTTGTTGATTCATATTATCCTAACGCTCCCATCAAGTATACTACTGTGAAGATGAACACCCATACTACGTCAATAAAGTGCCAATACAAAGCAGCAGTATTAAATTTGTGTGCATTATAAATACTTAACCCTCTTGCTCTGTTTCTAAGTACAAGTGCTGTTAACCACACTAAACCAATTATTACGTGGAAACCGTGTGTTCCTACTAAGAAATAGAATGCGCTACCGAAAGCACTTGAACGGAATGTATGACCTTGTTGAACATACTCAACAAACTCATAAATTTCTAAACCTAAGAAACCTAAACCTAAAAGGACAGTAATACCAATCCAGATAAATACACCTTTAGCATTAAAGTTTCTTAAATGATACAAAGCATAAACACTAGTTAATGAAGACGTTAATAATAACATCGTCATTACGAACGCTAATGGAAGATGGAACAAATCTTTAGCTAATAAGTGATCTTCACTTGGCACAGCATCTTTCAAAGCTAAGTAGGTTGCGAATAATGAAGCGAATAATGCGACTTCACCACCAAGGAATACCCAAAAACCAACTATTTTATTCTTACCTTCCATTGATGCTGTTTCAGGATGATCTGGCCAATTTTCAGCTGTAAATTTTACTTCTTCATGTGCCATTAACGCTCACCCCTTTCATATTCAATTAACTCTTGTTTAGTTATATGATGACCGTGGTCATCTTTAAGTGATCTGTAGATCATGCTGCCTGCAGTGATTGCCAGACCGAAGATTAACACGTAAACTGCCCATGGTTTTTCGTTTAACCCTTTTACTGCTTCTAATGCCCATTCTTTACCATCAGCAAAGTACATTGCACCAAATGCAGCTACGAATAAACCGAAAGCTTGTAAAAATGGTATGAATGAGTTGTTAGGCATGTGAATATCATCCAATGATTCAGCAGGTAATATTTTTCCATCGCCTTGTTTTTTCTCAATCCAAAGAGCATCTAAACCACGAACTAAAGGTACTTGCGCAAAATTATAATGTGGTGTCGGAAGTGGTAAAGCCCATTCTAGTGTACGTCCGTCGCCCCAAGGATCTCTTCCAACTTTTTCACCTTTAGCTAATGTCGTAATAACGTTTATTGTTTCAACAATTACAGCGATTGCCATTAGCAAAGCACCTATTGAAGAAACTAAGTTAGGAATATCATATCCTTGTCCTGGTAAGTATGTAAATACTCGGCGAGGCATTCCCCATAGTCCTAAGAAGTGCTGAATTAAGAATGTTAAGTGGAACCCAGTGAAGAAGAACCAGAATCCAATTTTACCTAATGTTTCATTTAACATCTTTCCAGCTATTAATGGGAACCAATAGTGTAAAGCTGCTAATATGGCAAACACGACACCACCAACAATTACGTAGTGGAAGTGAGCAACAATAAAGTATGAGTCATGTAATTGATAGTCAGCAGGAGCTGATGCTTGCATGACACCTGTTACCCCACCCATAACGAATGATGGAATAAAGAATAATGCATATAGCATTGGCGTTGTAAATTCAACACTACCACCCCAAACAGTTAATAGCCAGTTGAATATTTTAACACCGGTTGGTACGGCAATTGCCATTGTTGCAACTGCGAATATAGCGTTAGCTACTGGTCCTAGGCCTACTGTAAACATATGGTGAGCCCAAACCATGAATCCTAAGAAACCGATTAAAACAGTAGCAAATACCATTGCAGAATAACCGAATAAACGTTTTCTAGCGAATACAGGTATAATCTCTGAGAATATACCGAAAGCTGGTAATACTAAAATATAAACTTCTGGGTGTCCAAATATCCAGAATAAATGTTCCCAAATTATTGTGTTACCACCTTGTGAAGCAATAAAGAATGACGTTCCAAACATTCTATCGAATATTAATAAGAATATACCGATAGTTAACGGTGGGAATGCGAATACGATTAATGTTGAAGCAACAAATGTTGTCCATGTCATTAGTGGCATACGCATATATGTCATACCAGGCGCTCTCATATTAACAATTGTAGCAACAAAGTTAATACCAGCGATTAAAGTACCTGCACCAGAAATTTGAAGTCCTAGTGCATAGAAGTTAATACCATGTCCTGCAGATTCAAGTGACAAACTTGCATAAGATGTCCAACCTGCATCTGGAGCTCCACCTAAAATCCATGATAAGTTTAAGAATATTCCTCCAAATAAGAATAGCCAGAAACCTAATGCATTTAAGAATGGAAACGCAACATCTCGAGCACCAATTTGTAATGGAACAACTGCGTTCATATAACCGAATAGTAATGGCATTGCGGCCAAGAATATCATAGTTGTACCGTGCATCGTAATGATTTCATTAAACAGTCCAGCTGAAACAAAGTCGTTCTCTGGCACTGCTAACTGGATACGAATCAACATTGCTTCTATACCACCGATAGCAAAGAATAATCCTCCAGCTAATAAATATAAAATAGCAATTTTTTTGTGGTCGACTGTTGTTAAATAGTCCCAAATAGTCGATCCAAACCCCTTTTTACTTTGAGTAGACACTAGAGTAACCTCCCTTTCAATTCTTACTTATCAACTTTTCGTTCCATTAAGTAGGCAGATAAAGCATCGATATCTTCATCAGAAACTTTATATTGATCAGTCATTTTATTACCAGGCTTAATGCTTTCAGGGTCTTTAATCCATTTTTTAAGGTTCTTTTCATCATGGTCTAAATATCCAGCAATTAGATCACGGTCACCAAAGTTTGTAAGGTTAGGACCTTTAGCTTTCTCACCTGTTGGTGTAACAGCATGACATCCAGCACATGATTTATTAAATACCTTTTCACCTTCTTTAGCTTGACTAGATGTCGCAGCTACAGGTTTCTCAACAGATTTCATATCTTTAACCCATTTATCAAAATCATCTTTAGGTAGAGCTTTAACTTTAAAGTCCATTAAAGCATGTGAAGGTCCACATAACTCAGCACATTTACCGTAGAATAGATTTTTAACTTCTTTTGCTTTATCATTATTAAATTCTAAGTAGAATTTATTAACGCCTTCTACGTTAGTATCTAATTTACCACCAACTGCTGGCACCCAGAACGAGTGTTTTACGTCAGCTGAATGTAATCTGAAGTAAACTTTTTGATCAGTTGGAACAACAAGCTCTTGACTGGTAACAATTTTTTCATTTGGATAACTAAATTCCCACCAATAAAGATTAGCAGTTACATCAATAACAAGCTCTTTACTCTTACCTTTTTCGTCGACTTTATCAATCGCTTTAGTATCACCTAGTGAGAATGTAAGCATCACTGTAGGTATAGCTAAGATAATAAGTAAAATAACAGGAATGATTGTCCATACTAATTCTAATTTGTGATTACCTTCTACGTCTTTAGGAACAAAATCTTCACCTAATTTTTTACGACGGAATTTAATCATCGCAAGTAAGAAAATAATAACGACTACAATAATAACAAGTAACATAATGCCTATTGAAAGCATTAATAAAAAGAATTGTTTATCAGCGACTTCCCCTGCCGGGCGAAGAACTGATAAATGTGGTTGACCACAACCTGCTAGAACAAACAGCAGGGCGATAAGTAAACCGAACATTTTCGTGTTTTTTAAACGTGTCTTCATTCGTTTAACCCCTCTTTCATGCATTCATTCATATTTAATTATATTAATTGTACGACAGTAACAATGACTGTCATAACAAAGAAAATAACAAGGTAATTTAAAGAAAAAACAAACATACTCGTAGCCCATTTTGATTTGTTAATTTCTTTTTTAAATCCAGATAAAGCTAATAGTAACCAAGCTATATTAAGTAATGAAGCAATAACTACAAAAACAGTACCTAATTGCGCCATTAAGAATGGTAAAGGTAATAATAGTACTACCCATAACAACATACTTAAGCGTGTTCTAGTAAAGCTTTTGACAGCTGGTAGCATTGGTATTTTCGCTAAAGCATATTCGTCTTTTCGACGATAAGCTAATGCATAGAAGTGCGCTGGTTGCCAAGCAAATAATACTAAAAATAGCGTCCAAGCAAGTGGACTTAATGTTTGATCAATGCTTGCCCAACCAATCAATGGTGGTATCGCGCCAGGAAAACTACCTATTACAGTATTCCAAACTGTGTGTCTTTTAGACCAAATTGAGTATAAGACAACGTATCCGAAAATCCCCAGTAATCCAATAATACCTGTAGGAATGTTAATCATAAATAATAAGATCTCACCTACTATCATTAAGCCAAAGCTTAATTTAAGTAAATTATTGTTACTAATTCGTCCATTAACAGTTGGTCTTTTTTGTTTAGATGGCATGATGGAGTCGATATCTTGGTCGTAGTAATTATTGATCGCACAAGCGCCACCCATAATGAGTGTAGAACCTACAATCATTAATAACACAACTGGCAAGCTGTGGAAGAAGTTGAAACCACCAAATACAATCGCAAGCCAAGCACCCGCAAACGCAGGTATTAAATTCCCTTGAACAAGTCCCATTTTAATGATGGCTTTAATTTCATATAACGTTAGACGACTTTTATCTATATCTTTTTCGGACGTCACACTATATTGATTTTGTTGCAATTTTGTCCCTCCTTCCGTTATCTCTCACATATATATTCAATGATATATGAAAATTGTCACATAATCTATACATTTTTGAAACAAAATTTTGACATTTTTATACTTCCCTAAAAATTGAGTTCATTAAAAAGTCATTATTGTGTAACATTTACAATGGGTATTCATTGTTATACTATAGATATTAGTGTTTAAATTAGAATCGTATTAATATAATAATTATTGTTAATACGTCTTTCTCTTAAATTCTATCATATTTTTTAATATAAATAAGGTTTATTTTAGAATAAAGCCCATTTTATATTAGTTTAAATATGGATTATAATTTTATTAGAGGTGTTCTTATTGTTTAATGACAAATTTTTAAAATGGCTAGCTACATTAGCAACAATTGTTATGCTGTTTGTGCAGTTAGGTGGCGCTTTAGTAACCAAGACTGGTTCTGAAGATGGTTGTGGAAGTTCTTGGCCATTATGTCATGGATCTGTTATACCATCGGACTGGCCAATTGAAACGATAATTGAATTAGCCCATAGAGGTGTATCAGGTTTAGCACTTATTCTTGTCGCTTTATTAGCTATTATTAGTTGGATAAAATTAGGACATATTAAAGAAGTAAGACCTTTATGTATCACAAGTATAGCTTTTATATTATTACAAGCACTTATTGGAGCTGCCGCTGTAATATGGCAACAAAATGATTTTATACTTTCATTACATTTCGGAATATCTTTAATCAGTTTCGCATCCGTCCTATTACTAACACTAATTATTTATGAAGTAGATAAAAAATTCGAAGCAACTAGTTTAGTGATAGATAAACACTTAAAAATACACACGTATGCCGTAACTTTCTTTATATACTTTGTTATTTATTCAGGTGCGCTTGTTAGACATGCTAATGCTAGTCTTTCATGCTTAAGTTGGCCATTGTGTCATAGCGGTAGCACTGGATTACCACAAACATTTTATGAGTGGGTTCAAATGTCTCACCGAGCCCTAGCATTTTTCATATTTATATGGATACTCTATATATTCATTTACGCTTTCAGAAATTATGCTAAATATCGTGTAATTAAGTACGGTTGGACTTTAGCATTTATACTAATTTGCTTACAGGTTACAACAGGTGCGTTGTCTATATTTACAAGAGTTAATATATTTATAGCATTGTTCCATGCATTGTTCATCACAATGTTGTTTGGATTACTATGTTACTTCATAATGTTGATTCTTCGTTCTAAACGACGAAATCAATAAATAATAGAATTTGCTTTATCTTTTAAGCAAACAAAAAAGCACGTACCTATGAAATTCATGGTACGTGCTTTTTATTTGTATATAAATATTTTGCTATTCAGCTTTATCTATTGTAATGATTAAATCATGGGTCTGAATACTATCTCCTGAAGAAACATAGATGTTAGAAATCGTTCCATCAAATGGTGCTTGGATTGTTGTTTCCATCTTCATTGCTTCAGTAATAATCAATGCATCACCTTGTTTAACTTCATCACCTTTGCTCACTTTTACTTCTGAAATTGTTCCAGGCATTTGCGCACCGATGTGAGATTCATTACTTAAATCTGCTTTTTGAAGAACAGCATCAGATACTTTAACATGTTCATCTTTAACATATACTTTACGTGGTTGACCGTTCAACTCATAATAAACCCAACGATGTCCATCTTCATATACGTGTCCGATAGATAATAGTTTAACGATTAATATCTTACCTTTATCAATCGTAATCTCAACTGTTTCATTCTTAGCCATTCCGAATAAGAATGTAAGCGTATCTAATAATGATAAATTACCAAAACTTTCGTAAGTCTTAATGTATTGTTCATATACTTTTGGATAAATAGCATAACTAATAAGATCTTGTTCTGTTACTTCACTTTGTTGTTTCTCTTGTAATTCTTCTCTTAGACTATCAAAGTCTACTGGTTCTAATAATTCACCCGGTCGTTTTTCGATAGGCGTTTGACCTTTTAATATAACTTTTTGTAACTCTTTATTAAAGCCGTTTACCGGTTGTCCAATTTCACCTTTAAAGAATGAAACAACAGATTCAGGGAAGTCTAATGAGCGACCTCTTTTAATGACACTTTCCTCATCCAAATCGTTTTGAACCATGTACAATGCCATATCCCCTACAACTTTAGATGATGGTGTAACTTTGACAATATCTCCGAATAATAAATTAACACGCTTGTACATGTCTTTAACTTCATTGAAACGTTCACCTAATCCTAGGCTCTTCGCTTGTTGACTTAAGTTTGAATATTGTCCACCAGGCATTTCATGTTGATAAATTTCTGTATGTGGTGAACGAATGTCACTTTCAAAGTCAGAATAATAGTTTCTAACTGTATCCCAATATTGTGAAAGTCTTTCTAAACCATCAATATTCGTTCTTACATCTCTTTCATTACCACTTAAAGCATAATATAAAGAGTTCGCTGATGGTTGAGATGTTGTACCACTCATACTAGCTACTGCTGTATCTATTACATCAACACCTGCTCTTATAGCACTCTGATAAACCAATAAACCATTACCACTCGTATCATGAGTATGTAAATGTATAGGAATATCAATATGTGTTTTTAATTCACCGATTAATTCATGTGCAGCTTTTGGTTTCAATAATCCAGCCATATCTTTAATTCCTAAAATGTGTACACCTTCACTTTGTAGTTCTTTAGCTAAATTAATGTAATAATCTAACGTATAAACGTTTGATCTTTCAGGGTTTAAGATATCACCTGTGTAACATATTGCTCCTTCAGATATTTTACCTGATTTTTGAACCGCTTCATTGGCTACTTTCATTTGATCTAACCAGTTTAGAGAATCAAATATTCTAAATACGTCGATGCCTGCATCTGCACTTTCTTTAACGAATTTTTCAATTACGTTATCAGGATAGTTTTTATATCCAACAGCATTAGATGCTCTTAATAACATTTGGAAAAGAATATTAGGGATTTTTTTACGTAATCTCGTTAATCTTTCCCATGGGTTTTCTTTTAAGAAGTTATAGGCAACGTCAAATGTTGCACCGCCCCACATTTCTAATGAAAATGCATCATTTAAATATTTAGCTGTTTCTGGTGCTATTTGTAACATATCATAAGTACGCATACGCGTAGCTAATAATGACTGATGCGCATCTCTAAAAGTAGTATCTGTTAACAATACTTCTTCTTGTTCTTTAAGCCATTTACTTACACCTTCAGGACCGTGTTGTTCTAATATTTGTTTTGTACCTGATAAAGATGCAATTTCTTCATTAGAGATTTCTTCTAGCCTAACTTTTTCGAAGTGCGGTTTTTCACGCTTTCTAACACTTGGAAAACCATTAACTGAAATATTCCCAATGTATTGTAAAGTTTTAGTACCTCTATCTCGTGAAGGCGTAATATCAAATAACTCTGGGTTATTTTCTAAGAATTTAGTTGTATAACTACCTTTAGCAAATTTCTCATGATTTACTACATTGTATAAGAATGGGATATTTGTCTTAATACCTCTAATTCTCATCTCTTTAAGAGAACGAAGCATTTTTTCTGTTGCTTGTCTCAACGACATAGCATGTGTAGATACTTTAACGAGTAATGAGTCATAGTAAGGCGAGATTTCAGCACCTTCAAATCCATCACCAGCATCAAGTCTTACACCGAAGCCGCCACTTGAACGATACGCAATAATTTTACCAGTGTCTGGCATGAAATCATTTAATGGATCTTCAGTTGTGATACGACTTTGTATAGCATATCCTAGCGTTTTGATATCTTCTTGTTTAGGCATTTCAATTTCATCGCCAAATAAAGATTCACCAGCTGCTACTAAAATTTGTGTTTTTACAATATCTATACCAGTTATCATTTCAGTGATTGTATGCTCTACTTGTACACGTGGGTTAACTTCAATAAAGTAGTATTCATCACCTGATACAAGAAATTCAACTGTTCCCGCATTTACATATCCTATCTTTTTCATTAAATGTAGTGCTGAATTACATATACGATGTCTTAACTCGTCACTCAATGAAACTGATGGTGCTACTTCAACTACTTTTTGATGTCTACGTTGAACTGAACAATCTCTTTCGAATAAATGAACTAAATTACCATGTTCATCTCCGATAATTTGCACTTCTATATGTTTAGGTTGATCTATGTATTTTTCCACATAAACTTCACTATTCCCAAATGATTTTCCTGCTTCAGATTTAGCACGTTGGTATGCGTCTTCTAACTCACTTTCACTATTAACAATACGCATTCCTTTACCACCGCCACCTGAGATAGCTTTAATGATAATTGGAAAACCACTTTCTTTTGCAAATGCTTCTACTTCTTCAAATGATTCAACTGAACCATCTGTACCAGGAATGACTGGTAAATCTGCATCTAGTGCTGTTGCTCTCGCTTTAACCTTATCCCCAAACATATCCAAATGTTTAAGTTCTGGCCCGATAAATTTAATACCTTCCTCAGCACATCTTTTAGCAAATGTTTTATTTTCACTTAAGAAGCCGTATCCAGGATGGATAGCGTCAACTTCTGCTTTCTTTGCTACTTTAATAATTGCTTCAATATCTAAGTAACTTTCCGTTGGTCCTAAATCTTCATCAACTAAATAAGATTCATCCGCTTTATACCTATGTAAAGCTCCCAAATCTTCATTCGAATAAATTGCTACTGTTTCAATATCTAATTCTGTTGCAGCCCTAAATATTCTAATCGCAATTTCACCACGATTGGCTACTAATAATTTATTTATTTTGCTCATAATTTGAAGGCTCCCCTCAATGTATTTGAATTTTCAAAAAACGATGTATTAGTCCATTATATAAAAAAAACGCATTACATTCTACTGTAATACGCTTTTTTTATAAAATTTATTAATTAGATTGAGTAAATATGCAGTTTAGCGCCTTCTCTCAATGTTATCAATTTTGATTTGTTTAGCAGTTAATAGCAAAATTCCTATTGCTATACTTAAACTTAACATGGATGAACCACCAAAAGTCATAAATGGTAATGGGACACCTGTTAATGGTATGGCTCCTGAAATTCCTCCTAAGTTTACAAATGTTTGTACACCAATATAACTAGATATACCAACACAAACTAATTTAAAGAAGAATGAATCAGTTAAACCTGCATATAGAAATCCTTTATATACAATAAACATTAACAAACCAATTATAAATAATACGCCTACTAAACCTAATTCTTCTGCAATAACGGCGAAGATAAAATCGGTGTGCGGTTCCGGTAAATAACCTAATTTCATAACGCCATTACCTAAACCTTTACCAAATAATCCTCCATTACCTATAGCAAGCAATGAATTAGCTAAATGGTAACCGATACCACTTTCATAATTAAATGGATTTTCCATTACATGGAACCTATCAGCTTGGTGTTGAGATAAAATACCGCCTTTAAAGACAATACTAAATACAATCAATAACACAACACCTGCTAAAATCGGACCTGACCATTTTAAAATGGCTTTTATACCTATTCCTGAATAAGCAAAGACACACAATACTATCATGCATAATAGTAAAGCTTGCCCAGTATCATTTTGTAATAATACAAGACCAATACATGTTCCAATTAAGAATAATGGCATCATCAAAGCTAATTTGAATTGCTTTAATCGATTTCTTCTCTTATCGATTATAAATGATAAGTATAAAATCATGACTACCTTTAAAATTTCAGATGCCTGCAAATTCATAAATCCTAAATTTATCCAACTTGTTGATCCGTTTATTTCTGTTCCGATTAGTAATGTTAATACTAATAAACCAAAAACACTAAAAATCATGATTTGTTGAACACGTTTATTTTTCAGTATATTTATGTGCATAAAATATGACATAAAGAATACAATTCCAAATCCAACAATACAATACATTAATTGCCTAATAAAAAAGTAATTACCTGCAACCGGTACGCCACCAGTTAATGAGCCTTTAGTTGCAGCAACCATACTCGCACTATAAACCATCACTAAACCAATGAAACATAAAATGATATACGCGATTAACAACGTGAAATCTATGTATTTAGAATAATTTTTTATGTAGCGAAAAAATCTTTTAATATAGTCCATCTACTCATTCCAATTCTAAAAAAATAAGTCTAAAGAAAGATTTCTCCTCTCTAGACTTTGTATCATTTAAGCATTTGTGAAAGCATCATGCAATTTAGATAGTTCCTTTTCTAAACTTGCCATAAGTGTCTGACCCTTTTCTCTATCAACAAGTCCAATTTGTACTGCAAAATCAACTTCCTTTTGAAGACCAAACATCTGCGTATCTAAAACTTCTTCATATAACGGGCATGAGGGCATAGTTAAGTTGTCCATTTGCACCTTAATTAACTGAAGAATCTTTTCAGAATCGTTATATAATTGGTCATATGCCTTCTGACAAATTTCTGAATCGTAATGCATGACATACTCCCCCTTAATCTTTTAGGTTCTATACTTATAAAATTTTAGCTTAGAAATCTTAAAATTGCAAGTAAAAACAGAAGGTTCATCAATATAAATGTGTTAAAATTAAATTGTGATATTGATAGGAGTGAAAAAAATTGATACAAATTAAAGGGAATTGTAAATTTAATATTACTTTAGACGCAACAACTTGGATATTTGACGATCGTAAAGTAAAAATTGAAGATTTAGAACAAGGTATTTTCAATGGTGAAAAACCAATTGAATTTGAAAATAACGTAGCTTGGAACAGAGCTATTTTAGAAGGTGCTACTATGCCCCCTACTTTAAATAGTGAAACAAATTATAAAAGACAATCATTCTTAAAAGAAAGTTTTGTTATTAATGCAATGCCTTTTATAAAAAATTCTGAACCAAATGAAGATGCAACAAAAGTTGTATTAAAAAATGACAAAGATTCTTTAGAAATTTCAATCGACGATTGGCCTTATCTATTTTTCCATTTCTCTAAAGAAGGAAAAATGATATATAGCGACGGTAAAATTGACGCTTTCACATATGATCAAGAAAACGGATACAAAGACAAATTTAGTTATGTCGACGAAATCGAGGTCGTATAATTTTGGTTATGAAAGTTAAATGCGTTATATGCGATACTATAGTCAATCTTGATTCAAAATCTAAAGAAGCTAAGAGACTTAGAAATCATCCAATTCGTACATATATGTGCGATGATTGTAAATCAAAACTAGATAAACCGAAATCATAAAATATCATTTAAGGTTTACTGTTTAAAAAATAATTCTCCTAATCCGAGTGATTTTCATTTAATGGGTTAGGAGAATTTATTTTGCTGATTTTGAAAGTGCATGCTTACCTAGGGATGGCTCGAGCCTGTAGTCTTTCGCTCATACTATTACCCTAGACGTCAGAACTTTACAAAATTATAGAAAATATCGCTCTAACGTGCTTGTTTACTACCACTAGCTCGTTAGAAAATGTAACGGGCTTGTCTCAAATTCAAATCTCTTGCACGTTACAATCTCTAAATTCTCCTAGATGATATTGAATTAATTTTTATCTATTTTAAAAATTTTATTTCATATAAAAAACCCATAATTCATTAAAATTCTAATTAACGAATTAGGGGTTAATTTTATTGTTGATTTTCTCTACTTCGCTCTTTATGAAGACGGTAGCGATATAGACCTAATACAATTGCTGCTATTATTAAGCTTTCTCCTACTGGTAAGAATACCGCAAGGAACGTCAATAATAAACAACCTAAAAACAGTAAAATATAGATAATTATGTTTTGCCAAAACTTTAATTTTCTAGCGAAGCCTAAATTATATACAATAGCGCTTAATACAAATATTGTTAATAATAAAAGCCACATACCAAGTTCTGGATTTTCATCTACTCTAAATAATTTACCAAAAAATGAAAGCCTTTCTTCTGGATTAACACTTACATTTTTAGCGATAAAGAGCATCTATATCACTCCTCTTCTTGTTCAGCCATTTTCTGTCTCTTTTGAGCGCGTTCTCTTTCAGCTTTGTCTAAAATTTTCTTTCTTAAGCGAATAGATTCAGGTGTAATTTCAACTAATTCATCATCGTTCAAGTATTCTAATGCTTCTTCTAAAGTTAAAATTCTAGGTTTCTTCATTGTTGTTGTTTGTTCTTTTGTAGCAGAACGTATATTGTTAGCTGCTTTAACTTTTGTAATGTTTACAGATAAATCATTCTCACGGTTATTCTCTCCAACAATCATACCTTCATACACTTCTGTACCAGGTTCCATGAAGTTTACGCCTCTGTCTTCTAAGTTTAAGATAGCGTAAGTACTTGCTGTACCTTTGTCGATAGATACAAGTACACCATTTCTTCTACCACCGATACGGCCTTTAATGTTTGGACGGTATGAATCGAATGTATGGTTTATAATACCGTAACCACGAGTCATAGACATAAATTCAGTTGTATAACCGATTAATCCTCTTGCAGGTACTAAAAAGATTAATTTCGTTTGTCCATTTTCGTTAGATTGCATATCTAGCATTTCACCTTTACGTGAACCTAATGATTCAATAACTGAACCTGTATATTCATCAGGCGTATCGATTTGAACACGTTCATATGGTTCACATTTAACGCCATCAACTTCTTTAATAATAACTTGTGGTTTAGAAACTTGTAATTCAAATCCTTCACGGCGCATGTTTTCAATTAATATTGATAAATGTAGTTCACCACGTCCAGCTACTACCCATGCGTCTGGAGAGTCAGTTGGTGTTACACGTAATGAAACATCAGTTTCTAATTGTGTTTCTAATCTTTCTTCAATTTTACGTGCTGTTACATAAGTACCTTCTTTACCAGCAAATGGAGAGTTATTTACAGAGAATGTCATTTCTAATGTTGGCTCATCAATACGCAATACAGGTAATGCTTCTACATTATCTTGTGGTGTAACTGTCTCACCAACGTTGATGTCCTCCATCCCACTTAATGCAATTAAATCACCAGCATAAGCTTCATCAATTTCTACACGATTTAATCCAAAGAAACCGAATATTTTTGATACTCTAAAGTGTTTTATTGTACCATCAAGTTTTACTAGTGATACTTGTTGTCCAACTTTAATTGTACCTCTGAACACACGTCCGACACCAATACGTCCAACATAATCGTTATAATCTAATAATGCTACTTGGAATTGTAACGGCTCATCTCTATTATCAATTGGTGCTGGTACATAATCTAATATTGTTTCATATAGACACTGCATATTCTCATCTTGATGATCAGCGTCTAAACTTGCAGTACCACTTATTGCTGAAGCGTATACTACAGGGAATTCTAATTGATCGTCATTCGCATCTAACTCTATAAATAAGTCTAATACTTCATCTACCACTTGTTCTGGTCTAGCTGAAGGTTTATCAATTTTATTAACAACGACAACTGGTTTTAAATTTTGTTCTAACGCTTTTTTCAATACAAATCTAGTTTGAGGCATCGTTCCCTCATAAGCGTCAACAACTAATACAACACCATCTACCATTTTCATAATACGTTCAACTTCACCACCGAAGTCTGCGTGGCCTGGTGTATCTAATATATTAATACGGTGATCTTTATATTCAATTCCCGTATTTTTCGCTAAAATTGTAATACCTCTTTCTTTCTCAATATCATTTGAGTCCATTGCTCGCTCTGCTATATGTTCATTCTCACGAAATATTCCTGATTGTTTCAATAATTCATCTACTAGTGTTGTTTTCCCGTGGTCTACGTGGGCTATTATTGCAATGTTACGTACATTTTCTCTTAAATTAGTCATGCAAAAAATTTTCCTCTCCAATTTAAATTTATTCGGCTTATATTTATAACTTAATAATTATAACATACATCACTAGAAAAATAACCATTATCGAACACTTTTACTCAAATTTCCATTTATTTTATAAAAATGGATTAATTGCTGATAGTTGATTTTTCTAGAAATGTAACGCATAATATAATAATGAAAACGGTTAAAGGGTGGATATAAATGAAAAAATCTAAAGCAATTTTTGTTTTACTTGCTTTAATTGTAACATTTTTCCTTTTAGTGTTTAGTTTTGCTTTAGCAGAGGGATCTATACTCTTTATGTTGCTAGCGGTTATATTAATTATTGCAACTATGGGTTACGGTTTTACACTTAAAAAGAAATATCGCGAAAATGGATGGCTATAAATTTACCGACACAATCAAGAAAAGATGCGACTTTGTTTCGCATCTTTTTTTTAGCCATTTTTCTTAAATCTTTCCGTATGAATTTCTTCTAGTAATGCTTTATGTGGTAAGAAATATTGAGTCAGTAATTCATCATGTATTTGTTTATTTCCGACCACAATTGAATTAGCTTCTAAAATATTTAATGATTGTCCTAGCAAGTTTGTTACCACTGCCCCTACCTCTTCTGCAATAATTAATCCGCCAGCAAAATCCCAAGGGTGTAATCTCATTGTTAAATAAGCACTTGTAATACCTCTTGCTACATGCACAAAGTCTAAAGCAGCTGATCCATAGGCACGTGTGCTTCTAGCTTCATCTATAATTGGCATATAAATTTTAGACAACTTTTCTTTCGTCAGCCATAGAGGGTTTGTTGAAATCAAACTTGATTTCAATTCAGTATTTTCTATCTGCTTAAGTTGCTTGTCGTTTTGCCATGCCCCTTTACCTACTAATGCATGATACATTTTATCATTCATTACGTCATATACAAAACCTGCGTATTTTTTACCATCAATATATATACCTATTGAAATCGCAAAGTTTTCTTTTTGATGTACAAAATTTAAAGTGCCATCTATTGGATCCATAATCCACAATACACCTTTTGTATTTTCAATATCTTTACCGTGACCTTCCTCACCTAATATAAAATGTTCAGGGTAAGTGGCTTTTATATTATTAAACAAACGCTCCTCAGTTTCTTTATCCATGTTTGTGACGAGATCGTTTGGGTTTGATTTTGTTTCTATTTCTAATTCTTCATCAATTGTTTCTCTGATGTGTCTTCCAGCTTCTTTAATAATTTGATATGCAAATTTATAAATTTCCATCACAATACCCCCTAATTTATTTTTTATATTAGCATTGTTCTTTATATATTCAAATAGAATTATGATAAAATATGTATATAGTATTACCGTTATAAGGAGGACAACTATGACTAAGTATACGTTTAAACAAAAAGATTTTAAAGTTTTTAGTGTTGAAGGCTTAGAAAATAGAATGGCTGCACTAGATGAACAAGTAAGACCGCAATTAAATGCTTTAGGGGAAAGATATAGTAAATACTTAACAGAACAAACAGGTGATGAGTTTTTCTACCACGTGGCTAAGCATGCACGTAGAACTGTTAACCCGCCTAAAGACACATGGGTTGCTTTTGCTACAAACCAACGAGGCTATAAGATGCTACCTCATTTTCAAATAGGTCTATTTGAATCACAATTATTCATCATGTTTGGTGTAATGCATGAGAATAAAGATAAAGGTTTAATGGCTGAATTCTTAAATAAAAACATAAATTTATTAGAATCATTACCAAAAGATTATTCACTATGCTTTGACCACTATAAAATTGATAAGACACCTATAAGTGAACTATCAACTGATGATATAAAACATCATATCAAACGTTTAAAAGAAATTAAAAAAGCAGAATTCTTTGTAGCTAGAACTTTGGATCCACAATCCGAAATACTTAAAACTGATAAAGCATTTACAGAATTTTTAGATGAAACATTTGATGAATTAATAAAGTTTTATAGCTAATCATACTACAACTGTATATATAATAAAATCAGGTTGAGACATTATAATGTCTCAACCTGATTTCTTTTAAACTTAAGAACAACTCATTCTATATGATTATATATCAGTTATTAATAAATATATGGATCATCATCTTTGTTCTTTTTATTTTGTTGTTCATCAAATGTTTGTTGATTTTGATTAGAATTTAAATTATTTTCATTATCATTTACATCATTTTGAAAATTCACATCTTCAAATTGTTGATTAGATTTATTTTTCCTAACGAATAACATAATCGCTGCGATAATTAATAATAAGAAAGAAATAATGTTAAGAGTGAATATAGATAATAGTCCTGCCACGATAGCTAATACTCCTGATAATATTCTTTGTTTCTTAATAAAAATAATAGCTACAATTGTTAAAATTAAGCTAATAGCTAATACGATTAAACCATAATTTGATACGCTTGCAAATGTATCTAATGCTTGCTCAGCTGAAATATTTTGTGCTGTACCTCCAGCTTGTTCAACTTGCTCATTATAAGTATTTTCAAATTCTGATTTAAATTGGTTTACAAAATCCGGAGAATTTACAAGGGATTTAAAAACAAAACCAAATATTATACCTATTAATGATACTACTGCGCTAATAATCATTAAAGTATACTCTACTGTTCTTTTCATTATTTGCCTCCTAAAATTTGTCAAATATTATTATCTCAATGATATTTATAATATTCAACCCTTATTATCATTTTTATTTAGTTCTTCCGCTTCTTGTACTGCTTTTGTTTGTTTTCTTTGTTGTTCCATTCTTTTTTCATAATTTTTTCTACGTTCAATAGTGGCATTAGGTTTAACTTTTTTTGGTTTTTTCTCTTTCTTACTTACCCCTGATGTAACTTGATAATCATCGGGTTGCGTAGTTTGATAGCTATACGGATCATCTGATCTTTGACCGATTTCTCCATTTTCATCAACTGCATCAACGTCTTTTTCTTCACTTTCTGTTGCATCAGTCTCTGTTGTCTCTGTTTTTTCTTCTTCAGCAACTGGCTCTTTAAAACGTTTATTTTTTTGATGTTTTCTAGTACGAGACAATATTTCATCATTACCAGAATCTTGTGCTTCATTCTCATTAATTTCCGGTTCTGTTTCTAGCTGTTTTTCTTGTCTTTTTGGTTGTACAGGTTCTTGTGGTGGTATAGATTTTCTTTCTTCTGGTTGTTTTATCGGTTCATTGTACATCGGTTCAGGTCTTCTCATACCTTCTACTGGTAAGATTTTATCTTTTCTAATAAATAATAGAATACTCGTAATAAAGAAGAATAACGGAACTAATACAATAAATAATGGCAGTGTTACAACTGAAAGTAATAAGAATACTAGTGCAGAGAATATTCTCCATCTCATAAGTACTAAACCTATAAATGAAAATATTAAAACGATAATCAAATAAATAATGAATAACCATATTCCATTTTGGATATTCAATGCTATCTGGCTAGATGTCAGTATTTGTCCATTAGATGTTATATTAATGTTTAATTGTTCTATCAAAGTTTCAAGTCTATTTATATTTGTAGGATTATTTAAAACGACTAAAGCTGCAAATAATGATAAAGCCGTTACGCCTAATGTAATAATCCATGCAAACCAACCGAAAAATTTCTCAGCGCCTCTTCCTACAGGCTGTCTCACATGTTCTACATATGAATTCATTATATTTTCCTCCTCTACAATGAATTGGTTTTAATTATATCAAAAAAAGGCCATTGTTTCTCACAAAGACCTTTTTAAATATTAATTTAATGACATTTTGAATTTTAAAAATGCTTCGTTGTATTTTGCTATGTTTTCTTTACCTAAATCTTTATAAACTTCTAATTTATTCCTTACTTTAGAGTCAGGATAAAATCTTTCATCTTCTCTAATATTTTTATCTAATAATTCATAAGATGCTTTATTTGGAGTAGCATAACCAACCCACTCAGCATTTTGTTTACCTACTTCTTCTTCAAGCAAGAAGTTAATAAACTTATGAGCACCTTCAACATTTTGAGCTGTTTTAGGAATAACTAAGTTATCAAACCATAAATTGGAACCTTCTTCAGGTACAACAAAATCTAATTTTTCATTTTTATTCATTATATCAGCAGCCATTCCGCTCCATACTACAGCAACATCTGTTTCATTTTGGCCCATCATGGTGTTGATTTCATCGCCAACAACACCTCTAACATTTGGTGCTAATTGAACCAATTTATCTTGTGCTTTTTGTAATTTTTTCTCATCGGTTTCATTTAGGCTTTCATTCATACTATTAAGCGCAAATCCAATACCTTCTCTTGCGCCATCAACAATTAAAACATCATCTTTAAGTCGTTTGTTCCACAATGTATCCCAACTCGTGAAATCTAAACCTTTTGTTTTTTCTGGATTATACAGTATACCTACAGTTCCCCAAAAATAAGGGATAGAATATTTATTGTCTGGGTCAAATGGTAAATCCATAAAATCTTTATCTAAATTTTTCATATTGGGAATTTTCTCATGATCAATTTGATATAATAAATGTTCTTTTTTCATTTTTTGAACAGTATATTCACTTGGTACAGCAACATCGTATGCAGTACCGCCGTTTTTGATTTTAGCCATCATCGCTTCATTCGAATCAAAAGTTTCATAAACAACTTTAATCCCTGTTTCTTGTTCAAATTTCTTAGTTAGTTCTGGATCTATATACTCACCCCAATTATATACATAGAGTACATCTTTTTTCCCATTTGAAGGAGGAGGATCGATTAATTTTGTTGAAAGGATTAATAGTGCACCAACAAATAATGAGATGGCTAATAATTGCATTAATTGTTTCATCTCATAATTCCTCCCTTTTTACTTATCCTTTGTTGTTGACTTCTTTTTATGAAGTAATAACCTACTATGATAAACATAACTAATAAGAACAACAATGTTGAAATCGCATTAATTTCCATCGTAATACCTTTTCTCGCCATAGAATAAACTTCGACTGATAATACACTAAAGCCGCTTCCAGTTACAAAGAAACTCACTGTAAAGTCATCTAATGAATATGTTAATGCCATAAAGAATCCACCTATTGCCCCTGGTAATATATGAGGAATAATTACTTTTATGAGTGTTTGCCAAGATGTTGCACCTAAGTCTTTGGCAGCGTTAATCATGGACGGATTCATATCATATAGTTTAGGTAGAACAAGTAATACAACAATTGGTACACAAAATGCGATATGCGATATTAACACCGACCAAAAGCCTAACCCCATACCAGTAAAATGACCAATAACTGTAAATAATAATAAGAAAGAAGAACCAATAACAACGTCTGAACTTACCATAAGGATATTATTTAATGTTAATAACCCCACTTTAAGTTTCTTGTTTCTCATATAATAAATACCGATAGCACCGCAAATTCCAATCAATGTAGAAATACTAGCTGCAAGTAATGCTACAGCTATCGTGTTAACTATAATTACAAGTAACCGTTTATTTTGAAATACTGAAGTATAGTGATCAAATGTAAAACCTTTAAAATGTGTCATATTTCCTGCGCTATTAAAAGAATAAAAAATTAAAAAGAAAATAGGTAAGTATAGAAAAATCATAATAATTGTGAAATAGATTTTTCCTGATAATTTCATTTCTATACCTCCTTATTCTCTGATTTAGATTTCGTAATAATTAAAATAAAAGCCATCGCCAATATTAAAAACACTGCAATTGTAGAACCCATCCCATAGTTTTGAGTAACTAAAAATTGTTCTTGAATTGCTGTACCAAGGTTAACTACTTTATTACCTGCAATTAATCTTGTAATCATAAATAATGAAAGTGCAGGAATAAATGTGATTTGTATACCTGTTTTAACACCTTCATAAGTTAAAGGCATAATGACCTTTCTAAAAGTTGTAATGTGATTAGCACCTAAATCTCTTGAAGCTTGAATTAGATTTTCTGGTATTTCTTCCATAGCATTAAATATAGGTAATAGCATAAATGGAATATAAATGTATACCGATACAATAATAAACGCTGTGCTCGTAAATAATAAATCAGTAGAAGGCACATGAAATATATTCAACATTTTATTTAATAATCCATCATGGCTAAAAATACCGATAAAAGCATATGTTTTTAATAATAGATTAATCCATGTTGGTAAAATGATAAGCAATAATAATATTTCTTTATGTCTAGCACTTTTTAAAGCTAACGCTAACGGATAGCTCACTAACAAACAAAAGAATGTAATCAAAATAGCATACCATACTGAACTTAAAGTCATTTTTAAATAGCTACTTGTAAAGAAATTCGTATAATTCTCTAATGAAAAATGGCCATAAATATCGAGTAAAGAAGCATAAAATATCATGGCAATTGGAACGATGATAAATAAAATAATCCAAATCATATAAGGTACGAGTAAAAATGATTTTATTTTATGCATGAACATCATCCTCGTAGCTTTCTATCCGACGATCAAATTCTTCTTCTGTTTCACCAGGTAGCATTATATGAATAGATTCAGAATCAAAATCTAATCCTACTGTTTCACCGATTACTGCCTTTTTAGTCGTTTGTATAATCCATTCGTTACCTTGTTCATCATAGCAACAAATTTCATAATGCACGCCTCTAAATAGCTGTGAGTCTACTACTGCAGATACTCTACCTTCACTGGGAGATTTGATGCTTATGTCTTCCGGGCGTATTACGACATCTACTTTAGCATCTGGCTCAAATCCAGCATCTACACATTCATAGGTAATACCATACATTTCTACTTCATAATCTCGTTTCATGATGCCACTTACGATATTAGATTCACCGATGAAATCTGCTACGAATTTATTTACCGGTTCATCGTATATATCAACTGGTGTGCCACTTTGTTCAATCTTTCCATCTTTCATTACAAAAATATAATCGCTCATTGCTAAAGCTTCTTCTTGATCATGCGTTACAAATATAAATGTAATACCTAGCCTTTGCTGTAATTCACGCAATTCATATTGCATTTCGGTACGCAGTTTTAAATCTAATGCAGATAAAGGTTCATCTAACAATATAATTTCAGGTTCATTTGCTATAGCGCGAGCAATTGCTACACGTTGTTTTTGTCCGCCACTCATTTCTGATATTTTTCTTTGTTCATATCCTTCTAGTTTCACTAATTTCAATGCTTCTATCACTTTATGTTGTATATCTTTTTTGTTTAATTTTTTTATTTTTAATCCAAAAGCTACATTTTCAAAAACATTTAAATGAGGAAACAATGCGTAATCTTGAAATACTGTATTTACTTTTCTATTATTTGCAGGAATTTGATTAATGATTTTATCATTAAAATATATGTTTCCACTTGTCGGTGTTTCAAATCCAGCAATAAGTTTTAAAATAGTTGTTTTGCCACAACCTGAAGGGCCTAATAGAGTGTAAAACCTACCTTCTTCTATTTCAAAACTAACATCGTTTAATACATGGGTATTATTAAAATTTTTATAGATGTTTTCAAACTTAATAATTGATTTTGACATTGTTTCCCCTCCTATAAATAAGATTCTGTAGCCACAATTAGTACTTCAGCATCTTTCTCAGTTTCATTGAAAAATTGATGAACTTCATGAGCTTTAAAGTAAAAACATTCACCTTTTTTAGCTTTATATTTTCTTTTCCCAATTTTCAAAGTAATGCTACCCTTTTTAACATAGGCAAAAGTTTCTGACGAAGATGGTGAGAATGATTTATATCGACACCCACCTTTAAGCGTTATAATGACTGGTTCCATTTCAAATTCATTGGAATCTGGGACTAACCAATTAATTTTGTATCCTTCATCATATTCGTCATATAAAGTTTGCTCTTTTGCGGGATAATGTATACGAGCTTGATATAGCTTTTCATTGAAAAACTCGCTTGGTTCAACACCTAATACATCTAATATATTTAAAAATGTTTCCATAGATGGCGATGATAAATTTCTTTCTAATTGTGAGATATATCCCTTTGATAAATCTGTTCTTTCACCTAATTCTTCTTGAGTTAAGTTCTTTTGATATCTTAAATTTTTAAGTTTTTCTCCTATATTCATAAATCCCCCAAAAAAGAGTTGTATGTTTACTTTTACTAAACAATAAGTTTAGTACCTTTAATAAAATAACAGAAATTATTTTATACTTCAACACTTTTTTGGGGGATGAGAAAATTTATTTAATTGTGATACTTGTTTCAGTAGTACTATCTTTTAAAGCTTTTACTGCTTTGTATCCATCATAGCCACTCGCTTGTTTGAATTCTTTATACATGTTGTTTTCATCTGCTTTACCAGGAACAACTTTCTTAAAGTTTTTGTATGCTTGTTCAAATGATTCTCTATTAGTACTTGATTCGTAAGCATCTTCGATATGATTAAAAAATTCAACGACTTGCAATATTTCTTCTTGTGACCAATCAACATCAATTGGATAACTATATTCCATATTATTAATCTCCTTATAAAAAAAGAATCACTGCGTTAACAGTGATTCTTTAGTATTGTCAAATATTATAAAGTATGGACAGGCGTACCTAGTGCTACTTCCGCAGCTTCCATAGAAATTTCACCTAATGTTGGGTGAGCATGAATAGTTAATGAAATGTCTTCTGCAGTCATTCCACTTTCTATTGCTAATCCAAGTTCAGCAATAACATCTGAAGCATTAGCACCTGCTACTTGAGCACCTACTAATAATCCATTTTCTTTTAATGTTACTAACTTAACAAATCCATTTGTTTCGTTTAGTGCTAAAGCACGGCCATTTGCAGCAAATGGGAATTTAGAAGCTTTAACTTCTAAACCTTCTTCTTTAGCACTAGCTTCTGTATGACCTACAGTAGCTAGTTCTGGCTCAGTGAAACATACTGCTGGAATACCTAAGTAATCAACAGCTGATTTTTCACCAGAAATAGCTTCAGCAGCTACTTTAGCTTCATAACTTGCTTTATGAGCAAGTGGAGGACCAGCTACGATGTCACCAATTGCAAAGATATTTTCAACTGATGTACGAGTTTGATCGTCTACTTCAACTAGTCCGCGATCACTCATTTTCAAGCCTAATTCTTCTAGACCTAATTCGTCAGTATTTGGACGACGTCCTACAGTTACTAATACATAATCAGCTTCGATTTCTTTTGTTTCTCCACCAGCTTCATACGTAACTTTCACGCCATTATCAGTCTCTTCAGCAGATTTAGCCATTGCTTCAGTTACGATATCAACGCCTTTAGCTTTAAGACCTTTTTTAACGATTTGAGTCATTTGTTTTTCGAATCCGCCTAAGATGTCTTTTGCACCTTCAAGAATTGTAACTTCAGAACCGAAGTTAGCGAAAGCTGTACCAAGTTCAGAACCGATATATCCGCCACCAACTACAACTAATTTTTTAGGAACATCTTTAAGCGCTAATGCACCACTTGAATCGATAACACGTTCACCAAATTTGAAATTAGGAATTTCAATTGGACGAGAACCTGTTGCGATAATTGCATTTTTGAAAGTATAAGTTTGAGAAGCTTTTTCAGTCATAACTTTTAAGTTATTTTCATCTACGAAGTATGCTTCACCTTTTACAACTTCAACTTTGTTACCTTTTAATAATCCAGCAACTCCGCCAGTTAATTTATTAACTACGCCGTTTTTGAATTCTTGAACTTTGTCAAAGTTTAATGCTACTTTTTCTGCAATTACACCCATATCTTCTGAATGTTGTGCATTATGGAAACGGTGAGACGCTGATAATAAAGCTTTAGATGGAATACAACCAA
Organism: Mammaliicoccus sp. JADD-157; assembly: GCF_049310805.1. Taxonomy (NCBI): domain Bacteria; kingdom Bacillati; phylum Bacillota; class Bacilli; order Caryophanales; family Staphylococcaceae; genus Mammaliicoccus; species Mammaliicoccus sp. JADD-157. The sequence goes on along the minus strand of NZ_JBMOVZ010000001.1, from coordinate 840,188 downwards.
CGTTTAAACAAACGCCACCTAATTCGCCTTTTTCAACGATTGTTACTTTTTGTCCAAGTTGCGCTGCACGAATTGCTGCAACGTAACCACCAGGACCTGCTCCAATTACAATAGTATCTGTTTCAATAGGAAAATCTCCAACTACCATTTTTACCCCTCCATTAATAATAATTCTGGATTATTTAATAATCTCTTAATATGGTTCATTGCGTTTTGACCAGTAGCACCATCAATTTGTCTGTGGTCAAAGCTTAATGATAATGATAACACAGGTGCTGCAACAATTTCTCCATCTTTAACGATAGGTTTTTGAGCTATACGGCCAATACCTAAAATCGCTACTTCAGGGTGATTGATTACAGGAGTGAACCATTGTCCACCAGCTGAACCGATATTACTGATTGTACAAGTTGCGCCTTTCATTTCATTAGCTTGTAATTTACCATCACGTGCTTTTACAGCTAATTCGTTAATTTCATCTGAAATTTGGAACATTGATTTATGATCAGCATTTTTAACTACTGGTACTAATAAACCGCGATCAGTATCTGCAGCTATACCTATATTATAGTAATGTTTATGAACAATTTCACCATTTTCTTCATCAAATTCAGTATTTAATGCTGGGTATTTCTTAAGTGCTGATACTAATGCTTTAACAACATATGGTAAGAATGTTAATTTAGTACCTTGTTCCGCAGCAACTTCTTTGAATTTTTTACGGTGATCCCATAGTTCTTGTACATCAATTTCATCCATTAATGTTACATGAGGAGCTGTTTGTTTAGAGTTAACCATTGCTTTTGCAATTGCTTTACGCATAGCAGGTATTTTCTCACGAGTTTCTGGGTAAGCACCTTCTGGTACTTGTGCAGTTTGTGTTGCAGTATCTTCAGTTGAAGCTGATTGAGCTTCTTCTGTTGTACCTTGTTCTGAAGTGCTTCCGCCATTTAAGTATGCTTCAACATCTTCTTTTAAGATACGTCCATTTTTACCTGAACCTGAAACTGCTTTAATATTTACATCGTTGTCACGTGCAAATTTACGAACAGAAGGCATTGCGATTACGCGTTTAGAATCGTCAACTTCTTCAGATTTTTCACTTTCTTGAGCAGATTCTTCTTTAGTTTCTTCTGCTTTTCCTTCTTGTTTAGGTTCTTCGTCGTCATCATGACCTTTGAACTGAATACCTTCAGCGTCAGGAGCATCAATTTTAACAATTGTGTCACCAACAACAGAAACAGTTCCTTCTTCGACCATAACTTCTTCTACTTTACCTGAAACAGGTGATGGAATTTCTACGACTGATTTATCATTTTGAACTTCACATAATACATCGTCTTCTTGAATTTCGTCGCCTGCTTTAACAAACCATTTTACAATTTCACCTTCGTGGATACCTTCACCGATATCTGGTAATTTAAATTCAAATGACAAGATTTTTTCCTCCTAAATATAAATCTGTATTTTTAGTACAAATTAAAATTCTAATGTTTCTTTAGCTTGTGCTACGATATCTTTTTTGTTTGGTAACCAAACACCTTCAGCTTGTGTGAATGGGTAAATAGTATCAGGAGCTGCTACACGTGCAATTGGAGCCTCTAATGATAGAACTGCTCTTTCAGAAATCTCAGCAACTACAGTAGCACCAACGCCAGCTTGTTTTTGAGCTTCTTGAACGATGATAACACGGTTAGTTTTTTCAACTGATTTTACGATTGTTTCAACATCGATAGGTTGAACAGTGATTAAGTCGATTACTTCTACTGAATAACCGTCTTTTTCTAAATCTTCTGCTGCTTTAAGAGATTCTTGAACCATTGCACCGTAAGTAACAATAGTTAAATCTGTACCTTCACGTTTTACTTTCGCTTTACCGATTTCTACTTCGTACTCTTCTTCAGGTACTTCTTCACGGAATGAACGATATAATTTCATGTGTTCTAAGTAAACGACAGGGTCGTCACTACGAATAGCTGAAATTAATAATCCTTTAGCATCATATGGGTTTGAAGGAATGATTACTTTCAAACCTGGTGATTGTGCCATTAAACCTTCTAAGTTATCTGCGTGTAATTCTGGAGTGTGAACACCTCCACCGAATGGTGCGCGGATAGTTACAGGTGCAGCTTTTGAATCACCTGAACGGAAACGGTGACGTGCAATTTGTCCAGCGATTGAGTCCATAACCTCAAATACGAAACCAAAGAATTGGATTTCCATGACAGGACGGTAACCTTCAAGCGTTAAACCTAAAGCTAAACCACCAATACCTGATTCTGCTAGTGGTGTATCAAATACACGATCTTCGCCGAATTCTTTTTGTAAACCTTCTGTAGCACGGAATACACCGCCGTTTACACCAACGTCTTCACCGAATAATAAAACATCTTCGTCTCTTTTTAATTCGTTTTGAAGCGCATTGTTAATCGCTTGAATCATTGTCATTTGTGCCATGACTTACTTCGACTCCTTCTCTTTGTAAATTTCATATTGTTCAGCCAAGTTTTGAGGCATTTCATCGTACATAATTTCCATTAAATCAGTAACTTTTTGTTTAGGCGTATTATCTGCCTCTTTAATAGCTGTTTTAATTTCTTCTTTTGCTTTTTCCATTACTTCGTTTTCTTTTTCTTCAGACCATAAGTTTTTAGCTTCAAGATATTTTCTGAAACGTACTAATGGATCTTTCTTTTCCCAATCTGAATCTTCATCAGATGTTCTGTAACGTGTTGGATCGTCACCAGCCATTGTATGTGGACCATAACGATAAGTTAATGTTTCGATTAATGTTGGACCTTCACCGTTAACAGCACGTTCACGCGCTTCTTTAGTGATTGCATAAACTGCTAAAGCATCCATTCCGTCTACTAATACGCCTGGAATACCAACTGACACTGATTTTTGAGCTAATGTCTTAGCTGCTGTTTGTTTATCACGTGGAGTTGAAATCGCGTAGTTGTTATTTTGAATTACAAAGATAGCAGGTGCTTTATAAGCAGATGCGAAGTTAATACCTTCATAGAAGTCACCTTGTGATGAACCACCGTCACCAGTATATGTGATTGCTACATTTTTCTTCCCGCGTTTTTTAAGACCTAATGCAACACCAGCTGTTTGAATAAACTGAGCACCGATGATGATTTGTGGACTTAATGCGTTCACACCTTCTGGGAATTGGTTACCAATAAAGTGTCCACGTGAGAATAAGAACGCTTTAGTTAATGGTAAACCATGCCAGATTAATTGAGGTACATCACGGTAACCTGGAAGTACATAGTCTTCTTTCTCTAATGCATAATGTGAAGCTAATTGAGAAGCTTCTTGTCCTGCTGTTGGTGCATAGAAACCTAAACGACCTTGTCTATTTAAAGAAATAGAACGTTGGTCAAGGACACGAGTCCATACCATTCTTTCCATTAATTCAACTAGTTCTTCGTCAGATAAGTCCGGTAATAAGTCATTATTTACGACATTTCCTTCTTCATCTAAAACTTGAACCATTTCAAACTTAGACTCTATTTCATTTAAAGTCGCTACTGCATCGAATTGGGCTTTTTTTCTCGGAGCCATTCAATTCACCATACCTTTCCCTATATTAAATAATCATTTCTTAATTAGTTTAACACAAAACTGTTTTACTGTTAAATAAAAAATACTTACATAATAAAAAGCCTTTGATTCAAGGCTTTTATACGTCTGTATTACAACATCATAACAACTGTACTAATACATATCAATTATTTAAAATCTGTGCTACATCTTGTTTTTCTTGTTGAACTTTTTTTAATTGATTTTGATAATCTGTAACAACTTTTTCTGTTTTTTTATTTTCTTCAGTTAATTTTTCCGAACGTTCATCTGCACCTTGTTGTGTTGCTTTATCTTTCGATAAATAACCGAATAATTCTTTTTCTGCTTTTAGAACACCTTTATATCCTTTTATTACTTCTTCATGTGTTTTATATTTTTTATCTAAGATATTTTTTAAATCTTTAGCTTCTTTTATCTGTTCATCGTCTTCTATCACTTTATAGTCTTTTTCGGATGTTTCAAATATCTCTTTTGAATCTTTCATTGCTTTATCTTCTTTATCGATTATCGCTTCACGATCATCAACGCTTTTTGTAATTTCTTCAGCAATAGACTTAAATTCATCACCTTTAGCTTTATTTAATTTTTCAATTTTAGATACTTTTTCTTTTTCTGCTTTTGTCATTTCTTCATTTAAATCTACGATGACCTTCTCTTTTTTATTTGCTTTTTCTATTTTTTTGTAAAATGATTCTAATGAATCTGTTGATTGACCACAAGCTGTTAATAACATAGTGGCTGTTAAAGTTAATGCGCCGATTTTCTTGCCAATCATATGTATTTCCTCCTTACTAATCTATGTTTATGTTACTCTGTTTTTTTTATTTATACAATTAATATTAGATGTAAATACGATGAATTTTTGATATATTTTATATGAGGAAGGTGCATGAAAATGATAACTATGGAAAATATTATACGTGACGGCCACGAAACACTTAGAAAAAAAGCCGATGAAGTAGCAATACCTGTATCTAAAGAGGATCAAGAAACTTTAAACGAAATGTTAGAATTCCTTAAAAATTCTCAAGATGAAGAACTAGCAAAAAAATATGGACTTCGCTCTGGAGTTGGTCTTGCAGCTCCTCAAATAAATGTTTCTAAAAAAATGTTAGCCGTTTATATCCAAGATGATGGAAAAGGAAATAAACTTGAACTTCAACTCATTAACCCTAAAATTGTGAGCCATAGTGTTCAAAAAGCATATTTAAACGGCGGTGAAGGTTGTTTAAGTGTTGACGAATCTATACCAGGATTAGTGCACAGAAACTTTAAAGTGACGATAGAAGCTTTTGATATTGAAGGCAATCCATTCAAAAAAAGGTTTAAAGGATATCCAGCAATTGTCCTACAACATGAAATTGACCATTTGAATGGCATAATGTTCTATGACTATATTAATGAAGAAGATCCATTTAAAGTGGTAGACGATGCTGTAGAAATTAATTAACAATACAAAAAGAGAGTCTGGGACAATTATTTATGTCCCAGACTCTTTTTCATAGTTTTAAGTTTTAAATTATAGTTACATAAATTCATCTCTACGTTCTATAAATTTAATATTTTCTTCTCTTAATGATTTTTGAATTAATTCTAATTCATCTAGATTCAACCACTCTGGATCTTTATTATGTCGAATGTAGTGTGGATCTTGTTTTACATTATTTACTGTTTCATCATAATTATAAATCATAACAACTTCATTTTGGCGAATATTAAATTCAATACCTTTAAAATGTTTATCTGATCTATTTTTTTCAGCTTTTACAGTTTTTATAATACGTTCAACTTTATCCATAACATTCACTTCCTATTCATCTATCAATCCTAATTTCACACATGCATCGTATATGCCATTCTCGTCTACACTTTTAGTTTCATAATCACAAACTTCTTTTAAAGCGTCTACAGCATTTCCCATAGCTACTCCACAACCAACTTCAGTTAACATTTCAACATCGTTCGGTCCATCGCCAAACGCTACGACTTCATTTAATGAAAATCCTAACTCTTTACTCAACTCTTTAATGCCTTCTGCTTTAGAACGATTGTTAGGTACAACGTCTCTGCTTAAAGTATGCCATCTATAAAACTTTAAAGATTCAAATTGGTTATCATATTTATAATCTTCATCAGCAGTATGGAATATAAGCGCTTGATATACTGGATGATCTAAATAATATGTATTGTGATATTGTGGATAATCCATTTTCAAAGTACCTAAGCTTTCTGAAATATGAAGATTGTTTTCTTCACTTGCGTATACGTTTGTGTCTCCAAAGAAAACTAAAGGATGATTATTTTTGTGTGCTTTTTCAACGATTTGTGTTAATTCTTCCTTATTCAATGGATATTTACCTATTACTTCTCCATCATGAACAACAATTTGTCCATTTAATGAAACAAACGTTTGAATATCAGTTTCTTCAATTACGTGCTTAAACATGTAAGGTGCGCGTCCAGTAGCAATTCCAACTATGTGACCTTTTTCTTTTAATTTTTTTATTGCGGTTATTGTTGATTGAGGTATTTCTTTATTTTCATCATAAATTGTACCATCTATATCTAGAAATATTAATTTCTTTTCCAACTATCATCGCCTCCTCCGTTCTATTCTAGTCCATTCTGAGTATATATGAAAGATTTAGTTAAATAACTTTATTTATATCTAATTATCATGTAAAATGAACTTATTAAAAAGGTATTTATATATTTAATTTAAATACCTCTCAAAATGAACGGGACTCAAATTTCAAAAATTGACTAACCCTAGCCTTAAACTAGGGCTTTATTTATGTTAATCAACTAGGAGGATTATATATATGGCAATATTTAAAGTATTTTATCAAGAAGACAAAAGTGAAGTTATTGTACGTGAAAGTACACAAACTAAGTATTTCGAAGGACAAACAGAAGAACAAGTGAGACGTTATTTATCAGATCGTAATTATAATATCGAATTTGTCCAAAAATTAGAGGGCGCTCATTTAGATTATGAACAAAAATCAGAACATTTTAATGTGGAGAAAATCTAAATGAAACCCATCCAAAAAAATGAAGTAGGTGTATATGCACTGGGAGGACTCGGTGAAATAGGTAAAAACACGTACGCCCTCGAATATCAAGATGAAATAATCGTAATAGATGCTGGTATTAAGTTCCCAGATGACGATTTGCTTGGTATCGATTACGTGATACCTGATTATACTTACTTAATACAAAACAAACATAAAGTAAAAGCTTTATTCATTACACATGGACACGAAGACCATATTGGTGGCGTCCCTTATCTACTTAAACAATTTAATGTTCCCATATACAGTGGTCCATTAGCTTTAGGTTTAATTAGAAATAAATTAGAAGAACATCATTTACTAAAAACTGCACAACTCAATGAAATAACTGAAGACTCTGTGTTTGAATTTAAACACTTTAAAATCTCATTTTATTTAACAACACATAGTATACCTGAAGCATACGGTATTATAGCTGATACACCTCAAGGTAAAATTGTTCATACTGGTGACTTCAAATTTGATTTCACACCTGTTGGACAACCAGCAAATATTGCTAAAATGGCTCAATTAGGTGAAGAAGGCGTACTTTGTTTACTTTCAGATTCTACTAACTCTGAAGTTCCTAACTTTACACTAAGTGAAAAAGAAGTTGGACAAAATGTAGATGAGATTTTCCGTAAATGTACAGGAAGAATTATTTTTGCGACTTTCGCATCAAATATATATCGTGTACAACAAGCTGTTGAAGCTGCCGTTAAATACAATCGTAAAATTGTAGTATTCGGTCGTTCAATGGAGAACAACATTAAAATTGGTACTGATTTAGGATATATTAAAGTACCACCTGAAACATTTATTGAACCTAATAAAATCAATACTGTGCCTAAGCATGAAATATTAATTTTATGTACAGGTTCTCAAGGTGAACCAATGGCTGCTTTATCTAGAATAGCTAATGGCACACATAGACAAATCAGTATTATACCTGATGATACAGTAGTATTTAGTTCTTCCCCTATTCCAGGTAATACAAAGAGTGTTAACAGAACAATAAACGCGCTTTATAAAGCTGGAGCAGATGTTATCCATGGTAAGTTGTCGAATATTCATACATCTGGACACGGTTCTCAAGATGAACAAAAATTAATGCTTCGTTTAATTAAGCCGAAATATTTCATGCCGATTCATGGTGAATATAGAATGCTTAAGAAACACAGTGAAACAGGTGTTAACTGTGGCGTTGATCCTGATAATATATTTGTATATGAAATCGGTGATGTATTAGCACTTACAAAAGATTCTGCACGATACGCAGGACGCATACCTTCTGGAAGTGTGTTCGTAGATGGAAGCGGAATTGGAGATATAGGCAACGTTGTTATAAAAGACCGTAAAGTATTATCAGAAGAAGGTTTAGTAATTGTAGTTGTAAGCATTGACTTTAAGACAAAGCAATTGCTTTCTGGTCCTGATATTATATCTCGTGGTTTTGTATACATGAGAGAATCTGGTCATTTAATTTATGATGCACAACGATTAATTAAAAAGTCAGTAATTGAGAAATTAAATAATAATGATAAAGTTGAATGGCATCATGTTAAAGCAACAATAACAGAAGCGTTACAACCGTATTTATACGAAAAAACTGCTCGTAAACCAATGATTTTACCAATCATTATGAAAATCAAATAATAGAGAATAGGATATAATCCCTTTTCTCAAGTCAAACACCGCAATCCGTTGATTTCTCTTTCGGATTGCGGTGTTTGTTTATTTCGTTTTAAAAAGTATATAGTCTTCTATTTTTGTTATAACTAACAAAGATTTGAGTACATAAAATTAAATCATAGAAAATATCGCGCTAACGGGCTTGTTTATAATCACTAGCTCGTTAGAAATTGTAATGGGCTTGTCTCAAATTTCTTGCACGTTAGAGTAATGTATCATATGTGTTTAGGGTAAAATTTAAAAATAAGAGTCTGGGACATAAATAATTGTCCCAGACTCTCTTTTTGTATTGGCAGTATATGACTGGTATGAAAATGCGCTTATAACAAGCTTTTTTCATACCTAGTCATCCTTGCCGGGGTGGGACTACGAAATCTTTTTAATAAAATGAGATTTCTGTCCCACTCCCTTATTTTGTATTATTCATTTACTAATTTCTTTTCAAAACGATTTAAATCATTGTCGTGTCCGATAACAATTAAAATATCATTAAATTCAATACTTTCATTTGGATCTGGTGCTACAATAATGTCTTTACCTCTTTTTACAGCTATTATATTAATGCCGTAATTAGCTCGGACATCCAATTCCAGTATAGAATTACCTGCAAGCTTTTCTCCTGCTTTTATTTCAACAATTGAATATTCATCCGATAACTCTAAATAATCTAATACAGATGCGCTTGCAACGTTATGTGCAATTCTTCTACCCATATCTCTTTCTGGATGTACTACGGTATCTGCACCAATTTTATTCAAAATTTTCGCATGATAATCATTTTGAGCTTTAGCTGTTACTTTCTTTACACCCAACTCTTTAAGAATTAACGTTGTTAAAGTACTTGCCTGTATATTCTCACCTATCGCTACAATGACATGATCAAAGTTACGTATACCTAAACTTTTCATAACCGCTTCGTCAGTTGTATCTGCTATAACAGCATGTGTGGCAATATCACTAAATTCATTCACTCTAGCTTCATCTGAGTCAATGGCCATTACATCCATATCTAGCGCGTTTAATTCTCTAACAATACTACCACCAAAACGCCCTAAGCCAATTACTACATATTCTTTACTCATGATACGCCTCCATACTTATCCTGAAATTATTTTTTACCTTTAACGTAATCTGCATCAAAGATAAACAATCTTAATAATAATATAAGCGATGGAACTAGTAAAAGTAAACCTAAAATAAATGCTATGACTAACATAAGCGCCATTTGTTCATTTACGACAGCTTTATCAATATTAATATATGGTTCAAGTATATAAGGTAATTTACTTAAGCCATATCCAAAGAATGCTGTTCCAAATTGTAACAGAATCATCGTAAATGCAAAACCATGCGCCTTTTTAAGATATATCAATACTACAGCAATAATGAAGAATACCATACTTAAAGCAAATAACCACCAATAATTTTCAATCGCATTGGTAAAGTGTCTTTCATTATGTTGTCTTAATGATAAGAAAACAAACTGACAAATAATAATCATTGGAAGTGCCCAAATTAAGAACCATTGTCTTAATAAATGATAAGCTTCAGTATCTTTTGCTTTATTAGCATAGTACGTTAAGAAACCTGATGAGATATAGAGTACTGAGATAATAGCTAAGAACACTACTGCCCAAGCATAAGGACTTAATAATAGTGTCATCCATTCTAAGTGAACACCACTTGATGTTTCTTTAATATATCCACCTTCAGCAATTGTTAAAATTGTCGATAATGATGCCGGAATAAGCAAACCAGTAGCACCATACAAGAACAACCATGATAATTTACTATCTTGTCCGTAGTTTTCAAATGCGTAGAAACTACCACGAATTGTTAATAATATTAGAGCTATACTTCCTGGTATCAATAATGTTGAACCAAAGTAGTAAGCTGAATCTGGGAAGAATCCAACGATTCCTACAAAGAAGAATACGAAGAATACATTTGTAACTTCCCAAACAGGGTTTAAATATCTGGAAATCAATCCATTTATAATATGATCTTGTTTAGTTAATTTCGCATGGAAAGAAAAGAATCCTGCCCCGAAATCAATTGCACCGATAACAATGTAGCCATATAAGAAGAGCCAAAGTACTGTGACACCTATGTGTTGATAATCCATTATACTTCACCCCTTCTTTCTATAACTTTATTTACATCATCTGTTGCTTTACTGTGACTAAACATTCTGATTAATACATAACTTGATGAAATACCGAGTACTAAATAAAGTATAGCAAAAGCAATAAACACTAGACTTAAACCATCAGCGTTTGTAGCAGCTTGTGCCACTTTTAAATAGCCCCTTAAAATCCATGGTTGTCTACCCATTTCTGCTAAGAACCATCCACATTCAATCGCTAGCATTGCTAGTGGTCCAGTTAGCACAGTTAAGTATAATAATGGTTTGTTAAATTGCGACCATTTTTTCGTCCATTTTAAAACAACAAACAGTGCTGATACAACAAAACAATAAACTCCAAAGAATACCATTAAGTCAAAGAAGTAATGTATAATGAGTGGTGGTGTTTCATCACTCTTAAAGTCATTTAAACCTTTCACTTCTGTATTAAAGTTATTATCAGATAAGAAACTTAAAGCACCAGGAATTTTAATAGCGCCTTTAACTTCTTGGCTCTTCTCATCTACATAACCAAATAATACTAAATCGGCCTTGGATTCACTTTCAAAGTGCCATTCCATAGCTGCTAATTTTTCAGGTTGTTCATCATGTAAAAATTTAGCTGATAAATCCCCTGCAAGCATTGATAATAAACTCGCAACCAAACCAACTATCATTGTTAATTTAAGTGCTTTTTTATGATATTCTCTATCATCGATGAATTTATTTTTAATAAGTCTATAAGCTGCTATACTTGCTAAAATAAATGCGGCAGTCATAAACGCTGTTGCTACAACGTGAAATGAACGTACTCCAAATGAAGCGTTAAACATAGCTGCAACTGGATCAATATTCATCAATTTACCGTTGATAAAATCAAATCCTCCAGGCGTATTCATGAAAGAGTTCACTGATGTAATGAAAAACGCTGAGAATGTACCACCTATAATAACTGGTAAGTTAATTAAAAAGTGTGTCCATCTTCCTTTAAATCTATCCCAAGTGTACAAATAAATACTTAAGAAAATTGCTTCAAAGAAAAATGCAAATGTTTCCATAAATAATGGAAGGGCAATAACTTGTCCACCTAACTGCATAAATGATGGCCATAATAATGATAATTGTAGCCCGATAATTGTTCCCGTAACTACACCGACTGCTACAGTTATTGTGTAACCTTTTGACCATCGTTTAGCCATTGCAATATACATAGGATTATTTTTCTTAATCCCTATGAATTCTGCGATAGCAAACATTAGCGGTATACCTACACCTATCGTTGCAAATATAATATGAAAACCTAATGTCATTGCAGTTAGTAAACGACTTACAACTACTGCATCCATAATATTCCTCCATTCAACGTATGTGATTTATATCACAATTTAAATTCATTATACAACAAATTATTACTTAATAAAATCTAAAAGTTTTAACAAATCATGACAAATTCATGTCATCATTATGCTAATCCGTTGAATAAGCTAACAAATCATTATAATATGACTATATAAAGTAGAGGTGAATTCAATGAAAAACGTCATAATTTATACACAAGATCAATGCCCACCTTGTCAATTTGTAAAACAGTACTTTGATCAAAATGAAATTGACTATACAGAAAAAAATATTAAAAACTCAAAATACAAATCAGAACTTATCGACTTAGATAGTTTTTCGACTCCAACTGTTTTAATTGATAATAAAGTATTCTACCAAGTAGATATTGAATCATTTAATAAAGCACTAGGTATAACACAATGAAAATAAATTTCCCTACTTCTGATATAGTAACGCTCAAGCACACGTTTTACACTGAACTCAAATCTAACTTAAAAATTGTCCATATAACAGATTTGCATATTGGTTATTACTCTGGCTTAGAATCATTACACCAACTTGTGATCAAAATTAATAATATGCAACCTGATATCATATGTTTAACTGGTGATTGCTTTGATGATATCGGCAAAATTAAATTTGACCCTTATCTAGTTATACCTTTATTCATAACCCTTAAATCAAAATATGGCAAATTTTTTGTTCCAGGAAACCATGACTATGGTTCCAATAGTATCAGTACTGTTATAAAAATAATGAAACTTTCAGGGTTTAATGTTTTATTAAATGAAACACAAGTAGTCAAAACCTGTGCTGGCAATCTTTCTATTTACGGCATTGATGATTTATGTTTCGGTCAACCAAATTTTAGTAACTCATTTTATGACAAAGATGATTATATTGATTTTAGAGTTTGTTTAATGCATGAACCTGATAAAGTTCGATTACTCAACCCAAATATAAATCTCGTTTTATCTGGCCACACCCATGGTGGACAAATACGACTTCCTGTATTCGGTGCGTTGCATACACCTGCACTTGGTAAGAAATACAAGCAAGGTCTATATCAAATTAGACATAGACAATATCTTTATGTTAATAAAGGGATTGGTATGACTAGGTTACCTATTAGAGTATTTTGCAATCCTGAAATTGCTATATTTTATTTAAAAGGAAAATAATTTTTATATATAAAGAGGGATTTCTTAATAATTAAGAAATCCCTCTTTATATATAAAATTAAACTCAATTTATGCTAATTCATTAACTAATTCTACAACTTCTTCAGAAGTCGCACAGTTAATAGCTCGATTAGCTAATTCTTGCATTTCTTTTTGGTCTAATTCTTTTATTTGTTTTCTAGCTTTTAAGATACTTGTTGCGCTCATAGAGAACTCATCTAGACCTAATCCAAGTAATAATGGAACAGCTGTGTTATCGCCAGCCATTTCACCACACATACCAGCCCATTTACCTTCTTTATGTGAAGCTTCAATTACTTGCTTAATTAAGCGAAGAATTGCTGGGTTATATGGTTGGTATAAATACGAAACGCGTTCTGACATACGGTCAGCAGCCATAGTATATTGAATTAAATCATTAGTTCCGATACTAAAGAAATCTACTTCTTTAGCAAAGATATCAGCTAATGCTGCAGTTGCTGGTATTTCTACCATGATACCTACTTCGATATCATCATCAACTTTAACACCTTCAGAAACTAATTTTTCTTTCTCTTCAAGTAAGATTGCTTTAGCATCTCTGAATTCTTGGATAGTTGCAATCATTGGGAACATGATGTTTAACTTTCCATATTCAGATGCACGTAATAATGCTCTTAATTGTGTTCTAAAGATATCTGTTTGATCTAAACATAGGCGAATAGCTCTGTATCCTAAGAATGGATTCATTTCTTTAGGCAAGTTTAAATAAGATAATTCTTTATCTCCACCAATGTCTAAAGTACGTACGACAACACGTTTGCCATCCATTTCTTTTAATACTTTGCTATATGCTTCAAATTGTTCATCTTCTGAAGGCATATTGTCTCTTCCCATGTATAAGAATTCAGTACGATATAAGCCGATACCTTGTGCACCGTTATTTTTAACACCTTCTAAATCATTCGGTGTTCCAATATTAGCAGCAAGTTCAACATGAACACCATCTTTAGAAACTGAATCATCATTTACTAGCTTAGCAAGCTCTTGTTTTTCAGCAAAAAAGTCTTTTTGCTTTTGTTCATAAGCAAGAACTTCATCTTCGCTAGGATCAATGATTACGTCTCCAGTTAATCCGTCAATGATTAAGCTATCACCATGTTTAACACGGTCAGTTATATCTTTTGTACCTACAACTGCAGGTATTTCTAAAGAACGACTCATAATTGCAGAGTGCGAAGTTCTTCCACCAATATTTGTAGCAAAACCTTTAACAAACTCTTTGTTAAGTTGTGCTGTATCAGATGGTGTTAAATCTTCCCCTACAATAATAACGCTTTCATTAATCATACTAGGATTCGGTAATTCTACTCCTAAAATATGAGCTAATATACGTTTAGATACGTCTCGTATATCTGCAGCGCGCTCTTTCATGTACTCATTATCCATATTTTCAAAAATACTAATGAAATTATTAGATACTTCTTGTAATGCAGTTGGAGCGTTCACTTTATTATTGCGTATATTTTCTTCAATTGGATTTAATAACTCTGGATCTTCTAACACTAATAAATGTGCATCGAAAATTGCAGCTTTATCAGCACCAAGTTGCTTTTCAGCATTATTACGAATTTGAGTTAGTTCAACTTTTGATTGATTCACAGCAGCTTTAAACTTTTCAACTTCGCCGTCTACATCGCTGATATTTTCACTTGAAAATGATAAATCAGGTTCAACTAGTAAATAAGCTTTACTAATAGCTACACCATCAGATGCAGCTATACCTTTTAATATTTCAGACATTATTTTGTTAAACCTTCTTTAGATAATACGTCTGTAATAGCTTCGATCGCTTCTTTCTCATCACTACCCTCAGCGTAGATAGTAATTTCAGCGTCTTTACCAACACCAAGGCTCATTACACCCATGATTGATTTTAAGTTAACTTTTTTAGCGTTATATTCTAATTGAACATCTGAATCAAATTTAGATGCAGTTTGAACTAACATAGTAGCTGGTCTTGCATGAATACCCGTTTCGTCAATAATTACGTAAGATTTTTGTTCCATTTTATTGTCTCCTTCTAAAGCCATTATTTAATTTGTATAAAATCAAATTTTATCTATACGAATAAAGAATATCAAAAAAATAGATACAATTCAATCAAATTACATAAGTATGCAACATTTTGGTGCATTTATTATTAATCTGACAAGTTTGCATATTCAACTGCAATTTGTGTACCAATTTTTGCATTATGATAAACCAGTTTAATATTCGTTTCTAAAGATTTACCTTCAGATTGTTTAACAATTTCTCCTAATAAGAATGGCGTTGAGTCTTTACCATGAATACCTTGTTCTTCTGCTTTTTTAACTGCATTATCAATGATTCCATTAATAAATGATGGTTCTAATTGATCTTCTTCTGGTACCGGATTTGCTATAACAATGCCTGAATCTAAGCCTAAATCCCATTGAACTTCAGCTAATTTAGCAATTGTTTTTACATCATCAATTCTCGTGTTTAATTTCAATCCACTTTCACGAGTAAAGAATGCTGGTAATTCATCTGTTTGATAACCAACTACAGGTACACCTTTAGTTTCTAAGTACTCTAAAGTTTTATCTAAGTCTAAAATAGATTTAGCACCTGCACAAACTACTGCTACTTTCGTTTTTGATAGTTCATCTAAGTCAGCTGAAATATCCATCGTTTGTTCAGCACCTTTATGAACCCCACCAATACCACCTGTTACGAAGAATTGGATGTCAGCTAATTGTGCACAAATCATAGTTGAAGCAACAGTCGTTGCACCAATTCTCTTAGTTGCAAGTATTTCAGCAATGTCTCTTCTTGATACTTTTGCTACGTCATCAGCACTTGCTAGTAATTCTAATTCTTCATCATTTAAACCTACTTTAATAGTGCCATCTATAATAGCGATTGTTGCTGGTACACCGCCGTTATCTCTTACAATTTGTTCTACCTTTTTAGCCATGTCCACGTTTTGAGGATAAGGCATGCCGTGTGAAATAATTGTAGATTCTAAAGCAATAATTGCTTTACCTTCCTTTTTAGCTTGTTCTACTTCTTCTGAAAATTGAATATAGTTTTCCATTATAATTCCTCCATGTCTTTTATAAGTTGTTTCTCATGTAAATCTTGTCTAACTGTAAATGGTGTTTGAATAGTTTTTGCTGCATTTGCTTTAGCAAGTTTAACAATTTGTTCTATGTCATAGGACTTAAGCCAACCGTAAATCAAAGCTGATGTAAATGCATCTCCTGCCCCAGTTACATCTACTACTTGTTTAACTGGTGTTACACTAAATTCTAAAATACCTTCCTGTCCTTCATAAAAGATTTGTTCTTTACCAGAAGTGACAATGATATTTTTTGCACCTTGTTTGCTAATTTCAGAAATATAAGATTTTAACTGTTCATCAGTTTCTGCTTTTTTACCAACATAAGCTTCTACTTCATCTTTATTCATAATAATCCAATCTACTGCATGTAAATTATGTGGTAAATGGTTCATTTTCGGCCCTGAAACAGCAATGATGATAAGTTTGATACTTTTCTTTTCAGCATAAGCACATAGAAATTCTAATGTTTCTCTCGGACAATTTAAATCAACAATCATACATTTAGCTTTATTAAGCAAATATGTGTTTTTTATCATAAATTCAGGTGTGATTTTATCATATACAGACATATCAGCTAGACCTAAAGTCATGTCGCCATTTTGATCTAACAAAGCTGTATAACTACCTGTTGCTTCACTCGAAATATTTTCAACGTAATCAACATTCATAAATGGAGATGACAAATCAGAAATATGTTGCCATTCTGCATCATTTCCAGCAGTTGTTAACAACAATACGTCTTCACCTATACGTCCTAGATTTTCAGCGACGTTTCTTGCAACACCACCTATTGACGTTTCTGATGTTACAGGATTAGAAGTACCTTGAATTAACTGCTCAGTAATATGGAATTTACGATCAATGTTAGCACCACCTATACAAACAATTGGATTTTGTTCGTTTAAGACGTAAGCTTTCCCTTGAACATATTCCTTCTTAACTAAGCCAGAAATGATATTTGCAACTGCTGGCCTTGATAAGCCAACTTTCTCTGACAATTCTTGTTGAGAAATAAACGGGTTTTCTTTGATTAAATTTAAAATTAATCTTTCATTCTCGTTCAAAATTTTCACCTCACAAACATTTGTTTGTTTTACAAACTTTAGTTCACAATTAGAATTATAAACCGTTTTCATTCATAATGCAAACGTTAACTTAAATGTAATTTATTTTACAAAAAAAGACTGCCAACTCGTCTTAAAGACTTGTTGACAGTCGCAGGATTAATTATGATGGACGTAAAAAATCATTTATGACTTTCTCACATTTTTTAATGTGATCTTCGCCCATTTTTTTCATTAAATAGTAACTTATTGAACCAGCTACTGCTTGTCCAACAAGAGGTACCCATCTAGATTGCTTCGCAGCTTCTCTTTTTACAACCGATTTAAAAAATACTTTAACCATAGCATTCGTTACTTTTTGACCTATGAATTGACTACCTTTCATAGCTGCTGAAGTTAAAACTTTTTGTTTTAAATCATCTTGCATTTTATTGACTTGCTTATGGCTCAATCCGTAAATCTTATTAATATCTTCTATGATGTCTCCCATTAATTTTATATCCATACCTACGCCTAAACCAGGTATCGGCACAACATTAGCGGCAGATGACATTAATGATTTTTTTTGAACGAGATCTTGAGCTCTTTTTCTTCGTTCCAATAATTCAGTTTCTGTTGTTGGTAATTCAGAACGTTTTTTTATTTCTTCAATACCTAACGCTTTATTTCCAGCTTTTGAAGTGATTTTGTTTATAATTCCCATTTTAATCATTCTCCTCACAGTTCATTATTAATTTAATGAATAGTAAAATATACCCTTTTTTCGAAGAATTTAACCATTTATCTGTACAAAAACAACTTTCAAGTACTTACTTGGTTTATAATGAGGATGTGTTTTGAAGTCTTTAGGTAACCCCATCACATCGGAAATTGTATAATCTAGCTCTAATGAATCCAACGTTTGATTTATCATTTTTTTAAATGCTTTTTGCGGAAACGCACTTGAATTTGTACTTAATACTAAAGTACCTGTTTCATTAAGTAATGAAGCAGCACCTTCAATTAGTTCAGGATAGTTTTTTTGTACACTAAAAGTCTTTTTCTTATTACGAGCAAAACTTGGTGGATCAATGACAATAACATCATAACTTAAACCATGCCTTAAAGCGTATTTAAAGTAATCAAAAACATCCATAATAAATATATGGTTATTATTTAAATCCATGGCGTTTAATCCAAAGTTCCCTTCAGTTAATGTTCTAGCTCGATTTGCCAAATCAACACTTGTTGTACTTTTAGCATTTTCACTTGCTGCAACTGAAAATGCACCAGTGTAACTAAATAAGTTCAGTATATCTTTATCTTCGCTATAATGGTCGCGTATTTTTTTTCGTACTTCTTTTTGATCTAGGAAAATACCAGTCATTGGTCCGTCATCTAAATTCACATTATAAAATAGATGATTCTCTTCAATTACATAAGGAAATTCTGGCGCGTCACCTTCTACGAAATCAGAAGATGTTTCCATTCCTTTAAACCTCCTTTTTTCAAAGATAGATTTATATTCAAAAACTTCTTGAATAGCTGGCAAAATTCTATCTTTCAAACGATAAATACCGACTGAGTACCATTGTAATAACAAATGCCCATCGTAATTATCAATTGTTAATCCACCAATTCCGTCACCTTCAGCATTAAATAACCTATAAGCATTAATGCCATCTACATTTTCAAAATATTCACGTTCTTGAATTGCTTGTTTAAATAACTTAACGAAAAACTTGTGGTCTATTTTTTCAGTGGAATCTAAAGATAATACCCAACCTATACCTTTGTTTTGCTCACCATAATAAGCAGTAGCGATAAAGTTTTTCCCTGCATCTACTAAAGCTACTAATTCACCTTCATCCATACTTGGCATTTCAAAAATGTCATCTTTGTCGACTAATGGATATCCTCTAAAATATTTATCTTCTTTACCATTTTTAAGCATAATTTGTTTCATTGTTTTTGGCCATCCTTTCGAAATGTCTCACATATTATAACGTAAAATAGTCAAAGACACCAAAAAAACAGAGTATCCCCCTTTAGAATACTCTGTTAACCGAATTTTATTAATCAAAATTTCCCCCAGAAAGTTTTGATCCCCTTGTATGTAAACGCTTACTAAACTTAGTATAAATCATTAGATTATTCCGTGCAATACATTTTTATAATTAATTCTATAAAAATATTTACTTATTACAACTTCTCTTATATAAATTTCTAATAATGTACCAATTAATAATCTATAAAATACTTTGTCTTCCAAATTGTTAATCTAATAAAGATGCGTGTGCTTGGATTATTGAAGTAGTTAATCCAATAAAGGTGCTCTACTTGGATTATTGAAGTAGTTAATCCAATAAAGGTGCTCTACTTGGATTATTGCGGTAGTTAATCCAATAAAGGTGTGTCTAGTTGGATTATTGAGGTGGTTAATCCAATAAAGGTGCTCTACTTGGATTATTGAGGTGGTTAATCCAACAAAGGTGCTCTACTTGGATTATTGATGTAGTCAATCCAATAAAAGGTGCTCTACTTGGATTATTGTCTTAGTAAATCCAATAAGAGTGTGTCTAGTTGGATTAATGTCGGATTAAATCCAATAAAAGTGTATCTATTTGGATTATCGAGGTAGTTAATCCAATAAAGGTGCTCTACTTGGATTATTGCGGTAGTTAATCCAATAAAGGTGTGTCTAGTTGGATTAATGTCGGAGTAAATCCAACAACAATATCAACTCTTGTTTTTTGACCAATCTCATCCAAAAAAGAGCTAAGGATTTGTATCCCTAGCTCTTTTATATTATTAGGACTTTAAGCCCTTCAAATTAAAATGATTTTTTCAAATGAATGATAAATGCTGGTGTAACAAATAGCATTAATAAAAATGATATCGGTGTAATAAATACGGAAAATTGTGATGTTTGAAGTGCCGATACAAAGAATGTAGTTGCAATTTCAAAGAACAATGCTGATATCACAAATAATTTTCCGAAATTATGTGTATTTTTAACATTAGTTGTATAGTTAAAGTATGCATATAGTATAATTAATAACATCATTATAAATAATGTTACCCATTCAAATACATATTGAATTTGAGATAGACTCCATTCACCTGATAAGAATAAGCCATTTCTATTGTTAAATTCTATAATCGTAAATAAGAAAAGTACGAATGTACAAATCCATTCGATATAACTTTTTTTCAACCATTTTGGTCTTCTCATCCATTTAGGTATATCTTCATCTTCAATTTTTATGATTTCTTTCCATTTTTCATTTCGTTTTCTTCTTTTTTCTTTTACCTCTTCAGAATTAAACTTATCCAAAGTAACTTGCTTCATATCTTCTAATTTACTGTATAAAGCTTGTGACAAAGTAAATATTTTTCTAGTTAATCGATTATTTTTAACTCTTGAATAACGTTCTTCATTTACAGTTTCAATGTCTTCTTCACTAATTGGTAATGATCGTCTCAAATAAAGACTCGTCCATACAGACATCTGACTAAAACACCATAATAAAATAAAGAACAAATTCACACTCATTACATCGAGCGGTTTAACGCTTTTTGTATCAATATTATGATTCATAGCGAATTGTGAAATAAAGTAGCACATTCCGTATGAAATGATAATCCATAAGTAATGTTTTTTTCGATGTAATGGATTAAGTTCACTTTTATATACAACATAGCCTACATGTATGGCAAATGGGATAATAAATAAAAATGAAGCATAGCTATAAACTTGGAACATTGTCATTAAAATAATAATCATGAATATAATCGTTAAAACTATATAAAATATAGATATATCATAATCATAATTTGTTGTTCTTCTTAATGTACGTGCTATTAACAATACAAAGATGCCGAACAACAAGATAATTATTGCCGAAATGACTGGAAAACCACCTATATAGTGATTTAAAATTCTTACTAACTCATCAAAAAAAGCTACAAAAAAGTCCCAAATATTACGAATATGGATATTAGCAGAGTCTTTAATATTATAATCTTTAATACGTGGTGCATTAAATAATATCAGTAGGCCCGTTATGATAATGAATATACCTATAATCCGGCTAAAATGAACTTCCCAGCTTTTTTTCTTAATAGACATGTTCTTCACCTCATTGAACATTATAATTGTTTCATTTTCAAATGTCTTTAAATAAATCGAAAATCAGCCCCAAGAAGTATAAATAAGTTTAAAAGTCAGTACTACCTGGGTATATAATAATATCATACATTTTAAGGGAGTGTTATTATGAGTAATAACGATAAACATAAAGAAGAAGCAGAAAAAGCTAAGAAAAAAGAACAAGAAAACAAAAAAGATAATGATAAAGGACAAGATGAAACAAAAGACAACATTCAAGACACTTTTGAATAAATATATCTTATCTTAAATTTCAACGCTTGAGAGGCTGGGACATAAATACATGTCTCAGCCTCTTTCAATTATAATGGTAGTAGCTGAAATGCACTTATATCAAGCTTTTTTAACCCTAGTAATCTTTGCCGGGGTGGGACTACGAAATCTTTTTAATAAAATGAGATTTCTGTCCTACTCCCTCATTCTTATTATATTTTTGAATAATATGGTGTTACAAAATGTTCTTATTGACAAAAGATTTAATAAGACTTATCGTAGTGTTAACAAATCAATAAATGCACTAGGGGCGTTTTAAACTGAGACAGACCTGAAAAAGTCTGAACCCTTTGTACCTGATCTAGATTATACTAGCGTAGGAAAGTGTTCGTGAATCTTATAATATTCATTTTTATAATGATAACAATATTTTTATGCGCTTCTATCTAGATATAGAAGTGCATTTTTTTATATAAAAAAGGAGAATTAGTTATGGCAAAAAGATTAACTTTATCTGATATTTTAGTAACTGTATTAATAGGTGCTGTATTTGCGATTATTTATAAATTTTTATGGTTACCGTATGAAGTTTTAAAACCACTTGGTCTCCATTTAGAGCAATCTATTTATGGTTTTTGGTTTATTGCAGCTATTATCACTTATTTGATTATTCAAAAACCTGGTGTAGCATTATTAGCAGAATTTGCAGCGGGTGCTGGCGAAACAATAGTTATGGGACAATTTGATATTCCTACTTTTGTATATGCCTTACTTCAAGGCTTAGCTTGTGAAATTGTATTTTTAGCTGTTCGATATAAATCGAGAAAGTTATATGTCGCTATTATAGCTGGAGCTTTGGCTGGTATCATTACTTTACCCGTTGATTGGTTTTATAATTATTTAGGCGATGTTGCAACTTGGAATATTATATTAATGTTCAGCATAAGAATACTGAGCGGAGCTATATTAGGTGGCGCGCTTGGATACGCTATTGTACGAGCACTTGATCGAACTGGTGTTACTAAATTATTCAGACCTTCTTCTAAAAAAGATTACGACTTATTATAGGAGCTATAAAATTGTTATCACTTAAAAATCTTAGACTTAAATATCCAGATGATGAACGTATCATTTTTAAAAATTTAAATATTACTATAAATGATAGAGAGAAAGTTTTATTACTTGGTCCGAGTGGTTCAGGTAAAAGTACCCTATTAAATGTATTAAGTGGCATCATTCCTAGGTCTGTAGATATACCTATGAAAGTTGATGAAAAGCATATTGACCCTTTCCCAGGTGTTATATTTCAAGATCCTGACACACAATTTTGTATGCCTAAAATTAAAGAAGAGTTGGCTTTTGTATTAGAAAACATGAAAGTTGAACCTAACCGAATGGATTCACTTATATCAAAAGCTATGCAAGAAGTTAACTTAGAGGCAGATCCATCTAAAAAACTTAGCCAACTTAGCGGTGGAATGAAACAGAAATTAGCTATTGCTTCTATTTTATTGCAAAAAACTGATACTTTATTTTTAGATGAACCAACTGCAATGTTAGATACATCTTCTACTTATCAACTTTGGGATTTACTCATGCAACATTGGGAAAATCAAACAGTTGTAATTGTTGAGCATAAAGTTGATTATATATGGAATTATGTAGACAGAGTCATTGTCATGAATGATAAAGGGCAAATTACGCATGATAGTACACCTGACGACATATTAAATAACCATACTGACGTATTAAATGAATATGGTGTTTGGCATCCTAATTCATGGGATTATGCACCTAAATCACTTTCTATTAACCATAAATACGAACCTTTATTAAATATAAGCAATCTAGAAATATTACGTCATCGTAAAAAGTTATTTAAAGTAAACGATTTATCTATAAACAAAGGTGAATTAATAGTGTTAACAGGGGCTAATGGAACTGGAAAGACTACTTTTTTAGAAACCTTAATGCAACTTATTAAATATGAAGGAAATATTTATTACAAAGATAAACGTCTAAAAAAAATAAAAGATGCATCTAAACACATGTATTTTGTATATCAAAATCCAGAATTACAATTTATTGAAATGTCTGTTTATGATGAAATTTCGATTAATTTTTCACATCAAAATAAAGAAACAGCACAAGCAAAAACTGAAGAGATGTTGAAATTATTAAGATTAGAACATGTAAAAGCACAACATCCATTCGAACTTTCAATTGGACAGAAAAAAAGATTAAGCGTGGCTACAGCATTAAGCACGCAATCTGAAATCATATTACTAGATGAACCGACATTTGGTTTAGACAGCCATAACACTTTTGAACTGATTAAGTTATTTAAACAGAGAGTTACAGATGGGCAAACAATTATCATGATTACACATGAAAATGAAATCATAAATCGTTACGCGACCAGAATATTGAACATTCAAAACCGTGAATTAGCCATAAGTGATGGTGACGTTTATGCTGAATAATTGGAAAAGATATTACACTTTCATCGATAACGTTAATATTTTAACTAAACTATTATTAGGTATTTCACTATTTTTCTTTGCCATTTTCATACATGATTTTGATTTCATGCTTTATTTAACAATTGTGATGTTTATATATTTAATATTTATGAGCGGTGTAAAATGGCCGCCGTTGTTAATTGTTATTGCTATTACTTTATTCTTTGGCTTTACTTCCTCGCTATTTATGATTTTTTACGGTGAAGGAAGTCATACGTTGTTTAAATTTGGTATTATCAATATTACGAGTGAAAGCTTAATGAGAGGCTTACACGTTACAATGCGTACACTGGTTATTTCCTTTTATGGAATGGTTATACCTTTCACATCACAAATTATTTATGTGTTCTATAGCTTCATGCAACATTTAAAATTAAAACCTAAAATAGCTTATGCTTTTATGGCATCTATCAGAATGATTCCTATCATGTTTACATCATTCATCCAATTAAGACAAGCATTAAAAATGCGTTATCAAGTCGTTGATAAAAGTCAGCGTAAAGGACTTAAATGGATAAATCATTTACTTATACCGACATTAAGTCAAAGTATAAGAAAATCTCATAGATTAGCAGTAGCTATGGAAGCTAAAGGATTTACGAATGGTAAACGAACTTATTATTATAAAGTGCCTTTTACAATAAATGATGTGTATTTTATTATAATGTCAATTTTATTAGTTATTTTGGCGTTTTGTTTAGGGAGTTTCTTCCCTATTACAAACATTACTGATATTAGGTAACATTGCGTTATGTTTGACCATATCTTTCCCTAAAAGAACGAAATGTAGCGCAATGAAAAAGACCGATAAAATTTATGCAATCAAATAAATTTTATCGGTCTTTCATTTTATTATATTTGAGCTTTCAATGCTTTATGTCCTATATCTTTTCTATAGAATAAATTGTCGCATTTTATTTTTTCCACTTGAGCATAAGCATTTTTTTGTGCTTCTCTTATATCTTTGCCTGTTCCAATAGAAATCATAACTCTTCCACCGTTATTTTCATATTGTCCTTTTTCGTTCTTTTTCAAGGCGCTAACATAATACTGTTCTATTTGGTCTAAGCCTTCAACTATATGACCTTTTTCGTAATTAGCAGGATACCCTTTTGATGCTAATACAACGCCTACTACACTTTCATCTTTCCATTCAAGCTTGATAGGTTCTTTTTTATATGTTTTTTCTAGCAGTTCAATAAAATCTGAATCTAATTTTGTTAATAATACTTGTGCTTCAGGATCTCCAAATCTCGCATTAAATTCAATAACTTTTGGACCATCTTCTGTTAAAATTGCACCGATATATATTAACCCGAAGTATTGTATACCCTCACTTACAAGTGCTTGAGCTATAGGTTGCGCTACTTTTTGATTTGTTTCTTCGATGATTTCTTTTGAAATATGTGGAACCGGGCAGTAAGCACCCATACCTCCAGTATTAGGACCTTTATCAGCATCAAATGCACGTTTATGATCTTGAGCTATACAATCAAAAGGTACCGCAAATTCTTCATTTACAAATGTCATAACTGAAAATTCTTCGCCTTCAAGAAACTCTTCAAATACAACTTTTTCATCATCTGTTGTATATAAAGTTTCTACAGCTTGTCGAGCTTCTTCTCTAGTCAAAGCTACGATAACACCTTTACCAGCAGACAGCCCATCCTTTTTCAATACAATTGGTATAGGACATGCTTCAACATATGTTAATGCTTTTTCTTTAGAACAAATTGTTTCATATTCAGCTGTTGGAATATTATATTTGTCCATTATTTTTTTAGCAAATTCTTTTGACCCTTCTAATTGTGCAGCTTCTTTATTAGGTCCAAATACTTTAGCATTTGTTTCACTTAAAACATCAGTTAATCCATCAATCAAAGGTTGTTCTGGGCCGATAATAACCCATTCAATATCATTATTTACAACAAACTCTTTTATCTTTTCATGATTATCTTCTTTAATATTTGAAATGACAGTTGCTACACCACTCATCGCATCATTTCCTGGAATAACAAATACCTCTTCGACTGTATTTGAAAGTTTACATTTTTGAGCTAAAACATGTTCACGACCACCTGAGCCGATTATCAGTACTTTCATTTATGAACCTCCTAATGTTTAAAGTGTCTCACGCCAGTAAATACCATACTTATGCCATATTTATTTGCCATATCAATAGATTCTTGATCTTTTATTGAACCGCCTGGTTGAATAATTGTCTTAATGCCAGCTTTTGCAGCAGTTTCAACTGAATCTCCCATTGGGAAAAAGCCATCAGAGGCTAAAGCTACATTATCATTCATTTCAATTGCTCTATCTATCGCAATTTTAGCTGATCCTACTCTATTCATCTGTCCAGCGCCGACACCGACAGTTTGATGATCATTTGCTAGAACAATCGCATTACTTTTAACTGAACGTACTACTTTCCAAGCAAGTTCTAATGCTTTCCATTGCTCTTCACTTGGTTCAACATCTGTTACTACTTTCATATCTTCTCTTTTAATAATTTCATTATCTTTATCTTGAACTAAGTATCCACCTGAAACAGAAACAAATTCTTGTTCATCTTTTGTTTCAGTCATATCGATTTCTAACAATCTAATATTTTTCTTACCTTTAAGAACTTCCAATGCTTCCTCTTCAAAATGAGGAGCGATAACAACTTCTAAGAAAATAGAATGTAGATTTTCTGCTAAAGCTTTTGTAACAGGTCTATTAAGTGCAACTATTCCACCAAATATTGATTGTGAATCCGCTTCATAAGCATATTCATATGCTTGTTCTATTGTTTCACCTACACCTACCCCACAAGGGTTCATGTGTTTAACAGCTACTGCTGCAGGTTGTTCAAACTTCTTAATCAATGATAATGTTGCGTCAGCATCTTTTATATTATTAAAACTTAATGCTTTTCCATGTAACTGTTTAGATCCAGCTAAAGTATTAGGCTCTTGAGAAGTCTTAACAAACGTAGCATTTTGTTGTGGATTTTCTCCATATCTTAATTTTTCAGAAGCATCATTAAAGAATTCTACAATCGTATTATCATAATCATTAGTATGTTTGAAAACTTTTATCATTAATGATTTTCTGTAATTCTCATCTAATTCATTGTTCTCTATACGTCGAATCACTTCTTCATAATCATCAGGATTAACAACTGTCGTTACAAATTTGAAGTTTTTAGCAGCAGCTCTCAACATAGTTGGTCCACCAATGTCTATATTCTCAATTGCTTCTTCTTCAGTAACATTTTCTTTTTTAATTGTTTCTTTAAACGGATATAGATTAACAACGACTAAATCGATTAAGTCGATACCTTGTTCCTTTAATGCTGATAAATGTTCAGGAATAGAACGATTTGCAAGTATACCACCATGTACACCAGGATGAAGTGTTTTTACACGACCATCCATTATTTCAGGAAAGTCTGTTAGTTCTGATACTGAGTACACTTCAACATTCGCTTCTTCTAAAGCTTTTTTAGTACCACCAGTAGAATAGACTTTGTAGTCATTTTTAATTAAATTACGTGCAAATTCGACAATGTTCGTTTTATCTGAAACACTTAATATTGCATTTTTCATTTTGTAAAGACTCCTTTATTTTATGATTTCTTTAATGACGCGCGGATATAGTTCATATTCTAAGTTCTGTATTCTCAGCTGTAATGTATCTCTTGTATCATCTGGATAAACTGGGCAACTTAGTTGGTCTATAATTTCTCCTGTATCCATGCCACTGTCTACGTAATGTACAGTTGCTCCTGTAACTCTTACACCATAATCTAGTGCTTGACCAACTGCATCTTTACCAGGAAAGCTTGGTAATATTGAAGGATGTATATTTAAAATTTTTCCTTTATATTGACTAAGTAAAGTTGGACCTACAAGTCTCATATAACCAGCTAAAATAATCCAACTCACTCTTTCTTGAGATAATCTTGTAATTAGAGCTTCCTCATATTCCTTTTTATTATCATATGTTCTAGGATCAATGATATATACAGGTAGATTAAACCTTCTTGCTCTTTCAACACAAAATGCATTCGGATTATCTGTAAATAAAGCAGTAACTTCGATATGACTTAAATGGCCATATTCAATATTTTCCATAATTTTTTCAAAATTAGATCCGTTACCTGAAGCAAAAATAGCAGTTTTTATCATAATTGAACCCCCGATAAATTCACGTTACCAGAACCTTTTGTAATTTCTCCAATAACGTAAGCTTCTTCGTTCTGTTCTTTTAATGTATTCAATACTTCATCTTTATCATTTTGATCAACTATTAATACGAAACCAATACCCATATTGAACACGTTATACATTTCAGTTGCATCAATCTCGCCTTGTTCTTGCAACCATTTAAATATTTTAGGAATTTTATAAGTATTCACATCAATATTTGCATCCATATTATCTGGAATAGCTCTTGGTATATTTTCTATAAAACCGCCGCCAGTAATGTGCGACATAGCTTTTACTTTCACTTTATTCAATACAGAAAGTACAGGTTTTACATATAATTTAGTAGGTTCTAAAAACACATCTAAATAACTATGTTGATCATCAAATTGGTCCTCTAGATTAATACCACTTGTTTTGATTAAGTTTCTTACCAAGCTATATCCGTTCGAATGAATACCACTTGAAGTTATACCAATAATGACATCATTTTCAGACACATTACTGCCATCGATATATTCATCTTTTTCAACTGCGCCTACACAGAAACCAGCTATATCATACTCACCTTCATGATACATTTCGCCCATTTCTGCAGTTTCTCCACCGATTAAAGCACAGTTTGTTTCTTTACAAGCAACAGATACACCAGAAACGATATTTTCAATCGTTTCCGGATTTACTTTGTTTGTTGCAATATAGTCAAGGAAATATAATGGCTCTGCCCCAGTTGTTAAAATATCATTTACGCACATAGCGACTGCATCTATACCTATTGTGTCATGTTTATCATTATCGATAGCTAATTTTAATTTTGTTCCTACACCATCAGTACCCGAAACTAAAACTGGTTTCTTCATATTTAATTGGGATAAATCAAACGCTGCTCCGAAACCACCTAGACCACCAAGTACCTCTTTTCTCATCGTACTTTGTACGTGAGATTTCATTCTATTAACTGCTTCATAACCTGCTTCAATATCAACACCGGATGCTTTATATGCTTTCGACATTAAGATTACCCTCTCTATCAAAGTATTGTTTGTGTTCACTTAAATATTCTTTTTGTCGTTTACTTAAGTTTTCGAAATAACGTGTTTCATAGTCATACAAGCCTGCTGGATAATCACCAGTGAAACTTTCAACACATAATCCGTTGTAAGGTACGTCTAAATCTAAACCAATTGAGTCAATCAAACCATCTACGCTTAAATATGCTAAAGAATCTGCTCCTATATAGTCTCGTATTTCTTCTGGTGATTTGTGAGCAGAAATTAATTCTGATGATGTTGAAACATCGATACCGTAGAAACTCGGAAACATAAACTCAGGAGATGCTATGCGTACATGTATTTCATTTGCACCAGCATCTTTTAGCATTCTTACGATTCTTTTACTTGTAGTTCCTCTCACAATTGAATCATCTACGAGCACTATATTCTTACCGTAAACAATATCTTTTACAGCTGATAATTTCACACGCACACCCTGTTCACGAAGTTCCTGTGTCGGCTGAATGAATGTTCTTGCGACATATTGATTTTTAACTAGACCCATTTCATAAGGTAAGTGGCTTTCTTCAGCAAATCCAGTTGCTGCAGATAGAGATGAATTTGGCACCCCTATTACCATGTCTGCACCTTTTACTGGGCTTTCGTCAGCTAAACGTTTTCCTGATTCTTTACGGACTGCATGAACATTTTTACCTGCAATTGTTGAATCTGGTCTTGCAAAATAAATATATTCCATAGCTGAAATCGCTGTTGAGGTTTGTGTAGTGTAAGATTCCACTCTTATTCCGTCGTCATTAATCACAACATATTCTCCTGCATGTATATCCCTTACAAATTCAGCGCCTAATACATCGATTGCACATGTTTCACTAGCTATAATATAAGCTCCAGTTTTCATTCGACCTACCGCTAAAGGTCTAATGGCATTTGGATCAACTGCTCCATATAATGCATCTTTAGTTAGTAATGCAAACGTAAATCCGCCTTTAATTATGTTTAAACTTTCTTTTAAACTTCCTTCGAAATCAGTTGCTTTGCTTCGTCTGATTAGGTGCATAATCACTTCTGTATCTGATGAAGAGTGAAAAATCGCACCATCTTTTTCTAGTTTTTTTCTCAAACTTTGTGCATTTACTAAGTTACCGTTATGGCAAACGCCAACACTCATATCGTAAAAATGATATAAAAATGGCTGAATGTTTTCTATTCCTTTATTGCCAGATGTCGCATACCTCACGTGTCCTATTGCATGGTTATAATCTTTGAAAGATTCTAATTGCGCATCAGAAATCGCTTCTGATAATAAACCTAAACCACGTTCACCCTTTAATTCATTGCCATTTGACCCAACAATTCCTGCTCCTTCTTGACCTCTATGTTGTAAACTGTGTAAGCCCATATATGTTAATTGTGCTGACTCTGGATGATTCCATATACCAAACACGCCACATTCCTCATTTAGACTTTTGATTTCATGCATTGGCCAATTGCCCCTTTCAATTGTTCCCTTATATTCTTCACGTCGACAGTTAATTGTGTAGTTTGGTTCGATAGTTTAAATTGCGTATCGTCAGTTAATTTACCAATTTCAATTGCACCATCGATATCTATTGTTTCGCCTTCTTTTGCTACGACAATATATCGACCTTGTGTTTCACTAAACAATTGTGCGTTTGTAAGTTCTAAATTAACTTCAACTCCTAAATTAAAGTGTGCGCTAAGTTTAGCTAAGCCTATTGCGATTCCGCCTTTACCTAATGCTTGTACATGTGACGCTTTCCCATCTACAATTGCTTTTTTAATTGTTTCTCCTCTTTGTACTTCTGTATTCAAATCTATTTCACAATGTTCATGATTAACATCTCTATATAGAAGTTTTTCGATTTGACTTCCACCAAAGTTATTTTCAGTGTCGCCTACTAGATAAATGCGTTCTGAAGCTTGAGGTTTAAAATCATTTAAATATTCTACATCTTCAATTAAACCAACCATACCAATAACTGGTGTTGGGAATATTGAAGTACCTTTTGTTTCGTTATACAAGGAAACGTTACCTGAAACTACTGGTGTTTTGAGTATTTCACAAGCTTCTGCCATCCCTTTTGTTGAATCAGCTAATTGTTGATATATTTCTGGTTTTTCTGGTGAACCATAATTTAAACAATCAGTCATTGCTAAAGGCGTTGCACCGACTGAAATCAGGTTGCGATACGCTTCTGCAACAACCATTTTTCCACCTTCATAAGGATTGTTGAAAACATATCTAGCTTCGCCATCAATAGTTGAAGCAATTGCTTTTTTAGTACCTTCTACTCTAACGACACCAGCGTGAATACCTGGTTTGCGTATAGTATTTGCCCCAACTTGTTGATCGTATTGTTCATAAGCAAATTCTTTTGAAGCTATAGTTGGATGACTAATTAATTGATTAAATACATCTTTTACATCAATATCTTCATATTTATTATCTTTTGTTTCATACTTAGGTGTTTTACCTTCTAAAATATACACAGGTGCTTCGTCTGCTAAAGGTTCTACAGGTATATCTGCATAAACTTCATCTTCATAAGATAAAACGAAGCGGTTTGTATCAGTTACTTCTCCAATTACTGCAGAATCTAATTCATGATGTTCAAATAAATCTAAGAATTTTTGTTCTGTTCCTTTTTCAACTACAAGTAACATACGTTCTTGAGTTTCAGACAACATCATTTCATATGGTGAAATACCCTCTTCTCTTGTTGGAACTTTTTCTAACTGTAGATGAATACCACTACCACCTTTTGCTGCCATTTCAGAAGATGAAGAAGTTAAACCTGCTGCCCCCATATCTTGAATACCTACAAGCTCAGGATATGTAATTGCTTCTAGTGTTGCTTCCATTAATTTTTTACCAACGAATGGGTCGCCTATTTGTACTGAAGGTCTTTTACTTTCAGATGCTTCACTCAATTCCTCAGAAGCAAAAGTTGCACCATGAATGCCATCTCTACCAGTTTTTAAACCTACATATATTACTGGATTGCCTTTACCTTTTGCAGTGCCCTTTTGAATTTTATCGTGATCGATAATACCTACACACATTGCGTTAACAAGAGGATTACCATCATATCTTTCATCAAATTCAATTTCACCAGCTACAGTTGG
This sequence comes from Mammaliicoccus sp. JADD-157, assembly GCF_049310805.1. Classification (NCBI taxonomy): domain Bacteria; kingdom Bacillati; phylum Bacillota; class Bacilli; order Caryophanales; family Staphylococcaceae; genus Mammaliicoccus; species Mammaliicoccus sp. JADD-157. The sequence goes on along the minus strand of NZ_JBMOVZ010000001.1, from coordinate 807,773 downwards.
GATTCCTATACAGTTTCCGTAACCACCTATCCCTTTTACAACTCCGCTAAATAATCTACGGTTTGTTTTATTTGATAATTCACCAAATCTTAAACTATTTAATAATGAAATTGGTCTAGCCCCGATAGATACGATGTCACGGATAATACCGCCTACACCAGTAGCTGCACCTTGATAAGGTTCAATTGCTGAAGGGTGGTTATGAGATTCAACTTTAAATACTACTGCTTGATTATCACCAATATCTACAACACCTGCACCTTCACCAGGTCCCATTAGTACGCGTTCTCCAGTTGTAGGAAACTGTTTAAGAAATGGTTTAGAATGTTTATAAGAACAATGTTCACTCCACATAACTGAGAAAATTCCAATTTCAGTGAAATTAGGCTTTCTTCCTAATATGCTTATAACTTTTTGATACTCTTCATCCGTTAATCCCATATCTCTATATAAATGTTCAGTTTCGATTTCTTTAATACTTGGTTCTAAAAACTTAGACATGTTGTTCCCTCCAACTTTCGATCATAGATTGAAATAACTTAACACCGCTATCTGAGCCAAGTAATGTTTCCATAGCTCTCTCAGGATGTGGCATCATACCACAAACGTTACCTTCTATATTTGTAATCCCTGCTATATCTTTGTATGAACCATTTGGATTATCTTGGTATGTTAAAATAATTTGATTATGTTTTTTCAATTCTTCATACATTTCATCCGTACAATAGTAGTGGCCTTCGCCATGTGCAACTGGATATACAACTGTTTCATTTTCATCATATTGATGTGTAAATTTTGTTTGATTATTAACAATCGTTAATTCTTCATTTCTGCTAACGAATAAATGATCATCGTTATGCAAAAGCGCACCTGGCAATAGCCCGATTTCAGTTAAAATTTGAAAACCGTTACAAACACCTAATACTGGTTTCCCTTCTTCTGCTAGTCTTTTAACTTCTTTTATAATTGGAGCAACTCTAGCCATAGCTCCTGATCTTAAGTAGTCACCAAATGAAAAACCGCCTGGTATCAGAACACCATCAAAACCTTTTAAAGATGTTTCTCTATAATCAACATACTCCGCTTCAACTCCAGAACGTGTAGCAGCATTGTACATGTCGCGGTCACAATTTGAACCTGGGAAGACTAATACAGCTAATTTCATTATGCGTTCTCCTTATCTTCTAAAATTTTAAAACTATATTCTTCAATTACAGTATTCGCAAATAATTTTTCACTAAGTGTATTAACGATATTATGGATTGTTGCTTCATCTGTTTCTTCAACTGTCATGTATATTACTTTACCTACTCTAATATTATTGACTTGCTCATAACCTAAATCGTGTACAGCTCTATTCAATGCTTGTCCTTGTGTATCTAAAACTTGTCCTTGTAATGTAATGTGCAATTCAATATTTTTCATTTTATAGTTCCTCCAATTTATTATAAAAAGTTTCATACGTATCAATTAATGATCCAGTGTCTTCTCTATATACATCTTTATCAAAGTTTTCATGAGTATCTTTATCCCATATACGGCACGTATCTGGAGATATCTCATCTGCTAACAAGATTTCGCCGTCAGCTGTATACCCAAACTCTATTTTGAAATCCACTAATAAAAGATTCATTTCTTCCATGATTTCACTTAAAACTGTGTTAACTTGTAATGCCTTATTTTTAATAACTTCTAATTGTTCTGTTGTAGCAATATTTAATAGTTCTACATGGTCATCTGTAATAAGCGGGTCATTTAATTCGTCTTTCTTATAAAACAATTCTAGTAATGGCTTTTCAAATTGATGTCCTTTTTCAAAACCAAGTCTTTTGCAAATGGAACCAGCTGCTACATTACGTACAACTACTTCTAATGGAAATATTTCTACTGCTTTTACTAATTGTTCCGTATCTGATAGTTTTTCAACAAAATGACTTTCGATGTCTCTTGTTTGCAAAATTCCAAAAATTTTAGATGTAATAAGATTATTTAAACGACCTTTACCAGTCATTTCATCTTTTTTTGCACCGTTGCCAGCTGTGACTTCATCTTTATATTCAATTCTTAAAATATTTTCTTTCTCGGTGTTAAAAACTCTTTTTGCTTTTCCTTCATATAATAGAGTCATTTAATTGTTCCGCCCTTCAAACAAATTGTTAAACATCGCTTCATCTTTATTTAAGTCTTCTGTTAATTTTGTGATATGCCCCATCTTACGATTTGTTTTATTTACTTTTTTACCGTACAAATGAACGTGCCATTCCGGATGTTTGTAAAAAGTTTCATATAATAAGTTCACATCTTGACCTAATAAATTCATCATAATCGCTGGTTTCAATAATGAGATTTGCTTAGGTAAGTGCCATCCAGCCACAGCAAGAATATGTGTATCGAATTGAGAGTAATCACAAGCTTCTATTGAATAATGTCCTGAATTATGTGGTCTCGGTGCAATCTCATTTACAAATAAATCTTGATCGTTTGTTACAAAAAATTCGACTGTAAAAGTTCCTACAAAATGGAGCTTAGTCATAATTTTTTTAACTTCTTCTATTGCTTTGTTTTCTAAATCCACACGTGCTGGAACAATCGTCTTGTATAATATTTGATTTCTATGTTCATTCTCTTGTAGTGGAAAATAAACTGTTTGATCGTATATATCACGTGTTGCCGTAATAGATACTTCTTTATTAAGGGAAATAAATTTTTCTACAACGCATGGTGTATCAGTTACTAATTTGCGTGCTTCTTCTAGTTCGCTCTTTTCACGTATAATTAACTGACCTTTACCGTCATATCCACCAAAACGCGTTTTGATTATAAATGGAAGTCCAATTTCATCAATAGCTTCCTCAAGATCAGATATTTCTTTAACTTCTATAAAAGGAACAATATTTACGTTTGCTTCTTGTAATGTTTGTTTTTCAGTTAATCTGTCTTGTAATAAAGCTACTGTTTCACTTCCTTGAGGAATATTAAATTGGTTAGAGAGTGTTTCTAATTGATGTGCATCAATATTTTCAAATTCGTAAGTAATTACTTTTGAAATTTCACCTAAACGTTTAAGGGCTAAATCGTCTGAATATGCCGCATTGATAAATTCATGTGCTACATATTGAGCTGGACAATTCTCGTCAGGATCTAGTATTGCAACTTTAAACCCCATTTTTTGTGCCGATTGTGCCATCATTTTTCCTAGTTGGCCGCCACCTACAATACCTATCATGTCACCTGCTTTAAGGTTATAATAAGTCATTTTGCATTTCCTCCACTTTATCAACTAAACTTTCTTCATATTTAACTAATTGATGTCTAACTTTATTATCGTGCATACCTATCATTCTAGCTGCAAGAATGCCAGCATTTTTACTACCTGCTTTACCTATAGCTGTTGTAGCAACAGGAATACCTCCTGGCATTTGAACTATAGATAATAAAGAATCTAGACCTTTTAAACTTTTAGATTCTATTGGCACGCCTATAACAGGAGCAGTCGTTAATGACGCTACCATTCCTGGTAAATGAGCTGCACCACCAGCACCAGCAATAATAATATCTATGTTATTTTTTGTTGCACTCTTAGCATAATCGACCATTTTTAATGGTGTTCTATGAGCAGACACGACTTCTTTTTCATATTCAATACCAAAATAATCAAGCATGTCACATGCTTCTTTCATGATTGGCCAGTCGGAAGAACTACCCATTATTACTGCCACTTTCATCTTTGTCACCCTTTCAATTAGTTGAAATGTTAAAGTTTTATTGTGTATATTACAGATATAGCATAACAATTGATTTTGCTATTTTCAATGGAAAAACGAACATTTTTATATTTTTACACAAAAATATTTGATTTATGTTCGTATTAACGACATAATTTACTATGTAAACTATGTTAAAGTTCGATTTATAATTTAGGAGGATTTATATGTCAGCAAAAATATTAGATGGTAAAGAGATTGCAAAAGCATACAGAAGTGGTCTACAAAGTGAAGTGGAAAAATTAAAAGAACAAAATATCGTACCTAAACTATCTGTTATTCTTGTTGGAAATGACAGTGCGAGTCAGAGTTATGTTAATTCTAAAAAGAAAGCAGCTGAAAAAATTGGCATGATTTCTGAAATAGTACATATGGATGAATCATCTTCGGAAGAAGAAGTGTTAAATGAGTTAGAACGCTTAAACAAGGATGATTCAGTGAGTGGTATATTAGTTCAAGTACCTTTACCAAAGCAAGTATCAGAAGCAAAAGTACTAGAAGCCATTAACCCAGATAAAGATGTAGATGGTTTTAATCCTATCAATATAGGAAGATTATATACTGGTGAGCGTACATTTATTCCATGTACTCCATTAGGTATAATGGAAATATTAAAACATGCTGATATAGACTTAAAAGGTAAGAATGTTGCTGTTATAGGCAGAAGTCATATAGTTGGGCAACCAGTAAGTAAATTATTAACAGATCAAGATGCTACCGTTACTTTATTACATTCCAAATCAACAAATACAGAAGAAGTTCTAAAGCAAGCTGATGTTATCGTTAGTGCTGTTGGCCGTGTACATCTTGTTACAAAAGATTTAGTAAAATCAGGAGCAGTCATTGTAGATGTTGGTAACACACCAGATGAAAATGGAAAACTGAAAGGTGACGTAGACTTTGAAGCAGTAAAAGAAGTTGCGAGTGCTATTACGCCAGTACCAGGTGGTGTTGGTCCATTAACGATTACAATGGTATTAAACAACACACTGTTAGCTGAAAAATGGAAAAATAATATAGAATAAGAAAAAGCCTTAACGCTTTGTTGTACAGAATGATTACAACTGGCGTTAAGGCTTTTTTAATTAATTCACTTTTGTTCGTATTATACGTTTGTAATACTCATTTTCGGACCGAATGGTTCGAAGTTAACATCTGATTGACTAATATTTAATTTAGCAAATTCATCGAATATTGTATCCATAAATAATATACCACCACATAAATAAATGTCAGTATTTTCATTAATCCAATGTTGTAAAGAATCGCTTGTTAAATATCCGTCTCTTAATTTCAAATGATAAGTTACATCGACGTTATCATATTTTTCGTTAATTTCTGTAAGCTCAGTTTTAAACGGAACATCTGCTTCACTTTCATTAACATGTACAAAATGTACTTGTCTTCCTTTTTTAGCTTCATCTTCTAACATAGCAAGCATTGGTGTAACACCTGCACCAGAAGATAATAATAACAATTCTTTACCAGCTTCTGAATTCACTTTAAAGTCCCCTGCTGGTGCTGAAATTTCAATACTATCACCTATAGAAGTATTATCGTGTAATTCATGTGACACGATACCTTTTTTCTCTCCCGTACCTTCTTTTTTAACAGCGAATTTTAATGTTCCATCATTTTCAACAGAATAAAGAGAATAGTGTCTTAATGCTAGATTTTCATCATTTTCAGGCTTCACACGCACTGTTATATATTGTCCAGCTACTAATTCTGGTATTTCTAATGCAACTTCTGGTTCTACTTCAAATGATTTCATTGTCGTACCTTGATTTAAGATATTCGTAATTTTAAACGGTTGGAAACCATCCCAAGCTGCTTTTTCATACATTTCTTTTTCCATTGAAATAAATACACTTGCTATTTCACCATATGCTTCTTCCCACGCATTCATAATTTCATCTGTAGCTGCATCTCCAAGTACTTCTTTAATAGCTTTTAATAAGTATTCCCCTACTATTGGATAATGCTCTTCTTTAACTTGTAAAGCACGGTGTTTATGTGCAATTTGATTAACATTAGGAACGATAGCACCTAAATTATCAATATGTTTTGCAGCCGCTAAAACTGTTTGTGCTAAAGCTGTTTGTTGTTTACCTTGTTTTTGGTTAGATTTGTTGAAAATGTTCAATAATTCAGGATGTGCTTCAAACATTCTTGTGTAAAATACTTTTGTAATTTCAGTTCCGTGCTGTTCCAATACAGGCACTGTTTGTTTTACTATTTCTCTAGTTTGTTCTGATAACATCAGAAGGCCCCCTCTTAAAGATATATTTTAAATACATCTTTAATTGTAAATAGTTTCACAATGTAATTCAATAAATTATCAGCTTGTTTACAAAATTGTCATTTTTATATTTCAATCTGAATTGTTGGTAAAGTTATAAATAATAAGTATAATAAGTATATTATAAGGAGGTCTGACCTATGAAACTCACCCAATATACGGATTATTCATTACGAGTTCTCATGTACCTTGCTCAGCAAAAGAAACAATCTCAAATAGAAGAAATAGCAAACTTTTATGGTATATCTAAGAACCATCTAACAAAAATTGTTCATCAACTTGTTAAATTAGGTTATTTAAAATCAGTCAGAGGTAGAAATGGCGGAATTACGCTTAATCTATCACCTGAAGACATAAATATCGGTACACTTGTTCGACAAACAGAAGAACATTTCGAACTAGTCGAATGCTTCAATATGGAAACGAACACTTGCCCTATCGCTCTAAATTGTGGCCTCAAAGGTGCACTCCACCACGCATTAAATGAATACCTCAAAACGCTAGATCAATATACTTTAAGTGATATCGTACCCAAAAATAATCTAAAAGATACACTCTACACTCCTTAATAGTAGATATCGGTCTTAAGGTCGATGTAAATGTTACAAGTTTGCGATAATCTTGTAACTATAAGGAAATCAACTTAAAAAAATGTTATCCTTTCCTTATAACCTTACAACAAAGGAGTACATAATATTATGATGAATAAATTAATACAATCATTAACTGTCTTAGGTGTTTCTGCAACACTTGTTACACCTTCACTAACTGCAAACGCAACTGGAAACAGCTTACCTGAAATTAAAGGTGTTGAAGGCGACGTAGTTGAAAAAGGCTCTGACTATGATTTATTAAAAGGAATTAAAGCATTTGATAAAGAAGATGGGGATTTAACTAAAAAAATAAAAGTAACTGGCGATGTTGATACTTCAAAATTAGGAAAATACAAAGTTCAATATAAAGTTACTGATTCTGACGGTGCTTATAGAACGAAATGGCACTATGTTTATGTAGTAGAAGAAGGTTCATTAAATGGGTCAAAAGATAAAGCTTCTAAAGATAAAAATAAAGAAAAAGCAGAAGTAGCATCTAATAAAGAAACTTCTAAAAAAGACTTAGATGAAAATATGCCACTAATTACTGTCCCAACTAAAGACTTAGTGTATCAAGGTGATAACTTTGATCCTATGAAAGGCGTTAAAGCTTTAGATAAAAAAGATGGTGATATAACTGATAAAGTAACTGTTAAAGGTGATATCGACACTTCAAAAACAGGTTTACAATACATTACTTATCATGTAAAAGATTCAGATGGTTACTACTACACGTATAAACGAGGCGTTTATGTTAACGACAGTGACTTAGCACCTAAACCTGAATTAACAGGTGTTAAAGATATTACAGTAAATAAAGGCAAAGACTTCGATTTACTTAAAGATGTTAAAGCAAAATCTAATTCTGGCGATGATTTAACTTCAGACATCGTTACAAGCGGTGAAGTTAACACAAATAAACCAGGTAAATATAAAGTTGGTTACGCTGTATCAGATAAAGACGGACATATTACAGCACAAGGTAGAACAATTACAGTAAAATAATATTCTAAAAAGAAAGACTTCTAAAAATTAGAAGTCTTTCTTTTTCATCTCTTTTATTTATATTTTTTATAATTTAAAATTGTATATACAAACTTTACTAAATTTAAAGAAAAATCATTGAAATTATTAATAAAAAGGGAAAATTTATTATTTCCTTATTCAATTCAAAAAGTACACAAAAATTTAACAATTAGGTTAAATAGCGTCATATCAAAGCTAGAGCAATGCATTTATTGGAAACAATGCTTACAAGGCTTTAAATAGCCTTGTAAATATGGATAAATCCTTTAAAATTAAGGTCTAGCCATATATATAGGTATATAGAAAATGGGAGGTAAAAAACGTGGCAAAGTTAAAGTCAATACTTCTCATGTCAACGCTAGGTATTTTACTTAGTGGTTGTTCAAACTTAGAAGTATTAAACCCTAAAGGACCCATGGCGGAAGATTCACATTTCTTAATTATTTTCTCAATTATTATGATGGTCTTCGTTGTCGTAGTGGTCTTAATTTTGTTTTTAATATTTATCATTAAATATAGAAAAACAAAAAATGTAACATCAGGTACAATGCATCACAATCTCATTTTAGAAGCAGTATGGTTTATTATTCCTGTTATCATATTAGTGATATTGGCTGTACCTACAGTTAAATCTCTATATAACTATGAAGAAGCACCAAAATCAGAAGACGAGCCCGTCGTTATTTATGCAACGAGCGCTGGTTTCAAATGGTTCTTCAGTTATCCAGAGGAAAAAGTAGAAACAGTAAATCACGTAACGATACCAGAAAACCGTCCTGTATTATTCAAGCTACAGTCAATGGATACAATGACTAGTTTTTGGGTACCTCAACTAGGTGGTCAAAAATATGCCATGACAAGTATGACTATGGATTGGACTTTAGAAGCAAATGAGACAGGTACTTTCAAAGGTAGAAACTCAAACTTTAATGGTGAAGGTTTCTCAAGACAAACATTTAACGTAAATTCAGTAAGTAACGAAGATTACGATAAATGGGTATCTAAATCGCAAAAACGTAAAACAATAGATCAAGATACATTTGATCATCAAATTCTTCCGACAACAAAGAATCAGGAACTTACTTATAGCGGAACACACTTAGCATATGTAGATCCAGCAGCAGACCCAGAATACATCTTCCATGCTTATAAACGTTACCGTTATGAACCAAAAGATCCAAACTTCTATGATGAAAGTGAAGGTGTAACTGAAAAACCAGTTCTCCCTCCACGTAAAGTTACGGTTACTAACCCTAACTACGAACGTCATGGAATGAAACCTATGATTCTTAAAAATAACGAGAAATATGATAGTGAATTCAAGAAAGAAGAAGAACATCATATGGATGAAATGGAAAAAATATCAGAAGATGCAAAAAATGAAGATGAAAAAGGTAACAAACAATCTTCTAATAAAAACCATGGAGGTGACAAGTAATGAATTTTCCATGGCATGAACTCATCATCCAAAGTGACTGGATGATCACAATGGCACAAGTTCTACTTGTATTAACAGGTATATGCGTTGTTGGTGGTTTAACTTACTATAAAAAATGGAATTGGTTATATTCAGAATGGCTAACATCTGTCGACCATAAGAAAATTGGGATTATGTATATTATTTCTGCTATCCTAATGTTCTTCCGTGGTGGTGTAGATGCTTTACTTATTCGTCTACAATTAATGACACCAGACAATACATTACTAGAGTCACAGCACTATAACGAAATCTTTACAACTCACGGTGTAATCATGATTATCTTTATGGCTATGCCATTCTTAATCGGTTTAATGAACGTGGTTGTTCCATTACAAATTGGTGCTCGCGACGTTGCATTCCCTATGTTAAATAACTTGAGTTTCTGGTTATTTGCTGCAGGAATGGGATTATTCAATATTTCATTCGTACTTGGCGGTGCGCCAGCTGCTGGTTGGACAAACTATGCACCATTAGCAACTGACTTCAGTCCAGGTACTGGGATTAACTATTATTTAATTGCAATACAAATTGCAGGTATTGGTACATTAATGACAGGTATTAACTTCTTTGTTACTATCCTTAAATTACGTACTAAATCAATGAAATTTATGGAAATCCCAATGTTTACAATAACGACTTTAATTACGTCATTAATAATTATTCTAGCTTTCCCTATTTTAACTGTCGCACTTGCTTTAATGACATTTGACCGTTTAATGGGAACGAGCTTCTTTGAAATAGCAAATGGTGGTATGCCTATGTTATGGGCAAACTTCTTCTGGGTTTGGGGTCATCCTGAAGTATATATACTTGTATTACCTGCATTTGGTATGTTCTCAGAGATTATTCCAACATTTGCTCGTAAACGTTTGTTTGGACATCAAAGTATGGTTTGGGCAACAGGCGGTATTGCATTCTTAAGTTTCTTAGTTTGGGTTCACCATTTCTTCACTATGGGTAATGGCGCATTAGTTAACTCATTCTTCTCAATTTCAACTATGTTAATCGCAATACCAACGGGTGTTAAAATATTCAACTGGCTATTCACCCTATTTAAAGGTCGAATCACCTTTGAATCACCAATGTTATTCGCTTTAGCGTTTATCCCTAACTTTACTTTAGGTGGAGTAACAGGTGTTATGCTAGCAATGGCAGCAGCTGACTATCAATATCATAATACGTATTTCTTAGTGGCACACTTCCACTACGTAATTATTGCAGCTGTAGTATTCGCTTGTTTCGCTGGTTTAATATTCTGGTATCCAAAAATGTTTGGTTACAAATTAAATGAAAAGATCAACCAATGGTTATTCTGGACATTTACATTAGGCTTTAACCTATGTTTCTTACCACAATTCCTATTAGGTTTAGATGGTATGCCTCGTCGACTATATCAATATGTACCTGAAGATGGATGGTTCACATTAAACTTCATCTCAACAATCGGTGCATTCTTGATGGGTATTGGATTCTTAGCATTAATTTGGAACGTAGTATACAGCTTCGGTAAAGCAAAACGTGAAGCTACAGGCGATAACTGGGATGGCTTAGGTAGAACATTAGAATGGTCTACTGCATCAGCAATTCCACCACACTATAACTTTGCTATCACACCTGAGTGGTATGACACTGAAACGTTTGTAGAAATGAAACAAAATGGCAAACATTATCTTGATAATAGAAATTACGAAGATATTCATATGCCTAACAATACACACGTTGGATTCTGGATGGCAGTTAGTTTCTTATTCGGAGGTTTCTTCTTAGTATTTGAAACTTATATACCTGCAATTATATTCTTAATTGGAGTTATAGCATGTATGTTTTGGAGAAGTTTCCAAGAAGACTATGGCTACCACATTCATGCTGAAGAGTTAGAAGAAAATGAAGCAAAATTACGCGAATTACGCGAACAAGAACTTAAGGAAAAGGAGGACAATAAAGATGAGTAATGAGCAACATAATACAATTGATACTGTTAATGAAACAGGCCAATTAAATAAACTCGGATTTTGGGTCTTTCTTACTGCTGAAATTGCGTTATTCGGTACATTATTTGCAACATTCCTAGTCTTACAAAAAAGTGGTTCTTATGGTGGCGCTTCAACGCCTGAACTATTTGAATTACCTTTAGTCATGATTATGACATTCTTACTATTAGTAAGTAGTTACACATGTGGTATAGCTGTTTACTTTATGCGTAAAGAAAATGTTAAAATGATGATGATTTGGATGATTATTACCGTTTTACTTGGTGCAGGATTCGTTGGATTTGAATTATATGAATTTACCCATTATGTAAGTGAAGGTGTTACAGCTCAATTAGGTTCATTCTGGTCTGCGTTCTTTATTTTACTAGGAACACACGGACTTCACGTAACTGTAGGTATATTCTGGATTTCAGGAGTTTTAATCCAAATTGCTAGACGTGGCTTAAATGAACATAACGCACCTAAAATTTTCATAGGTAGTTTATATTGGCACTTCCTAGATGTTGTATGGATCTTTATCTTTACACTAGTTTATCTTGTAGGGATGGTGAGTGGATCATGAATAAAACAGTCGTAAATCATACAGTCGGTTTAATATTCTCAATTGTACTTACATTGTTAGCTGTTTACGTTATGTTATACACTGGCATGTCTCTACAAGTAAGAACTTCAATTATTGTTGGATTTGCTTTTATTCAGGCACTTGTACAATTGTTAATGTTTATGCACTTAACAGAAGGACGAGACGGTCGAGCAACTGCATTCAAAGTACTCTTCGCAGTAATCATTACTTTAATTATTATAATCGGTACTTATTGGGTTATGGTTGGTGGACATAGCTCTCACCTATAATAAAAATCTAAGTTTAAATAAATAAAACAGTCGCAGTTCTTATTAATAAGAACTGCGACTGTTTTTTATGTAAATCAATTACATTATAAGATTTTCAAAGTCTTTACTTATTTCAGCTATTTTATCGGTATTATTTGTTTCTCTAAAATAAATAATAGCTTTCTGATACATTTCAATTGCCTTTCTCCTATTTTTCTTTGTTTTATATAATTCTGCAAATTGTAAAAATCCATTACCCATAATTTCAAAATCATATCTAACAAGATTTGCTTCAATATCTCTTAATAATATCATTGCTTCCTTATTGTTATCTGACTTAATATAATTACAAACATTTTCTATACTTTTTTTAATATACATAACCTTTACTTTTGCCCCCACTTATAATTCATTAATGCTATTATTGTAATCCCTCTATTTATAAAACTCAAGGTAATAAAACACGCCATTAGCTTTACATGCAACTAATGGCGTAATTATCTCTATTAAATAATATTTATATTAAACTTGTTTCATAATCTTCACGAGTTAATGGAGCGAATTCGTTGTAAATATCTAATAATTTAACTTTCTCATTTTCCCAATTATATATTTCTTTAGCTACTTTAGTATTTTCACTCATTTCACTTCTTAATTGAGGTTTTTTAACAAGTTTATTAACTGCTTCTGCTATTTCATTTACATTATGTGAATCTATTACAATTCCTGTATTTGTTTCTTCTACAACTTTCTGAATTTCAGGAAAGTCACAACTCACAACTGGTACGTGTGCCATCATATATTCAAATAATTTATTTGAACTAGCTGAATAGTGATTAAAACATATATTTTGTAATACTTGAAAACCTAAATAAGCTTCTCTCGTATACGAAGGTAATTGTTGAAATGGAACTTTATCAAGAAAATGTATTCTAGAGGACTGAGCCGATTGTTTACTTTGATCTTTTAACGATTGTGTTAGCTTACCTCCGCCTATAAATAGCAAATGCCCTTCTTCTATTTGATCCATAGCTTCTATTAATAGTTCAAGCCCTCTACCTTGTTGTAATCCACCTTGGTATAGTAATATTTTTTCGTTTTTCGAAATACCTATTAATTCGTGTAAATTTATTTTAGGTTTGTCTTGAATATCATATTTTTCAGAGTAATTATATAAAGTTTTCGGATAAAAATGATATATTTTTTCGTTATATGCTGCTCTTGTATGATTCTCTACAATCATTTGATCAACAAATTTAAGCATATATGATTCAATCTTTTTAATTTTTTCTTTATTATATCCTGTTCTATCTGATTGTACTTCGTGACTATCATAAATGAGTGGTTTTGGTTTAAACCTCAATTTAGAGCAGACAATTGCTTGTGGTAATGTATTTAAATCATTCGCATGATAAATATCGGCATTTTGTATATAGCCTTTTACAATCATTCTTATGATAATTGCACTGTTTATAAACCACTTTCTCACTTTTTTAAATTTAATCATTCCAGCCGCTAATAATAAAGACATCAAATATACAGACATTAAAGTGAAGCTGACATAAAATAAACTTGGTATTATAGCAATTTGCACACCTGCAACTACAAGTAAAAATTTCTTTCCATGATCTTGGTAAGCTTGTAGTATCCAAGGATAACGTTTTACTCTATGTACTCTGAACCTTTCAGATATTTCTTCATAAGCTGTAATCATTGGGTTTTTCGGGTCATTTATTGCTATTAGATCAACATTATATCCTGTTTCAGCTAAAGTAGTACATTCTCTATTGACCCTTGCATCATTCGTAAAATGATTCCACACAAACATTGTTACTTTCTTCATTCTATTACCCCATTTAAAATTGAAATAATTAAATTATAAAATGCCTACTTGAAATAGCATAACATATATCCAAGCGACGCTGAGCATGCCTATCATTGCTAATAAACTTACAGGTCTTTTCTCTTTATGAACATCTTTTTCATTTACTTCTTTTTCTCTTTGTTGCTGTATTTTTATACGTTTATATTCTAACTGCTGTTTTTTAGATTTCTTTTTAACTTTTTGTATGAGATTAACATATCTTTTAACTACTTCTTGTACTTCTCCATATGCAACCATTTCACCGTAATGAATCCATATTGCTTTTTTACACATTTTCTTAATTTGACCTGCAGAATGTGATACAAAAAAGATTGTTTTACCTTGTTCTTGTAATTCATGCATTTTTTCAATACACTTATTAGAAAATGTTTCATCACCTACTGATAATGCTTCATCGACAATCAAAATATCAGGATCAGTATGAATCGCTATTGCAAAGCCAAGTCTTGATTTCATACCGCTAGAATATGACTTTAAAGGTTGATAAATAAAATCATCTAATTCACTAAATTGAACGATATCATCAAATTTTTCATTAATTTCTTTTTGAGACATACCATGCATCAAACATTTATAATGTATATTCTCTTCTCCTGTGAAATCGGGATTCAAACCTGCACCTATAGCAATTAAGGATGGCTTACCATTTGTATAAACTGTGCCTGATGAAGGTTCGATAACCCCGCCCAATATATTTGATAAAGTTGATTTTCCTGAGCCATTTAACCCTATTATTCCAACTGATGTACCTTCTTCAACTTCAAACGAAATATCATGAAGAGCATAATATGGTTTTGATTTATAACTTAATCCAAACGTAAATAATGATAATAATTTATCTTTTCTACTAACATTTAAGTCATATACTTTAGATACATTTTCACATTTGATTTTATATGTTTGTGTCATGCGCCTCACCTTTTCTTAAAAAAGCAATTAATTTTTCAATATTGTCTTCCCATATTAAATGTTCATCCCTATATTTTTTCGCGTTTTCGGATTTTTGAATTAATGATTTTTCATTACGTTTTAATGATTCTATTTCATTAACGATTGTATTAACGGAACATTGTTTTCTCGCAAATCCTAAATTATATTTTTGGATAATCGCTTCTGTAGGACCGCTAATATTAGATATAGGCGGTGTCCCCACACCAATTGAATCTATAATTTTACCTGGCATAACATTCATAAAAACTTCAGATGATTCTAATATAGAAAGTGAAACATGATGTTTTGCTATTTCTTTTAAACATTCACTTCTACCTAAAGGTTTCTGTAATTGAATGTATGGTAATTCACGGACTGCATCTCTAAATTTAGCAGCTTGTACACCATACACGATTGCTGTTAAACTAATTTTCTTTTCATTTAACTTTTTGCAAATCTCTATTAACTGGTTTACATCTTGAGCATATCCAATATTTCCAGTATATATAACACTGAAATCACGATACTTTTCTTCTGTTTTCAATTCAGTTTTCGATAAACCATTAGGTAAATAAAATATAGGTATTTTTGTTTTTAATTTTGACTGAATATGAGATCTAAATGCTTCATTATTTATAACAATTTTGTCTGCTTCATTATACATTTTTCTTTCTAGATACTTAAGTAATGGCATAAATAGACTAATATTAACGTGTTTTAATCCATTTACACTATCTGGCCATAAGTCACGAATTTCCAGAACATAAGTTGGATATTTACTTTTTTTGAAAAATAAAGTAGCCCAAGCTAAAAATATATTAGGACTTGATACATAGACATAGTCATAATCTTTATCATGCATTTTCAAGTAAATTCGAAGACGCATATATTGTTCAATATAATAAACCAATCTCATAATAAAGTTGCTATTTTGTTTATTACCGTGCATTTTCATTCTTATAATTTTACTATGTTCTAGTTCATTTAAATCTTCATCTGTAAAATATGAACTATCTTGAAACAAATCTCTATTTGGATATGTTGGTTCAGTTGTTAACATCGTCGGATCTGCGCCTTTAGTTTTAAAAGCTTTAAACATCATTCTCATTCTATTTGCAGCAGAACCAAGTTCAGGATAAAAATTTTGTGAAATCATAAGTAATTTCTTTGTCATTTCAAAAACACCCTATAAGTAGTCTAGTAATCTTCGTTTAAATCTTGAGTGAACAAGTGAACCAATTAATATTAATAATATTGTAATTAACCAGAAATAAATATGGTCATGCCATTGACCATATATTGAAACATTACCATGTACAAAGGCTGTTCTGTACACACCTACTAAATATGCGAAAGGATTTAAGCTCGCAATTCTTTGTAAAATACCATGTGCTTCTTCCATAGCCCAAAATATTGGTGTCATAAAGAATAGCATTCTTATAATATTTTGTAATAAGTTTTTAGTATCTCGTATAATAATAACTAAAGTACTCATTATTAATGAAATACCAAAAATAATCGCAAATGATGCAACGATAAAATATATAAACCAGAAATAATGCCACCACGGTACATAACCATTTATAACAGAAATAACAAATAATATAGACGAAGTAATCATCAGATTAATCATATTATTTGTTAAAGCTATAGAGATAAATATTGAAGATGGGAACTTCATTTTGGATAATAGACCAACATTACCTTGTATGGCAGCTGCTCCAGTATTAATTCCTTGGGATATAAACAGCCAAGGGAACAAACCTGAAATTAAATGCACTAAAAAGGGAACACCTACAACTTGAGCACTTGCATCCCCTCTTAAACCTAACCCAAATACAAGATAATATACAGCTACTTGAAGCATAGGCTGTAATATATTCCAAAATACACCAAGATAATGATTAGCATATTGACTCTTCATATTATATATCGCTAGTTTAAATATCTTGGGTAAATTATAGATTTGTTCTTTAAATATCTCTGCAACAATTTTCATGCTTAACGACCTACTTGATTGTTATATTTTTAATAGTTCTATCAATCATTTATTAAAAATGTAAAAACTATTGTATTTCTTTTTTTAAATTTTCTACATAATTGATTAAATCATTATCTTCTGGTCTCTTATATTGATCGTATAAAGCATAAATATCTAAAAATCGCTTTATAGCTTCTGTTCTTTCTTCAGGTTTTACTTTTTCTAATCGTGGTAAATACCACCCTTTAACGTAAAAATTAAATCTATTTTCTAAATAAGAATTCATTAAATCATGTTTTTCATAAAATGGTATTCTTTCAATTTCTAACGCATAATATTTTTCGAATAATTTTTTTGATACTGAATTTGTAACGGACCCTGTTACAGCAGCATAATACATATGAATAACATCTTTAACTGCTTTTACTTTATTTGAATGTATCATCAATTCTTGGAAGAATAATGTATCTTGACCTGCAGCGCCTTCAATCATTTTAATATTATTATCTTTAATGATATCAGCTTTTATAATAAGAGCCTGTATACTTTGTGCTCTTAAACCACATTTTTTCATATATTTTTTAGGATCGTTAATTAATAATTTACCATCATTATATTTTGTTACAGTACCAGCATAGTTAAAAATAGCTCGACGTTTATTGTCTTCTTTTATAATATTTCCTATTACCATATCAACGTCTTTATTATTTTCGATTTCTTCTAATAATTTAGCATATCCGTCACCCGTCGCTTCATTGTCTGGGTCAAGATAAGTAATGTATTTTGTAGAAGCTAATTCTGCACCTTTATTTCGTGGTCTAGAGGCACTTCCTGAACCATCATCGTATGCATGATAAACAATCTCTGGAAATCGACGTCTTAATCTATCAATTATCGCAATTGTTTCTTTATCAGTACTTCCATCATTTACAAAAATAATCTCCATATTATTAAATATAGAAGAACGTCTTAAACTTCTCATACATTTATCTTCTAAATATGTACCATTATTATGAATTGGTACAATCACGCTTAATTTTTTCTGTTGATTATTTTGACCGTATAAAGAAGGCTTATAAATTTCTGACTGATCAAGGTTGTATCCATTATTTGTTTCTTTTACTTCTAAATTTGAATCTATAACATCTCTATGATACATTGTTAAATATTTATTTTGTACTTTTTCTATATATTGGTGTGGTTCAGATTGTTCATCTTTAGTAACAAAATCTACATCAACATATTTAAAAGCTGAAATTAAATCTTCTAAATAATACTCTTCATATTGTATTGAATCATTCATAAAAGTTATAAAGTCATACTTTTCTTGTTCAGCTATAGATTCATTTTTCTCAATTACATCAAAATTAACATTGAGTTGTCTTCTCAAAATTTCTTCCATCTCTGGTGTTTTTTTATCAACAACTACTAAGATTAACATTTCTTTTTGAGATGGTTTCTTATCGATATAGCTTAAGATTTCATCTAACCGGTGATAAGTTGTATGATTACGCATCACACTTCTAATACTTTTAGATTGCATATCATTTAATTCATAATTTTTATAGCCATTCATAATAGTAGCAACGTCTGATTCATGATTTACCATGAATATATTCGGAAATTGGTTATTCACACCTACTGAGTAATTAGATAATATTAAATTACCAAATGCTTGCAATTCAAAAATTCGATTAGCAAACATTGTTTCTGAATATTTAACTGAGTTTACGTTTATAGCCCACCTATATATTTTATGTATCTTCATCAATTCTTCATGATCAATGGGCATTGTTAAAAATGGTATATACTTCGATGGGAACTGATAACGTTCTCTTCTTAAAGGTAAATTACGATCTATAATTGTTAAGTCATTATCATTTTTAATCAATTCATCAAACATTCTAGCTGATTCTTGATTTCTAACTGGATACTTTTTAGTCCAGCTACCGGCAAATATAACATCATTATTATACTTTTGATTATCCTCTTTTCGAGTATCAATAGGGTTATGATAATGAGGATTAACACCAAATTGTAAGACATGGACATTTTCATTGTTACAATAAGCTTTATAATCCTCTACGACTTCAGCTGCTGATGTTAAAATGACATCACATTCTGTTGCGATATCTTTATACAGATGGAAGTTAACAGGGTCTTCTTTAGAATAAAATACTACAGGAATATCCATGCTTTTAGCTTTGCGTATACCTTCCATTAACAGTTGTCTTTTCTCACCATTAACAGAAGCTAAACCCGTCCAGCTATCGTCTATTCCTTTCCAAGTAGTTGCTACAATTAAGACATCCATATCTTGATTTAAACCTTTAAATTCACTATTTATATAGACGATATTGCCAATATCTTTAAATGAATTATATAAAAATTCATCTGCTACTAAACCTACGTTAAACTCAGACTTTTTAAATATTCTAGATTTATTAGAAGAGATAGATTGAGATAAATATTGTTTATGGTTTTCAAGAAAATCTAATTTTGATTCCACTGCTACTCTTTTATAATAATTTTGATGATTTGTATTATCTTTTACTTTCTTTAGTTTATATATTGCATGCATATAATCATTTTCAACAATTTCTAAAACTTCTTTTAATTGTTGTGTTTTGCTTTTATCATCAAAGTTTGTAAGTTCGTTTTTAGTGGTTTGAATTGGAAGGTTTTCTTTTTTTGTCGATTTATTTATGTTCATCTCGATCTCCTCCTATTTCTCCAAGTCCAGTATTTCGTTTGGATTTTACCTAATTTTGAATTTCTTAAGTTATGGTATAACTGCTCATATCTACCCATATCTCCAGAGTTATTTGTATGTTTATATTTTTGTAAAGCAATATTTTCTTTTATAAGTTTAGTTATAGCAACCTTTGATTCATTACGCTCATCTTCGATTCTAGTAATAATATCAAGATTTTCTAATTCTTTTTCTGTATATGATTCATATGAGTAATTTTCCAAATGGTTAAATAACGTTATATCCTCAAAATCTGATATGCTAATCCAATATTTCTTTTTTTTAATTATGATTCGTGCTGACTGGGCTCTTGTAAAAACTAGATCAACTTTTACATTTTCACAATTAATACTTTCGGAGAGTAAATCTAACGTTATAGACTTGTTCAACGAACTATCTTGATAAAATGTTGTTGATTGTTTAATTGCTGTATTAGTATTGCATACAATTGATCGATCAATATCTTTTGCATAAACAAAACCTGCAAACAATCCTTTATTAAACACCGCTTCTACTACTTCTCCTTCATATATATATAGTGCCCTAGATGAAAAGTTTTTCTCATTAAACAATAAATTATAATCGACTTTAAACCCTAATTCTCTATTTATTTGTGGTGCGTTAAAGTTAGATAAATCTACTCTAACTGTATCGAACGGTTTAGAAATCAATTTGATAGAATCTTTTAACTTAGTCCAACCTATCAAATTTGTACCTTGAGCTATTAAACCATATAAGTCGTCACCAATATGTTTTATTGAAATGACTTTCAATACTTTGTGTAAATATTGAGTTACTAAACCTACTGATATTTCTATATTATCAGCATCATAAATTTCTTGATTCTCTTTCTCTTTTAAAATTATTTGAAAACTTAATCCAGCATTAATATATGGATTATTTTTATCAATCATAATAGACCCCTCATTTTTTACTTATTGAATGAATATATATTTTCTTTACCAAAAGTATATAAATTACCGTAATTATAATATTGAGTATTATTAAAATCATTTTTAACGATATTTTTAGTATCAAATATAATTTTATCTCTCATACCTTCGAATTCATTATCTGTTAATGTTTTAAATTCAGAGTGATCGCTTAATATTAATACTAATGAAGCATCTTTCACTGCTTTTTGTACATCTTTTTCAACAAATGCCAACTCAACGTGAGGGTCATATGCTTCTATTTCTAAATCTGTTTCTTTTCTTAATTCATTGTATATATCAAACGCCGGAGATTCTCGTACATCATCTACATCTCCTTTATAAGTTAAACCAAATACAACAATTTTATTTCCATTTACTTCGTTCAATATTTTTTTAGATTCTTCTATAACGTATTGAGGCATTGAGCGATTAATCTTTCTACCTTCTTGAATTAAAGTAGTAGTTTCTGGGTCTTTCGCAATAATAAAGTAAGGATCCACCGCTAAACAATGACCGCCCACGCCTGGCCCTGGTAAATGAATATTTACTCTTGGATGTTTGTTAGCCATTTTGATAACTTCTAATACGTTAATATCTAAGTTGTTACATACCATAGCGAGTTCATTTGCTAAAGCTATATTTAAGTCACGATACGTATTTTCCATCAATTTACTCATTTCAGCAGTTTTAGCATTCGTTTCAATCATTTCTCCTTGAACAAATGTTCCATAAACTTTTTTACCTGCTTCAACACACTCAGGTGTCATACCACCTATTATTCTATTATTATGTACTAGTTCATGTAGTATTTTTCCAGGCAATACACGTTCTGGACAGTGTACTAAATATATATCTTCACCTATTGTAAAACCTTGACTTTCAAGGTACGGTTTCACATGATCGTCAGTTGTTCTAGGTGCTATTGTTGACTCGACTATTAAAGTATTACCTTTTTCTAAATAAGGTACGATTGATTTAACAGCGCTCATGACAAGCGTAATATCACAAGATTCATATTCGTCATTATTATTAGGTGTCGGTACTGCGATGATGAATGTATCTGCTCTTTCTGGTTCTAAACTTGCTTTAAATTTATCTTTTGCAAGAACTTCTTCATATGCTTTTTGTAAACCTGGTTCTTCAATATGAATTTGTCCGTTATTTAATTTATCTACTGCTTCTTTATTGATATCTACACCAACTACATCTACACCATGCTTTGCAAACATAATTGAAGTTGGTAAACCAATATATCCAAGACCTATAGTTGTTAATTTCATATTATAACCATCCTTTAATAATAAATTGTTAAGCTATTACTTTTGTAATGTTAAATACATTGTAACGATTATAAAAGCAATAAACAGTCGATTAACAGATACTTAAGGAAGGGTTTACAGTCTTTTATCAAACTTTACAATTGCTAAACAATATAAAGTAAATAAATCACGAATATAAATAAAAAAGACTAGGAAAGTTAAGTCCCAGTCTTTTTTAAATATTTTTCTATATCTTCTTGAATTATCGGACCAAATGTTTTTGAATAAGTATTCGTCATGTGGCCTTTATCCATGTATACGACGACATTACCGATTACAGGTACGAATTGTCCGTTTTTCTTAAAGTATTTTGCATAATCTACATATTCTGTGTTTTTAGGTTTTTCTTTTAATTGATCCCATTTTGATGTTTTCGGCAATCTATTTTTTGAATTCATTTTTTTGATTGTTTCTTTTTCACCGACCTTTTCTAATGTTTCAGGTACATTAAATTCATATCTGGGATTATCTCTTATTGCTAAAATAGGCTTCTTAGTATCAGTTATGTTATTAAATTGTTCAATTTGTAATGGATCTACTTTACCATTTATATCTGAACTGACATCTGCAGTTGTTACAACTAAGTCGATATCTTGTTTCTCAATTTCTTTTATTAAATTCTTATTCCATTCTGTACAGTCTTTATCAGCATCATTTGTTGTAAGTACACATCCTGATTTAGTCATATTTAATACTCGATAATTTTTTTCTTTTGCTGCTTGTTGTAATGCGCCTAGCCAATGTTCAGCATGTGAACTTCCGACTAATGCGATTGTTTTATCATAATTTTCTTTTTCTCCATATTCTCCAACGAGTACTTTGGATTTACCAATTGCTTGATGCACTTTATCTTTAGATGAATCAGGTGTTTCATCTCGAATATCTGAAAAGTTTGGTATATGTTCACTTTCGTTGTTACCTTGCATTTTTTTATCTATGGCCATAGCTCCTGGATAAGTCTTACTTAATGCTTCTTTTTCTTTATCAAATGGAGAGTTTAAAATTATTACGTATAACGCTGCTAATACACATATATTTACCGCTAAACCTACTCCCATTTTTTTGAATGATTTTTTATCATTTTGATTTGTTCTAATAGGTTTTTCAATATAGCGTGTCATTAAATATGACAACAGCCATGATAGTAGAATAATGCATATTCCTATAAAAACCCCTGGTCGATTATCATTATGATATTGATAAAACGATAAAATAACCCAATGCCATAAATATAAACCAAATGATAAACCACCAATTTTAACCATTGCTGGTGAACCTAAAAATCTTTTTATACCGAATTTAGTTTCGTGATTTCCTGAAACTAATATGAATACGGCACATAACATTGGCCATAAAGCGATATAACCAGGAAACATTGTAGATACGTCAAATAATATTCCTGTTAGTATAAGTCCAAATAGACCGACCCAACCGATTATACTCGCGATATATCTATTCACTTTAATTTTGGATAAATTAATTGCTAACAAACCACCTAAAGAAAATTCCCATACTCGTGTAAAAGTATGAAAATATGCCCACGGTTGGTTTACATGGGTTAAATAAATTGAATATATGAGAGATGTTACAAATATAGTCCCTAAAAATAAATTCATGACATTAATAATATTTAAGTTTTTCTTCTTTTTATATAACAAAAATATTGCGCTAAATAAAATAAACCAAATAATATAAAATTGACCTTGTATTGACATGGCCCAAAAATGTTCAACGGGTGTTTTCATCTGATCTTTATCTAAATAATCTGTACTAGATAAAGCGAGTTGCCAATTTTGATAATAAAATAAAGAAGCGAATATTTCTTTAATTGTTTTTCCTAAAATAGATTGTGGTAAAAAGAAAAAACTCATAATTGCTGTAACACATATCACAGTTAATACCGAAGGGAATAAGCGCTTTATTAAACCTTTAATATAGGGTAAAAATTTAAATTCACCTTCTTTATTGTATCTTGAAATAATAGAGGTTGTGATTAGAAACCCTGAAACAACAAAGAAAACATCTACGCCTCCGGACACTTTACCAAACCATATATGATATATGGCAACGAGTAGAGCTGCAACTACTCTTAAACCTTCTATTTCTGGCCTGAATTTACGTTCTATGACAATCGGGTTATTAACCATATTCAAAACTCCTTAAAATATTATACAAAGGTAAGTATATCTTTAAGAAAATTGAATATAAAGGTTAATATATAAAATTTACAATATCTTAATACTAAATTAAAAATAGAACAAAATAAAAATATTTTTTCCTAACAAATATCAACAAAACAATAAAAAAGTCCGAGACATTATTCATGTGCCGGACTTTTTTATTATTTAATATCTAATGATTTAATAAATTCTTTAACATCTTCTGACATTTCATCGTTGTTTAATGCAAATTGAATTGTTGTTTTTACAAATCCAAGTTTCTCTCCAACATCATGACGTTCCCCTTCAAAATCATAAGCAAAAACTTGATCATCTTGGTTTAATCTTTCAATAGCATCAGTCAATTGGACTTCTCCACCTGCTCCTATTTCTTGATTTTCTAAGTAATCAAAAATATCGGGTGTTAATACATATCTACCCATTATAGCTAAGTTAGATGGTGCTGTCCCTTCAGCTGGCTTTTCAACAAACTTCTTTACTTCATACAATCTGTCTTTCGTTAAAATCGGGTCTACAATACCGTAACGGTGTGTATCTTTATAATCTACTTCTTGTACACCAATGACTGATTTACCTGTTTTATTGTATTGTGTTATAAGTTGTTCGATTGCTGGTACTTCTGACTCAACAATATCATCACCTAATAGTACAGCAAATGGTTCCCCGCCTACAAATTGTTTAGCAGACCATATAGCATGACCTAATCCTTTTTGTTCTTTCTGTCTTACATAGAACATATTAGCTAAATTTGTAGCATGTTGAACTTTATGTAATAATTCATGTTTATCTTTTTCTTTCAGGTTAAGTTCTAGTTCTAACTGATTATCGAAGTGATCTTCAATCGCTCTTTTATGTTTACCAGTCACAATAATGATATCCTCTATACCTGCTCTTACCGCTTCTTCAACGATATATTGAATTGTTGGCTTATCTAATATTGGCAACATTTCCTTTGGCATTGCTTTTGTTGCTGGTAGAAATCTCGTTCCTAAACCTGCTGCTGGAATTATAGCTTTTTTAACCTTCTTAACCATAGTCATTCTCCTTTAACATCAATCAATAACTATTTTATCTCTTCTATATCTTTTATAAATTGTGTATATATAATATTTTCGTCAAACTCTTTTACTTTTCGCTCAGCATGATTGATTATATTTTGTATATTTGAATCTTCATAGTTTTGCATAATATGAGTTAAACGATTGCTAAAACTTATTATATCATTTTTATCTATTAAATAGCCATTCACTTCATTATCTATAAGAAATTCTGGACCATAACAATCGTGAAATCCTATTACTACACTTTGTTGTAACATCGCTTCTAATATAACTAACCCGAAACCTTCTACTCTCGAAGGCACTGCAGTAATTTTACTTGTAGATAAAACTTTAGATAATTCATTAGTTGTTTCTTTAATCTCTACAACATCTTCAATATTATATTCATTAATTTGTTTCAAGTATTGATTCTTTTCTTGACCTGATCCATATAAATGTAATTTATAATCCAAGTCTCTCATTGTTTGTTGTATATTATTGATACTTTCAATTAATAAATCAAAGCCCTTTTCATGTTCAAAACGTCCTGCTGCTACAATCAGATTTTCTTTTGGCATACTGTGTTTATGTTCTTTTAATATATTAGGAACAATAATAACAGGTGTATGTTTCAGCTCTTGTTGATAATCCAATTGATCCTCACTCGTAAGCGTCGTGACAATATCTAAGTTTTCATATCCTTGAATTAAATCATCTTGATATGCTTCTTCATGAGCATGCAAATACATATGTTCCATACCTACTTTAAGAATGTTACGAGGTGCAAATTCTGCAACAAGTAAATTATAACTTGCCCTTGTACCTATAAGAACATCTGTATCAACACGTTTTATAGCTTTTATTAATTTCTTTTCAATATAACTTGAAAACTGATAAAATCCAGGTTCATATTTATTAATAACTTTTGGTCTTATAAATGATGTATATTTATTAATTCTATTCATTACTACATTTTGTATACCTTTAATTGACCTCTTATATTCTATTACAGGTATAATTTCAATTTGTTTATTTAAATTAAAGTATGGATTTGAAGCTGCTTTAAAAACAGAAATAATCTTAACTTTATGCCCTTTTTCACTTAGTACATTTGCTAAATTCGATATTGATTTAGTTGTACCACCCATATGATAAATATTATGCACGATAAATGTAAAAGACTTCATGTCATCACCTATTTTTATTCATATGTTTATCAATTATACTTTGTATTGTTTCATATGAATGATTATTTTTATTAATATATTTGCTATTTACTTTAATATAATGTTGATTTGATATTGCTTCAAACATTTTATTAGATTCAAAATATTGATTTTGATTAACTGTATTAAATACTTCTTCATATAAGCCACGATGATATTTATACGATTCAAAGTCAGGTGTATATAAGTATACTTTCTTATCAATCGTCAATGCATCAAATATAATCGAAGAATAATCACTTATTAACATATCAGCAACAAGTATTAGTTGCTGCGTTTCATAATCTAATGGATCAATATAATTTGTTTTTTTTATATTTTTATCTTCTATATGACATTTATAAATAATATTATAATGATCAGTAATTTCTTTTGGAAACTCCAATAAATATTGCTCTTCTTTATTATCTCTCCATGTAGGAACATATAATATCGTTTTTTTATGATTATTTAATTGTAAGTCTTCTTTTATTTGACTAATCAATTGGTTATCCTCATCATGCTCTATCAAAAATTGATTTCTTGGATATCCACTGTTTATTATTTTAGTTTCTTGCATAGGAAAAGCAGTATTGAATACTGAATTAATCTCTTTAGTATCAGTAATGAAATAGTTATGTTTAATCAACTTATTATATTTACGTGCTCTATAATTATATATATTTTTATTTTGATGAAGTTCATTACTATCTAAAAATAGCTTTTTAATTGGTGTACCATGCCACAATTGTATGATAGTGCCATTTGGTTTTAAATCGTCAGGTATATAGCTTTCTAGTACTAATACTTGTGCTTGTTCAATTAAGTTTTGAGTTTCAGAATGTTGCGGAGAAACAAAACTTTCACCTTGCTGTTCATCTGTAATGAAATATACAGTAAAGTTCGTATGATTTTTTATATATTCAAATAAATATTTAGAATTTCCTCTGTAGCCATAGTCAAATCCTAAAAATACAATATAAGGTTTAATAGCATCCTTATTTTTATGATATATATTAACTGCATTTTTCTGTTTCATTAATGATTGATGATGCATCTTCAAATAGATTTTATTAGGTAATTTGAAATACGAACGGTACATTACCTTATCTATCATTCTAGCATTATTAGGTAAAGTTGTATTCTTCCTATTAAATTGCGCCTTTTGATTGTTAAGTAATAACCATTTATTTAAATAAAAATGATTAACATAATCATCATCTTCATAATTATTTAAATCTAAATAATTATTTGAAGATTTCTCATCAAAGTCGAAAATGACATGACCATTGATGAATATATTTTCTAATTCAACAACAGCTTTAACACATATATCAAGAAGGCACGCCCACTCATGACGGTCAAGCAACCATTTCAAATCTTCTACTTTAAAAATAATATTCGGATATAGAACATTATTACTAAACCACTTATTCGCAGTTATTTTTTCATCTCCAAAATAACGACAATCATTTATGTAATAACCATTCACGGTAAAATCTACAACAGCAGAATAATTATCTAAATTTAAAGTTTCTAGAACATCTTTATTAATTTTAGTAGTATTTTCTTTTAATATGACATGTGAAATATCAGAAGAAAGTTTATTAATTATTTCTATGATTTTTTCATCATTGTTCAATTCAATTATTTTAATCATATTACACCTCAACCTATTTCATACTTTTAATAAAATTGACTTACTCTTAACAATGAAACACTAACTAATGAAATAATACCTTTAATTAGATGCGAGTACAAACAGGTTATACGTTACACATAATAAAAAGCAGAAAAAATTCAATCAATACGAATTTTTTCTGCTTTTATTTTTAAAATAATTTTTCTACAATTCGTTTTGCTGCATTACCTTTTTCAAATGAACAGAATTTGTCGTAGAATTTATCATATTTTTCTTGATAGCTTTTATTTATTGTTTCAATGTTTTTAATAGAATCAATTAAAGTTTCATTGTCTTTTAGCAATGGTCCGGGTGCTTCATCTTCAAAATTCATATAGAATCCTCTTAAGTTATCTTTATAATGATCTAAGTCATAAGTGAAAAATAGTAATGGCTTTCTTGTATTCGCAAAGTCAAACATTACTGATGAGTAATCAGTAATACATATATCACTGATTAAATATAAATCGCTAATTTCTTCGTAATCAGCAACATTATAAATAAAGTCTTCTAATGATTTATCTATAATTATTTTATTGCTAATTATGATATGAGGTCTTAGCAATAACACGTACTCGTCACCTAGTCGTTCTTTCATTTGATGTAAATCTAATTTTAAATTGATGAGATGTTTTTTAGCAGCAGAAACTTCATCATCTCTAAATGTTGGTGCATACAATATCACTTTTTTATCTTTTGGTATAGATAATTTTCGTTTAATTGTCTTTCTCTGTTCTTCTATTAATTTTTCATCTTGGTAGAATATATCATTTCTCGGATAACCCACTTCTAACATTTCTTTATTAAATCTAAATGCTGATTTAAAGCATTCTGTAGCATATGGACTTGGAGAAACTAAATAGTCCCATTTAGAAACCGACTCATTAATACGATCAATATAACCTTCGTCTCTACCTTTAAACTCGTCTACATCGTTTAACATCTTCTTAAGTGGCGTACCATGCCACGTTTGAATAAATACAGTTTGTTTTTTCTTTTTAATGTAATAAGGGAAGTTTTGATTGTTTATCCAATATTTCGCAATCGATAAGTATCTATAATAGTCTGGGCTTAACCTTTTAACTGTAATGACATTTTCATCGTCAAATGGATAAATTTTATTTGTTACCCATACAATTTTGTATCCTTTGTCTAATTGCTTAATTTGATCATAAATCATTTTCGGACTATCCGTAACTTGTTTTCCTAAATTACTTTCAATTACGATTAGCTTTTCATCAATTTTTGCAAACCTCACTAAAAACTTATTCATATATGACATTGCATCAAAATATCGTTTATTTTTTCTAAATCTCATAAATATATGTTGTGATAATATATCATATTTAAGTATATCTTTAATTTTATTTTTACGCTTAAAATCTTTTGCTGCTTGGTAAATTCTCTTAGAGTTATCAGTATCTTTATGTTCAATAAAATTATTAGCTTTTTTAATAATAGATGCTTCATTTATGAAATTATTATCAATATATTCTTTTGTCGCTACTAGTACATCTTCTGCTTCATCATATATTCTACCAGGCAATTCTTCATCTAAATCAAGATGTGATGGTAAATCACCTATAAATCTATCCCTATCAAATTGATAGTAAATAACCGGTCTTTCTAAAAAGCTAAAATCAAATGCTACGCTCGAGTAATCCGTAATCATTAATTTACTTTCTTTAATTAATAATTGTACATCTACTTCACCTTGTCTAATAACCTTAATGTAGTCAGGTATATTAAACAGGTCGACAAATGCTTGCATATTTGGATGTAAACAGAAAATTATATCTATATTTTGTTTGTTTGCTATCTGTTCCCATTCTGGATTGTTTAATAAATCATTATAGTATTGTAGATAATCTGATTCTAATAAACTATTGATGTTAGTTATCCAATCTCTCCATGTCGGTATAATGAGTATTTGATTCTTTTGAGTTACATTATCCTTAAATAATTCATCAAATCTAGATAAGCCCGTTGATTTAATTTGGTAGTCATCGAATAATAAATCTCTATTTACAATTTGTTTCTCTCTTGGTGAACTTGTTATAAACATATCGACGTTAAAGTCTTTTAACTGTTTACCATTAATCTGAGTTAAATTTTTAGTACCTAGCACGCCATGTTGCAAGAATATACGTTTGGCCCTGATTTTTTTGATATAATTTGCTTCGTGACTTGGGAACAACAACTCTGTATGATGCGTACTGCATATTATGTCAGCTTTAACCATTAATTCAAAATGCTCTTTTGATTTAAAGTATATGACGTTACCAAATGGTTCTACATTCTTTCTTTCTTCGGAATCTTTATCTATCACGTAATAAACTTCTTCATTTGGATGTTGTGTTCTCATATATTTAAAGAAATGATAACCATTATCTTGAGCTTTATAAGACTTTTCACCAACGATCCATATTTTATTTTTGTTAAATGTATTTTTTATTAAAGTTGGATAATCGTGCATTAATTTTTTATATGCATTGTAATCTTCGATGTCATATTCATTTATTCTAAATGATAAGTTTCTACCTTTCATTGTAAAGTAAGGTACTGCTGTTTTAATCTTATCATTTTGTTCTATTGATATTTCGCCTTTAGATAATCTCTCCACGAGTATTCTAGGGTTACCTAATTTAACATTAATAGATTCTCTAAATTCTTGAATTTTAATTTCTAAAAATAAATCTATTATATCTTCAGAATCAAAATCGTTAAGTAAAAATTGTTTTAAGTTGTTAATAATATCTACTTCAAAATCATAACTTATTGAATTTAAAGATTTATAGACATTAAATACCGTTGTATTTAATGGAACTTCTATTACGTTTTCGCTTAATCTTGATGTGATTAATAATTTAGCGTCTTCTAAAGATGAATTCTGAAGTGAAAACTTCCCTTTTATAAATGCATGTCTATTGTTTATTGTTATTTTATCTATATGTCTTCTTGCAAAATAAGTTGAAATTGGTATTTGTGTTTTTTTAGTAAATTGCAATACGCCATTTTTTGTTAAGTATGGTGTTAAAGTAGCTTCTTCATTAACAACTGATTCAAAGTTATAAATTTCATAATCATATTTTTTTACGTTTACTTTTTGAATAGATTGAGTAATACCATCTGTTTTTTCAAGTAAGAAAAAGATAGTTTCTCTATCGTATTTATCAAACACATTAAGAATTTCAAATAAGTTGATGACGAACTTGTTTTTTACTTCTGTTTGCTCAAAACTAACCTCATCAAACTCATTTTTTACATATACATTTTTAATATTATCTATTGTTTGATCAAATTCTAATGTTAAAAGTTCTCCTACTTGATATATGTTTAAAGTCTTCATATCAATGTAACTCCTTTTTTGTTTGTAGAGAAGCAATGATTTCATTACCAACTCTATTAGTTGCTTTACCATCATCTAAATAATTATATTTTTTATTAAAATTAATATATTTATCATCTAATGGAAGTGTTTCGTAATATTTATTTTCAATAAATTTTATTAACGCTTCACTTTCTGTAAAAATTGGTCCTGGTAAGCCTTCTTCATACGGTGTATAAAATCCTCTAATATCACTTGCATATTCTTCTTTATCATATGCAAAAAATAAAATAGGACGTTTTAAATTAGCATAATCAAAATATACTGAAGAATAGTCTGTAATCAGTATATCACTCATTAAAAACAGCTCATTTATATCATTTGCACTAGATAAATCATAAATGTTGCTGTAATTATCTAATTCTAAATTTTTAGAAACTAAATAATGTGCACGTATAATTAATATATATTCATCAGCAAGTTTCGATTTAAAATCTTCCAAATCTAATTTTAAGTTAAAGTTATACCGCCCTATTTCTTCTCGATCGTTATCTCTCCATGTAGGCGCATATAATATAATTTTTTTATCAGAAGGTATATTATGTTTTTTCTTCAATTCATTTATATGATTTTTATGATTGAAATTAATTAAGTCATCATTACGTGGGTAACCTAATGTTAAGATTTGATCATCTTTCAGCTTGAAAGCTGATTTAAATCTAGTTGTAGCAATTTCACTAGGTGATATTAAATAATCCCAACGCTCAGTTTCTTTCGTGAACCCATATAAATATTCTTCTAAATTAACGTCTGGTATCGAGATAACAGTTTGATCATTTGCTAATTTCTTTAATGGTGTACCATGCCAAGTTTGAATATAAATTTGATTCGACTTCTTTTCTATTTGTGGTGATAATCTAATATTAGACACCCATACTTTAGCTTTGTTATACAATTTGAAATATTCTTTTGTATTTTTTTTTACTGTTTTAATTTTTGAATTGTCTAATTCATTTTTTAAGCTCTCGTTATCTACTACTACAATATGTTCATATTCTTTTAATTGATTTGATAAATATTGATAGAGTTTTTTAGGAGAATCAGAAAATGTTTTACCCCTAAATGATTCATAAATAATTATATTCTCTAGTTTTTGTGGAATAATCACTGAAGAATAATAATTTGACCTCATTGAACTCATTATTTTTCTAATGCGCGAAAATAAATAAGAGATATACAATTTTCCATGGCTCATAAATTTGATTTCTAAATACTTAAAGATACTTTTCTTTGAAGTTTGATATTCCATCTTATTTATTAATTGTATAAATTGTTCTTTATTGTTAAGTATAAAATCATATTTATAAGGAAAAAGAGGATTCAGCACTTTATCTAAATACGTATTTAATTTAATCTTAACATCTTGATTTATTTCATTTTTATTATAAAATATTATCGTCTCTCTAAACGATTCCTCGGTCATTAAAAAAAGTTTCTTATCCATACATACTCCTCTTATTTAAGTTTCAACTGAATTTAATATCCGTTTATATAATACACTAATAATAAATACTATCAAACTAAAGACACATGTGAAATTATGATTTATTGATATAGTGTTTATATCATTTTAAATATTAACATCATTTTTACTAAGTATACAAATTGTTTACATAAGTTTATTTATGTATTAAGCTTTAATATATAATAAATGAGGTGAAAATATGCGTAGAGTTATCACATATGGTACATATGATTTATTACATTATGGTCACATTGAACTTTTGAGAAGAGCAAAGCAATATGGTGATTATTTAATTGTTGCTCTATCTACTGATGAGTTTAATAAAATAAAAAGCAAAAAATCTTACTATAATTACGAACAAAGAAAAATGATGCTTGAATCCATTAGGTACGTTGACTTAGTTATCCCTGAGAACAATTGGGAACAAAAAGTTGATGATGTAAGAACTTTCAAAGTGGATACTTTCTTAATGGGGCATGATTGGGAAGGCGAATTTGACTTCTTAAAAGACGAATGCGAAGTTATTTATTTAAAAAGAACAGAAGGTATTTCAACTACTCAAATTAAAAAAGAATTATATGGCAACGAATAGAACACATTATGTGTTCTATTTTTAAAAGGAATATTGTAAAATATTAGAAGTAATGTATTTATAAGTAAAATAGGAGTAACAAATGAAAAATATACTATTAATATTAATGAGTTTAATCATTGTAGCTTTAATTGTTTATATATCATTGAACATCAAATGTTCAAAAGTTGAGGAGCAACAATCAAAACCTATCGCTTCAACCCAAAAGAAAAAAAGTGAAACAAAAGATAAAAATAGCGCTACTAATAAAGAAAATTACAAACGAAAAGATGATGAGCCAGTGTATAAAGATGTCGATGCATACTTAAAATCAATAAACTTTAATGGAAATGTCACAATATATAGAAAAGATAATACAATGTTTTCAAAAGCATATGGTCAAAAAAACATAGAACTGAATATACCTAATGATGAAAATTCAATGTATCTTATTGGTTCTGCAAACAAATTTTTAACTGGAATAATGCTAAGACAATTAGAAGATGAGGAAAAGATTAATATAAATGATAATGTTAATAAATATATACCTAACTTCCAGAATTACTATGCAATTACAGTTAGAGATTTAATGTTTCATCAAAGTGGTTTAGCTAAATTCTCACCTAATTCAAATAGTTTTGGTTTAGACAGTGCAATTGAAAGCATTAAACAAAAAGGTGTTTTACCAGAGAAATATCATCAATATAATTATAATGATGTCAATTACATAACAATTGCGAAAATAATAGAAGTTGCTACAAATAAATCCTTCGAACAGAATTTAAAAGAAAGAATTATTAAAAAGGCAGATTTACACTTTACTTCAAGGTATGATGATTTGGAACATGAAAAATATTTGGTGCGTGGCTATAAATCCCAGCCTGCTCAAAATATTCATACACCTACATATAATTTAGACAAATATGACGGCGCTGGTAATGTATATATGTCCACAAATGACATGACAAAGTTAATACACGCCTTTAGAAAAAATCAATTATTAAATAAAGCAACTACCCAAAGTTTATTATCAGAAGATGGTAAAAATACTTATCCCAAACCTTATAGATATGGTTTTTATAAATACGAACATCATCAAAGAGTAAGAGGTATCTTTTTTGCTAATGATATAATAGCTTACGCAAATAATAATTATATTATTACGTTAGCTTGTAATAAGCTTGATCAGCCTTACGATGGTAATACTGAAAAAGCATTAGAACATATTTTCACTAATATATTGAACCAACCAATATAATCAATTATAAAAAACAACAAAATTCTTTTATAGAATTTTGTTGTTTTTTTATAATTATTTAACATACTCTATTTTTGTACTACTTTTTTAATTTCATCACCTAAAATTGGTCCAAATGTTTCAGAATAAGTGTTCGTCATGTGGTCCATATCTCTATATACTACAATATTACCTATTATCGGTCGGTATTTACCATTAACTTTAAAATATTCTGAAGGGTCAAATTGTGGTAAATCTTTCTCTTCGTTAGATATCTTTTCCCAGAATGCCTCATCTAATTGTCTATTTCCTTTATTCATTCTCTCTATCGTATCTTTTTCACCATGTTTTTCTAATTCTTCAGATACATTAAAATCATATCTAGGAATATCTCTTATAGCCATTACTTCAATGCCATAGTTGTTTTTAACTTTAAGCAGCTGATCTACCATCTGCTGTTGGGTTTTTTCATTTTCTGTATCCGAAGCTGTAACATGGCCTAAAACTAAATCAATATCATCAGCTTTTTCTAGATAATTTTCGACATTTTTCACCCAATCATCTTTTAATGTATTCTCTTTATATCCAGTTGAGAACCTTGTTCCAGACCTAGTAATATTTATGACTCTAAAGTCATTCTCTTCAGCTGCCTTAATAACGGCACCTAACCAATGCTCTGAATGTGAGCTTCCAACTAACGCAATAGTTGCTTTATAATCCTTTTGCTTACCATATTTACCTACTTTAACTTCAGATTTGCTCATACCTTGGTTACTATTATCCAAATGAGATTGCGGTAAATCATCAAAGACATTAGCAAATTCAGGTTTAGGTTTGTTTTCTTTAATTTTATCTTTGTCTAAATTGATTGATAAAGCTCCTGGATAGTCTTTACTTGCAACTGCTTTCTTATCTTGTATTTTCACGTATTGATTGTGTGATACTAATCCAGTAATTAATAAGATATTAGCAAGCGCGATAAATCCTATACGTTTAAAAGCAAATTTATTAAATTTTGCACTCCTAATAGGTGTTTCAATATATTTTGTCGTTACAAAAGATAAAGCTATTGATAATAATATGATGAGCAAACCAGCTACAATTCCAGGATTTTCAGATATGTTATATTTATAGAATGACAATAATACCCAATGCCATAAATATATACCAAATGATACACCACCAAGTTTGATCATTATTGGCATAGATAAGAAGTTTTTCACGCCATATTTTGTTTCTTTATTGCCTGATAAAATTATTAGTAATGCGCAAGTCATTGGCCATAATGCAATGTAACCTGGAAACATAGTTGATACATCAAATAATGCACCTGTTAAAATAAGTCCTATTAAGCCAATCCAACCTATAATTTCTGCAGCAATATTCGAGATTTTAATGCTGCTCAGATTTATACATAATAATCCACCTAAAGCAAATTCCCATACTCTAGTAAATGTAATGAAATAAGCTAATGGCTGGTTTACAGCTGTTAAATAAACTGAATATATAAATGAAACAATAAATAAAAATCCTAAGACAACATTGACCAATCTTTTACCATTAGATAAACCATATTTCTTAATAAGTAATAATATTCCTGAGAATAAAATAAACCAGATTATATAAAATTGACCTTGTATTGACATAGCCCAATAATGTTCAAATGGGCTCTTCATTTGGTTAGCATCTAAATAATCAGTGTTACTAATTGCGAGTTGCCAGTTTTGATAATAAAACATTGAAGAAAACGTCTCTTTAATTGTTTTATCAAATATTGTTGACGGTAAAAAGAATATACTAAGAATCAATACTACTAAAATAATAATAAAAGCTAACGGAAATAGCCTTTTCATTAACTTCGATATGTATGGCCAAAATTTAAATTCACCAGTTTTATTTATTGTAGAAATAATAGAAGTTGTAATCAAAAATCCAGAAACAACAAAAAATACGTCTACCCCACCAGAGACTTTACCAAACCAAATATGATATATGGCAACTAATAAAGCAGCCACTATCCTTAGTCCTTCAATTTCAGGACGGAATTTTCTCTCAATATCAATTATATTTTTGTCCATTATTTACTCCATATCTATTTTATAATTTAATATTGTAAATTATATCAAAAATCTAACTATTGTAAAGTTAATGTTAAATTATTTAATTCAAAGAAATCTAGTTAATGATATACAAATAATTACATTTAAAAGATAAATAAATAATATCTAAATACCTATTTTTGAATGATTAGTATGAAAATCCACACATTTAAATATTTATAGTAGATATTAAAGCAAGATTCTTATTTATAAAATATTAATTATTTAGTATATTCTATATATAATTAATACAAATTGTAACTTTATGGTTGGAGGTCATATATGAAAATAAGAATTTTAATTCCTTGTTTTAATGAAGAAGCAATATTAACTCAAAGTTATCAACATATTACAAAGATTTTAGATAATGATTCTCGGAAAAATAATTATGAATACAATTTATTGTTTGTAGATGATGGTAGCAGTGATAGAACTATTGAACTTATAAAAAAACAAGCTGAAAAAGATAAACGTGTTGAGTATATTTCATTAAGTAAGAATTTTGGTAAAGAATCAGCTATGTTCGCGGGTTTAACTCATAGCCAAATCTATGATGCTGTCATAATTATTGATTGCGATTTGCAACATCCTCCAGAACTCATTCCAAAAATGATAGAAAAATTTAAAAATGGTGCTGATCAAGTTATTGCAAAAAGAGATCGCAGTGGAGAAAAAATCATACGTAAACTTTATACTAAACTTTATTATAAAGTTATAAATAAACTCGTTGATGTACCAATTGTAGATGGTATTGGTGACTTTAGATTATTAAGTAATAGAGTCATTCACTCTATAATCAAGCTGAATGAATCTCAAAGGTTTTCCAAAGGTATATTCTCGTGGGTAGGATATTCTCAAGAAATTATAAATTATAAAAACCGAGAACGTGTAGGTGGAACATCTAAATGGTCCTTTTTTAAATTGTTAGATTACGGAGTAGATGGCATTATTTCATTTAATAATAAACCATTAAGACTATTATTATATTTAGGTTTTCTAATATGTTTACTTAGCATTATTTATATTTCGTATCATTTTATAAATATTCTTATGCACGGAATAGACTTGCCTGGTTATTTCACCACTATTTTTGCTGTTTTATTTTTAGGCGGAGTTCAACTTATTTCAATCAGTATAATTGGTGAGTATGTAGGTAGAATCTATTATGAAGTTAAAGCAAGACCACACTATTTAATAAAAGATACAAACTTAAATGATTACGTTTATACAAAGGAAGTTATTAATGTTAAATAAGAAAAGTTATATTGAAATCATTAAATTTATAATTGTAGGTATCATCAATACTTTAAATTACTATATTATATATATTTTTTTATTAAACATTTTAACCGTTCATTATTTATTGAGTCATATAAGTGCTTTTATTATAAGCTTTATAATTTCATACTTCTTGAACTGTCATTTTGTTTATAAAGTAACACCGACTTTAAAAAAGTTTATTAAATTTCCTTTAACCCAAGTTATAAATATGGGGATGCAAACTATTTTACTATATATATTTGTTCAAATACTAAAACTTAATGCAGATTTCGCACCGTTTATAGGGTTATTTATAACAATACCTATAACCTTTTTGTTATCAAAAAGAATTTTAAAAGATTAAATAACATCATATTAAGGAGTAAGTAACATGTATACAAAATTAAATAAAGATTTATATATTTATTTATCACTTTTTGTTTTTTTTCTAATAATGAGCACTCTCATTCCATTAACTGGAGATGATTGGACATGGAAATCATATCTAGGAATGGAGAGGTTAAAATCTTTTTTCGAAAATTATAATGGGCGTTACATAAGTAATATATTAGAAATAATCTTTGTTAGATTTACTTTAGTTAGAATATTGGGCATGGCAATTTGTTCATCACTCTTCATAATTTTTATGTATAAAATTTCAACTAATAAAAAGAACCCATTATTTATATTCTATATCTTATTTTTAGTATTATTAATGCCTTTATCAGTATTCAGCCAAACTTTAGGTTGGACTGCTGGATACGTTAATTATGTAATCTCTGTGACTATATTACTTTATTTTATAAGCTTATATAAACAGAAGAAATATATAAAACTAAATTACTTAAATATCATTTTATATTTTCTATTTAGTGTTATAGCTATGTTGATTGTAGAACATGTTACTTTATATTTACTTTTGATTAGTTTTCTTATAAATATATATTATTACTTAAAAAACAAAAAACTAAATATATTATATTTTGTTATTTTTATTGGTCATCTAGTTGGATTCATTATTATGTTTACTAATGGAGCGTATATATCAACACTTACGGGAAAGAATGATTACCAACAACTCAATAATCACGACAATATTATTATCAGTGCAATTAAAGTATTTAATAACGAAATGACATTGTATTTATTTACGCATAACGTATTATTAATATCGATATTAACTATACTTTGTATTTCAATCACCATTTTGTTAAGTAAACACAAAAATATTAATATCTTACTTTGTAGTGTATTCATTATTTCGATAATCGTTAGTATATTTTTCAACCAATTCAAAAATATAAATTCATTAAATAATATCATTCCATCCACACTATTAATATGCTCATTAAGCTCTTTAATTATTTTTATTGTTATTAACTTTAAAGGTACTTTGTATTACAACCGATTGTTGTTCTATGTTTTTAGTATGATTATATTAACTCTTCCATTTTTGGTTATATCACCATATGGTGGTAGATGTGCATTTGCAAGTCTTATTTTCTTAATCATGATTATTATAGAAATGTCACAATTTCTTTTAGATTTACTAGAACATAAAGGTATACATATTCGTATTCATAAATACGTAATCACATCTTTGATGGTTTTAATAATATTACTTTACATCATACCGTTATCGTTTAATAAGTACACTGAAATTAGCAGAGATAACTATTTAAATAATTTAGATAAATTTGAAAAAGTTATAAAAATAGAACAGATACCTTTTCAGTCATATCACCATACGCCCGATCCTATCGAAGGTATATATATGACTAAATTTTATAAAACTTTACACGGTGTACCAGAAGAAACAAAATTATTACCGAAATAAAATTAAAAAGGTTTCAAAATTAAATTTGTACATAAAAACACCCATCCGTTTAATTAACTATGGAATGGGTGTTTTTAGAATTTTAATGAGCTGATTTACTATTTTTATTTTTCAAATCTCTTAATGTCATTTTAGTTTTTAATTTTATTGCTTTCATTTGGTAACTTCTGTATGTTTTTTTAGTATGATACATGTTTAATGCTCTAGATATACTAACAAATTTGTTATGTCCTACTTGAGTAGATATTGCTAATACTATGTCTTTTAATTTCTCTTTGTGCTCGTTATCTACATCTTTAATCACTTTTAAATAATTGGTCGCTGCATCAAGTAAACTATTTAAATTCTCTGTTTTTAAGTAATTATTTCTAATTAAGAAATATATGATTAGATAATCCATTCTATAACTATAATATTGGGATACATTATCCTCTAAATTCTTTAATATATTTAGAGTTCTTTTTCTCACTTTAGTTGCATCATTTAAATACTTATCTATATTTTTATAACTTGTTGCTACGATTGAATCTTCATTTCCAATATTATATAAATAAGTTAATTCATCTATAATTGTTATCTTACTATTAGCCCAAGCTGTTAAATTAAATGTATGTTCCTCACAAAATGTGATATCTTCATCAAATCTTATATTTTCTAATACTTTCTTTTTATATAATTTGCCATATGGACCTATAGATTGAATAACTTCTGGAGAATGATTTAAATCTGTATGTGAGATTGGCTTCAAGTCATTAAATGTCTTAATAGGTCGTACTTCTTCACCTACTAGATGTGATATTTGCCCAACGACAATATCAGTATTATTTGCTTCTATTGCTTCCACCATTTTATCTACGATGCCCTCACCTAACTTATCATCAGCATCACAAAACATAATGTATTCGCCAGTCGCTATACTTATACCTTCATTTCTTGTCGCTGCAGCACCTTTATTTTCTCTATTTAACAGGACAATATTATCTTGAGATAAATCACTTATTACTTCTGCACTTTTATCTTTAGAACCATCATTAATACAAATAATTTCATGGTCATTTGTACTGGAAATAGATGCTATTGTTTCTTTTATTGTATTTTCAGCATTGTAAACAGGGATAATAATACTTACTTTCATAACATCATTCATCCTTTTGTATAAAATTTATTAACTTTTCAGTTGCATTAAACTCTGTATATTTGTGCCACATTGGTTTTATATCTTTATTTATTTTGTTTTGATTTACAAGTTCGAACAATTCGTCTTCATTAAATGCTTTGTTCATCTTTGTCATTTCATAATAATATTCATTTAAACCTCTTTTTTCATTATACATATCTTCATCATAACTATAAAAAATAATAGGTTTATCTAATAAAGAAGCTTCTACACTTAAAGAACTATAGTCTGTAATAATTACATCAGCTATTTCAACTAAAGTTTGGATATCTCGACTGTCTGATTTCTCACTATTTATACTAGGATGTAGTTTAGTGATTAATTGATATTCAGGACATGCTTGTTTAAATGCTTGTTTATTTATAGTTACAATTTCATCTGTATAATCTCTGTATGTTGGAACATATAACGCTATCTTTTTATCTTGTTTAGGTCTCGTTATTTTATACTTATATTGATCTAACCTTGGTAAACCAAATGGTAACATTTGCGATTCTTTAGCACCAAGGCTTCTTATAAATATATCTTTCATGATATCTGAGCTAACTAAATAATAATCTGTAAATTGATAAACGGATAAATAATTTTTAATTTGTCGTTTATTATTTTGATTAATACTTTTGTCTTCAAGCCCAAATGTTTTTAGAGCTCCAGCTGCATGCCATGTTTGAATAATTTTTTGGTTTTTATTTTTTTTAACTCCGCCTAGTAATAAATAATATGTATCGATAATTACTGTTTTACTACTTTTAATAGCTTTAATTTGTTGATATAAGTATTTATTTTTCAAATTAATTACATTTTCAACATCTATTGATTCTACTTCTTTCATCCATCTTGGATGTGCAATAATCGTTATTTTATAATTTTCTTGCTTCAATGCTTTAATAATCGGCAAAACGTCTTCTTTAAATGTCATAAAAACTACCACATGGTCTTGCTTAATTTTATGATTAATAAGCTTATCCAAGCCATATAATAAATACAAATATATTTGTTTAATGATATTTCTTAACATAGTTACACAACCTACCTAACTTAAGTTGAATTTACAAAATAAGGATTACTCTCTTGAGCAATCCTTATTTGAATTATTTAGATTTAAATAAAGTCAGCAAATCTTTGTCTAAA
This sequence comes from Mammaliicoccus sp. JADD-157, assembly GCF_049310805.1. NCBI lineage: Bacteria > Bacillati > Bacillota > Bacilli > Caryophanales > Staphylococcaceae > Mammaliicoccus > Mammaliicoccus sp. JADD-157. The sequence goes on along the minus strand of NZ_JBMOVZ010000001.1, from coordinate 765,713 downwards.
TTTAACATGTAGTATCGATCCAATTACAAAGAATAAAGCAATGACGGAGACATTATAAAGAGCTAGTCTCCAATGCTCAACTATGTACCAATAATCATATAATATTGACGCCCTATACGCCTGAGCGTAGAAGTATACCGGATTAAATTTCATAAACATTTCTACTATAGAACCTTTATCAGGTACGAATAATATTGGTGATAAGTAAAATAACATTCTCAGAACTGCTTGCATGGCCATTTGAGTATCTCGAATTAACACACCTAAAGTTGATGTTAACATCGAAACAGAAAAAGCAAATGCATATACCATTGGTAAATATATAACTAATTGAAAAACATAAACAGACGGGAATATTCCTGTTGTCATACAAATTAAAATAATAACTAAAACTAAAATAATATGTCCATAAAACCTACTTGTTAGGATATAAGCAGGAATTGCTGATAAAGGAAAATTCATTTTTGCTACTTGGTTAAATTTGGTAGATATAGATTTTGTGCCTTCAAGAATACCTTGGTTTACAAAGAACCACATACTAATACCTACTAATAGCCAAAATATAAATGGTATCCCATCTACCGGTGCGTTTTGACGTATACCGAAACCAAATGCAAACCAATAAACACCTATTTGTAGAATAGGGTTAATTAACTCCCAAGCTAGACCTAGATAATTATCATGGTTAGAAATTTTCAATTGGAATCGTGCTAACCTTTGAATTAAATAAAAGTTTTTAAAGTGTTCCTTTATCACTGTTAATACAGCTTGCATTAATATCACTCTTTCGCTTTTACATTTATAACCTAATCATAAATATAGCATCATTTTACGTTAGATGATATATTTATAACGGTTAATAACAGAATTATAGAACATATATAATTTACATTATTCTCACATAATTTACAATAAATTTACTAAATCGATAAAATAATGCATAATAGATATGTTACTAATTTTAAGGAATGGATACAAATGAAAGAATCAGTAGTTATTAAAAACCTAACAAAAGAATATAAAATTTTCAGAACTAATAAAGAAAGATTACAAGACGTTTTTATTCCAAATTTTAAGTCTAAACGCTTTTTTGCATTAGAAGACATTACATTTACTGCCTATGAAGGAGATATCATCGGTCTAGTCGGTATTAACGGATCAGGCAAATCAACATTGAGTAATATTATTGGCGGTTCATTACAGCCCACTGAAGGTATTATAGAACGTCATGGCGATGTAAATGTTATAGCAATCAATTCTGGTTTAAATGCACAATTAAATGGCGTTGATAATATTGAATATAAAATGCTTTTATTAGGATTTACTAAAAAAGAAATTAAAAAACTGACTCCTGAAATTATCGAATTCTCAGAACTAGGCGAGTTTATATACCAACCGGTCAAGAAATATTCTAGTGGTATGAAATCTAAGCTTGGTTTTGCAATAAACGTCACGGTTAATCCTGATATTCTTGTAATTGACGAGGCTTTATCAGTTGGAGACCAAACATTTACTAAGAAAAGTTTAGACAAAATGAACCAATTTAAAGAAGCTGGAAAAACAATATTCTTTGTGAGTCATAATATTAATCAAGTTAAAGATTTCTGCACAAAAATAGCTTGGATTGAAGGGGGAAGACTGAAAGAATTTGGTGATACAGAAGAAGTGCTACCAAAATACCAATCCTTCCTAAAAGAATTTAATCAAAAATCGGCTAAAGATAAGAAAGCTTTTAAAGACGAATTAGATGCTACAAGATTTTACGTTAAATAAAAAGATTTCATACTCCCGCCCTAATAGCAGAGACTGAGACATAAATGAATGCCTCAGTCTCTTTTGTTATATTGTAAGTAGCTGACTGGATTAAAAATGTGCTTATGTCAAGTTTTTTTCAATCCTAGTCATCCTTGGCGAGACAATTCTACGAAATCTTTTTTAAAAAAATTTCTGTCCCGTTCCTACTTTTTTATTAACATTTTATTATTTCTATCTTTGTTACACCTTCACTATTTGAACATCTTATTAACGTTTCTTGTTCTTCTTTATATAACTTTTCATTTATTGAAATTGGTTGTTTATATTTTATTTTAAAACTATTCCATTCAACGTTATGTAATAGCCACTCACAAACAAGTTGTCCTGGAACAATTTCATCATGTACTGGGTTTGAATCCTCAATCAATTCTAAATAGTTTTGAACCATTCGATGATCAAACTTCATTAATATTCACTCTTTTCGACAAAATTTTGTTTTATTTTTAAATAAGTTGTTTTATCTTTTGAAATCATTAAGCAAAATGTATGTAGTTTATATTTTTTTAATTGCTTTGAAGTCTCTTTATATAATGTTGCATTATATGGGATGTCTACTTTTAATCCTTTGTATGAATTTATTTCAGTTTCTCTTAATAAAATTTCCTTATTAATATAGCGACTAAATATTTTGAATTTCGGCCAAACTTTTGCAATATACAATGGCGGAACATAAAGACTGTCCTCGTTTATAGAAACTAACATTTTATAATTTTCTACATCTTTAAGATTAAACAAAACTTCAATCTTCTCTTTTCCATCGTTTAAATAATGTCGCATGTCCCATACCGCCTCCTATACCCATCGTAGCTATGGAATATTCCATTTGCTCCATATGATATAACCTCGTTACTAGTTGTGCTCCACTAGCTCCGTATGGATGGCCTATTGCCAATGCTCCACCATAAATATTAAATTTAATATCTGGAATATTTAACAACTCTTTTGATGCTAGTACTTGTGAGCTAAATGCTTCATTAAATTCAACGACATCAATATCTTTAATTGATAAATGTTCTCCTTTTAATAATTTTTCAACTGCTGGTACAGGTCCAATTCCTAACAAATTAGGATTCACGCCAGAAACAGCACTATTCACAAATTCTAAACCTTCTTTATAGCCTAATGAAATAGCTTTCTCTTTACTCATAATAAGCAGCAATACTGCGCCATCATTTTTCATACAACTATTACCTACTGAGACCGTGCCATTTTGAATGAATGGTTTTAATCTAGATAAAGTCTTTAAATTTAATCTAGGTTTTATACTTTCATCTTTATCAACAGTTTCATTTCTTACTTTTAGTGGTAAGATTTCTTGTAATAAATGTCCTTGTTTAATAGCCTGCAAAGTCTTTTGATGACTACTATAAGCATACTCATCTTGAGATTTTCGAGATACATTATATACTTGTGCAACATTTTCAGCCGCTTCAATCATAGAAGGATCGGATCCTTCTGATGCAAATGAAGCTCGCTCATAAAACTGTGGAGGTTCAGTTTCATATATTGATTGTGGTCGTTTTATTCTCCAAGGAGCTCTACTCGTACTTTCAACACCTCCAGCTATATATACTTCACCAGCATTTGCTTGAACCATCCTACAAGCATATGTAACAGCTTCTAATCCCGAGCCACATTGTCTATCTATCGTTACCCCCGGTATATGTTGTGATAGTTTAGCTTCTAATAAAGATTTTCTAGCTATATTTCCACCGTTCCCTATCACATTTCCCAAAACAACCTCTTCTAAGTACTCTATTGCTTCATTATGATTATCTTTCAAATAATTATAGAGTGGTTTTAATAATTCTTCAGGTTCCAAATGTTTAAGAATGCCGCCATATTTTCCAAAAGGAGTCCTTTTTGCTTCTACAATAACTGCTTCCATTTTGCACCGCCTTCTTTATAAGCCTCTTCTATCAAATTCCTAGCTATTTTATGACTAGATGTATATAAGAATTTTTGAATTTTAATGAGTTTTGATGGAATTTCATATCGGTTTAAACCTATGCTTAGTAATGTACGTTTCAATTCCACATGAGAAAGAAATGTACTTCCTTTATATAACAAAACCGCTATTTCACCAAATTTATTATGTTTCTCACTTAAAATCATTAACTCATCAATACCATCTAATTTAACTAGTTCTTGTTCTATGATTTCTGGGTAGATGTTTCTTCCTCCTATAATTAGCCGATTGCTTTCTCTACCGTATAAGTATAGTTCTCCGTTTTCAGAGAGAGAAGCCCAGTCACCAACCTTCACCCAATTTACTTCTATATTATCATCTAAATATCCGCTAAAAGTCATATCACTTTTAACGTACAATTTACCTATATTATTTTGATCTTTATCCTTTAATTTCACTTTCACACTTGGAAATAAATAGCCTACTGAATTATATGCTGCTTTACCATCTATATTATAACTAATAAAACTAGCTTCAGAACTTCCAAAAAACTCAATTAATTTAATTTCAGGATATATTTCTTTAAATTTGTTGAACATTGGAAGAGAAAGTTTAGAACCAGAAGTAAATATAGTCTCAACTTTATTTAATTTTAGATTATGATTCATCATACTGTGTAACATTGTAGGTACTATAAACATTGCTTTTGAATCTGTATTTTGTTGTAATACTTTTGACAAAGATAACGTATCAAATTGTACCTGCCCAATAAATGCTCTACCAGTACATAGTGCATAGATCATAACATATAAAGATAATGAATGGGCATGAGGCCCTGGCGCAACTAACACACCGATATTATTATCAATTAACATATCATTGTATTCAAAAGATTTAACCCACGATTCATGATTTCTTAAATATGCTTTAGGTAATCCTGTTGTTCCTGAGGTAAATCCAATATGCAATATATTTTCTAGTTTATCTTTAAGTGGCATATTATATTTAAATACATTTGATTTGTTATTGATTAATCCATCAAGGTTATATTCCTCGATTAAGCAATCCAATTTATCTTTGTTTAAATGAGGGTCAATTACACACGGTATCTGTTTATTGATTAAAATAGCAACATACCACTTTATAAATGATATTGGATTTTCTATAGCAATACCTATTTTCGCATTATTAGGAAATTGTTTTAATTTATAAACTAAATGATGTGAATCTTGCCATAATTTTTGATAGCTCACTTGGTCATTTCCAACAATCATAGCTGCATGTTTACTCTTGTTTACTACTTGTCTCTCAATTAATGATAATATATTCATAAAAGTGACTCACTTTCTAATTAAGTTAGTTTTATTTTATCACTTTCAAAAATAAATAATAAAAAATACCTTGTTATAAATTAAACTAATTAAATAGCTAATTCATATAACAAGGTATCTAAAATCATTTTGATTTATCTCGTCTTCATATAATCATGCTTGCCTTTCTTAGGCACTATACGTTTTTGAATTTGAACTTCTTTCATAAAGAGTGGTATTTTCATCGCACGTTCAACTCGTTTTAAATCTGTAATAATACGATATAACCATTCTAAGTTAAGTTTTTGAAAGACTTCAGGAGCACGTTTAACGTTACCACTAATAACATCAAATGAACCTCCTACACCCATCATAACTGTGTGTTCAAAATGGTGACGGTTGTAATAAATCCAATCTTCTTGTTTAGGGAAGCCCATTGCAACAAAAATAAAATCAGGATTGAATTTTTTTACTTTCTTCGTTACTTTATAATCTAATACATGTTTATAACCATGTTTATGATCAAATGTAATGTTAGGATATTGTTCTTCTAATATCTTTCTTGTTTCTTTAACGCCTTCTTTTGAAGAGCCGAGTAAGAATACCTTCTTACTACTAGCATTTGCGATATTCAACATTTCTTCCATTAATTCAATACCAGGTACGCGTTCTTTTAATGGTGTTTTTAAATATTTGGCAGCTTTCACAATACCAATACCATCTGGAACAATATAGTCTGCATGTTTAATGCGTCTTTGGTAATGGTTATTGTTATATGCATAGTGAGCAATCTCTGGATTTGCAGTTACGATAAAGAGATTATCAAATGTATCTTGATTGATAAAATATTTCACACGATCTAATATTTCATTTGCGGTTAGGTTTGCAAATGGCAAACCAAGCACATTAATCGTTTGTGGTTTTATAACATCGTAAGTATTATCTTTATTCAGTACTATTTGCTCACTCGCTCTACTTAAATCTTTTTCAAGCACTTTTGCCATTTGTATCACCTCACATTCTTCACTATAATTTACACCATTTCCATAAATTTTACAACAATTTAACATTACAACAATTGGTTTCAATAAACATAATTCATTTAAATTGTTGAATTTTACTTGTAAAATCGAGTATGATGTATAATATGCAAAAATAAATAAAGACTACAGACGGAAGGGTATATATATAATATGAAGAGATTCGCAAAAATAGGCTTAATTTTAATGTCAGTCGTTCTTATGATTTTACCTGTTGTATTCGGCCTAATGCTTTATCTTGAAACTAGAGGTGCTATTAATGATTCGTTCCTAGAATCCAATAAAAGCAAATCTTCTTTAAGAGATAAACCAGTAGATCCTAGTTTAGATCATATATCAGTATTATTTTTAGGTGTCGATGATAGCACATCAAGACGTGAAGGTGGCCAAAAAGCTAATCAATCACGTACAGATGCTATGATTTATACAACATTTAATAGAGATAAAAAACAAATTAGAATGGTCAGTATCCCAAGAGATACGTTGAGTTATGTCCCAGCAGTGAAATATTATGACAAAATCACACATGCTCATGCTATTGACGGTCCTGAAGGTTCAATGGATAGTGTAGAATCAACTTTAAATGTTCCTGTTGATTACTACGCGAGAATAAATATGGAAGCATTCGTTGAAGTAATAGACGAACTTGGCGGTGTAGAATTTAATGTGCCATTTGATTTAAATGAACCTAACACGGAAGATAAAGGTAGAATTAAAGTCAAAAAAGGTAAACATAACTTAAGCGGTGATGAAGCACTAGCTGTTGTCCGTTCTAGAAAACAAGATTCAGATTTAGAACGTGGTAAACGTCAAATGGAAATGATTAAAGCAATCATTAGAAAAGCGCAAGAAACAAATTCTATAAATAAATTAGATGACTTAGTGAAAATAGTCGGTAAAAATGCTAAACATAATTTCTCTTTCAAAGATATTCAAAATTTAGCAACAACTTATTCATCTAGTAAAGTTAAAATCGAATCTGAACAACTAGTTGGTACAGATTCTAATGTGAATGGTGTTTATTTCTTCAATCCAGATTTAGATAACTTAGTTAAACTCTCAAATAAATTGAGAAAAGACTTAAACTTGTCAACTACTAAGAAAACAGACTTTATGAATTATCTCATGATTCAAGCGTATGGTGATTTAATGCCGTATGTTGAAGTTACTAAAAAGCAATTACAAGACGGTACAGCCGATACAGATGGTAATGATACCGTTGAACCTGCTGTAGAACCGGCACCTGAAGAGTCTGTAGAACAACCACCACAAGAGCAGGAACAACAAGTACCACAACAAGAAGCAGTACCAGATCAAAATGTTCCTTCCAATGATGCACAAGAACAGGAACAACAAGTACCACAGCAGAATGCACCAGCTCAGGAAGCTCCGGCTCAAAATAATCAAGGATTTAATCAAAGTGCAGAACCTAGCCCAGACCAATATTAAGAAAGGAGGCATAATATGACAAAGCGAAAAACATACGAAAAATATGAACAAATCAATAAAATGTTCGATGCATTAGAAAATCAAATTGTTCATGCGGGAGATTTATCACACTTCAGAAAAAATCTATATTTCGTTAATCATGAACATCGGGAAAATTATGAAGCTTTAATAGTTTATTATAGTCAAGCTGAAAATGACCCTGTTGTTGATGGCGCATGTTATGTCATTGCGATACCAGAAATATTTAATCTCATCAATATTTTTGAAAATTCACTTCCTTTTTCATGGGTGTATACAGAAACAGGCTTAACTGAAGAAATGCAATCACTAAGTGTGCACTTACAATACCTTGTAGCAGCAGCACTTGAAACAAGTCAAATTCAAATTTTTACACCAAGCGGCTATACAATGGGTGTAACAAATTGGAACATTCACCAACTAAGACTTTTTTGGCAATATACAGCTATCGTCAGAAGAGAAGCATTATAAATATAGATAAAGTTCGGAAATCTCTTTCCTTACAAAAAGCTCACAATCCACTGTTTTTCAACAATTGGATTATGAGCTTTTTTTTATATTTCATTTTAATGTATAATAAATCCATTCACTTTTAGGAGGAAATATTATGATAAAAATAGTTGAAAATGATAAAGAGAAAAATGATGCGCTTAACATTAGAAAAGAAGTTTTTGTAAAAGAACAAGGTGTAGTTTTAGAAGCTGAAATAGATAAATTTGAAGATATAGCTAAACACGTTATTCTATATCATGAAAACCAACCTGCTGCTGTTGGTAGATATAGAGTATATGAAGATGGCTTAGCTAAAGTAGAACGTGTAGCAGTGTTAAAACCATTTAGAAGTTTCGGTTACGGCAAAGATGTGATGAATTTTATAAATGAAAAAGCAAAAGAAGATGGTTTCATTGGAACAGCATTAAATGGACAATCACATGCTAAAGTATTTTATGAAAAATTAGGATATAAAGCTGAAGGCGAGGAATTTTTAGAAGAAAACATCCCCCACTTTTACATGAAAAAGCTTTTTTAAGTTATAAAAATTATTAATACAAAATATTAAAGTTAGATTACAAATCTGTGTTTTTAGGATTATTTCTTCTAATAACCTTTATACTTAGTATTAAATAATATAATACCTATTTCAAAGGAGATTGTATATGGATAAAAAATTCTATTATAAGACACCCGCAATTGTTGCCATGACGTTAGCAGGTACGACACTTGTAACTCATCAAGTTAATGCCGAAGAAACAAAGAGCAATAAAGATTCGAACATCATTGAACAACACGATAATGCAAATCAAATTCAGAAAGAAAAACAAGAATTACAAAACCAATCTTTAAATATTTCTGGTAGTAAAGAATACAAAGACCCATCAATTATTGATGACGTTGAAACTACAGAACAACAAACTTCAAATGAGACTACACAAGAAAATAATTATTCCAATGTAGCTAATAATCCTATTGAAAATTCTAGCAATCAAGAACAGGATCAAGATGACTCTACATCTGATAATGTTAATGCTGAAGATAATGCATCTGACGTAGAACAAGACTCTGATGTAAATGCTAATAATCAAGAGCAAGCGAATGATAACAATACTTCTGATGACGCTACATCTAATAATGTTAATGCTGAAGATAATACATCTGACGTAGAGCAAGACTCTGATGTAAATACTAATGATCAAGAAAAAGCGAAAGATGACAATACTTCTGATGACACTACATCCGATAATGTTAATGCTGAAGACAACTCTTCTGACGTAGAGCAAGACTCTGATGAAAAAGTTAATGATCAAGAACAAGCGAAAGATGACAATACTTCTGATGACGCTACATCTGATAATGTTAATGCTGAAGACAACTCTTCTGAGGTAGAACAAGACTCTGATGTTAATTCTAATGATCAAGAGCAAGCGGAAGATGACAATACTTCTGATGACACAACATCTGATAATGTTAATGCTGAAGATAATACATCTGACGTAGAGCAAGACTCTGATGAAAAAGCTAATGATCAAGAGCAAGCGGAAGATGACAATACTTCTGATGACACTACATCTGATAATGTTAATGCTGAAGATAATACATCTGACGTAGAGCAAGACTCTGATGAAAAAGCTAATGATCAAGAGCAAGCGGAAGATGACAATACTTCTGATGACACTACATCTGATAATGTTAATGCTGAAGATAATACATCTGACGTAGAACAAGACAATAACGAGAATATTAAAGAGCAATCTAAAGAAGATAATACTTCTAATGATGCGAAATCTGATGAAAATAACCAAACTAATCAAGCCAACGAGACTAATATTAGTGAACCTAAAGTTGCTTCTAAAAATGTGGAAATCCAGTCACGTTCTGCTGCTCCACAAAGTAACAGCACTAAATTTAGAACGGCTCTAAATGCACCAAGTGCTCCTAAAGTAAGAGCAGCTAATGTTCAATATGAAGCTGCAGTTAATTCATCAATTAACAATCAAATAAGAAATAATAACTATACTGTTCCTAAATATGTAGAAGATTTCTCTAGCCACATTCCAAAAATCCCTTATAGAAATGGGGTTGGGAAACCTGAAGGAATTGTTGCTCACGAAACTGCAAACCCTAACTCTACAATTCATAATGAGATTGCTTATATGAAAAATAATTATGAGAGTGCGTTCGTACACGCTTATGTAGATGATAACAATATTATCGAAGTAGCTCCTACTGACTATTTAGCATGGGGTGCTGGTGCACAAGCAAACCCAAGATTTATTCATGTAGAACTTGTTCGTGTATATGGCAGCGATAGATTTGCTCGCTCTATTAACAATTATGCAGATTATATTGCAACGAACTTAGCTTATTATGGATTATCATTAGATAGTGCTGAGAGAGATGGCGTTGGTACTCTTTGGTCACACGACGCTGTATCTAAATTCTTAGGTGGAACAGACCACAGTGATCCGTACGGTTGGTTTGCTGAAAATAATTATACATTTGATGAACTTGTTGACTTAGTTACGGAAAAATATCAATACAAAACTGGTTTATTAACAGCACCTACTAAGCCTGAAACAACTAAACCAGTAACTAAACCTACTACTAAGCCTAGTAACCCGACAGTATCTAAACCAAGTACTAAACCAACAGTATCTAAGCCTAATACTAAACCTAGTAAGCCAGTAGTATCTAAGCCAAGTACTAAACCTGAAGCCAAACCTAGCAAGCCAGTAGTTTCAAAACCTGCTAACACAATCGTTGTAGACTATGTTGGTAAAGTGAACACTAATGCTTCTGGCGTATATACTTCTGTATATGATAATCAGCAAAAATCTGCTGCTAATAAAGCAGGTAAAACATTCAAAATTGGTAAACAATCTACTTATAACAACCAAGTATTTTATTTATTACAAGATAATAATTCAACACCATTAGGTTGGGTTAAAGCAAGTGATGTACAATTACAAACTTCTGTTAAACCTAAACCAACTCAAAAACCAAATAATACAGTTGTAAAACCTAAACCAGTTGAAAGTACTAGTAAAGAACAAACTAGTAACGTTAAACCTGTAAGTAAATCAGATGTTTCTAGTGTTGTTAAACCTAAACCAGTAGCTCAAAATAATAATACAGCTGTGAAGCCTAAACCGACTGTAAGTACTAATAAAGTTCAAACTAACAACGCGAAACCAGTCACTCAACCAGCCGCTTCTACTGCTGTTAAATCTAAACCAGCAGCCCAAACTAACAATAAAGTTGCGAAGCCTAGTCAGGTTGCTCAAACTAATAAAAATTATACAGCCAATACAGAACGAGTAAATTATGTAGGAACAGTAAACAAAAATATTTCTGGTGTATATACTTCTGTTTATAATGACAAAACTGTTCCAGCTGTTAATAAAGCAGGAAAAACATTTAAAATTGGTAAACAATCAGTAATAAACAATCAAACATTTTATTTATTACAAGATAACAATGCTATACCATTAGGTTGGGTTAAATCTCAAGATGTACAGTTACAAAATGCAACAAAACCAAAAACAGTCACTCAACCAACTGTTACACCTAAAAAGACAGAAGCAATTAAAGCTAGCACTGTAAATAATACACCAATCGCGTATCAAGAAAATTATACAAATTACTTAATCACTGATAATACTGGTTATTTCTATAGTGAGCCATATGCTTCTAAAAATACGTTATTAGGTTCATTACAAAATTATCACTACGCTTATTTCAAAGTCATTACATCTCAACAAATTGGCAATGAACTTTGGTATAAAGGTATATTAAATGGACAAACAGTATGGATTAATGCTAAATACTTACAAATTGCAGAAACTTCAACAAAATCTTCAACAAGCCCTTATACACTTGATGAAGCTGTAGATATTCAAATGGCTTTAAAAAATGGCACAGAGCCTAAAAAAGTGTTACCAAGTGGCGTTAGAAAAGCGACTAGAGCAGAAGTTAAAGATGCAATGGACACAAGTAAATATATTGACGATCCAGTACAAAAATATCAATTTTTAGATTTAAATCAATCTCAAAATATTCCTGTCTCTAAGTTAAATGAATTACTCCGTGGTAAAGGTATATTAGAAAATCAAGGAGAAGCATTTAGTGAAGCAGCAAAATCTGTTGGTGTAAACGAGATATACTTAATTTCTCACGCTCTTCTTGAAACGGGTAATGGCACAAGTGATTTAGCAAAAGGTGGTAGTATTAATTCTGATGGTAAAGTTGATTTAAAATCAGATACTAAATATTATAATATGTTTGGTGTAGGTGCTATTGATGACAATGCTTTATACGGTGGTATTAAATACGCTCAACAAGCAGGATGGGATACACCATCCAAAGCTATTTTTGGTGGAGCTCAATTTATCTCTAGTAACTACATTAATGCAGGACAAAACACATTATATAAAATGCGTTTTAACCCTCAAAACCCAGGTGAACATCAATATGCGACTGGCGTAGATTTTTCTACTTCTAATGCTAAGCGTATTAGTGATTTTTACCAACAAATTCAAACTGATGGCGAATATTACGATTTTGACCGATATAAATCTTAATCAATAGAAGTAGCATGAGGAGTGGGACAGAAATCTCATTTTCTTAAAAAGATTTCGTAGTCCCACCCGGTAAGGATGACTAGGGTTGAAAAACTTTATATAAGCGTGTTTTTAACCCAGTCAGCTACTGCCAATACAATATAAAGTCCGGGACAATTATTGATGTTCCGGACTCATTTATTTGGATGATTTTATATTTTAAAATAGATTATATTTGTACATTGAACTTATTTAATTTATAATCTACATTTCATAGAAAGCGTAAACACTTGATTTAAGGGAGTATTTTCATGACAAATCATAAAGAAAGAGATCATTATTTTGATAACGCCAGGTTTTTCTTAATTGTACTAGTGGTGTTTGGACATTTATTAAGGTCTTATATTAACGATAACCATTTAATTAAAGCGCTGTATATGTTTATATATAGTTTCCATATGCCGGCATTTGTACTTATCTCGGGTTTCTTTGCAAAAAGTGTTGGTAAGCCAGGATACATAAAGAAAATTACTATTAAATTACTTTTACCTTATTTAATTTTCCAAGTTTTTTATGGATTGTATTATTACTTTATAGACAGAGACGATACATTAAATGTTAGCCCCTTCGATCCTCAATGGGCAATGTGGTTCTTAGTCAGTCTATTTTCATGGCATATCATTTTACATTTTGTAAGAAACTTCAACCCATATGCTACTTTTATTATTGCTATTTTTATAGGTTTATTAGTAGGATACTTCGATTTTATTAATGCAAAATTAAGCCTTTCAAGAACTTTCGTGTTCTTCCCTATTTTCTTATTAGGTTATTATATTAATAAAGAGCAATCTATAATTCTAAGAAATAAAAAGTATCTTTGGATTTCTTGTCTAAGTTTAATCGTTATCTTTATTGCATATTTAATGACTGATTATAATTTTGAATGGCTATTTGGTAGTAAACCATATTCAGAAATTGATCGTGACGTCACTGTTTACAGTGCCTTAAAACGACTATTTATTTATATTGTTATTTTCGTTTCAACATTAAGTTTTATGAATCTAATACCTGAACGAAAACTATCTTTAACATACATCGGTTCTAGAACTATGTTTATATATTTATTACATGGGTTATTCGTTGGACTGTTCAGATCTCAAGCATGGGATAAGTTTTTAATAGAACAACCATATGCTTGGATTGGAATCATCGCTATAACCATTGTAATTGTTTACTTCTTTAGTACTGATCTTGTTAAACATTATGCAAATCCAGTTGTAAACATGAAAAAACCACCTAAAAAGAAAGAATAGAATATAAATTAAAAATAAAAAGGATGTTTTCACTAGAAACTAGCGAAAACATCCTTTTTGTATACTATCTTATTAAAGTTTCATAAGATATTGTACCTATATATTTTTCTTCTCTATTTAACAAATAAGCTGGTATATGAACATGCTTGTGAGTGATTGGTGCTAATTGATGATTATTACGTCGTATATTCTCTAAGACCTCGTATCCTGCACTTAACAAGTACGTTAAGTAATCAATCCACTCTTGTGTATATGGTGTTTCTGATTGGATAAACAAGATTGGATTTTCTTTTTTCTCAGATGGTCTCATAAAATCTGATACAAATTGTTTTTCATCTAATGACATTTCAGCTTTAGCTTTAAATTTAATATGAAACTGAGCACGTTTAATTAATTGATTGTCTTGTCCAAAATAAAACCTATGAAAGTGTGGTAATTGTACTTCTGCCCTACTAATATGTATCGAATCTTCTTCAAAAGTTATCATCCATTGTTCTTCATTATTTTGCACTAATACAAATGTCGGATGAGGTAACCATTCAAAAATATCTAAAGATAATAATAATTTTAAACGCTGATTCATTTTACTTAAATCTACCATTGTAAACATCCCCATTTTTTGTAATGTTTTTCTTATTGTAATACGTTTTCGAAATTTTTGCTATATTCATTTATTTGTAGCTATATTACCGTTATAATTAAATTATCGTTTTGAAGAGGTGAAAAAAATGCAATTACCGTTAAACCGTTTTGCATCAAAACTTCAAGTATCCGGAATAAGAGCTATTTCTAACCGTATACCTGAAATTGATGATGTTATAAATCTGACAGTCGGACAACCCGACTTTCATGTACCAAATCGTGTTAAAGAAGCTATGAAAGATGCTATTGATCATAATTTTACTTCTTATTCTCATAATGCAGGCTTATTGAAACTTCGAGAAGTTATAAAATCATATTATGAAAACCGTTTTAATGCTTATTTTAATACGAATGAAATATTAGTAACAAATGGTGCAAGTGAAGCGCTAGACACTGCATTAAGGGGCATTATAGAACAAGGTGATGAAGTACTCATCCCTGCTCCAGTTTATGCTGGTTACGTGCCTTTAGTTGAATTGCTTGGTGCAAAGCCTGTTTATATAGATACTACCCAAACAAATTTAAAAATAACACCTGAACTAGTAAAATCTCATATTACTGATAAAACTAAAGCAATTTTACTTAACTATCCTAATAATCCTACAGGCATTACTTTACATAAAAATGAAGTTGAAGCATTAGTAGATGTATTTAAAGAACACCCAATTTATGTGGTTAGTGATGAAATTTATGCTGAAAATACATTTAATGATCAACATACATCTTTCGCATCATATGAAGAAATTAAAGATCAATGTATTTTATTAGGCGGTTTAAGTAAATCTCATTCGATGACTGGGTTACGTATTGGCTTTTTATTAGGTCCAGAATATGTAATGAAACAATTAACTTTTGTACATGCTTATAATTGTATTTGTGCAAATGTTCCGAGTCAGTATGCTGCTATAGAAGCACTTACACACAGTATTGATTCTCCTAAAGAAATGAATAAAGCTTACATTGAACGTCGTGATTATGTCTATAATCGTTTAATTGAAATAGGTTTTGTCTTATCAGAAAAACCTGAAGGGGCTTTTTATATCTTCCCTCAAATTTCACATTTTGGTATAGATGATTATGACTTTTGTATAAAAGCTTTAGAGGAGTATCATGTTGCTGTTGTTCCAGGTTCAGCTTTTACACATATAGGAACAGGTTATATTAGAATTTCATACGCTTATGACCTTAAATCATTAGAAGAAGGACTTAATAGATTGGAAAAAATGATACAAGATTTATCTTAAAGGGGTTGGATTTTTATGAATTTATTATGGCAAACACGTAAGGAACGAGAAAAATTACTAAAAAAATTAGTAAGCCATGCTTCTATTACACATTCTGAAGGTGAAAAAACATTTCCTTATTTTTTAAAGGATGAATATTTAAAACTAGATTATTTTAAATCAAGAGAAGACCAAATTATACTGCAACCGACTGGGGATGGTCGAAATGCAGTATTAGCTTATTATAAAGCACCAAACTCAAAGAAGACCTTAATATGTATTAGTCACTACGATACAGTTGGTATTGATGACTTTAGCGAATATAAAATGCATGCATTTGAAATGGATAAACTTACAGAAATTTTTAAAGAAAATGATAAATATTTATCCGAGGATGCTAAAGAAGATATCAAGACTGGCAATTATTTATTTGGTCGTGGCTCTATGGATATGAAACCTGGTCTTATGATACATATGTCAACTTTAGAAAAAGCTATATATGAATCTTGGGATATCAACATAATTGTAGTATCAGTACCTGATGAAGAAGTTGGTTCTCTCGGGATGTTAAAAGCTGTAGAAAAATTAAATCAATTAAGAAAAGAAGATCAACTAGAATTTGAATTACATTTAAATAGTGAACCGACTTTCTCTCAAGCTGAAAAAGATTCCAACCACTATATTTATTCTGGTACGATTGGAAAAATAATGCCATCCGTTCTCTGTTACGGTAAAGAGACTCATGTAGGTCAACCAACACAAGGTTTAAGCTCTAATTATATTCAAAGTTTTATAAATAAAGAAATGGAATATAACCCTACTTTTAAAGAAGAATATAAAGAAGAAACGACACCATTACCAGTCTCACTAATGAGTCGTGATATTAAAGAACATTATGATGTACAAACACCATTTAGAACAGTTGCTTTATATAATATATTCTTATTTAATAAAAATGCTGAAGATGTATTCAAGACTTTTAATAACATCGTTGAAAAAGCAGTAAAAGAGTGCGAAGAAATCTATCAAAATATTATAAAAAACGAGGGTCAATCTAGAAAAATCAACATTAATATAATGACTTTTAAGGAGCTAAAATTAACAGCTATTGAAGAATTTGGAGAGGCACACGTTAATTTAATTATTGAGCAAATTATTAACCAAATAAGTGATGAACGGGCACAAGCAATCGAAATTGCGGACCAACTAATGCATATGTTAAAAAACCTTGGTCCAACTGTAATAACATTTTTCGCACCGCCCTATTATCCAGCGGCACATTCATCAGAAGATTCTTTCATAGATGAAATTGTTGAAACGGTTAGCCAAAAGTCTCTAGAACAATTCGATAGAACATCTAAAAGACAGTATTTCTTTAACGGTATAAGTGATTTAAGTTACGCAAAATATAGACAAGATGATGATGGATTTGAAAGCTATATCGAACAAACACCAAATTTCAATCAATCGTATTTCATTCCATTTCATGACATTAAAGAGATAAGTGCTCCCGTATTAAACATTGGGCCTATCGGTAAAGATGCCCACCAAGTAACGGAAAGAATTCATACTAAAAGTGCATTTGAAGAAATACCATATTTAATAGAGCATGTAATTAAGAAACATTTATTAAAATATTAATAATTATGAATAAACTATACTAAATCAAAATAAATAAGCATATCACTTAACTGATTATTTCAGTATGAAAGTGATATGCTTATTTTATATATTATGGGAATTTAGGAAATTGGTCGAAGTCTGGTTTACGTTTTTCTTTAAAGGCATCGCGGCCTTCTTTTGCTTCATCAGATGTATAATATAATAATGTTGCATCGCCAGCGAATTGTTGTAATCCTGCTAAGCCATCTGTATCAGCATTCATAGCTGCTTTTAAGAAACGTAAAGCCGTTGGTGAATGTTCCATCATTTCTTGACACCATTGTACTGTTTCGTCTTCTATTTGCTCTAAAGGTACTACTGTATTTACAAGTCCCATATCAACCGCTTCTTGTGCATCATATTGACGGCATAAGAACCAAATTTCACGAGCTTTTTTATGACCAACGATTCTAGCTAAATAACCTGAACCATATCCAGCATCAAATGAACCTACTTTTGGTCCTGTTTGACCGAATCTTGCATTTTCTGCCGCAATTGTAAGGTCACAAACGATGTGTAATACATGTCCACCACCGATTGCATATCCTCTAACCATTGCTACTACTGGTTTAGGAATAACACGGATTAAACGTTGTAAATCTAATACGTTTAAACGAGGGATTTGGTCGTCTCCGACATATCCGCCGTGACCACGCACAGATTGGTCTCCACCTGAACAGAATGCTAAGTCACCTTCACCTGTTAAGATAATTGAACCTATTCTTTCATCATCTCTTGCTCTTGAGAATGCATCAATCATTTCGTTTACTGTTAATGGCGTAAAAGCGTTTCGAACTTCTGGACGGTTAATTGTAATTTTTGCAATACCTTCAAAATATTCGTACTTAATTTCTTTATATTCTTTTATCGTTTCCCATTGTCTTGACATAATGTGCCTCCTAAAATAAATTCTACTATTATTGTATCAAATTTTGTTGGTTGTTCCACATGAATTGTGTGCCCAGCTTCTTTTACTATGTGTAATTCACTATTTTTAAAGCAATTATTCATTTTCGAACCAATATTTATAAATTTTTCATCTTCTGAACCAACAATTATACATACAGGGGTTTGTAACTGATCTAACATTGCCCAATATGATGTTTGTGATCCAGTACCATAATCAATTAAAGATTTGCTAAGTCCTTTTGCATTTTGAGATAATCTCATCTTACGGATTCTTTTACGTTCCTTAGAAGTCAGATGATTTTGAGTATTGAAAAGTGGTAATTGCTCCCACTCATTTACAAATTCAGTCACGCCTATTTCACTAATTAATTGTGCTCTGTTTTTATCAACTTCAATACGTTTTTGTTTCTCGTCATTATCTTGTATACCAGGACTAGCACTTTCTAATATAAGTCCTTTTAATACTTGTGGATGTTGAATAGCAAAGCTAAGCGCTACACGCCCTCCCATAGAATAACCGTGTAAGAACACTTGATTTAAATTATAATATTCTATAACTTCCAACAATTGTTGAGCTATAAAATGCATACTCCACTCATCATCTATTCTAGATTTATCTTGTCCATGACCAGGTAATTCAATTTCAATAATATTGATATCATTATTTACGATTTTATCTTCTACTAAATGAAAAGTCGTATGGTCACTAATAAAACCATGTAACATAATAAGTGTTGGCTGATCTGTATTCAGTTCACCTTTAACGTAATGAGTTAACATATTGAATACCTTTCATTTTGCCAAATAATTCTCGATGTGTTTCCGTATTTTCTTGTCGATTTGTCATAATTTCATATAAATATGAACCGAATTGAGGTAATGTTTGTCGTTTGTAATCTGAAACATTTTCAAATTTTTCATAACCTAATTCAAATAAATGCGCAACATGCTGAAAATCAAGATTCAACGGTGTACCGAATAATTTTTCAAAATGTTCTGGTGCTTCTTCTTTTTGTGGCAAGTAATTAAATATCCCACCACCATTGTTATTGAGACAAATAATCGTAATATCTAAATCATAAGCTTTGCTCATAATTAATCCATTCATATCATGGAAAAATGAGATGTCTCCTATAATCAGTGTCACTTTTCTATAAACAGACATACCTAACGCTGTTGATACAACACCATCGATACCATTAGCGCCTCTATTTGCTGCAATTTCAGCTTTTGAATCAATATTGAATGTATCTACATCTCTAATTGGCATACTGTTGCCGACAAACACAGTATCTTTAGAAGTCATTTTTTTCAATAAGCTTCCTACTGCTGCACCTTCGTCAGCTTCTTCTTCAATATGCGTCTCAATTAACGCGCGTGCTTCTTTCTCCATAGCTTGCCACTTTTTCAACCAATTTTTATTTTGTGTTGGTGTCACATCTTGAGCTTGTCTAAAGAAATCGTTTGGGCTCAATTCAACTGAAATTGTTGGAACTTTTGGAAAAGCATCTGGTGTATCGTTATTTTGTACGAGTATCTGAGGGCATTTAACTTCTTTCAACCAATTATTAAGTTGTTTAGAAACTACTGGTTGCCCCACTCTAATAATAAATTGTGGTTCGATACTTAAACCACCTTTAAACAATGCATCGTATGTTGCGATAACGTTTGGATGATTCAAACCTCTTAAATTACTTAAAGGATCAGCCAAAACCGGGATGTTATGAATAGCAGAATAAGTCAATATTTGAGATAAATCTTGACCTTGAGTATCTCCTACTACAACTACACCTCTAGGTTTTTCGATATAATTTTGAACATTTGTAAAATCAATAGACTTCTGATACTTCGTTTCTATTTTTCTTTTTGAAGATAGATATCTTCTCAATTTAACATCCGGTAATAATGGTTCTCTAAACGGAAAATTAAAATGCACTGGCCCTCTTTGTGGACCTACAAAATGTTTTTCAGCTTTAATCATATTAATATTTATTGTATTAATAGTGCCTTCAGATTCATCTGCTAAAGGCATATCTATTTGAAATTTTGTGAAGTTTTGGAACATATTTACTTGATTAATAGCTTGTGGTGCACCAATGTTTCTTAGTTCATGCGGTCTATCACTTGTTACAACGATTAGCGGTAATTTACTTATATATGCTTCAGAAACTGCTGGTGTATAGTTCGAAGCCGCTGTTCCTGAAGTACAGATTATCGCAACAGGGTTCTGATTAGCTTTAATAATACCTAAAGCGAAAAATGCAGCACTTCTTTCATCAGGATGAATCCACGTTTTAATATGTGGATGTCTTTCACAAGCTATTGCTAAAGGTGTTGATCTAGATCCGGGACTGATTACAACATCATCAACCCCATGTTCATATAATTTCGAAACAAACGTAAATACTTGTTTAGTTAAGCTTTCAGTATGTGTACTCAAATCTACATCACTCCTAGTGCTTTTAACATCGGTTTAAATTTTAAATCTGTTTCTTCAAATTCTGATTCTGCATTTGAATCTTTAACAATTCCACAGCCAGAATACAATGTTGCTGAATTTTCATTTACTAACATTGATCGAATAGATACAATAAATTCACCATTATCTTCTAAATCAATATAGCCTAATGGTGCGCCATATAGACCTCGTGTTCCAAATTCTTCATTCTCAATAAATCTCATTGCTTCTGCTTTCGGGAAACCTCCTAAAGCTGGAGTTGGATGTAATTGATTAACGATTTCTAATACATTTTCTGATAACAAATCAGCTTGTATTTTCGTATATAAATGATATAAATGTTTATTAGTTAATATTGTAGGCTTTTTATCGTATTCTAAGTGCTTTGTAAATGATTGAATATCGTGAATAATACTATCTACGACATATCGATGTTCAAATTGGTTTTTAGAATCATTTAATAATTCGTCTTTCAAAAATTCGTTTATTGTTTCATCATCTGTTCTACTTATAGTACCCGCAATTGCGTTTGTATATAATATACCATTACTGATTTGGCATAATTGTTCTGGTGTTTGTGAAATAAATTGAGATTTACCAGACTCAAATAATAGTAAATAACTTGATTCATTTATATTCAATGAACGCTGTAAAGCATCTTCAATATTTACTTCATTTTCAAAAACAATTTGTCTTCTTCTAGATAATACTACTTTCTGTAATGCGACCGAATCTTTCATAAATTGAACTACTTTATCTACTAAAGCTTTCCACTCTTCACTTTGAATATCTTTATTAGAAATCATTGTTGGTATTTCAATAATATCTGTTCGCTTTGATTCATCTAATTTTGATAAAATATCGTTAATCTCTTCGATGTTAAACTTTTGGCTTTGTTCTGTATAAGTTAAATAACAACGTCCATCTTCAATTGTTATTAAATATTTTGGTAAGACAAAATGACTCATACCGTAGTCTTTCCATTCATTCGTCAAAGCATGTTCAGAAAATTGGAATCCTCCGAAAAATTTCAAATGATGCTTTTTATCATGATAAACTTTTGCTTCTAATTGTTCTTTAATACTTTGCCAATACTCATAAATTTTATCGTGTTCTAGGTGTGAATATCTAGCTTCTAATACATAGCCAATACCACACATCTCTAATCTATGATCTTTCGATTTATAATAAAATCTTTGTCCCAAATAATGATTTGCTTTCCTCAATAAATTAATTAAATCCGGTTGATATTGAAGCTCAATTTCAACTGAAATATAATTTTTATTCCCTTTGATTTCAGAAATCATATTTTGCTTCAAATCCGTCCTCAAGGCCATCACTCTTCCACTTCTTTCCGAAATATATCTATTTATTTATTTTATCATTTTTTCTATCAACATGCGTAATTATTGTACTTTTTAAAATGAATATATGTGAAAATATTACACAATTACAGTGATTGACCTATTGTTTGTGAAAGCATATACTAATAATGTCAAAAATATTAATATAAGAGGTAAATAAATGTCACAAAATTTATCACAGCATTCAGGTATTAAAAAATATTATCATTTGATGAGACCACATACTTTAACTGCTTCATTTGTGCCAGTGCTATTAGGTACAGCCGCTTCTAAAATATTCTTAACAGGCTCAGAATCTTCTATAAAAATTTCAGTTGTTCTAGCAATGTTATTAGCAAGCATATTAATACAAGCAGCTACAAATATGTTCAATGAATATTTTGATCACAAACGTGGTTTAGATGACCACACATCTGTTGGTATCGGTGGAGCTATTGTAAGAAATGGTATGTCGCCAAATTCAGTATACACTCTCGCAATTATATTTTATATAATCGCTTTATTACTAGGCGTGTATATTTGTATGCAAAGTACTTGGTTGTTAATCCCAATAGGACTTATTTGTATGGCGATTGGTTACTTCTACACTGGTGGACCATTCCCAATTTCTTGGACACCATTTGGAGAGATATTTGCAGGTTTCTTTATGGGATTTGTCATTATAATGATTTCATTTTATATTCAAACAGGAACAATAAATTACTATCCAGCGTTGTTAAGTATTCCAGTATCTATAACAATTGGACTTATCAACTTAGCTAATAATATTAGAGACCGTGAAAAAGATAAACAAAGCGGACGTAAAACATACGCAATTTTAGTAGGTAAAAAATTATCTATCCTAACAATGGCGATACTTTATATCTTTGCTTATGGCTTTGTTATATACTTAGCACTATTCAAACCTTATGGCTCTATCATTTGGTTAATCGCACTTATTTCAGCACCATTTCCTATAAAAGCAATTCGTCGTTTTAATAAAAATAATACACCACAATCCATGATGCCTGCTATGGCAGCTACAGGAAAAGCCAATACAATTTTCGGCTTGTTACTAGCACTTGGAGTTTATATCAGTGGTCTATTAGGTGGACTATGAAATAAAAAGACCGAGACATTTATATGTCTCGGTCTTTTTATTTCAAAAATGCTATAATATTTTCTTCTATTTCATCCTTATCCTCACTGCGCGTCATAAGATGAGATGAATTCGGATATGCTGTTAAAATTTTTTCATTGCTACTCACATGTTCATATATGTATTCTGCACTTTCTTTATAAGATTGTTGATCTCGCTCACCATACTTAATGCTAATTGGATTTTGTATTTTATTTAAATTAGTCATGATATCTTCTATATAATCACAAAATTTAGTTGCACCTTCATCGTAAGTATCTATCAAAGCTATTTGTCTTTTGCTTTCATTCTCGTCTAAATTTTGTATGTAATTCATCCGTTCACCATAGCTTTTTATTCTTCTCTTAATATTATTATTATCTTTTTTGTTAGGTGCTGACATAATAACACTTTTATTTATATCCTTTTCTTCTGAGAGTTTCAATGAAAATAAACCACCTAAGGATACGCCTAATACGTTAATTTCTTCATAACCTTCATCTATTAAGAACTGATAGCTTTTTAAGACTTGATTCCACCAATCATCAATTTGGTAATCTAAAAACGCTTCGATACTAAGCCCATGCCCTTTATAAGCCGGTACATAGCACGTAAATCCTTGTTTGTTTAGATTATAAGCCAAATCTTTAACGTCTCTTGTAGTGCCTGTAAATGAGTGTAGCAATAGCACTGCTCTTTCTTCACCTTTTAAATACATATGACGCGATTCTTTCAAATTCAACAAAAATTATCACTCCGTAACTATTATCTTTACAAAGTCCATTATATTACAATTTCTTTTCCATATAATAATTTGTTGTTTTGAAACCTACTTTTTCATACACTGATAAAGCTCTTTTATTATGTCCAAACACATGTAGGTTAATAGTATCCACACCCATTTCTTTACAATATTCATTAAGTGCTTCCATTGTTTGAGTACCTATACCTTGTCCTCTAAATTCTTCAAATAATTCAATATCATAAACAAATGCTCTTAATGCATGATTCTTTTCAAATACCCTAATCCATAACGTACCCACTTTGTATTCATCTTTATAAACAGTAAATATTTTATGTTCTTTCGTATTCAAGTCATCAGGCAACAATTCGTCAAAATACTTCCTTGATCTAGCGATAGCATTTTCTTTTTCATAAGCACCGCTTTTAACCTGTTCATTCGCAAAATTCATTAAAGAATGTTCTTTAAAGTCAGCAAAATCAGCTTGATTCATGAATACTAATTTAACAGTCATATATATATACCCCCCAATGTAAATTTATTATACATTATACACTTTTCTATTTTGGAAATATATTTCTTAATAAAAAAGAGGAAATCTTTAAAAGGTTTCCTCTACTTATGAATCAATATTCTTACTAACACTATTTTAATTGATTATTAGTTTTTTTATTGCTTTTTATAACTCTAACTATCAATGAAACAGTTGGGAATAACATTAATACTAGACAAATATAATATAAATTAACAAGTGCATTTTCCCAAGTTAATGGACCTAATAGCGCGAAAATAAATATAAAAGCTAATATTAAAATATTAATCCCTATACAAATAAATAAATCTGTTAATTGCGATTGACCTTTATAATCGAATGTTCTTCTCCAGTATTCAAAATACTTCATCTTGTTCTCCTTTTTCTTGTATATTATCTAAAATATATAACTTATAAAATTCATTAATTCCCAATTTCAATATATGATTATTCAAGATGAAAGTTAATGATTTTACATTTATTGTGAGGAACTTCTCACTTTTTATGTTATATTAATTTTACATTTTTTTTAATATTTATTTTTTGGGTTTTCATTCAGTATTCATACAAATTAATATAAAATTTAATGGATGGTTTAATTTAGATATTATTTATTTATTAAATATCTTAAAATCTTGATTTTAGTATTATCTATTACATTGAAACTTACAGAGGCTAAAATATCTATCTCAATAATAAAATCATTTACAAAATAGATATAAAACTTATTTTCACACAACAAAAAAGCCTGCAACCATAATGGTTACAGACTATATAACGGAGATGGAGGGATTTTTAAAATACTACAACCACGGTTTATAAAGCATTTATGTGACTACCTAGTGACCAAATTATTTAATTTATAATTTGGTACTCTAATTTTAAAAAAAGAGGAATTTAGTTATTCGAAAATTTACTATTCTATATTCATAATACATTTCTTAATATTTATAATTAGATATGAACAAACTATTAGTAGCCTGTTTTTCATTCATCAAATTTTACCTTAACTTCATATAGTAATAAATCTTCAGCGTTTGGAAATTCTGTAATCATTATTTCGAATGTCTCTTTTGTTTTTTTATCTTTAATCAAAGTATTATATTGAAAATTAACATTTAACCGTATATCTTTATTTTGAATTATACAAGCTTCAATAATTTTAACCATATTCTTATTTAAAGGTACAATATATTTACTGTTACCTGATAGTTTAGAAATATTTATTTTTTGTAAAGTATTTTCTTGGTTAGAAATTGTTAAGTGTATTTTTGAAGCGCCGCCACCGCCATCATTTGCTAAAATAATATATTTATCTAAAACTGGGTTATAATTATTACTATTATAAAATTTCAACTCTCCATTTTCTTTTAATTCTATTATCAATTGTTCAAAATATAATACAGGATATAATTCCACTCTCATTTGTCGTCTTTGATGTAAATATGAAAATAAATATATAAAAGCCATTGAAAATGTACCTATAGAACCTATCGCTGTAAGGATATTTGTCATATCGCTCCCCCTTTTTCGATTATTCTGATAATATTATTATAAGTTAAAAATATTATATCCGCTAATAATAAACTAAGTTAAGAGGTGTATAAATGAGTATTCTACCTATTATAGGTAAATTAATTTTAGGTTTTATTATTCTTTTATTAATAATGCGATTAATGGGGAAGCGTAACTTGGCTCAGTTAAATGCCGGAGATGTCATATATTTACTAGTTTTTGGAGGTATTTTAGAAGAAAGTCTTTATGATAATAAAGTGAAATACGGCCATGTAATCTTAACAATGATTGCTTGGGGGTTAATAATATTTTTATTTGAATATTTACTGTATAAATCTAAAATAGCTAGGTTTATTTTAAAAGGTAATACGGATGTTTTAATAAAAGAAGGAGATGTCTATACTAAAGTATTAAAATACAATCGTTTAGAATTAGATCAAATTCATTCAATAGCAAGAAATCATGGTATTTTTGATTTAAGTGAAATAAAAAATATGTATATCGAAAGTGATGGCGGTTTTACTATTGAAACTTATGATTATAAATACCCTCTTAAAGAATATGATTACAATAATTATGATTTAATCAAAAATAAAACTATCAATACAATAAACTTGCGAAAAATAAATCAAAATGAAGTTTGGCTATATCAACAGTTAAATAAGAGAGGAATTAAAAGTATAGAAGACGTGTTTTATGCAGATTGGTCTTTCGATAGAGGTATTCATATTATAAAATATAAGTAAAACCTAATATTCTGCCTTTTAGTTTATAAACACATTTAAAGATTAAAAAACATTTTTTATAGCTTGCAGCCTTGTCATGTTAACCTTTTACTTTTATTTGATAATAATTTTGTTTTTTAAATGTTTAAAAAGGTTTTAAAAAGGTACACAATAAGTAGGCTTAAACAATTGGTTTTTGTTTAGAGCTGCATTACCAAAAATCTATTCAAGGAGGAATGTAGTAATGTCAGAACGTAACAAAATGTCAAGAGAAGAAGCTGGTCAAAAAGGTGGAGAACAAACATCTAAGAATCACGACAAAGAATTCTATGAAGAAATTGGTCAAAAAGGCGGAGAACAAACATCTAAGAATCACGACAAAGAATTCTATGAAGATATTGGTGAAAAAGGCGGAGAAGCCAGATCCAATAAAAATAACAATAACAATAATAAATAATAATAAGATCTACTCCATTTAATTAACTCTCACAATCTACTCATAAGTTTAGGAGACATTACTATAATATTAGTAATGTCTCCTTTTTATATAAATAAGATATTATAATTAAATTTAAAATAACACCTCACTTTTATAGTGAGGTGCCAAAGGTATAGATATGAAAATTAAAATAGATTCATCGCTATTCCAAACTAATAGCTACTAATAATTTACCCATTACTTTAACTTATAAACAAAAATACTCCCATCCGAGGACGGGGGTATAAAGGAATACCGGTTATTTTATTTCTAATTATAGAACAAAATATTTTTAATATTTTGTTACTATTATAACGTTATTTTTATTTATCACCTTATAGCTTTTATCTATAGATTTAGAGTAATATTTATAAACACCATTTGAAAACTCTTCTTCTTTTTGAGCATCGTCTTGCATATATTTTTCGAGTGAACTATCATCACTACTCTTATCAATGATTTTTATAATATTTTTATTTTGATCTAAAATATATTTAGTTCTAGTATTTTTATCAAAGTATGCGCCTTCTACTTCATGACCAGCTAATGTTAATTGGCCATATACACTATTATCTTTATACTCACTACTAGCTTTTTCTTTTGTTTCCTTACTTGATGATACAGTGTCAGCTTTTTTGTCTTTTGTTTTTTCTTCATTTTCTGATTTGTTATCTTCTTTTTGAGCTTCAGTCGTATTTTTTTCTGGTTTTTCTTTTTCATCTTTAGTATCTCCTATAGAAATACTACATGCTGATAGCATGAAAACTAATACAAACAAACCTAAATAAATTTTCTTCATTATATTACTCCTTTAATTAAATATCGTTAAAATATTATCATATACAGCAATAGATTTCATTATCTATTTTAAAATAAGGTATAAAAAAGCCCTATCTAATTAGATAGGGCAAATAAAAATTGCTAGTTAAACGGGAAATGTGTGATTACTATGAGAATCTATTTTCAATTTAACACTTTAATTTCTTTTTTTCAATTAATACTTTGAAAATCCATTAATTTCATTTTAAAAAATACCCTTATCCAAATTGATAAGGGTAAAAGTTTAGTCCTACAAACGGGAAAAATAGGAGTCTAATAAATTCATGATACTTTATTAAGTATAACATTTAAACTACTAATTTCAAGATTAGAGCAGCCCCCATCAGTTGACGGAGGCTAAACATAGGAGATTTGGGTTTGGTGCCCACTTTCAAAGTAACATACATCAATTTTAAAATCACTTATTTACTAAGAATACTCTTCACTGAAGTATCATTCTTCTTCAGAGTTAGCGTATTCATATAATTTAAAAGCTGTTTTTAAAGTTAAATTTTTAACTTGTCTTTCCCCTCTCCTTAAGGCATCAATAGCACTGTAAGATATTCCTGTGTTTTTATTAATTTTATAACTGCTAATTTCTTTATCCATAATTAAATCGTTTATCGTGTCATATAACTCTTTATGAGCTTTCACTACTATTAGAATGAGATAAGCTATTTTCAATACTTTTAAATATAAAACTGCTCTTCCCTTTATATCTCATTCATATCCCCCCCTAAAATAATATTATATCCCATGTGAGATACAAAACAACTATACTTCATTCCTGATAAGTAGAGTTATTTTAAATGTTTGAATTAATTAGTTTTTGGTTATATATAAATAGTTCTTACTTAGGAGGTAATTATTATGGGCTTTATTTTAATGTTAATTGTCGGTGGTTTAATCGGCTGGCTAGCAGGCGTTATTTTAGGTAAAGATGTTCCAGGCGGTATTATTGGTAACATTATTGCTGGTATTATTGGTTCTGCTATTGGCGGCTCATTGTTAGGAGATATGGGGCCTGTAGTTGGAGGAATTGCAATTATTCCAGCTTTAATAGGTTCAATTATCTTAATTTTAATTCTATCATTTATATTAAAAGCTATCAGAAAGTAAGCTATTAAATTTTTAATTATTTATAATAAAACGCCTTCCTACTGATATTTAGGTTGGCGCTTTATTTATATCTTTATATTTACTGATCCTTAATAATTAATACTGGTAACTTTGATCTTTTACTTATTTTATGAGTAACACTGCCCAGGATATTTTTTAAATCATTATTTGCTTTTTTATTCCCCAACACAATCACTTCGTATACCCCGTCATTACTCTCATTTAATATTTCTTTATTAATATCACCACGGTTAATTTTCGCTGTACATTTGAAGCCTTTTTGCTCTAGAGGATAAATAAAAGAATCTAATTCTGCTTTTTTGATATCAACTATTTCTTCTAAATGAATACCTTTTTTTAATATAGTATGTTCCAAATTTTTTTGTGAAATTACATGCAATAACATAATCTCTGTTTTATCGGGTACGCCCAATTTTTCTATTTCTTGAATAAAAACATCTTTTGGAAAATTTGAATTATAAGCTAATAATATATTATTATACATTTAATAACCTCATTAAATTTTAATAGTAAATGTCTATCAATAATCTATCCCAGTTTAAAATAACTATCTGATGCATAACTTAGCTTCATTAAAATTACGCCCTAGCTTATTTCCGTAAGCTAGGGTAATAAATGAGTTTGTATTTATAAGTACGCTGTCTATAATTAAATATATCAACCATATGGTTTGTTGTAAATGAAAATGCCTTACGCTTTCCGGAACGCAAGGCACTGTATATCTTGAGCAATACACAAATGCTAAAGCATTTGTAAAATAAATTTACCATATAAATAATTACTTAGCAATCATAAATTACATAAAAAACAACCCTACCTAGTTTCCGCTAAGTAGAGTTTTGTGTAGTTGTTATAATACAAGACATATAGAATATAACACATTCCGTTAGTCTATTTCCATTTAATCTTGCCCCAATATTTCTCTTTCTTAATCTTTTCTTCTTTATCTGTAATCTTACAAACAGCACAATAGAAGTAACCAGCACTTGGATTAGTTGGATATTTAAAGCGAATCCACCAATATCCATCTTTCTTAGTTACAGAAATAAAATCTACCCAATCATCTTTTGTATATAACCATGACCCCTTATCTACCACTTTACCTTTTAATCCGGGATTTTTTCTAACTTTAATACCAGTTTTAGATGCGTTAGGATAGAATCGTCCAGGCCATTTCCAAGTAATTTTTTTCTTATTACCTGCTGCTGAACCTCCTATTGGTTTACCATGAATACCTTCTGCCAATCCCTTAGTGAAGACTTGAAGATTATTTTTAATATAATCCATGTCTTTTTCACTTGTAATGAAGCCCATTTCTATTAAGCGATAGTTGATATTTTCACTGTATGCTACGTTAGCATTGAGTAAATCATTTCTTGTTGTAATACCTCTAATTGTACCTACTGTTTCCTCTAACGCTTTCTGTAATCCTTTATCAATACTATCAGCTACATAAGCATTTTTAATAACATGGCCACCACTAGCACTAGGACTTGCACTATCTAAGTGAAACTCAATTACTGCGTCTGGTTTTAGTTTATTCTTAACCCAATATAGACCATATTTCTTTTTATCGCCTCTATTATAGCCGTAAGCCGTATCTTGATACATATCTTGTTTTTTATCATATAACGTTACTGTGTGTCCAGCTTGTCTTAGATACTTCGCTACATTATCAATGATATTTTTTCTGATAAAATCACGTTCATTCGTACCATTACCTGTAGCACCAGGGTCGTTATAACCATGACCTGCAACAAGTACAAATTTCTTCTTAGTCTTTGGTTTAGTGTTTGGTTTTACAACACTTGTCACTTTATCTTTAACTGTAGATTTAGCTTTGTAATGGGGCCTAATGAAATACATAGGGAAATCATACGTATGACTAATATATTGTGCCACTTCTGTTTTATTTCTTCCACCACCCCACCAGTTCTGATCTAGTGAAACAAAAGTATTAATATTTGCAGATTGAACAATAGCTACATGCCCTGCACCTTCTCCCCAGTTACCATTCCAAACAACAATATCACCTTTTTGTGGTAAAAATGAAGGTGTATTCTTATACACTGTTGCTAATTCATTAAAGTTATTTTTGAATGGTATATCTTTAGCATATAATCCGTATAACTGACCACCCGTTAAATAATTCCAATAAAAGTTAACCAAATCAAAACATTGCCAACCGAAAGCATTATCAAAGTCCCAACCTTTACCCACTAACTTATTCATATAAGCATGGGCTTGTGCTTTTGTTTTTGTAACTGCCATTTAATTCACCTCATTAAAAAAGACAACCTATAAAAGGTTGCCTAAATTTTTATTTATTTTTTAATCCGTCAACTGGTTCTTCTGTTACAGGCGCATATCCTGATGCTTTAGCCATTCTCTTTTCAGCTTTATATTTATCTTTCTTCTCTTCAGCCCATTTAGCCTCTTTGGTTACAGGGTTGTTTTTCCACCATGCCCAAATACTCGCTACACCCATAAACGCCATTGATATAAATTGGTAAAGTGCATCTTCGTCTACTGGTATAGGGTTAAAGCCACTTAAAGCTAACCCTTGGTTAATTAAAGCTAACATTAATACAATAATTCTTGTGAGTGTTCCTGCGTCTACATTCTTCATTTTATCTCTTCCTCTCCATTTATTTTTTCTTTAAGTTTTTCTGCCTTTATGTCTTCATACTTATTACTGTCTTTAAATATTTCATGAAAATTAGTTAAACTCACAGCTAAAAATATCCCTGCTCCTATGTTTGGATAGACCATTATATAAGTGAAACAAATCATCATGAAAAACAAACCATATATAAAGTTCATCAAAATTGCTGAATAATAATGTTTAAAGAACATGGATATAATATCTGCTACTATTATTAAACAACCAACTGTTACCCAAGCTTCTTGACTTGGAATTAACCTAAGTAGCGATTTATACAAATCTGATTTTTCATTATTAAATAAGTCTGGAGAAAGAAATAAAGTAACCGTGAAGTATACAAGATAAAAAAGAGAGATTCGACGTACACTGCTTATTTTTATATTCATTTTTATCACCTCACATTATGCCGAGCGCTTTTAACACAAAAGCAACTACAGCCCCAACTGATGTTGTTAACACACCACCAATTACTGTATTTTTTATAAACTTTCTAAAATCACTTTGTGCTTCTAACATTTTTTTGTCTTTTTCTTCTCTTTTTTCAACACGTTCTTTTAATCTATTATGATCGTTGGCCATCAATTTCACTGTTGCTTTAAGACCATTATTTTCATCATCCACACTTTTTTCTAAATCTTCTATTCTGTCATCTTGTTCAGATAAAACGAGCTTTAGTTTTGTAGTGTCTTTTAAATCGTCAGAACTCATTTTGTCTATCACTCTGGCACCTACTTTCTACCGAATACATTTAAATTTAAAAGACGCCTACTAAGTAAGCGCCTTGTGATTTATTCTGTTTGCTCCGTATTTTCAATTTCTTCTACATAATCTTGCCCATCTTCTTTCTTTTTATTGCGCGTAATATTTTCTTCTACATAATAGGTAAAAGTATTATTACCAAATAGAACTGCTAACGTATTTTGCACTGTACAAGCTGATTTAGCATCTGACTCTTTATTAAATTTATGTGCTGATTGTGGTGTACCACCTCTGTTAAATCCATTTCCATAATTCTTAGTTAAACAAGTTTCTCTTCCCGTTTCATCACGTTCTACTAAAAAATACTGTGTAATTGTCATTTCCATTTGAAACACTCCTTAATTTTTTATAAAAAAGAACCTTACTCACTTTGAGTAGGCTCTTGGTTACCTTGGCTATTTTGTTCTTGTATAATTGCTTTATAAACTGCGTTTTCATGAGACAACCTTGCAATTTCCTGTAATAAATTATTAACCACTAAGTCTTGATTCGCTTGTATGTTTTGTTCGTTCATAATTATACCTCCATTTTTTCTTCTAAAGTTTTAACTTTCTTGGCTAATTCTTGTATGGCTTTAATGGACCACGTTGTCATTTCATACGAATCTACACCATCACCATTCTTCCATTCCTCTGGTGTTTCTCTTTCTAAAATCACACCATGTCTTACACGTTCTATTTCATTATCTTGTTCAGCTTTTAATTTATAGCTGTACAGTTTAATACGATTAACTAAATGATCTAGTACATCAACGTTCCATTCTTCAATATCATATTTATATTGTTCTGATGAAGTCCAGGTAGCACTTGCTGCTCTAATAGGTATATAGCTATCTGTTGTATTCCGCTTTGTAATACGGACTTCGTTATTCGCTCTTAGATAAAGGTTTGAGGCATTAGTATTTGGGTTGATATCTAAGAAGTTTGCATATAGTCCATTGGCAGCTAGGTCGCGCCAAATAACATCACCACCATTATATAAAGAACGACCAGTGATTCTAACGCCATTATCGCTACCTATATAAAATCGTGCGTTTGCATCTCTATGTGAAACCGAAGAAAGCCAACCAGTAGCACCTCTTATATCAACATAGTTATCTGTTGTTTCTCTTACAGTAAAACGTACCTCTGAACCCCTTTCGGGTCTTATATAAATATGTTGACCTGACGTAACATAATTAGAGTCTAAATAGTTACCTTTAAAACCTGACGCTCTGACATCTCTATATATTGTGTCGTTTCCATTATACCCACCACGAGATGTCACTCGTACTTCGGCATCACTACCCAAGTAAAGATTAGTCCCACCATTAGTCATTACCTTATTACCAATAAAACTATCGGCTCTAAGTGGTACATATCTATAACTATCCCATGCTCCATCACTAGGTATTTGTGTAATGTCTACCGCTCTTACTTCAAAGCCCTGTTGAGCCGCTAAATATACATTGGAATTAGATGTACCTAATGCAGCGCTTGTTACCAATAATCTATCCATACTAAAACGTGTTGAGCCACTTGGATTAATCATTTCTATTCCGTTTATACCTATATTTAGTTTATGACCATCAGTTCTATCCATGGTAATTGTGCCATTTTCAATATTGACAGTTGCTTTATTATCAACTGCTTGGATACGTTTTGCAGTAATATCGACACTATTCAAATAATTGATTGTAGCTTGTTTTGAAAATAATTTATCAATATAAGCATCTTTAATCGTCGTGACACCATCTTTAACAATGACATCTCCGTCATTAATTTCAAATATGTTGGCATTGATTTTAACGCCACTTGGTCCAACATTTAAGTCATTTACATTACCAT
Source organism: Mammaliicoccus sp. JADD-157 (assembly GCF_049310805.1). Taxonomy (NCBI): domain Bacteria; kingdom Bacillati; phylum Bacillota; class Bacilli; order Caryophanales; family Staphylococcaceae; genus Mammaliicoccus; species Mammaliicoccus sp. JADD-157. Next base: position 731,226 of record NZ_JBMOVZ010000001.1, on the reverse strand, counting down.
TATCGTCATAAGAAAGTGTGACGCCTGTTGTCGTGTTAATCAGAACTTCTGATAATGTCTTTGATAAGGTTTGTTTTGTTTTATTAAATTCTTCTTCACTGGCTTTTAATGAGATATCTTTACCATTTTGTTCAATACTAGTTTCCATTGTTTCAAGACGTTCTTCTTGTTCTTTTGGTGCTTGTGAATAATCCCCTGCTTTGTTACCTTCAACTAACATAGCATTTATTACTTTCACATTTGTTCTCGTTGTTGGAGAACCAGCTATATCTTTATATACAATCATTTCTGTACTTTCTACAGTTGCTACAAAAGATTTTGATATCTTACCTTGTATAATATCTACCCGTTGTTCTATACCATTCGGCGTGTAAGGTCTAATAGTTGTTTCTGCATCTTGCATCTCATCATTTATTGTAAACGTCGCCGTAAATGTATAAGTCTTACCAACTTCTAAAGGTTTTGTTAAAGAATAACGAACGTTAGAATAATTGAGTGAGTTGCTAAAATTAGTTTTTAGAGCACTTGCCATGAGTAAATTCTCAGTTCCAACTTTCATATTCTTATACTCAGTCAAAGTTACACGATCTTTAATTAAATTGTTTAACTGTTCTCTTGCACTATCAGCACCATTTAAGCGTTCAATAATGCCTTTCTTATCCGTTTCATAATCAACACTCTTAACAACTTGTTTAAATTGTTCTTCCGTGTCGTCTCGCAATGCTTGAATTGCACCACTGATTAGTGACCCTTCTCCAACAAGAAAACCATCTTCGGTATATTCAAAACCAAACTTATCAGCTACATTTTGCATTGCCTCATTAAATTTCTCTTCTGTATATTGAGATTGCAAATATTTCAAACGTTCTTGAATGGATTTCTCAGCGTCAATTAAAGTTACTAGCATGAAATAATATTCAGTTCTTAAATCTACTAAAGCGCTTTGCCAATCCATTAATCTCCCTATAGTTGCAGTTTCTTCTGTCATACTATCGCTATAGTCAATCACAATTTGTAATTGAGCTAACATATCATTTAACGCACTTTGTAATTTATTTTTCACATCTAGATCAACTAAATACTCCGAATTTAAAGCGACATTGCATCTTTCATACTGGTTAGCAATTTCAACACTTAAAACCTGTGATGCTTCTAAAACCTGTCGATAAATGATGACTTCTTTACTTAACCCACCAATTTGTTCCACATCATGCGCAGAAGCATGTTTCCATTCTCCATTTACAAATTCTCTTAATACAGCAACATTTGGATTCGATGTATCAAACCAAAAATCACCTTCTTCAGGATTATTGGGTGGCGTAGGACCTCGATGTAATTTTCTTTGAAGTCTTTCTATTTCATCATCTATACGATCAGTAATAATGGTTTCAACATTACTAATATCATTATTCATTTTCTTTTCTAATTCTTCTAAGCGACTTCTGAAATATTTAAGTAAATCATCCTCTTTATATTCAACAATATTGCCAAAGTTCCAAGTCAGTTCATCAGATATTAACTCATGTGTGAAACCAATAACTTCACTTTCAGCATATAAGCTTGGTGTATAGTCTGGATTTTTAATTCTGACAATATCCCCAAATCTAATGATTTCATGTGGATATTCTTTCTCTAAATCAAATGCTTCAATTTCATAACTTAACGCTGAAGCCTTCCGTTTATTCAATTCTGTTTTAGTTAAAGTTGTAAGGCGTTCAAGTGTCATATCTTGATCATCGGATTCAGGTTCATAAAAACCCCATAAATAACGTTCAGGTAGTCCAAATTGTTCTTGTGCTTCTTTATCGACTATAGCCACACTTATTCTTGAACCGTCTTCTTTTTCTGGTCCTTCTGCATATAAAGCAGTTTTTACTTCAGACATATCAACTGTTCTAGTCATAGAGATTAAATCTTTACCGTATACAATTTCTTTTCCTTCAAATAAAGGTTTCGGTTCTAACATGTTTACTTTTCTTCTTACTACTTCATTACCTTCAATTTCTATTTCATAGTCGGGTTCCAATTTATATGTGGTTGTTAATTGACTAATCATTTCATAGGGCATTCTAGCAGATGTCCATGACATGGACCTAACGCCACCATATTCGCATAACCCTTCTTCCCAGCCTGAATCTTTTAATGTTTCAGATAAAGCTTCATTAATTGTCATCTTAGTAAATTTGCCAGCAGGTATTGGCTTAGCTTTACCAATGTCTTCTACATAAGAAGCATCACACTCTACTTCTAAATAGTTACCTTCTTCTTCTATTCTAGTAATGATAAATTCACGGTAGGCGTTAGTTTTATCTTGAATAATAACTCTGTTTCGTTCTTTAAAGTGTTCTGCTCTTTCAGATAGTAAGGTGATGTTAAGCATTTCACTTTTACTTTCTTTACTTCTTGTGTATTCAGCACGTATCACTGCTAAATCATCTTTACTGATGAAATCAATAATTTCACTATTAAAGTTCAATACATGTATCACTGTTGCACCTCCTTTCTAATGGTATCTATCTCGCCAGATTACTTTTGTATCAAAAATGCCTGGAGGTTCTATTACTAATTCTGATAAGCCACTATCTACATTAAAATAATTAGAGCCAAAGTCTTTCATTTTGAGGACACTTTCATCATTGAGCGTAACTAGGTTTTGACCTGTATCAATTACAATCAAATCTCCTTTTCTTATCACAATTGGTGTTACATCTGATTGTTTAGGTAATAACTCTTGAATGGAATATCCTAGCGCATTAACATACATTCGTTTATCGTATTTCGCCGATTTACCAATATATATTTGACTAATACGAGCCTTTCGTTGATAAAAGTTCCCACTATCTTTATACGTTTTTGAATGTTTGTCTAGAGGTTTTTTCCTACCTCTATCTTTTGCGTAATCATATTTACAAGTTTCAATATAAATCTCTGAACCTTTACGTTCCAATGTCATAAACACATGTATATTATCTATTTTTAATAATTTAAATGGTGTTTCTCGTGTATATATCCGTTTTGCTTCTCCATGTTCGTTATAAGCATAAGCAATGATTTTACCAAAATTTCTACTTGTAGAAGTATTAACGTAACCTATACTAAATAAAGTTCTATTATTTTCATCTACTATATAAGTAAATCCTTTTCCTGGACCTGTTCCAGCATGATGCCTAACTAAAACCTTGAACTTTATTCTAAAATCTCCTAAACTTTTTCCTAGCGATTTATATATAGCAGCTCCATGCCAATTAGTCGCAACTGTTGTTCCGTAATCTGTAGGATAAATACTTTCTTTTAACTCTGAAACACCAAACCGACCACCATTGGCATCTCCACCATCTAACAGGTTGCCAAATGTCGTATTAGCAGCAACATAAGCCCAATTACCTATACCTGTATGAAATTCATCATTAAATAAAAAAGGCTCTTCATCTTTATTTATTTTATTAGCATCTTCTGATTTACCAATCATGAAATAATCTTCGGCAACACCGTCTTTGCCTTTAGCTACAAGGAAATTTGTACTATTCTTTAAAGCTCGGGCTTCAATAACCACGGGTGTATCTGCAGTGCCTTTATTCACAATAGCTACTTCATCAGATATAGCTGTGTTTGTATATTCATTCGTTGAATATTTAAAAGGATCAGTCAGTATAACGTTTATAGAAAATTTAATGAATTCCTTAGGTTTCTTTGGGATTTCTATTGGTCCGTCAAACGTTGCTTTCCAGTACCAAGATTGTGATTTAAATCTTAATTCAACTTCTTCTTCATAATTAAAAAACTTTACTAATTCGTTTAATATTTCATCATGCTTTTTCTTTCCACCAGGTGATAAATAGTCATTTCGGACTATTAAAGGTAATTCAAATTCTAATTCATCAATGTTTCTTGATTTCCTAACACTCCCTGGACGGCCATTTACTTTTTCTCTTTCGGTAGCAAAATTAAAAGAGGGTATATTAAACCCTCTTTCTACAACTAACCAATCAATCTTTTTCTTGTTAACTAAAATTGTATCAAGCATCTATGCACCTCCTATTAAGTTGCTGGATTATATCTGCCTTGTCTTTTTTTAGTTCTTTCATATTTATCAATCAACTTAAATACTTCATTTTCAAATGAATACTTATCGATAACTGGTTCATAATCTTTATTCGATATTTCTTTATTTGTTGATACTAGTTTAGAAACTAAACCAATTAGTACATCAAATTTTTGTTCAATAGTTGAACTTACGCCACCTGAACTGTTTGAAGGATTAGGTAGATTATTAGGCCTTTTATTTTTAGGAGAAGTTTTTTCAAGGTCATTTGCTGCTAAAGCTAAGAGCTTCCATGCATCATTACTTCTACTAGGGTCTGAAGGTATAATCCATTCAGGATAGCCTTCTTCTCCTAAATGATATAGCCCATTCCAGACTTTACCTCCAGTTGCAAATCTTCTTGAACCACTTGGCCCCCAACCAGATTTTCCATAAGGTAAATCTTTACGCCAATTACTATTATTGAAGAAAGCAAGTAGTTGATCATAACCAGATTTTATATTGCTATGTCCTTTGACTTTATAAGCTTTAAAAGTACTTGGTACGTATTGGAGTAGACCTTGCGCTGGTGTTCCTCTTAAGTTATTAATGTCTCCAATGTTCCCTTGAGTAACCCCTGCATTACCATTTGATTCACGTTGAATCTGCGCAATAATTCCTTTCAATTCAGAATTAGAAAGGTTGACTTTCATACGTTTAGCCGCTCTTTTAATATCTGGTGCCCATTTACTTGCTGCTTTGTTACTTCCACCCTTTAAATTCTTCAGCCATTTTTCAGGGTTAACAGCTGTATCATTTCCAGGATGACTACCTCTCATCAATTGGAAATGTAAATGACCTGAACCTTTAGTATACGCACCCGAATTTCCTGATAAAGCTATCTTTTGACCTGCACTTATCATTTGACCTGTTTTAGCAAGTTGCTTAGATAAATGCATATACCAGTTCCATTCGTTTGCACCAGTTTTTATTTGTACAGATTTACCACCACCGTAATCACTAAATACTTTAGCTTTACCACCTTTAACAGCATAAACCGGTGTACCTGGAGTCATTCCAAAGTCCATACCATAGTGTTTACCACCATTAAAAGATAATCCTCCAGTATAAGCTCCGAATTTCTGCCAAATATCATGTTTAAATAACCAAGATGCATCACCGTCTCCACCTTCAGCTTCTTCAAACCACGACTTAACTTTTCCTACTAAAGACTTTTTAAGCTTATTGAAAGCTCCGCCCGCCATGCGCATAGTAGCATTTGCTTTACTGCCTCCAAAATTAATGTTACCTAACATTTTATCTATTAGTTTTTTAGGATTTTTAACATAATCCCAAACGTCACCGATTTTGTCCCCTAGATAAGAGGCACCTTTTTTTGCAGCACTTACACCTGCTTTTACGGTTTTTTTACCTTTATCAACTGTTGAATGAGCTGTGTCCATTACATCTGCGCCAAACTTTCCTGCTTTATCTCCAGCCCAATCTTTAGCCTGACTTAGAATATTATCTTTCTCTTTTTCTGAATTCTTACCACCATGAAATTGTGGAATAACACCTGTTCTCACAAGTTGTTGAGTATGCCGGCCATTTATTACTGAGTCACCTTTATTTAAACCTACTAATACGTTTCGACCAATTGGAGCATGTATAGAACCATCACTTCTTGCAATTAATTCTTGATGTCCCTTTGGACCAGATCCATTTCCAGGACCTTTATCATTAACTATTGCAGCAGTTGGCGATTTAATAGCTCCACTTGTACCAGTAGATAACTTAGGTATTTTTTTGATTAAATTCTTATCAGTGATAGCTTTCGAAATCTTATTGATTCCACCTATCATTTTATTTAACCCTGATATAGCTCCATTTGCTGCAGCTTTACCAAGACTTGCTGCTTTTTTCTTAAATGCTTCTTTTGAATTTCCAATAAAGTTTTTCAATTTGTTCAACCAGGATTTACCTTTGTTATACATGGATTTAAAACCATTAACTACATTGTCTCTAGCTCCATTAGCTAAATTAGTTACACTATTTTTTAAACTCTTCCATTTGTTAGTGACCCAATTTTTCAAATTAGTAAATATAGTTCTGGTAGATTTAGCTAAACTAGTAAACTTTGATTTAACACCATTCCACATATCGAGCGCTTTTTTTACAATTGCATTTTTTAATTTATTCCAAGTATTAACAGTCCATTTTCTTAAATTGCTAAAAATTTGCTTAGTTGATTTCCATATATTATTGAATTTAGTTTTAACGTTTTTATATAAATTTTGAGCAGTATTAACTACTGATTTTTTCAAGTTTAACCAAGTTTTTTGTGTCCAATTTTTCAAAGTAGTAAATATAGATTTTGTTGATTTCCATAAACTACTAAACTTAGATTTAACTCCACTCCATAGACTTTGTGCTTGATTAACTACCGACTTCTTAATAGCTGCCCAAGTATTAAAAAGCCATTTCTTTATGAAAGTTACGATTGATTTTATAGATTTATTAAGACCTGAAAACTTTTGTTTAACTGAATTCCAAATAGATTGAGCAGTTTTTCCTATGAAGTTCTTTATAAAAGTCCAACCTTTTGTGAAAACACCTTTCAATAAGGTAATGCCCAGTTTGGCTACTTTAACAATTTTTCCAACAAACCAAAGTTGTACTAAATTCCAAATTAATTGAACTACACCTTTTAGAACTTGTACTAATCCATTCCAAGCACCTTTCCAATTTCCAGTTAAAAGACTACTAAATATCTTGATAGTTCCTAGAATAATGTTTAAAGCACCTTGTATCACGCCTTTAATATTATTCCAAACACTTACAATTAATGCTTTTATGGCTGGCCATAATAATTTCATCAAATTCCAAATGAGCGTCATAATTGGTTGGATTATATTACCCCATATAAATTTGAAAACTGTTGAAATTACATTTCCAATAGTTCTAACGGCTTGTGTAATTTCTGTACCATTCTTTTTCCAAAAAGCAGAAAGTTGTTGTCCGATTTGTAATCCAAATGCTTTAATAGCATTAATAACTTGGAAGAATACTCTCTTAACAGTAGTTGCAAAATTAGTTAGTCCTACAACAACGTTAGGTGGTAATATCTTTGATAGTGTTATAACACCATCTTGGCCATTTCCTTTAAATAATTGGAAAAATCCTTGAAGTGCAATCTTAGCTGCTTTAAAAGTATTCATTACACCTGAAACTGCTTTATTAACAATGTTTCTAAATGTTTCTGATTTTTTATATGCTACAGTAAATCCAATACCTAAAGCTGTTAAACCTCCAACAATCCATAATAAAGGACCACCTGCAAAGCTAATCGCTGTTCCTAATGTTGGAAACAGTCTAGCAGCTGTAGCTACTTTTCCGGATAAAAACGCCATTAATCCGCCTGCTTTTGAAATACCAATCAGTAGTGGTCCTAATGTGGTCATTGCACTTCCCACGACACTTATAAATGCACCAAAAATAAAAAGCACAGGTCCTATTGCTGCAACTAAAACTCCAAATGCTACTATTGTCCCTTGTACCCAACCATGCATATTAGTAAGTTTCGTCGCTAAGCTTGCAATACCATCAGCTACTTTTCTAATAAAAGGAGCTAAAACATCACCTATGCTAATAGCTAATGATTCAATTGCTGATTTCATTTTGCGAAGAGAACCACCAACTCCACCTTCCATTTCATTAGCCATTCTCTTAGAAGCACCTTTTGATCCATCTATTGACTTAGTAAGCTTTTTATAATCTTCATCTGAAGCATTAACAACAGCTAATGCACCACTCATTGATTCCTTACCAAATATAGTTGCTGCAGCAGCAGCTTGTTGATCTTTAGATAAACCACTCATTTTTCCTCTCAACTGATCAATTACATCTCGCATTGGTAACATTTCTCCATTGCTATCAGTAATTGATATGCCGAGTTCGTCCATTTTGTCTTTCATTGCTTTTGTCGGTTTTGATAGGTTAGTAAACATCGTACGTAATGCTGTCCCAGCTTTTTCACCTTTTATACCTGCGTTACTCATCAAACCTATTGCAATAGAAGTATCTTCTACGCTATAACCTAAAGCACCTGCAACGGGTGCTGCATATTTAAAGGCATCACCTAATCCTTTTACATCTGTATTAGCTTTAGAACTGGTTTGTGCTAGGACATCAGCGAATCTCCCACTATCTTTAGCTTCCATTCCAAAAGCTGTTAAAGAGTCTGTTACAATATCACTTACTTGACCTAAGTCTTCACCAGAAGCTGCTGCTAAATCCATAACACCACTTATACCTGACATCATCTGTTTTGAATCCCAACCAGCAAGTGCCATATAATTTAAAGCATCCGCACTTTCAGACGCACTAAATTTAGTTTTAGCACCCATTTCTAAGGCTTTTTTACGTAGTTGATTAAACTCATTACCAGTCGCTCCTGACGTTGCTTTAACCTTTCTCATAGAATCGTCGAAATCAATACTCGTTTTAGCTGCAGCACCAAAACCGGCTATAATAGGAGCTGTAACATACAATCCCATAGAGCGACCAATACTTTTCATTCCGTCCCCCATGGTTTTTAAATGGGGACCAAACTTAGAAAAATTATTACCTAATTTACCAAGAGTAGTATTTAGGGCTCTTTGATGGTCTTGTAAAGACTTCATATGTTTTGTAGCTTCTTCTAATTCACGATCATATAGATTTAATTTAGCTCTAGCTTCATTATATTTAGCAGCTGCAGCTTGAGTTTTAGCACTATTTTCTCCAGTTTCAGCACTTAATTTATCGTAATTTTGTCTTAGTTCTTTAACGACTTCTTTTTGAACTCTTTGCCTTTTGGATAGACCGTCAACTTTGGTTTTAGATTTTTCTAAACTATTATCATATCGGCCAAATTGTGACAAATTAGCTGACATTTCTTTATTAACCATTCTCATTTGTCTTTGAAGACCGGTTACTCCTTTATTAAAGCCTGAACCGTCTAAATCAACGCGTATGACCATATTACCTATAGGACTTGCCATGTAATTCCTCCTTTCTCTAAAAATTTATAAATAAAAAAGCCACTCAAAAATGAGTGACTATCAAAAAATATCTTTAAAACTTTTAGCTTTTTCTTTTGTTTCAACACGTGATTCAACAATTTCTAAAAAGAAATGAATGGGCATGTTTGCAACTTTATCAGGATCCATACCTTCATCAATTAACTTTTTAGCAATTTTCATGTAATTATTATATGCTCCTTCTTCCGTTAAATCTTCAGGAGTTATTTCTCCTTCTCTTCCACGAACTTTTTTGTATCACTTGGTTCTCCGCCACTTGTAATATTTCTAAGAACAGTACCTAAAGTTTCAAAACCTTTCTGTCCGCTTTCAAGTCCTTTTTGTAATTCTTCAGGAGTAAATTGATTATCAAATGCTTCTGAAATAAATTGGAAAACCTCATCTAACACTTCAAACTGTTCTTCTGCTTTCTCAGAAAATTCTTCAATCTTTTGATCATATTCTTTCTTCTCAGTTTCAGATAATTTTTCATACTCTTCTTCAGTTAATTCATCTATGTCAGTGTCGTTAAATACTTTTTTCATTTTCGCAGAAAGTTTTGAACCATAAATAGTTTCATATAAAGTAATAACTGGTTTAGCTAAATATTTTTTCGTCTGAATTTTCCCTGTCTTTGTAAATCCTGTAATTAATTCGATTGATGTACGTTTCATTTATATTCCTACTTTCTCAATTTTTCTTTTTAATTTGGCCAAAATAAAAATAAATAGAGGACATTTGTCCTCTATCTTTAAGCTTCAGGAATGTTATCTTCTCCTGTATTATCTGTATTACTACTGCCGTCTGTATTATTTTCACTTGGTTTAATAGCATTCTTTGCTTCTTCAACTACAGGAGAACCTACTGTTTGCATAAATTCCTCATAATTTTTACCAAATGTTTCCATAAATACATAGTCACGACCTTTTGTTTCACCTTTTGCATCATACCCCGTTACATGTGAAGCTTCGTCAAAAATACGATCAATGAAACTACCTTCTACTTCGTCATTTTGAAATTCAACTTTGTCTTGCTTTGATTGTCCTTTAATACCTGGTCGTGTGAATTTACCTTTAAATAACCCAACCCATTCACTAGAACCATCATGATTACGACGTTCGAATACTACACCTACGTCTGGGGGAATATCTGCTGCACTGTACTTATAACCACCAGAACCTTTTTTTGCCCCCGATAAGAATGCCTTTTGGTCAGAAGGTACTGTAACAAATGTAGTTTTAACTTCTAACTTACCATTTGATACTGCTGTAGCCGCAACAATGTCATCGCCATATGTGTCTTCAGACTCTTGAGGTCTATCAACTTCAATCTCTTGTAGGAATCGTGTACGCATCCCTTGCCCATATTTAATACCTTTTTCGTCATCTTGCTCAATAGGTGCTGAATAGAAGTTTGAGACCCCGATTGCTATGCCTGACACACCTGTACTTGCAAAATGCTGTAAATTTAATTTTAATAATCTTTTAGATTCTTTTAAGTTTTTTAACATATTTAATGCCTCCTAATTTTTAAATGTGAATATTGTGCCCTTAGCACGGATAATTTCTCTAAAACAAAATGTTTCTATTTCATAAAGTGGCTCACGATAGTAAGCTTGAAAATTCATTTTTTCTAATAAAAAAACAAGCTTTTCAGCTTGTTTATAGGGTTCATCATGTAACCACCAAATATCTATTTGATAATCATATTCTCTTGATAATTGCTGATCATCTGCATAATCTTCTGGTGTATATGGCAATGGTGTTATTCTAACAATAGGATGGTTTGTTGTTTCATGAAAGTTTTGAGGCACGATATATTTAAAAACGTTGTCTGGAATTGTTATTTCATCTTCATTTACCAATAATTTATATATTTCATCTGTAATGTTTTTCATTTTTTCATGCCTCTTCTCATAGTGTTTACCATCGTTTTATTAACTATGTTTCTACCTTCTTTTTCACTTTTAGTGACAAACAATTGTGGTCTTTGATACATGGTTCCAAATTCTATGACATGAATTCTGTGACTATATCCTTTTTCATATCCTACTGTTACATATTTCTCATAAGAATCTCTATCAGTTTTGACATTAGAAATCGCAACATGATCTTTTGCATGTTTGCTTCTCTCACTTTTAGGTGTATTTTTAACTAATAATGGGATTAAAGAAGAAGCACCTTCTCTTAACACTTTATTCTGTAATCTCGGAAAAGATTGTAATTCTCTTCTTAATCCAGATTCTATTGTGTTTTTTTCAATTTTAGCCCCCATTACAATATCACCTCGCAATATACTCTTAAATATGATTTATCGCGATAATCTGGCTTAAAATACTTAATGTCATATCTAACTTCATCATGTATGACATAATGCTTATTACTAGGTTTATAATCACCTCTAGGGTCTCTTATAATAAAAGTTTTTATAAACTTACTGCTTGTATTAATACTTGTTTGAGTATCAGACTCCTTAGAATCTTGAATACAAGCATAACAACTATACAATTCTTCAGTTTTCGGTGGTTGAGGTAATCCATTAATTGATTTGCTGACATCCTCGTTGAATGTAACTCTTTCGTTTAAATCTTTACTGTTAAATTTCATTCAACAATTGTCTCCATCTCTACTGCATATTCATAACGTAATTTATGAACAGTACTTAATACCATCTGAGGTGCATAACTTAAATCACGTTCTATATATGCAATTCTATTTTCAAAGTAATAAGCTGTTAACGGAAATACAGCTCTATGAAATAATGGATGTCCCTTAAACCACTCAATATGGCTTCTGTATTTGCTAGTAACTGCACTAGCTATATCAACAAAGGCCCAATTGTAATACTCTTTAATCAAATCATCTTCTGAATGATGATCAACTTTGCAATGTTTTCTTAATAAGTCAAAATCTTCTTCAGTAATTTTCATTTAAACCACCTCATTTTTTGACTTCGTCAATTCGCTCAAGTACTGTACCATGCTCTTTTAGTTTTTTGTTAATCTCATTTGCTCGTTTAACGGTCATTTCAAGCTCTTCTTGTGGTTCTACTACTTTACCTACCTCTAAGTCTTTATACTTCAATAATGCCTTGAATTTAGCCATATAAATCACTCCTTAAATTGATTAAAAAGAGGCTTTTAAATTAAGCCTCTGGTATACTTGGTGCTGTACTATCATTTTTACCATGCGGATAATCGCCATCTACTTGGAAATCCACTTTAACGACAGCTTGTTTATTTTTTAATCTAGCATCTAATCTTAAAATTGGAGAAAATACTTTTCCGTATTGGTTCCATACTTCGTAATTAACCAATAGTTGCTTTCTTAAGAATAAAACAACCGCATCTTTTAATGAGCCAACAAACATTGTGTTTTCTCCAATTACTTCTTTATCAATTACTCGCACATCTTTACCAAACATTCTATATCCTGTTGCTGACGTAATAGACTCTTGAAGTAAGTAACGACCATTTTTATCTTTCATTTGGTCTAATTTATCATATACATCTGTTGATACGACAAATTCTTTGGCATAACGCTTTTTCAATTCAACATTTAGAATCGTTTTAATTTCCCCAATAGTTGTAACTGTTTTTGGTGTTAAACCTTTTAAAGCATTAAGAATTTTTCCGTTTTTTGTAGCCGTTATTTCCTCAGCTAACTCTTCAACAATAATGTTTTCGACTTCTACACCATCATCTAATGCTTCCCAAGATACTTTTAACAGTCCACGATGAGTATTGATTTCATACTTTTGTTCTCCTAACTTTCTTAAGCCTAGTTCAGGAGATTCCTCAAGTTCTTGAACTGTTGGTAAACCAGCTTTCTTTGTTTCGTCAGTTCTTACTGGGAATTTACCAATAGGTGTCTTAACGTTTCTAACATCCACTAATTTATCCAATGCTTCTAGTTCATCTGTGAAGTCTTCAATTTTAGTAGAAATTTCTTCTGGCACTAATACACCTTCATCTGTAGTTTTAACAGATCGCGTATTTTGAGTAATAAGATATTTACGGAAGTTGGCTACTGCATCTGAAACGCTGCGTTGTATAACGCCATTATTCTTTGGTGATTTGGGATTATTACGTTTATGTGAACGTTTTTCGCTTTCATTACCTTCATCTTCAGAAGAATTATCGTCTTCGTCATCTTCAGATTGCTTATTGTTATTAGGATCATCTTTCGATTTCTCACCCTCTAAATCTTCTAACAGTTGTAAGTCTTCTTCTTTTTCAGCTATTTGTTCATCAAACGATTTAACTTCATCACGAAGCTCCTTAGCTTTTTTTAAATCAGATTCTACGTACTTTAATGCTTCTTTTCTCTTGGCATCACGTTGTGTTCTTAAATTCTTTAAAGCTTCAAGTAATTGTTTCTTGTTCATAATTGAACCTCCTATTATATTAAAATTGTATAAAAAATAAGCTTCACCATAATCGGTAAGCTTCTGGATTCATTTTTTAACGGTGTTAACCTTCACCGATTTATAACAACTCAAGTTCTAATTTAACCTTTTCATGTTCAAATTCATCATTCAATTCCTTAATACTTCTTAGAGCAGGTGCTACATCAGTATCTCTATATGCTGGATACGTAACAACTGAAACATCTGTTAATTCTTTAAAGTTTGTTAATGTTCTCATGTAAATATCATTCTCTACATCAAACATCCATTCATCACCATCTGAATTTAGTATAAAACCGAAAGAACATTGATTAACATTACCTAGTTTTATATTTTCATAAATATCTCTTGCTAATGTAGTATTAGGTAATGTACATTCAAACTTCAATCCTGTTTCATCAACTTCTAAATTTAAGGTTCCTGAAGTACTTCGACCAAGAATTTGACTAGGTTCATGATCAACTAAGCATCTTACATCATCTAAATTTGTATCTTTTAAAGATTCAGAAGATATTGTTTCTTTAAATCCTCCTAAATCTTCTGACCAAGTATTAAATTTAAGTGCATAACCACCGATAACCATTTTCTCTGTCTCTTGGTTTGCTCTAACTTCAATACTATTCATGATTCTTTTTTCTTCATTCTTCATCTTCCTCACCTCCTTTAAAACTAGATTTATGTTTATTATCAGTTGATTTGTTCATTTGATATTCGTCTACTTTTTCAATATTCACATGATTTAAATCAACTCTATGTTTGGAACCAAATCCACCTTCAATTGGAGGTAATCCTCTAGTTTTTCTTACCTCATCCAAATTTTTAACACCATCTTCAAGATCTATTTTATCTATCTTTGCTTGTGTTTCTGAGTCAACAACTCGTAAGTCAGAAGTATCAAATCTAAATCTTTTAACTAAGTCATCTAAATCAGAATTAAAATAGAATTCTAAAGCTGAACAGCTAGCTTTCATATAAGGTGCTAATGTTGATAAGTATTCTAAATTTGCATCTGTTATACTAATGTTTGTTGGTTCAATCCCAAATTTATGAAGTGGTATACCAAATACTCCTGCGATTTCTCTTGTTGACGATTTATTATCTCTAATCAACTTTAATATTTCTGTATCAACTTCTAATTGGTCAAAAGTCATAGATTCATCTAACACAACAACTTTTCCCGCTTCTTTAGTTCCACTATACTGTTCATGGAAAGATTTTCTCGCTTTATCTCTAGCTGCTTTATTATCAATAACACCTTTCATCTTTAAAATGCCACCTGCGTGTGTACCGTTTTTCAAGAAATTACCTAGAAATTGTTTACCATAATGATCAGTTTCTAAAGTCTTTAATAATGACTCTAAAAGTGAGATGCCTTTAAACCCATCTAATGAATGAAATTTAATATCAACCACATCATAGTAATCTAATTTTATAATTTCCTCATGATTTGGTTTGTATTCAAAGTAAAGCGTATCATTATCATCAGCTTTTAAATTTACTTTTGACGTTTTCATGAATATCAGTTTCTTAGGATTAAACTGTTTATCTCTAATAATCCTAAAATACCCGTGACCAGTTAACATGGCATTAGCAAAAACAATGAATTTAAAGAGATATCCATTATAATAATCATTGGGTCTTACATTAATTAGCTTTTCCAAATAATTATTTTCTTCATGAACACCTTGTTTCCAAATTTGAATATCCATTCTTGCTAAGTCACCAGCCAACATACTTACAGCAGTAAATATGTCAGTGTTTTTTATAGCATCTACTCCGTCATAGTCATTTAATACAGGTGCATCTTCAATTCCTGGAAACATTTTTGTAGCTTTTTCTAAATCTATTCGTTCCAACTCAATTGAACTACTTCTTTTACCGATAAAAATCCCCAATCATCCTACCTCCTTTCTGGTTTGGATTCATGGTCAATAATCAATGCAATTAATATTAAGGTAAAACCAGTTGTCACTAATCCTATTGTTTCACCAAACTTTATATACATAGCAATATTAACCATGGCTAAACCCAATAAAAAAAGGATGCCAGTTATATTAGCAACCATTAGTTTAAAAAAATCTACTATTTTTCCTATTTTCATTATTTCACCACCTAGAAACCAAATTCTTCACTTTCGTAAATTTCGTCCCAATTTTCTTGGAATTCATGCATCCTTGCTTCAGTCCATGCAATCAATATTGATACAATACTATCTATTTTTTCACGATACATTGATTTATCAACTTTACAATTCCCTTCTTTATCATATATAAGAACTGCATTATTCACACCAACATCTAGTGCAGGATTGTTAGAATGCATTATTTTCTCTTGTAATACATCAAGTTGAAAATCTTTTATAGGTTGTGACATCACTTTAAACGATTGGCCAACTTCGATAAGTGGCCAATTTATATCTTGCCGCTTCTCTAAAGAAGTTAAAAATGTTTCTGAATGCCATGGATCATAACAAAGACCTATGACATTTAAGTTATGTTCATCTACATAATTAGTTAAATACTCAATTACATGTTCAAAATCTATAACTCCATATTCAGACCGTGTTAATGTTGCATTACCACGATTGACCATTTCAAGATAATCTATCTTATCACGTTTGATTTTAGCCTCAATGCCTCCCCTGGTACCAACAAAAACATGTGAATCTATATAATATTTTTTATCAATGGGATATATAAAACCAATACCCGTTAAATCGTTAAGTCTAGATAAATCGACCCCAATATATACATCTCTGTTTCTAATATCAGGTGGTTTTTCAACACTGATATTTTCCCAATCTTTAATATTAACTAAAGATGAATCACTGTTTGACTGCCATATATTAAAGTTTTTTGTTTTAATTTTATGTGTTTCACCTTTGTCTATTTGTTCTTGCATATCATCTTTGATTGTTTGTAAAGCAACATCATAAAAAGACTCAACTTCAAGTAATGGATTAGCTTTAATCCAATTCTTCTCATCGTCTATTTCTTCATCATTATCCATTTCTGCACAGTAAACAAAGTAATTATCATTTTCAAACTTTCCATACATCAAACCTTTGCAATACACATATTCTTTATACATTGGTCCATTCAAATTGAATCCTGCTGTACTTATGATTGCTATTAATCTATTCACTTGTTGAATCATACCTGAACGCAGGACTTCAAACATTGAATCATCTTTTGCCTCATGATACTCATCTAAAATACCGATATATGGGTCAAATCCATCTAATTTCTTTGTATCTTTTGAAAGTGGCTTCAATATTGACCCATCACGCTTATTTGCAAGAAGGTTTTTTGATTCTGTTATTTTAGTTATGTTATATACTTTAGCCGATTTGTCTCTTAATGAATTCAACTGCTTCATACACATTTCCCAAACTACTTTAGCTTGGTCTTTTGCATTGGCTGTACAATATATTTGTCTACCTAATTTAGGGTTTTCACCAAAAAGCAATTCATAAAGATTAATCCCAGCAACTATGATAGACTTACCATTTTTTCTGGCCATACTAATATAAGCACGTTTAAATCTTCTATGACCTTTTTCGTTCTGCCAACCATAAATACTACCAACAATAAATTTTTGAAATAAGGCTAGTGGATGACATTCACCAGTTTTAATGTCTGGTAACTTCTCAATAAAGTTAATTACGTGTAGCGCCTTACTTGGTTGCCATTGATAGTCTAAATCTTCACGTTTTAAATCATTTATATGCCTTTTACATGCTCTTTTAACCATATTTGATGCTAAAATGTCGCCTTTTAGCACTTTTTTTGCATAAAAAGTAACTGGATCAATTAATTTATTATTAGTTGAAGAATTCATCCATTGGATCCTCTACAACTTCATTTTTCTTAGGTGCGACAATTTTTATACGACTATCTAAACTAATGCCTATCATGCTAGCTGCAGCTCTCATTTCTCTTGCTACTTCTAATCTTTTTGATACTGCTGGATTAATCTTAATATTCATTATTACACCATCGTCATTTCTAACTGGTATATTATGACCATTTTCTTGTATGTCTTTTGTAAGTTCCAAATAGCTCGAAACTTGTTCGCAGTAGTGACAAACAATCTGTAAATCTAGGTTTGCTATAGGCAATTCTTTCATTAAGGGAACAATACGCTTGTATTCTTTCTTTGCCAATTTACTTAACCAGGTAGGTGGCCGTTCGGGAATTCCTTCGAATACATTTAATAGTTCCTCTTCCTCTTTGCGTTGTCTGATTTCTTCTTTTGTTAAGTTTTTCTTAGTAACATCAGTCGCAACACGTTTTCTACCTGCCAAACAAACCACCTCCTTTATAAATTCAGCTTTAAAAAGGGAAAAATTCCGAAAGAAAGCCCCGCACCGTTCCGGTGAACTTTTATCAGTGGCCGGTCAATTTTGGTGGGGGACTTATTATTTTCATTTTTTGTTTTTTCATTTTTCCACTTTTTCGTTTTTTTCTTATTTTCACATTCCATACTTTTTTAAATCTTCTTTTGTTTTTTTGTTATGACATTTATTGCATAACGGTTGTAGATTATTTTCATCTAATCTTTTTGACCAATCTATTTTTGTTGGAATGATATGGTCAACAACTTCAGCTATCGCTCCACAAGAAGCACATATATAATCATTTTTTATTAACACAATCTCTCTTTTACTTAACCATTCTTTACGTTTATAGAAGTTTAAGTATTCAGGATTGTTTCTTTGTCTTGCATCATTATAAGCTTTGTTAGTGTATTTCTTATGATCATCACAATACGTTTCATTGTGTGAAATAAGTTTGTTACAAGTTGGATGATTACATCTTCGCATGATACCAATATCAATCACTCCTCCATCACATAGTAAAAGGACCAACACAATGTGTTCGTCCTTTATATATTTTTTCTATGTTATAACAATAACACGATTAATCAATAGGTAGTGTAGCATGATTGTTGACAACGTTGACTACTTAAGTATTAATGAAGTCAATTCTCTTTATACATTCAGCATGTTTCTTCCTAATATATTGTTCACTATAACCTAAGTCATAAGCAATCTGTTGCAATGTCATATCATCAATGTATTTCTTTCTTAGTATCTTCTGTTCAATACCATCGAAGCGGTTAATTAATTCTAATACTTTATTCTTTTGTCGTTCTATCCTTTCAATGCGTTCATTCAATTCATTTAGCTCCTCTCTAATTCTATCTACTTGTTGAACACGTGAGAGGAAGTCATGCTTCTTTCCTAAGTCTGCACGCGTATCATTAATTGAATGCCACCTATTAATCTCTTCAATACAGATATCTTTCTTTAATTCTAATGTTTTGTATTGCATATCTAAATCACGATATAACTTAAGCCATTCGAACAATACCTCTCACCACCTGCTATAACTGAGTATGAACTATCAAACCTTTTCAACATCAAATATATTAACCTGCTGATCATCTACATCATTGCTTATCAATAATGTGTTTCCTAAAACGCTGTTCACAATATATTCTTTACCACCATACTTTACTTTGTCTTCAGCTTTTATACTTTCAACTCTATTAATACTATTCAATGGATTAAACCCATTTGGATATCTATTTCCTAATTTGTTTAAGTTATGTCCTGCTACTTCGTCTAGCGTTACATTACACATACTCGCAAGTGATGATAAGTACCAAAGTACATCTCCTAACTCTTTTACTATTTCGTCTTTATTTAGCTCGTGGCCATGGAATATATGTTTTTTTATAATGTCTGCTACTTCTCCTGACTCCCCTGTTAAACCTAAAGCATAGTTAGTTAATGCTTCTGTTATATTTGAATCAGTATTATGTGTTCTTAACGCAACCTCTTGATATTTATTGAGTTCCATTATTATCTTCCTCCACCTTCACTACTACTTTTCTTACTGTAAAACCATGTTTTTCTGCTATTTTTTGAGCATCTTTTTTAATATAAAATCTTTTACATTCGAGTAATGATTTGTCTGTACATACGCTATGTTGAAATATTTCAGTATTCGAGTACAATACTGTTTCATTCAAATAATTTCATTGATCTTCCTCCCAATATTTAATAAGCATAATTGTATTAGGTATATATTCATCATTTTTAACAACTCTATATCCAACAACTTTAAATAGATTTATTTTATTTACCTTCATAAAATCATTAATAATTTCTCTATCTTTGCCCCATATTCTGAATTCTTTTAACTTCCACATTTTATTTCCCCCTCTGTAAAAACATCATTACAATGATTAATTAATTCACTATAATTATAGACATAATTTGTAAAATAATTAAATCCCTTTTCATCCCTTAATTTTACTTATATTTCCTATTATTCATCAACACTTATCGATTTAATTTTCTGAAATTATTTCGCATCTTTTTAATTAAAAATGTTTGTTTAGCTCTGATTCGACTCTTTCTTTAGTGCTATCAAACTTATCTCTTTCCGACTTCATATTCTCTAACTGACGTTTCTTACGTTCTTCAAATTCTTTTTGATTATTACGTGTTTGTTT
Organism: Mammaliicoccus sp. JADD-157; assembly: GCF_049310805.1. NCBI lineage: Bacteria > Bacillati > Bacillota > Bacilli > Caryophanales > Staphylococcaceae > Mammaliicoccus > Mammaliicoccus sp. JADD-157. The sequence goes on along the minus strand of NZ_JBMOVZ010000001.1, from coordinate 711,213 downwards.
GACTGCTTTTTTATATTTCTTTTTACGAGTCAAATGTTCTTTAGCAATCAAAAATAAGTTCGCTATACCAACTATGCCAAGAATTACAATTAGCAATAGATAACTTAAAAGCATAAGTACTACAAATATAGCCACGCCCCATAATATGATATTTAATGGTTCATTCATTACATTCACTCCCTATTCAAAATATCCCGTACTCTTTCTAAAATATCTGGGTGACTTTCGCCACTCTTTTGTTTATTTGATTTCTTCTTTTGATAATTCTTCAACTTTCTCTTCCCCGTCATCAAATAGTGTTTCATTTTCAAAATCCTTTTTTTCTTCATACTCAACATCTTCTATTATCAGTTGGTCGGGATTTTCTCCGACATCTTTAAACAATTCTTCTCTAACATAATTAACTCTTTCATACTGTAAATTCATAAACTCCGTTGGTACATTGTCTCCAGAAATTTTATATTTAGATCCAGCTTCACTTACTGTACAAGTAATTGTTGCATCGTAAGCATAAAACTCGATTGCCCATGTAACATGCTTATCAGTAGCATTGAATTGCTTTCTTACTACTCCATCTTCTTCACTTTCTCCAAAAGTTTTTTTAATTAACTCATCTGCAAATTGAATGTTTCTCATTATAATTCCTCCACTTTCACTTTGATTTTTGGTACTTCTGCATATCTTTTAGCACAATGTAATTCAACGACTAGTGCATCATCTGTCCATATCTTTTCATTTGCTGCATCCATAAATGTCTTAACAAGGTTATCTATATCTGGTTTATTCTTTTTAAATGCATGAATCATTCGTTTTATTAATGATTTAGACCACGACTTATTCATTGGAAATTCAAATAATAAAGTCAGCTTAATTGCATCATCAATTTGTAAGTCTGGCATTTGTTCTCTTATGAATTTTTTATGATTCATATAGGTTGTTGGCATATATGTTTGAACAAATTTACCTGCATTCCTAAATCGTGGTCTAGGTGATGCCATTGGTTTATCTAATGTCTTAACACCACTTTTGAAAAGTATAGTGAATGTATGACATGTCATGATACTTCGTTCGCTTTCTCGTAGTACATAAACGCATGTTCTTTATAAAATGCTAATTCTTTCTTAATCTTTAATAATTCATCTTCTCTTACATCTGTCGTACGTTCACTTAGCATAGCTAATTTATTTTGATATTCTTTGTTTATTTCACGGTATTTCTTAGCCTCTTCTAAAATTTTGTTAGATTCAGTTATTAATTCATTTAATTGTTTTTCATATGAATTTTTTTCTTCAATAATCTTTTGATAGTCTTCAGTTAATTTTTGATACTCTATATTTAATTCTCTTTTTTCTTCATTACTTGCATTTATTTCTTCAGTAAGTAATGTAATACGACCATGTAATTTATTCTTTTCAGAAGTTAATTTTTTTACTTTCTTTTCATACGACTTGTTATCATTTTCTAACACTCTAACTTTAGTAGTTATTTCTCCTATATTTATCGTTTCGATTTTTTGACCATTTTCTTTGATTAAATCACTAGATTTATTAATACCTTTTAAATAATCATTTGTTTTTTTATTACTCTGTACTTCTATTTGTTTTTCATCTTTTTCGTTGTTCTTTAACCTTTTAAAAGCTTTATTATGTTCAGATCTAAAAGCATAAACTGCGCCTGGTGTTACACCTATTTCTTCTGCTACTGCTTTGACTGATTTTAATTCTTGTAATAATTCAAATACTTCTACAATAGTTTTACCTTTAAGTAGTACGCCCAAATTCTTCACTCCATTCCCGCATTTCTGCTTCTAATTGTTTTTTCTTTTCTTCAAATTCTGGTGAGTTTATATTTACTTCATCTTGCTTGTTTTGTTTTTGCCTTAATAACCATTCAGGTGTTTTCTCTTTTGATTGGAGATTATTATGGCTACTTCTACTTTTGAAGTTGGCCAATTTTTGTTGTTCATATGCTCGTACTTCATTTATTGATTTAAGATTAGATTTTAACCAATCCTTTAAAATAGCTTTAGCATATCCCCAATTAACTTTATTTCGATCAAGTGCTAGCTTTAATGCTGCAGTTACTATTTCATCTGAATTATTCTCAAAGCTTTCTAGATAATAAGTAATATCTTGTGCAGTGTATTGATTAATAATTCCAAATCCCGATTCTTGATAAAAGTCGTAGACGTTCGACGTCTTCTTATTCTCCTTATTATCATTATTTTCATTATTCTCCTTATTATCATTATTGTTTGTGTGCGTTTGCGATGCATTCGCGTCGCTTTTGTGATGCACTTGCGATGCATTCGCGTCGCTTTTGCGTCGCTTTTCTAAATCTTCATGTTGGTAGATGTCATAATTGACAACGGTTAGGAGCGTCTTCTTTGCGTCGCTTTTTGCAATCAACATTCCGTCTTCTTCTAATAATTTTAAAAAATTTTTAACTTTATTATTTGACCAAGACCAACGCTCACAAAGTTTTCTAATGCTGGTTATTTTTTGACCTCGTTTAACAAAGACCAATTCATTACCTAACACAATTTTTTTATCTTTATGATTGACCATTAGCAAAATATCAATCCAAGCTTCAAATTTAGAAAACTTTCTATTTTCTTTAAAGGTCCAATGGTTTTCAATTGATCTATGCAAACTAATCCAACCAGCCATAACTCCACACCTCACTTCCAAAACTGGTTAAATTAGAATGGCAAATCATCGTCGTTAATATCAATTGGACCGTTAGCATTTGAAAATGGATTACTACCATTAGGTTGAGCATTACTTTGTCCTCTTTGAGTTTGAGGTGTGTCTTTCTCTTCATTAGTTCCTTTACCTTTGTTTAAAAATAGTATTGAAGTATCTATTCCTTTTACTATGAGTTGCATTCCGTAATTTGTACTTCCATCTTCACGTTCATAATTATTATTTTGCATACGTCCTTCAACACCAATCAAGTAACCTTTCTTGGCATAGTTAACTAAGAATTCAGCAGTTTTATTAAATGCTAGACAACTGATAAAGTCTGTATCATATTCTCCATTACCGTTCTTAAAATCACGTTGTACTGCAATATCGAATGGTAAAACCTTTGTCCCACTTTTAGTTTCTTTAATATCTAATTCTTTAGTAAGTCTTCCTACATAGGTACTATGGTTCATTTATAATCCTCCTATATATACAGGCACACCACTAACTTGTTGCACCTGCTCTTTTATATATCGTGCATCTGAATTTGTATTACTTAGGTGAATCAAATGTATTTGTTGTAATTGAGTTAAATCATTAGCTTTAAGTAGTTTTAATGCATATTCTAAGCTAAAATGTGAATCCATTACCCTATTTGCCAACCCTTGATGAACAAGTCCAAGTTGAACATTCTCTTGTATTTTTTCATAAATATAATTTACTTCTAACATCAAGTGCGTTAAACCTTTAAAACTATATTTGCAATATTTTGTATCAGTAAGATATAAAACTTTATATCCTTGAGTACTTTGCAATAAAAAGCCAATTGGCTCTGCTGCATCATGTTCTACTTCAAAAGGTAAAATAGACCATGAACCGATTCTTGTTTCCTGTTTAGCTTTTACTGTATACAATCTGTGACTTTCAATTTTCTTAGCCTTCTTTGTTCCTTTAGTCATATAACAATTTATACCGTTTTTTAAATACTGGTCTGTATATTTAGCATGATCACCATGTTCATGAGTGATGAGACAACCTGCAATGTCTCTTGTTCTGTATTGAAGGGCTTTTTGCACCTTTTCATATTTCACACCTGCTTCTAATAAAAGTGTGGTTCTGCCATCTGAAATACGATAGCAGTTACCACTTGAACCAGTTGCTATAACATCAATTAAAATGGTTCTTCATCCTCTATTGTTTGCTGTGCAGGTGCTTCTTTTATATCTTCAACTTCTTCAAAATTTGTAACATCTGTTGCCTCTATATGTGGTACTTCTTCGAATTCTAATAGTTCTTTATTCGCATTCGCTTCTTCTTCAGCATCTAAAATCTCTTTACGTTGTCTGTTGTCTCTATTTTTAATTTCGCTTGATAAAAGACTACTGTCATCAGAACTATTTAATAATTTCTTACATGCTCTATTAATCACAGTCTTTTTGGCCATTTCTTGAGGGAATCTTCTATGCGTTCCATCTTCCTTGAACTTGCCATCATATACCATTTGAGATTGTTTCCATGCTTCTTCAATTTCTTCGAAGCTCATAATCTCTGTATAGTTTTTACTTTCATCTTCAAATACTACAGTTGCATATGCACCAATGATTTTTTTACTATCTCTGTTTCCGAATGATTGAGAATGTTCTAAATCGACGATTTTACCGTTCTTTGTTTTATATTTAACTTCATCACCTTCAAAGATAACTTCAGCATTTATTTCTTTAGCACCAGTAACTCGTCTTGTAACTGCCATCGTACCTAAATATGAGCGTTGGAACTGAACCTTATCTCCGTACATAATGAAGTAACCTTGATTCTTAGCTGGATTTAGTCCTTGTACGACCATATCCATTAACGCGTTAGCAATACTGTTTGGATTAGCAAACTCTAGTGCTGGTTTGTATCCGTCTTTCTTTGAACCTTTTAAATCTTGTAATGTTAACATCGCTGATTTCATAGCATTTTCTGGTGAATAGTTTTCTGGGAACTTTAGATCACCCTGCGTTTCTAAGCTTTTAACTCTAGCTAGGACGTTATCTCCCATTTTTTGATTTTTTACTAATACTTCATTTTTATTTGTCATATATATAAACTCCTTTATTGTGTATAATTAAATTAATTTATTATGAAAGTGAGGTGTCACAATGGTTAATGTTCAAAAATTTCCATTTCAATATGTTATTAAAGCTCCTTCTAATGGTGGAACATCAGAATTTCGTATCGATACTCCTTGGCTTGATTTAGAAGGAGATAATTGGCAAAACCACATGGAACGAGATGTTATTCATCAAGAAGAAGATCTAAAAATTATTGAACAAAAATATGATAATAATTTCCATATAATGTTCATACAATCACCAGATAAAATAGTTATTAAAAGTAATTGGGAACTTGATTACTCAGAAAAAGAGGATATTTATTATCCTAGAATTCAATAAATCAATTAATAATTTTCAATTGAATTTCCTAATTGACTTAATGTTAATTTAATCCCATGATTAGATTTATTTTTAATAACATATTTTTTCTTTTTTCTAACACTTCTAATCTCCTCCACCAAGATGACGATTAGGAGTGTTATTTTTAATACTTTAAGTTTCATCTTAATTCCTCCACGTCTTTAATTAATTGCATATCTTCTTTGCTTACTTCATATAGGCAATTCATTCTTGTTGCTACTAGGTATACATCAATAGCTTGATGATTATATGCTTGAATAACCTCTGCTCCTTCATCCAGAATTTTCATTACTTCTTTTGATTGTGTATATCCATATCTAAAACCAGCAATAAAACCAGTTTCCTTACAATCTATTTTCTTTCTAATGACAACAGTCTCAGCATCTTCAATCTTTAAATTTTCCTCGTTCAAATATTCTTTTGTCTTCTTCCATCGTTTGTTAATTTGTACATAGTCACCTAATTCATATTTCATTCGCTTTTCTCCATTCTCAATGTGTTATCTTCTTTACTCACAACTAATCTAATTTGTTGTGATTTTGTTGGTAAGATATCAATTACAGATTCAGCATTATCAATAAAGATCGGTCCATTTATTTTGTAGTGATCACACAATGTATTAATGATGTCTAATCCTGCATTGAGTTTTTTAGCGCTATTCAACCCTCTGTGATATTCAATACCATTTACAGTTGTTTCACATGTTTCTTTAACTTCTCCGTCTACTTGGGTATAGAACAATTTGAAGGTCACGTATTTAAACTTCTGATTGATGTTATCTGTTAACTTATTGATTTTAGTAATAGTGAATTTGTTCAGTTTATAAAGTTGGCCAGAATAAATTTCTTTCTCGTCTAATAACTCCTCTTCCTTATTCCTTAATTCTTGAATACGCTTTTCGATATTTTCATTAGATGCAGCAATCGACTTTAATTTATCTAAATGTTCTTTTTCAGCTCTTAATTCATTTAGTTGTGAATCTAGTTCATCTATACGATCATCTACTTGTTCTTGAATGTTCATACGTTTTTTATTGAGTTCACCAATTTTGTTTTGAACTTCCTGATACTCTTTTGATTGTGTAACATCAGTAATTTGTAATTTTAGGCTATCAATTTTATTTTTAATTCTTTGAGACTTTTCTGTAGCTGCATCTATTAATTCTTGATATTTATTATTTTCTTCCATCAATGCATCAATTGTTGGTTTAATTTTTTTACCGTCAGCCAGTACTTTTTCAATAGATCCCGTAATAACTTCTAGTTCAAGAGACTTTTCTTTGTTGAATTTTTTGAAAGCATTTTCTCTTGCCTCTTCTACTTTTTCACTTGGCAAATCCTGGCCACAACATGAACAAATTTTATCTTCAACGTATTCAAACTCGTGATTTTTAGCCTTTTCTAAATCAGACTTTAATCTTTTATGTTCATCTAAAAGTGCATTTCTTCTATCTTCTTCATAACGAATCTGAGTTTGGTTATTCTTCATTTTTGATTTGTAATTCAAAATAGTACTTTCTTCTGCATTAAACTCATTCATAAGTGAATGAATTCTTGATTCAGTAGTAGATGAGTGGTCTCTTTTGATTCGCTCTAATTCTGATTGTTTATCTTTTACTTGATTACGTAACTCAATTTCTGCACTTCCGTTCTGCAACTCGTATCTCTTATTAACGAGTGCTTGAATGTTATCTTCTAGCTGCTTGTAATCAGATTCGTTCAATTCTTCTACTTCAACCAATGAATGTGATGCTTCATTGATACGTGTTGGTATATCTTTAATTTGTTGATTGATTTGTTTAATCTTATCTACAACTATCTTCTTCTTTGTTTCAATATCATGATCAGTAAGTAATTCTTTCAATCCCTCAAGTTCTGAATCGCTAGCAATGACATCTTCATCAGTGATGTTGTCAGCTATTTGAAATAATAGTTCTCTACGCTTTTTCCAATCTAAATTATTAAAGGCAGTAGGATTTGTTATAAGTTTAAAAACTTCTTCATCTACAATCTCAGCCACTCTATTTTTGTATTCAGTAACATTTAACTTTTCGTCATTCACATATTGGTACTTTGTTCTACTTCTGCTATATTCTTTACGATTTGTTTTTTGATTTGTAGAATATTTTGGGTGTGACTCTTTCTTAAGTGTGATTAATCTATCATCAATCTGAAATTTCGCTATAACTGTGGGTATTAACTCGTACTGTTCTTCGCCTTTTTCATTCTCTGGTACTGGGTTAAATGATTTTGTTGAACCATCTAATCCTTTATCAAATAGCAACCATTGTAATGCAGTAGCTGTTGTTGTTTTACCTGTACCGTTTTGTCCAAAAATATCCGCATCTTGGCCGTTAAATTCAAAAGTTTGATTTTTAAAGCCTGCAAAGTTCTCCATAACTAATTTATTTAATTTTAATTGCATTGCTAAATATCCTCCTTCGTGATATTCTGTACGTGTATTTTTAATTAACTTTGTGCCTATTCCAATTGCCGTTGGTTTAGGTTTTTTTAATATCTAGCTTTAATTTTGAAATCATAAAGTCTATTACTGCCTTGTAGTATTTCAACCATCAATGCATCAACTTCACTAGTATTATCATCAATCCAACTTAAGATTGTATTATTCATTTCTTCAAACAAACCTTCCACTGAATCTTCAACAAATAGTTCTGTTGAATAAACTAAATCATGATTTGTACTAAATACCCTCACTGAAATTAAACCTGGATTTAAAACTTCATATCTATGTTGAAACTTAAATCCGTAGTGGTATTCTGTCTTTGTTACTTGTGAACCTATTTTAAAATATGACATTTACATTTCCTCCTGTTCTAAAAATATTTGATCAGCCATTTCAAATCCTGCTACAGTGACCAACCAAAATAAAAACGAATGTTCAATTGGTGTAGTACTGAATGACGATATAATAAAAAACTCAACTACAATTGCTAGTGTTAATGCTGGATACTTTATAATGTTCCATGCTAGTGCCATCGTTTTCTACCTTCCTTTGCTCTCTCTTCAATCTCTTCATAATATTCATCAATAAAAGCCATCATTTTCTTTCTATGGAATCTGTACTCTCCTCTATCATTTTTAGGAAATTTGCTAAACGGCTCTATTTTCCCTCTAAAATAGTTTCTATTGATAATGTTCTTCACAATAAAATCTCTACTCCATCCAGTGATTTTTATAAGTTCTGGCATTTTAATATTCAATGGTTGTTCTTCTTGTTTTATTTCTTCAATACGTTGATTGACACGCTCGTCTATCAATTTGTTTAACATTTCAAGATTCAATAATGTTTCCATAAAATAAGCTCCTTTCATGTATAATTTAGTTATCAACCTAAGGTGGTGATAAATATGAAATCCAAAGATAAAATTTCTGCGTTCCGTAAATTTTCTATAAAAGCTTACGAGAACGATGACGATCTATTCTTAATCGTCAATGGTTCGATTATTACTGGCGAACCATACACAACAAACAAATCAAATAATTCAATTCAACGTAATTTGCACTCTTTAACAGATGATTTAGTTGATGATACAGAACCGTTTCAAGGTTTACATTTAAAAAATGTAACTGTAACTTCTGGTTCTACAACCTTCCCATTAGATCACTTGTTTGTTTATTTCGATTCCATTGATGCTTTTTCTTTAATGGATAAAGAAAATTAGAGTCATTTCGTTTGTTTAGCAATTGTTCTATTACTGTTACAGCAGCGTATAGAATGATTGCTTTTTTAATTACTTGTAAATCTTTCATTCGTTCTCCTCCTCACACTTCAATTTGTTTTTCAATTGTTGGTAAGATACCTTCATCTTTTAATAAGTCATAGATGAATAGTCGACCTTTTTGAGTCCATTTCGTATTCATTCTTACTGATGTGCTTCCATCTTTATGTTCAATTTCAGTAGTTGATGAATGTGTAAATCCTTTAGCATGATGATTTGAGTAAAGTAACCATTGACCAGATTGTTTATATTGGACTTTTAAATCATGTAACAATTTGTTTAACGCTTGTGTTGACATTCCATAATCTTTTGCAATTTGACCGATAGTTACTAAACTCTTATTTTGTAAAATAGAATCTAGGTACGAGGCTTTAGGTTCATACTCAGCAATTTTTTGTTTATGCATATTGTTCTCGAGTTCTAATTGCTGTTTTTCTTTTTGTTCAGCTATCCAAATTTCAGCTCGCTTTACTGGATCTTCAATCATGTAGCTTGCGATTGTTTGTTTTAGTTGCTCTTCCATTTCATTAAATTTATTTATATACGTCATTTTGAAATCGTTATGTCCTTGAATGTTGAACATGTATAAAGTGAATCCATCTTTTGTTAAGAGATATTCTCTGTTTCTTTTACCATTACTAGCCTTATATTGGTTTGGGATTATTAGAGCCGAAATGTCGGCTGTACTTCTTTTAATAATTTCGTCGATTCCTTCTAAAACATGTTTGTGTTGTCTGCCTATTTCTTCTGCTACTGTTCTACTTGAAATTACTGGTCCTAATTCTGAGTTATTTTCAATTTGAATTGTTAGTAAATTTCGCACTTGTTTTCCTCCTTTGGTTATTTTTTTCATATTCTTCACTAGAAAACAGATATTCTATTTCGTACTCTGGAAAAAAAGTATTTTTAATAATCAATGCTTCTCCAAATTTAAAATCTGAAATTCCATTAATTTTATCTGATACTGTTTGATATCTAACTTCTAGTAAGTCGGCGATATCTACTAGAGATACTTTTTTCTGTTTTCTAATCTTTTCTAAATTAGACAACATATTACCTCCTCCTAAATACGAAAATTCGTATTATAGAATTTAAAATTTAGCAATAAATACATTGCTTATAAATAATATATACGAAATTTCGTACTAGGTCAATACTAAAATTCGTATTAACCATTTTTACTTTTACTTGATATACGATTTTTCGAATGTTAATATATAGGTACAAATTAGAAATGAGGTAAACAAATATGACTAAAGAAAAAGATTTGAAACGTCTAATGGAAATAAAATCAGGTAGTGTAAAGGCTTTTTCAGAAGAAGTTGGTTTAGCTTATACAACAGTTAGATCTATTTTAGAGAGGGGTATTTTTAATGCTAAAGTAGAAAACGTCATCAAAATTTGTAAAGGCTTAAACATAAAACCAGAAGAAATCATGGAAATTGATAGACCTAAAGTTGATGAAACTCCTATTGAAACCATGCCAGTAAAAAAAATACCTGTTGTCTCTAAAATTTCTGCTGGATTACCTATATATTCTGAAGAGAATTTAATTGATCATATTTATTTTGCTACAGATAAGGTCTCGCCTAATAAAGAAGAATTTGCTTTAAAAGTAAAAGGTGATAGTATGGATAAAATTTTTCAAGAAGGTGATGTTGTAGTGGTTGAAAAAGATTCTATTATAGAAAACGGACAGCTTGGTGTAGTTATGGTTAATGGTTATAATGCTACAGTTAAAAGAGTTAGATACAACCGTGACCAAATTATCCTTATCCCTGAATCTAATAACCCTAACCACTATCCACAGGTTTACAACAAAAACGATGAAGTTACTATTGTTGGAAGAGTAGTAGCAAGTCAAAGATTATTTAAGTAATTTTTACCACTTCGTTGGTGCTTTTATATAAAAATAGTCCCGTTAAAAATAAGAATTAATAAGACAATTTAAAAAATTAACTTATATGGGCGTTTAACTAGGTCATATATATTTTTAAAGTTAATGAGGTGTTGAATTGGATAATAAGAACAAAGAAATATTTGTGATTAGTGCTATCGTCATATTAATTGCCATATTTATATAATAATCTTCAAAGGAGACTCAATTATGGACTATAAAAAAGAAATGAAAAAGATGGGTTGGAATGAAGAAGAAATAGCCAAAAGAATGAATAGTTTGGCTAAAGACAAATTAGGATTAGAAGAAGATGTAGATATAGACGCTGAATCTTTAAAACAAAGTAATAATGATTTTATTGAGACAGATGGTGAACAAGAAGTAGCAGATGCATTTTTTAATGATGAAGAGGAAGATTAATCTAAAGATTGAAATACTTCATTTAAGGGGGAGTTTCAATGAGACTTTTAAAACACACTGATACACATATTTATATATTTACTAATGACAAACATCAATTGAAGTTAGCTAATCCTGGTCACAAAAATAAAGATGAATTGTATAAATGGTTAAAAATTATCGCATATGACTATGACATTATGATGAAGGGAAGACAATGAAGCAAAATATTAAAAATAACTTAAGGAGAATGAACTTATGAAGGAAAAGACAAATATAAATGAAGAAATCATTTCATTTTTCAAGGAAAATGGATATGAAGTTCCAAATATACCTATAAATCGTAAATACTGGTTAGTTAGAACTGAGGGAGGAGATTGGTTTGAGCAATTCAGTAGTCAAAATTATATTGGTGTTGGTTGGAATGAAATATCCGATGAAAAATATTTAGAAAATGTAAACAAAAAACAAGCAATAAATATACTAAACAGTAATTATCCGGATAAATCACAACATTCTCATACTTTAAACATTATTAAAAAATTTTATAAAGAAATGTCTATAGGTGATATAGTGATGATTCCTTCGGTTAGTTCACAAACTATAAAATTTGGTGTAATTACAAGTGAAGTTAAAATTCTTAAGCCAACCGAAACTGAAATTGATGAAGGTAGTTGTCCATACTTTAAACGCCGAGATGTTAAATGGGTAAAAACTATAAATAAAAACAGTTTAGATTTAAAACTTTTTAAAATGTTGCAATCTAGACACACAATTTCAAATGCAAATGATTATGCTAATGAAATAGATTCCTCATTATACGATTTTTATGTTAAAGGTGAAACTGTTAATATGTCAATCTTAGTTAATAAAGAAAGAAATTTATCAGCTTACTCACTTAAAACACTAACTAATTTACCTTGGACTTTTGAGAAGTTTATGAAAGGTGTAGACTATGATTTAAAAGAATTAGAATCTAAAATTTATATTAGATCGCGTGGTAAACAAGAATTAATAGCTAAAGGTAAAAATGGAGTTAAATATACATTTTACTCCGCACTGATAATGATTGCATTAGTAGGAGGAAAATTAGAAGTACAAGGTTTAACTGTTGAAACCAAAGGCGCCTTACAACCTTTACTTGAGTCACTTTTAAACCATAACGTTGAACATAATAGACATGTAGAACAAACAAATGACCATAACCAAGAAGACCTTAAAAAATTACGTGATGAAGTTTGGGAATTAAAAAATCAAGCAGAAATAAAGGCTCCGGAATTACCTAAAACCAATAAAGCTAATGAAGAAGACGAGGAAATAGATGAAACGGATATATACTAATTAGTATATATCCGTGAAATTGAACATCTTTAAAATCACTATTAACGAAAAAACTAAAGATAAAAGATTAGATGTAATACTCTCATTTTTGTTTAAAATCAATAAAATCTTACCAAGAATAAAATTAACAATGAAGTAAAGAGGAATAATTAATATCAATGAACTCGATATTTTTACAAATACATTTAAAAAATAAATTATATCCATAAATGTCTCCCCCATCCTAACCTTTTTATTAATTATATATTTAGTATACCATCCAGTCAACAATCTATAAATTTTTTATAACACTTAATAATATTTACTTCATTCAAAATTAAATTTTCATACAAGGAGGATTTTTAATGAAAATTCTAGGAGAAACTGAATATGGGTTAAGAATTAAAACAAATGATGGGCATATTATTACCTATCCACAATATGATTCGTTACATACAGAAAACTTAATACCTAAACTCACTGAATTTGCAAAATCTCATGATGATTTAATGAAAAGAATTAAAGAAGCAGCGGATAACGACGAGGACTTTACTTAAAGGAGGAATAATATGAAGATATCTAAACGTGGAAACAAGTGGCAATATGATTTTAGATATGACGGAAACCGGTATCGTAAAAGTGGATTTCCAACTAAAAAGGAAGCAACAGAGAAAGGTAATGAAATATATAACCAATTAACTAAAGGTTTCAACTTAACAAACGATATTTCTTTTATTGATTATTATAAGAGTTGGTTACAAGTTAACAAGGAAGGACAACTATCAGATAAATCTATTCAGCGTTACAAGTCATCTATTGAGGTATTTGAAGAAAAATTTGGAGACTTACCTATTAATAAACTAACTCAATTAAAATATAGAGAATTATTAAAAGAATATGGTGAAGGATTATATTTAAAACCTAGAAAAGATGGACGTACTACAAATAGTGTACAGAAATTACATCTATGCTTAAGAGCAGCACTACAAGATGCTATGAATGAAGGAATAATAGTTAAAGACCCAACTTACAAAGCTAAGCCGTATGGTATCAAATCAGCGCAACATGAAAGTGCAAAGTTTATGACAATCGATAATTATATTAACTTGAAAAACTACGTAACTGATAGAAAAGAATTATCTTATTTGTTTATTTATATATTAATAATTACAGGAGCACGATTTGGAGAAGTTCAAAAATTAAAATACAGTGATTTAAAAAGAAAAGAAAATCTACTACATTTGCCAGGTACTAAAACAGAAACTTCAGATAGAACTATTCCAATCACAGAAAAAGAAATGAGCTACCTTATTAATAACTTAAAAGACAGACCTATACAAATGAATGGATATATTTTTAATACAGGTAAGAGTTTGATATCTAATAATGCTGTGACAAAAGTTTTAAATAAATTCTGTTTAGAAAATAAAATAGGATCATATACATTGCATAGTATTAGACACACACATTGCTCTTATTTATTGCATAAAGGTGTTTCGATACATTATATAAGCAAACGATTAGGACATGCTAACGTAACAACTACCCTCTCCATATATAGTCATTTGTTAGAAGAAATAGATAAAGAAGAAACAGTAAAACTCAGAAAAATCATGAACGATTTATGAGTGGTCACAATTTTGGTCACAAATATATATAATCGGCGCCAATGTGACCACGTTGTGACCAATATTTTTGAAATGTGCCTTAATATCCAAAAATGACAAAATAAAAAAACCTTGATTTAACAAGGTTTCTCGAATGTTACTTAATGTAACTTACTATTAAAAGCGGAGATGGAGGGATTCGAACCCTCGCGCCGCAGAACGACCTACACCCTTAGCAGGGGCGCCTCTTCAGCCAACTTGAGTACATCTCCATGGCTCCACAGGTAGGATTCGAACCTACGACCGATCGGTTAACAGCCGATAGCTCTACCACTGAGCTACTGTGGATTAATATGATTTTATCAAGCACAAATACTATTATATCAAGCATGGTCATAATTTCAAGAGTAAACTTAAAATAAATAACGGAATATTTACACTTCTAGTGTCACATATCCCATTATTTATTATTATCCATTTATTTTTCGTGATTATTTTTATTTAAATAAAAATCAATAACATCTAGCACATTATATCCCTCCTGATTTAACCCTAAATTCACAGAATTTAGTTCTCTAATGAATAAATTTTTACGATGATTTCTATAATGTAAACATGTGCAATTCAAATATTGATGATTTATAACATGTTTAGATATATTAAATATAATGGAAGGTGCTTTTTCTAATATAATTTTTGTTTTATTACCTTTTAATGGGATGAATTCTTTAACATAAAGAAGATTTAACCAAGTATTTTCTGGAGTTCTTTCGGAGTTCGTACAAAAGAAATAAGTAGAAATGATAGGTGAAACTAATATGGGAGGTTTGCTTGTGATATTCGTAAGTCTTTTTGTAAATTGCTTTCTTTCATTGAAATGTTCGCCATAAAAACGACATGACTGATTCATTATTTCTTGTGGCTTTGATTTTACCATAAACGGATCTTTTCCTGCTTCACATATTTCAGAATGAACAATATGATCATCTATTTTTATACCATGTATATAAACAGTATTTTGTTTAATAATATATTTTTCCATAGACGACCTCCTTTACAATTATTTGTATTACTATACTACTTTATTAAAAATTTTATACTATATTTAATTTCCCTCCTTCCCCTTGTAATTTTTCTTTTTATTTAATTTAAATATATACAAATATTAAATTATGGTCAATACTTTTTTATTAAAATTCTATATTTTTTCTATGAACTCTAATCTATTATTAAAGGGATCTCTAATAAAAATCCTTTTTGCGCCCGGAAATCTATCATCAGATTGATATTTAATACTCACTTCGTCACAATAAATTTTAAATGCTTCTAAATTCTCAATATTAATAGCTGGATGAGCTTTCTTTAAAGCATTAAATTCCTCTTCAATACCGATATGTAAATCTATATCATTAATATTAAACCAAACACCACCGTTACCTTGTAAAGATTTCGGTTTTTCTATTTCATTAAATCCTAATTTATTTGCATAAAATTCTCTTGCTGTATCTTCAGATCCTTTAGGTGCTGATAATTGTATATGATCCCACTTTTTAAATTTAAACATTTAAATTCTCTCCTTTAATAAAAAATTACATATCTTTACATTATTAATATTTTATTTTATTATTTTCACATGGTAAAATAAGGTTGAGCATAAAAGTTTGAATATTACAAACACTTAATTATAATATAAATATAGAGGTCTATAGTTAGCTTTTCAATCAAATAGCGAAAGTTTTTAAAATTTCTGAATATTCATTGCATTTAGAAAATAAATACGCTATAATTTTAACAAATAAAGTCAAGGGGTTGTTGAAAATGAAACAATATTCACAAGTTAAACACCAAAGTCTAGAAACGTTTGTTAATAACTTAAATGATTTATCAGTTGAACTTGTTATTGACTCTGCACTTCGTGAAAATCGAAAGCGTGAATTAGCTATTTTAATTGATGAAGCACTTGTAAATCGAAATAATGAATTGTTCGATCAATACAGTGAAGAATTAATTCAATTGGAGGATTTACAATCGTGAATTGTCATTTAAATACTAGAACATAAAAGGAGACTACTTTTGACCCAAATCAAAAATAGTCTCCTTTCTTTATAACATTAAATCAATAATATCTTCTTTTTTGATATCACCAAAATAATAAAATGCATCTACATCTTTTAAAGCTTCAGTAATAGAAGATTTTTGATGTTGTACTCCTATTAAAGCATCTTCAATATCTTTAACATCCCCTACACCAAAGAAATCACCGAAAATAGCTGCATGTTCAATATTACCTTTCTTAACATCCAATTTAATTTGAATAAGTCCTCTATCAAATTTGTGACTTCTTTCAAAATTATATTTAGGATTTTTACCGTAATTCCATTCCCACTTTTGGTATTTATTTTGACTAAGTTCGTTAATCTTATCCCAATCTTCTTGGGTTAAGTGATACTCCTCTACTTCTTCACTACCTTGTTGTTTAAATATTGAAGTTAGAATACGCTGTTTAAATGTTTCAATATCCATAGGCTCTTCAAGAAATTCTTGAATGTTTGCAACTCTTGATCGAATTGATTTAATACCTTTTGATTTAATTTTTGCTTCACTAACACGCAATGCATTTACAACTTCTTCTATTTCACTATCCAACATTAAAGTGCCGTGAGAGAACATTCTATCTCTTTGTTTAACCATTGCATTTCCTGAAATCTTTCTTTCTCCTACTTGGATATCATTTCGACCAGATAGTTCAGCTTTAACACCCATTTCATTTAAAGCATCTACTATTGGTTGAGTGAATTTAGCAAAATTGTGAAAGCTATCTTCATCGTCTTTCGTTACAAAACTGAAGTTTAGATTACCTAAATCATGATAGACTGCTCCCCCCCCAGAAATCCTTCTTACAACTTTGATATTATGTTCTTCAACGTAAGATTGATTAACTTCTTCAATTGTATTTTGATTTTTACCAACAATTATAGATGGTTGGTTAATATAGAATAAGAAATAACTATCGTCTTTAGGCAAAGAAGTGAGTACATATTCTTCCATAGCCAAGTTAATCATTGGATCGGTAATACCGTTGTTACTTATAAATTTCATTCATATTTCCTCCTTATTTTTCCCCAATCAGCCTCAATATTATATTACCATATGTTGAATTAATCATATGTATGAAATGTTTGTGATAATATAGAGGTATATTCACATTTTACTTTTATATGTATGGGTAATTTAGTATAATGTTTCTTAGTATTATTTAGGAGGATTAAAATGACAATTGCAGAAGTAGGAAATATCATAGAATTTCAAGATGGCTTAAAAGGACGCGTTGAAAAAATTAATGAAAACTCAGTTATCGTAGATTTAACAATTATGGATAACTTCGAAAGTTTGGAATTACCAGAAAAAACAGTAGTAAACCATAAGCGTTATACTATAATTTCTAATGAGGGATAATAGTGAAAAAACAAATTAATGCTCAATTAATATGGTTTATTTCAAGCTTCGTCCTCTTTCATATTTTATTATTTATTATGAAAGGTGAAAAAGAAGTGTTCTGGTATTTATATACTGGTATTATGCTAATTGCTGGAATAAGCTATATATTTTACCAAAGAGAAATTAAATCTAAACGATTATTACAATCTATTGGGTACGGTTTAATTGGCGCAATATTTTTAGTCTTATTGCAGCTTTTATTATCACTCATTTATAGTGGTCTGTCTTATGAAGCACTATTTAAAGAATTAATGCGCGCTGGTGTTTTCTATAAATGGCAAATGCTTGTAACTATTGTAATCGCAATTCCTTGTCACGAACTATATATTAGAACAATATTACAAAATCAATTGCAACAAAAACTATCTCAACCTATTATTGCAATTGTAATCGCTGCATTAGCTTCAAGCTCATTATTTTTATACTTAGGTAATATTCCTATCTTTGTATTTATTTTATTAGCTCAATTAATATTGTCTACTTTATATTTTTACACGAAACGAATTATTACATCATATATAGCTCAAGTAGCAGCTATTATCATACTCGTAATTATATTTAGTTAAAATATTTTGAAACATACAAGTTTAAGTCAAAATTTAAAACAACAATCCATTGCCAAATTAATCAATGGATTGTTGTTTTTATTTTATGATTTCAAAATGATGGTCTAGTTCTATTCTACCTTTAGTTTCTGATAATTCTTCTATTATATATTCAATGACTGTCTTTTTAGACATAACATAATCATTTCCTGAAATAATATTTTTTACATTTCTATATAAATAATCTGTCATGACAACTATATATTCACTTTCTAAATCAACATCTTCCATAACTATGCGGTGACCAATTGGTTTATTTATATTAACTGTATAGTTAAACCCTTTCCAAACGGTCATCAATGTAGGTTCAAGAATCTCCTCGTTATAATAAACTTCACCATTTTGATTACTTAATGCTGTAGCCGTTCTCTCAAGAATACGTTTTATTTCTTTGCCTGATAAAGTGATTTTGATTGGCTTATCCGTGTGAATATAAGAATGATAGACATCTTTATTTTGAATTTCACCCCTTAAACCTTTACCTTCAGGATTACCTATTTGTGCACAAACAAAATCCACATTGTTAAATGCTCTCTGCATACTATTTTGAATGCATTGAATAAATACATGTGGCTCTATAAACAAATCTTTTATATCTTTATAATCTAATATAACTGGCATGTCTACTACAGGTAGTTCTGCCCAGTGTTGTACAGCTTTTTGATCAAAATAAGTAAGTTCTAATAAGTCTCTATCTTCAGGATAACTTGAAATTTCAACATGCTTAATAGAAGAATCTATGATTTCTACAGAATTTGTTCTTTTCTTAAATTGTATAGACATATCAATGATATTAGTCGCATCTTTTCCTGGTTGGATAAAGTGAGTTTCAGCCACTTTCATATCAACTACATGCTCTTGATGCCCTGTTATAATAACGTTCACACCTTCAGTGCTTTTCATCATATTTTCAGCATTATGACTATAATAAGCTCTGTAATTACTTTTATCTGTATAAGTATTTAATCCACCATGATACAGCATAATTAAAAAGTCAGGGCTTTCTTTCTCATGTAAATACCTCACCCATCTCTTAGCTGATACCATTGATTCTCCAACAGTTACTTCGTTCTCTAATTCTACATTTTTATTCTCCATTAAACCGCTTGAAGTAAATCCTATAATTCCTATTTTAATTCCATCGACATATTTTATAGTGTAAGGTGTTGTAAAATAAGGTTCTTTTGTTTTGCTATGTTCTATATTAGCTGCTAACCAAGGGAAACGGCTTAAAGCAATTGAACGATTTAAAAAATCTAACCCGAAGTTAAATTCATCTGGGCTAACCCCACTCGCATCAAATTTCATATCATTCATAATCTTAATCATTGGATTACGTTTATACGGCGCAATTTGAGCATAGTAAAATGCAAACATTGAACCAGATAACATACCACCATTATCAAGTAATAATACATGATGATTTGTCTTACGCTTATGCTTAACATAAGTAGCCATTTTTAATATATTACCACTTATTCCTTTCCTACCTATTTGTCCATGTAAGTCAGAAGTAGCTAACAAATCAATTGTCACAGTTTCATTAGTATTCAATGTTTTTCCCCCTTTTATTTTATTTTACCATTTTTAAAAAGAGTTATGTTTTTTTCTGCTAATTTGGTAGAATAACATCAACAGAGGTAGGAGACGTTTATGAAATCATTTAAAAGAATAATCATTCTAAATATTATCGTTGCTTTAACTGTTTCAGTATTAATTGGTTGGGTATTAAACAAAAATTATACCACTAGGATACATCAAAGATTAGATGCTACAAAAGAGATCATAGATTTAAAAATAGGAACTTTCATTACTCAAGCAGATAGTATTTCAGAGTCTTTAACGACTATATTATCTAATACGAATAATGAAGACTTTATAAATAAATTTTTAGAAGATAATCACACGAGATACAGATGGATTGATCACATTTACATAATAGATAATCAAGATAATATTGTATATGACTCTAAAGGTAAGGGCTATACAGATATAGAAGAATATCAAACTTATAAACATCGTTTTCCAGTTTCTAATAAAGACGAATTAAGAACTAAAAAGAAATCTCTTAAAAATTCAGATATACTACTTTTAACAACTCAACTAAAAGTTAAAAATAAAGATTATACATCAGCTGTTGAAATTAATATGAACGCATTTCAAGATGAGATAAAACTTATTTCAAACCGATTGAATATTAATATTCAATCGATTAATGGAACAGAAATTTATCAAATTGGACCTGAATTTAAAAACTCTAAATCCATCAACTATGTATATAAAGACTTACCATTCTTGGTAAATATTTCTGGACAATACTTTTTCATTTCAAGAATAGTAATTCCAAGTTTATTAATATTTTTAGTTATATTTTTATTATTAACAATCGTTGCATTAGTGTATAAAAGTCGCTTAGAAAGGATAGAACACGAGCGTTTAATAGAACAAGCAAATAATGAAAAACTTAGACTAATAGGGACATTAGCTGCAAATACTGCTCATGAAATTAAAAATCCCCTGACAAGTATCAATGGATTTATAGAATTAACGAGAATGAAATATGATAAAAATAAATTAGATACACATTTCAATATTATAACCGAAGAGCTAGAACGTATAAATGATATCGTTACACAGTTTTTATATTTAGGTAAACCAACAAACCTAGAGTATAAAAATATTAATATCGTACAAACAATCCAAGATGTGGAAGCATTCTTAGAGTATGAACTTGAACAGAATAATATCAACGTTATACTCAACTTACCTGATAAACCTGTTTATTCATATTTATCAGAAGACCAGTTGAAACAAATATTGATAAATTTATTCCAAAACTCTAAAGACGCTTTACTACAAACAACAGCTGCAAATATAACTATTAATTTGAACATAGATTCTAATAACAATATAACACTAGAATTTAAAGATAATGGTGCAGGTATTACAAAAGAAACAATCCAAAACATATTTGAGCCATTTTTCACAACGAAATCTTCAGGAAGTGGCCTCGGCCTATATTTAAGTAAGAAATTAATAGAAGATTGGAATGGTAAAATATACGTTCATTCTGAAGAAGGAGAAGGAACAACATTTACTATTTCGTTACCACTTTCTAAAAACTAAATATGTAATAGACCTCTAATATCAGTAGCAGACCCAAAATAAAAAGGAACTTTTCGTTAAAATTTCTAAACGAAAAGTTCCTTTTTTAATACTAACCTATTTGTATACGTTCTTTAGGATAATGGAATTTATCTGGCGTTGATTTTCCACCTAACATTACAACGAAACATAATAATCCTACGCGACCTATAAACATGAGTATCATGATTACTATTTTCGATCCTAATTGCAATCCATCTGTAATACCCATGGACAAGCCACATGTACCAAATGCCGACATGGTTTCAAAGAAAATAGATAATAAATCATGTTTTCCATCTTCGAACCTCACAATCGCAAGTACACCGACAAATGTGATAGCTAATGCTAATGAAATAACGGCAAATGATCTTTGTATATCTATCGGATGTACTTCCCGATTAAAAGCTTTAATTGTCGTTCGTCCATTACTAAAGTTAACTAAGTATAATACTAGTATAGTAAATGTTGTTGTACGAATACCTCCACCAACAGAACTTGGAGATGAACCGATAAACATTAACCCCCCTAAGAAAAAGTTGGTGGCTTCTGAAAATTGAGTTAAATCTATGGTTGATAAACCGGCGCTTCGTGTTGAAGATGATTGAAACATCGCATAAAACAATGATTTGTGCCAAGTAGCGCCTTTAAATGTATTTGAGAATTCAAATAGGTAAATGACTATCGTACCTAATACAAATAAAAATAAATATGTAGCACTCGCAATTTTCGTAAACAATGAAAATCTAAAGTTTGGTATAGTATTTTTCATATAAGTTTTAACTTCTATTAAAACAGGGAAACCTATTGCGCCTAACATAATGAGCAACATTATAATCGTTTGAACAAAATAATCATTCGCATATGGTGCTAACGAGTCTCCAGTAATATCTAGTCCACCATTCGTCGTGGCAGAAACTGAAGCAAAGATACCTTGATGTATAGCTTCATTCACAGACCCAATATCTTTATAAAAATAAAAAGATAATAAAATAGCCCCAATAAGTTCTATCATTAAAATCGTTCTTACAATATCTAATATTAATTTTACAACGCCATTCATTGCAGTTGAATTACTATCTAGCATAATAAGCTGTCTTTCTCTAAGTCCTATATGCTTACCTAATATAACCCAGAGCAATGTCCCTATAGCCATAACACCAATACCACCAATATTCAGTATGACTAATATAACTGCTTGTCCAAAAGTCGTAAATGTTTCTCCAATAACTACAGGAGTTAGTCCTGTAACACTGACTCCAGACACTGCTACAAATAAAGTATCTACAGGCTCAATATTTACACCTGGTTTTACAACATAAGGTAAATTCAATAATAAAAAGGCGACAATTATTGCGGCCAAATAATACAAAACAATACCTTGTTGCGGCGTCATTTTTTGAAAAAAGTATTTAATAATGGACACAAATTGTCACCTCTATTTATTTTAAAGTTAATGTCTTAGTTATTTCTTTACCCTCTCGGATAAGTTTAAGCTTAATTTCTTCACCTGACTTATGATTATTATACAATTCTTTACGGAATTCAAGGTTATTTTCTATTTTCTTGCCATCCATTTCTACAATAACATCAAGGAATTTAACGTCCGCTTTTTGAGCATTGCCTTTTTCATCAATACCAGTTACAACCATACCAGAGTTATATTTACTAGGCAGTGTTATTTGCGATTGTTCGTCAGATTTTAAAGTTTTATAATTTTGAGCCATTATGCCCATTTCTGGTCGTTTAATTTTACCATCTTTTTCTAATTTCTTGATATATTCAGCAGACTCATTTGAAGGAATAGCAAAAGCCATACCCTCTACATTAGGCATATCAATTTTTAATGATACTACACCAATTAAATTACCTTGTGCATCTAATATAGGCCCACCTGAATTACCAGGGTTTACAGCTGCGTCAGTTTGTATTGCTTTTATTTCCCAATCATATTCGTCATCCCCATTAAAATCAATAGGAACGGTTCTATCTAAACCAGAAACTACACCTGTAGAAATACTGTTTTGGAATTCCGCCCCTAATGGGCTACCAATAACAATAGCTGATTCTCCAAGTATTAAGTTATCAGAGTCTTCAAATTTAATTGGTTTAAAATTAGCATCTTTATCTGTAGGAATTGTAACAACAGCAATATCAGACCATTGATCCGACCCTACTACAGTACCTTTATACCTTTTACCATTTTCACCACTAATAACTGGTGATTTATCATTAGATATAACGTGTGAATTTGTCACTATGTATGTTTTGTTATTTTCCACTTTATAAATTACACCTGATCCTACACCGCTATTTTCTTCTTTCTCTTTTTGAGAGGATTCAGTTTTACTTGAAATATCTGAATCCTCATGAGAAACACCAACTACAGAGTTTTTAGACTTCTCAACAGCTTCCATTACATTTGTTATTGGTTTTTGAAAACCTTTTTGAGATTGCTTCTCTTCTATAGATTTACGACTTTCATTTGGTGGGTTAACATTTTGGAATATACTCCAAACTAATATGAATATAAGTATAATAGCTAATACAATGGCGATTATCGGCCAATGCTTTTCAATTTTCGATAAGATGATATTAAGTATATTTTTATCATTTTGAGATTTCTTTTCTACCTTTTCATCATGTTCGGCGCCGAGTTGTTTATTTATTTCGAATTCATTCTCTTGCTTATTATTCAGCTTATTTGATTGATTATGTACTTTCTTATACTTGATTTCTTCTGAATCATCTATATTTTGGTTATCTTTTAGATTTTCAAATGAATCTTCATTATTTTCTGTTGAGGGAGCATCATCTTCAATAGATGAACCTTCTTTAGAAAATTTATCTTCATGACTGGATTCTAATCTTTCATCATCTAAATCTAACGTTGGATGATCCTTTGATTCTTCTTTCTGCTTTTTGATTTCTTCTTTTGTTAATTTTTCAATACGTGCCTTTTGCATATTTTCTTTAACGCGTTGTTCGTTTTTCTTCTGTTGTTCTTTTTCATGAGCACGTCTTAATTCGTCTTCTTTACGTTCTTGTCTAATTCTTTCCTCACGTTCTGAATTATGAAAGAATTCACGTCTTTGTCTCTTATATTCATTTCTAGGAATGACATGTTTCTTTTGTGACATTTCTTGTCCTCCTCAACCAAAACACTTAATGTATCTATTATGCCATATAATGCAAAATTATTTAACCTAAATCCATTGCATTCAAGCAAATTTGCACATAAAAATTTATAATAAATTTACGAAAAATTAACATTACCTTAAACTTGTACTTTTGGCTATAGGTAAAATTTTTATATAAGCTCTTCTTTGTTGATAAAAACAATTGGTTGGGACGTAATCTCTAACTCATACTATTCCCTCAGGTGTCAGCACTTCACAAAATCGTAGATAACATCGCGCTAACGGGCTTGTTTAGAACCACTAGCTCGTTAGAAAATGTAACGGGCTTATCTCAAATTTCTTGCACGTTAGAGCAGTCTACCAAGTCCATATTTATAAAAAAATAAAGCACTTCGCATAATTTAATTAATAATGACAAAAATTAAATTAACGAAGTGCTTATATCAAACTTTTTTCATTACTAGTAATTCTTCCTATAGTGGGCTACGAATTTTTTAGCAAAATGAGAACTCTATCCCACTCCCTCGTAAATAACTAGTTATGAAGATTTTTTATTATGTCGAACTGATGTAATCCAACCGATAATCACTAATGCTAATAAAACTGTCCAGAAAATAGACTGCCATACAATACCGTGTGGGAAATCATGTGGTATTAATGCAATCTCATCGTGTGCTAATACGATAACGAGTAGCTTTATACCTACCCAACCAACTATAGCGAAAGCTGCTGCTTCTAAGTTCGGATATTTATTTAATAATTCTACGAAATATGTTGCAGCGAATCTCATAATGATTACACCCATCATACCACCGATGAACATTACACTGAATTGCCCTAAGTCCATTCCGCCAAAATGAATACCTAAAGCTGGTAATGTAACCGCGATTGCAAATGCTGCTAACATAGAGTCTATAGCAAATGCGATATCTGCAAATTCAACTTTTAATACTGTCATCCAGAAGTTCTTCTTCAATTTATGATGACCTTCACTATCAGAAGGGAATTCTTCTTCGGTAAAGTTTTCATCACTTTCTTCAACATCATCGGGCGTTTTAATATCTTTATCTTTATGCTTTTTAAAATCTATTAAGTTCTTAACAGACATATAAATAAGGTAAAGTGCTCCTGCTGCTTGAATTGGCCAGAAATTAGCCAAGAAGCTGATTAAGAATAACGAAATAAAACGGAAAACAAATGCACCTAATAAACCATAAAACAATGCCTTTTTCCTTAAATCTTCAGGTAAATGTTTTACCATTACTGCCATTACAACTGCATTATCTGCAGCTAATAAACCTTCAAGAAAGACCAATACGACTAAAACCCAACCATAGCTGAGCAATAAACTTGGATCCATCATCCTCACACTCCAATTTTTATTTTGCAAAACAAAAGAGACCATGCCTAATAAAAGGCAAAGGTCTCACTTAACATTTATAACATGCCCATATTACCGGAAACTTGCGTTTCGTAATGACGATAATATGCTAGAATTTACATTCTAAAGTTACTCCCCTTCGACAAAGTCGTAGGTCTATTTAGTTTTCTTCGTTATTATACATTGTTTTTTAGTTTATAACAAACTATATAATTTAATTTCTGGGAATTTATCTTCAAACCATCTTGTAGCAAATTCATTTTCAAATAAGAATACGAAATTATCATAACGATCTTTCACTAATATTGAACGGCTAGAGTTCATATTATCTTTAATATCTTTTTCGTTTTCAATCCATCTAGCTATTTTCTTACCAACTTGTTCCATTACAACGTCAACATTATATTCGTTTTTCATTCTATGTTCGAATACTTCAAATTGTAGCTGTCCAACAGCACCGAGTATAATTTGGTTCGTGTGTAATGTTTTATACAACTGAATAGCACCTTCTTGTACTAATTGTTCAATACCTTTATGGAAATGTTTTTGTTTCATAACGTTTTTCGCACTAACTTTCATAAAGATTTCAGGTGTAAACTGTGGTAAATTTTCGAAATGGAATTTCTGATTATTTCCTACAAGTGTATCTCCTATTTGATAATTACCAGTATCATACAGTCCGATTATATCCCCACTCACTGCATGGTTAACAGTCTGTGTATCATCAGCCATAAATGAAGTTGAACGTGTGATTTTATGTTTTTTCTTCGTTCTTTGCAATGTTACGTCCATACCTCGTTCAAAGGCTCCACTCACGACACGCATAAATGCGATTCTATCTCTATGTTTTGGATCCATGTTTGCTTGAATCTTGAATATAAAGCCTGAAAAATCTGTATCAAATGGATCAACTACTTCACCTTCTTCAGTCTTTCTACCATTTGGCATTGGTGCATGGTCTACATAGGCATTTAAGAAGTTTTGTACACCAAAGTTAGCTAATGCAGAACCAAAGAATACAGGTGTTAACTCTCCAGCAAGCAACATTTCTTTATCGAATGTTTCACCCGCTTCTTCAACTAACATCAATTCGTCAATAGCTTGTTCAAACTGTGAATCATTTTTAATTGGATGATCTTCTTCTAATTCATAATCATCATTTAAATGTAGTACATTTTCTTCATCTCTAAATGGCTCAATAGTTTTCTCTTCTCTATCTATAATACCGAAGAAATTTTGACCCATTCCAACTGGCCAGTTCATAGGATATGTTTCAATTTCTAAAGTTTTTTCAATTTCTTCAAGTAATTCAAATGGTTCTTTACCCATACGGTCAAGTTTATTAATAAACGTAAAAATAGGGATTCCTCTCATTTTACATACTTTAAATAATTTTAAAGTTTGGGGCTCTATCCCTTTAGCACAGTCAATTACCATGACAGCACTGTCTACAGCCATCAATGTTCTATATGTGTCTTCCGAAAAGTCTTCGTGTCCTGGTGTATCTAGAATATTGATATTATAGTGATCGTAATTAAATTGCATAACAGAACTGGTTACTGAAATACCACGCTCTTGTTCTACTTTCATCCAGTCACTCGTAGCAAATTTTCCTGACTTTTTACCTTTAACGGTACCTGCTTGTCTTATCGCACCACCGAATAGTAATAATTTCTCTGTTAACGTCGTTTTACCAGCGTCTGGATGCGATATAATCGCAAAGGTTTTTCTACTTTCTACTTCTTCTTTAATTGTCACAATTCATTTCTCCTTATAGTTCGGAAGTCCAATGGCTAATTCTATTCGCTAATTCGTTTGCGTCTTCTTCATCTAATACATTAAATAAATGTAGGTATAGATGCTCAATTAATGATTCACCGAATAAATCATAATCAATTTGAATAGACCAAAATAAATCTGGAATAGAAATAACAAAGTATTCTTCCTTTTTGTTCTCGTATATAAAAACTTTACATTTTAAGTTATCAGAATGGCTTTCTCTAATCTTCACTAGGTTTACCTCCATATTTTTCATAAGCTGCTTCTAGACCGATTAAATCGTCTCTATGAGGTGCTTTAATATGTCCTGGCATGATTTGATAAGGTTCTCTTCCTTTTGATGCTAATACCACTGTATCTCCTGGTTCTGAAATTTCAATAGCGTGTCTAATACCTTCTGCTCTATCTTCAAATTCTACATAGTTTTGGTGTGTCGCTCCTTTAGCTAATTCTGCTGTTAACATTTTCGGATCATCATTTGCTGGATTATCTGGTGTAAATACAACGTAATCTGCTCGACAACTTATTTTACCCATTTCAGGTGTTTTTGTTAAGTCTCTTTCTCCAGCCATACCTATTAAGAATATCAATTTTTGCTTAACAAAAGGTTTTACAGCATCAATTAATTTATCGATACCATCAGATGTATGTGCATAGTCAATAATTAAATCAATCGGTAGGTTTTTATCTAATACTTCTAAACGTCCTTCAACTGGGGGCATCTGTTTAACAGCTTTAATGATTTCTTTTAAATCATAACCTTGCACCCAAACACCAAGAAGGCTAGCTAATAAATTAAGAATATTGAATTTACCTAAATACGGAGATTCAACTTCATATTCACCAAATGGCGTTGTTAAAGTAAATGTCGCGCCATTGATAGATTCATTAATATTTTGAGCCATAAAATCAGCTTCATTGTCTATTCCATATGTAAATATTTCAAATGGAGTAACCGGCTCTAGCTCTTTAGAAAAAGCATCATCAGCGTTCAATATGACAAATTTATCTTTTCTATAGTCTTGGCCTAATTGGCTAAATAATAATGATTTGGCATGACCATATGCTTCCATTGTTCCATGAAAATCTAAATGATCTTGTGTTAAGTTTGAAAATATCGCAATATCAAACTCTACGCCTCTTAGTCTACCTATTACTAGACCGTGACTAGATACTTCAAAAGTCATGCTTTCACATTCTTGCTTAACAGCCTCGGATATATGTTTAGTTAATGTAACTGTTTCCGGTGTCGTGTTCACACCCTCCGTTACAGTTTCATTAATTTGAAACCCATTTGTTCCAAGATAAGCACTATTTTTACCAAGCGCTCTAGTTAAATGATGTACCATCGTTGCTATTGTCGTCTTACCATTCGTTCCAGTAACACCTATTGTTTTTAATTTTTGGCTTGGATATTCAAAAATTATATGACTAAAAATACTTGCTATTTTTAATGTATCTTTTACAACAATTAATAGTACTTCTTCAGATAATTCAATATATCTATCGCTTACGATTACAGTACACCCTTGTTCAATAACATTAGGGATAAATTCATGACTATCTACTGTATAACCTCGGGAGGCTACAAATATATATTCTTCAGTTGCAGTTCTAGAATCAGTTGTAATATCGTTTACTTCTTGGTTTGTATTCCCATAAACTTGCTTTAATTTTATTTTGTTTAATAACGTCTCAACTTTCATCGTTATTTCTCCTTTATTTTCAATAGGTCTATTATACACTTTCTTTATATGATTTTATAGTTTTGACTTAAGATAGATCTAGTTGTAAAATGAGTGAGTACTCACTTTTAAAATAAAAGAGGTGTTCATAATGATAAAAGTAGATAATATAACTAAGTCATACGGAAAAGTTAATATATTAAATGATATGACAACACATTTTGAACCAGGTTGTATCACAGGTTTAATTGGCCCTTCTGGTGCTGGTAAAACAACGCTCATAAAATGTATTTTAGGAATGGAAGCCATTGATTCAGGTAATATTACGATTGAAGATGTCGACATACCTAACCGTAAAATTTTACGTTCAATTGGATATATGGCGCAAAGTGATGCATTATACGAGGATTTAACTGCTTACGAGAACATGTTATTCTTTGGAAAATTATATATTACTAAAGAACAAAATTTACAAACCAATATACATCGTGCTTTAGAGATGGTGAATTTATATGATGAACGCAAGAAAAAAGTAAGTGCTTTTTCTGGAGGTATGAAAAGAAGACTTTCTCTCGCTATTAGTTTTATTCAAAACCCAAAAATATTAATTTTAGACGAGCCTACTGTAGGTATAGACCCAAAATTAAGAAAATCTATATGGAACGATTTATTTGAGGAACGTAATAAAGGAAAAACGATACTCGTCACGACTCACGTGTTAGATGAAGCAGATAAATGTGACAGACTATTATTAATGAGAGACGGCAATATTATTTCTTACGGTTCACCTGATGAAATAAAATCATCATTTAAAGTCAACACGATAGAAGAAGTTTTTCTTGAGTTAGGAGATGGTGTAGATGCTTAATATAGCAACAAGAATATTTAAACAAGTGTTGCGAGATAAACGTACACTAATGCTTCTGCTCGTTGCCCCACTGCTCATCTTAACATTAATTTATTTCTTGTTTAATTACTCAGATGAATCTAAAGAGTTAAAAATCGGCACGTATCAAGCTAATGAACATTTAATAAACCAATTACATGATAAAAATATTGAAACAGTTCAATATGATGATTATAAAAATCTAAAAGATAAATTTAAAAATGATGACTTAGATGGTTTTGTAGAAGATAGTAATCACGAGTATTCTATTACTTATGAAAATTCAGACCCTAGTGTAACGAATCAATTAAAGTTAAAGGTTAATCAAATTTTAGTCAGTAAAAATATCAATCAGTTAACAAACGCGTTAAATAATCAAAGTAAAATGTTAAGTGAAATAACGAAAAAGTTACCAGACAACATAAAACAAGATTTACCTCAACAAGACAAACCAAAAATTGAAAAAATTGAAACATCAAATCACTATTTGCATGGCAATAAAGATACGAATTATTTTGATACAATCAGCCCAGTTTTAATTGCATTCTTTGTATTTTTCTTTACCTTTTTAATTTCAGGTATTTCTTTACTGAAAGAAAGAACTTCAGGCACACTTGACCGTACACTATCCTCTCCAATTAAGAAATATCAAATTATTATAGGTTATATAATTGGTTATGGTACATTTGCTGTTATTCAAACAGCATTAATTGTTATTTATTCAATATATATATTACAGATGACAACAGAAGGAAATATTGCGCTCGTATTTATAACAAATATATTGATTTCATTTATTGCTTTAACTTTAGGCTTGTTATTATCAACTTTTGCATCATCTGAATTTCAAATGATTCAATTTATACCTCTAGCTATTGTTCCACAAGTGTTTTTTGCGGGTATAATACCAGTAGACTCAATGCACAAAACATTGCAATATATTGCACATATAATGCCGCTTTATTACGCTGGCGATGCAATCCAAAACGTTATGATCAGAGGTTATGAAATATCAGATATATATGTGAATTGGATTATTCTCTTCCTAATATTTGTCTTGTTGCTAGTCTTAAATATATTAGGTATGAAAAGATATCGGAAAGTGTAGGTTTATATTATGAATCGCTCTATTAAAGAAATTATGAACGAACAACTAAAAAAACAATCACAAATAAGTGAAAAACAAAAAGCAGTATTAAATAGCGCAACGGTATTATTTAGTGAACGTGGATTTTATAATACCTCGACAAAAGACATTGCGAGAATGGCAAAAGTTTCTGAAGGCACTGTATATAAACATTTCAAAACAAAAAATGAATTATTATATGCAGGATTATTACCTTTATATAAATCGATAGTTGCTCCTGAAGTGTTAAAAGAATTCAGTTCAGAATTATCAAAATGTGATAATTTAGATGCATTTATTGACACATTTGTAGATAATAGAATAAAATTCATTGATAATAATAAAAATATAATAAAAATAATTTTTGGAGAAATAATGTATAATACAGATTTCCGTAATATAATGACTGATGTTGTTAAGCAATCAATCGGACCCACTATTTCTCAATATATTCAAAATTTAAAAGACAACAATCAAATTGATAAAGATATACCCGCTGATTTAGCCTTTCGAATGATGGCTAGTCAAACGATTAGTGTGATGTTACCTGTATTACTTTCTCAAGATTACTCAAAATCAAAATTAAATGAAAATATCATATTAACTAAACAATTATTGATAAAAATGTTGAGATAATCATAAGAAATTGTATAGATTATGTAATAAATGCAATATCTTTTCACAAATTAAGGAAAATACGTTAAACTATCATAGATAATAAATACAAATACGGAGTGTGGCTAATGGTTTCTCAAAACAAAAAATTATTGATTATTACCGGTTCTTTTGGTAACGGTCATTTACAAGTAACGAATAGTATTGTGAAACAATTTGGTGAAATGAATCTTGATCATTTAACTGTCATTCAACATGATTTATTTCTTGAAGCACATCCTATTATGACTTCTATTGCGAAACAATGGTACATTAATAGCTTCAAATATTTTAGAAATATGTATAAATTTTTCTACTATAGTCGTCCTGAACAAATAGATAAGTGTTTTTATAAATATTATGGATTAAATAAATTGTTAAATTTACTAATTAAAGAGAAACCTGATTTAATATTACTGACTTTCCCTACGCCAGTAGTATCTGTTTTGACTGAACAATTTAATTTGAACATACCTATTGCTACAGTTATGACTGATTATCGTTTGCATAAAAACTGGGTTACACCACACTCAAATCGCTATTATGTAGCGACTAAAGATTTGAAAGAAGAGTTTAATTCAATAGGTATCGACTCAGAATCGATTAGAGTTACAGGAATACCTATTTCAAAACAGTTTGAAGAACCTATCAATCGTCATGATTGGTTAATGAAACTAAATTTAGATCCAAATAAAAGCGTTATATTAATGTCCGCTGGAGCATTTGGAGTTTCTACAGGTTTTTCATCTATGATTGAAAAAATTGATGCACATGCTAAAGACTCTCAAGTAGTCATGATTTGTGGAAACAATAAATCTTTACGCTCTGATTTAGCTCAATACTTTAAAGGTAATAAAAACGTACTTATATTAGGTTATACAAAACATATGAATGAGTGGATGGCTTCTAGCCAACTGATGATTACGAAGCCTGGTGGTATAACAATATCTGAAGCGTTTGCTAGACACTTACCATTAATTTTTCTTAACCCTGCTCCAGGACAAGAACTAGAAAATGCTGAATACTTTAGTGAAAAAGGATATGGGAAAGTTGCTAACACACCTGAAGAAGCTACTAAATTAGTTATTTCACTTGTAAATCAACCTGAGGAACTTAAAGAAATGACACAACTACTAGAAGAAAACTATTTAGAAAAACCAACTGAAACAATTTGTAAGGATTTACTTTCATTACTAAGCGATTCACTTACTTACAATGAAATTTATGGAAAGGTCCCTATGTATGCCAAATACTTCATCAGGTAAATCATTCTATAAAAAAGATTTTTGGATAATGCTCGTCATTTTATTTATGATGGAATTTGCTAGAGGTATGTATATATTAAGTTATTTACCATTTCTACCAACGACTACAGCGAAAGTGACTGTTGGTATTACTTCTACAGCAATTTCTTTACATTTCATAAGTGACGCGTTAACAAATTTCGTAATTGGTTTTCTATTAAAAAGATTCGGTCCAACTGTAATCTTAACTAGTGGTTTTTTATTAGCATTTACAAGTTTAGCATTAATTATTTTCTTCCCATCACCTGTTATTTATATTCTGAGTGCTATTTTACTCGGAATTGCAGTCAGTCCTATATGGGTGATTATGCTTTCGAGCGTAGAAGAATCATCACGTGGTAAACAAATGGGTTATGTTTACTTTAGTTGGTTAGTCGGTATGCTTTCAGGTATGATATTTATGAACTTATTATTCAAATTACATCCGACTAAATTTTCATTTATGATGGCATTATGTGTATTAGTCGCTTGGGTGTTGTTCTATTTTGTTAAAGTACAATTGACTGATTATGAAAGTAAATCTGTAAAAAAACAATTAAAAGAAATTGTAGATGTTACAAAGAGACATTTATTATTATTCCCAGGTATATTTTTACAAGGTGCTTCAATAGGTATGCTTGTTCCAATATTACCAACATACGCAACTAAACATATGGGTGTTACAACCTTAGAATATACGATTATTTTGATAGTTGGTGGTATTGGTTGTACAATTTCGATGCTATTCTTTTCAAAACTGATGGATAAATACGCTAAAGTATTTACTCATATTATTATTTTTATAGGCTTCTTAGCTTACAGTTCATTTATTTTTGGATTAACTTTATTAACACAGCTATTTATTGTTATAACAATCGCCCTATTAATCGGTACGATTTACGGTCTATTGTTGCCAGCATGGAATACATTTATGGCTAGTCATATAGATACAAAAGTACAAGAAGAAACATGGGGTGTATTCAACAGCGTACAAGGTTTTGGCACGATGATTGGACCTATACTAGGTGGCGTTATTTCAGAAATATTCGCTGACGTATACTATACAATTTATGCTTCAAGTTTAATTTTCTTATTCTTAGCTTTATTTTATGGTATATACTTTTTAAATGTCCGAAGAAAGAAAAGATCAAATACTGTATAAAAAAACAGAGGATATCCATTTTAAGTGGAATATCCTCTGTTTTTTTATTGAACAATTAAGTTCTAGAATAATCTGTTTAAATAATATAATCATGTCTTATATTGTTTAATTTTATCCTAATGTATAAGATGCTTCTTCAGACCAAGTTTCATCGTCATTTTGTTTCATTAATTTAATAGTATCAATTGTTTCTGAATGATTGATACCAGCCATTTTAACTTGCCCAAAGATGTCTTCAAACTCTTGGCTAGAAAGACCTTGTGCAATTGTAAAATGTGGGACAAATGGATGTGTGCTTTCACCATAGAATTCACTATTATTAAATTCATTATACAATGCTTCTAATTCATCTGTTTTTGTTACTTTAAAGTATATTACGTTTTTAGTTGGCGTAAAACTAGACGCCTTTGATACTTGAATGTTTACTGGTTGATGTTGTTTAGCAGTTTCCGCAAGTCTATCTTTAACTTTGTCTAGTTCATTGTCTTCAATGTCAAACTTTTCTTTAATAGTAATATGCGGACTAATTAACGCATAGTGTTTATCGTATCTTTTACGATAAGCATTCACTGCTTCTTGGAATGGTTTTGATGGAATAAGTACGATGCCTAATTTCATAATGATACTTCCTCCTTTGTTTGTCTTCTATTTTATTATATCAAACTTTTCTGTTTTTGATGACTTAAAAAGTAACTTAACATGTCTTCTAAGTGTGGTTTCCATGTTTTCCATGTGTGCCCACCCTCTAATTCTCTATATTCGTAAGTTATGTTATATTTTTGTAAAAGTTCACTAAAAGCTCTATTTGGTGTAAGAAAATCAGCATAATTGCCACTAATAAGTTTAAAATGATTTTCTTCTTTTCCAATATAATGTTTAATGTTTAACAACCCTAATGATGAGCACGCTTTAAATTTTTCTGTAACGGTATCGTTAATCATTGGACTAAATAAACCTAGTTGACTAAAATGATGTGGGTATTCTAGACCTGTTAATAAAGCAATGCTTGCTGCTAAACTATCGCCTAATAGTATTCTAGCATTTCCCACTTTCAACGTAGAAAATGTTTTATCAATATAAGGACAAAGCTCTTTCACAACAAATTTTGACATTTCTTTTCTATGCGAACCATCTGGATGAAATTCTTTTCTTCTTTCTTCGACACTTTCATAGTGAACACCTACTATGATTGCTTTATCTATTTGATTCGCAGATCTTAGCTTTTCATACGTTCGATGTATTTGGCCGAATTGGAAGAAATCACGACCATCAAAAGTAATAATCACATGATGTTTATACAAATCTGTATAATCTTTGGGTAAATAGATTGAGACTGTCACTTCCCTTTCTAAAAATTTACTTTCTAAATTAATTTGATCAACTAGACCTACTTTTTTATCCATAAAAAACGCTCCCAACTATACATATAAATACATTGTACAGTAGAGAGCGCATATTTGAAAGCGTTTGATATTTATAAATTATTCTTTAATATCAAATTCTTTTAAACGTTTAGGATAATCTTCATGCCAGAATTTTGCATCTGGAACTTCATTTGGATCGGGTCTATATATTGCATATTTTCCTGAACCTTTTTCTTTCTTTTGTCTTTCGAAATCTTTAAGTGCTCGTAATGCTGGTTTGTGTAGTATCCATATTGCAATAATATTTAACCACGCCATCATACCAACACCCAAGTCACCCATCATCCATGCTACATCCGCCGTTTTAACACAACCATAAATTGTGGCAGCTATGAGCACTATCCGCACAAGATTTATCCATATTTTCTGCTTGTCGGAGGGGACTATAAAGCTGACGTTGGTTTCTGCAATATAGTAATATGCGAGTATAGTTGTGAAAGCAAAGAAGAATAACGCTAATGCGATGAAATATGAACCTATTCCAGAATAGCCTGGACTAAATGTATAGTCATCTCCTGAGAATGCTTTATCTATACCTGCTTGTGCATACATTGCTGTACCACTCATATCTTTACTACCATCAGCACTTTCTACATAAATTCCATTATCATGAATTAAATGTGGCGATCCATCTTTATTTGTAGCACCATCTGTAGTATTAAATGTACCTGTCATTAAAATCATTAATGCTGTTGCTGTACACACTAATAATGTATCAATATATACAGAGAACGCTTGTACTAATCCTTGTTTTGCTGGGTGTGAAACTTCTGCTGCAGCTGCGGCATGAGGCCCAGTACCTTGACCTGCTTCATTTGAGTACAGTCCACGCTTTACACCTATCTCAATCATGGCACCAAATATACCACCAAATGCTGCTTCAGCTCCAAAGGCTGATTTAAATATAAGCGCAATTAACGAAGGAACTGCATCTATATTAAGAATAATAATTAATATTGCAAAACCTATGTAAATAATAGCCATAAACGGAACAACTGCCGTTGCTACATTTGCAATTGATTTAATACCACCAAAAATAATTAACGCTAGTAATATTGCTAAAACAATAGCTATAATCCATGCATTCAAACCGAATGCATTTTTCATTGAAGAGGCAATCGCATTTGATTGAACACCAGGTAGTAACAATCCTACTGAAAGTATTGTAACAAGTGCAAAAATAACTGCGTAAATTTTTCCTGCTTTACCCTTTATACCAGTTTCTATATAGTAAGCAGGGCCCCCACGGTATTGACCTTTAATTTCTCTTTTATAAATTTGACCGAGCGTTGATTCGATGAAAGCTGAACTAGCACCTAGGAACGCGGTTGCCCACATCCAAAATACTGCACCAGGACCACCGATGAAAATCGCTGTCGCAACACCTACAATATTACCAGTACCAACACGACCAGCTAATGAAACTGCTATCGCTTGGAAAGAAGAAATACCTGTAGGTGACTTTTCCCCTTGAAACATTAACCTTATCATTTCTTTAAAATGTCTAATTTGAAAAAACCGCATCATAAATGAGAATAAAATTCCTGTAAGTAATAAACCATATACAAGGGCTTTACTCCACACTATATCATTGGCAAAGCTAACAATAGATTCCATAATAATCTCCCCTTTGTTGTAAGCCTGTAAGATAATTTTTGAATTCTGAAAATTTGGAAATTATCTTGTTATGATTATACCATGTATAAAAACACAATCAATATATTTTTTCACTTAATAATTATATTATTTGTAAGCGTTTTCTTTGTTGATTTAATCTTTTTTTATATTAATATAGTTTAAAATACTATTAACTTTCTATTCATGAAAGATTAATATTTATTCTAATCCGTACAACTTAAAATTAGTATAGATTAATTTACGAATATAGATTTAAAAGTATTTCCAATAATCATTGTCAATTTTCATTTTTCGCTTATAATATAATGGTATACAAAACTAGATTAAAGGAGGTACGCTCTTGTTAAATAAAGCTTGGTTCCGTTCAGGAATCGCCATTCTCCTAACATTTCTAATCATAAAAGTATTTATGGAAATTAATCAGATTTTTTATCCAATCATTGTTATTGTTCAATCGATTTTATTACCTTTATTATTAGGTGGTTTCTTATTCTATATTTGTTTACCATTTCAAAAAATGTTAGAAAAAAGGAAAATACCTAGATGGGGCAGCATCACTATTTTAATGATTGCATTAGTATTCGTTATTATGTTGTTCATTTCTATAGTTGCACCTCTAGTAACAGATCAAATTAACAATTTAATTAGAAACATGCCTTACATCCAGCGTGAAGTACAAAATGCAGTAGATTATGCTTTACAACAAAGAGATAGACTACCAGATAACATTTCTCAAAAAATTAATGACTCTATAGAAAGTATTAGTGGTATTGTGACAGATATGCTTTCAAACTTATTTGGATATATATCTTCATTAGTATCAACACTTTTCTTATTAATTTTGGTACCTTTCTTCTTAATATATATGTTGAAAGATCATGAAAGATTTATCCCGTTTATCGCTAAACCATTTAGAGGACGTACAAAGTGGTTCGTAGTTAATTTATGTAAAGACATTAACCAAACGCTACAAGCTTATATACAAGGCCAAGTAACAGTCAGTCTAATCTTAGGTGTGTTACTTTATATCGGTTATACATTTGTAGGCTTAGACTACGCCCTATTACTTGCCTTGCTCGCATTAGTAACTAATATGATACCATTCCTGGGACCATGGTTAGCTTTCATACCAGCAGCCATTATTTCAATAATTCAAGATCCAGTGATGTTTATATGGGTAAGTATTATTACGTTAATTTGTCAGCAATTAGAAGGTAATGTTATTACACCAAATATTATGGGTAAGACTTTAAGCATTCATCCCCTAACAATTATTACTGTTATATTAGCAGCTGGTAATTTAGGAGGATTCGTAGCTATTTTAATTGCTGTACCAACTTATGCTGTTATTAAGACAATTGTTAGAAATGTATACACACATAGACAATCAATAAGTTCAACAGCATCGAGAACGGTAGAAGATGATCCAATAGTAGATAATGATTTAAAATAATGACTATTTAAAAAGCCGAAACACGGCATTTGTGTTTCGGCTTTTTTTATTGTACGCTGCCCTTATTTCAAGCTATATTCATTTTGCGGTTCGATAATTTTATTTATCGGACTGTATTTCGTGTTTAAGTCTGAGACATAACAATGTATCAGACCTCTTTATTATGACAGCAGTAGCTGATTAAATTGAAAATGCACTTATATCAAGCTTTTTTCAATCCTAGTCATCCTTACCGGGGCGGGACTACGAAATCTCTCTCCCATTTTAAATATCATTTCATATAAATAAAAACTCACAATTCGAAGGTTAAACAACAACGAATTGTGAGCACTATTTATGAGCCTAGTATACTTCCCAAACTAATAATTATTTTACGATATGATATCCTGAATCAACATGAATGTTTTCACCAGTTACACCGCTAGAGTAATCACTTAGCAAGTAAGCAGCTGTTTTACCTACTTCTTCTGTGTCTATATTGCGTTGTAATGGCGCACGTTCTTCAATTTCTTTAAGGATAGAGTTAAATCCACCTACACCTTTAGCACTTAAAGTACGGATTGGTCCTGCAGAAATTGCGTTAACACGGATATTATCTACGCCTAAATCACTTGCTAAATATTTAACATTTGCTTCTAAACTTGCTTTAGCTACGCCCATAACATTATAGTTAGGAACTGCAAATTCTCCGCCTAAGTATGTAGTAGCAACGATGCTGCCACCTTCAGGCATAAGTTTTTTAGCTTCTCTTGAAACAATTGTTAAAGAATAAGAACTGATGTCTTGTGCAAGTAAGAATCCTTCTCTTGTTGTATCACTAAATCTACCACGTAAATCTTCCATATTAGCGAAAGCAATTGAATGATAAACGCCATCTATTTTACCGAACTTATCTCCTATTTCTTTAAAAGCATTTACAACGTGATCGTCTTGTTGAACATCGCATTCATATAAATATGCTTCATCTTGGTTTTTTAGTTCGTCGAATAATTTTTCAAGTTGATTTTTACTACGTTCTTTTCTGTAAGTAAATACTAATTTAGCGCCAAGTTCATCTAATACTTTTGCTACGCCGAAACCAATACTTCTCTTATTAGCAATACCCATAATGACATATGTTTTTCCTTCTAAATTAAACATTCATTTAACTCCTTTAATATGTATATTATTCTTTACATTCACTGGTAATGATACCACTGGTCATACCACCTGACAAGCATAATACCTTTATTTTCATTTAGAAAAAAGCAAAAATGAGCAGCAAGTTTCACTCCTCATTTTCACTTTAAATCAAATGAATTCCATATCTTGTTTTAGTTCTGATACATATTCTTTCGAACCTGTAACAATCAGTTTATCTCCATATTGTAATTCTGTATCACCATGCGGTACGATTGAATCTTTTCCTCTAATAATTCGTACGAAAATGATATCGCCTGCAAAAGGAAATGAACGTAGTAACACATTGTGGTAACTGTGATTTTTCATTTCGATTTCATATAGTGATGTTTCTACGTTACTTAATAAGTTCAGTACGTTTGGAGATTCAATTAAACCTTTAAGTAAAATCTTATTACTTAAGAAACTACTAAAGAATTCAATGTTTTTATCGTGTAATTCATCATCTTCTGAAATGTTTTCTTGCTTACAAATAATTCGTTTAACACCATGTTTATGAGCCATTAAAGCTACTTTTTTATTAATAGTATCATCATTTGCAGAACAAACAATGATATCTGATTTAAATAATCCAAGCTCTATTAGTTCTTCTTCAACATAATCATCTAACTCATGTGTTTTAATACTTTCATCTAAATTACGATGATCAGCTAAGTCTTTTCTAAAGAACATAGTCGTTTGATATATGTGTGAATGAATACTTTGAGCAACTGGTATAGACAGTTGGTTTTTACCAATGAAACTTACTTTAACAATTACTTTAGTTTCTTCTGGTATTGGGAATAATTTCTTGAATACTATTGGTACAAACACACATGTTATTACTGCACTTAACACAAGTATACCTGAGATTTCAGGTGAAATAGTGCCTAATTGTTCAGCAATTTTAGCAGCTGCAATTACAAGAGAAAGTGTTGATGTTAATAAAAATGCTGATGAAATTGTTGTTTTCATATCATACCATTTCCCGATAATACTTACTGGTATTAATTTTGAAATTAAGAAAGCAATAAACAATAAAGGTATGATAAGCAACAAGCCTGGTTCTTTTATTAAAGAAGGTATGTTTAAATTTACACCGACCATGATAAAGAATATTGGTATGAAAAACCCATATCCAAATGAATCTAATTTCTCTATCATATCTTGATCTGGACCAAGCAATGAAACAATAACACCTGCTAAGAAGGCACCAAGTATATTTTCAGCACCTACGCCTTCTGCTAAAGCAACCAATAGAATAATAAGTGCAAATACTGCTCTTATCCCTATTTGTGTTGTTCCTGAAGTTAACTTTTTTAAGAACGGTGATTTAATGAAATAGCCACCAATTATGTAAAATACAATTCCAAATGCGATTAAAATCGTTATTAACCATAGCGGTGAATCACCTTTTGCGTTTATCGTACCGTAAACAGTTAATAGAATCATCGTTACTAAATCTGCTACAACTGCTACTAGTAAAATAAACTGGCCTATGCTCGTATGCATAATATTCATTTCTTTAAGCGTTGGAACAACTACGCCTAGACTTATTGTTGAAATGATAATAACCATAAGTAAAACATCATCGATTAAACCTGTCCATTTAAATACAAATGCTAAAAATATAGATAAAATCATAATCATTGAAAAGACGATAGTCATTAAAGATAAATTGCTTGGAATTTTATTCGCTTCTTCATCTTCTGAATGTTTCTTTGACTTAAATGCATTGAAATCAATTTCTAAACCACTTAAAAACATCAAAAAGATAAATCCAAGTGTAGATAAAATGGATAACCAAGCATCCTCTTTAACTAGACCAAATAAAGAATCACCAATTATAATCCCCATTATAATTTCGGCTACGACTACAGGTAAGAAAGATATCTTAAGTCTATTGACTAGTATAGGGGTTAAAAATGCTGCTACTACCACTATTACTAGCGAAGTAAAACTAGAATGTTCCATATTTTTCTCCTTATATTAAATATGACATAAATGCAGTTGCTAAACCAAAATATATTAACATACTAATAATGTCATTAATTGTCGTTATAAACGGGCCGCTTGCTACTGCAGGATCTATATTCATTTTATTCATAAACATAGGTATGATTGCTCCCATTAATGTACCAACTGTCATTGCAATTGTAAGACTGATGGAAACAATCAACGCCAAAACTGGCTCTCTGTATAATAAAATAATAATTAGAAATAAACTAAGTGCACAGCAGAAACCAGTTAATAAACCGGAGCCTGATTCACGTAAAGCGAGCTTGAATTTGCTTTGCTCATCAATTTCCCCTGTGGATATATTACGTACTGAAACGGCTAAAGATTGCGTTCCTGAGTTACCACTCATACCACTAATTATTGGGATGAAAGCTGCTAATAAAGCTACTTGAGATAAGGTTTCTTCGAATTGGCCTAGTATTGATGCTGTAATCATACCTAATACTGTTAAAATTAATAACCAAGGTAAACGTTTCATTGCTGTTTGAAATACAGTATCGTTAGTAGAGTCTATATCAGACACACCGGCCAATTTAGAGTAGTCTTCACTTGCTTCTTCATCCATAACATCTAAAATATCATCGATTGTTATAATACCTAATAAATGATCTTGATAATCAATAACAGGTAATGCAATTAAATCATAATCTCGCATCGTTTGAGCTACGTCTTCTTGGTCATCTGCTACATTAGAACTAATTACACGTTCACTCATAATTTCTTCGATATATGCGTCGTTTTCTGCGACGATTAAATCACGTAGTGAAATGACACCAGCTAGTTTTTTATTCTCATCTACAACAAAAATAACGTAAATTGTTTCTGCTTGAGGCGCTTGTTCTTTTACATAAAACATAGCTTCCTTTACAGACATTGTAGAATAAACTGAAATGTATTCTGTTGTCATGATACCGCCGGCAGTATCTTCTTCGTAATGAAGTAACGCTTTAATTTCACGTGCGTCTTCCCGGTTCATAAGCGTGAGCAAAGTGGCAACTTTATTCCTAGATAACACGTTTAGAATATCTACTGCGTTATCGTAAGACATATCACTTAACATTTCACTTGCATAATTGGCATTCATATTTTGAAATATTTCTTCATATTCTTCGTCATCTAATTCAGTGGTTTCAAAGAAATCCGCAACTTCATTAGGTGAAAGAAATTGATATATTTTTTGCTTAAAGGTATCATCACATATTTCAAAGTATTCACCTTGGTCATAAGTATGTAAGCGTAAAAATTCTTCTCGAAATTGATCAATATCATTGTTCTCTAATAAAGCATCTAACTGTTCTTTATCAAATGCTTCATCCTCAACATATTGCTCATTATTTTCGTTTGCCAATCTTGCCACCTCCTCTTAAAAAATTCAATTCATTATAGCACATCTACGTATTATAAGTGATAATGGACATCATCTTCAATATAAATTTTCCTTTTAGTAATTGGGTGTTCAAATTCCACAACATGACATTGTAATAGCTGGTGAGAGTATGCTGTTTCATCAGAACCATACAAACTATCTCCTACAATAGTATGGCCAATGTGTGAAAGGTGAACACGGATTTGATGTGTTCTTCCGGTAAATAATTGTAATTTTA
Organism: Mammaliicoccus sp. JADD-157; assembly: GCF_049310805.1. Classification (NCBI taxonomy): domain Bacteria; kingdom Bacillati; phylum Bacillota; class Bacilli; order Caryophanales; family Staphylococcaceae; genus Mammaliicoccus; species Mammaliicoccus sp. JADD-157. The sequence goes on along the minus strand of NZ_JBMOVZ010000001.1, from coordinate 667,469 downwards.
ATAATGAGCGCGTATCTTTTTGGTCCAATAATTCGTAATATGTATGCGCAAATTTTCCCGAGTCAGAAACTTCTCTTTCTATAATAGAATGTCTCGCTCTCGCTATAGGTGCGATAATATTTCCGCTATTTCGTAATACTAAACCATGAACAATTGCTAAATAATATTTATTAATAACCGTTTGTGACATCATATGGTGCAATAGTTGATGTTTCGTAAATATAACTATACCACTTGTCCCTCTATCTAAACGTGTAACGATATGTGGTATTGTTTGTTCTTCATTTTTATTCATATGGTATAGCACCGCTTCAACTAAACTATTGTGCGGGTGTTCTCTCGAAGGTGCTGTATTAATGATAGCTGGTTTAGACACTATAATTAACCATTCATCTTCATATAATATATTTAATGTAATATCAAAAGGCTCTAAATTAATGCTTGGCGTTTCATTCGGTAAACATACTTCTACTTTATCCCCTTGTTCTAATACTTTTCTTACAGTTGCATGTTCCCCATTAACAAATAAAGCACCATTTTTCTTAATGGCGCTTAAACTCTTTTTAGATATGCCTTTGTCATATAAAAATGTCTTTAACAACATAGTCGATGTTGCATTATATTGTAAAGTTTTCATATGTTAATCCTCATTTGAGATAAATGAATCATGCACTCTTTTCCAAAATGGGAAAGGTCTGAATCTAGCAAATCTCACTTTTTCATTTGCAACTCTATATTGTATAGACTCAATATTTTTATGTTTAACGTTAACATGATCAATCGTAACTTGTAATGTATCTTGATTAACCGGATGTATGTGACAAACGTGATGTTTAGGTAATACTAGTGGTGAGCCAACCGTTCTAAACACTCGGTTGTTTATAGATGCGATTTCTGCAATTTGCATCGCTTCTAAAGATGGATGTATTAAAGCACCACCTAATGCTTTGTTATAAGCAGTTGAGCCAGACGGTGTAGATACGCATAAACCATCACCTCTAAAGCGCTCAAATTGTTCTCCTCTCAATACTAAATCCACAACTAATGTCGCACCATCATCTGTTTTGATTGTCGCTTCGTTCAAAGCAAGATATCTTGTTTCATATCCACCCTTTTTATAACGAACAATTACTTCTAACAATGGATACTCTATTACTTGATATGTAGAGTTATTAATTTCAATAATAAGTTTTTCAACTTCATGCGGTAGCCAGTCAGCGTAGAAACCTAAATGTCCTGTATGTACGCCGACAAAACTTACATCCCCTAGCATGTGACTATACTGGTGAAATGCTTGCAATAATGTACCATCTCCACCTACCGAAATTACAATATCAGGAGATTCTTCATCTTGAACCATATTAAAATCAGTCATATGGTTTTTCATTTTGTACATTAACGCATTAGACTTAGAGTCACCTTTTGACAAAATATTATATTTCACAGCATTCACCCCTCAATCATGATTATGTTTATTGCTTTTCTGTCTAGAATAATATTTTTGAGCTTCTTGAATTTCTTCACGAATTTCAGACATTTCCTCATCTAATAAAAATGCTGCTTCTGCTGCTCTTTCAAGCCTATTCCTTATTTCTGGAGGATAAGCACCGTCATACTTATATCTTAAAGTATGTTCAATTGTTGCCCAAAAATTCATTGCTAACGTTCTAATTTGTATTTCAGCCAAAACAGTTGTCTTACCATGTAATGTTTCAATAGGATAGCTTATGATGACGTGGTATGAACGATATCCACTTTCTTTAGTGTATTGAATATAGTTTCGTTCTTCTACCACTTCAAAATCTTGACGTTGTCTTAGCAATTCCACAACAACATCTATATCATCAACAAATTGACACATCATTCTTAAACCTGCAATATCATACATTTCTTCCTTTAATCTATCGAAAGGTATGTTACGCTGATTTGCTTTATCAATAATACTTGAAATTGGCTTTACGCGACCTGTAACAAATTCTATTGGCGAAGGTCTATCTAAAGATTCGTATTGTTTACGTAACCCCTTCAATTTAATCTTCAACTCGTCAATTGCTTGTTTATATGGTGCCAAAAATTCGTCCCATTGATTCATAACCATCACTCCGCTTTGTTTAATTCAAATGCTTCTTCTACAGAAGCGACAAATGCTTTACCATAGTTGTGATTATCTGCGATGTTGTCTAGTAAAAATTCCATTTCTTCTTTAAATGAAGTTAATATTAAATGATCGTTCACGATGACCTCTTTATCAAAATTCTCGTGAATCATTGACCATGTTTCTTCGACAAATAATAAATAATCATATTGTTCCCCACTGTCTAGCATATATACAAACACAAGATTATCGCTATCAACAATCATATGTTCAGCCGGCTTTAATCCATCAGTTGGTTGGTCAGTATAACATTGTATTTGATTATCATTAATTTTAATTTCATTTACATAAATACGCATGACTGTTCCTCCTTATTCCCATTCATTTTAACACATTTTAATTTAAAGATTCATAACATGACTCTATTTTTACATAATTACTTGTTTAACCTATTATCTTCTATAATAATAGTATTAAAGGAAGTGTTAAAGACAATGGGACAAGAATTAGAAATAGAGTTTAAAAATTTACTTACTCGAGAAGAATATTCATCATTAAAACAATATTATTTTAAACAAAACGAACCTTTTAAACAAACAAATCACTACATAGATACAGAAAACCACGATATCATTTCTCAAAAAATGGCACTAAGAATACGTGAGAAAAACAAACAATATGAAATGACTTTAAAAGTACCACAAAAAGTGGGTTTACTAGAGTACAACGAAGTAGTAGACAGTTTACCACCAATAAATGAACCGTTAGACAAACATTTTTTACCAAAAAATATTTCTGAAATATTAAATAAACAGCAAGTCCCCTTAAATGAACTAAAGCTCTTGGGCGACTTAACGACATATAGATTAGAAAAAAGCCTAGATACAGGCCTTCTCGTTTTAGATCATAGCGAATATTTAGGGAAAGAAGATTTCGAATTGGAATTTGAAGTAACAGACTATAATAAAGGAAAAGAAGCCTTTTTAGAGCTACTTGCTGAACATCAAATTGAAAATCGTAAACCAGATAACAAAGTGAAACGCTTTTTTGACGCCCAAAGTCAATCAACATGAATTTGTTTTGATTACAAGTCGAATTACTTTTAAATATATAAGAACATGTTATATTAATATTATCAAGATTGAAATAAGCAAGAAAAGGTGAAATTATGACTCCATATGAAGTAATCGACCCCAAAGATTTATACGACATGATTGATCACTTTTATTACCTTGTAGAAAAGGATACACGGATTAATCATCTTTTCCCTGGTGACTTTGCAGAAACAAGTCGTAAACAAAAACAATTCTTAACACAATTTTTAGGTGGTCCTGCTTTATATACAGAAGAACATGGACACCCTTTGTTACGTCAACGTCACATGCCTTTTAAAATAACAACTAAAGAACGAGATGCATGGTTAGAAAATATGGAAAAAGCACTTACGACATCTCATTTAGAAAGAGATATACAAGAATATTTATTTGAAAGACTTAAGCTAACTGCAAATCACATGGTTAACGCTTAATATAGTTGAAGGTGGATAATATGGCCGAAGAATTAAGATTAATCCATGCTAATGAACAAAGTAATGCTGATTTAACACCAGCAAGCAAAATAGAAATATATTCATTTTTCGATCCATTTTGCGAAGATTGTTTTAATCTTTCTTCTACATTAGCAAAGTTAAAAATAGAATATCAAAAATACGTAAAGATTCGTCAGATTTTGAACCCATCTCTTAAAGTATTAACTAAATGTCAGGCTCAAAGTACATGTGAATTTGATAATATAGCACTAGCTTTTAAAGCTGCTGAATTACAAGGACATAATCGAGCTACAAGATTTTTAAATTTAATTCAGAATGAGATTATACCTCATGAAAAAATTATTACAACAGAACTTATTAGAAAATGCGCTTTTAAATCGGGAATAGACTTATCTGTTTTTATAAATGATTTAAAAGAACAAGCTTTAACAGAAAGCCTACAGACGGACATGCATATTGCTCGAGAAATGGATGTAAATATGACACCTTCCCTTGTATTCTTTAATGAAGATATACATTCAGAAGGTTTAAAAGTCGAAGGAACATATCCTTATCATATTTATACGTATATCATTCAAGAATTAATCGGGACAGAAGTTGAGAAACAACTTCCACCTAAACTAATCGAATATATACAATCACAAAAACTCGTTTCCGAACAAGAAATAGCAACAATATATGAATGGCCAGAGAAAATTGTAAAAAGAGAACTTAAAAAATTACAATTACAAGGTTACATTGAACAACAAGAATCTATTCATGGAGACTTCTGGAAATATAAGAAATGAAATTTACAAACTGAGCCTTGGACAATAAGTTTATTAGACTCAAATCAAACGGGATTGGGAAAGCATTATAAAAACAGCCAAAATTCTTTAGATAATAAGAATTTTGGCTGTTTTTTGTATGAGGAGCGATGATAATTCACTTTTATTCAGAAATCTAGGGATAAGAAGTACTCTATGTTGCACGTTGGCTTTGTCTTGCAACTTTCGAGAGGTCCTATTTGTATTTTATCGATTTCTACAATCACATTCTTACTTATTAATACCGAAATAAAAAAGGATTTATCCGTAGGTTTTCACCTAATGGATAAATCCTTTTAATTTGAGTATGAATTTTAATCACCCATACTCATGCATGAAAGATTAATTAATCTTTTGGGCTATTGCCTAATAGATAACTTTTGGGATGTTAACTATGAACGAATAAATAAAAAACACCGTGTCTGATTACACGGTGCTTAAACAAAGGGGATGGGAGAAATTTTTCACTTCAAACAAAGGGGTATGTTTGTTATGTGATTAATTTCATATACGTAATATAACATGCTATGTACACATAATTCAACAGAAAACCTCGTATTTTTCTATTTGTCACACACTTGTCATATTGGAAACGTGTACATGCTTTTAATCGCCTTTAACCAGTTTTTCAAAGGCATTTAATTTCTCTTCAAATACTTCCATCGCTTCTTCGATTGGTTGTGTAGATGTCATATCGACACCAGCTTTTTTCAATACTTCAATTGGATAATCTGAGCTTCCTGCTTTTAAGAATTCATTGATATATCTTTTAACAGCTGGTTCGCCCTCTTCTAAAATTTGTTTGCTTAATGCTTGTGCAGCACTATATCCTGTAGCATATTGATAAACATAGAAATTATAATAGAAGTGTGGGATACGAGACCACTCTTTAGCAATATTGTCATCTGTTATAACAGCGTCACCAAAATACTTTTTATTAAGTTCAGCATATTCATTATTTAATCTTTCAGCCGTTAACGGTTCACCGTCTTCTACAATTTTATGGATTAAATATTCGAATTCAGCAAACATTGTTTGTCTGAATAATGTTGCTCTAAATCTTTCAAGTTCTTGGTTTAATAAATATTTACGTTTTTCAGGATCTTCTAAGTTTTTATCCATGTATTCACTTAAAAGTGCTTCGTTTGTTGTAGATGCAACTTCTGCTACAAAGATTGAATAATCACTTTCATTTGATAATTGATTTTTACGACTAAAGTAACTATGAGCAGAATGTCCGAATTCATGAATTAGCGTAAATAAGTCAGAAATTGAATCTGTCCAGTTTAATAAAATAAACGGATTAGTTAAATGTGCACCAGATGAATAACCACCTGAACGTTTACCTTTATTCTCATAAACGTCTACCCATCTATTATTTAATCCTTCTTCAACAACTTCTATATATTCTTGCCCCATTGGTTGTAATGCTTTAACCATCCAATCTTTAGCTTCTTCGTAAGGCATATCAAATGAAGAATCTTGAACTAATGGTGTATACATATCATACATATGCATTTCGTCTAAACCTAATAATTCTTTTCTTAATTCTGTATAACGGTGTAATAAAGGTAGATGCTTATGTACAGTTTCAATTAAATTATCGTATACATCTTCTGGTATGAAATTATTAGATAATGCTTGTTGTCTAGCAGAATCATAATTGCGTACTTTAGAACTGAATATAGCTGTTTTTACTTTACCACTTAAAGTAGCTGTTAAAGTATTATTATGACTACCATAAGCTTCATATACATTATCGTATGCTGATTTTCTTAATACTCTATCTTCAGATTCTAATAGTTTTATATATGTTCCTTGCGTTAATTCGTGTTCATTACCATCTTTATCAATTGCTGGTTTAAATGTTAAATCAGCATTATTGAACATACCGAAAACATTACTTGGCGTTTGCAATGCTTCGCCCGCTTCAGCTAATATTTTTTCTTCTTTATCGCCTAAAATATGAGGTCTCTTTTTATTTAATTTTTCAATATCAAATTGGTATCTCTTTAATCCGTCATGTGATTCAACGAATTGATTTAATGTATCTTCATCTATAGACATTAATTCAGGTAAAATAAAGCTCCAAGCACTAGCAAATTTATTAGCTAAAGTTGCAGCTTTTGCTTCATATCCAGCGTATTTATCATTAGCAGTATCTTGATCGTGCTTTAAATGTGCATAGACATATACTTTACCTAATTTCTCGTCAATTTCACTATCTAATAACAGAGCGTTATATAGTGTTTCAGCATTATCTTTCAAATGTCCTTTATACTGTTGTTCTTTCCCTAAATAAGATTCTAATTCATTGAAAGCTTCTTCGTATGTTTCATCTGAAGAAAATATTGTTGTTAAATCCCAAGTGTACTTTTCTTCTTGTTCTTCCCTAGTAATTAATTTTGCCATATTAATAGCCTCCTTTGACATTCATATTAATAATTTTCTCATTAATCTCATTTTTTTGCACGTGATAAAGTCATTTTATTAAGTATTGATAAATATGACTTCAAGGCGCTTTTTAAAATGTCTTCCTTGGAATAGTTCACATTATTAAAAGTTCTAAATTTAATGAAGGAATTAAAACGTTCAAAAGTAAATGTACCTTTATTAATTTCTAAATATAAATAACATTGCCACGTTATAGCATTCGTTAAAATATATAATTGTTCTGGTACAATGATTCCTAAAAATTTAGGTCTATTCTTATGTATGAGACCAGATTGATATAATAAGGATAAAGTTGGTTCTAAAACACTTCTTGTTTGTCTACATTTTCCAATATAATTATTATAAAAATTATCATTTAAAAGAAATGTTGGCACTCTTGATACATTATGTGCTTGTAATAAATCTTCCCATTTTATGATATTCTTTCTAAAAATAAAATGGGAAATATCTAATGATTGTAATTGTTCATATTTAATTAGCAACTTACGTTTATAATCATATGTAATAAGTGTTCGATGCGTATGATTGATGAGAGCAGCTTCAAAATAACTTAACTTTAATATCCCATTACGCTCATTCGCCGGTTTACTTATCCAAATCACATTAAAATTTAAAGCCCTAAATCCTGCTGTTCTGCTAGCCAACAACTCTAGATTAATTGGTGAATATTGAAACTCTATAACAAGGTTACGATTTATCAATATGTCTGGTATTTGTTCGATTTCATGCAAATAATATTCCATGTCTATTTGTACTTTCTTATTTAAACTTGAATAAATGTGGTGCTTAGATGCTAAATGGGCTAAAGTTTCTTTCTTATAAACGTTTTTTAAACAATAACTATTAGATTTGTGAGCAAAATGAGCAATAGTATGCTTTCCACGTCTAAGAATTAACTCTGAATTACATTCAGGGCATCTATACAATTCATTGGATTTTGCATGTTGAGCATATACAAGTTCATTTCTAGTATTTAATCCCATAAGCATAAAAAAACACCTCTTTACTTTATTAAACGTAAAGAGGTGTTAAAATTACTTATTTTTAATTTGATTTTTTGGTTCAAAATATCTCGTGATTTGACCCATTACATTATAACTCATAACAACCTTAGCATAATCATCTAAATATAATTTAGACACTTGAGTTGGATTTGCATACTCTAATAGTTGTCCGTAGAAATCGTTAATAATTTCTTCGTTATCTATTTGATCAAATTGTACATAATAATAATATTTGTTGTCTAACATATATAATAAGTCTGTAAATACTAAGTCTTTATGTTCATTATAATGTGCATATTCAATAATATCTTCTAACTCTTCAAATCTAACAAGCAATCCTATATCTTTAGGAACAAATTGCTTTCTAGTTTCTTCATCTTGATCGTTTAAGAGTTCTCCAATATTTTGATCGGAATCGAGTGCTTGAGATAAGAAATCATTGACTTGATATTCTAATTGTTCATTAGATTCTTCATCAGTCATATTTAACAGTTCATCGCCTTTAGACTTAGAAACTGTAACTTCTACACCCTTTTCGAATGCATGCACTTGAATCCATAACGGGCCTTCAACTACGAATTCTTCTTCGTCATTGATTTCATCCATCATTGACCAGAAAAATTCTTCACCGCGTTTGCGGTTGGTCCATAAATCTTCCCTCTTGAAACCTCGCGCTTCGATGTCTTGATAAGTTATAAATAATTTTACCGTTGTTTCATCAATTCGTTCTATTCTCATAATGTCACACTCCCTTACTCTAGGAATAGTACATCCATTGTATTATAAACTCTTACATTTTAACAGTAATTTGTTCGAACTATTTTCTTTTATTTTTATACAAAAAAATAGCCCCTGTAAACAGGAGCCATAATTCTAATATTAGACCAAATTAGTCAACCATACGTTGAGCTTCTAAAAGTTGGAATGTACGCACTTTGCGTGGTAAGAAACGACGAATTTCATCTTCGTTATAACCAACTTGTAGACGTTTATCATCTAAGATAATTGGACGACGTAATAGTCCTGGGTTATCTTGAATAATTGTATATAGTTCTTGTAGTGGTAATGCATCGATATCCACATTTAATTTTTGATATGTTTTAGAACGAGTTGAAATAATTTCATCTGTTCCGTCTTCTGTCATTTTTAAGATTGATTTAATTTCATCTAATGTTAAGTGTTCTGAAAAAATATTACGCTCCGTATACGGAATGTCATGTTCTTGTAACCATGCTTTCGCTTTACGGCAAGATGTGCAACTTGGTGAAGTAAATAATGTTACCATACATCTCACTCTCCTAATTGAATATTATTTATGTTAAACGTCAGTGAACTTTATAAGATTATATTCCACTTATATATTATTTACCCTATATAGCACTAGGTTAAACATAAATGCTCACTTTGTTTAATTCCTATCTTAACGCTATAAATATATTATATAACTCAAAGATTAAAATTAAATGAGAAAAAACTAATAATTCATTAAAAAGCGAATAAATTATTGATTAATTCAGTGTAAATTGCGCATTTCCCTACTCATTAAGAATAACACAACTTACAAATTAATAAAATACTGTTATAATAGTAGAAAGAAATTATGTAGAAAAGAGGCATTTTTTTAATGGAAACTTTATTCTCTGGCATCCAACCTAGTGGGATTCCTACAATAGGAAATTACATTGGTGCGCTGAAACAATTCAATGAAATTCAATATAATTATGATTGCTATTTCTGTATTGTAGATCAACATGCAATAACAGTACCTCAAGATCGACTAAAATTACGTGAAAACACACGTAAGTTAGCAGCTATTTATTTAGCTTCCGGAATCGACCATGAGAAAGCAACATTATTTATCCAATCTGAAGTACCTGCTCACATTCAAGCAGGTTGGATTTTAACAACAATATCTTCAATTGGTGAATTGGAAAGAATGACACAATATAAGGATAAAGCTCAGAAACAATTTCAAGGTATACCAGCAGGTTTATTAACTTACCCACCTTTAATGGCAGCTGATATTGTACTATATAATACAAATATCGTTCCAGTGGGCGACGATCAAAAACAACATTTAGAATTAACTAGAAATGTAGTAGATCGTTTTAATACTAAATACAATGATATTTTAACTAAACCTTCTATTCATATGCCGAAATTCGGTGCAAGAATTATGAGCTTACAAGATCCAACTAAAAAAATGAGCAAAAGTGATGATAATCAGAAAAACTTTATTTCATTATTAGATGAACCAAACGTTGCCGCTAAAAAAATAAAAAGTGCCGTAACTGACTCTGATGGTATTGTTAAATACGATAAAGAGGGCAAACCAGGCATCAGTAACCTACTTGTCATATACTCTAGTATCACAGGTCAAACTGTTGAAGAATTAGAAGCACAATATGAGGGCAAAGGTTATGGAGATTTTAAAACCGATTTATCAGAAGAAGTTAAACGATTCTTAACAGACTTCCAAGAAAAATATAACTATTTCTATGAAAACAAAGATATTCTAGATGAAATCCTTGATCAAGGTAGAGATAAAGCTAGTAAAGTCGCTAATAAGACGCTTAAAAAAATGGAAAATGCAATGGGATTAGGTAGAAAAAGAAAATAATATAAAAAGCTTCATCCAAAATTGGATGAAGCTTTTTATATGTTAGACTTTGGATTCAATGCATCTTTTAATCCTTCACCTATAAAATTAATACATAAAATTGTAACTGTAATCGCAACTGCTGGAGGCATCCAAATCCATGGCTTCCCTCTAAGTACATCTCCTTCTTGAGCATCAGAAAGCATATTCCCCCATGTAGGTGTCGACTTATCTATTCCGAACCCTAAGAAACTCAATCCCGCTTCAGCAACTATTTGGACGGCAAATAGCAAAGTCGCTTGCACTATAATAACGCTCAATATATTTGGGAATAGGTGCTTAAATAAAATTTTATATACAGGTGTACCGATAGACTTAGCTGCTAAAAAATATTCATTTTCTTTTTCTTGTAAAACTTTACCTCTAACTAACCGTGCGATACTAACCCATGAAAGAAGCACTAAAACAGTACCTAGTATAAATGCCGAACCATATTTACTATCAATTTTATCTGCAAAAGTAGCATTTAAAACTATGGCAAATGGTATAAAAGGGAATAGCATTATAAATTCAGAAAATCTCATAAGAAATGTATCTACCCATCCACCATAGTATCCCGAAATCATACCATATAACACACCTATAACTATTAAGCCGACTGTTGTTAAGAACCCAAAAATAATTGATACACGACCCGAGTACAATAATCTACTTAAAATATCTCTTCCTCCAGTATCGGTCCCTAATAAATACTCACTCGACATATTTCCTTTTATGTATACTAAATTTTGAGCATTAGGATCAAAAGGAGCTAAAAGTGGTGCAAACATTGACAATATAAATATCAACATAATCGTAATTAATGATGTCATTGCAATTTTATTTTTAATAAACTTATAAAAAGCTATTTGATATGGCGAATTGTTTTTATTAATTATTCTCATTTTATCCCTCCTTAGTTACTCTTTATTCTCGGATCAACAATACTATAAGTAACGTCAGATACTAAATTAGCTAATAATCCTAAAAAGGAGAAGAATAATAATAAAGCCATCATTAGTGGATAATCTTTACCACTTATCGACTCAATTAGTAACTTACCTATTCCAGGGTAAGAAAATAAAGTTTCAGTTATTACTGCGCCACCAAATATCGACAAAATATCTGATCCAAAAAATGTAACAATAGGAATAATTGAATTTCTTAGAATATGTTTATTATATATTTTAGAACGAGATAATCCTTTAGCACGAGCTGTTCTTGCATAATCTTTTCTACTGTTTTCAACAATATCATTTCTTAAAAATTGTATATATCCTGCTGTAGATAAAGCTCCAAGCATCGTTCCTGGGAGTATTGAATGATACAATTTACTTAAATAGTAAGGTAATGTTCCTTCATCTAAACCAATTTCAACTGATCCTGAAAATGGAAAAATCCCTAGCTTAAATGCAAAAATATAAATTGCGAATACTCCTGCAACAAATGAAGGTATGGCAAGCATTAAATAATTTAAAATTTGTATACTATAGTCAACAAGAGTATATGGTTTTCTACCTGAGATAATTCCTAGTGGAAAAGCTAAAAAATATGTAATAATTAAACTCACTGTTCCTAGTAATACAGTATTAGGCATTCTTTCTTTAACTAAATCAATCACTGGTCGTTTATATCTTATAGAATCACCTAAATCCCCAGATAAGGTTTTCTTAGCCCATTTTACATATTGAATAGGTATTGGGTCGTCTAAACCTAATTTTAGACGTTGGGCTTTGATATACTCAGGATTCGTATTTTTAGGATCAATTTCACCAGAAAAAGCGTCTCCCGGTTGCAGTTTTGAAATTGTAAATATAACCATCGTAGTTAAAATTAATAATGGAATCATAAGTAATAACCTTCTAATAATTAACTGAATCATATATATGCCACCTCTTCATGTAAAATACAAGAAACTGTGTGTTTATCTCCAACTTGAATTGGATAAGGTTTTCTATTTTTACATGCTTCCCTTACAAGTGGGCAACGTGTGTGAAACGGACAACCACTTGGCGGGTTCGCTGGAGAGGGTAAATCACCTTTTAATATAATTCTTTCTTTTCTCTTCTCAGGATTCACTTCAGGTATCGCCGAAATAAGAGCCCTTGTATATGGATGCATTGGATTAGTATAGATTTCCTCAGCTGGCCCTTGTTCAACAATGTGACCTAAATACATTACACCTATATAATCACTGATATGTTTAACGACACTCAAATCATGTGCTATAAATAAGTAACTTAAATTAAATTCATCTTGTAAGTCTTTTAATAAATTTAACACTTGAGATTGTACGGAAACGTCAAGAGCACTAACAGGTTCATCAGCAATAATTAACTTTGGTTTAAGAGCTAGAGCTCTGGCAATACAAATTCTTTGCCGCTGACCTCCAGAAAATTCGTGTACATATTTATAATAAGCTTCTTCATTTAACCCTACTTTTAACAATAATGTTTTTACTTCAACCTCGATTTCTTTTTTTGGTTTTTTATAATAATTTTTTATTGATTCAGCTATTATATCACCAACCATTTGCATAGGATTCAATGAAGCATAAGGATCTTGAAAGACCATTTGAAACCCTTTTCTGATATCTCTCATTTTTTTACCATTCATACTTGTAATATCATTTCCACAAAACTCAATTTTTCCTGCAGTAACATTTTGAAGTCTCAATATTGTACGTCCTGCTGAGGATTTTCCACATCCTGATTCCCCAACTAATCCCATCGTTTCTCCTTCATTAATTTTAAAAGAAATACCATCTACAGCTTTAATGTGCCCAATAGTTCTTCTGAAGATACCACCCTTAATTGGATAATAGTGTTTTAAATCTTTTACTTCTAAAACTACTTTCTCAGACATTCTGAACACTTCCTTTCAAACTTTCAGGCAATTCATTATGTAAATGACAAAATACTGAATGTCTATTTCCATTATTGATAAGAGGTGGATTAATCGACTTACATATATCAAGCTCAACGGGGCAACGATTACAGAAACGGCAACCCTTATTTGCTAATTCATGTATTCCGGGAACTATACCCATAATTGTTTCTAATCTTTCAACTGTTTTATCAAGTCTAGGAATAGATTTAAGTAATAACTGTGTATATGGATGCTTCGGATTTGTGAATAGCTCATTTACTTCAGCAATTTCTACTACTTTTCCTGCATACATCACAGCAACTCGGTCACATACTTCAGAAATAACACCAAGATCATGTGATATAAAGATAATCGACATATCTGTTTTATTTTGAATAGATTTTAACAAATCTAGAATTTGTGCTTGTACAGTCACATCTAATGCTGTAGTTGGCTCATCTGCTATTAATAAACTAGGCATACAAGAAACAGACATCGCTATCATAACCCGTTGTCTCATACCACCAGATAGTTGATGTGGATACTCGTTCATAACTTGTTCTGCTCTAGGTATTCCTACTTGTTTCAATAATTCAATAGCAAGGTTTTTGATATCACTTTTCTTTAAATTTAAATGTATTTTTATCATTTCACTTAACTGGTTACCAATTGTAAATACGGGATTTAATGAAGTCATTGGTTCTTGAAATATCATCGCTATTTCTTTACCTCTAAGTTTATTTAATTCTGATTCTGATAAGTTATCAATTCTATTTCCTTTAAAATATATTTCACCAGCTGAAATTTTAGATGTTTTTTCTGGTAATAAATTCATTATGGAGTTACTTAGAACTGATTTACCACTACCAGATTCTCCTACGACTCCAAGAACTTCTCCTTTAAAAACATTAATATTTACATCTTCTATAGCGTTATAAAAACTACCTTTAGTATAAAATCCTGTGCAAAGGTTCTTAACTTCTAATATTGGTTCTCCTCTCAAAATAAACCACTCCTAGTTATGAAAAACCTCGTCATTTTAATTAACGAGGTTTTCAAATATTTATTTTTCAACGCCCCATTCATGAATAGGATTTGAACCTTTAAATGATACTTCGTAGTTTCTTACATTATCACTTACGACGGTTGTATCTATTAATTCAGCGATCGGAATAACAGGTAATTCTTCATTCATTAATTGTTGCCACTTAATATATAAATCTTTACGTTTCTTTTTATCATTTCCAACTACATTATAATCTAAAGCATCATCAAGTAATTTATCTGCTTTTTCGCTCTTGAATCTAGATTCATTCCATAAAGCATTTGATTTATAAAGTCCTGATGGATCAGGGTCTGATCCTTGCAACCAAGTGCGGAAGTATACTTCCATACTTTCATCTGCTTTTTCAAGATCTTGACCGAATTTACCGAACTCCACCATTTGCACTTTAGTTTTAAGTCCAACTTTTTCCCAGTAACCTTTTAATGCTGCTGTACGTGGTTCGAATGTTGGATTTGTACCAGCATAGTGTTTTAAATTCACAACAAACTCTTTACCTTTAGGATCTTCTCTGAATCCATCCCCGTCTTTATCTTTATATCCAGCTTCATCTAATAATTTTTTCGCTTTATCAACATCATATTTATAATCATTTAATTGATCTTTATCAGCAGCAATCCAATGTGCTGAAGGTATTAAACCATTTGTCTTTTTACCGTATTCATATAAAAAGGCTTTAATCCACTCATCACGATTAATAGCATACGCCATCGCTTTTCTTAATTTAGGATCTTGATATTTAGGCCTTGCTTTCCCAACTTCCATTTTATCTTTATTATAATCGTTTAATACAAAACCTAATATCATATAACTAGTTGATGGTGCTTGTAAAATTTTCAGATTTTCAGGATTTTTATCTTTTATTTCTTTTGCAACAGGAGCAGTAACAGAAGACATATCAATTTCTCCGCTTTCAAGCGCCTGTGCAAGAGCAGTTTGATCAATAACGCGTAATACAATTTTGTCTAATCTCGGCTCGCCTTGCCAATAATCTTTATTTTTTTCTAATTCGACAGATTCACCATCGACAATTTTTTTAATTTTAAAAGGACCTATTCCAATAGGTTTTTTTCTAACTTGATCTGATTTCGCCATATCTTTCACTGGAATATCTTTAAATGCTTTCTCACTAATTGGACTACTTGTCCATAAATTGTTTAAATTGTTTAACTTATTCTTTTCAAATGTAATTTCTACAGTATAATCATCAATCTTTTTAATACCTTCAATTTTATCTGATTTACCGTCTTTTTTATCTTTAGCACCTTTAATATCTTGTACGCCAGTAAATCTAGGTCCATCATAATCTTTATCAGCTAACGTTTCTAACGTAAATATCCAATCATTAACTGTAAAGTCTGAGCCATCGTGCCATTTGATTCCTTTTTTGACTTTAAACTCATAAGTTAGACCATCTCCTTTATCCTTCCAAGATAAAATATGAGGTTTCATTTCAAGTTTCTCATCATAATCAACTAAACCATCATTGAAATAACCTATAACTTCACTGTCAGAGCTGCTACTAGCGAATACACTCTGAAATGCGCCTTCTGGAGGGGCGCCTAAACCAACTTTTAATGTACCTCCTTTTTTATCTGATTTTGGAGTTTTACCACCTATCTCAGAGGTTTCTTCTTTTTCTTTCGTTTCTTTACCACAAGCCGCTAAAACGAGTATGGTAACCATTACTAACACAAATATTGATTTAATTCTTTTTCTCATATAATCTCCCCTTTCATATCAAAAGTACTGATATTCTATTGAAGGAAATCGTTGTATATATGTAAGATAATTCCAAATATAATATCATTTATATTATATATTTATCAATCAAATTAATGCAATATCTAATTTCTGAAAAATCAGAAAAAATCATTATCTAAATATGAAACTTTATTGTTACTTCCATAATAAAAAGAGTTACTCATCTAGACATCATAGTCTAAATGAGTAACTCTTATTTAATATTTATGCATTATTTGTTATTTTTCAATATATGCTTCTTTCAATGTAGATACCCCACCAAATTGGTGATTAACGACGTTTTTAACATTTGGTTTTTGTAGTTGAGCTACACCAACTTGATAAAGTGGTACAATGCCCGCTTCGTTTAACAACATACCTTCTGCTCGTTGTAATTCTTTTAGTCGTTTATCTGGATTTTCAGCTAGTGATGAGTCTGCTGCTTTAATAATCTTGTCATATTCTTTATTAGACCAGCCTGTGTTGTTATGTGAACCATCTGTTACATAAAGCTCTAAGAATGTCATCGGATCAGGATAGTCTGGTATCCAGTTTTCTAATGACATTTCATATTGTCCTTTAGAAACAACATCAAGTTTTTGTTTAAATGGTTGTTGTTTAATTTTAATATTTACACCATCTAAATTTTTCTCAAGTTGTTCTTTGAAGTATTCAGCATCTCTTTTAGCTGTATCTTTGTCGTATGTCATTAATTCAATCGTAAATTCATCTTTCCCTAATTCTTTTTTAGCTTTTTCAAAATGTTCTTTAGCTTCTTTCACATTGTAGTGATTTTCATTTTTAACGCCATCTTGGTATTCATTACCTTTACTGTCTTTAACAAAGTCTTTTGGCACAAAGTTATCAGCTGGAATAGACCCGTTATTTAAATTATTTTTCACATAAGCTTTTTTATCAATTGCTTTTGCAAATGCTAATCTAAAGTCTTCGTTTTTAAATTCTGGAACTTTATCTTCGTTTAATTTGAAATAATAAGTTATTGTATCTAATTCCGTCGTGTAACCTTTATCATCTTTATATTTATTAACTTGTTCTGCAGGTAATTCAACAATGTCTAATTTATTTGTTTCGTATAAATTTACTGCAGTAGAAGCTTCTTTTACAACTTTGTAATTAACTTTATCCAATTTAACTTTATCTTTATCCCAGTACTCATCGTTTTTCTCAAGTGTAACTTTGTCATCTGTTTTCCATTCAGTCATTTTGAAAGGACCATTATATAATGTGTTTTTCAAAGTTGTACCATATTTATCGCCTTGTTTCTCAACGAATTTTTTATTTTGCGGCATAAACGTACCGAATGAAAGTAATTCTTTATAGTATGGTAATGACTTTGTTAATTCGAACTCTAATGTGTGGTCATCTATAGCTTTTACACCAAGTTCTTCTGGCTTCTTATCTCCAGAATTGACTTCTTCTGCATTTTTAATATCGAATAATATATAAGCATATTCAGATGCAGTATCTGGATCAACTACTTTTCTCCAAGCATATACGAAATCATTTGCTGTAACTGGGTCTCCATTAGACCATTTAGCATTTTCTCTTAATTTAACTGTCCACTTTTTACCGTCGTTAGTAATTTTCGGCTCCCCTTTAGCGACAGCCGGAATAGCTTTATCGTCTTTATCTAATGTATACAAACCTTCCATCGTTTGGAAAAACATATCAAATGAAAGTCCATCAGTAGCCATTGCAGAATCCATTGTTGGCACATCTCCATTGATTTGAAGGTTTAATGTTTGCCCATCTTTTGAACTTTTTCCACCGCTTCCTCCTGATGAACAAGCACTCAATACTAAAACTGCAGTTAACAATATCGATAAAATTTTTATACCTTTTGACATGTAACTCATCCCCTTAGTTTCTATTTATTTAAACTATGATTTGTTACTTTTGCTTACTTGCATGTTTTAAGTCTGTGTCTCCCCCAAACTTATGTCTTTCAATGTCATTAACATAACTTTGAGTTAAACGTGCATTACCTTGTTGGTAAATAGGTATAATAGTCGCTTCATCTAATAACAATGACTCAGCATCTTGCATTGTTTCAACACGTTCTTGCTCTTTCTTCAGTAGTTTATTTCCTGAATCCTCAATTTTCTTATCATATTCTTTATTTTTCCATCCAGTTTCATTCATAACATTATCGCTAGTAAATAATTCTAGGAATGACATAGCATCTGGATAATCAGGTGCCCATCTTCCAAATGAAATTTGATAATCCATACTTGATTCTAATTTTAATTTTTGTTTAAACGGTTGCTGTTTAACTTTAATTTTTACACCAGGTAAATTTTGTTCGATTTGTTCTTTAAAGTATTCAGCGTCTTTCTTGGCATTGTCTTGATCATAAGTTAATAATTCAAATGTAAATTCATCTTTACCAAGATCTTTTTTAGCTTTTTCTAAATGCTTTTTAGCTGATTCTTTATCAAATTTATTTTCTGTTTCGACGCCTTTAGTATAATCTTTACCTTTAGTATCTTTTACAAATTCGGTCGGAACTAATGTTTTAGCTGGTTTAGAACCATTGTTTAAATTACTCTTAACATATTGTTCTCTATCAATTGATTGAGCAATTGCCATTCTTAAATCTTTATTTTTAAATTCTGGTACATCCTTTTGATTCATTCTCATAAAGTAAACTCTAGCTTCTAGTTCGGTATTATAAGCTTTATCATCTTTATATTTATTTACGTTTTCAGCTGGTATTAAAGCTTCATCAACATCACCAGCATTATACATATTTAAAGCTGTTTGAGGTTCTTTAACAACTTTGAAGTTAACGCTGTCTAATTTTACATTTCCTTTATCCCAATACTTATCATTTTTCTTCAAAGTATAATTATCTTCTGTTTTCCAATCTGATAAAGTAAACGGTCCATTATATAATGTATCTTTAGCTGTTGTACCGTACTTATCTCCTTTTTCTTTAACGAATTTTTCATTTTGAGGTAAAAATGAACCGAAAGTAAGTAACTCTTGATAATAAGGTAATTCACGATTAAGTTTAATTTCTAAAGTTTTATCATCAACCGCTTTTACACCTAACTCTTCAGGTTTCTTTTTACCTTTATTAATATCTTCAGCATTCTCGATATCAAACATGATAAATGCATATTCAGAAGCTGTCTTTGGCGTAACTAACTTTCTCCAAGCATAAACGAAATCATTTGCTGTAACCTTCTCTCCATTAGACCACTCAGCATCTCTTAATTCTATCGTCCAAGTCAAACCGTCATCAGATTTCTTTGGATCTCCTTTCGCTATACCCGGAATAGCTTTATCATGTTTATCTAATTTGTACAAACCTTCCATTGTGTTATTCAATACATCAAAAGAAGTTGCATCTGTTGCTAAACTTGAATCCATCGATGGTATATCAGAAATTGAAATAAGACGTAATGACTTGCCATCCCCTGCAGCATCACTGTCCTTCTTTTCCTTTCCACCCCCGCTACATGCTGACAAAACTAAAGTTATCGACAAAAGTACTAATGAAATTAATCTCAACCTCTTCTTTCTCATAAACATATCCCCTTATTCGATTTTTGAAAATTCAGTCATTTTCTGAACTTTCTTTAATTATAAAGATATTTATAATTTGTCGCAACTTAAATTACTATTTTAAAAATTAATTATATTTTTTGAAATTTTTATATACAATAATTGTACTTAAGATAATAAAAAACCTTACAAAACAATTAAGCTTTGTAAGGTTCTATCTATTAAATATTATTTAGCACCCTTTATTTCTACTTCTTTAAGGGTATAATCTCCACCATATTTATGGTTTTGCCAATTTTTGATATAAGGCTGTCTTAAACGTGCTGATCCTGTTTGGAATAGCGGCGCAATAGATGCTGAATCTAAAAATTGCGTTTCTGCATCTTGTAATTTTTTAATTCGCTTATCTTCGTTCTCTTCTTTAAGCATTTCATCTGAATTCGCTTCTTCCAATGCTTTATCATATTCTTCATTAGCATAGCCTGTTTGGTTATGAGGCGAATCAGATGTAAATAAATCTAAGAATGTTGTTGGGTCTGGATAATCTGGGAACCACCCAGCAAATGAAATATCGAAATCTTTTTTAGATTCTAATGCTAATTTCTGTTTAAAAGGTTGTTGTTTAATTTTTAATGTAACACCTGGAAGATTTTTTTCTACTTGTTCTTTAACGAACTCTCCTGCTTTTTTAGATTCATCTTCATCATATGTTAAGAGTTCTATTGTGAATTTATCTTTTCCTAAATCTTTTTTAGCTTTTTCAAGTGATTTCTTAGCATCATCTTTATCAAATTCCAGTGGTGATTTAACACCATCTATATAATCTTTACCTTTACCATCTTTAACGAAATCTTTAATCATTAATGTATCTAATGGTTTAGATCCATTGTTTAATAAGGAATCGACATAAGATTTTTTATTTACTGATGTTGCTATTGCTTTTCTTAAATCTTCATTCTCTAAATCTTTATTTTTCTCTTTGTTAATTCTAAAGAAATAGCTTCCTGAAGTAGACTGGGTAGAGAAGTCTTCTCTATCTTTATATTTTTTTACGTTTTGTGCATCCAAGCCTACCATATCTAGCTTACCAGTTTGGTACATATTAATTGCTGTTTGTGTATTTTTCACAACTTTGATATTAACATCTTTAAGTTTAACTTTATCTTTATCCCAATATTTATCATTTTTCTCTAATTTCCACTTATCTTCAGATTTCCATTCTGTTAATTTAAACGGGCCGTTTGATAAAGTTGTTTCAGCTGTTGTACCAAAATCATCACCATGTTTTTTCACAAATTTTTCATTTTGCGGCATGTATGAGCTGAATGCTAATAAACTTTCCATCCATGGAACATCTTTTACAAGTTTAATTTCTAATGTTTGATCATCAATTGCTTTAACGCCTAGTTCTTCAGGTTTTTTATCACTGTTTGTAATTTCTTTTGCATTTTCTATGTTTTCAAACATATATGAAAATTCAGCAGCAGTATCTGGATCTACAGTACGTCTCCATGCAAATACAAAGTCGTGAGCTGTTACTGAATCGCCATTAGACCATTTTGCATCATCACGTAGCTTAATCGTCCATGTTTTACCATCGCTTGATTTTTCAGGTTCACCTTTTGCTACACCTGGTACTGGCTTATCATCTTTATCTAATACATATAAACCTTCTAATGTTTGCGTAAATGTCGTAAATGAAACTTGGTCAGAAGCTAATGATGGATCCATAGTAGGAATATCATCGCCAGAAGATAAATTTAATTCATTCTTGGATTTAGATTGTTTAATGTTATCGCTATTACCTTCTTTTTCGTTGCTACCGCATGCTGCTAACGTTAATATAATCGCACTTATCACTACAAATAAAGCTGTGAGTTTTCTCTTCATTTTATTACTCCCCTTACATTTAGTGATTTAATAGCTTTCAGTTAATTAATAAGAAGCTTATACAAAAAGGCAATCAATGTTCCCATCGATTGCCTTAATTGTTTGATTATTTAGATCCTGCGATTTCTACTTCTTTAAGTGAGTAGTCACCACCGAATTTATGTGGTTGCCAATTCTTAACATAAGGTTGACGTAAACGTGCTACACCTTGTTGGTAAAGTGGCCCAATAGAAGCAGATTCTAAGAATTTACTTTCTGCATCTTGTAACATTTTCGTACGTTTTTCGCTGTTTTCTTCTTTCAGCATTTCATCAGTATTTGCTTCTTTTAACGCTTTATCATATTCAGCATTTGAATATCCAGTTTGGTTATGTGGACTATCTTTCTTAAATAAGTCTAAGAATGTTGTTGGATCTGGATAGTCTGGACCCCAACCAGCAAATGAAATATCATAATCGCCTTTAGATTCTAATTCTAATTTTTGTTTAAACGGCTGTTGTTTAATTTTTAATGTAACGCCTGGTAAGTTTTGTTCAACTTGTTCTTTAACAAATTCAGCAGCTTTTTTAGAAACATCTTGGTCATATGTTAACAACTCAATGTTAAATTTATCTTTACCCGTTTCTTTTTTAGCTTTTTCTAATAGTTTTTTAGCTTCTTCTTTATCATAATTTAATGGAGATTTAACGCCATCGATGTAGTCTTTCCCATCTTCATCTTTAACGAAGTCTTTAACCATTAATTTATCTGAAGGTACAGAACCATCATTTAATAAAGAATTCACATATTTTTTCTTGTCTATTGATTTAGCAAACGCTTTTCTTAAATCTTCATTTTCTAAATCTTTATTTTTCGTTTTATTGATTCTATAGAAGAAGTTAGATGAGTTTAATTCAGTAGAGAAGTCTTCTCTATCTTTATATTTACTTACATTAGTAGCATCTAATGTTACTGAATCTAATTTACCTGTTTGGTATAAATTAATAGCTGTTTGTGTTTCTTTTACTACTTTATAGTTAACCTCTTTAAGTTTAACTTTGTCTTTATCCCAATACTTATCATTTGGCTCTAGTTTCCAATTATCTTCTGTTTTCCATTGTGTCATTTTGAATGGACCATTTGATAATGTAGTATCAGCTGTAGTACCGAATTTCTTGCCTTGTTTTTCGACAAATTTTTCATTTTGTGGCATGAATGAACCGAATGCGAATAGACTTTGCATCCATGGAACGTCTTTCACTAATTTAACTTCTAAAGTTTGATCATCGATTGCTTTAACCCCTAATTCTTCAGGTTTTTTCTTACCAGATGTAATTTCTGAAGCGTTTTCGATATTTTCAAACATATACGCATATTCAGCAGCTGTATCTGGATCTACTGTACGTTGCCAAGCATACACAAAGTCATGAGCAGTTACAGGATCTCCATTTGACCACTTAGCATCATCACGTAACTTAATCGTCCAAGTCTTGCCATCGTCCGATTTCTCTGGATCGCCTTTCGCAACACCAGGCTCTGGTTCATCGTCTTTATTTAACACGTATAACCCTTCTAAAGTTTGGTTAAATGTAAAGAATGAAACTTGGTCGGTTGCTAATGACGAATCCATCGTCGGAATATCTGAACCGGAAGATAAGTTTAAAACGTTTTCAGATTTTTCACTTTTAACGCCGCCTTTACCTCCACTATCATCTTTTTTGGAACCTCCACCACTACAAGCTGCAAGTGTTAATACAGCTGCAACTAAGATTGACATGAGTACAGAAAGTCTTTTCCTCATATAGTTACTCCCCCTTGTTTTCTATCTTCTGAAAATTCAGAAGCTTTAATTTTATTATATTTTAAAAATGTATGAAAAACAATAGAAATTCACACAATTTTCAAATAATTGTTATTTTATACTTTCAAAATTATTAATAATTAGTTGTAATAATAATTCTATTAGTTCATATTATGCTTCTGATAAATTAAATGTCTTGTTGTAATTTTCTTTTTTCTTAGCAAATTCTTTCTCAGAACAATATACGTAATGCTCTGGCCCTACTTCTCTCAATTCTAGCTCTTCATCATCAGTATATTGGTGTACGTCAGGATCGTATGATGATCTTGTTCTGGTTCTTTCAGATTCTGGATCTGGTAATGGAATAGCTGACAATAATGATTTAGTATATTCATGTTGTGGATGTTTATATATTTGATCTGATGGTCCAAGTTCAACCAATTTACCAAAGTACATTACACCGATTCTATCTGATATATATTTAACCATTGATAAATCATGCGCTATGAATAAGAATGTAATCCCTTTTTCTTCTTGCAATCTTTGCATTAAGTTAACAACTTGTGCTTGAATTGAAACGTCTAAAGCTGAAATAGGTTCATCTGCTATAATAAATTCTGGTTCTACTGCTAAAGCACGTGCTATTCCTAAACGCTGTCTTTGTCCGCCAGAGAATTCATGTGGATATCTATTTGCATGTTCTTTATTTAAACCTACTGTTTCCAACAATTCGTAAACACGCTTTTTTCGTTCTTCGTTGCTAGAAACTAATTTATGTACATCTAATCCTTCAGCAATAATATCCATTACTTTTAATCTTGGATTTAAAGACGCATATGGATCTTGGAAAATCATTTGCATACGTCGATTAAACCTTAATAAATCTTTACGTTTTTTGATGTTTTGAATATCAACATTATCAAATATAACTTTTCCATCCGTTGCATCATGTAATTTAATAAGTGTTCGTCCAGTTGTGGATTTTCCACAACCAGACTCCCCTACTAAACCTAATGTTTCACCACGATATATTTTAAATGAAATATCATCTACTGCTTTTACTTCATTTTTCTTGCCTTCGTTGAAATATTGTTTCAAATTCTGTACGTCGATTAATATTTCTTTTTTCTCAGCCATTAGAACGTCACCCTTTCTACACGCTTCGGCTTATCAAACTGGTCAGGTGTTTCTTTTAATTTATTTTTAACCGCTTCTGGTAAGTCTACTTCTGGTGCTCTTTCATCTAACAACCAAGATTTCACGAAATGTGTAGGTGAAACTTGGAACCATGGCGGTTCTTCCTTGTAGTCGATATCCAGTGCATAATCACTTCTCCTAGCGAACGCGTCTCCTACAGGCGGCTTTATTAAATCTGGTGGTGTACCAGGAATTGCAAGCAACTCTGTTTCATGAGATGTTTCAAGGCTTGGCATAGAAGATAGAAGCCCCCAAGTATACGGATGTTTCGGATTATAGAAAATTTCATCTACTGAACCTGTTTCTACAATTTGTCCACCATACATTACAGCCACTCTATCAGCTACGTTTGCTACAACACCTAAGTCATGGGTGATAAAAATAATTGATGTATCAATCTTATGTTGTAACTCTTTCATCAACTCTAATATTTGAGCTTGTATAGTAACGTCCAAAGCAGTTGTAGGTTCATCCGCTATGAGTATTTTTGGATCACAAGCCAATGCCGTTGCAATAACAATACGTTGTCTTTGTCCACCTGAAAATTGGTGTGGGAAATTATTAAAACGATTCTTTGCGTTAGGCAATCCAACTAAATCTAAAATATCTAATGCCCTTTTCTTAGCATCACTTTTAGATAATTTTTGGTGCTTAATAAGAGGTTCCATAACTTGCTTTCCTATTTTCATAGTTGGATTTAATGAAGTCATTGGATCTTGGAAAATCATCCCTATTTCCTTACCTCTGATTTTTTGCATTTCTTTTTCTTCTAACTTCGCTAAATCTTTACCATCAAATAAAATAGAACCTTCTTTTATTCTGCCTACTTTACTTGGTAGTAATTGCATTAAAGCTTTTGTAGTAACTGATTTTCCCGAACCAGATTCACCAACAATTGCGAGTGTTTCACCTTTATCAAGATAAAAATCTACACCTCTAACTGCTTGTACTTCCCCCGCGTCAATGTCGAAGGAAACTTTTAAGTTATTTACTTCTAAAATTCTCTTAGCCATAATTCATTTCCTCCTTATTATTTACGCATTTTAGGGTCAAAGGCATCTCTTAGACCATCACTGAATAGATAGAAGAATAAGATTAATAAGCTTAATACCACAGCTGGAACAAATAGTTCATGTGGGAAGATCAATAACATCTTTCTTCCTGTATCAACTAGAGAACCTAATGATGCTTGTGGTGCTGGTATACCTAGACCAATAAAGCTTAAGAATGCTTCGAAGAATATTGCACTTGGTACTGTAAACATTGACGTTACAATAATTGGTCCAAGTGTGTTTGGCAAAATATGTTTAAAGATTAATTTATAATTTGATACCCCTAATGTTCTTGAAGCCATTACGAATTCTTGTTCTTTAAGTTTTAAGAATTGTCCACGAACAATACGACTCATACCTAGCCAACCTGTAACGGACATGGCTAAAATAATTGTCCACATTGACGGATCGAATAATAACACGAACAAGATAACAACAATTAAGTTTGGAATTGAAGATAATATCTCAACAATACGTTGCATGATATCATCCGTCCTACCACCGAAGTAGCCAGATAAAGCACCGTATATTACCCCAATAAATATATCTAATGCTGCTGCTATTACACCGATGAATAATGATACTTGCGTACCTCTCCATGTACGTGTCCATAAGTCACGTCCTAATTCATCTGTACCAAACCAATAGTTCTCATTTACATTAGATCCTTCGTAAACATCGAAGCCGTCTCTATCTGTACCATCAAATGGCAAGAAAGGAACTTGATCTAATACTGGTATTTTTGGTGGCAAGTTAGCGTGTGACACGTTTTGGTCACTAAACTTATGATCATTCATAAGTGGACCAACTAGTGATAATAAAGTAAGTAATACTAACCCTATTAAACCAATTACTGCTAATTTATTACTTTTTAGTTGAGCCCAAGCATCTTGCCAGAATGTACGACTCTTTCTTTCAAATTTCTCTTCAACCACTTTGTCTCTACCGTGAAGAACAAACTTTTCAGCCGGCACCCCTTGTGTAGAATGTGTGATTGAGGCATTGTCATAACCGCTATTGTTTAATTTATCTTTCTCATGATCGTTATTAGCCATTATTTTTTACCTCCTTCAACACGAATTCTAGGGTCAATAAGACCATACAATACGTCTACAATAAAGATTGAAATTATAAATAAGAAACTGAATAGTAATGTTAATGCCATAATAACTGGATAGTCATTCGTTTGAATTGAACGTACGAACTGGTCACCTAGTCCTGGCACTCCAAAGATGTTTTCAATTGTCAATGTACCAGTTAAAATCCCAGCTAACATTGGAACAATAATTGTAATAATTGGAATTAAACCATTACGTACAGCATGTCCGAATATTACTCTTGAACTGGACATCCCCTTAGCTCTCGCTAATTCTATGTAATCAGAGCCCAATACCTCAATCATTTCAGAACGTATATAACGTGCAATTGTTGCTGTTACACCTGCTGCTAAAGCTAAGGATGGTAACACTGCAGTCATAAATCCACTCCAACCTGCTACAGGGAAGATTTGCCATTCAACAGCAAATACATATTGTAGCAACACTGCCAGAACGAATGACGGCACCGAAATGAAAATAACTGATAAGAAGGTTGCTCCATAGTCAATAATCGTATTTTGCTTGATTGCGGCCACTATACCGAGCAATAGTCCGGTAATTGTACCTAAAATCATCGCGTATGTACCCATTTCAACAGAGGGTCCTAGTCTTGGTTTTATTAAACTCCAAACTTCTCTGTTATCGTATTGGAATGAAATACCGAAATCACCTTTAGCTACATTTTTTAGGTAATTTGCATACTGTACTGATACAGGATCATTCAAACCATACTTTTCGTTTATAATAACTTTTTGTTCTTCTGATAATTTCTCATCGTTGTACGGTGAACCCGGTAACAATTTCATTAAGAAAAATGTTATCGTCATAATTAAAAACAATGATATGAACATATAAAGAATACGTTTCAAAGTGTACTTAACCATTGTTTTGCCTCCAATCCCCTTATCGAATTCATATTTCTTTTAATATTCAGAAATATTTATATACATTATACAGAATTTATTCAACTTAAATCAACACGAATATTCTGAATTTTGAATAAGCATTACCCAATATCTACTTGTTGTTTTATCACAATAAAGCGACAACGCGAAGCAATTATTCATTTTATAGGTATAAATATACAATACTAGTATAATAATTACCTATTTTTACGAGTAAAGGATTAATTTATATGTATTTGCATACATAAAATATACATATGTAAAATTACACAAATATTTTTATTAAGTTTCTTAAAATATAAAAAATATTTTTCAATCTGTTATAATACAATTAATTCTTAACGTTAGAGGTAGGTAATTATGAAATTTTGGAGTATTTTTACCTTCAGTTACATAGGCATATTTTTAATTTTATGTTTAGTATTTATGAAGGATTTAGATCAAGCGAGTAATATTTTCTTTTATATGATGACTATTTTATTTGCAGTTAGTTGGCTTATTGCGATGAAACAAGAAGGTGTTGGAGAAGTATCTAGACAAGCAATACGTAAATTTAATTTTCACATGAAATCTAAAGCTTCACAATCATATTTAGAAGACGATGAAGTAATGAATCCAAATATGAAGGATATAAATCTTAAAGAAAGAAATGTATATGATTGGGTGATACCGTTTGTTGTTGTTAGTACTGTATTTTTTATCATATCTATTATAATAGGATTTTTGGTTTAGCTGATTGGTCGTGTTAATTAATATGGTCAATGAATTACCGTAAGTTATCTCGTAATCTAGTGCGTTTGCTTATGTAGAGTGTGCCAAAAGTTCAACACATAAGTAAAAAACAGGCTGGGACAAAATCATGTCTCAGCCTGTTTCATTATAATGTTAGTAAACAGCTGTTAGGCTCTATGTTGCACGTGAGCCCTGTCTTGCAATATTATCGCCTCGTATGTTGCACGTCGACCTCGTCTTGCAACTTTCATAAACATTATCCACAAAAAAGCTGAGACATTCGTTAAAAATGTCTCAACTTCTTATTTTATTTAAATTTTTTAAAGATTAATACTGCGTTATGTCCACCAAATCCTAGGCTGTTACTCATTGCATATTCAATGTCTAAATTAGCCGCTTCATTAGGTGTAATATCTAAGTTAATTTCTGGGTCTGGTGAAGTTGCATTTATTGTTGGTGCAACGATGCCATTTTGTATAGATAAGCCTGTTAAAATAGCTTCTACTGCTCCTGTTGCGCCTAATAAATGACCCATCATTGATTTTGTAGAACTTATTTTAAGGTTTTTAGCTGCTTCGCCAAACGTAGAGTTGATTGCTAATACTTCGTATAAGTCACCAATTGGTGTACTTGTACCATGAGCATTTAAATATTGAATGTCTGCAGCTTTGATACCTGCATCCTCAATAGCCGCTTGCATTGCTCTAGCACCACCTTCACCATTTGGAGATGGTGCTGTAATATGGTATGCATCACCTGTTGAACCGTAGCCAACAACTTCAGCATAAATATGAGCGCCACGAGCTTTAGCTGATTCTAATGACTCTAATACAACAACTCCAGCGCCTTCCCCCATAATGAATCCATCTCTTCCTTCTTGGAATGGACGGCATGCTGAGTCTCTATCTGGATTAGTAGATAATGCTTTGTTAGCACTGAAACCAGCCATAGCCATTTCAGTAATTGGTGCCTCTGTTCCACCAGCTATCATAACATCAGCATCTCCACGTTGAATGATTTTGAAAGCATCACCAATTGAATTTGTACCTGTAGCACATGCTGTAACAGTACAACCATTTGGCCCTTTAGCTCCTAAATCAATAGAAACTTGTCCTGTAGCCATATCTGGAATCATCATAGGTACGAAAAATGGGCTTACACGTTTTGGTCCACGTTTTAACAACATATTATGAGAGTATTCGAAAGTTTCCATACCACCTATACCAGAACCAATCCATACTCCTACACGGTTGCTATTTTCATCAGTAATTTCATATTTAGAATCTTTTAAAGCTTCACGTGCAGCTACAATCGCATATTGAGTAAATCTATCCATCTTACGGTATTCTTTTTTAGGAATATGATTTTCAATATCGAAGTCTTTTAATTCACCTGCTAATTTAGCTGGAAATTCAGATACATCAATTCTTGTGACTTCATCTATTCCATTTTCGCCGTTGATTGCATTTTTCCATGTTGTAGGGACGTCATTACCCAAAGGATTTAACGTTCCTAAACCAGTCATTACAACACGTTTTTTTTCTGTCATTATTAAATTTCCTCCTATTTACCCCAGCGTAACGTTATGGCACCCCAAGTTAGGCCGCCACCAAATCCTACTAGGACTAAAGTATCATTATCTTTTATTTTACCTTGTTCTATTTCATATGCAATACTTAAGGGTATTGAAGCTGCTGAAGTATTGCCATATCTATCAACAGTTACACTCATTTTTTCTTTCTCAATACCTAATCGATCTCTTGCTGACTCCATAATTCTAATATTCGCTTGGTGTGGCACGAACATATCAACATCTTCTGGTTCAAGACCTGCTTTTTCTACAACTTTAGTAGATGCTTCCCCCATAATTCTCACTGCAAATTTAAATACTTCACGGCCGTTCATTTGTATCGTATTAGCGTCCATATCTTGGTATAAATATGGTCCTCCATTCCCATCAGAACCTAATTCAACACCGAGTATACCTCTTCCTTCAGATACTTCTCCAATGACAGCTGCTCCAGCTCCATCTCCAAAAAGAATCGCTGTGCTACGATCATTCATGTCTGTTATTTTTGTTAATTTATCAGCACCTACTACTAAGACATTTTTATAAAGTCCTGAACTAACAAATTGTTGAGCTGTAACAATTCCATAAATGAAGCCTGTACATGCTGCTAATTGATCCATTGAAGGGATTTTATTTAAACCTAATCTTTTTTGTAATGTTGTAGCTACAGTTGGAAATGGTTTATCTCCAGTAGAAGTAGCAACTATAATCATTTCAATTTCATCTTTATCAAGACCAGAATCTTCAATAGCTCTCACTGCAGCTTCATATGCTAAATCACTTGTATCTTCGTCCTCCGCAGCAAAACGTCTTTCTTTAATACCTGTCATTTTTCTAATCCACTCATCTGAAGTATCTAAATAACTTTCAAAATGTGCGTTTGTTACTACACGTTCTGGTGAATATGCACCAAAACCTTTTATACCAATATCCATTAGAGACACCTACTTATAATCTGTTATTATTATCAGGTACTAATTTATCATACTTTTACTATTACATACAAGTCAATTAACTTTACCCAAATATTTAAATCGTTTTCATGATTAAAGGTATACATTTTATAAAAAGTTAATTATAATGAAATGTATGATACTAAATGTTACGGAGGAAAAGATATGCATTATATTATGACGTTTATATGGGCATTCTTGTTATCACAAATGATTAACTTTGTATTACATAGTTTAGGCGGTTCTGAAGCATCTATTAATGTTCTTAACCCTACTATTTATGCTATCGTTTTTACAGTTGTAGTTATATTATTCAGCCTAACAATAGGCAAATCTGAACCTAAAGAACAGGTTGATCACCAATAATTTTACATCAAAAAATCCCACCAATGCAATTTATTGGTGGGACTTTTTATTAATTATTCATTTACTTCAAATTTTACTTCTTCATTTTCAAGATGCACGTTAACTTGAGTACCTTCTTTTAATTCTTTACCAATCATTAGTCGAGCTAAAGGTGTTTCAATTTGTCTTTGAACAAATCGTTTCAATGGTCTTGCACCAAATTGTGGTTCGTATGCTTCTTTTGCAATCCATTCTTTAACATCTTGATCTACATTTATCTTAATATGTTGATCTGTTAATCTAATATTTAAATTAGTGATAATGTGATCAACGATAAAGCTCATATCTTTAATAGACAATGGTTTGAATAATACGATGTCATCCATTCTATTTAGGATTTCCGGTTTGAAATGAGCATGTAAACTATCTGTTACTTGTTTTTTAGCTGATTCTTCAATTTCTCCAGATTCAGTTACGCCATCTAATAAGAATTGAGAACCAATATTACTTGTCATAATAATGATTGTGTTTTTAAAGTCAACACTTCTTCCTTTTGCGTCAGTTAATCTACCTTCATCTAATAATTGTAGTAACACGTTAAATACGTCATTATGCGCTTTTTCAATTTCGTCTAGTAATATTACTGAATATGGCTGTCTTCTAACAGCTTCAGTTAATTGACCGCCTTCTTCATATCCTACATAACCTGGAGGCGCACCAATTAATCTAGCGACAGAATGTTTCTCCATGTACTCACTCATATCAATTCGAATCATATGTTTTTCAGAATCAAACAATGTTGCTGCTAATGTTTTAGCAAGTTCTGTCTTACCAACCCCTGTTGGTCCTAAGAATAAGAAACTACCGATAGGTCTGTTTGGATCTTTAATACCTGCTCTAGCTCTTACTACTGCATCCGCTACTAAATCAACTGCTTCATCTTGACCTACTACACGTTCATGTAGAATATCAGATAATTTTAGAAGTTTTTCTCTTTCAGTTTCTACTAATCTCGATACAGGTATACCTGTCCATTGGCTTACGATATAACCGATTTCTTCGTCTGTTACGATTTCTCTTATTAAACGATCGTGGTCATCGCCATTTTCTTCAGCGAAACTATCTTCTAATTCTCTTAATTCCGCTTCAATTTGTGGTATTTTACCATGTTTAAGTTCAGCAGCTTTACCTAAATCATATTGATTTTCTGCATTTTCTAATGCTTTTTTACTTTCGTCTAATTCTGCTCTTTTATCTTGTAATAATTTGATTTGTTCTTTTTCTTCTTCAACTTTACTTTGTAATTGCTGTTGTTTTTCTTTTTCATCAGCAAGTTCTTTTTGAAGTTCTTCTAATCTTATTTGACTTGCTTGATCTGATTCAGATTTTAATGCATTTTCTTCAATTTCAAGTTGCATTACACGACGATTTACAGCATCTAATTCAGTTGGATTAGATCCCATTTCAGTTCTAATTGTTGCACATGCTTGGTCTACTAAATCAATCGCTTTGTCAGGTAAAAATCTGTCCGTAATATAACGATCAGATAATTCTGCTGCTGCCACTATTGCTCTATCTTGGATTCTAACACCATGGTGAACTTCATATCTTTCTTTTAAACCTCTTAAAATAGAAATTGTATCTTCTAAATCTGGTTCACTAACATTTACTTTTTGGAATCTACGTTCTAATGCAGAATCTTTTTCAATGTATTGACGATATTCGTTTAAAGTTGTTGCACCAATACAATGTAATTCACCTCTAGCAAGCATAGGTTTTAACATGTTACCTGCGTCCATAGCACCTTCTGTCTTACCAGCGCCGACTAACATGTGGATTTCGTCGATGAATAATAGAATGCGCCCTTCAGAATCTTTAACTTCTTTCAAGACAGCTTTCAATCTTTCTTCAAATTCACCTCTATATTTTGCACCAGCTACTAATGCTGATAAGTCCAATTCAAAAATTGTTTTATCTAACAGTGATTCAGGAACATCTCTTTTTACAATACGTTGAGCTAACCCTTCAACGATTGCTGTTTTACCTACACCTGGTTCACCGATTAATACTGGGTTATTTTTAGTTTTACGGCTTAAAATTCGTATAGTATTTCTAATTTCTTCGTCTCTTCCGATAACTGGATCCATTTTGCCTTTTCTAACTTCTTCTACTAAATCTCTTCCATATTTTGATAATGCTTCATATTGTACTTCTGGATTTTGTGATGTCACTCGATTTCCTCCCCTGATTTTATTTATAATTTCGTTTACAACTTCCTTTTTGTTTCCGACAAATTCTTGAGTCGTTTGATCAACTTCAATTGCTGCTTTTAATAGATGTTCCATAGACATGAAATCATCTTGCATTTCTTCTTTGATTTTATCTGCTTTATTAAATAACTCATTTAGTTTAGGTGAAATATATTGTCCGTATTGAATATTGTCACCTTTCACTACAGAATATTGATTTAATTTCTTATTATATGCTTCTTCCAAAGCTTCTGTATCAATATTTGCTCTATCTAAAGTTCTTTTAAAAATACTTTCGTCTTCATTTAATGCTGATAATAATACAGCTTCGATTTCAATATTTTGTAGTTGTTGAGATTGAGATAATTGT
Source organism: Mammaliicoccus sp. JADD-157 (assembly GCF_049310805.1). Classification (NCBI taxonomy): domain Bacteria; kingdom Bacillati; phylum Bacillota; class Bacilli; order Caryophanales; family Staphylococcaceae; genus Mammaliicoccus; species Mammaliicoccus sp. JADD-157. Next base: position 633,578 of record NZ_JBMOVZ010000001.1, on the reverse strand, counting down.
TGTGCTTTTTCAATAACACTTTGCACTGAATATGTCATTTGATTAATATCCAAATGTATCACCTCTTTAATTTTTAACGGTCAATATAGTTTGACTATCTTTGACCTATTTTCATTATATACTGTTTGACCTTCTTTGACAAATATAAAGCTTTTAAATTTTTCAACCTTTCCAATTACATTATATGGTAAAATGTAATTGGATAATACTTACGGGAAGTGATCATTTGCAAACGACATACACAGAAGCAACTTCAGTAATTGAGTATATTATATCTCATGGTCAGCGTATGCATTTTAATGCTCACAATTATATATACCATTCTGGAGACCTAAGTAATCACATTTATGTTGTAATTGAAGGAAAAGTTATTCTTCACCGTATTATGGAAGATGGAAAAGAGTTCAACACGAAATTAATTGGTCCGAGGAGCATATTCGGTTCTACTACACTATTTTGTGGCAGAAAGACTCACACTCTATCTGCAAAAACAAAAGAAAATGCAACCATTATTAAATTACCGAAAAAAGATTTTGAAGAAGCTATTTTAAATGACGAAGTGCTTAAATATGAATGGTTGCTATGGGTGCAAAACGAAAATGAAAAACATGAATATCAAATTAGAGATATTTATACACTTGGCAAAACAGGAGGATTTTATTCTGTTCTTATTAAATTAGCAAATACTTATGGTGTCGCAGATGAAGAAGGCATATTAATAAATGTCGAATTAACCAATCATGAATTAGCGAATTTTTGTAATGTCACAAGAGAAAGCGTTAATCGTATGTTAAGTCATTTAAAAAAAGAAAATATTGTATCTGTTAAACATAAAACGATTATCATCAAAGATTTAAATTATTTAAAAAACGCTATTAACTGCGATAATTGTCCCTTATCTATTTGTAGAATAGAATAAAAAAACAGGTTGAGACATTTATATATCTCAGCCTGTTTTTCTTTTATAATATTAACTAACGCCCAGTGCTATTTTAGCATAGCGTGACATTTTGTCTTTATCCCAAGGTGGTGTCCAAACAATATTTACTTCAGTTTCTTTGATTTCAGGTAATTCAGCTAATGCTGTTTTAACCATATCAACGATTTGCGGCCCCATTGGACAACCCATTGAAGTTAATGTCATCTCTACTGTACATAATCCTTCGTCGTCTAAATCAATATTATAAACAAGACCTAAGTTAACGATATCAATTCCAAGCTCTGGGTCAATAACATTCTCCAATGCTCCTAAGATGCTTTCTTTCATTGCTTCTTCCATGTTTTTCACCTCATTCTAAAAGTTACTATATATAATATATCAAATTTAAAGCGTACGATAAAGAAAATGATATGATATTATAGTGTAAGAAGATAGAAAAAAAGATAGGAGTTATCGGTATGGACAAACATTTAATCTGCTTAGATTTAGACGGTACTTTATTAACAGATGAAAAGAAAATCCCAACTTATACCAAGAGGGTATTACAATATTTAAAGAAATCTGGTCATGAAATTATCATTTCCACTGGTCGACCATATCGAGCGAGTATAGATTATTATAATGCTATGCAGATGAATACACCTATCATCAATTTTAATGGCGCACTTATTCATCATCCTCATGACAATCGTTTCGAACCCGTACATGAACAATTAGACGCTCGAATTGCGACAAAAATTTTCAACGATGTGAGTAAATTAAATATAAAAAATATAATCGCTGAAGTGCGTGATCAAGTTTATATTAATAACTATGATCAAACTTTATTCGAAGGTTTTAGCATGGGCGACCCAGAAATCAAATATGGAGAACTAGATAAATTATTACCTGAATCTCCGACAAGTTTATTAATACAAGCGGAAGATGACGAGATTCCTCGAATTAAAAGACATTTAAGCAAATATTATGCTGAACATATAGAACATCGTCGTTGGGGTGCACCCTTCCCTGTAATTGAAATCGTTAAAAAAGGAATTAATAAAGGGAAAGCTGTAAAATATGTCGCTGAATATTTAGACATTGATTTTGATAATATTATCGCTTTTGGAGACGAAGATAATGATTATGAAATGATACAATTTGCTAACTATGGTGTGGCTATGGGAAATGCGATACCTGAATTAAAAGAAATAGCAAATGACGTTACAGACACGAATAATGCTGATGGTATTGGAAAATACTTAAATAATTATTTTGATTTAAATATGTAGGGGGTTATATAAATGAAAATGATAGTTGATAGTGGTTCTGATTTAACATTAGAACAAATTAAAGAGCATGATTTTTACTTTTTACCATACGGTATCGTTATTGATGATGAAAGTAAAGTCGATCAATATGAAATATCTAATGATGAAGTATTAGCAGCTATAAAAGAAAATAAACACCCTAAGACAAACCAAGCAACTATGGAACAGATGACTAAAGTTTTCACTGAAGTAGCAGAAAAGAAAGAAAAAGCTATTTACTTAGCATTCAGCAGTGCTTTAAGTGGTACATATCAAACAGCATGTTTAGTCAAAGAACAAATCAAAGATGAATATCCTGATTTAGACCTTACAATTTATGATACATTAAGTGCTTCTATGGGTCTTGGTAAAATGATTTTAGATGTGCAAGATAAAATTAATCATGATTATTCATTTGAAGAAATTGATGAATATATTAAAAACAAACTAGAAAAAATTAGACATTTATTTACTGTTAAGGATTTAAAATATTTAGCAAGTGGTGGTAGATTATCTAAAGGACAAGCATTTTTAGGTACATTACTAAACATTAAACCATTACTCCATGTTGAAGAAGGTAAACTTGTACCAATTGAAAAGTATCGCGGTTCCAAAAAGTTATGGCATGCGATAATTGAAAAAATGAAAAACGAAAATAGCGATTATAGTGATCAAACTATTTATATAACACATTCTGATGATTTAGAAGAAGCGGAGAAAATCAAAGAATTAATGGTCGAATCATTAAAACCAAAAGATGTTAATATATCTGATATTGGTCCTGTTATTAGTTCACATACTGGAAGTGGTACTGTTGCCATTTTCTATTATAAGGAGTGACCGACATGAATAAAATTATAGTTATAGGTGCTGTTGCTGGTGGCGCAACTGTCGCATCACAAATTAGAAGACTTGATAATGAAAGTGAAATCGTCGTATACGAAAAAGATAGAGACATGAGCTTCGCTAATTGCGGATTACCTTATTATTTAGGTCAAGTCGTTGAAGATAGAGATTACATGTTATCTGCAACACCAGAACAATTCAAAGAAAAGAAAAATATAACCGTAAAAACTTTTCATGAAGCCATTGCTTTAAATGATAAAGAAAAAACAATTACGATTAAAAATCATGAAACAGGCGAAACATTCGAAGATAAATATGACCAGCTTATATTAAGTCCGGGATGTAGAGCTAATCAACTACCTGTTCAATCTGATAGATTATTTACGTTAAGAAATTTAGTAGACACTGATAAAATAGAACAATTTATAGAAGAAAAAAATGTTCAATCTGCTCTTATAATTGGTGCAGGTTATGTCAGTTTAGAAATATTAGAAAATCTTTATTACAGAGGTATTGATGTTACTTGGATTCACAGAAGCGACCATATTAATAAAAGTATGGATAAAGACTTGAACCAATCTATATTTGATGAAATTGAAGATCGCGCTATCAATTACCGTTTAAATGAAGAAGTAACAAATGTAGAAGATCGTACGGTATCATTTAAATCTGGAAAAGTAGAAGAATACGATTTAATCATTGCTGGAGTTGGTATTAAACCTAATAGCGACTGGTTACAGTCCTCCTCAGTTCAATTAAACGATAAAGGATATATTCCAGTAAATGAATTTTTCGAAACAAATGTTCAAGATGTATATGCGCTTGGTGATGTCATCGAAACATTTTATCGCCATACTAAAAAACGTACAAGCATCACATTAGCATGGGGCGCGCATAGAGCGGCAGGATTAATTGCTGAAAACTTACAAATTAATAACCAGAATGATAGAGCTTCATTTAAAGGCCTTTTAGGTACGAATATCGTTCGCTTCTTTAATTATGCGTTAGCAAGTGTTGGTGTTACTGAAGCGGAATTAAAACAATACGATTATTCAGTAGTAGAACAAACTCAAAAACAGCATGCAGGATATTACCCAAATGCTGAACCACTAACATTGCGCGTTTATTTCGATAAAGAAACTCGTAAAATATTAAGAGCTTGTGCGGTTGGTAAAGACGGAGCCGATAAACGAATCGATATTCTCTCAACAGCTATTATCGGTGGTTTAACAGTAGATGAATTAAAAGAAATTGAAATTGCATATGCCCCGCCTTTCTCTAGTCCAAAAGATATCGTGAATATGATAGGATACAAAGCACAAAATAAATAAGTAACTAGTGTGAAATAATCGAGCATATGATGATTAAGTAAATTTAAATAAACAAGTTATCCCCCACTAAAGTTAGTATAACTGCACTTTAGTGGGGTTTTTATATTATAGCGATGTGGTTATATATTTGAGTCGGGATATAAATCGCTTATAATATGGACTATATATTGCACGTGGAGCGCGTCTTGCAATATTCGAGGGCATTATGTTGCACGTGAGCCACGTCTTGCAATATTCAGAGGCGTTATGTTGCACGTGAGCCACGTCTTGCAATATTCAGAGGCATTATGTTGCACGTGAGCCGCGTCTCGCAATATTCGAGTACTCTTATTGTCTTTTCTAGCTAAACGTGTCAACAACGATACTCTTATTGCCTTTTCTAGCTAAACGTGTCAACAACGATACTCTTATTGCCTTTTCTCATCAAACGTGTCAACAACGACACTCTTATTGTCACTTCTTGCCAAACGTGTCAACAATAATATCACAACAACACCATAACTACGCCCTACCTTATACTTCGTTCACAACATCACCCGACTTTTTACCTCGTTATTCAATACATACAAATATATACATTAAAAAGGACCTTTTCGTTTGGATTTGCAAACGTAAAGGTCCTTTTTCTTATTAAATTTATTTATTCATTTTTTGTTTTTTACTTTTTCGGGATACTAAATATATAAATAAACCAAATAATACGACAACCATTATTGCAGCTACGAAGTAAGTGTTATTTAAACCTCGCTCTTTTATTATCGCGTATAATTCTGTTTCTTCACGATCAGTTATCAAATTATATTCATTGTTTTTCTTCTTAATATTATCTCCTACAATTAATCCAGAAAGCATTTTATTTTTTTCAATATCTTCTCCTGATATTGTTACTTTTTTAGATTTGCTTGAGTCATTAACATTAAGAATATAATCTATTGTATTTGTATCATAATAATACAACATCGTTCCTTTATCATGAGGTAATACTTTAACTGTTCCTTCAAATAATTCTTGATATTGTTTAAAAGTATTTGAAACCTTTTCTAAGTATTCTACTACTTCTTTATCCGTTCTAAAGTTCTGCAGTTGGTTGATTGTTTCTATTTTACTACCGTTTGCAGCTATTTCAGTCCCGTAATTCATCATAATTGGGCCTTTATATCCCCACATATAAGTCATTAATTGTTTTATACGTGTGCCCGGGAACATATTTTCATCAGCTGCATGTTTAGTAAACCGTTCTGTGAACCAAGTATCTGCCATTAGTACTTCATTACTTTTATTATATGTAGGTATATCAGTATTTACATTTTTAAAAGCGTCTTGCAAAGAGGTTCTCATGTTATTTGATGATAAATGTGTAAAATTGTTAGCTTTTATACCGTCTTTATTGATAATACCGTAAGATTCAACACCTTCAGGTATAAACTCTTCTGCATCTATACCATCTTGAACAATATTCATAGATACCCCATCAACTTGATATTCTTCAACAAAAGATTCTACTTTTGCTTTATACAGTCCTTGGTTTTCAGAATCTTTTAAATCTATAAATTTATCATCTTTGAAATATGATTTTTGTATATTATTTAAATCGCCATCAATAGATTTATTGAATTCTGACGTATAAGTAACAGGCATGTCTACTACAATTTCCATATCTTTTTGATGTATTTTATCGATTAGTGATTTAAAGGCTTTCTCCCCACCTAACACTTTATCAATACCATCATAGTTCTTTACTTTATAACCTAAAAAGTCATTTTTATCGTGTTCAAATACTGGCGATATATGTATCGTATTAAATCCCATATCATGTATATATTCTAGTTTAGACGATATTCCTTGAAAGTCCCCACCTAAAGGAAGATCGTTAGATTTATCATTATTCTTTATCATTTTATTATTCTCATTGTTGCCGTTCATAAATCTATCTACGACTAAACTATATATTCTAGGATATTTTACATCTTCATATTCTTCTTCTTCAGCAAAAGCATATCCACTAAAAATTGGCGCCATTAACATGACACTTAAAACTAACTTTGTCCATTTTTTCATATACTCAACCCTCTTTATTACCCAATTATCTCTATTATACTAAAACGTTTACTTTACTGATAGCCCATCATGAAATTGTCATAAAAAAAGATTGCTAGTAACTAGCAATCTTTTAAATAAAATTATCCGAAATGTAATACGCCCATTGGTAAGTAACTACCAAGTAGAATTGTAAGTACCATAGCGATAATTGTGGCTATTAAGAAACCTTGACTGTTTTTGTTCTTTTTCTTTTTAGCAATAGTCATTTCGATTAAGCCTATTACGATAAGTCCTAATAATAATTTAATACCGTATAGCATGCCATCGATACCCATAGCTTGTATAAATAATACAACACCAGAAACAAGTGTAAATACCATAAACAATCTTAAGACCATATGAACTGGTTTATTTGTAACTTTAACATAGACTACGAAGAATAAAATAATTGTTACTAACCAACTAAAAATATGGAAATGTGTCAATTTAAGTTCCCCCTAAATATTAATATTTCGATTCCAATAAGCATTATAACATAGGAACTAAAAGAAACATCTAAAATTTAGCGTCCTTATTTAAATTTCACTTATAATTCACATTTTATACAAAATTAAATTTCATGAAATTCGAATTTAATAAAAATCTTTAAAATTTCGATTACCATTATAAATAATAAGAGCCTGAGACATTAATTATGTCCCAGACTCTATTTCAGTATTTATAAATTATTTTTCGCTTATAAATGTTGTTAAAGTACCGATACCATCAATCGTTACTTTTACTTCATCACCTGGTTGTAAGAATTGTGGCGGATTCATACCAGCGCCAACACCTGCTGGCGTTCCTGTAGCAATAATGTCTCCAGGATGTAACGCAACATATTTAGAAATTTCTGCGATTAATTCGTCAATTTTTAAAATCATTTCATTTGTATTGCCGTCTTGTCTAATTTCATTATTTACTTTCGTAACAATGTTTACTTCTTCTGGCATTGGTAACTCATCTTTAGTTACGATATATGGACCCATTGGGCAACCGCCTGTTAATGATTTAGATAAGAATGCTTGATCGTGTTCTTTTTGAGCTTTCCTATCAGTAATATCATTAATAATCGTATAACCATATACGTAGTCTAATGCTAAACCGCGTGGTATTTTTTCTCCTGATTTACCTATTACAACTCCTAGTTCACCTTCGTAATCTAATTTTTCTGTTACATCTTGGTGATTTGGAATTGTTGCATTATCACCAGTTAATGATGATGCTGCTTTAGTAAATACATATAATCTATTTACTTCATTATTTAATTCTTCAGCGTGTTTTTTGTAATTACGTCCGAAAGCAATCACATTATTTGTTGGCGTAACGGGTGGTAAAAACTCAATGTCTTCAAAGCTATATTTATAATCGGCTTTTTGAGCAGTTTCTTCTACATTAACTACAGCTTTTCTTACCGCTTCTTGAAAATCAACATTAACATTTTCTTGTAAGCCTTCTAATAATGTTTTTGGATTAAATTTTTCTTCTCCAAAGTCTTGGAACACCTTGCGTAAATCCCATACTGCATCTTCTCTTTTTACTTTAACACCATATGAAGTAATATCGTTATATTTAAAAGTTAAAAATTTCATCCACTCTGTCAGCTCCTTCTTGTTCTTGTGACCCATTATACCGAATTTTTTGATAAATCGCATTATTTTCAAACTATTATTTTAAATATGTTACTTTTCTCCATACTTTTTCAATTGGTCCTTGCTTGAATTTTTTTAAATAAAAGTAACTTGCAACCAATTGTACAGCGAATATAGCTAGTGCAATCAGATAAATTGTAGATACTGATAATTTACCGTATAAACTAAAACCAATGCCATAAAATATAAACATACAAATAATACTTTGTGTAATATAAGTTGTTAAACTTAATTTACCTATATTTTGAAGTGGTGATAATATTTTCCGAACTGTTTTATCTTCACACAATAATACGAAGAAGATAATATAACTCAATGCTACAATCGGTCCACCTAACATTTGACTGATTAATTGTGAAATCGTTGAACCAGCAAGCATAATTTGAATCATTTTAACACATAGTCCTAAAATAAATACCACTATTCCTACGATAATATAGAGATTTTTATGTTGTGTAATTTTGTTAAACCAATTACTCTTATGTGCATAAATACCAAATAGCATTATAGGTAAAATACTAAAAGGTCCTACTAAAATAACATTTAAAATATTCATACCAAAATATTTTAAATTAAATCCCATAATTGATAAATAATCACTACTTATTAATATGTTATTTACACGTTCTAATTCTTGTAAACCAACAAAATTTTCTAGTTCTGCAACATCTTGCAATAACACCATAGGTAAGATATACAATAGCGCAAGTATGCCAAAACCTATTGATAATCCTACTAATGAATAACTTGGTTTTAGTCTAACAAATATAATCGCTATAAAACCAAGTAAAGCATATGTTGCGAGTATGTCTCCATAGAATAGAAAAATACCATGAATAACACCTAGCAACAGTAAGAATAGTAATCTTCTTATAATCATTGGATAATAATCAATATTTCTTTTTATACTATTATCGTACATAATTGATAAACCATATCCAAATAAAAACGCAAATATTGGATAAAATGAAGCAATAATAAATAATGAACTTACTTTAAACAAAGCCCCGTCTTGATGTTGGAAAAACTCAAATGGATTAATCACTTGATAAGGATATGCAAATGTTAAAATGTTCATTAATATAATCCCTAGTAAGCTAAAACCTCTCAACGCATCTATACTAAATATTCTTTCTTTCGCCATTAATTGCTCTCCTTGATGTGTTTCGTACCATATTGGAAGAAATATAAATATCCTTCAACAGGTTGTTGTAAAATTGTTTCTAATGTTTTTTTATAGTATTGCATTTGTACTTCATATTTCTTCATCATTGTTTCTGCTACTTCTTCTTTAGTTTTTCCTCGACGTACAATAAATGCATCTGTCTTATAGTCTATAAATGAAACTTTCCCATCTTTGATAAAAATACAGTCTATCATCCCTTGGATAATTGGTTTATTATCATCTTGTTTAATATTTAACTTAACATCTTGATCAATATCATTTTGGCCAACTACAAATGGTACTTCTCTTATAACTTTATCTGCATCTACTAAACATTCATATAAATTGGAATGTGTAAATGCATGAACAAGATCTAACCTTAAATCACCGATTGCATCTTCTGGTAGCACTCCTTGATCAATTAATGATTGTACAAATGGTTTTATTTCATCCTCTTTTAAACCACCTTTTTGAAGTGGAAGATGTTGCATTACTGCATGCATTAATGTACCAATTTCAGCACTATCCCGTTTTTCTTTTGATAAGAATTTAGGTCGATCATAAGACCTAACACCAACTTGATATTGTCTTACAATTTGATAGTCGGTCCCCGCTTCCTCTGTTTCTTTTTGACGCTTTATTTCAGAAACTGACTGTTTAGCGGCAATATTTAATAAATCTTTATTTGGATATTCATAACTAATTTGTTCTAATATTTGGTCCTTCTTATCTGAAGGTCTATAGTTTAATAAGTTTTCTAATGTTGGTTTATCTTCATCTGCAATGTCTTCGTCTACATCTTCTTCTTTAATGATGTTTATATTAAATTTTTCACTTTGATCAGTTGTAAATGGAATGGCATTAGATAGGCCTTTTTGTTTTGACTTTGCTAGTATTGTACCAATTAGATCAAATGGAGATTTAGCGCTCATTCTGTAGCCAGGGTCCAACATACCATGTTGGTTCGCTTGAATAAGACCTAACTTATCTATTGCTTCTTCATTTTTAACGCGACCAATTAAATATAGACTTTCTTTCGCTCTCGTTAATGCAACATAAATTAATCTCATTTCTTCTGAAATCATTTCAGTTTCATTAATGTTTTTGAAAATAATCGAAGCGAGTGATGGATAGATTATTTCATTCTCAATATCATAGTAATTTAACGCCATACCATATCGATTGTTTAATATAACGGGCTTACTTAAGTCTTTACGATTAAACTCTCTTTTAGTACCTGAATAAATAACAAATGGAAATTCTAACCCTTTACTACTATGAATTGTCATCATCCTTACAACATCGTCGTTAGGACCGATAACACTCTCTTGGCCAAAATCTTGTCCACGTTCAATTAGTTCATCAATAAAACGAATAAACTGGAATATTCCTCTAAGACTTGAAGCTTCAAATTGTACCGCTTTATTCAGTAAACCGTATAAGTTCTGTCTACGCTGAACTCCACCTGTTAGACCACTATAATATGCTATCAAATAATAATCGTTATATAACTGATCTAATAATTGCCACACAGGTATAGACTTACTTAACGTTTGGTAACCTTTAAGCTGAGATAAAAATTGATTGAGTTTTTCTACAAGTTGCTCGTCTGCTTCTGGGTGCTTAACATACTGATGTATAGAATCTAGATAATAGACTTCTTGTGGTGCTTTATTTCTTATTTCTGCTAATTCATCTTCTTTAAATTGAAAAGCAACAGAACGCATAAGTCCGACTAAATATTTATCTTGTAACGGGTTATCGATAACTCTTAAGAACGAAAGCATTAATCTAACTTCATTTTGTTCAAAATAACCTTCTTTAGTTTGAACATAAAATGGAACATTAGCGTCTTTAAACACTTGTTGTAAATGCATAGCATTTCCGTAACCACGTTCTAATATGACGATGTCTTTATAAGTTGCCGGTCTATATTCTTTCATTTTCCTATCATATACGCTTTTATTTTCCAATATATATTGGACTTTTTCTACTACATGTTTAGCTTCAATTAAATTATTATCTGTTTCTTCAAAGGATTCTTCAACTAAAATATCCATTTCTAATGGTATTTCTTGCTCGTCATAATCTGCACCATAATAAAGTTTAGCTTCATTGTTATATTCTATTTCCCCAACTTCTTCGTCCATCATATGAGAGAAGATAAAATTGGTATTATCTAACACTTCTCTTCTAGACCTAAAGTTTTTAGATAAATCTATAACTTTTCCAGTTTCATTTCCATCAGAAGTGAAGCGTTTATATTTTTCTATAAACAACTCAGGTTCTGCTTGTCTGAATTTATAAATTGATTGTTTAACGTCACCAACCATAAATAAATTACCATTGGATTCGTCACCTGTTTTTATACAATTAATGATAGCTTCTTGTACTCTATTCGTATCTTGATATTCATCGACAAGTATTTCCTCGAAATGTTCTCTGTATTGTAGAGCTATTTCAGAAGGTTCTCCATTTTCATTTGTTAAAATATCTAACGCTAAATGTTCATAATCTGAAAAATCTATAATACGTTTATTTTGTTTCAGTTTTCTAAAGTATCGAATAATATCTTTAGTCACTTCAGCAAGTGTTTCAACACGAGGTGCGATACTTTGCATATCTTGGATTAAATAATCTCTTTCTCGACTTAAATAGTTATTGTTCAAGTCGTTTAACTCATTAATATATTTTTTATGATAATCTTTCCCTAATTCAAGTAGTTGTTCGTCGCCTTCATTTTCCTTTTTAACTTTGCTAGAGTTCATAGGTATTTTTTTCTTTTTCAGATCGTTGCTAATACTCTCTAATGATTTCGTACCTTCGATTACTTCATCAATCCACACACGCTCTCCTTCAAGATATGTCATGTGCGCATCAACAGCATTTAAATTTTGATAACAATCTATAGATTGATATAGAACATTTTTAGCACTGTTTAATTTCCTTTTTATCATTTCATCCATCATTTGAAAGTATAAATGATCTTGATTTAAGTTGTAATATGGTTCATCTAATGAATCTAACCATTCAAAAGGTTTAGCATGCGCAATGCTAAATCGATATAAACTTTTCACAATTGTTCGCAGTTGGTCGTCTGAACGGTCATTCGATAGATGTTCAACTAAATCTATAAATGATTGTTCATTTTTTTCATAATAACTTTCTAATACATCATCAATCGCTTGTTCTAAAAGCACTATTCCTTCAACTTCGTTAGCTGTTCTAAAGTTTGGATCAATATCAATCTCATCATAATGAGCTTTAATAAGAGATAAACAAAAGCTGTGAAGTGTCGATATTTGTGCTTGGTGAATTTTAATTCTTTGTGATTTTAAATGCTCATCTTCAGGATGATTGCTACTTTCTTTTTGAATAGCGGCATTTACTCTCGCTTTCATTTCTCTAGCACTTGCGTTTGTAAAAGTAACGACTAACAATCTATTAACATCTTGTTTATTACGCATGATTTTTTGAATGATGCGTTCCACAAGTACAGCTGTCTTACCGCTTCCGGCTGCAGCGGCTACAAGTATATCTTGACCTTCAGAGTATATTGCATTCCATTGATCATCAGTCCATTGTGCATCACGTGGTTTTTTTGGAATAGATATCATTCGTCTTCTTCCTCCTCTCTTAACATATTTATAAGTTCATCTTTACTTAAAGTATGATCAATTCTTCTATATTGATGTGCGTCCGTAATAGGATCGATATGACAAACTGACTTAAATTCACAGAATCTACAAGGTAGTTCTCCTCTATATTCAATCGGTGCTACTTCTGTGTGCCCATCCATAATCTGTGAGGCAGTTTCTACGAAGTTAGATCTATTTTTATTAATTAATTTATAGAACAGTTCTTCATCTAGAGCTTTACTATTTTTATTTAAGTCGCCATCTTTTTTCTTTGTAACTGGTATCATATCTGATTTAAGTTCGTCTAATAGCTTACTGTCTAACGCATCTACAACTTCTGGATTTCTATTAACATAACCATCCATTTTGAATTTTTCTAATGTTTGTTTGTTAACATCTGTTAATTCAGGTATTTCACCCCAGTTTGTAGCTTTAAGTCTAGGCTCATGTACATGGAAATAAAGCAATGCTCCAGGTGAAACATTTTCGCTTAAGTTTAATAGCTCTTTATTTTGCAATACTACGTCCAAATAAGTAAACATTTGCATTTGTTTACCATACAATACTTTGGTTAAATCAAGGCTCGTTTCAGAGGATTTGTAATCAATAATTGAAACATAATCACGTTCTCTACTCTTGAATACATCTAGTCTGTCGATTTGCCCTCTTATTTGAATTGGAATATTTCTATTAGTTTTTAAAGGCGTAGTCTTCAGTTCATGTTTAGAAGTCGCACCAAAATTAAGTTCAAACTGATATGCTCTAAATTTAGAGTTACTTGTTTGATACTTCATCGCCTCAAGTGTTGATTTAAGGATATTTTGAATTCTCAATTTCAAATAACGATAGTGAGCTGTACGATGTAAAACATCAAACTGAATTTTTGGTAAGCTCTCATCAATTGCTTCATTGATTAATTTCGTCATCGCTTGTGCAGATAATTTACTAAAATCGCCATTAACTTCGTCAGAAATGTATTTCAATGTTTGGTGGAAAATATTCCCGATATCTACACTTTGTATTTGATATTTAGATCGCTCGTTCAATCTTAAACCATGCAGAACAAAATGTTGGAATGGACAATTATTGTAAGATTCGAATCTAGAAACACTTGCGTTAATTTTTTCGCCATATAATGACTCTGAAACTTCAGTATTGAGCTGAACAGAATCGTTCTTATAAGTTAATGCTGAAGTTAGATATTCTATTGTTGAATCTAGATGATGCATTTCTTGTACAGCTTTAAAAGCATCTAGCCAAATATCGTTTACTATTTCATCATTCAAATAATCGTTTAAGTGTTGGAATATATGAATTTGACTTTGGTGTTCATGTTCCATTAACTGTATAGGTTCTATTTCGACACTCGCTTTGAGTGATTCTACTTCTAAGTCTGTAAACAGTGATTGAATCGTATTAAGAAACGGACTCTTGTCTCTTACTTCGCCACCATCTGACATTAAACTATATGTAAAGACGACATTACGCTTTGCTCTCGTCATTGCAATATAACAAACAAATGCTTCATCCATTTGTAAAATGTCACTTGTTGGGCTTAATTCTAATCCACTTGTTTCTGCTAAAGCTTTCTTCTCATCGTCAGTCAACAACATAACTTGATTTGAAGCTGCTGGTAATACACCATCATTCATGCCTAGTAAAAACACAGTATCGCTATTATCTACTTTGGCTAAGTCCATATTACCTACTGTCACTTCATCTAGTGTTTGAGGAACCATTGAGAAGTTTAATTCATCTAGACCTCTATCTAATATTTCAATGAATTCATTTAGAGATAATGACACATCGCCTAACACTTCTACAATATCATCAAATATTCTTATAGTACCTTGCCAAACTTGGTCTATTTGTTCAGCTTCTTCAAAATGCTGTTTAAGTTCTAATTCATCTCTCATTGTCATAAGATGTGTTGGTAACTCAAATTGTTCAAGCACTTCATACAATCTCATTGTAAAAGCTTCTACCGTTTCACTTTCTTTAAGCGTTTGATTTAATGTTTCAATTTGTTTTACAACATATTCTTTTAAATGAATAACACGTTTAATCGTTTCTTTATCTTCTTCTGAATATGTCGCGCCATCTTTTTTTAAAGTTTTTTTACCTAATTTTTCAAAAGATTCAACTGTGAAAAATTCAGGACTAGTCCATCTTTTTCCTGAAATTCCTCGTTCAAAAGCATAGTTTTCCAGTATATCAATTAAATATGAGTCGTCAGATATATGACTTGTTAAAATGCCAGTCTTCAACATTCTCATCACAGGTTCAAATTGCCAACCACTTTGAATAACTTCTAACATTGATCTTAAACATTCTATAAATGGGTGATAAGCCATTTTCTTTTTAGCATCATGATTATATGCGATATCAAAATGAGGCAATACTGTTTCAATGAGTTGTTCATAACTAGGATCACGATAAAGGATAGCTATATCTTTAAAAGACACACCTTCTTCTCTCGTCTTTCTCAAAATTTCTCTTGCTACATATTGTACTTCATCACGCATATTAGAAGCTTCAATAATTTTTAAATTACCGTTATCAATTTGATTTGGTAATGTTGCATCAAATTGATTTTCTAAATGTCTTAAATCTCTTTCTTCACTAAAACGTTCTTGTGTTGTGAAATGTTTGTTCTGAATCCTTATATTTAAACCTTTAGCGATGTCTTCAATATGACTAAGTGTTTCTGATGTCTTTCTGAATAAGCTAAATGGATCTTTATCCCCGTCTGTTGTGAGGCCAATTGTTACTGAACGACTATGTTTCACAAGTGCTTCAATAACTCTATATTCTAATGTTGAAAAGTTATGAAATCCATCTATATAAATATCAGCATGCTTAATATAATTTGAATCTGGGATTTTATTTATAAGTTTGTATAATACATCTTCAGCTTGAACGTAACGACCATCTAATTGTTCTTCTAATGCTTTATATATTGTTTTAATATCGCTTAATTTATCTTGCATTCTCTTAGGAATACTTTTTTCATTTTCAATATAAGATTCTATATCTTCTGGCTGAACATTATATTTTTTAAAGTCTTTAATTTCATTCATCATTTTATGACTAAAGCCATAATGTTGAATGGTTGATTGATATAAGTTCAGTTGCTTTTTATTCTTATGTAATAAGTGATAAGTCAGCATTGCTAACGCTTCGTCGGAAATTTGCTGTTCAATTAACCCGCCTTCTTCACTTAATACTCTCCAACTTAATCTTTCAAAACCAAATACAGAAGTTCGTATACTCCCTTTTAATTGCGGATTTCGAACGAATGCTTGTTCATACTGAAAAGTGTTTTGCGTAGGTGTTAAAAAGATAATGTCATCGCCTAATGGATCTTGTATCATTGCATCAGTCATCTGTTTTATCATCTGATGTGTTTTCCCGGCACCACTTCGGCCAGTCCATACATTAAGTTGCATTTATTCGACCTCCCTCGTTTAATCTAATAGTTATATTTTAACATAAAAATAACACCTTACTTAGTTTGAGATATACTTCAAAAGTTAAAATCTAATTCTAACTTTTGTATCGTATTTTCTAAGTAAGGTGTATATATTAAAATTTAGTCTGTTGCAGGATCAAAATTGTAATGGAATTGATTTAGTGGCCAGAATCTCAATGATACTTCACCAATAATTACGTCATCATCAATAAGTCCAAATGAACGACCATCTTTACTTACTTCACGGTTATCCCCTAAAACGAGATATTTGCCCTTAGGTATTTCTTTAGCACCGTTAGAATTAACAAGGTCTTTTACTTCAAAGTTTTCAGTTAATAAATCTCGTGATTTATTTTCTTTGTTTTCTTTTAAGTATTCTTCTGGAACTTTCTTGTCATTTACATATAATTGATCATTATTGTATTTTACAGTATCGCCTGGTTTACCGATAACTCTTTTAACGTAATCATCGTTCGCATTCGCATGGAATACTATCACGTCACCGTTATCAATATCGCTTACTTTGTACCCTATTCTATTAACAATTACTTTTTCACCGTTCTTTAATGTTGGATACATCGAGTCACCAGAAACTGTGTATGTTGTGAATAAAAACTTTTGTATAAGTAATACTACTACAACAGCGACGACTATCGCCACAGCCCACTCAAATAATTCTTTTTTCAAAAATGCCACCTCATTATCGTTATTTATCGAAATTTGTATCTATACGGTCAAATGGATAATATCTTAAATTGACCTTTCCAACAATATCTTTCTCATATACAAAGCCTATTTCTCTTGAATCTCTACTATTATTACGATTATCTCCTAAGACTAAATATTCATCATTAGGAATAACATCACTCTTAGAACCTTGTATTGTTCTAGTATTGAAATTTGGTGTCTTTTCACCATCTTTTAGGTAACTTTCATTTACTTGAGTACCATTAATATACAGTTTATTATTTTTCATTTCAACAGTATCACCTGGTAAACCAATAACTCGTTTTATGTAATCTTCATTTTTATTAGCATGAAAAACAATCACATCACCGTTATCAATTTGTCCAATGTTCTTAACAAGCTTATTTACGATAACACGTTCTTTATCGTAAAATGTTGGTTCCATCGATTCACCGTTCACGACATAACCAACAAATAAAAACGCTCTAACTAAAAATAATAGTGCAAACGCAATTATAATCGCAATCAACCATTCATATATCTTTCTCATAATTAACTCCTATTGTCTAGACGACTATCAAAGTATTTTTCGAGCCATTTTCCTACTAACCATAGCACAAAGATAATCACGAATACTATTATACTCTTTTTAGGACTTGCAAAAAAGGAATTTATATCTGCACCGATAAAACTTAACGTAAAAATCATAATTGCTTTCGACAAAATAAGCGCTAATAAATATACTTGTTTACTAATATTAGAAAAGGCACTAACCATGTTTACTAATGCACCTGGTGTAAATGGAAAGCATAGTAATATAAACAAAGGACCAAACCCGTGATTATCGATCCATTTTATAAATTTTACGACTTTTTTATGCTCGATTACCTTTTTCATAAATTTCTTTTTAGAAATTAACCTTAATATTAAGAATACAAAATAACTACCAGTAACAGTGCCCGCCCATGAAATGAGAAACCCGACTAACAACCCATATGCATTAACATTTGCAATAACAAATAAAATAATAGGTAAAAATGGGATAAAGGCCTCTATAAAAGGTAGTAAAAAAGCTATAAATATACCGAATGACTTAAATGTTTCAATTAATCCCGTAATATTTTCCTCATTAAACCAATTTATAATATCTTGAAATATCATTTAACGCAACTTCTTTCCGAAAATTTATATTAATTATACTCATAATTTCGTATTTATTAAAGTAAATTGGCATCATACAAAAGTCGTAGGTATGCGATTCAGTAGAAATGATAATTTGTTTATGATTTGGAGAGGTTTTGCGTTTGCGGTTCGATAATTTTATTTTATCGATCTATATTTTGTGTTTGCAGTTCGATAATTTTTATTTATCGAACTGTATTTTGTGTTTACGCTTCGATAATTTTATTTTATCGACCTGTATTTTGTGTTTACGGTTCGATAATTTTATTTTATCGGACCGCATCTTCATCAACGTATTTACTATTCTTATAGTTACCAATTCTTTTAAACTTTTTATATAATATGCGTTTGATTGCGCTATTTGATAGACCAGTCCATATCTCTGCTTCGTTTATTGAAAATGGTTCTCCTTTTAATAAATATAATTCTTTTAAAGATTGAAGAACAATTGAATATCTTGAAGAGATAGTGCCGTATTCTTTACATTTTACATACTTTCGAACGTTAAAAATTTCTGATGGTTCTATTATCTTATTACAGCTAATACATTTTATCCCGCCATCAATTTTCGAGAATTCAACCTTTTCAAAATATAAATAACTTGTAATGAACGGTTGATGTAATGATTTTAACTTTTTGCATATCCATACATTTTCATCATATTTAAAGTTTGCGCCAAACATATTCTTCAGTTTATGTAATTCACTATACAACAATATATTTATTCGTGATCTTAAGTCTCCATATAAAGTGAATGTTGGATTAATAAAGACAATATAACTTATAACTTTTCTGTCGATTTTATATTTCTTTACTATTCTTTTTAATGTTTCATCAGATACTTCAAATTGATGAATTAAATCTTTTGCTACGTAACCAGTGCTTCTGAATAATTTACCATTTTCATAATAGTAATCCCCAGTATAATTTTTAATTTCAAATTGAATAATTGCTTCATCTGTAACCACTATAAAATCTAGCTGAACTTGATTATAATTTTTAAATTGTAAATCATGCAACCATGTCTCAGATTTTTGCTCATTTAATATCTCGCTAAATTCCTTTTCTCCTATATAACCTTGTTTCCAAATTGCATATAACTCTTCTAGTTGATCAGGTATTTTATCTATTCTTCCTCTCAAAGCATCTACATAATTAATAATTAAGGGCTTTTGCAAATTCATAAAAAATACACCTCATTTTTTCAATTTTTGCATTAAGAAAATAAAAAAAGCCCTCCGAATAAAATTCGGGGGCTTTTTTCACGATTCTTCATCATATTATAATCTGTCTTCTAAATCTTTTTTAAGATCTTCATATCCAGGTTTTCCTAATAGAGCGAACATATTTTGTTTATATGCTTCAACACCTGGTTGGTTGAATGGATTAACACCTAATAAGTATCCGCTCATCGCACATGCTAATTCGAAGAAGTATACAACATAACCGAATGTATATGCATCTAATTGCGGAACATTTACGACTAAGTTAGGTACCCCACCGTCAGTATGTGCTAATAGTGTACCTTGGAAAGCTTTAGTATTAACATAATCGACTGTTTCACCAGCTAAGAAGTTAAGGCCATCTAAGTCGTCTTTATCTTCTTCAATTGTAATATCATGTTTAGGTTTATCTACTTTTACTACAGTTTCAAATAGGAAGCGACGCCCTTCTTGAACATATTGTCCTAAAGAGTGTAAATCAGAAGTGAAGTTTGCACTTGAAGGATAAATACCTTTGAAATCTTTACCTTCAGATTCGCCGAATAATTGTTTCCACCATTCGCTGAAGTATTGTAATGCAGGTTCATAGTTGATTAACATTTCTGTTGTATAACCTTTTGCATATAAAATATTTCGTATAGCAGCGTATTGATATGCAATGTTTTCATTTAAATCAGAAGATGATAAGTCTTCTCTAGCTGCACTCGCGCCATTCATCATTTCTTGAATGTCTATACCACTCGCAGCAATCGGTAATAAACCAACAGCTGTTAATACAGAATATCTACCGCCAACATCGTCAGGAACAACAAATGTTTCGTAACCTTCACCAGTAGCTAAATCTTTCAATGCACCTTTAGATTTATCAGTTGTTGCAAAGATGCGTTCTTTAGCTTCATCTTTACCATATTTCTCTTCAAGAAGCTTCTTGAAAATTCTAAACGCTACAGCTGGTTCAGTCGTTGTACCTGATTTAGAAATAACATTTACTGAGAAATCTTTTCCATCTAAGTATTGAATTAAATCATGTACATAAGAAGACGATAAATGATGACCAACAAAAATTATTTGTGGATTTTCGCCTTTTTCATAATTAGCAAATGTAGAATTCAACATTTCTACAGCAGCTCTTGCACCTAAATACGAACCGCCAATTCCAATGACTAACAATACATCTGATTGCTCTTTAATACGTTTAGAAGCTTTAAGAATTCTATCAAATTCTTCTTTGTCATAATCGACTGGTAAGTCAACCCAACCTAAAAATTCACTACCTGCACCAGTTTTATCATGTATAACATGATGTATATTTTTTACTGCTTCGTGCGTTTGCTCAAGTTCATGCTCACCGAAAAATGCTAACGCTTTTTTATAATCAAATTGAATATGTGTCATAATATCCTCCTATTTGTCTTATGAATAACAACAATTCTATTTTACTCTAGTTTTCATACGCTTTCAATGGAAATGCAACACTACATTTATTTATGCATAATTATTTAATATTACTATTGAAAATACATTTTTTATGTGGTAGTGTATACACAACGATTAAATATACAAGATATTAAATATTAATACAAAGAGAGGTTTTCAATTATGTCGAAAAAAGTTGTTTTAGCTTATTCAGGTGGTTTAGATACAAGTGTTGCAGTTAAGTGGTTAATCGAGAAAGGTTATACAATCGTTGCATGTTGCTTAGATGTTGGTGAAGGTAAAGATCTAGCACTTGTTCAACAAAAAGCTTTAGATATGGGTGCTGAACAATCTTATGTGATTGATGCTACTAAAGAATTCAGTGAAGATTTCGTTGGGTATGCAATTAAAGGTAATACTATGTATGAAGGCAGTTATCCGCTCGTATCTGCTTTAAGTAGACCGTTAATCTCAAAAAAACTTGTTGAAATTGCGTTAAAAGAAGATGCAATGGCAATCGCACATGGTTGTACTGGTAAAGGTAACGACCAAGTACGTTTTGAAGTAGCTATTAAAGCTTTAGCGCCACACATTAAAGTTTTAGCGCCTGTTCGTGAATGGTCATGGAGTCGTGAAGAAGAAATTGATTATGCAAAAAAACATAACATACCTATTCCAATTAATTTAGATTCACCATACTCTATAGACCAAAACTTATGGGGACGTAGTAATGAATGTGGTATTTTAGAAGATCCTTTCGCTACACCACCAGAAGATGCATACGATTTAACGAACCCAATTGAAAATACACCAGATACAGCTGAAGAAATGGAAATTGTATTTGAAAATGGTCTTCCAATTTCTATTAATAATCAAGTATATCCATTAGATGAATTAATATTAAAATTAAATCACATAGCTGGTTTACATGGTATTGGTCGTATAGATCATGTTGAAAATCGTCTTGTAGGTATTAAATCTCGTGAAGTATATGAAACACCTGGTGCAAAAGTAATCATGGAAGCTCATAAAGCTTTAGAAACAATTACTTTAACTAAAGATGTTGCACACTTTAAACCAGTTATTGAAAAGCAATTAGCTGAACAAATATATAATGGTTTATGGTTCTCACCTTTAACAGAAAGTTTGAAACAATTTATTGATTCAACTCAAACTCAAGTTACAGGTACTGTTCGTGTTAAATTATTTAAAGGAAATGTTATCGTCAATGGACGTAAATCACCTTATAGTTTATATAATGAAGAACTTGCTACTTATACTAAAGAAGATGCATTTAACCAAGAAGCTGCAGTTGGCTTCATAGAAATCTTTGGTTTACCAACTAAAGTAAATGCATTATTAGAAACAGAGGGTGTTTTAAAATGATAAAAAAAGCTTGGGGAGGAAGATTCGAATCTAATCCCGAATCATGGGTAGATGCATTCAATGCTTCTATCCATTTTGATAAAAATTTAATTGATCAAGACATTCAAGGCAGTATTGCACATGCTACGATGCTGGCTGAACAAAATATTATTAACCAACACGAGGCTGAGCAAATTATTCAAGGATTAAAAGAAATTCAACAAGATTATTACAACGATAACCTTGAACTATCAGAATCTCTAGAAGATATTCACCTCAATATTGAACATGCGCTTATTCAGAAAATCGGTCAAGTTGGTGGTAAATTGCATACAGGCAGAAGCAGAAATGATCAAGTCGCTACAGATATGCACCTTTATGCAAAACAGCATGTTCATGAAATTATTGAATTAGTCGAATCTTTACAACAAGCTATTATAAAAATCGCTGACGAACATGTAGATACTATAATGCCTGGATATACGCATTTACAAAGAGCGCAACCTATTTCATTTGCACATCATGTTATGACGTATTTTTGGATGTTAGAAAGAGATAAATCTCGTTTTAACGATAGTATTAAACGTATAGATATGAGTCCACTAGGTGCAGCAGCTTTAAGCGGCACGACACATCCTATTGATAGACATCGTACTCAAGAGTTATTAGGGTTCGATAATCTATATGAAAACAGCTTAGATGCTGTAAGCGATAGAGATTACATCGTAGAAACACTACATAATATTTCTTTAACGATGGTACATTTATCAAGATTCTCAGAAGAAATTATATTTTGGTCTAGCAGTGAAGCAAATTTCGTTACACTTTCAGATAGTTTCTCTACAGGATCATCTATTATGCCACAGAAGAAAAATCCAGATATGGCAGAATTAATTAGAGGTAAAGTTGGGCGAACAACTGGTCATTTAATGAGTATGTTAATGACTTTAAAAGGTTTACCACTTGCTTATAATAAAGATATGCAAGAAGATAAAGAAGGCTTATTTGATGCCGTTCACACTATAAAAGGTTCTCTTAGAATTTTCGAAGGTATGATTTCAACAATGACTGTTAACGAAGAAAGATTACATGAAACAGTACATCAAGATTTTTCTAATGCAACTGAGTTAGCAGATTATCTAGTAGAACAAAACATACCATTTAGAGAAGCACATGAAATAGTAGGTAAAATTGTATTATGGTGTATTCAAAATAATAAATATTTATTAGATGTACCACTAGAACACTACAAATCTTACAATGACAAAATAGATAATAACGTCTACGATTACTTAAAACCTGAAAACTGTTTGAATCGTAGAAAAAGTTATGGTTCTACAGGCCAAGAAGCAGTCTATCACCAAATTAAAGTAGCTAAACAGCTTTTATAGATTTAAAGTAAGACTAAGACATAAGACATAAGCTTAAATTAAATAAGCATATCACTCTACTGAATCTCTCAGTAATCACAGTGACATGCTTATTTTTTATAAAATCATTTATTATTAATACAGCATGGCAAAATAAATAAGTAATCAATTAATGCGGAATCATATATTCTTTGCTCTAACGGGCTTGTTTCTGGACTCTTGCACGTTAGAATTTGTAATGAGCTTGTCTATTTTGTCTTGCACACTAGCCTCTTTCAAGCCTCCCTAATCCACTGCATATAAAAAAGGCTGAGACACCAATAAATGTCTCAGCCTTTTTATTTACTAATAAATTGTGGGATAAAATATTATGCCCAACCTCTATATCTAGCAGCTTCTGCCGTACGTTTAATTCCTACAATATATGCAGCTAAACGCATATCAATTTTTCTATTTTCAGAGAGATTATAAATTGTATCAAATGCTTTAATTAGTTTTTCACGTAATTTTTCGTTTACTTCTTCTTCTGTCCAATAATAACCTTGGTTATTTTGTACCCATTCGAAGTAAGAAACTGTTACGCCACCAGCACTTGCTAAAACATCAGGAACAAGTAAGATTCCACGTTCACTTAAAATTTTAGTAGCTCCCATTGTAGTTGGACCGTTAGCCGCTTCTACAATAATGTCAGCTTTGATATCATGTGCATTTTCTTCAGTGATTTGATTAGCAATCGCTGCTGGTACTAAAATATCACAATCTATTTCAAACAATTCTTTATTTGTAATTGTATCTTCAAATAAGTTTGTTACTGTACCGAAACTATCACGACGGTCTAATAAGTAATCAATATCTAACCCTTCAGGATCATGTAATGCACCGTATGCGTCAGAAATACCGACAATTTTAGCACCTTTATCGTATAAGAATTTAGCTAAGAAACTTCCAGCATTACCGAAACCTTGGATAACAAATCTTGAGTCTTCAATAGTCTTACCACGTTTTTTAGCAGCTTGTTCAATTGCGATAACCACTCCAAGAGCAGTAGAGCGATCGCGACCTTGTGAGCCTCCTAATACGATTGGTTTACCTGTAATGAAACCTGGTGAGTTGAATTCGTCCATTTGACTATATTCATCCATCATCCAAGCCATAATTTGTGAGTTTGTAAATACGTCTGGTGCTGGGATATCTTTTGTTGGTCCAACTATTTGTGAGATGGCACGAACATATCCACGTGATAATCTTTCAACTTCGTGAATACTCATTTGTCTTGGGTCACAAACAATTCCACCTTTACCCCCGCCGTAAGGTAAATCTACAATTCCACATTTCAAAGTCATCCACATAGATAAGGCAGTTACTTCTTCAACATCAACATCTGGGTGGAAACGAACCCCACCTTTTGTTGGTCCAACTGCATCATTATGTTGTGCACGATAACCAGTAAATGTCTTAACAGACCCGTCGTCCATTTTAACTGGTATACGAACTGTTAATAATCTTAGTGGTTCCTTAATTAAATCATACATGCCTTCGTCAAAACCTAATTTGTTAAGGGCATCACTAACAATTTCTTGTGTCGATGTAACTAAATTTAAATTTTCGCTCATGATCCTCTTCGCCTCTTTTTTAAATACTTTTAATCTCTAAATAATTGTAACATAATTGGTTATTTTTAAAAGGTCTTAAACCGTTTTTTGTAAACGTTATCAGTTTTTTTATTTAAAAACAGATTTCACTTGATCAATAGCCCAATCTAAATCTTCTTTATCAATGATTAAAGGTGGTGCAAAACGAATAACAGTGTCATGTGTTTCTTTACATAGTATACCTAAATCTTTTAATTTTTCACAATATGGTCTTGCATCTTCAGTTAATTCGATACCGATAAATAGACCTTTACCTCTCACTTCTTTAATGGCAGGATGATTTATACTTTCTAACTCTGACTTAAAGTAATTTCCTAATTCTAGTGAGCGTTCAGATAAATTTTCATCCACGATAACATCTAAGGCTGCATTTGAAACAGCACATGCTAATGGATTTCCTCCGAATGTAGAACCGTGAGAACCAGGGTTAAATACTTCTAATACTTCTTTATCACCAAGGATACATGAAATTGGGAATACACCGCCACCAAGGGCTTTTCCTAATATATATACATCAGGTTTAACGTTATCCCAATCTGTAGCGAATAATTTACCTGTTCTACCTAATCCTGCTTGGATTTCATCAGCTATGAATAATACATTATTTTCATCACAAACTTCTCTAATTTGTTTTAAGTATCCATCTTCTGGTACGTTAATACCCGCTTCGCCTTGTATAGGCTCAACTAAGATGGCAGCAGTATTAGGTGTAATTGCTGATTTGATTTGTTCGATATCACCAAAGTCAACAAGTTTAAATCCACCTAGTAATGGACCGTAACCTCTTTGATATTCTTTTTCTGAAGATAATGATACTGCAGCCATAGTACGACCATGGAAGTTTCCATTCATCGCAATTATTTCTGCTTTATTATCTTCTACCCCTTTTACATCATAAGCCCAACGTCTTGCTGCTTTTATGGCTGTTTCAACAGCCTCAGCACCTGTGTTCATTGGTAACACCATTTCTTTACCTGCTAGTTCACAAATCTTTTCATACCATGGACCTAATTGATCACTATGGAATGCGCGTGATGTAAGTGTTACTCTATCTGCTTGGTCTTTTAATGCTTGTATGATTTTAGGATGACGATGACCTTGGTTTACAGCAGAATATGCTGATAACATATCTAAATAACGATTTCCTTCTGGATCTTTCACCC
The DNA here is from genome assembly GCF_049310805.1 of Mammaliicoccus sp. JADD-157. Taxonomy (NCBI): domain Bacteria; kingdom Bacillati; phylum Bacillota; class Bacilli; order Caryophanales; family Staphylococcaceae; genus Mammaliicoccus; species Mammaliicoccus sp. JADD-157. The sequence continues at coordinate 607,108 of NZ_JBMOVZ010000001.1, read as the reverse complement.
ATATACCTTCTGCTTCTGATATAACAATTGGTAACGGTAAATAGTTTGGAGCACCAAATGTATTCGTTTGTTCAATAATTTCTTGTGATTTTGTCATATTAAAACGCCTCCTATTAAAACAGTAGAGCAAAATCGCCCTACTGCTTTTATATTTTTTTCCATCATTATTATAACATTTCTGAAGTAGTACGTCCTTGTAAGTGAAGTACTAAGTAATCAGGACCACCTGCTTTAGAGTCTGTTCCAGACATTTTAAATCCTCCAAATGGCTGGTAGCCTACAATTGCGCCTGTACAACCTCTGTTAAAGTATAAGTTACCTACTAAAAATTGACGACGTGCTTGTTCTAATTTATCTCTGTTATTTGTAATAACGCCACCTGTTAATCCGTATTCAGTATCATTAGCAAACTCAATTGCTTCATCGTAATCTTTTGCTTTACTAAATCCGACAACCGGACCAAAAATTTCTTCTTGCATCACTCTGGCATCATGTTTCAAGTCCGCTATTACGGTAGGATGTACAAAATGACCTTTTTCTTCATCAGTAGTTCCGCCAGCAACAATGCGACCTTCTTTTTTACCGATTTCTATGTACTTTTTAATTTTATTTAATGAATTCTCATCAATAACTGGTCCCATATAATTTTCATGATCTGTCGAATCGCCAACAGTTAATTTATTTGTACGTTCCACTACTTTATCTAATAACTCATCATAAATATCTTCTACTGCTATTACACGAGAACAAGCTGAACATTTTTGTCCTGAGAATCCAAATGCAGATTGAACGATAGAATCTGCTGCTAAATCTAAATCTCCTTCAGAATCAACGATAATAGTGTCTTTTCCACCCATTTCAGCTATAACACGTTTTAAGTGTGTTTGCCCTTTTTGGACTTTTGCAGCTCTTTCATATATAGAAACACCTACATCTCTTGAGCCTGTAAATGAAATTAAACTTGTATCTTTATGGTCGATTAAATAGTCACCAATTTCACTTGATGAACCAGGAATGTAGTTCACTACACCTTTTGGTAAACCAGCTTCTTCAAGAACTTCCATAAATTTATATGCAATAACAGGTGTTTTTGAAGATGGCTTTAATAATACTGTGTTACCAGTAACTACTGGCGCTACAGTTGTACCAGCCATGATAGCAAATGCAAAGTTCCATGGTGAAATAACAACACTAACACCAATTGGTAAATAATTATATTTGTTATATTCGCCGGGACGGCTCTCGACTTTTTTACCATCTTTTAGTTCTAGCATTTGACGAGCATAGTATTCCATAAAATCGATTGCTTCAGCTGTATCAGCATCGGCTTCTTTCCAAGGTTTACCACCTTCTTTAGAAAGTAATGCAGAGAATTCATGTTTACGACGTCTTGTAATCGCAGCTGCTCTAAAAAGTACATCTGCACGAACGCTTGGATCAGTTTCTCTCCATGTTTTGAAAGCTTCTTTAGCTGCTTCCATTGCTTTTTCAGCGTGCTCTTTACTCGCTTTAGAAACTAAACCTACAGTTTCTTCAATATTTGAAGGATTATAAGAACGTGTTTTATCATCAGTAAAAATTCTTTCTCCTCCAACAATAATTGGATATTCTTTACCTAAGTAAGTTTCAACAGTTTTAAGACCTTCTAAATAAGCAGCCTTATTCTCCTCTTTCGTAAAATCAGTAAATGGTTCATGTTTGTATGGAATCATTAAAGTAAACCTCCCTATATTTATACGGGGCAGAAAAAGAAACCCCTTACATTCCTATAATGACACATTTTAATAGATTACTTCAAGTTATTTTTTTACAAATATTAGGACAGGTTTTTAGATTAAACATAAATATACAAAAAGACGATTAAAAGTTCATTTAATCGTCTTCTAAATGCTTATTCGATTGGTTGATCCACTTAGGTAACCTTTCTTTTAAAGGTAGAAACCCATATTTTTCTGTCTCTCGTATTTCATCTAATACTGAACGCTTTTCTTTCTTACGTTCTTGTCGCTTGAAATACTCATTTTCTTTAAGAGATAAACTTAATTTACCATCATTTTCAACCTTGATTACTTTAGCTTTTACAATCTGTCCGACCGATAAAAACTGGTTAAGGTTGTGAACATAATCATTCATCACTTCAGAAATATGAATGAGACCTTCCACATGATCAGGGGTTTCAACAAAGGCACCGTAAGGTTGAATGCCAGTCACTTTAACTTTCACAAATTGACCGACTTTATAATGTTTTCTCACTTTTAGAAAACCCCTTGTACTTATTATTATTAACTCTTATATCATAGCATAGTTAAATTTAATAAACCATTAATTTGATATATAATTCTGAAAATAATAGATAAGTAAATTGACGCTTGTAATCTAATCAAATTTTATTATTATACATAAAATATTCATTAATTTTTCACACAAAAAGACCTATGAACTATTTCAATTAAAATAATTCACAGATCTTCTTATTAATACATAATCATATTACATTTCACAGCTACTTTGTAATGCAGTTGTTTTGATGGCTATTTGTTTGCACGAATCTTTATCTAATGTTGTGTTAAAAGAAAATGCATATATGTCTTGGGTTTTTGAGCGAGTTCAGTAACATTTTCTATTTCGTATATTGATCGCATATATACAATCATAAACTTGACTATCTTCAAGTGATTGGTTTTCAAATTCCATTGGATTCCAATCTGAGAGAAGTTGATACAATACAATATTCACTTCGTTATTTTTTACTTTTTTTCTCCTCTTGCTCTAAATGATTCATTACTTCTTTTTCAAATGACTTCATTTTTTCTTCGTCTTTTTTTGATTTTTTGCGAAACATCATAAAAACGATGAAAGCTAAAACCATAAACAATAACAACGTAGCAACAGCAGGAATATATTCTAATTTGTTATCTGGAAAATAAAGAAATTCCATCATAATCCGACCACTCCCCTAGCAATTAGATTATAACAAAGTTTAAGTCGAATAAAACGTATGTTTTATGACAATTGAATGTCGATTTATTGAATAATATCTATTGATTCAATTACAACGTCTTCAACTGGCTTATCATTAGCGCCTACTTTAACATTTGCAATATCTTCTAATACATCTTCACCTTTAACAATTTGCCCAAATACAGTATGTTTTTGATCTAACCATGGCGTGCCACCTTTTTCTGCATATCTATCAATGATTTCTTCTGGCCAACCACCATCTTTAAGTTGTGACAACATATTTGCTGGAACTTCATTCATTTGTACGATGAAGAATTGTGATCCATTAGTATTCGGTCCTGCATTTGCCATTGATAACGCACCATATAGATTGAATGCTTGTAAAGAAAACTCATCTTCAAAAGCACTTCCGAAGATGCTTTCTCCGCCCATTCCTGTACCTGTTGGGTCTCCACCTTGTACCATGAAGTCATTAATTACTCTATGGAAAGTAATGCCATCATAATATTTTTTCTCAGCTAAACCAATAAAGTTCTCAACAGTTTTAGGTGCAAGTTCTGGGAATAATTTAAAAGTCATATTCCCTTTAGTTGTTTTCATTTCGACTACGCGTTCACCTTCAAGTATTTCATTTGTTAATTGAGGATAGTTTGTCATTTATAATTCTCCATTCATGTTAAAATAATTACAATAGTGATATCATAACATAATTTAATAGAAAGGGGACACATACATGTTATATCAATTCCCACATAAAACCGGAAAATATGTTGTAGAAATTATTGAAGAAAAAGGAGATCAACTGCTCGTAAAAGTCGTTGCTGTTCTCAAACATCCTAGACAAGGAGATTTACACAATCCAAATGAAGTAGATAATGTATTTTTCCATGAAAGAAAAGCGCTTAGCCAATACGAAAAAAGATATACGACAGCTCAATTTTTAAAAGAATATCAAGCAGATGTTCCTTCTTACATTGAATCTCTTAAAAATTCTTTATATGAATTAGAAGAAAAAATGAAAGAACGTAATAATGCTTATAGTGAACAAGCTTTAAAATGTATCGAACAATTAAAAAAAGATTATTCTCGACAATATAAAAGTGATTTTTAAACTTTTTATAAAAGAAATTTTTAAATATTTTTACGTGTTTCTTCATATTTAAAAATAACACAAAAATTCTGAAATATTGAAACGGTAGTGTTTTCAAGCTTTAAGATTATTGTGTATAATGATAACTAGGTATTTTCGAAGGGAGGTTATTTAATGAGTTTGATGCATATTATGATTTTATTACCTTTAATCTTTGCAATCGTTATACCCATAATATATCGATTTTACAAAGGCGTTCATCTAGGTTGGTTTGTTTTACCGATTCCCGTCATTATATTTATTTATTTTATGTCATACATAAATGTACCCGATTCGGACAAACCGTTTATTGTAATTTGGGATTTCATGCCCAGGATTGGAATGAACTTTGCCGTTCATCTAGATGGACTTAGTTTATTATTTGCATCACTTATTACTGGTATTGGAGCCCTTGTCGTACTCTACTCTATTACATATTTAAGTAAAAGTGAGTCTTTAGGGAATTTCTATTGTTACTTATTAATGTTTATGGGTGCAATGTTAGGCGTTGTTTTATCTGACAATTTACTCATGCTTTATTTATTCTGGGAACTTACTTCAATTTCAAGTTTCTTATTAATTGGTTATTGGAGAGATAAACAATCATCCATTTATGGCGCGCAAAAATCATTATTAATAACAGTATTTGGAGGATTAATGCTTTTAGGTGGGTTTATCTCACTTTATTTAGCAGGAAATTCGTGGAGTATTACTTCACTTATACAGAATGCTGACACGATACAATCGTCACCTTACTTCATTTTAGCTATGGTGCTTATTTTAATTGGAGCGATGACAAAATCCGCCCAATTTCCTTTCCACATCTGGTTACCAGATGCAATGGAAGCACCTACTCCTGTAAGTGCATACTTACACTCAGCTACAATGGTTAAGGCCGGCATTTATTTAGTTGCAAGAACAACACCAATATTTGCCATCAGTGGCGGATTTGTTTGGACTGTTACAGCAATAGGTTTAATCACACTATTTTGGGCATCATTTAATGCTGTAAAGCAGCAAGACTTAAAAGGGATACTTGCATTCTCTACTGTTTCACAGTTAGGTATGATTATGTCTATGCTAGGTATTGGTGCAGTTAGTTATCACTATTCTGGTGAATCAAGCCAATTATTTTTAGCGAGTATAATTGCTGCAGTCTTTCATCTTATTAATCATGCGACATTTAAAGGCGCATTATTTATGGTTACAGGTACGATTGATCATGAAGTTGGAACACGTGATATTAAAAAATTAGGTGGTTTAATGACCATCATGCCAATTTCATGCACATTTACGATTATTACAGCTTTAAGCATGGCTGGCGTGCCACCATTTAATGGCTTTTTATCTAAAGAACTATTTTTAACAGCAATGTTCGATGCACATAGTGCAGACGTATTTTCACTTTCAACTCTTGGTTATTTATTACCGATTGTTGCTATAGTAGGAAGTATTTTCACATTCGTTTACTCGTTCAAATATGTTCATGAAATTTTCTTTGGTGAATATAAACCCGAAGCTTTACCTAAAAAAGCTCACGAGGCACCAATTTTAATGCTTTTACCAACAGGTATATTGACATTACTAGTTGTTGTATTTGGTTTATTCCCAAATATTTTAAGCAATTCTATTATTGCACCAGCAGTAAGAGCAATTGCTCCATTTGCAAGTGAACCTGAAGTACATATTTCATATTGGCATGGTATTACACCAGCGCTAATCGGAACGATTATTGTCTTTGTTGTAGGATTTTTACTATTTAAAAATGTTCAAAAATGGCTTGGTGTTTATGATATACAACCTGAATACTTAACGTTTAATTATTATTACGACAGAGGTATTCAGCTTAGTTCGTATATATCAAACAAAATCACACAAAGTTATATGACAGGTTTTGTTAGATCTTATCTTATGTACATTTTTGCATTCTTTATTATTATCACAGCTCTAACACTATTTACACATCCTGTTAGTTTTGTATTTGATAATATAAGCAGTATTAGACCTTATGAACTTATTTTAATTGCTTTAATACTTATTAGTACTTTTTGTATCGTACTAGCAAAATCAAGATTATTCAGCATTATTATGCTTGCATCAGTAGGTTATTCTGTCGCATTATTCTTTGTATTTTTCGGAGCGCCAGATTTAGCGTTAACTCAATTATCGATTGAGACGATTTCTACTGCTTTATTCTTATTATGTTTCTACCACTTACCTAAGATGAGTAGGCATGATGAGGACCGTAAATTTAAATTAGGTAATTTCATTATTTCAATTTGTGTAGGTATTGGTGTCATTATTCTTGGCTTAATTGCTTACGGTAATAGACACTTTGATTCTATTTCACAATATTATAAAGATAATGTATACGACCTTGCTGCAGGTAAAAATATGGTAAACGTTATTCTTGTTGACTTCCGTGGCTTTGATACATTATTTGAATCTGCAGTATTAGGTATTGCCGGTTTAGGTATATACACATTAATTAAATTAAGAGATAAAGGTAAAGATGGAGGTGAAGAACATGAAGAAACAATCGAATGATGTATTCTTTCAGTTTAACGCCATTATCATCTTTCTAATTCTTATGATGTATGCCGTTTCTATCTTCTTTGGTGGTCATTACACACCAGGTGGTGGATTCGTTGGTGGTTTATTACTATCTTCAGCAGTCATCATCATTGGTATCGCATTCGATACTAAAACATTAAAAAAGATGTTTCCGTTTGATTTTAAAATTATAACAGCTACTGGATTGTTTTTATGTGTTCTAACACCTATCCTGAGTTGGACATATGGTAAGACATTCTTCACACATGCGTTCGGTGAATTACATTTACCAATCTTTGGTGAAGTACATTGGCATACTGCTATGATTTTTGATTTAGGTGTCTTATTAGCTGTTGTCGGTACGGCGATAACAATCATATTATCGATTGGAGAGAATGAATAATGGAAATATTAATGATTTTCGTTGCAGGTATTATCATTTCTGTATCAGTATACCTAGTTCTCTCTAAGAGTTTAATTAGGATTATTATTGGTACTACTCTACTTTCCCACGGTGTGCATTTAATGCTATTAACTATGGGTGGATTAAAAAAAGGCGCATTACCTATTGAAGAAGCAGGTATAAAAAGCTATGTAGACCCGCTTCCTCAAGCGCTAATTTTAACAGCAATTGTTATTTCATTTGCTGTTACTGCATTCTTCTTAGTTCTTGCTTTCAGAAGTTATAAAGAACTAGGAACTGATAATCTCGAAGAAATGAAGGAGGTACCGAAAGATGATAAGTAACATGATTATTGTACCTCTTGTCATTACTTTTTTAACTGCTGTAACATTGATTTTTGCTGGTCACAGACCATATTTAAAACGAAAAATCGTTTTAGTTGGATTTGTATTAGCGTTTCTAGTTAGTTTATATAATATCAACATGATTTATTTGTACGGGACACAAACATTAAATTTAGGTAGTTGGCCTGTCCCTTACAGTATTGTCATTTACGTTGATATGCTCAGCGCATTATTAGTAAGTGTCAGCTTATTAATAACACTAATTGTAATATTATATTCTCATCAGTCTATCGGATTGCATCGTGAAAAATATTTCTATTATTTTGGTATATCAATGATGGTAACAGGTGTTAATGGTGCCTTTATGACAGGCGACTTATTTAACCTGTTCGTATTCTTTGAAGTATTCTTAATGTCTTCCTACCTACTCTTAGTTATTGGAGGAACAAAGATTCAGTTACAAGAAAGTATTAAATACATACTTGTTAATGTATTAACTTCTGCATTCTTTGTAACTGGAGTCGGTATGTTGTATTCCATAACTGGAACTTTAAATATGGGAGACTTGCATGTTAAATTAGCAGAACTATCGAACACAGATTTAAACATCGTTGTCATCACTTTTATAATGTTTTTATTTGTATTTGCTACTAAAGCAGGTATGTTCCCATTATACTTCTGGTTACCTGGAGCTTATTATGCTCCACCGATACCTATCATTGCTTTATTCGGAGCTTTATTAACAAAAGTAGGTGTATACGCAATTATGCGTACATTTAGCCTATTCTATTCAGCAAATAGTGAATTTATTACTAACACTTTAATTGTATTGTCCATACTTACAATTATTATGGGTTGCATTGGTGCAATTGCTTATTATGATGTTAAGAAAATTATTATTTATAATATTATGATTGCAATAGGTGTAATTTTAATTGGCGCAGCTATGATGGACAAAACAGGTATGATAGGAAGTATTTATTACTTACTTCACGATATGATCATTAAAGCTGCTTTATTCTTATTAATCGGTATTATTATAAAAATTACTGGAACACCTGATTTAAGAAAATTCGGTGGACTTATACAGAATTATCCGGTATTAGGTTGGTTCTATTTCATTGCTGCCCTTTCATTAGCAGGTATTCCACCATTAAGCGGATTTTATGGTAAATACATGATTGTCATGTCGACCTTTGATAATGGTTATTATATAAGTGGTATCGTCGTACTACTTTCTAGTTTATTTGTTTTATATTCAGTAGTTCGTATTTTCTTAATGGCATTTTGGGGAGAAGAAAAAGGTTATACGTATAATCCAAAATTACCAATGAAGAAATTAATGATATCAAGTATCGCTATCACGATAATCGCGATATTATTTGGTCTTGGTGCCGACATGTTATATCCTTTAATTGAAAAAGCTGCTTTACCATTCTACAATCCTGAAACATATGTAAATGCGTTAGGAGGCGATTATTAATGGCTATACAAGTACTCATTAATGTTCTATTAGCTGCACTTTGGATGATGCTTTCAGAAACATACACATTTGGCGCATTTATATTTGGATATTTGTTTGGTATTTTATTCGTTTTAGCTGCTTTACCATTACTACCGGGTAAACATTTATATTTAAGACCAGTTTGGAAAGCGATAGTTTTAGCCGGTATATTCATGAAAGAATTAGTATTAGCAAATATAGATGTCATTAAAATTGTCATCCAAAAAGAAATAAAAAATGAACCCGCATTCTTTGCGTATCCGACAGAATTAAAAAAAGATTGGGAAATCACATTACTTTCTCAACTAATAACATTAACTCCGGGCACAATCGTAGTTGCAATTTCAGATGATCAAAAAACACTATATATTCATTCAATAGATTTTTCTGATATTGATTCAGAAATTAGTACTATTAAAGATTCATTTGAAAAAGCAATCAAGGAGGTGAGCGTACGATGATAAATATATTCGTAATTATTGCAATCATCATCGTCGCACTTTCTATGATAGGCATACTTACAAGAGTCATAATCGGTCCTACTTTAGCTGACAGAGTTATCGCTCTTGATGCATTAGGTATTACTTTAATGGCTATGATTGCTTTATTTTCCGTAGTGATGAATACAAGATATTTATTCGTTATTCTGTTATTAATAGGTATTTTAGCATTCTTAGGTACTGCAGCATTTGCGAAATTTATGGACAAAGGAGAGATCATTGAAAATGATAGAGACGATAATTATTAGTATTTCAATTATTATGATGGTCGTAGGCGCTTGTTTCAGTTTCTTTGCTGCGTTAGGTATTCTAAGATTGCCAGATGTATTCTCTCGAGCACATGCATCAGGAAAAGCTTCTACTTTAGGTGTCATGTTAATATTAACCGGTGTACTTATTTACTTTATCGGTAAAGAAGGCCACTTTAATGTTCAACTGTTGTTAGGCATTATATTCATCTTTATTACTGGACCATTAGCTGGTCACTTAGTAACAAGAAGCGCATATTATATGGGCGTCAAACCAACAGAACGAACAGTTAGAGACGATTTAAAAGACGCAAAATAAATACTTTTCTTAAAATAAAACCTCACAACCTTTGAGTTAAATCTCAGGTTGTGAGGTTATTTATTTCTGATTTTGTCAAAGTGTATGATAATTATATGAATTTGACTTTGCTAGACTCATTTCATGTGTTTATTACTTAATTAATCCAGCAAAATGAGCTCTTATTGGATTTTCGACTTACTTAATCCAACAAAATGCGCTTTACTTGGATTTTCGACTTAATTAATACAACAAAATGACTCTTATTGGATTTTCAGCTTAATTAATCCAACAAAATGCGCTTTACTTAGATTTTCAGCTTAATTAATCCAACAACATTCAATAACGTTTTAATCCAATATAAGAAGAGAGTCCGGTACATCTGTTAATGTGCCGGACTCTCTTTATTAATAATTTTTATTTCGTTGTTTCTTTCCAACTTTTATCGCTAAGCATATCGCCTGGCCAAGTATATGACATTACGCCACCATCAATTGTTATATTTTCACCTGTGATAAATGAACTGTCATCAGAGGCTAGGAATTGTACGAGTTTAGCTACTTCTTCTGGTTTACCTAATCTACCTAAAGGTGTAACCCATTTTTGATTTTCTCTAAATTCTTCGCCTGTTTGATCTTCTTTGCTACCTGCTAATTTGTCGATTAATGGTGTTTCTATCGTTCCAGGTGCTATAGAGTTTGCTCTAATATTTTCTCTACCATATTCAATCGCAATTGATTTTGTGAAGTTTACAATGCCACCTTTAGCAGCGTTGTAACCAGATCTATTTAAATCTGCAGCTAGTCCAGAGAACGAAGCTGTATTAATAATAGAACCGCCTTCTTCAAACATTAATGGCAACATGAACTTCGTAACAAGGAAAGTACCTCTTAAGTCCACATTCATTAAATCATCAAATACTTCTACAGGATATTCATGAATTCTTCCTGCTTTATGGTCAATCCCTGCATTATTAAATAATATATGAACTTTACCATATTGTTCTTTGATTTCATCTATTGCTTTTCTTACTTCATCTTCTTTAGAAATATCAACTTTCATTGAAGTGGCTTTATATCCTTCATCATTAATTTGTTTCACTGATTTTTCTAATTCATCGGATATATCCATACAAATAACGTCAGCGCCTTCAGAAGCTAGTTGTTTAGCTGTAGCAAACCCTATACCAGTACTAGCGCCTGTAATAACTGCAATTTTATTTTCTAATCTTTTCATAATTTTAATAACACTCCTTTAAAAGATGAATGAAATACAATTACTTTGAATTCTACATATCATCCACAATATTCATATACCCGTTTTTTAAAATAATAAAAAGTCTGAGACATAATTAATGTCTCAGACTCGTTTTTGTTATATTGGCAGTAGTTAACTGAATTAAAATTGAGCTTATACTAGACTTTTTCAATTCTAGTCAACCTTGCCGAGGCAGAACTACGAAATCTTTTTTAAATAAGATTTCTGTCTTGCTCTCTTTATTTTCTAATTTTTTTAATAGCGATAGTCGCTCTAATGACTGAAATTAACTGATTATCTTCATCTGTAACTTTAACATCCCACACTTGTGTTGTCTTACCAATGTGTAATGCTGTTCCTATTGCAGTTACAGTACCGCTTTGTACTGATTTAATATGATTTGCATTAATCTCTAAACCAAGTGGTATTTCATCTTCTTTAGAAGAAGCATTTGCTCCCATAGAGGCTGCAGTTTCTGCTAAAGCGATTGTAGCTCCTCCATGTAAATATCCAAATGGTTGTTTAACGTTATCGGTAACTGGCATTGAAATAGCAATATATCCATGTTTAACATCTAATGTCTTCATTTGAAGATGATCTAATAAATTCATATTTTTATCCCCCATTCACTACTATAATACCATAGCAGCAATGAAACCAAATATGATTAAAGGAATATTATAAATTAAGAAGTTAGGTATACACGTATCTCTAATGTGATCATGTTCCCCATCTACATTTAATCCTGCAGTTGGTCCTAATGTTGAGTCACTCGCTGGACTACCTGAGTCTCCTAATGCACCTGCTGTACCTATGACAGCTATAAGCGCCATTGCACTTAATCCTATTTCTTCACCAAATGGTATAAATAAACTTGCAATGATAGGAATTGTCGCAAATGATGATCCTATTCCTAACGTTACAACTAAACCTATTAAGTACATCATAATGATACTAAACGCTTTGTTGTCTCCTGTAATAGTCGCTAAACTCTTAACAAGCGCACCAACTTCATGTGTCTCATTCATAACACCTGCAAATCCATTTGCTGATAAAATTACGACACCGATATAAGCCATAATTTGAATACCTTCTACTAATTTAGCATCTAAGTCTCTCCATTTATATAATCCAGAGAAGAAGAAGATTAAAATACCTGCTAACGCACCGAATATCATAGATTCTGTAAAAGTCTGCACTATAAAAGTAGCTAAAATGGCAATAACCGTAACCACTAGAGGGTATGTTTCTAATTTTCCAATTTCTTCGTCTTCTTCGACTTTAATTTTTTTATATTTTCTAGGTTTCCAATATATGATGATGGCTAAAATTAAACCAAATACATATCCCATACTTGGAATGAGCATTGCTTTCCAAATATCATTAAAAGCAATATCAATATTTGTTTTTTCAAATGAATCAAAAATGATGGACTGGAATATGTGACCATATCCGTATGGTAATAATATATACGGGAAACATAGTCCAAAGCCAATTACTGTAGCAATAAGTCTTCTGTCCATTTCTAATTCATTAAATAAACTGATTAATGGAGGTATAAGAATTGGAATAAATGCAATATGAACAGGAATAATATTCTGACTCAATATTGAGATAACAAGTAAACTTGCAACTAAAATGATTTTTATTTTTACTCTGCTATCTTTAGAATTTTCCTTTTTCACTGATTGTATGATTTTTCCGACGATATAATCTGTTATACCGCTATATGATATTAAAGCTGCAAATCCACCTAATAGCGCGTATGATAAAGCAACTTCAGCCCCATCAACAATAGACGTTCCAAAAGTAGCAATCACTTTGTCTAGAGACATACCACTTAATAATCCGCCTACTAAAGCGCCAATAAATATACTTAATACTACATTTAATCTTAATAAACAAAGTATAATCATAATAATAACTGCTACTAACACTGCATTTATTTCCAAAAAACCCTCTCCTGTTCTTTAACTCTCTACCACGATAAAGTAAAATGATGAACTTATCATATCAGTTGATTGAAAACATGTCAATAACAGCTGCTTAATTCTAAATTTTCAGATAAATACTATAAAAAAATAACCCTGCTCGACAAATTAATAGAACAGGATTACTTTTTATAATTTATTTTATTTTATTTTTCAAAAAGTGAAGTACAGTAGGAATCATAGTACCAGTTGCACCTTTTGGTCCACGATAAGTATCTTTTTCTGTATCAGCAGAACCAGCAATATCAAAATGTAAATGAGGTACGTCTTCACTGAAATGCGTCACAAAAGCTGCTGCAAATAACGCTTTACCATGTTTATTTAAAACACAGTTTGTTAAATCTGCTACATCCGAAGATTGAATATCTTGCTTTTCTTCATCAGTAATTGGTAACTCAAAGCTCACTTCATTTGAATATTTAGAAGCTTCTTTAACTGCTTCTAAATATTGGTCGGCATCACTAGAGAATATACCTGTTTTACCAAGTCCTAACGCAGCTACAACAGCACCCGTTAGCGTCGCAAAGTTCATAATTAATTCTGGTTTGAATTGTTTAGCATAAGTGACACCGTCTGCTAGTACAAGTCTTCCTTCAGCATCGGTATTCGTAATTTCAACCGTTTCACCACTTAAGGATGTAAATACATCGTCTGGTTTCATAGCTTTATTAGATATCATATTTTCTGCTAATGGCAACACTGCTACAATATGAATTGGCAATTCTAAACGAGCTACAGCATTCATCATTGCAACTACATTACTAGCACCACTCATGTCATATTTCATTGAAGGCATACCTGTTTTTGATTTAATTTGGTAACCGCCAGAATCATACGTTACCCCTTTACCAACTAATGCTATTGGAGCATCAGCTGAACCTTTATATTCTAACGTTACTAACCTCGGAGGATTAATAGATCCTTTACCAACTGCGTCTATTAGACCGAAACCTTCTTCATTAATAGCTTGTTCATCTTTAATAGAAACTTCTACGTTCGTATCTTCAAAGTTTACTTTAATTTGATTAGCAAAATATTCAGGCGTCAATATATTTGGAGGTGTTTGAGAGAAAGTACGTGCTAAATTAATGCTATCTCCTAGCACTTCTCCTTGTTTGAAACTCGTTAAAATATCATCATTCGTTTCTGTTATAAACGTGACTTTAGTTTCAATTGGAGCAGATTTATTAGATTTATAATTATCAAAATTAAATACTGATTGTTGAGACATCCACCCAAGATGATATAAGCGTGATTCATTCGTGACATTTTGAGAAACGAATGTGTTATCTAATAAATTAACTTGTTCAATTTTATTCAAGCTTAAATAACGACTTAATTGACCGTAAATTTTTTGATAATCTTTCTCTTTGATTTCTTTTAAATTTCCTAAACCAACAGATATTAATTTAACAATTTGATTATCGATGATGACAGCAGAAGACGTAATTTCTCCTAATTCACTGCTTATAACTTGTTGTTTTTTCATATCATCTAATTGGTTATTTAATATGTTATTTACTTCATCAAAATTTTGCATTTGATTAAAATGACTCGGACAACCTATAACAATCGGATGATTATTTGTAGAATACTGTTTTTCAATTTGTAATTTCATATATATTTCCCCTTTTTTAAAACATTGAATAACCGCTTCTTCTTAAATTACGAATAACAAAACCAGCTACTATTGCGCCAACCCATCCAGAACCTAGCATTAAAATATCTGCAGTATGTATATGTGTTATTCCAGTTAATAACTTTGAAAATGCTGTAGAAGGATTAGTGAAATACATTGTTGTTGATATTTTATCAACGATAGCAAATATAACCAATGGATATAATATAACCATCAACCATGTTGTTTTTAGTAGCATGTTCAATATAAAAGCAATACCAAAGAATAATACGAAAAACAATGCCATTGATATAATGACTTGTGGTAAAGATATCATGGCTAACCTCCTTTAAAAAAAGAGACCCGCCTAATGCAGGTCTCTTACTTAATTATCTTGCAATTAAAATTTACCTTTTTTATAGGCTAAACCAAGTCCACCGATTTTGAAGATGGCACGAGTATCAATAACTTTTTTCATGAATGCTGCTTTTTTACCAGTGATTTCACGGCCCATAACAACACCAACACCATCACGGCTACCTAGAGAACAAACAGTACCTTTGTCATCGTAACTAAATGGTTCAGTTTTTTCACCATTGAAGATGTTTTTGATGTTTTCTGCTAAGTGTTCACCTTGTTGCATAGCAATTTGTGCTGTAGTTGGTAATGGACGTTTGTTGTCGCCTTCACCAACCATAACTGCTGAACAGTCACCAATAACGAAGATATCGTCATAGTTATCGATTGATAAGTCGTCTTTAACAACGATACGACCGCGTTTAACGCCATCAAATGATTCTTCCATTAGTTTGCTACCTCTAACGCCTGCAGCCCATATAGCAGTGTTAGCTTCTAATGTTTCTTCTTTATCATTTACTTTTACTACGAAACCTTTTTCGTTACAAGCAACGATTGGAGTTGAGATTTTGAATTCTACACCACGAGCTTCTAAGTATTGAACAACGTAATCAACTAATTCTTCTGAGAACATTGGTAACATTTTTGGTGCTGCTTCAACACAAGTGATTTTCACTTTAGATTGATCTACACCGTATTTTTTACATAACTCAGGAATACGCTCAGTTAATTCACCTAATAATTCAACACCAGTAAATCCTGCGCCACCTACAAGAATAGCTAAATCATTTTCATCTTTTTCTTTAGATGAAGCATAATTTGCAAATCTATCTTCTAAATGTTTCGCGATACGACGAGAAGTATTAATGTTTTCGATTTGAAGAGCATGTTCTTTCATACCTTCAATTCCGAATGTTTCACTTTCAAATCCTAACGCAACAACTAAAATGTCGTAATCAAATACACCATTTGATGTTTCAACATTTTTAGAATCTTTGTTAATTTTAGTTACTTCTGCTTTTACGAAGTTTACTTTGTTTCTATCAACTACTGAAGTTATTGGGTATAAAGCATCTTCATAATTTAACGTACCTGCTGAAGTTTCATGTAACCATGTAGCTTCATAGTGGTAGTCATTTTTGTTAATAAGTGTAAGCTCAACATCTTGGTTAGAAACTAATTTTTGTAATTTAGTTATAGTTTGTAAGCCTGCATATCCTGCCCCTAATACAAGAACTTTTTTGCGTTCAAATCCCATTATTTTCACCTATACTTTCTAAATATTGTTTGACACCTGAAGGGATGTCGTGTCACTTTGTGTTTTTTGTCACAAGCAATTCTAATACTCTTTACATACAAAGTATATTGTATATTTTTATCAATATAATTTCAAGTGTCACACACTATTAATATTAAGGGATTAACAATTCTCTGGTGTACCTGTTACAGTTTTAGTTTTGAATGAGCTTCCGCAACCGCATGAAGCAATTGCATTCGGGTTTTCAATAGAGAATCCGCCACCCATTAATGATGTTTTGAAATCAATTGTAGTGCCATTTAAAATTGGTGCATCTTCTTTGTCTACTAAGACTTTCACACCATAAAATTCTAATTCCATGTCATTTTCAGATGGTTCTTCTTCTGCTGACATTCCGTATGATAAACCTGTGCAACCTCCACCTTTAACAGAAACTTTTAAGTAACCGTCTGGCATACCATTACTTTCCATCATATCCTTAACTTCATATGCTGCTGCTTCAGTTAAAATTACTGTTGACATAATTTATTCCTCCTTAAAAAATCCAATTTTCTTCTATATGACTATATATATTTTCTAGTAATTCTTCCGGTGTCTCGCCCTTGACCATATCGCCATTTACTAATGCATATAACCCTCTTGCACATGGTCCACAATTTTGTAGACAACCATATTCTAGTACGTCTACATCTGGATCATTGTCGAGCTTGTTAAACACTACATCAGCGCCTTTAGCCAAGTTTGATATACAAAATTCGACAATCGGGTTCAATGTATTCACCTACTCACTTTCGTTTCATTATCTATTTTAACATTCATTGTAGTTTATGCCAAAAACGATTATACTAAATGTATACTTATATATTATAAAATATATACATACAAATTTATAGAAATTTGATTTATGGACAAAGGAGAATAACGATGAAAAGCTTAGTATTATTAGGGGGCGGATACGGTAATATGCGTTTGATGAAGGAAATTATCCCTAACGCTTTACCTTCCGATTATTCAATTACGCTGATTGATCGTATGCCATTTCACGGTTTAAAAACTGAATTTTATACTTTAGCAGCAGGTACAAAACCAGACAAAGAAATTCGAGTAAATTTTCCAAATGACAAGAAAATCAATACCGTATATGGGGAAATTACAGATATTGATTTAGACAATCAAATTATTTCTGTAGGAGACACAAGAGTCGACTATGATGAACTTGTAATTGGTCTGGGTTGTGAAGATAAATATCACAATGTTCCTGGCGCAAAAGAATACACTCACAGTATTCAAACTATCCAAAATGCACGAAAAACGTACCAAGCAATATTTGACTTACCAAGTGGTTCTACTGTTGGGGTTGTGGGAGCCGGTTTAAGCGGCATTGAATTAGCAAGTGAACTACGTGAGAGCAGAGAAGATATCAAAATTAAATTATTTGATAGAGGTGCAAGAATTCTCCCAGCATTTCCAGAAAAATTAAGTAAATTCGTAGAAAAATGGTTTGCTAAACATAATGTTGAAGTCATTCCTGAATCAAATATAACCAAGGTTGAACCGGGTAAATTATACAATAACGATGATGCTCAAGACATAGATTTAGTAGTTTGGACTGCTGGTATTCAACCAGTAGAAATCGTTCGAAATTTACCGGTCGATACTAATGACGGCCGTAGAGTTATCGTCAATCAATATCATCAAATTCCGACATATCCAAATGTATATATTGTTGGTGATTGTGCAGCTTTACCACATGCACCGAGTGCATATTTAGCAGAAATACAAGCTGATCAAATTGCTGAAGTAATGAAACTAAAATGGGCAAATAAACCATTACCAGAAAAAATGCCAGAACTTAAACCACAAGGATTTGTGGGCTCATTAGGAGAAAAACAAGGCTTTGCCTACTTAATGGAACAGACTGTTACCGGTCGATTAGCAAGAGTTATTAAGTCTGGTGTTCTATGGTTATATAAATATCATAACGGATAAGAAAAGTAGCAGAATTCTGCTACTTTTTTATTTCTCATCCAAGTGTTCATCTATGAATTTTGTAATGGGTTTGAGTTGAATATAACCATCTGCAACTAATTCATCATTGATTGTAACAAGCGGATAAAATAATTCATCTTCTTTTATTCTTTCAATGAATTGTTGATCATGATCGGTTAAATTTTCAGTTTGTTTCATAAAATCAATATACGTAAATTCGAAGTCTATATGATTATATTTTCTCCCTAGTATAGCTTGCAACCATTCATAAGTGTCTTTTGATGAGGGTGCGTTCACACAACTGGCACAAATAACATCTGCACCATATACGACAATACTTGCTTTGGACATTTATAAAATCCTCCTAGTTCCATAAATAGATTTTTTACGTTATTTCTATTATAATAGATTAATAAGATTAATGTATCTAATAACACTTGATGAGAGGAGTATTAATATATGACTACCGAACAACAAACAATGTTTGATCAAGTTAGTGATGTACTTGAGAAATTAAGACCATTCTTATTAAGAGATGGTGGCGACTGTGAATTAGTAGACGTGGATGATGGGATTGTTAAATTACGCCTATTAGGAGCTTGTGGTACTTGCCCAAGTTCTACTATTACATTAAAGGCTGGCATAGAGCGTGCTTTATTAGAAGAAGTACCTGGTGTCGTTGAAGTCGAACAAGTATTCTAACTTAATCATAAAATAATGAACCTAAATATATAAGACATCTATAGAGAGTCAAGGATTTATCCATTAGAATATCTAATGGATAAATCCTTTTTTAATTTCAAGCTTTCAAAATATTTTTTAAATAAAAAAACAGTAGAAATTCAATATTTATAATGAATTTCTACTGTTTTTGTAGTGATAATTATTTCTGTCTGAATTATTAATTGTATTTTCTACTCACATTTTCGTTGTATTCTCCGTTTATATGATTCAACATTTGCTCATTAATATAAACCCAACCTTTCCATCCAATATGGACTGCATCAGTGATTACATAAGGTTCATATTCTTTGTCAGTTAAATCATAAACTTTCATATTATTCGAAGTGATTGTATGATTTATTTTTTGATATACCGCTTCTCTCTTCATTTTATCAACGTGTATATGATCATACCATTTACCGTTAGCAGGTATAACAATAAATAAAGAATCTGCTTTTGCTTCTTTCAATGTATCTATTAACAACTGTAAATCATCAAATTCTACTGAGTTTTTATTAAATTCATAACTTCGATTAAAACGTTTCCTTTGTTGTTTTAATAAACTCCAATATTGATCGTTCATACCAAATTTATTAGAGGTTGAATTTTGCTCACCATATTGAGAAGCATATAATTTCATTGTTTCCCAATCCATTTTTTGAAAATGTTTATTGTGCGAGTGCTGTAAAGGTGATTTTTCTTTACCAAAAAGAGATTTCAATGCATCATGCTTTTCATGAATACTGTATTCAAAATTATTCATGAAAGTGCCTTCTTTATATTGATGATTTTTCGATTTAATAATAGATTTTAAATAAGGATCAGATTTTAATTGTTTAAATTCTATCAATCGTTTAGCAAATCTATTCTTTATTTCAGGACTTAATGTTTCACTAACAAATAAATGATCTGCTTGTAATGGAGAGAATCTCGCACTAAAATTATCGTTAGTTAAACCATAATTCGTAAACCATTGAGGTGAAATAATAATCGCTAATTTTTTCCCTTTTAGGTTATGAGATTGGCTCCCAATATTTACAGCATGAATCAAGTCAGTAGACCCGCCTGTACCAATTAAATAAGGTTTGAGTTTAGCATTTTTATCATTCAGTATGTACGCAGGATGAAATATATCTTGTTTCTCTAATTCACTAGAACCAAAAATGGGATAGTATTTTCTACTTTGTAACATTTCAGTTTGCGAGTGTACACCTTTTAATATTGAATCATTTAATGAGGTAGCCTCTTTATTGATATTTTCATTTTTTGAAAACGAAGAAAACCATTCTACTGGCATTAATAGAAATAGACCAAACAGTATACCACTAAAAATTAATGGTAATATTAGCTTTATTTTCATTGTAATTCCTTAAGCACTTCTATGATTTTATTTGGTGTTGCCCACTCATCTCTATCAAAATCAGTAATTGTAACGTCAATTCCTAAATTATTTTGAATTTCTATTAATAATCCAACTGTAGCGAATGAATCAATTATACCTTCGTCGAATATTGCAATATCTGGATTTTCTTTAACAATATCATTTTCTGCAACTTCTGCTAATATATCTAAAACTTTTTCTTCAAAACTCATAATTTAACTCCCTTTTTTAATGTATTAACTTTCCTGAGAATAATAAAAATCCAAATGCAACACTATGGAATGTAATTAGTATCGCTATAAAATTGGTTACTTTATTATTAAATTTAGGTGGATGTTTTTTTCGCCATTGTTCGTAATAGCCATAACCTATGAACAACATTGCGTGATATAAACCATATAGTATGTAATTTATTTCAATTCCATGCCACACACCCATAATTGCAAAGTTTAATAAAAATCCTAAATTAGAAATAAGCAATTTATCTTTAATTAGTTTCTCTTTTGAAACAAAGAATACAAATCTCATATAAACGCAATCTCTAAACCAGAATGACAAACTCATATGCCATCTATTCCAAAAATCTTTAATATTCTTAGATTGAAAAGGTTTATTGAAGTTGACAGGTGTTTGAATACCGAACATATAGCTAAATGCGATAGCGAATAAGCTATAACCAGCAAAATCAAAGAATAAATAAAAACTATAACCATACATATAAAATAAGTAATTTAAAAACGTATGATCTGTCTCAATTGGTATCGTTTTTAAGACTAATTCATTTATATAAAATGCAATAATATATTTATATAAAAATCCCATAAATACCAAATGGATAGCTTTGATTAACTGATTATAATATTCCTCACCTGATGGAATTTTATTTTCATCTTTAATAAATCTTTTGTATCTATCAATTGGTCCTGATGAAATAGTTGGAAAGAAAGTGATAAAATCTATTAATTTTAATACTTCTATTGATTTAATTCTTTTATCGCGTATTTCCATTATTAATTGGACTGTCTTAAATGTGATATAAGAAATCCCTAAGAAACCTATAAATTCTATCACTTTATTTCCATGTATCGTTATTTGATATTCACCTAGCCAACTACTTTGAAGTACTTTAACGAGTATTAAAGGTAATATTGATAGAAATACCATAAAAGCAAACATCTTAAATTCGTTTACTTTTTTAGTGATATTAATGTAACTTTTTATTAACAGCACTTGATAAATAACATATAAAGTAAAGAAAATAAGTTGATAGCTCAAATACTTATTATCAAATATATTCTTATTATCGTCTGAGAAAATAAGAACGAGCATAACAATTGTGATGAACCTATTATATGTAAGACTTCTTTTACCAATTAACCCTAGTATTATGACTGGTAACATCAACAATAAAGTAATAAAGAAATAAGTAAAATCGCCATATGGAATCATGATTCTAACTCCTCTAATACTTTATTTCGATTTAATTTACCATTTGGTGTTAACGGTAAATGATTGGTAAATTTAAACTTTCTAGGAATCATATACTCTGGTAAATGTTGTTTAAGTTCTTGTTTCATCTTGTGTATTAATTCCATATCACTTTCAAGGCTTTTTTCTAATAAAACAACCGTCGCATATAAATACTGAACTTTCTCACCTTTTTTAATTGGTGATACAACAGCTTGCTTAACTTGTGGCAAACGTTCTAAAATTAATTCTATTTCTTCTAATTCCATGCGATATCCATTAATCTTTATTTGAAAATCTATTCTACCTTGTATGAACCAATAACCTTCTTTATACTCTGCTTTATCTCCTGTGTAATAATGTCTTGTATCGCCTTCAATTCTAAAAGCTTTTTCATTTTTTTCCTTATCTTTTAAATAACCTTTACTAACACTTCTACCACTAATAATGAGCTCTCCATTATCGGCTAATTTAAGCTCTGAATGTTCCCTTACTTTCCCAACTGGTAAAGGGTTAAATGAATCAAGTATATCTTGAGTTATTTGTATACTCGTCGCTGCGACTGTAGCTTCTGTTGGACCATATGTATTGTAAACAGTTGCTTCTTTATATTTCTCTATAAGTTTTTGAGCAGTTTTGTGACTGAATATCTCACCACAGAAGAAAAATTGTTTTAAGTTAGGATACGTATTATCGTCAAACTCTGGTAACAATAAACACATTTCAACAAAAGATGGCGTAGAGACCCAACTCTCAATATGTCTATCATTTAACATTTCATAAAGTTCTCTTGGTTTCTCAATCATTTGTTTATCAACAAGCTCTAGAGTACCACCTGACATTAAGCATGGATAAATTGCCATTACAGATAAATCGAATGAAAATGGTGCTTGGTTCAGCCATTTCTTACCTTCACCTAATTGATTGAGTTTTAGCATCCATTCAGTAAAATCTAATAAACTATCATATGTAATCTGAACGCCTTTAGGTAGCCCCGTGGACCCCGAAGTAAAAATCGTATAAACAATATCTGTCATCTTCAATTGTTTAGTACCTTCGAGGTTAATAGATGCCTCTTTACATTCATTTACAGTTATTTGTTTAATATTCATTTTATCTAATAAAATTTCAGTAGTATTGAATACATACTTTGGTTCAACTTTATCTATAATGTGTTCTATTCGTTCTTTAGGTATGGAAGTATCAATTGGAACGTAACCTATACCCGCTTTAATACTTGCTATCATACCTACAATCATAAATGGTGACATATGACCATAAATTACAAGAGGCTGAGATGTATCTTTTAACAAAGTTGCTAATTTACTTGAATAAATATCTAAATCTTTATATGTCATCATATTATTTCTATAGCAAATCGCTTCATTATCACCATGATTATCGCTCATGTATGATAACTGTTCTATGACGTCTCTCATAAACATACTCCTTTACTAAAACTCATTGTAAATGAAATTATTGCTCGCACTTCCACCAGCATAAATCCAAAATAAAATAAGCATGATTAGGAAATAGAAAATGGTTAAACTAAATAGTTTAAAATTCTCAGAGTTAATAAATTCTCTAATTTTTTCCATTGATAATCTCCTTTTGTTTTTATTCTATTTTTATATTATATGTATAATCAAGATTTTTATCAATCAAAATATGTAAAAAACTTGAATTAAAAGGAAGATTATTGGATATGATTACATCGTTTTTAAAGGTTTAAATAGCTTTAAAGCGCTAAATATAAAGGAACTTATATTATTAAAATTTTCCAATTGTTATAACATAAAAGCAGAGGATATTCTTATTGATTTAAGAATATCCTCTGCTTTTATTTAAACTATTTATTAACCGGTGTAATTGGTGAATCTCCATTTATAATTTTTTCTGCGTTATCAACGCAAAGTTGAACCATATTATTTCTCGTTTCAATTGAACTACTACCTATGTGTGGAACAACAATAATTTCATCCATATTTAAAAATGGGTGGTCATTTGCTATTGGCTCGTTTTCAACGACGTCTAATGCTGCTCCACGAATTTCATTTTGTTTAATAGCTTCAATTAAATCCGATTCGATGACATGTCCACCTCTACCAATATTTACAAAGATAGCTGATGATTTCATCTTACTGAAAGTTTCTTTATTGAATTTACCTTTTGTTTCCTCTGTTAAAGGTGCTGTACATACAACGAAGTCGCTTTCTGTCAATAAATCATCCATTGATTTATATGTTACACCTAATTCTTGTTCGGCTTTTTCTTTTCTGGAACGATTATGATAAAGAACATTACAGTTAAAACCTTTTAACCTTCTAGCAAATGCTTCACCTATTGATCCCATTCCATATACCCCAACTGTAGAACCATGAATATCCTGACCAGCTAACAAGTAAGGTCCCCAACTTTGCCATTTTCCATCTTTTACGTATTCTACCGCTTCAACAATTCTTCTGGCAGCTGTTAACATTAGTGTGAATCCTAATTCAGCCGTTGTTTCAGTTAATACATCAGGTGTGTTCGTAACAATTACACCTTTACTTTTAGCTAGTTCAAGGTCGATGTTATCATAGCCAACTGCTAAATTTACAACACCTTTAACATTCGTAGCAGAATCGAAAAATGATTGATCGATTTTTTCACTAAGAGTGGTAATGACAACTGTAGCCTCTTTAGAACGTTTTAAAAATTCTTCTCGGGGCATTGGTTCTAACTCACTATCCCAAACATCTACTTCAGCAAATTGCTTCATTTGATCTATGAACTCTTGAGGTAATAATCTTGCAACTAATATTTTATCTCTCATTCTTCTCATCTCCTAAACAATTTATTCAATAATTTCTAGTAAGTTTTTAATACTATAAGTAGGCAACACTTCTTTTCTCTGAATTTCTTCAAATGTTGTAACACCCGTATGAACATGTAATGTATCTATACCACTATTAATACCAGCTAAAATATCAGTATCATAAAGATCACCTATCATGATACATTCTTCTTTAGCATGACCAATTTTTTCTAATGCTTGTTCCATAATAATAGTTTCTGGTTTTCCTATAAATATAGGTGTTTGGCCAGTTGATACACTCACTACGCTCGTTAAAGAACCGTTACCTGGAAGAAAACCTCTTTCTTTCGGAATAGAAACATCTTTATTTGTTGAAATAAATTTAGCACCATTACGAACTGCAAGACAAGCTACAGTTAACTTCTCGTATGTAATTTCTTCATCTAATCCCATTACAACATAATCAACATGCTCATCATCTTTAACAATTAATCCGGCATCATTTAGTGACTTTCTAAGTCCAGTGCCACCTACCATATATACAGTTGCACCAGGAGATTCTTCACTAATATATCCAGCTGTCGCCATAGCTGTAGTAATCACATGCTCACTAGAAGTATGAAAACCTATTTCATTTAATTTTCCTGCTACTTCTTCAGGTGTCTTTGAAGAATTATTCGTAACAAATAAGTAGTCTTTATCTTCTTTATTCAAATAATCTATAAATTCAATGGCACCTTCAATAACTTGTGAACCTTTATACATCGTGCCATCTAAATCTATTAAATAACCTTTATAATCTTTCATTCTTATCTCCTTCTCCAAATGCAGTTACGGCTACATTTTCATTCTCTAAAAAGTTTTTCGTATCAACAATAGACTGCTTATAAAAAGGTACTGCTTTTTCAAAACCTTTTCTTAATTCATCGTGGTTAATTGATTCATAATTACGTGTTAATTCTTTTCTAAAATCAATTGAGTTTCTGATTTCTTCTGCAGTTGTAGGTTGGAATACTTTTTCTAATTCCATAATATCAATGACATCTTTGTAATTACCCGGATCTCTTAAAATAAATGCATCGATAATTAAATTACCTATATCTACCACAGATTCAATCATCATGTGAGCGATTCTTTCTAAAGCATATTTTGAATTTTTTTCTGTTTCAAAATCTTGTGTAAGTTGTTCTAAATATTCTAATTTAAGATTAAGTGTTTTAATATCTACAAAATACATGTAGATCCCTCCTATTCATCTATTATGATATCATAATTTTGAATTGTAAGGCATTGCTCTGTATACTAATAAGATAAACGAAGCTTTAAAATAAAGGAGCCATAACAATGATAGAAATGTTTTTATATGACGACCAAAGCGAAGCAAAAATTCAGTTCGTAGGTTTTGTAGGCGAACATAGTCGATATGATTTAACTTTAATTTATACAGATCGTCATTTCGGTAAGACAATCGTATTAAACACACAAAATAATACTTTTGGCATAATTGGTAAAGACGATTTAGAAGAAGAAGGTTATATCAGTCATGTTTTAGGTTTATCAGAAGAAGAAGGCGAAGAAGTAACAGAGTATTTACATGAAGTAATTGATATATAATTAAAAAAGTTTTTGATAAAGATTAAAATAATAAACAAAATTAGCTTTTTCTATTAAAAGTTCCATAAAAAATAAGAGTCTGGGACATAAAGATGTCTCACCCTCTTATTAGATTTTCTATCACATTAATCCAACTAACCATACTCTTATTGGATTTTCTATCACATTAATCCAACTAAACATACTTTTATTGGATTTTCTATCACATTAATCCAACTAAACATACTTTTATTGGATTTTCCATCACGTTAATCCAACTACACGCCCTCTTATTGGATTTTCCATCACGTTAATCCAACTACACGCCTCTTATTGGATTTTCTATCTCATTAATCCAACTACACGCCCTCTTATTGGATTTTCTATCTCATTAATCCAACTAAACATACTTTTATTGGATTTTCCATCACGTTAATCCAACTACACGCCCTCTTATTGGATTTTCTATCTCATTAATCCAACTAAACATACTTTTATTGGATTTTCTATCACGTTAATCCAACTAAACATACTTTTATTGGATTTTCCATCACGTTAATCCAACTACAATAAAAAAATATTACTGTCCTTATATAACGAAACAAGCTGGGACATAAATAAATGTCTCAGCTTGTTATTTTTTATAAATAATCTTTCAAAGTATTTTTGCTAATAATTGTTTCTTCAACAATTTCTATTTGCTCTTCGTTCTCTACTTCTACTTTGATTTCTTCTATTTCAGTTTCTTCTGTTTCTATTTGGTGTGCTTTGTTTTCAGATTTACTATTTTGTTGTATTGTTGGTTCAATTTTCACATTATCCAATTTACTTTCTTCATCAACAAATTCAGCATCTTCTGCTGTTAACTTTGTAATTTCTCCTTTAGACAATCGTCTTAAGACAAAATATTTACAGCCAAAGTTACAGTATTCAAGTAAATAATCTTGTATAGATGAAAATCGTTTATTGGCATCACTTTTCTTATTAGAATCATAATAAAAGCCTTTTAAGCGTAGTTGCTCGTATCCATAATCACCGACTATAAAATCATATTTATCTAAGATTTCAGAATAACGCGCTGCAAATCTTTCTTCATCGAATGATTTTTGGTCATCTTTTATTATTTCAAAATAGTCTTGTCCTATTTTAGTTAACATTAAATCACCTTATTAGTTATTAAGTGCTTGTTCACCTAGTATATGCTTTCTTTTAGCTGCTTCATTAACTTGCTCATCAGCATGATAAGAACTACGCACCATTGGGCCTGCTTGACAATGTTTAAATCCTTTTTCCATTGCTACTTTTCTAAGTTTACCAAATTCTAAAGGTGTATAATATTTTTGAACTTTTAAATGTTTACGAGATGGTTGTAAATATTGTCCAATCGTCATAATATCTACATCATTTGCACGTAAATCATCCATAGTTTCATATATTTCTTCGACAGTTTCACCTAAACCAACCATTAAGCTTGATTTAGTAGGAATATCTGGATACATTTCTTTAGAACGTCTTAAAAATTCTAACGTACGATCATATTTAGCACGCGCTCTAACTCTTGGTGTTAAACGTCTTACTGTTTCAATATTATGGTTTAAAATATCTGGTTGAGCAGCCATTAGCGTTTCAAGTGCTTCATAGCTACCTCCCATATCTGATGGTAAAATTTCAATAGTAGTATAAGGATTTAATTCTCTTACTTTACGAACTGTTTCTGCATAAACATTTGAACCTGCATCTTTTAAGTCATCTCTAGCAACTGCTGTAATAACAACATGCTTTAAATTCATCAATTGAACAGATTCTGCTACACGTTGTGGTTCTTCTAAATCAAGTTCATTCGGTAGACCAGTTTTAACAGCACAAAAACGACAAGCTCTTGTACACACTGCTCCTAAAATCATAAATGTAGCGGTACGTCTTTCACCCCAACATTCATGAATGTTTGGACATTTTGCTTCTTCACAAACAGTATGAAGATTCTTTTCTCGCATCATTTTTTTCAAGCCAGTGTAGTTTTTGTTAGTGTTTAACTTAATCTTTAGCCAATCCGGTTTACGTAATATTTCTTCATTTTTAGTAGCCATATACGTGAACACCCTTCTATTAGTATTTTCATCTTCGTACATTATACCGAAAATAGTTACAAATGAAAATCCCATTTACATTTACTTTTCAATTTGTAATAATTTTTGTTCAAAAATATTTCTTAAGAACTCTGGCATAATATAATTTATTTCCATATCTTTCAGTATAGGGAAATATCTTCCAAATGTATACATATCGATTGTGCCCAATTTATAATATTGATTATCTTGAACTTCTTCGCCTTTTACAAAACATTGTCCTGTCGACTCAATGTAGCCGATATTTTTAAATACATATCCTCCAAATATATCTCCTCTAAATCCAAACCCAATTGCTACTTCATCAATATAAGATTGTTCCATCGCTTTATATATGATTTGTTTGAGTTCAGTCCCTTTGAGGTCAATCGTAGCTGTATTAATAGGATGAGGTAACATTTGATGAATATCAAATTCTGTCAATTCATTACCAGACTTCTCTTTCACTATAAGGCCTGCATTTATAATCGCACAGTCTGCTTCAGTAAATTCTAACACACTTTCACAAAGCAAATCTGTTGTATAACTTGCACTATTTAACCTTCTCGGCAAAGAAAAACTTCTATTTAAAACTGGTCTATTGAGCAAGGTTCTGCCCTTTTCTTCATAATCATTATTAACGTGTTCTAATCCATCACTATTTAATATATGTGCTTCTTTTTTTATAATTTTTCTATTTTTTATTTCTAAATCTACTTGACCTACATAATGTCCGTACTTTCCAGCGGCAGCCATCAACACGCCATTCTTCATTTCACCATTTTCAAAATAGTGATGTGTATGCGCTCCGAAAATAATATCGATTTCAGGACATTCTTCACATAATTGCTCATCAAAGAATATGCCAACATGACTAAGAACCAATAATACGTCATAATTCCCTTCAACTTGAGCTATTTCATTTTTTAAAGCAAGTAATGGCGTCGTGACTTTCCAGCCTAGAGTTTCATAAAAATGATTAAAAGGAGCAGTCAAACCTATCATGCAGATTTTTAATCCGTTCACTTCTTTAATAATATGTGAAGTGATCTTACGTGGTAATTCACCTTCAAAATCAAATAAATTACAGCATGTTATATCAAATTTTGCATCATCGTATAATCGATTTAATGCATCATGAGAAATAGTCATACCCTCATTATTACCGATAGTCGCAACATCAACTCCGCTATCGTTTAATATTTTTACGTTTTCTGTACCTTGTGAAGCTTCAGTTAATGGATGAAATAAATCTATATGATCACCAATATCAATGTATATCGTGTCATGATTAATGTTTTTTCTTTGTGTTTTAATGTACTTAGATATTTTAGCGTATGTATCTAAATGGCTATGAATATCGTTCGTATGGAATATCGTGAGTTTCACAAGTTCAACTCCTTAAAGAATACTTTTTATAATCAAATATATACCTAAAATTAACATCGTAAATCTCAAAATTAAAACAACTGTATCTGATTTAATTTTACTATTAATTCTCACGCCTATTTTGGCTCCAAAATAACTAGAAATAATCAATACAATCGCGTGGACCCATAATACGTTTCCTTGAACAACGTGACTGACTGAACTAGAAAAACTTGAGAAGAAAATCATCATCATACTTGTTCCTACAGCTACATGTGGTGGGAACTTAAATATAATAATCATAAGTGGCGTCATTAAAGCACCACCACCTATTCCAAATAAACCAGTTGTTATACCTACAATAAATGAAGAAATAATTGCTACAACTGGTGGAATACCATATCGATGTTCTTCTCCATAGCGATCTGTAAATGATTTCATATATTTCTCTTGTTGAAAATATTTAATAGGTTTAACGCTATTTCTAATCATCAAAATGATAGAAATAATAATAAGAAATATACCGAAATATAAATTAAATGAATCTAACGTTAAATATCTACTTATATATGCACCAATTAGCGCACCAGGAATAATACCTATTAAAAATATTAAACCATTTTTAACATCTACTTGCTTTGTTTTTAAATAACCTAATGTAGCTGTTAATCCTGTAGTAATCAGAATTACTGAAGAAGTACCAATTGCTCTTTGAGGTGTCATTCCAGATAAAAGTTGATGGTCTATACCAAAATAAACAAGTGAAGGTACTATAATAATACCCCCACCGATGCCTACTAGCGCACCGATAATTGCTGATAAAGCACCGATTAATATTAATACAATATATGCCACATCGTCACCTCTAAAATAGTTTTAGTTGTTTAGGAGCTAAACCTTCATATTTAATATCTAATAAATCTTGGTAAGTTTTAGCATTTTGTGCAGCATGACCACCTGAATTATTATTAAATACTACGTATACGTCTTTCGCTTTATGATTCAAAATTTTGACTTTATCACTTAATTCTTTCAATTCCGCTTCATTATAATTATATAAATAACGAACATCTCGCCATTCTTGATCAGTCATATCTTTTTTAGTCCAACCGTTAACATTACGTCCATGATAACGCACAAAAGCAATATCATGAGTAACTCGGTTCACCATAGGTATTGAACCTTCTCCACTTTGAGGCTCATCACATACACTATGGATAAAATTCATATCTGTTAAAAATTCCAAAGTGTATTCTTTTACATCATTTTGAAACCAAGTTCTGTTTCTAAATTCTATACATACATCAAATTCTTTTAATTGTTCACGAACATACCTTAAATAATTAATATTTTGTGTTTGTAAATCAAACCAAGGCGGAAACTGAACAAGAATCATCGCTAATTTACCCGAAGCTTTCAAAGGCCTCATAGAATCTTTAAATAAATTAAATAATTCTTTCTTGTCTTCAGCAAATTCTTTCACATCAGCATGACCTGTCAAAGCTTGGTGAATTTTAACAACAAATCTAAAATTCTTTGGCGTTTCACGAATCCACTTCTCAATATTTCTTTGCGGTTGAATTGCATAATAAGTCGCATCCAACTCCACAATAGGAAAATGAGAAGCATAAGCTTTTAATTTATCTTTTTTATTAGAAAGATCTGTGTATAAACTATCATGATCTCCCCAACCCGTTAGCCCAATTTTTATCATATTTTATCACCATATTCATCATACCATATAGCGTATTTATAGTTCAGTCTGTATGATTAAAACGATATAAAAAAAGACTAAGACATTTTTCTTATGTCTTAGTCTTATAAAAATATTAGTTTCAATTACAAATTATAATTTTTTTATGTAATCATCAATATTATTAATATTGATTTATCTTCTTATCATATTCATTTTCAGAAATGTATTCTATATGATAAACCCATTTCCCTTTATGTCTAATTTTTACATATTTTTGAGAAGGATCATATCCGGTAAAAGTTAATAAATAACTATTTCCACGTCCCTTTTCATCATATGACTGAATACCTTCATATCTTTGCGCGTCTACTAATGCCTGACCTCTTAATTCATCAATATTTTCATAATTGGGTACTTTTGCATAGCTCAACTGTTCTTTGACGAATGGATTTAATCTATCCAATTTATCATTCGTATACATAGAGAAATACACAGCAATACATGAAAATAATAAAACTAGAAGAACAACAACAAACTTTCTTTTTACCACTGACTTCACCTCGTCTCAAATTCTTTAAGCATTACCTCACTTTTTAATCTATCTTAAAAAATAATATAATAAATTCATAATATTCTGTCAATAAGTTTTTATACATTTATTTCCATAGAAAACCCCCGCCATCTTCTTGTTGATGGTGGGGGTTTGTGTTATATTTTACTTAGTCAAGATACCTTGCATAAACTTATTAAATGATGGCCGTCATTGGGTAATGTTTATGTTTAAGGTATTTTTTTCTTTTTTATTCTCCATATTTATACCTCCTATTTCAATTTCAATACTTGTCCGATTTGTATCACATCTGATGTTAATCCGTTTAATTTCTTTAATGTTGCTACTGTAACACCTGTTTTTTGACTGATTCCCCACAGTGTATCTCCGGCAACAACTGTATACGTTGATGGTTTACTTCCAATCGCTGCTCCATGAATGGCTTCTGCTAATGATTTTGTATATGCGTTTAGGTTATTCTTAATAGCATTCATATCTTTAGTCGAAGTAATGAACCCTAATTCTACAAGTCTATAGTTGATATATTCTGCTTTTGCAACGTTACAATTTAATAGGTCACTTCTCTCTGTAATACCTCGAATTGTACCAACATGCTTTTTAACGGCTGCTTGTAATGCTTTGTCGATATTATCTGGCGCTAATCCACTCGGTATAATAACATGTCCTCCTGTTGCGGATGCTGACGCTGAATCTAAATGAAACTCTACTACGATTTCATATCCTTGCGATTTAACCCAATACAGCCCATAATCTGTCTTGTTACCTACTTGTTGTCCGTATGCTGTATCTTGATACATATCTTGGTCTTTACCATACACTGCAACATTATTACCTGCTTGTTTTAAGTAGTTTGCTACTCTATCTACAATATTAGCTCTAATAAAATCTCTTTCATTTGTTCCATTTCCTACTGCTCCTGGATCGTTATAACCGTGACCTGCAACTATCATAATTTTTTTACTCATTTTAACTTCTCCTTTATTTTTAGATTGATCTAATTTTTGATTTAATTTTGTAATGTCATAATTTTCTATCGGTATACCACTACACACTCTTGATACTTCACTTGTAATGTCTGTTCCTTTTTCTCTTAATTGAATATGCAAATGTGCACTCATAGGGTTATCGTCATAGTTTGTATCGCCTTGTAAGCCTATGATATTTCCTTGTATCACTTTATCTCCTTTGGAAAATTTCAAAGAATCTCTTTGCATATGACCGTAAATCCAGTCGTTTCCATTGCTATCTCGTATTTCCATCGTCCCACCAAAATTACCGAATGGTTCGCTTAAAATAACTGTTCCACTTGCAACTGCAGGTATTTCGTCAGTTTTATTATTAAAAACATCAAATGCTCTGTGATACCCACTGCAAAATGCATCATAGTTTATACCATCTTCTACATAATTTCTATAACCATAATTCTTTGGATAATCATCAAATGTTCTTGGATCTGATGATATTTCCCATCCTTTCTTAGTTAAATATGATATTGCTGTTAACATATAATCATCCTTTACATTTTTATTTTTTTCCTGATTCTTTCAAAAACTTTTCTTGCGCTCTAGATTGATTAGTTATAATGAATGTATTTTTCCAAATACCGTATAAAACAAACAATATTGGAACACCTGTATTAAATACATTCATCCATGCATTTAACTTATCTGGGCTTAACCATTCTATATAAATGCCTGAAGCGTTTAAGGCTAAATATAGTGCGCCTAAAAATCCACCAATCATTGCAATCAATTGTTTAACTTTATCTAAATCAACTCCTAACCCCCTTTCATCTTCTGAATAATTCAAATCTACTTTGTTTGTTTTGAAGTTCATTTTAACCATGTCTATCACCTCCTTGGTTACACTATAGTATAACTTTCGGTTGACGTCAATAACTTTTGGTTATATTTTTTATTTTTTATTTGAATTAATATAACTATTGGTTATAATAAAGTTATAAAACATTTAAGGAGCGGGAAGCTTATGGTGTCTGAAAATAAACTCTCGGAACAAATTAGTTTATTAAGAACAAAGAATGGATGGACGCAACAGAAGTTAGCAGACGAACTCAAGGTTTCAAAACAATCCATTTCTTATTGGGAAACAGGAAGAAAAGCACCAAAGATGAAGAAAATAGAAGAAATGGCTAAATTGTTTAATGTAAGTGTCAGTTATATATTAGACGGGGAAACAAAACAATCTTATAACTCCACTGCAGAAACAATAGCTGCACATTTAGATGGGGAATTATCAGAAAAAGAGTTAAAAAAAGTATTAGAATATGTAGACTTTTTGAAGCATCAAAACAAATAATCTATATTTAATAATCGATTACTATGGTGGGGATATTTTGAATAGATATGAAAAAACACTGATCAATAATGAACACATCGTCATAAAAGAAACCAATCATCTTCCAAAGGATATGAAAGGTTTATATGTAGATGGATTAATTTTGTTGAAAGACAATTTATCAGACAAAGAAAAATTAGAAGTTCTAGGTGAAGAGTTAGCCCATCACGATATTACATATGGAGATATATTAGATACTAATGAATTATGGAAATGGAAGTTTGAACATAAAGCAAGACGACTTGGCTTTGAAAAGATTATTCCTTTACAAAATATTGTTCAAGCCTACCAATCTGGCGTGCATAATAAATATGAATTAAGTAATTATTTGGATGTATCAGAAGGATATATTGACGAAGTATTAGAACATTACCAACAAAAATATGGGTTAAGCACGTGGTATGAAAACTACTTAATTAAATTTAATCCCTTACAAGTATTTGAATATAAAGAAATCAATTAAAAATAATAGCCCTAACTCGTTGAATTTAATAAACGAATTAGGGCTTTTTAATATATTCATTTTTTGAAAGTTAAAAACTTACCACTCAGCAATACTTCCGTCTTTATGTCTCCAAACTGGATTATGCCAATCATGACCTTTTTCAGCCATTTTTCTAACAAGGTCTTCATCGATTTCTACACCTAAACCTGGACCTTTTGGAATTTTGACATAGCCATTATCAAATTCAAATACTTCTTTATTTTTGATGTAATCTAAAATATCGCTACCTTTATTATAGTGAATACCTAAACTTTGTTCTTGAATAAACGAATTATGACAAGTAGCGTCCACTTGTAGACATGAAGCTAGCGCTATAGGACCTAGTGGACAATGTGGTGCTGCTCCAACATCATAAGCTTCAGCCATAGATATAATTTTTTTGCATTCTGTTATACCTCCAGCGTGAGATAAGTCAGGTTGAATGACATCAACATAGCCACTTTCTAAAATTGGTTTAAAGTCCCATCTTGAGTATAGTCTCTCGCCTAAAGCTATAGGAATACTTGTTGTCTGACTCATTTCTCTTATCGCTTCTATATTCTCACTCAATACAGGTTCTTCTATAAACATCGGATTAAATTGTTCTAATTCTTTTGCTAACACTTTTGCCATTGGTCTATGTACTCTACCATGAAAATCAATACCAATGCCTAGATTATTGCCAACCGCTTCTCTAATCCCAGCTACTCTTTCAACAACACTTTCAATTTTATCGAAACTATCTATATATTGTAATTCTTCTGTCGCATTCATTTTAATAGCTGAAAATCCATTCTCATACGCTTTTTTAGCAGCGTTAGAAGTATCTATCGGTCTATCTCCACCTATCCAAGAATAAACTTTCATGGAGTGCCTACAAGCGCCTCCCATCAATTCATGAACTGGTGCATTATAGTATTTACCTTTTATATCCCATAAAGCTTGATCAATACCAGAGATGGCACTCATTAATATCGGGCCGCCTCTATAAAAGCTACTTCTATACATCATATTCCAATGATCTTCGATATTTAAAGGATTCTCTCCCATTAATTGTTGCATAAATTCATGTACAGCTGCTTTTACTGTTGCTGCTTTACCTTCTATTACTGGTTCGCCCCAACCAACGATTCCTTCATCCGTTGTAATTTTTAAAAATAACCAACGTGGTGGCACTTGAAATAATTCATAATCAATAATTTTCATTTTATGCACGTCCTTTTTTCAAATGTACAATATCACTAAATTGTTTTGCTGTTTCTTCTAAATTTTTATAATATTCTTCATTTGCTTCTAATTTAGTATTCACTAAAGAACTACCTAATCCAACGCCTACAGCGCCAGCTTTCATAAATTGCTCAATATTATTTAAATCAATACCACCCGTCGGTAACAATGGAATTTGTGGTAAAGGCCCTTGTAAATCTTTAATATATTCTGGCCCCATAGATGTTGTAGGAAATACTTTAATAATATCTCCACCATACTCATATGCATCTAAAATCTCAGTAGGAGATAATGCACCTGGTATGCTCACTGCCCCATATTTTTTAGTCATTTGTATTGTTTCTTTATTCAGTGTTGGCGATAAAATAAACGTAGCTCCACTCAATATCGCTAGTCTTGCTGATTCTGCATCTAATACTGTGCCTGCACCAACAACGACTTTATCCTTCATCTCAGTAGCAACTAGTTCGATAGATTCTAAAGCTTTAGGAGAATTCATTGTGATTTCAATTGCTCGAATACCTGATTTATATAAACTTTTAACAATTGGTAAAATATCATCAGGCTTTGCGTTTCTTATGATTGCTATAATTTTAGTTTCTTTTATTGTATTTAAAGTGTCCATTTTGACAGCTCCTTATCTAATAACATCATCTGTTTTATCTTGATTTTTGAATTGCTCAAGTTCATTCTCACTTGGCAATCCTTCTACATCACCTTTGACCGTAGTAACGAGCGCACCTGCATTACATGCTTGCTCCACAGCATCATGTAATGATAATCCGTTAATAAACCCTGCTATATATCCAGCTGCAAAACCATCTCCAGCACCTACAGGGTCAACTACTTCTATTTCTTTAGATGCTTTCGCATAACCAGATTCATTTCGGGTTTGATAGTATGCACCTTTTTCTCCTAACTTTACAATAACTGTTGAAGGTCCTAAATCAACAATATGTTGAGCGATTTTATCTTCAGATTTCTCATTAAATAAAAATTCTCCTTCACTTATACCAGGTAAAACAATATCACTTAAAGAAATAATATTAAGTAAAGTTTCTCTTGCTTCTTCTTCGCTCCATAACTTTAATCTTAAATTTGGATCAAAAATAACTTTTAAACCTAGTTCTTTAGCGACATTAATTAAATAAAGAACAGCTTCTTTACAGTTTTCACTTAATGCTGGTGTAATACCTGTTATATATAAATATTTAAATTGTGATATATAACTTTTATCAATATTATCTTTTGACATTATGCTAGCAGCTGAATCATTTCTATAGTAATGTACATGTGTTTGGTCATACCGTGCCTTTTCTTTAAGGAAAATACCTGTGCGTGCTTCATCAGTCAATTTTACTGAATCTACATTAATACCCTCACCTCTCACGAATGAAAGTATTCTATGTCCTAATTCATCGTTACCAAGTTGACTAATCCATCCAGTTCTTACACCAAGTTTTTCTAATCCAATAAGCGTATTCGTTTCCGCTCCAGCTATATGAGTAGAAAAATCACGAGCATAGCGCATTGGTCCAACTTCATTTGGAGAAAAAGCAATCATCGTTTCACCTATCGATAATACATCCATTATTCTAATCCTCCTTAAATATTAATAACCATCTGCGTTATATAAGCGAGCTGATAAACCACCATCGATAACTAAGTGCTCACCTGTCATCATTTCAGAATCATCTGAAGCCAAGTATTGAGCTAATTTGCCAATATCTTCTGGTTCGTTAATTCTTGAAGTAGCATGTAAATCTAAGACACCTTGTCTAACTTCCTCTTCATTATCCATTGAATCAAACCAATTTTTTAAGTGGGCAGTATTTGTAAATCCAGGGCAAATAGCATTTACTCGAATATTATATTTGCCTAAGCTCAGTGCCATTCCTCTTGTCATACCATTTACGCCACCTTTAGCAGCGGCATACATGTCTGTATCAGGTAATGTAGCGATTGAATGGTTAGAAGAAATGTTAATAATAGAACCACCGTTTTGTTTTTTCATTTCTGGAATTACGTGTTTTGAGCATAAGAATGTACCTCTTAAGTCGATATTAATAATAGAATCCCAATCTTCTACAGTTGCTTCTTCAATAGATTTAAATACCGTGATACCTGCATTGTTAACAAGCGTATTAATTTTTCCATAATGCTTCACTGTTTCTTCTACCATATTTATTATGCTTTCTTCTTTAGAAACATCTGTTTCTACAAAATATGCGTCTCCACCATCTTGAATAATTTCTTCTACCGTTTCTTTACCAAAATCTGCATCAATAGTAGCTACTACTATTTTGGCTCCTTTATCCCCCAATTGCTTAGCAATACCTTTTCCTATACCTTTTCCTGATCCTGTTACTATTACGACTTGTTCGTTTAAATTAGCCATTATAAATCCTCCCTATTTTTATTTATTTGGTTTTGGCAAAGTAAATATATCTTCAACAATTAAAGAAGCTGCACCTATCGTATACAAATTCTCACCTAGTGCTGATGTAATGATAGGTGTTTTTTTAGCTTCTTCACCCATTACCTTAAATTGAATAACTTCTTTAATAATCGGTAGCAAAATGTCACTGATTTTAGTTAAGCTACCTCCTAACACAATAAACTTAGGTCCGAACAAATTGATTAAAATTGTAAAACCTAATCCTAAATTTCTTCCAACTTCTTTTGATATATCGATGCAAAGTTCATCACCTTTGTGTACTGCGTTATAAAAGTCATCTATATTCAAGTCATCAATGTTTATATTCTGCATTGAAAATACATTACTTTCACCTAATTTCAATTTACGTTTTAACATTTTCAAAATAGCTGTTTCAGATGTAAACGTCTCTAAGCAGCCATAATTCCCACATGAACATAATGGACCATCTGGATCGATTGTTACGTGCCCAATTTGACCCGTTACATGATGTGTACCTTTAAATATGGAGCCATTGTTGATAATACTTGCGCCAACTCCATAATCTACCAGGACTGAGATGAAATTCGTTTCATCTTTTCCTTGGCCAAACCACATCTCCGCCAGTGCAGCGCTATTACAGTCATTATCAATTATTACTTTGAGTTGTGTTATGCTTTCTAGAATCTTTTTAATCTCAATATTTTCCCAACCTAAATTAGGTGCAAAAATATTCTTACCTTCTTTAGTATCTACAAGACCATGCATTCCAACACCTATACCTAATACTTCAATTTGTTTTGCTTTATACTCATTTGCAATTAATTTAATTTGCTCACCTAAATATTCAATGGTTGAATTTGGATCCTTTTGCTTGTTCATTTCTATTTGAATTT
Source organism: Mammaliicoccus sp. JADD-157 (assembly GCF_049310805.1). NCBI lineage: Bacteria > Bacillati > Bacillota > Bacilli > Caryophanales > Staphylococcaceae > Mammaliicoccus > Mammaliicoccus sp. JADD-157. The sequence goes on along the minus strand of NZ_JBMOVZ010000001.1, from coordinate 567,619 downwards.
GATCTAATATTTCAGCCTTCAAATTACTTACGATAATTTTTGTTGAGTAAGCACCAATTTCTAAACCGACTATAACTTTCTTCTCTTTATTAATATCTAACGGTATAGGCTGTCTACCTCTTACTTTTATTTCAGAAGGTTTTTCTTCAATCCATTGTTCTTCAATCAAAATAGAAACTATTTCAGATACAGATGGTCTAGATAAGTCAATCTGTTTAGCTATTTCAACTCTAGAAATAGGTCCATATTTTTGAATTGTTCTTAAAACGAGTTGTTTATTATAATCTTTCATCAAATTCACATTAATTCTTGATGAATCTTTCATAGCCGTCCTCCATTACCTTCAGTAATCTACAATAACTATTAATATGTTAAATAAAATATTTTTCACTTGATTTTCTATCTGCAAAGGCTTACATTTAATATTAAATCAGATTTAATAATTAAAAACAAGTATTTAGTTATTTAAGATAATTAAATCTGACATTTGTCTTTAAATATTTAAAATTTTGGAGGTTATTAGAATGGGAACAAGCAATTTTCGAACAAAGTTAATATTCTTCCTAGGAGCTTTAGGTGGATTGCTTTACGGTTACGATACAGGCGTAATTTCAGGCGCTTTACTGTTCATAAAAAATGACATACCACTTTCAAGTACTGCTGAAGGATTTGTCGTTAGTTCAATGCTTATCGGGGCTATATTTGGTGCCGGTTCAAGTGGACCATTATCAGATAAGCTTGGCCGACGTAGACTTGTGTTTATAATAGCAATCGTATTTATAGTTGGTGCACTATTACTTTCAGCTGCACAAAACTTAAGCATGCTTGTCATAGGTAGATTTATAATCGGGTTAGCTGTAGGTGGTTCTTCAGCAATCGTTCCGGTATATCTATCAGAAATGGCTCCTACAGATAAAAGAGGATCGCTCAGTTCATTAAACCAATTGATGATAACAATTGGTATACTTGCTTCATATCTTATAAACTATGCTTTTGCAGATATGGAAGCTTGGAGATGGATGGTTGGACTAGCTGTTGTACCATCAGTTATCTTAATGATTGGTGTATACTTCATGCCAGAAAGTCCAAGATGGCTACTCGAACATAAAAGTGAAAAATCAGCTCGTAAAGTTATGGGTATGACGCGTAAACAAAAAGAAATTGATAAAGAAATTGACGAAATGAAAGAAATTATAGACATTTCAGAAAGTACTTGGACTGTATTGAAATCAGTATGGTTAAGACCAGTACTCATAATTGGTTGTTTATTCGCTCTACTACAACAAATAATCGGTATTAACGCAATCATTTATTATGCACCTACTATCTTTACAAAAGTAGGTTTAGGAGATTCTACTGCAATACTAGGAACAGTAGGAATAGGTTCAGTAAACGTGATTGTTACAATCTTTGCTATTCAAATCATAGATAAAATAGATAGAAAGAAATTATTAATTACTGGTAACATAGGTATGGTTGGATCATTACTTATAATGGCAGGATTAGTATGGACAATCGGTCTTGGTTCAACAGTTGGTGCTTGGATTATTGTAGCTTGTCTAACACTATTTATTGTATTCTTCGCATTTACTTGGGGACCAATATTATGGGTAATGCTACCAGAATTATTCCCAATGAGAGCTAGAGGTGCTGCTACAGGTATAGCAACATTATCACTATCAATCGGGAGCTTATTAGTAGCTCAATTATTCCCAATACTTACGTCAGTATTAAGTATTGAGATAGTGTTCTTAATCTTCGCAGTAATCGGTATTTTAGCTATGATATTTGTTATTAAGTATCTACCAGAAACAAGAGGACGTAGCTTAGAAGAAATAGAAGTAGACTTAAGAAATAGAACATCATCTACTAAATTATCAGAAGTAGATTAATATTAAAGTTTTGAAAAATGAAGAATAAGCTTTAGAGTTTCGGATAAAAATCCCAACTCAAAATAAATAAGCATATCACTTAACTGATTATTTCAGTTTGAAAGTGATATGCTTATTTTTGCAAAATCGTAGAAAATAGCGCTATAAAGTGCTTGTTTACTGCCACTAGTTCGTTAGAAAATGTAACGGGCTTGTCTTATGTTTCTTGCACGTTAGAGAGTCCATCATAAACAATAAGCTACTCGCGCTCATAAAACAAAAACCCCTCACCAATTAAATTGGTAAGGGGGTTTAACGTTATATAATTAACCGATTGAACCTTCCATTTCGAATTTGATTAGACGGTTCATTTCTACTGCGTATTCCATTGGTAGTTCTTTTGTGAATGGCTCAATGAAGCCCATTACGATCATTTCAGTTGCTTCTTCTTCTGAAATACCGCGGCTCATTAAGTAGAATAATTGTTCTTCAGATACTTTAGAAACTTTCGCTTCGTGTTCTAATGAAATGTTATCATTCATAATTTCATTATAAGGAATTGTATCTGATGTTGATTCATTATCCATAATTAAAGTATCACATTCAATGTTAGAACGAGCACCTGTAGCTTTACGACCAAAGTGTACTTGTCCACGGTAAACTACTTTACCGCCATTTTTAGAGATTGATTTAGATACAATAGTTGAAGATGTGTTTGGTGCTTTATGAATCATTTTAGCTCCAGCATCTTGAACTTGTCCTTTACCTGCAAGTGCGATAGATAATGTCATACCTCTAGCGCCTTCTTCAAGTAAGAAACATGATGGATATTTCATAGTTAACTTAGAACCTAAGTTACCATCGATCCATTCCATCGTACCATTTTCATAAACAAACGTACGTTTTGTAACTAAGTTATAAACGTTGTTTGCCCAGTTTTGGATTGTTGTATAACGGCAATATGCGTCTTTTTTAACAATGATTTCAACTACTGCTGAGTGTAGTGAGTTTGTTGTATAAACCGGAGCAGTACAACCTTCTACGTAGTGTACTGAAGAACCTTCGTCTGCAATGATTAAAGTTCTTTCGAATTGACCCATATTTTCAGAGTTAATTCTGAAGTATGCTTGTAATGGTGTTTCAAGTTTTACACCTTTAGGTACGTAAATGAATGATCCACCTGACCATACTGCTGAGTTTAATGCTGAGAATTTGTTATCTGCTGCTGGAATTACAGAAGCAAAATATTCTTTGAATAAGTCTTCGTTTTCACGTAAAGCTGAATCTGTATCTTTAAAGATGATACCTTGTTCTTCTAAGTCTTTCTCCATGTTGTGGTATACAACTTCTGATTCATATTGTGCAGATACACCTGCAAGATATTTTTGTTCAGCTTCTGGAATACCTAATTTATCGAAAGTGTTTTTAATTTCTTCTGGTACTTCATCCCATGAACGTTCAGAACGTTCTGATGGTTTTACATAATATGTGATTTCATCAAAGTTTAATTCTGATAAATCGCCACCCCACATTGGCATTGGCATTTTATAGAATTGTTTTAATGATTTCAAACGGAAATCTAGCATCCATTGTGGTTCGTCTTTCATTTCAGATATTTTTCTAACAATTTCTTCTGTCAAACCTCTACCTGAACGGAAAATAGAAACGTCTTCATCATGGAAACCATATTTATAATCTCCAACTTCTGGTGATTTTTTAGCCATTTTCTTCACTCCTCTTTTATTATAGCTTACGCCCAATCTTCAAAAGTTACTGGTCATCTTCTTCTTTTGTGCCCTTTTCAAATGCTTTCCACGCTAAAGTCGCGCATTTAATACGTGCTGGGAACTTAGACACACCTGATAAAGATTCGATATCACCCATATCATCTGTGATCTCATAAGATTCTCCTAGCATCATATTAGAAAACTCTTGACTCATGTGTAATGCTTCTTCGATGGTATGACCTTTTACCGCCTCCGTCATCATTGATGCACTAGACATTGAAATAGAACAACCCTCACCTTCAAACTTAGCATCTTTAATAACATTATCTACTACATCTAATGTTAAGCGGATGCGGTCCCCACATGTTGGGTTATTCATATCTATCGTCATGGAACCATCTTCGATAGCTCCTTTATTTCTAGGATTTTTATAATGATCCATAATCACAGAACGATATAGTTGATCTAAATTATTAAAATTCATAAGAGAAAAACTCCTTCGTTCTATAGAGTGCCTGAATTAACTTATCAACATCTTCAGTAGTATTATATACATAGAAACTAGCACGTGCTGTAGATGATTGATTTAACCATTTCATTAGCGGTTGTGCACAGTGATGTCCAGCTCTAACAGCTACACCTTCAGAATCTAGTGCTGTTGCTAAATCATGTGGATGAACACCTTCAACGTTGAACGTAATCAAACCAGCTCGCTTTTCAGGTGAAGGTCCGTAAATTTCTAAACCTTCTATTTTAGACATCTCATTATATGCGTAATTAACTAGCTCATATTCATGTTGATGAATTTCTTCTAAGCCTAATTCATCAATGTATCTAATTGCTTCAGCAAATCCGATAGCTTCAGCTATAAGTGGTGTACCTGCTTCAAACTTAGTTGGTAAGTCTGTCCAAGTTGCATCTTCTAATCCTACAAAATCAATCATGTCTCCACCAAATTCAATTGGTTCCATTTTATCAAGTAAATGACGTTTACCGTATAGTGCACCAATGCCAGTTGGACCTAGCATTTTATGTCCACTGAAGCTAAAGAAGTCCACATCTAAATCTTGAACGTCAACTTTCATATGTGGAGCTGATTGTGCGCCATCAACTGCAATTACTGCATCATGTTGATGTGCAACTTCAGCAATATATTTAACATCATTTATCGTGCCCAATACGTTTGAAACATGTGTGACTGCAACAATTTTTGTATTATCCGTTATCGTGTTATCAATTGCTTCTTTTTCAAGTTCGCCACTGTCAGACATCGGAATAAATTTTAATGTTGCACCAGTACGTTTAGCAAGTTGTTGCCAAGGGACGATATTAGCGTGATGCTCCATTTGAGTCACGACAATTTCGTCACCTTCAGAAACATTTGCGTCTCCGTAACTATGTGCAACTAAGTTAATTGCTGTAGTTGTTCCTCTAGTAAAAACAACTTCTTCAAAGTATCGAGCGTTGATAAACCTTCTGACTGTTTCACGTGCTTTTTCATAAGCATCCGTAGCAAGCGTTCCAAGTGTATGCACACCACGGTGTACATTCGAATTATATCGATTGTAGTAATCTGCAATAGAATCCGTTACTTGTATCGGCGTTTGACTTGTGGCAGATGAATCTAAATATACAAGTTTTTTACCGTTTACTTCTTGCTCTAATATTGGAAAATCTTTTTTTACTTTTTCTACATTAAATGTTGATTCGGCCACATTATCAGACCTTTCTGTGCCTATTTTTATATTTGCGTTGTTACTTTAGTTTCAATAACTTCACGTAATTGACGTTTAACGCCTTCAATTGGCAATGCAGAAACAACTGGGTCTAAGAAACCATGTATAACTAATCTTTCAGCTTCTTCACGAGAAATACCTCTACTCATTAAGTAGTATAGTTGAGTAGGGTCTACTCTACCTACTGATGCTGCGTGTCCTGCAGTTACATCGTCTTCATCAATTAATAATATTGGGTTTGCATCTCCACGTGCTTTTTCAGAAAGCATAAGTACACGTGATTCTTGTTGTGCATCTGCTTTTGTTCCACCGTGTTTAATGTAACCAATACCATTGAAAATAGATGAAGAACTATCTTTCATTACACCATGTTTCAAGATATGACCATTTGATTCTTTACCATATTGAATAATTTGAGTTGTGAAGTTTTGTTTTTGTTCACCACGACCAACTACTACTGTTTTTAAGTTACAGTTTGAACGATCGCCCATTAAGTATGTTGTATTATCATTAATAGTGCTACAGTCGTTCATTAAACCTAATGCCCAGTCGATAGTAGAGTCTGCTGCTGCAATACCACGACGGATTATGTGTCCAGTGAATCCTTTATCCATGAAATCAACTGTACCGTAAGTTATTTTAGAATTAGCTCCAGCAATAACTTCAGATACGATATTTAATTGATTATCGTTAGAAGAAACAGTTGATAAATAGTTTTCAACGTATGTTACTTCTGCACTTTCTTCAGCCACAATGATAGCGTGATTGAAGAAACTCGCATCGCTATCGTCATGTAATACTACATATTGGATAGGATCTTCTACTACTACATTTTTAGGAACGTAAACGAATACCCCACCATTAACTAATGCAGCATGTAGTGCAGTTAATCTATGCTCATCTACTTTAACAGCATCTGTCATAAAATATTTTTGAACTAAATCACTGTTTTCAATAAGTGCAGTTTTTAAATCTTTAATTACAACACCTTGTTCAGTTAATTTATCATCTACTTTTGTAAAAGCAGGTGTATTATTATGCTGAACGATTAGATTTTTAGCATTTTCAGTATCGATAATTTTTTGAACTGATTCAGGTAATTTATCGATAGACTCAAATGTATCACTTTCAACAGTGTGAGATTTGAAAGAATCAAAATCCCATCTGTTTATTTTTGTTTTATCTGGTTTAGGCATTTCTAATTGTTCTAACTTTTGAAAACTGTCTTTACGTAAATCAGTCATCCATTGTGGTTCATTTTGAGATGCTGAATAATTTACTAAATCTTCAACGCTAATGTTTAACTTTGTTTCAGTTGCCATTTATACTCCTCCTACTTGACTATAATTCTTATATATTATTCAGCGTTAATTGTTTCGTCTTCAATATCAAGCTCTTCTTTAATCCATTCATAACCTTCAGCTTCAAGACGTCTCGCTAATTCTTCGCCACCTGATTTAACCACGCGACCTTGCATCATTACGTGTACGAAATCTGGTGAAATATAATTTAATAGTCTTTGATAGTGAGTGATGATTAAGCAACCAAAGTTGTCACCACGCATATTGTTAATACCTTTAGATACTACTTTTAATGCGTCGATATCTAGACCTGAGTCAACTTCGTCTAAAATACCAAATTTAGGTTCTAACATCATTAATTGAAGAATTTCGTTACGTTTCTTCTCACCGCCAGAGAAACCTTCATTTAGGTATCTTTGAGCCATGTCTTGATCCATATCTAATAAATCCATTTGTTTGTCTAATTTCTTGATGAATTGCATTAAGTTGATTTCATCGCCTTCTTCACGTTTAGCATTAATTGCAGAACGTAAGAAGTCAGCGTTTGTAACACCAGAAATTTCTGATGGATATTGCATTGCTAAGAATAAACCTGCTTGAGCACGCTCATCAACTTCCATTTCTAATACATCTTCACCATCTAAAAGGATTTCACCTTTAGTTACTTCATATTTAGGGTGACCCATAATAGCTGATGATAAAGTTGACTTACCAGTACCGTTAGGTCCCATGATTGCATGGATTTCACCTTGTTGTATCGTTAAGTTTACTCCTTTAAGAATTTCCTTGCCTTCTATTTCTACGTGTAAATCTTTGATTTCTAATTTTGATGCCATGTTTATTTCCCTCCAGAGAATTTATTCACATTTTAAAAAGATAACCCTACATTATCTTTTCTAGTTTATAATAATTTTAATGTAACGTCAAAGTTTGTTATGTTTCTTTACTCTTATTATTATAACGTAGTTATATAGGCAATCAAACACTTACGCTCACTTTTTATTATAAAACCCTATTATTACAAGGGTTTAAGTGAAATATTTTTTAAATGATAATAAAATGATTTCATTCTCAATTTATAAATATTCTATTTGAAAGGCCTCAGTAAGCATTTTTTATTTTTTTATAATATAATTATAATAATTAGAGATATAAATTTAGGAAGGATTTTAAATATGAAACGATATGAACAATTTTCTTTTGTAATTAGTGCGATATGCGCTTTTATACTATTACTCAATCTAGTCAATGTTATTAATTTGAGCAGTTTAATAAATACTTTTCTTACTATTTTAACGATAGTTACGATAGCCACATTTAATATTAGAAATTCTAAATTTATCGGCTTGATTTTATATGCTATGGCCGCTTTAATGCTTGTATTGTACCTTGCAAACGAATTATTTTAGAATAATTTTAAAAAATCAGGAAAAATTCTACTGAAGAAAGAATTTTTCCTGATTTTTGTCTTCAATTATATTTTATTCATATATACGAAAAGTTTGTCCTGATTGTATTCCTTCTACGCTTTTCAAGTATGCTTTTGCTGCTTTACTTGCTGGTACTGCTTTAAAACCTTTAAAGAAATCGCCATAATCTTCAAGCGCTTCTTCGATTACATTAGGACTGACGTTATTAATTCTTAAATTTCGTTTTAATTCAAAGGCAGCGGATTTAACAAATGCTTCTATACCACCGCCGGCCATCGCTGAAGAAACGCCTCCTTTTATTGGATCATCCTTAATAACGCCCGTAGTCAAAGTAAAACTTCCTCCATCATTTATATAATGTTGGCCAATAAGTACTAAATTGATTTGTCCCAATAGCTTACTTGTTATAGCTACCTCATTTGATTCCGGTGTTAACTCACTTAAATCATCAAAATTCGCTGCTCCTGCAGTAGAGACTACAGCATCTACATTTTCGATTTGTTGAAACATGAGTTTGATATCCTCTACGTTTGTCATATCCATTTGGTAATCACCTGAATTACGTCCAACTTTTATGACTTCATGACCATTTTCTTCTAATTCAGTTACAACGGCTGAACCTATAGTACCATGTGCTCCAACTAGTATTATTTTCATGTTTATCCACCTTTGTTTTAAGTCTTAAATGTAGTTTATTAAACCAAGAAAGTAAAAACAAGAAAGATGCATAACGTAAATCATGAGACGTTTAACCAAACTATTTAGAATAAAAATAGCCCGAGACATATATAAATGTCCCGGACTAATTCTTATATGTTTATTTTGCTTCGATTACTGCACCATCGTATTTTTCTTTGATGAAGTCTTTAATTTCTTTTGATTGTAAAACTTTCATTAATGCTTTAATTTTTTTATCGTCTTTATGACCTTTTTGTACTGCGATTAAGTTAGCATATGGTGAATCTTTACCTTCAACTGCGATTGAATCTTTTAATGGATTTAGCCCTTGTTCAATTGCATAGTTAGAGTTGATAATTGTTGCGTCACCTTCATCTGCTTGATAAGATTTTGGTAAAAATTCAGCTGCTTGTTTGTTATTGAATTTTATATCTTTTTTATTTTCAGCGATATCATCGAATGTAGCATCTACTGGATCAACGCCATCTTTAAGTTTAATTAATCCTTCTTTTTCAAAGAATGATAAGAAACGTCCTTCTTCAGCTGGGTTATTAGATACATATACTGTTGCACCTTTTGGTAAGTCAGTTAATTTTTTATACTTCTTTGAATATACTGCCATTGGTTCGATATGTACGTTACCTGCAGATTCTATTTTGTAACCTTTATCTTTAGATTCAGTTTCTAAGTATGGTGTATGTTGGAAGAAGTTTGCGTCTAATTCAGCTTTATCTAATAATTTATTTGGTGTTGTGTAGTCATTAATCGTTTTAATTTCTAACTTGTAGCCTTCTTTTTCAAGAATTGGTTTAGCTTCTTCTAATATTTCTGCATGTGGTGCTGGAGATGCACCGACTTTAATCGTTTCTTTTTTATCTTTATCTCCGTCTCCTCCGCCACAAGCGGCTAATACAACTGTCAATATTGAAACAAATAATAGTCCTAGAACTTTTTTCATTTTAAGGCACTCCTTTAACGTTTATCAATTTTCTTAACAATTAAATCTCCAATAAATTGGATAACAAATACAATAACTAGTATTAATATAGTAGAAACTAGGATTACATCATTTTGATTTCGTGTGAAACCAGTTAGATATGCTAAGTTACCTAATCCTCCTGCACCGATAACACCAGCGATTGCTGTAGATCCTACTAATGCAATTGCAGTTACAGTTAGACCTGATACAAGTGCAGGTAATGATTCTTTAAGTAATACTTTTCTCACAACTGTCCATGTGTTTGCACCCATAGATACAGCCGCTTCTATTACACCTTTATCTATTTCTTTCATGCCAATCTCTACTAATCTTGCGTAGAATGGCGCAGCCCCAATGATTAAGGCTGGTAGAGCACCTTTCGGACCACTTATTGTACCAAGTAAAATATCAGTAAATGGTAGCAACAATAGTATAAGTATGATAAATGGTATTGCTCTAAATAAATTCACTATAAATGAAACAATTGAATAAAATACACGAGAACTTTTAGATGTTCCTTTAGATGTTAGGAACAATAATGTTCCTAGTATTAAGCCAAACACTAGTGTAAAAACTGTTGAAATGACGGTCATGTATAAGGTCTCGTATAACGCTTCCCATACAGCGTCCCATCTCACGTTAGGCATTGTTACCATTTCAGTGATTATTTCACTAAATGACTTATTCATTAATACCCACCTCAACTTTCACACCAAGATTATTTAATTCTTGTTTAATCTGGTCTTTAGAATAGTTTCCATCAGGCAGATGTACAATCATATGCCCAAAAGTACCATTTTGAGTGAGTTTAACGTCGCCTTCAATGACATTAATATTTACGTTATATTCTTTAATCACTTTGGCTAACACAGGTTCTGAACTAGTTCCACCTACAAAGTTCAGCTTCCATATTTCACCTTCAGGCTGTTCTTTCTTGAAGTCTTGCAACGTTCTTTCTAAATCGTCTGCTTTCAAATCATCCTTAACAAATCTTTGCGTTACATGTGTTTGAGGATTATTGAATACATTGATGACTTCTCCTTCTTCGACAAACTTACCATTTTCCATTACTGCAACATGATCACAAATCTTTCTTATAACGTGCATTTCATGTGTGATAAGTATAATTGTTAAATCCAGCTCTTTATTGATGTCTATCAATAAATCTAGTATTTCATCTGTTGTTTGAGGGTCAAGTGCACTCGTAGCTTCATCACACAATAATACGTGCGGGTCATTTGCTAATGCTCTCGCGATTCCTACTCTTTGCTTTTGCCCACCAGATAATTGAGATGGATAAGCATTTTCTCGACCTTCTAGCCCTACTCTTTTGATTAACGCTTCTGTCTTTTTATTAATCTCGCTTTTAGAGACACCTGCGATCTCTAACGGAAAAGCAATGTTGTCTTTAACTGTTCTAGACCAAAGTAAGTTAAAATGCTGGAATATCATACTTACTTTTTGTCGTTTTTTTCGAAGTTCTTGTTTTGACAATTTACCTATATTCGCACCATCTACTATAACTTCACCTTCAGTAGGGGTTTCTAACCCGTTAAACATTCGAATCAAGGTACTCTTTCCAGCTCCTGAAAAACCGATTACGCCATATATACTTCCTTTTTCTATATTTAAGTCAACATGGTCAACAGCTTTTATGTCACCTTTTTTTGTCTTGAAAGTCTTTACGACCTTATTTAACTCGATCAAATCTGTTGCCTCCTAATCCTTAAATTAAAAACGCCTCACTCTAATGATTAGAGAAAGGCGTTATTAATTGTCTTTCTCTCATCTCCAAAAGTTTACACTTTCTGTGAATTGGCACCATTTCATATTTATATGACGGTTGCCGGGCTTCTAAGGGCACATCCCTCCACCACTCTTGATAAGAGCTATTACGTATTTAATTAAATTCATACTATCACGATAAGTTTTTATCGTCAATAACTTTTTGAATATTCTCAACTATATACGGAACTGACTGAAATGCATAAATTCTTTTTATAACTTTTTCTTGTTTCATTATAAATAGAACTGGTACGGATTGTATTTCATATTCTTCACAAAATTCCGGATAAAAGTTTAAGTCACATTTGTTTATAGGTAGTTTTGTCATTTCGTTGGCAATATCTAGCATGCGTTCTGAGATTTTACACGTTCCACATGTTGGTGTATAGCCGAATAACAAATGTACATCTTTATTAAAAAGCTTGTATACATCGTTCGATATTTCTGTGTGTTTCATGATAACGATACTTCCCTTTCAATACAAAGTCGTGATTAACTTCAAATCCATGATAGTTTAACACATTCGCTAAATATTGTCTTGGGCAACGTGCTACCTCAGTAAAAGTTGAATCTATATAAATATGATGACTTTCACTAACGTATTTTTTGAACCATTTTCTTATGCGTTTACCTTCTTTATCTTGATCGACTAATATATACACTTGTTTACCATAAATTTCATCTAAAAGTTCGTCCATTTTTTCGACACCCATTGTACCATGTGTGCAAATTACGTGAACGGGTTCATTTAATACTTCTTTCACTCGCTTCTTATCTGAAATACCTTCTACGATTATTACTTTTTTAATCATCGCCATGGCCTTCACCTTCTACAAATGAATAATATTATATTTTTACTTCTCAATGAGATTATGCTAAAAAACTCCATGATACTACTGTACCGTGGAGTTTGTTGTATTGCTATTCACCTATCATTTCACTATACGCATCAGCATCTAATAAATCATCTAATTGTGATTTATCAGTTAATTCTACTTTGACCATCCAAGCTTTGTCATAAGAAGATTCATTAACGTATTCTGGACTATCTTCTAATTCATCATTTACTTCTACAACTTTACCAGAAAGAGGTGCATATAGTTCAGAAACTGTTTTTACAGATTCTACACTACCGAATGAATCTCCACTAGTTAATTCGTCACCTTCTTCTGGTAACTCAACAAATACGATGTCCCCTAATTCAGATTGAGCGAAATCAGTAATACCGATTGTAACTACATCGCCATCAACTTTTACCCACTCATGTTCTTTTGAATATTTTAACTCACTAGGTACTGCCAAAGTAATCCCCTCCTATATGTAATTCAATTATAATAATGACATAAAGCCCTTATTCAAGCAACTATTTTATAGCCAAGTTTGGCGGTATTCATCTTCTTTAAAACCTAAAGTGATTTTGTTGCCTAATACAGCTAATGGGCGTTTAATTAACATACCATCTGAAGCTAATAATTCGAATTTTTCGTCGTCAGATAAATCATCAATTTTATCTTTAAGACCTAACTCACGATATTTTGCACCACGCGTGTTAAATAATTGATTAACAGTAACGTCTGTTCCATCAATCATATCTTTTAATTCGTTAGCAGTTGGTGTTAATTGAGTAATATCTATCGGTTCAAAACTCGCACCATTTGTTTCTAAAAATTTTGCAGCTTTTTTACATGTTGTACAGTTAGGATATTGATAAAATTTTATCATGTCTTTACCTCCATATATGTATTTAACATCATTATACCAATATTAATTAAGAACACATAGTCTTGAGTTAAATATTTTTTTAATAAACAAAAATAAGCTATAATTCATTTATAATATTAATTCTTAAGGAGCTTGAAAATATATGAAAACAATAAACCAATATGATGAATTCAAAGAGGTTACACAAAGCGATGAACCAGTAGTAATTAAATTCTTTGCAGGCTGGTGTCCAGATTGTACGCGTATGGATCAATGGATAGATCCGATTGTCCAAGAATACAATAATTACGATTGGTATCAAATTAATCGTGACGATGTACCAGATGCAGCAACTGAAAATGATGTAATGGGTATCCCAAGTTTATTAATATTCAAAAACAATGAAAAACTAGCACACTTACATTCAGCAAATGCTAAAACACCAGAAGACGTAAAAGCATTCTTAGCTAAAAATTTAAAATAAGATGGTTTAAGGCTTCTCCTCATCCGATGGGTTTGTTATTAACGGATGAGGATATTTTTTATATATGAGATTTAAAAAGTGGATGCTTGTTTTGCTAGTTCTTAGATCTACCATTTTTCTTACGTTTATTGTTATTATAGTAACCCATAAATCATATTTCACTTTAGATTATTCTCGTGAATATATACGAAATGCTTTGTTTTTAGGTTTGAACCAGAATAAAAAGTTAATTCGTAAGTTTAGGTATTACTTAATCCAATAAAGGTGTGTGTAGTTGGATTATTGTCTTAGTAAATCCAATAAGAAGTGCTCTACTTGGATTATTGTCTTAGTAAATCCAATAAGAAGTGCTCTACTTGGATTATTGTCTTAGTAAATCCAATAAGAAGTGCTCTACTTGGATTATTGTCTTAGTAAATCCAATAAAGATGTGTCTACTTGGATTATTGTGTTAGTAAATCCAAATAAGAAGTGCTCTACTTGGATTATTGTCTTAGTAAATCCAATAAGGAGCGTCTATTTGGATTATTGTGTTAGTAAATCCAAATAAGAAGTGCTCTACTTGGATTATTGTCTTAGTAAATCCAATAAGGATGTGTCTATTTGGATTAATGAGGTAGAAAATCCAATAAGAAGGTGTCTATTTGGATTAATGAGATAGAAAATCCAATAAGAAGTGCTCTACTTGGATTATTGTGTTAGTAAATCCAATAAAGGTGCATGTAGTTGGATTATTGTCTTAGTAAATCCAACAACAATATCAACTCTTGCTTTTTTGATTAATAACATCCAAAAAAGAGCTAAGGATTTATATCCCTAGCTCTTTTAAATTAAAACTTACCACTTCGTTAATGTAGATTTATTTTTTCTTCTTGAGAATACAGCATTTTCATCTTTTTCAGTTACATATAAAAATCCGTTTACGTCTTCATCATCATTTGCACCAACGATATCACGGAATGTTGGTTTAAAGATGTAATCAGGTGTTTTCCAACATGAGCCCATACCCGCTTCGTGTATCAATAGCATTAGGTTTTGCATAAATGTTGCTACAGCCATTTGATTTTCAAGATTTTCTTTTTGTCTAGTATCTCTTCTAGCTAATATTACAAAAATACCACCAAGTCTTGAAACTTTTTCTATATGCTGTTCTTGTTTTTTCTCATCATTCACAAATGCAGATGTAGCTACCTTTTTAGCAAATTCATTTATTTTGTCTTTACTAACGTATACTAAACGCCAAGGTTCTCTCATTCCATGATTCGGAGCATATGTTGCTAAATCAACTAGTGACATTAGCTTTTCTTCATCGATGTGCATATCATGATCATAATTTTTAACACTACGTCTTTCTTGTATGACTTGTTGTAATTCCATTTTAACACTCCTATTAATCTATTGATAATTATTATCAATTATATCATATAAATAAGCCTGAGTTCTAACTTTGAGAATTCAGGCTTAAAAATATTCTACTGGTTATACAGTGCGAGTTGTTCTTTAATATTTTTAACATGTAATTGTCCTGGTGCTGCTTCACTACCTACAAAACCATAAGTAAGTCGTGAACCAAATAAACCGCCAGTAATCCTAGTCATAATACCAAGCTCACCCATTGATATACCTACTACGTCGATATCTAATTGATGATATGCTCTATTCATCGCATTTAACAACGATAATAAGTCTTTTTCGTTGTTAGGCATTACTGCTAATTTTCCAATATCAGCACCTAGCTCTGCCATTTTTTCGTAAGTCACAAACATTTCTTCCACATCTGGCGTTGCTTTAAAATCATGATGCGAAATAATTATTTTGACGTTATTATTTTTAGCTCTTGTAATACAATTCATTAGATTATCTTCATAAGTATCTAATTGAACATCGACATAATCTGCTTTTTGATTACAAATAATATCTTGCATCAATTTATAATATGTTTCATGGTCGAAGTCCCCTAATCCACCTTGACCTTTTGAACGATAAGTAAAGAGAATTGGTGAAGCGGTATACTTTGATTTAAGCGCACCTAACACTTCATTTATATTTTCCAAAGAAGTATCAGATAGTGTATCCGCTCTAAATTCTACAATATCTACTGATTTGTCGTTCATATTAAGTTCTTCTACTGTTTTTTCAATATCGTTTTTATCTTTTAAAGACACGGTCGCAACAATATCAGGAAACGTTTCTTTGCCTTTTTGTTTCATAGCCATTCCTCCAATGTTCTTCTATTACCATTTTACATTAGTTAGCGCTTTTTTTCTATTGAATTCAATATAATATGATAATAAAAAAACAGCAAAAATTCTTATTTTATTAAGAACTTTTGCTGCTTATAATAAAGTTTATTATTTTACTATTAAAACTGGAATCTTAGCTCTTTTAGCTACTTTATGACTTACGCTTCCTAGTACTAATTTATCAGCATCTTCAGCTTTTCTATTACTTAGTACTACAATTTCATAATCTCCGCTATTTGCTAATTTAAGTAACCCAGCCTTTGGATTACCTTTAATAAACTCTAGATTATATTTAATGTTTCGTTCATTAAAGAAGTCAAATACATGTTGAATACCTTTTTGACGTTTCTCTGTCATTTCTTCAAAGTGCACACCTGTACGGACTGAAGCTTGTATATCTTTCTCGCTTATCATATTAATCATTGTAACAACTGTACCTTCACCTGAAAGTTTCGCTATTTCTTCCAGAACTTTTTCATTTTTCATATCTGTATCGATGCCGAATAAAATGTCTCTATACATGTTTACCACTCCTTTACTTTATTTTAAATGATATTGTAAGCACTATTCAACTTTTATCAACCATTATATATATTTATTATTAACCGACTATTAATATTCTGTATATTTAATAATAAGTGTAGATTTATACCCCAAATTACTATAAACTAAAAATAATTAATAAAGAATACAATTGTTTTTCATTTTTTAATCTCTATTATATGGCAATTAGAAAAAATTAATTTCTATTTATTTTTTATTAAAAAATAGTTTTGTGGAAGGGGAAATATTATGAATAATTCTAACCAATCAAATGAAAATCCATTCAATCAAAACAACTTAGACCAACAAAGCAATCAACAGCAAAATTCACAACAAGAGAACCCGTTTAATCAGTCGAACCAAAGTGGTTTTCAAGGGAATCAACCACCTCATTCTGGAGATCAGGGAGATTCAAATCTTAAACCATGGTTATTTGGTTGTGGTGGATGCTTAGTTATATTCATAATATTGGCGATTATTCTAGGTGCATGTGCAGCAGGGCCAATCAAAGAACAAATTGATAACTTTACGAGTGATACTGAAGAAAAGTCTACCGAAGAGGAATCAACTGAGGAAGAATCTACAGAAGAAGAAACAACTGAAGAAGAGACAAGCGAAGAATCTACTACTGAGGAATCTACAACTGAAGAAAATGACAACGATAGTTCGGTGACAAATAAAACATCAAATCTTGGCGGATCAATTAACGCTGTGGGTACAAAAATCACAGTCGAAAAAGCAGAATTCGTTGAACCAGATTCTAAATATAGTAAACCAAGCAAAGATAAAATATTAAAAGTTTACTATAAACTAGAAAACATTAATAATTCTAGCTTGATTGTAGGCGACACTAACTTTGGCGTTACAGCAGATGGCCAGAGAGTAAGTAAATTCTATAGTATGCGTGATTCCGATGCTGGTTTCAGCTTTAGCTTAAAACCTGGACAATCAGATGAAGGTTATGTATATTATGACGTGCCTGATGCAGATAAATATGAGGTACATTTACAATTAAAATCAAAAGATAATAGTTATAGAATGAAATGGAATATTAAAGATTCGGATTTAAAGTAAATAAGAAGCCGTTTGACAATAAACTTGTCTAACGGCTTCTTATCTTTTTTATTTCTTGAATTTATCAATTACTTCATTTGCTTTATCTTTAACGTTCTCTACAGCTTCTTTAGCTTTGCCTGAAGTTTTTTCTTTTTTACCTTCGTTTTCTAAATCTTTATTATCCGTAACGTCACCTACTGTTTCTTTAACATTACCTTTTGCTTTTTCATATTTACTTTCGTCTGCCATCATTTATCACCCTTTATAAATCAATTTGAATGATTTATCATTCATTAATTACATACCACTTTCCATATAGCTTTAAACATTAATTTTGGAAGGTTTTTTTAATGACAAACTATCTATAAAGCTATATATCGCCATTCCGATAATAATAAGTGCCACACCTAGCATACTCAATGGCCCTGGGATAGGCAATCCAAGTAATATCATCTCTCCTATAATAGCAAAGACAACTTCTAAAGACTGCGTTGCCTCGACTCCTGCTAATTTCTCTTGGTCATCTTTTACAAGATTCGTTGCATAGAAAAACAGTACTGTTGCAATAATTCCAGAAAACAACGCAACTATAAAAGATTGTGTAACTTGATTAGAAGATGGTAGACCATGTTTAATATATCCTATGCCAAATATTATAAACCAGACGGGCATCGTAACTAAAGTCATTCCAAATACTCGTTCAATTGTACCTATATCATGTTTGACTACACTCATCATTTTTCTATTTCCTAACGGATAACAAAATGCAGCAATTATTATAGGTAGAAATCCAAGCAAGAAAATATTTAAATGAATTTCCGAAGCTTGTGGTATTTGTATAATGATAATGCCGACAAACATAATGCTAGATATAGCAAGTGACCTCCATGGTATTTTATTTCTCACTAAAATGGTTTCACCGGATACTTTCACTTTATCTATAAAGAGTGGCGCTAATAACATGCCACATATAATCGTAATTTGCCATGTCCCTGATATTACCCACCCAGGACTATATTCAGCTGCAAACGTTAAAGGTGCATAAAATAAAACGAATGCAAAGAAACTCCATATAAACCAAGATGATTTATACATGTTGATATGCTTCAAAACATGACCTGTTTTTCCTTTAATTACTACAATTAACCATAAAAAAGGCAACATGAAAATAAAGCGAAGAGATGAACTGAAATACCATGATCCACCTTCATTAGCCATTAAATGATTAAATACAAATGTAACTGCAAAAAATAACGCTGCCAAAATACCAATTAAAATCGCTCTCATGTTAGCCCTCTTTCTTATACGTTTAATATTCATTATTCCATAAAAGAATGACGTTTTACATTATTTTTTTAGAAAATATCTCATATTTATAAATTAAATATTTTTAAAATGGTTTAATTTATAATAAGCGGGTAAACAATATATATAATCTATAAGGAGGTCTTTTTTTTATGGCAACTCAATATGAAACTAAAGCAACAAACACTGGTGGACGTAAAGGTCATGTTTATACAGACGATAAAGCAATTGATGTAGACGTATTACCACCACAACAAGCTGATGGCAATGCGACTAACCCTGAACAGTTATTCGCAGCAGGCTATGCTTCTTGCTTCAATGGTGCTTTTGATTTAATCCTTAAACAAAACAAAGTGCGTGACGCTGAACCAGAAGTTACGTTAACAGTTCGTTTAGCAGATGATCCAGAAGCTGAAAGCCCTAAATTAGAGGTAGACATTGATGCAAAAGTTAAAAATGTTTCTCAAGAAGATGCGGAAAAATATTTAAAAGATGCTCATGACTTCTGTCCTTATTCTAAAGCGACAAGAGGTAATATCGACGTTAAATTAAACGTAGAAGCAGTTTAATATAATTGCCTAGATTAATTTAAAACTAAATAAATCAGGAGGCGTTCTTCAATTTAAAAGAATGCCTCCTGATTTTTATTTAATATATTATTTTAACGTGACATCATTAATTTTTTTCACTTTCTTCAGCATGCCACCATAATGCATCTTTCGGATTTTCAAAAACTTCATGTAAATCTTTTTTATTATCAACGTTCGGATAAGATCCACGAAGCGATTTATTTGATGTTGTTTTAAACATAAACACAAATACAAGCAGTCCTATAACGTTAATAACAGTTAAATAATATGACGGTGCAATTTTTTGACCAGTTGTTTCTACTAAAGTTGTTAAAATAAATGGTGTTAAACCACCAAATACCGCTGCACCTATATTATAAACTAGCGATAACGTTCTTAATCTTACTTTCGTATGGAATATACTTGGTAAGACTGAAGGCATAACTCCTTCAAATGTTGACATGAATAAAGCAATAATAAATAGACCGATAATAATCATTGGTATAGAAGGTATACTCATAAACCAGAATGCTACAACTGAGAATAAACTGAAACCTATTAAACCAAATAATATTGTGTTTTTATTACCTACTTTATCACTGTACCATCCAAAGAAGAATACTGCTGGTATCATTGCAGCCATTGTTACTGTACTTAATACACTACTCATCGTACCACCTAAATCAATCGTTCCATTTAGGAATGATGGCATGTATGACAATACCATGTAGTTTGCAACGTTTAAAAATGCCACACCAGTGAAACATACAATGATATCTTTCCAATATTTTTTGAAGATATCCTTATAAGAATATTCGAGTTCTTCTTGTTCTTCTAAAGTTGATTCGTATGCTGGGCTTTCGTCTAGATTGTTTCTTAAATAAACCCCTACAATACCTAATGGCGCCGCAATAATGAATGGAATTCTCCAACCCCATGCTGCCATTTGTTCATCACTTAGTAATGCATACATAATACCAACTAATACCGCAGCTAAAATATTCCCTGATAATGTCCCTATTTCAAGGCCACTTCCTAATTTTCCTCTTGTCTTATCAGGAGATGTCTCCGCTATGTATGTCATCGCACCAGCGTATTCTCCACCAGTTGAGAATGATTGAACCATTCTAACAATAAGCAATAAGATTGGTGCCCAAATCCCGATTTGATGTTGCGTTGGAAGTAACCCTAACACTAAAGTAGAACATGCCATTAAAATAATGGTTGATGACAGAACAACTTTACGACCATGTTTATCCCCTATGTGACTGAAGAATATTCCTCCAATCGGTCTTACTATAAAAGCAAAAGCAAAAACTGCAAAGGTTGATGCCAACTGTATTTCTTTTGGCATGTTCCCGAAGAAATTCGAACTAATGATAACCGCTAGTTGAGCGTAAAGACCAAAGTCAAACCACTCAATAGCGTTACCAATACCTGTTGCAAATACGGTTTTCTTCGTTTTACTCGCATCTACAACATTGACGTTGTCTTTCTTAAACTTCATTTTTAAATACACTCCCCATTTATCTCTATATAAACATATAACCTATTAAAATTTTTTTAATCAAAATTTTTGAAATTCAATTTAAAATATTTCTTAAAATATTTTCATAACAATAATTATAGAAGTACTAATAAATTTACTTTTTCTATATTTAGTTTTATATTGAAATAAAGATACTTTTTAGGAGGGAATACATGTCAGGGTTTTACTTTTTAGTAATTGTTACAATAATCAGTGCCATTGTGAGTTTAGGATTTTCATTAAATGCAGTCGCTGATAGAAAACAAAATCAAAAATCTCAAACAAACGCACTTTATGCTTTATCACGAAGTTTAGTTTTATTTTTATTATCTATTATCGCCTTATTTACTGGTAGCGCTGCTTTTTTAACTGGTGTTGCGCTCGCTGTTGCTTTAACACATATCTTTGATGGGTTTATTGGGATAATTTTAAAAAATAATTTTAAAACTTACGGCCCATTCATTACAGGTTTTTTACACCTTGTAATTATCGCAATATTTGCATAATATACATACTAACAAACATACAGCTTCGACGCAAAATCGCTATAACTCTATCATTTAATTAAAAAGCCACTCTGCTGAATCCTCAACAGAGTGGCTTTTCCTATATAAATTCTCACAACTTTAACGCATATATTATTTGTTCTAGAATAAACTTATATTTTCTTTGCTAATTCAGTCATATAATCAAAGAATGCATCTCTATTTACATCATTAATAATATTAACGTTTCTTCCCTCTTCACTCTTGAATGTTCTACCTTGGCTCGGCCCATGAGTAAGTACACCTAGTTTTTGTTGTTCTTTTTGTACAAGTTCTGGTTTACCAACATAAGCAGTTGTTAACACATCCCATAAGAAGTACGTTGAATTTGTAACGAAATGTGTAAGTGGTGGAACAAGCGCATAACATATCCCTAAGAAATCTACACCTTCATAGTTTCTTTCATTCGCCCACCTTTTACGAACATCTGGTGTAAGAGGTACTTGATTTGTACTTTCTAATGCTACCATATCTATTTTAATATCTGTATCAAATACAACTTTAACCGCTTCAGGATCCCAAAAAGCATTCCATTCAGCTGTTCCATCATGTTCTGGTTCTTCAACGTTACCTTTGTCTAAAAGCGTACCGCCCATCCAAACTAATCTTTCTATACGTTCTTCTATTTTAGGTTCAACTTTTAAACTTTTAGCTAAATCAGTAAGAGGACCTGTAAATAACATTGTTACTTTTTCTTTGCTATTCATTAATTTTTCAATAATATCTTCGTATGCTTCTTTTTCTGAAACTGTTGAATGAATATTCATTTCTTCATTTAAAATAGGCATAGCATCTACATAAAATGCATGCATTCTCCAATCTTTAGGAAATGGATTTTTCCCTCTTTCATTTGAAGGTGCAACATTTAATTTTTGATTTGAAAAACGATTGATAATTTTGCAAGAAGCGCTCGTAGCAGGCTCAACATAACAATCTGCTCCGATTGCACTAACACCTATTAAATCTACATCTTCCATTTGTAATAATAAAAATAGCGAAATTAAGTCATCCACGCCACCGTCATGGTTAAAATATACTGTCTTCATTTATATACCCTTCTTTCATTCCCAATAGCACCATTATACATAATAATTAATTTTTATTATATCAATTATTTAAATTTACTTGTTTATGTATCACTAAAGATATATACTCTCATTATTAAATGTAAAATTTTAGGATATGAGATGAAAAAATGAAAATATTTATAAAACTGATCATTTTTTATTTAAGTTTATTTCTGAGCACTACACTTATTGGTTCATTATTGCTCTTTCTACCTATTACAGGTAGGAAAACTATTTCTTTTATTGATGCATTTTTTGTAACCACAAGTGCCTTTACAGTAACTGGTCTATCTACTGTAGATATACCTAGCCAATTCAATACGTTAGGGTATATTGTTATTTTACTACTTATTCAAATTGGTGGATTAGGTATCGTCGCTGTAGCTCTGTTTGCTTTGATTTTATTTAATAAAAAAATTTCATTCTTAAACAGAGAATTATTAATGATTACTTGGAATTTCGATGAATTCGGTGGAGTTATAAAAATCCTTAGAAACCTATTTATATATACAATCATTGTGGAAAGTGCAGGTTTCTTACTATTATCAATCAAATTTCTACCATTATTCGGATTAAAAAAAGGACTTTTCATATCACTTTTCACATCTATATCTGCGTTTAATAACGCTGGCATATCACTATTTTCTAATAACTTGATGTCTTTTTCATCAGATTTATATATTAATTTTGTCGTATCGTTTTTAATAATTTTAGGTGGTATAGGACCATTAGTTGTTTATGATATTGTCGTTAAAAAACGTTTTAACAAACTGCACCTACATACTAAAATTGTGATAACAGCTACTGCTTTTCTAATTTTATTTGGTACATTATCTATATTTTTACTTGAATACCATCATGGTCTATCTAAATTATCAATAAAAGATAAATTATTAACTTCATACTTCCAATCAGTTTCAACTCGTACTGCAGGTTTTAATACAATAGAATTAAATCATTTATTACCAGCTACATATGCGGTTATGATTTTCTTAATGTTTATCGGAGCAGCTCCAGTAAGTAGTGCTGGCGGTATTAAAGTAACTACATTTATTTTAATATTAGTATTTCTTTGGCAAAATATTAGGAATTATGAGTATCCTTATATCTTTAAAAGAACAATTCAATTTCATCAAATATCAAAAGCTTTATCTATTGCATTATTCAGCTTTATTTTGGTAATAATCGTGAGTTTAACTATGAACCTATTTCAACCAGACATTGCATATCATAAGCAATTATTTGAAGTAACTTCTGCATTTGGAACAGTCGGTTTGTCTACTGGTATTACTTTTGACCTCAACACATATTCGAAATCACTAATTATTATCGTCATGATTGTTGGTAAAATAGGCATTATTACATTATTAACCCTTCTAACACAACGAGATACATCTAATTACCGATTTGCTGATGGCAAAGTACATCTATAAAAAATGAGTCTGGGACATAAATAATTGTCCCAGACTCTCTTTTTGTATTGGCAGTAGCTGACTGGTACGAAAATGCGCTTATATCAAGCTTTTTTCATACCTAGTCATCCTTGCCGGGGTGGGGCTACGAAATCTTTTTATTAAAATGAGATTTCTGTCCCACTCCCATTTTTATTATTCATCTTCGTTAGATTTTGAGTCAGCTTTATCTTCGTTACTTGAGTTGTCTTTAACTTTTTGTTCGGCATCCTCTTGAGCTTTTTTATCTGCTTCTTCTTGTGCTTTACGATCAGCTTCTTCTTTGGCCTTTTCTTCTGCTTGACGTTGCTGTTCTTCAGCCTTTTTCTCAGCGTCTTCTTGTGCTTGTTCCTCTTTTTTACGCTGTTGCTCTTCAGCTTTTTGTTCGGCATCCTCTTGAGCCTTTTTCTCTTCTTCTTCTTTAGCTTTCTCTTCTTCTTTTTGTTTTAGTTCTTCTTCACGTTTTTTATCCGCTTCAGCTTGTTTTTCTTCTTCTTGTGCTTTTTTATCTGCCTCTTCTTGTCTCTTCTTCTCTTGTTCTTCTAATTTTTTCTGTTGATCATTATTTTGGACCGCATTATTATTATACTGTTCTTCTGATGATGGTATTTGTTCAGTTGGTACT
Organism: Mammaliicoccus sp. JADD-157; assembly: GCF_049310805.1. Taxonomy (NCBI): domain Bacteria; kingdom Bacillati; phylum Bacillota; class Bacilli; order Caryophanales; family Staphylococcaceae; genus Mammaliicoccus; species Mammaliicoccus sp. JADD-157. The sequence continues at coordinate 542,995 of NZ_JBMOVZ010000001.1, read as the reverse complement.
TCTTCTGTTGCTGGCGGTTGATTACTTTCAGTTTCTTTTACTTCTGAATTTTTAATATTCCAGTCTGCTTTATAAGTCTTATCTTCTGGCTTAAAGTTCATTTCTACTTTATAATTATCCGCTTCTGGTACATCATAATATAAATAACTATTTTCTGTGTCACCTTTTTTTAACTGATGTTGGAATCCAGGTGTATTTTCATTCATACCGAAGAATTGATTTTGACTTTCACCATCAATCGTGAGATCAAAAGCAGAATTATCCACTAGAATTTGCTTTTTATCTACATTTTTAAATTTATAATATACTTTTAATACTTTACCATTCTCAGGGTAGTAATATTGATCTTCAGGTTGAACAAACTCTGCCTTAACAACAGTAACTTCAAGACCGTTCACTCTAATTTTATCTCCTAATTCCAAACCCTTCAGACCTTTTTCAGGCGTGTCTTCGAGCTTTTTAGTCTCAGTCTTTTTATCTTTCGTTTGTTGCTCGCCAAATAACTGGTCTACAGAATAACTACTACTTTTCGGCAGCGTTAAAAAAATCGAAACAAAACAAATTAACCCTACGAAAAATAGTGTTACAGTGCTTATTAACACTCCAACAAACTTACTTTTGTTCGCAATTTTTACAATAGTCGTCACCAACATCGTGACAAATGCTATAGATATTAAAATCCATACAAACGTAAAAATTAAACTGTTCATTTTTTCTCTCCTTATCGTATCTTTTATTTATCTTATAATAGCACGGATTATCTAAATAAAAATAATAAAACAAACTTTATTTCCTTTTTATAATCATTCCCTAAAATTTGAAATTTAAAATTAATTCACTAAACTTATTTACTCTTTCTCTTTTACTAACAAACCACCATGGTAACAAAAATATTTTGAAGCATTTAAATCAACAACTTTTTTTAATGAATGTTTTGCTTCTTTTAAATTCATGCTATAGTCCGGGTTTGCTACTATAAGCTCCTCACCTTCTTTTACTGCGGCATCACCTGTTATCACGCTATCTTCTGACTGTATGTATAAAGAAATGTGTCCACTTGTATGACCAGGGGTTTGCACAATCTCGACCTCTTCTTCTAGTATGATTGCACCATCTGTAACTTCTATATCAACTTCCACATGATTTAAAGATTCAAGTAATTCAATGAACTGTGTACCTTTCTCTTTATCGTATTCAGGCATGCTTTTTAATAATTCTTCCGCTTGAGTAAGTCTTTCAGATTTTTCACTACCGTTTATATACTTAGCTTCTATGAAACTACTTATTACTTTTACGTGTTGGTATTTATCCTTAAAGGCTTTAAGAGCCCCTATATGGTCGTCATCATAATGAGTAATAATGATATTTTGTAAATTATTCATATCATAACCTAAGTTTTGAACAGCTTCTTCTATCTTCGGTAAGAAACCGGGATACCCTGTATCAACAAGTGTTAAAGCCTCTTCTAACACGATGAGCGTTGGATATATAGCATGCTCATGCCCTTCATAATTAAACTTTATTTCTAATTCTTCTATTTGAATAGTCATAATAGAGCTCCTTTATTTTCTAACGGTCTTTTTTGAAATTGTTAATTATTATGATTCTCATTACAATTTCTACTATATAAAATGATATATATAATATTATTTTAAAGGAAACAAATTACATTAGAAAGGTTTTTGGCTTTTTAATTTTTAGGAGGGTTAGCATGATACCTAAACATATCGTTTCAGCTGCATGTATTGTATTAAACGACGAACAGGAAATATTACTAATTAAAGGACCTAAACGTGGTTGGGAGATGCCTGGTGGCCAAGTCGAAATCGGTGAACCTTTGCATGAAGCAGCTATACGCGAAGTAAAAGAAGAATCTGGCGCTCACATTGAAATCACCAGATTCTGTGGTATTTTCCAAAACACTACTGACGGTATCGTCAACACATTATTTTTAGCACACTACATAGGTGGCGAGTTATGTACGAGTGACGAAAGTTTAGAAGTAGGCTTCTTTACATATGATGAAGCAATGGAAATGGTTACGTGGAAAAATTTCAAAGAAAGAATCTCTTTAAGTCTGAATGAAAAAGAACCATTTCTTGTTACGTTCTAGTATTCATCTTTCAAGATACTATATACTAGTGTATCTCTATAACCATCTTTAAGTTTAATATTTTGTCTCAATATCGCTTCATGTCTCATTTTTAATTTTTGAAGTACGATTTCTGAAGCGGTATTATTTATGTCTGTTGAAGCCCATATTCTATTCAGTTTCAACACTTTGAAACCATACTTCACTATAGTTCTAGCTACATCTGTTGCAATACCATTGCTCCAATATTCTGGATGGATAGTGAATTCAATTTCTCCACTATTATTCTTCTTATCACTTATTAATTGGATAGCACCGATAACATTATCCGTATCCGCATCTACTATTACATTGTACATCCAAACTTCATCTCTATTTAATAACGTTTGTACAAATTCTTCAGTCTCTTCATATGTTAACGGATCCCAAGTTTGATATTTCGCCACTTCAGGTAGTGAAGTATACGCGTGAATATCATCTAAATCCGATTCTTTTAAATCTCTTAAATAGTAATCCATCCTAATCCTCCTAATATTTCTATGCTTTATGACTAAACGATTGGGATTATCTTAACATAATTACATATATATATAAACTAATTCCTATATATTTACTCGACTTTTATTGCAAGAAGATTTCACTTTACAAAATAGAACGTATGTTCTTATAATAAAAGTATAATGTTTTTGGAGATGATAATGTGGTAAAAATAATTAATCCAGATATGCCTGAAGAATTTCAAAATGAGACAGATTACAGAAATATTCCAAGGGAATATTTAAATCCGAGAATTCCTCAAGGGAGAGGAATGATTAAATGGGCGCCATTTGCGACAATGCCACAGCAATTCGAAGAAATCTCACAATATATTAAAGATCAAACAAAGATAGAAAAACCTACACTTGATGAATCCGCGCTAGCTGATTTAAACCATGTATTAGCGGAGAAAATTTTCTATAATCCAAATTGCGAAATTAAATATTGGCACAATGGCTATATTAAACAAGTGAAATGTGAAATACATAAATTCAACTCCGAAATTAATATGCTACAAGTTATTAATCAAGAAAATAAACAAGTCATGTACTTAGATATGGACTGTATATTAGGAATAGAATAATAAAAAAGAATCGCCTGTAGATACCAGCGATTCTTTTTTGTCGTTTTTAGTTTTTTTACGTTCGATAATTTTGTTTTATCGAACCATCTATAAATAAAATCGCATCATATCTTCATCATAATATTGCTTTCCATCATAAATAGCCATCGGTTCAGTTGCAAATCTTTCAAAACCTAATTTTTTATAAAATTGAATCGCTCTATCATTCATAGATAAAACTGTTAAATCAATCACTTTTAATCTTTCTAGACTAGATGCTTCTTTTATAAGTTCTTTCACTACGCTTTCAGAAACACCACTCCCCCTATCATTTTCTTTACAATACATAGCGACTATGTTCCCTTTATGTTGTAGCTTTTTAACACCTTCTCTATAAAATGTTGCAACACATACAAGTTCATCATCTCTAAATCCACCATATGTAAATTTAGAATCAGTACTTTCTAAACGTTGTTCAAATCTACTAAAAGGATATTCAACCTCATCTTCATACAAAGAAGCAAAAGCTTGGGCATCAGTTTGCAAAGCTAATAATCTAAGCTCCCTAAATTCAATGGCATCAGTTTTATTTAATTTACGAATTTTCAATATAAATCGCCTCCTATTTCAGATTGTCAAACCACATCAAAGCTTCTTTTTCAATATTTCTCACGTAATCTTTTTTAGCTTTACTGTATTCTCGTGTGTCATGGTATTTACTTGCTAACATTTCTTTGTAATGGCTATATTCTTGGGCAACCTTTTCATTTGCTCTCAAATAATCTCTAAAAATGATATGTCTTTCTATTTCTTTATTTCCTTGTTCATATATATGTATATGATGGGTTCTGTTTTCTCCGCCTTTTCTTAATAGTCTTCTGCCACTAATACCCCATTCTCCCGCTACTTCGTAACCTAAGTTTATAAATAATGAGTTAAACTGATCGACCTTTTGAATATCACGTACTATAACCATCATATCGATAACTGGTTTAGCTTTCATCCCTTCAATAGAAGTGCTTCCAAAATGATCAAACTGAATAATTAAATCTCCTAAAATTCCCTCTAAATTTTTACACTCATTTTGATAAAGACTTTTCCAACTTTCTTTATATGAACTTAACCTAATCTTCAAATGATCACCCCTTATTTAATAAATAACATAAAATAAGTTCTTTAGTTCTATTTGGTCAACTTAAATTATCTAGTAACTTGTTTATTTCAATAAACTTTGAATTTTTAATAGACAAATTCGTTTCTTCATATGTTTCACGTTTCACTACTTCTTTCGAAGATATTTTTATACATTATGAATCTATTTCCACCAATATTACCATTATGTACAAAAAAAGAGTATGAGAAATAAATTATTCCATAAAAAAAAGAACCCGAGCGTAATTTTGTCTCGGATTCTTTCCTATTTCATAAGTTTTATTGTAATACCCAACTATATGGATCTTTTAATTGTGACCAGTCTTGATCTATTTCATCTGCATTAATGAGACATTCATCTAATGATTTTGTAATTTCATCAACGTCTAAATCACTGCCGATAATAACAAATTGTGTTTCTCTATCTCCATATTCTGGATCCCAATTTGCTTTTACTTCAGGTCTTTCACTTAGTATTTCATTTTTTTGTGCTTCACTCATTGCATCAACCCAATATGTTATTGGATGGATGTTAACGAATGAACCTGCTTGTGAAAATAGGCAAGCTACGTGATTATATTGTGCTAACCATACAATACCTTTTGCTCTGATGATATTCCCTTGCATATTTTCCATCCATTTATTAAATCTATCAGCATGGAAAGGTAAACGTCTTCTGTATGCAAATGATGAAATACCGTATTCTTCAGTTTCTGGTGTATGACTAGCATGACCGCCTTCAGTCAATTCTTTAATCCAACCGGCAGAATTACTCGCCTTTTCAAAATTAAATAAGCCTGTGTTAACGACCTCTTTAATTGGTACATCAGCAAAGTTTGTTTTTATAAATTTAGCGGTTGGTTGTAATTTTCTTAATACATTCTCTAGTTGATCTAAATCTTTTTTGTCCACTAAGTCTGTTTTATTTAGAATCAACACGTCACAAAATTCAATTTGATCTATTAATAAATCAGAAATTGATCTTTCGTCTTCTTCACTAACACCTTGATCTCTATCAGTTAATAAATCTTCAGAGCGCATATCGTTAATGAAGCGGTGCGCATCGACTACTGTTACCATAGTATCTAATCGACAAATGCTTGTTAAATCGATACCTAGTTCATCGTCAATATATGAGAATGTTTGAGCAACTGGTACGGGTTCTGAAATACCTGTTGATTCAATTACAATTTGGTCTACATCTCCACGTTCTGCTATTTTTTGTACTTCTACTAATAAATCTTCTCTTAATGTACAACAAATACAGCCATTAGAAAGTTCGACGAGTTTTTCATCAGTTCTAGAAATACCCCCACCTTCTATGACTAAATCTTTATCTATATTGATTTCACTCATATCGTTTACGATGACCGCTATTTTTAAACCTTCTCTATTTTTTAAGATGTTGTTTAATAACGTCGTTTTTCCTGAACCTAAATATCCACTTAGTACAGTTACAGGTATTTTATTCAATTTGTTTCCCCCTACTTTCTAATTGCTTATGCCCAAATCACACAGTTGCTTACCAACTTGATTTTTTCACGCCAGGAATTTGACCTTTGTGCGCATATTCTCTTAAAGCAATTCTAGACATACCAAATTTTCTGTATACACCTCTAGGTCTACCAGTAACTTGACATCTACGTGTAATACGCGTAGGTGATGCGTCTCTAGGAAGTTTTTTCAAACCTTCGTAGTCTTTATTTGCTTTTAATTCTTCTCTTTTTTCTCTATATTTCTCTACCATTTGAATACGTTTTTGTTCTTTTGCTATTTTAGATTTTTTTGCCATGTATATAACTCCTTTTAAATTATTATTGAACATAATGTGAATAATGAAATAAATAAGCCAACAAAGAAGTTGGCTTGAAATCGTATATTAAATAAAGTAAATGAAGTAGCCACGTAATCTCTCGGAGGTAAATCGTAATGACTACGCTTTAACTATAAAACATAATTCCAACTTTTGCAAGTAGAAAATTTCAATTCTTTCAATTTCAATAATTTTAAACTTGCTTACCTACTTCAAAGATGATACTTTACTATTATACAAAACGTAATTATTACGATTCAGGAAGTGTATAATATGAAAGATACATTTAAAGCAATAATAATTGGTGCCGGCCCTTCTGGAATCGGTATGGCTATTGCTCTAAAAGAACTTGGTTTGCAAGATGTCATGATTTTAGATAAAGGTAAAGTTGGTGAATCATTCATTAATTGGCCAGATACTACTCGATTTATTACACCATCTTTTACTACAAATGGATTTGGTACACCAGACATCAATGCTATTACACCACATAGCTCTCCAGCATTCACATTTAAAAAGGAACATATTTCAGGATTTGAATACGCTCAATATTTAAATGCACTTACTCAAATATATGAGTTAAATATAAAGGAACATACAGAAGTCATCGATATTTCAACTGATGAACAAAATGATTCATATACTATAAGTACAGAAAAGAAAGATTTTAAAGCAGATTATATTTTTATAGGAACAGGTAATTTCTCATTTCCACATAAACCATTTAAACATGGTGTTCATTACTGTGAGATAAAGAATTTTTCAAATGTTGAAGGAGAAACTGCTACTATAATAGGAGGAAATGAAAGTGGGTTCGATGCTGCGATACACTTAGCCCTTTTAGGTAAGAAAGTCGATATATACACAAATTCTACAAGCTACGACCAACAAGATCCTGACCCAAGCGTTAGACTTTCGCCATATACGCATCAGCGTTATGTTGAGTTAGTAGAACAAGGTTATCCTATTAAACTACACTCAAACTATTCTATAGAGTAAATTGATTGCATAAAAAATCAATATACAATACATTTTGAAAATCAAACACGAAGTATAACTGTTGCCAATGAACCAATTTTAGCTACTGGCTTTAACCCTGTTCAAAATAATCCATTAACAAATATTTTATTTAAAAATAACGGGAATAGTTATGAATTAACTGACGATGATGAATCAACAATTAATCAAAATATATTCCTAATTGGAGATACAGTTAAACATCAAGATGTCATTCTTTGCTACATTTATAAATTTAGAACACGCTTTGCAGTATTAGCTAACCTTGTTTGTGAAAGAGAAGGCATAGAAGCAAATGAAGATGCAATTGAATTTTATAAGAATAATCAAATGTATTTAGATGATTATTCTTGCTGCGAAGTTGATTGTTCATGTTAAGAGTGGAATACAATTTAAAAGATGGGTCATTTTCTAATATACCTAATGAAAAACATTATATTGTTGTAAAGCATTTAAATAAACTGACAACTGAACAAAAAATGTCTTTCAAAAACTTTATTATTAAGAAAAAACTAAATTTAACATTAGATGAATCACATAAAAACATCATAGAAAATCGTTCTGAAACTAAAGATATCATTTCAGAATTAGAATTACTTAGAAAAGAAAAGTTACGTCGAGTTCCTACATTAAAAGATATGACATCATCATTATTACTTATTATTTTAATGTTTATGTTACCTATTTATATATCTTTTTATCTTTCAAGCTTTGTTCAAAACAACTGGATGGAAAGTTTTCTTAGTTTTACATCTAACAGTCTACACTTTCAATCAGATTTTTTAAATGATATATTGTTCGGTGATTATGGGCTACTATCCCTTGGCATTTATTCCGTCGTCTGGGCGTTACCAGTTGTCATATTCATTAGTATTTCTACAAACATTGTGAGTGAAAGTCATTTAAAGTCTTATATCGTATGGTCAATCGATCCAATTATGACTAAAGTTGGTTTAACCGGTTATGATATTGTACCAGTGATTGAAGGGTTCGGTTGTAACTCAGCTGCAGTATTAAGAGCCAACCATGATTGTAGTGCTTGTAGTAAAAGCAATTGCATTAGTTTAATAAGTTTCGGTTCATCATGCAGTTATCAAATTGGTGCAACTTTATCACTTTTTAGTGTAATGAACGCACCTTGGCTCTTTATGCCTTATATTTTAATTGTCTTTATAGGTGGAATCATACATATAAAACTATGGTCTCCAAAGTCTATATTACCTACACATTATTTTGTATTAGATAAAGTAAGAAAGCCTTCTATAAAAGCTATATGGCTTCAATCTATGGATACAATTAAATCTTTTCTCGTTCAAGCTTTACCTATATTCTTTGTAATATGCATCATAGCAAGTTTATTATCTATGACACCTATACTTGTTTATGTCTCAAATATATTCAATGTAATATTACAAGCAATTAACGTACCTAAAGAAATGTCTACAGGCATTCTTTTTTCAATGATCAGAAAAGACGGCATGCTTTTATTTAATATGAATCATGGAGCTATACTACAATCTATTTCGTTAAAAAGTGCTTTCTTACTTATATTATTTAGTTCGACTTTTTCTGCTTGTTCAGTAACAATTACGATGATAATTAAAAGTTTAGGTTGGTTAGAAGGCATTAAAATCGTTGGCAAACAGATGGTAACTGCAACGATTTGTTTCTTCATTACAGTATTAATTTTAAATTTATTATAGGGGGATTAAACCTTGATATTATCGGATCAAGATATAAAGCAATATATCAACGAAGAAAAATTAAAAATTACACCTTTCCATGAAGCGTTTATTGAACCCGCTTCTATCGATTTAACATTAGGCAATCATTTCCTTTTACCTAAAACACCCAAAAGTGGTGTGCAGCCTTTATCAACAGCTATAGAGTACAACGAGATTCACGCAGAGAAATTCACCATACCTGCTAAATCCTTTGTCTTAGCAACTACTGTTGAGTATATTGAGTTACCGAATGATATAACAGGATTTGTAGAAGGAAGAAGTTCTATAGGAAGAGCTGGTTTATTCATACAAAACGCAGGATGGGTTGATCCAGGATTTGCTGGACAAATTACATTAGAGTTATTCAACGCGAACGATTTTGCATTAGAAATAAATGTTAATCAGCGTATATGTCAATTAGTTCTCGCTCAAACACGTTCTCCTGCTAATCATGCTTACAATGGTAAATATCAAGGACAAAAGAATACAACAGGTAGTAAAGTTTATATGGATAAAGACCCAAAATAAAGGTGGCTTTTAAATGGAAATTGTAATTATAACCGGATTTTTAGGAAGCGGCAAAACGACGATGTTGAATAGTTTAATCAATGATGTTCAACAAGAAAATAAAAAATCAGCAGTCATTATGAATGAATTCGGAAAACGTAGCATTGATACTGAACTCATTCAATCTGATGTTCCAATAAGTGAAATGATAAATGGATGCATATGTTGTGTTATGAAAAAAGATGTTGCAACACAATTACACCAAGTTTATTTAGAATACCAACCAGATGTCGTATTTATAGAATGTAGCGGCATCGCCCATCCACTTGAAGTATTAGATGCATGCTTAACACCGGCACTTGCGCCATTTTCAACAATAAGAACAATTATTGGCATTGTCGATTTACCGGCTTATCAACACCTTTCTTCTTATACTGAACAAACACAACAACTGATAGATATACAACTTAAATATTGTCACGATATTGTATTAAACAAAATCGACATGATGGATACAGACGACGCTATAAAAACAATGAAATCTATACAAGAAGACTATACAGAAGCAGATATCTTTTCTACGACATTTGGAAATATCCATTTTAGTCATTTTACAAAATCTAATCGAGATTTAAAGGTTACACAACACGACGCACATCATCATGGTCATGTTTTCCATAAATATTATCCATTAACAGAACCAATTACGATGGAAGGTTTTAAAACATGGTTAAAAGATTTACCTAATAACATCTATAGAATTAAGGGCTTTATTACATTTAAAAACGATCCAAATAAATATTTAATCCAAGTTTCAAATGATAACTTAAGGATAGAACAATATAACATTAATATCGATGATTACTTAATATTGATTGGCGATAATTTGAATAAAGAAGCGGTATCTTCTCCTAGTGAAATAAAAAAAGCATCTCATCAAAGTAAATGATGAGGTGCTTTTTTATAAAATGAATTTTATATTATTCTACTTTCCAAACATTTAGACCATGCACTTGGCTATTCTCGTCAAATTTCAAATCTTCTTTACCATAAAACGTATAAGTTTTACCTTCTTCTAGCAATTTATGGTCGTAATCAATAATAAAATAAGATTCTGTACTATTACCACTGTCTTTAACTACTTCCACAACCTTATTCCCTACTTCGTTCTCGCTAATTTTCTTAACCTTTGCATTCGTTACTTTTAATAATTGATCATGATCATAAGTTTCATTATTGAACTTATCATGATCAATCTCAATAGAATGATTCATTTTCTCTTGATTGAAGTGATCAGCTTGAGCTTGTGCCACATTACCATCGATATTAAAAGTTGAATCATGATCTTGTTTTGGCTCAGTAGATACAACGCCAACAATACAACCTAAAGTTAAAAAGAATAATACAATGGTACTTAGCAACGGAACTCTAAACCTAGTATCTTTAATCGCTTTAACCACAGTTGTACCTAACGCTGCACAAAAAGCTATTAATACTATAATTCCTAAAACGCTAAATATAAAACTTTCCATTTTACATTACTCCCTTGATTTTTTCGTTTTTACATCAGTTTATGTTAGACCTAATGTAAACAAATGTCATTTATTTTGTTTCAAAAACCGAAAGAACACGTTTTCATACTTATCACCGACTTTTTAAAATGATTTAACAAATTCTATTCATTTTTAATATACCATAATACATTCTCATTATTTTTGGTAAACTTATATATAATTGAAATGATATTTTGAAGGAGATTTTTATGCAGCATATTAAATCATTTTTAGAGGTTAAACAGATTTATATTTATATTATTTTCTTGATTTGTGGTTCTGTTTTAGGTTTATCGTTTGGTGATTTAAAAAATCTGTTTGAGCCTTTTATTTCACTTTTTTTAGCTATATTATTATTTAGCATGTTTGCTCAAATACCGTTTTTAAACCTTAAAGATAAACTATTAGATTTTAAATATGTTTTAGCGCTACTTGTTTCGAATTTTATTTTAATACCTATTTTAGTTTCTATACTTGTGTCTCTTTTCAATGTGACATCTATACCCATTTTAATTGGTGTTTATCTTGTTTTACTGACACCATGCATTGATTATGTCATCGTCTTCACTAAACTAGGTAAAGGTAACGCTCAGTACATGCTAATCTCTACTCCAATATTGTTTATTCTACAGTTTGTCTTGTTGCCTGTTTATTTTATATTATTTTTAAGACAAGACTTCTCTCAATATATAAAATTAGGACCATTTATAGAAACGTTTGTTTTATTAATTTTAATTCCCTTTATTTTAGTCCTGATTTTACAATTAGCGAGTCAAAAATCTAGCCAAATGAAAAAGTGTTTGAATTTAACTGAATGGCTCCCTGTTCCTTTTATGGCACTTGTTTTAATGGTGGTTATTGCCTCTCATATTTCTACGTTAACTCATGATTTGGATAATGTTATTACAGTCATTCCTATTTATATTTGTTTTATGGTTATCGCTCCATTCATTGGGTCATTTACAGGAAAACTTTTTGCACTACCTGTTGATTTAAAAAGAACTTTAGCATTCAGTTCTAGTACAAGAAATGCTTTAGTTGTATTACCTTTAGCTCTTTCGTTACCTAAAGAATGGTCTGCTATCGTTACGGTAGTAATTGTGGCACAAACAGTTGTTGAATTAATTGGTGAATTAGTTTATATACACGTCATAAAAAAATTCATCAAATAAATTATTTTTTAATATCTTAATAACTTTATTTTGTTATTTAATGAAGTCGTGTAATAATAGAGTTATATTATGAATAATTAGGAGTGAAATCTTGAGAGTTAGAGCATTAGAATCTAATGACTTACCTTTTGTACACGAATTAAACAATGAATATTCAATCATGTCATATTGGTTTGAAGAACCATATGAATCGTTAACTGAGCTTCAGTATTTGTTTGATAAACATTTACTTGATGAATCTGAAAGAAGATTTATAGTTGAAGATGATAAACAGATTGTAGGAATTGTTGAACTTGTAGAAATTGATTATATTCACCGTAACTGTGAAATTCAAATTATTATTAAACCAGAATTCGGTGGCAAAGGATATGCTAAATTTGCCTTTGATAATGCTACAAGTTACGCGTTTGATATTTTAAATATGCACAAAGTTTATTTATATGTAGACCAAGATAATGAAAAAGCTATACATATATATGAAAGTTACGGATTTAAAAAAGAAGGTCTATTAAGAGAACACTTTTATGCTAAAGGTAAATATAAAGACGCTTTTTTAATGGCTTTATTAAAATGTGAATATATTTCATAAAAACAGCTCTAAACGTAGGGTTTCTTACGTTTAGAGCTGTTTAATCTTATTAGCTTTATTTAATTATTTTAACTTTAATTCTTGTCCTACTGTTAAGTCATTTGAACTTAAATCATTTAATTCTTTAAGTTTATCTACACTTACACCGCTTCGTTTAGAAATATTATATAATGTATCTCCTGAAACTACTTTATGTGTATCACCACTTATAGTCTCTTCATTATCTGTTTCATTCGTTCCGTTATAATGTTTTTCTACAAGTTTATAGAACTGATCCATATCGTATCCCCATTGACTAAAGTAATTGATAGGATCCGTGTGGTCTGTTCCACCCCAATATTCACTGATGGCATTATGACTGATTACAGTACCAGTTCCTTCGTTATTATCTGCTAATGATGGTTTTAAACCATTTTGTTTAAGCATTTCAGCTGTTAAATATGCTTGATTATTTACTGATTTAGCAAATTCATCAAACGTACTTGCTTGCGCTAATTCTATTTGGTAAAAGTAAGGATTCGCTTTAGCACCCGCACCCCACGCTAAATAGTCACTTGATGCTGTTTGTACTATTTTATTACTACCTGCATATGCATGCACAAATGCACTCTCATAATTATTATACATATAATTAATTTCATCATCGATTGTACTGCTAGGATTAGATGTTTCATGAATAACTACACCAATAAATTCATCAGATTTAAAATCATATTTTGGTAAGCTATCCATTCTAGAATCTTGAGTAATATTCGATGGCTTTATGTTATTTTTCTCAATGTAATTATTTACATCTTGATAAGCTTCGTTCGTACTTTTTTTCGATTTCATTTCAGTAGAACCATGCTCAGCAACTTTATTATGTAACTCTAAATCTTCATCCGTTAGTAAATTCGTAAGTTCTTTCGGCTTCATTTTTTGAGCCTCTTCGAAGTTAATTGATTTACTTGTATTTTCAGTTTGACTATTACTCGCCTCATTAGATTCTTCAGCATTCACATGCAAACCAGATTGAGAAAGCAATAAACCAGATGTCAAAATTAATACCGTTCCAAATTTATACTTCATAATAATCCTCCTTCATTAAAGTTCTTTGAACATTGTATGATAAAATAATATTAATTAATACAGGAGATTAATATTTGTAATTATTAATTAACAAGTTTGAAATATTTTGTTTTTTATTTTTATAACTCATATTCAAGAAACAACATTATATTGTATAATTACATTTAATATTGATATAGAAATGAGGTAAGTTATGAATTCAACACAAAAGTTATTTATAAGGCCTATTAAAGAAGATGATTTATATATAATTTGGTCTTTAGCATTTAAAGAAGAAAACCCCGAATGGAAAAAATGGGACGCTCCCTATTTCAAACATGAAACAATGTCATTTGAGGAATTTTTAAAACTGAGAGATACTTGGGTAAATGTGCCTAATAAGAAGGCTGTCATATATGATGATGATGTGATAGGCACAGTTTCATACTACTGGGAACACGAACCTTCTAGATGGCTAGAAATGGGTATTACTCTTCATCAACCACATACATGGGGTAAGGGTATAGGTACAAAAGTTATGAGTATATGGATAGAACATTTATTTAACACTTTAAATATAGTACGTGTAGGCTATACAACATGGTCTGGAAATAAAGGCATGATAAGAATTGGTGAAAAGCTTGGTATGACTATGGAAGCTAAAATAAGAAAAGTGAGATATTATAATGGTTGTTATTATGATTCTATTCGCATGGGATTATTAAGAGAAGAATGGGAAAAGAGTAATTAAGTGTTTTACACCTAATTACCCTTTTTATTAGAACCTTTATTTATTAATTTACGTATTAACCTCATTATGACTGCTACACTAATATATCTAAAAATTCGTTTGATAATACTTTGCATATTGTTTAACTCCTTGTTTTCGGATTATTTTATACCTTTATCAGTACATACCCAACAATTAAGAAGGTTACACATTTATTTATATTAATATCTTATTTATCTCTTCATTTTTTGTATACAAATTAATTATACTACTAGAACATTTTAGAGATAACTCTTCCAACCCAGATAAAAAACCTTGGTATAAGCATTAATATACCCAGTATTTCAAATAAAATATCTGCTACCACTTCCATAAAAATCGTTCGCTTCTTCCTTCTTTGCATTTAACACCTCTCCTAAAAAATAAAATTTCTAATTTTTTACAGTGCTTATGTATATTATATACCCATCTTTTTTAGTCTATATATTAATTGTGTTTAAACTTTTCTAGTCTTAAAAGTCCTTCATCATCTGGTTCTTTAATATCGTCTTTATAATCATATCCATATTTTCTATAAAAGTGTACGGCATTGATAGAAGCGGGTATTTCAACGCGCTCAGCTCGTTTAAAGTAAAAATCACTTTCTAATATTTGAATGATTAACTTTCCAATTCCCTTACCTTGATAATCTGGTGAAACAAATATTGTAAATAAGCTGCTCTCAGTTTCACTATCCCAGTACGGTCCAATAGCGCCTGTTCCAACGATTTTAGATTCTTCTTCAAAGACATAAAAGTTAGTAAAACTTGCTCTTTCTATAATAGCTTCTGGTGTCATTGTACTAACTGCTTTCTCAATTTCTTCAACAGGCTCATCTTTAACATTCGTTGTTCTAAGTGTATGTATAATTAATTCGCTTATTTCTTCAGCATCTTTTATTTCAAACATTCTTATATTCATGTTGTATCACTCCTACTCTTTATAAGTAATATATGATTCTTTTTTATATTAATACTATTTAACCATATATGAGTATTCGGTTGTAAATTTTTATATAATTCCTTTAATTTTCGTGTCATAATAAAACATGGAATTTTTAAAAGGAGGAAATATATGAAAAATAAAATAATGACTATCGGAAGACTTTTCTTCATTATTATTGGGGCTTTTATTACTGCTTATGGTCTTGAATCTATTCTTATCCCTAATAATGTATCAGATGGAGGCGTAACCGGCATTAGTATCGTAGGTTCTACGTTATTAAATTTACCATTAGGTATTTTAATTGGTATCTTAAATTTGCCATTTGTATGGTTAGGTTATAAACAAATTGGTAAAAAGTTTGCTATATTATCGATTGTTGGTATTCTGTCCCTATCTATTTTTACATCAATTATGCACAACATTCCAACGATTATAGAAGGTGACTCTCTTCTAGTTACAGTGGTTGGCGGTGTTATAATTGGCTTCGGAATGGGTCTAGCTCTTAGAAATGGTGGTGCACTTGACGGTATAGATATGCTAGCCGTACTACTTTCTAGAAAACTCCCTTTTGGAACAAGTGATTTAATACTTTTCTTAAACTCATTCGTATTTATTTTAGTTTCAACTGTATTCGGTTTAAAAGGTGCTATTCTATCTTCAATTGCTTATTTCATCGCTTCGAAAGTCATACATATTATAGAAGAAGGTTTCAGTGGTTCTAAAACGTTCAAAATTATTACATCTAATCACGAAGCTTTAATCATTGAAGTACAAACAAAATTAGGACGTTCTTGCACATTTTCAACTATTACTGCAAGTGACATGAAAACAGCATTAACAGAAGTCACTTGTCTTATTAATAGACTAGAAGAACAAAAACTAAAAGAAATTATAAATAGTGTTGATCCGAAAGCTTATATCGCTGTTTATGAAACAGCAGATTATCATGTAGGTAATATTAAAAAAGAAGATGTACATTAAATATTGAATAAAAGAAAACCTATCAAAGTTTAAAATAACTTTGATAGGCTTCTTTTATTTTTTATAGTTTTATTTTAACTTGCTTCACATGCAAAGTTATCTTTATCTCTATCAAGTTTTGGTAAATATGCTGGATGAGTACTTGGTACACCGTTTGGATATACCTTTCTTAATTCAGTACAGTTTTGATAAAATTCTTTACCTTGTGATTGTTGAGTCTCTGGTTGAGAGGCAGGAACATTTGTCGTTGTATTGTTATTTGAAGTGTTTGAATTTGTATTTGCTTCTGTATTATTAGCTTCTTCAAAAGCACTATCTAAACTCCAAATACCTAATTTCTGTTCTTTAGCTACAGCCTGTGCACTTTCCAATCGATCTAGATAACGTGTGTTAGGAGGATAAACATACGCTATTTTCGCCAAACCTTCTTTAACTAATATTTCGTTTACCATTTCACCATCAACATATATATAAGCTAAATATCTTTGATACTTGTCTTGTTTCTCACCTACATCAAACTCAACTTCAATTTTATTAGCATTCATGAGTAAAGATTTCGTTCTATCAGAAGCTTCTTGACCAAACGGCTGTTTACCAATTCTAGGGTGCTTCGTTTCAGGCGTATCTATTAATAAAAATCTAAACGATCCTTCTTTACCATTATATATAAACTTAGCAGTATCCCCGTCTACTGTTGATGAAAGTTCCACAGGTATTTTATCAGTCGTACCAGGTGTGAATGTCTTTTTCTCTTCTTTATTTGAATCTTGGGTAGCATTCTCTACTTCTTTCTTTTCATCCTTTGAATCTTTCCTAGTATAATTAGTTTTCCCTTTTTTATCTGTTTCTTTTTTCTCAGATTTTTCTTTATGAGCTTTTTCATCTTTCTTTTGTTTGTAATCATTTTGCTTTTTATTCTCTTCGCTTACTTGACTCTTATCATCTTTATTCACATCATCATCACTACAAGCCCCTATTAAAATAAAAAGCATGAAGATTACAAAACAAAACCATAAACATCCTTTTTTCATAACTTACTCTCCTAAAATATATTCATTAAAGTAATAATAACAGATTTTACACTAATTAATAACATTTTTTTAAATTCCCTTTAAATTTAATGATTATTTTTATATAAATATATCAAAATCATTATTTGTAGAATATGTATATAAAAAGACAGTGGATTTAACCACTGTCTTTGAAATAATTTATTTACCTTTGTTATAGTTTAGATGTACTAGTTCTCATTACTAATGATTTCGAGTTTAATCCTATCCGGGTCTTCAAAATAAACTGCATAATGATCACTTCCACCTGCGAATGGATGTCTACCCGCATATAAAATTCCAATATCCTGATTAATTAAATCATTAGTGATTTCATCTACCATCGCTTTTGTTTCAACATTAAATGCTAAATGATTCAATCCAATTCTTTTTCGATGATACCCATAATCTTTATATTTCTCTTCTACCTCAACAAATACTATATAAGTTTCACCTAATTTAAAACTAAATCTTAAATCCCATTCTTGGTAGAGTTTATATCCTAATTTATTTAACAACCATTCATAAAACGCTCTAGATTTTTGTATATCTTCTACATATATTTCAATATGATGTAATGAACCATTCATAAGATTATTCACATACTTTCATTGATAGCTTACTTTAAATATAATTCGTAAGCTTCCGTATTATTATACTCCTTTGATAAATCCAAAAAATAAGGTGCTTGCCATTTTTGTGTTTTAATTGCTGCTTTATTTAAATTTGTTTCCCAACTTGGATAAATTCGAAATGCCATTTTGCCTTTCTCTTTACCTATTCTTAAAACTCCTTTATCAGCTAAAAGTTCTTTTGGAAAAATAAATTGACCTTTATTATCTCCATCTAAAATATTAATAATCAACTTGTCTTTCATTTCATCATAATTGTACGGCCTATTTTTTTCTAATTCATTTTTCAGCCATAACGTAACAAAATATCCAGCTTTTTTAGGTGTCTTTTTAGCTAATCTACTTTTAAAACTATTATTATTAATATTGAAATTAAAAGCTTCATATTCATGATTACAAACTTCCAACTCAAATTGGTTTATAGAAAAATTAAATTCAGTACTAACCATATCTAATATATCTTTAGAAACATAAGGTTCCATTTTAAAATACCTCTTTCTTAAAGGGATATAATCTTTACAAACTATTATCTACATTTCTATAATACTTTTATATAACACTATAATCTAGTATTAATGAAACACTATATGAACTTAAAGGATATTTAATGCGTGACCATAACACCATATATGGCATTATCACATATATAGTACATAATAATATTGAAATCATTTCATTAAATAGCTTACAGGAAAAGTCATGGTATAAGTACAAAATTACTAAATAAAGTCGAAGTATTAGCTCAAGAACTACAAATAAAGGATATAAAAATAATCACCACCAATGACAATATAAACGCTTTAACTTTTTATTTAAAAAAGAGGTTATTATATAACAAAGATTATTAAGGATGCGGTTGCCAAAGCTAGAAAAATAAAACCAAGTATACCTTTATTAGGAGTTTATAATATACCTATAAAAGATGAATTAATATTACAACAATCAATAGATTAACGTGGTCTGTTAGTGTTTAATATGTAATTTACCTATTTATTAAAGATAGTCGACAAAATAACCTAAAAACTTACTTCATTCTTCTTCTTTAATTTTATCTTTCTTTATCGCAAAGATTATTAATACTAAAACTGAAACCCACATAAACGGGGACACTAAAGCTACAAATATAAAGCCTAAAATAAGACTTAGCCATACTGAATCAATCGAATATTTACCTATTTTCATATTAATCCTCATTTCTAATTGTATTCATATATAATCTCTTATTCATCTATGATGATTATAACGGCTATACTTACTTAAACCAAATTATAAAATAAATATAATTATTTTATAAATAATATAGTTATTCAAACTAATTTTTGATATATTTGTGAGAAACATTAATCAACAGAGAGGTGTATATATGGATAATTGGTTAAGCTTCATCGTAATATCTTTAATGATCATCATAATCCCAGGGCCTGACTTTTTCATTGTATTGAATAACACATTAAAAGGTAATGCGAAAAACGGTATTATGGCTGGTTTGGGCATCTCAAGTGCACATGTTTTTTATTCAGCACTTGCAGCATTTGGATTAATATTTATTTTAACGACATCTTATTATGTTTTTACAGTTATAAAGATTTTAGGTTCAATATATATTGCATATCTAGGCATTAAAACAATTTTAAATGCGAAAAAAGCCTTTAATATTAGTACTGATAAAGATATAAAAACAGATATGAAACTTAGATTGTCTTATAAACAAGGTTTTATAAGTACGATTTTTAATCCAAAAGCAATTTTATTTTATGTCAGCATTTTACCCCAATTTATAACTAAAGAAGATGGTTCAATGCAGATTCTAGTACTTTCCTCTTTATTCATATTAACTGTTTTTATTTGGTTCTTCTTATGTAGCTTTTTATTTAACTATATTAGACAAATTTTTAATAATGTAAAAATCAAAAGTATGCTAGATTACGCTATTGGTACAGTCTTAATTGGTCTAGCAATAAGTATATTTAGGTTAGAAAAGTAAATAATAAAACCCATGGAATTCAAAAATAACTATACTTATATAAAAGCCAAAGTTCCAATTGATAATTTTTCTCAATTGGACTATAATAACTTGTGGTACTTTTATCTTAGTTTAGAAGTATGAATTATTAATTATACATATACACGGAGGCGCTTATGTCTGAATCAACTCATTTAAAGAAGAATTTAGGCCTAGGTGATGTCATGGGTATCGCACTAGGACAAGTTATCGGTTCAGGGATTATGACCATGACTGGCATAGGTATTCAAATGTCTGGTAGCGGTGTGACTTTAGCTTATATAATTTCTTCATTACTTGGTATTATTGCGATGTCACCAATTGCTATTTTAGGAGGTACGCTCCCTACTACAGGAGGTTTATATAAATATACCAGTCGGTTGTTATCACCAAAAATTGGTGTGTTTTGGCTATGCATGTTTACATTGATGCAAATTACATTAGCAATGTACGCTATTTCCTTTGCACAATATTTACAAGGCGTTTTACCGGACGCACCTATCACACCAATTGCTTTTAGTTTATTAACATTACTATTTATTGTGAATTTAGTTGGTGTAAAAACAGCTTCTATCATTAATAAATGGATGGTTATTATTTTAATCCTTTCATTAAGTTGTTTTGTTATCTTCGGATTACCTAAAGTAGATTATACAGTTTTCCAACCAGAAACAATGTTTCCAGCAGGATTCACAGGCTTCTTTACTGCAATTGGATTGGTAGGTTTTGCAACTGGAGGTGCACAATTCGTTGCGGAATTAGGTGGAGAAATGAAGAATCCTCGACGAGATTTACCTATCGTTATTATAGGATCTACAGTACTAATCGGGTTCTTCTATGCTTTAATTGCTGCAGTTGCAGTAGGTGTCTTACCTATTGAACAAGTTGCAGGTCAGCCTTTAACAGCAGTAGCTAATGAAGTATTACCAAAACCTGTATTTGTTATCTTCATTGTAGGTGGTGCCATGTTTGCTCTAGCAACAACATTAAATGCAACATTCACTTGGGTAACAAAAAGTTTATATGTAGCCACACAAGATGGCGTCTTACCTAAGAAATTAGGAGCAGTAAACGAAAAATTTGGAACACCACATTGGTTACTCACTATTTTCTATATCATTGGAGCAGTGCCAATTTTAACAAACGTATCGCTAAACGTAGTAGCACAACTTGGAACAAGCCTTTCATTAATCGTATTTATGTTCCCAGTAGTTGCAGCAGGACGATTACCTAAGCTATATCCTGAAGCATACACTAATGCACCTATCAAACTACCACCAGCATTACTCAAAACTTTAATCGGTATTTCTGTTGTGTTACTACTTGCAGAAACATACCTATTAATCACTGATTTAGAAACACATTATATAATCGGATCAATCGCCTATGTAATTTTAGCAGCACTATTTGCAGCATTTTCCGATAAAATCACAGGATTCTCTATAAAGAATACGAATATATTAGAGGATGATATATAAAAATAAACACTCCAAAAGTTAAACTTTTGGAGTGTTTTACGTATATTTTAATAAATTCAAAGAACGTTTGCCATAATAATCAAAACTACTCCACAAAATACAGATCCTAATGCAAAGTAAGTAGTTCCCTTGAAACTTACAGTTTTCTCACCTTTTGTAAAAACTTCATACATCTCATAAGACATAAAATACAAAGCACAAATACCAAGTATTAAAAAACCAGAACCCAATAAGTATCCGAACACATCTAGAAACATAATATTCCCTCCTTAAAGGTTTATATTAATGCTACCAAACACCTTGATGTTTTTAAACGAACATTATTGTCACATTAGGTAAGGAGGCTAAAATATGAGTTTTGATTAAACCCCAATACTCATTAAATATTAGTACAAGATAGTAAAACATCAGAGAAATAGTACTAGAAAACAGTTGGATTGAAATATATTTTTTAAAATATAATCCAAACTTACAAATATTTATTCTGTATATTCTTCCTTCAATTTAGAGTTTTGATATATAGCCATACCTGTTTTTAATTTTCTAAAGCCAGCCTTATAATAAAATTCACAATTACCTGTTGTTGAAATCAAATGAATACACGATAAATCTCCAATTTCTAACAGAATATTTTCTAGTATCTTGCGACCTATATTCAATTTTTGATAATTATCTTTAACAACTAAATCGTATATAGCCGCGTTATAAATACCATCTGATAAAGCTCTAGCAAAACCTATAACTTCATTATTATATAAAGCTATTGAAATATGGCTACTTCTAGTAAATATTTCTTTGATTGTTTTTTCATCTTTGTTAAACCAACCAACTGAACAGTACGTACATATATTGAATCTATATAATCATCTTTAAAATTATTTACAATCTTAATTTCCAAACGCATAACCTACCTTTCAATACTATTACATATTTTATGTTCTATTTTGATATTAATAAAATTTAATTCTTTCCACTGATAATAACTTCACGCCATTAAAGTCACATTTATAAATATCTGGTTTTGATGAATTCTTCCAGAAATCAAAACCGAAAGTTTTATCAAAATAATTTAGTATTCCCGTTAGTATATTTCCATGTGTACCAATAGCAACTGTACTTAAACTTGAATCATTCAATATATTTAATATAATAGGTATACTTCTCTTTTGTACTTCATTTGTACTTTCTCCACCGCTAAGTTTATAATCTCTATCTTGAAATGATTTTTTTATCGCTTGTTCTATTTCATCATATTCTATAGCAAATTGACCTTTTAAAGCTTTTTCTCTTAATTCATTAAATAATTTTATATACTTTCCATTAGCTAATGGTTCTATAGTTTCTTTAGCCCTTTGATAAGAACTTGATATAAATTGATCAAAATTAATATCAGACAACTTATTTTTCACTAATAATGCATCACTTTTACCCCTTTTGCTTAATGGACGAGTTAATTCTTCCCCAAATATGAACGGCGATTCTGCATGTCTGATAAAATATATAATAGTTTTTGACAAGTATATACCTCCTTTTTAACTTTTATAAATTAATTCATTCTCTTAAATTATTGAAAGTTAATTCAATGTAATATGAATACTATGTAATTTTTTATAAATTCCACTCAAACCATTTTCCATGACCATCTGTTTGTCCAACAATTTTTGGATGTTTTTCGCCGCTTTTGTAACTATCCAAATGTAATAATTTATCATTAATATTATTATAAAGATGATATAAGTTTCTATTTTTCCCTATGTTTTCAATAGTCTTTACTAGATATTCTTTCTCTTTTATACTCATTTGATTGGCAACGTGTGTATGAAAAATTAATAAATTTTCGTCTGTTGGTATTTTCTTAACTTCTTCAATAAGTATTTCTAAGGCATTTCCTTCTTTTAATTTTAAACTTTCATTAATTACTGTATCTCTTGCTTTTTCAAGTAAAATTCGTCTGTCATTATGTTCAGGCCAAATAAGTGCTTTTAACCATAAAAATTCCTCATCCTTGGTAA
This sequence comes from Mammaliicoccus sp. JADD-157, assembly GCF_049310805.1. Taxonomy (NCBI): domain Bacteria; kingdom Bacillati; phylum Bacillota; class Bacilli; order Caryophanales; family Staphylococcaceae; genus Mammaliicoccus; species Mammaliicoccus sp. JADD-157. The sequence continues at coordinate 519,362 of NZ_JBMOVZ010000001.1, read as the reverse complement.
AATCAATGGTATTAAGGTCAATTCCAATTCTTTTACCAATATCCATTTGTTCATCTATATACGAGCCAAACTCACCCTTTGTAATTGCTGAACTAATTGTTAAATCAGAAGTTAAATTTCCTTTGTATCCTGGATAAACATCATATTTATACCTGTATTTATCAGCTAATAACTGTAAACCAGCGCTACAACCTATTTCTAATAAATTAATTTTTCTTTTATCATTAATATAACAAAGTATTGGAAATATATAAGAGGATCGTCTAACTTCATTAGTTTGTACTAATTTATTATTCATAATTTTAATTATTTCGATTTTGTTTTTTATACAAAATTCTTTAAATTTTCTTATTAAATCTGAAGTTTCATTCACATAATATTCATCATATAAATTATTATCATATCCTTTTAATAATAAATAATTAACCGATCCCAAAAAAAGATTTGGGATTGGTTGGTTAATAGGAGCATAATTACATATTTCTATCAAATCTTTATCTTGAGCAATATAATAAGATAATTTCCGATATATTTCACTAGAATTCTTACATTCAACATCAGCAAATTGAATAAATTTTTCATTTATCATAAAAGACCCCCTTTTAAGCGATTCCCTCTTTATATAATTATACATTAAATAAGAATTTGTACACTTAATCCGAATGTACGCTGTGAAGCATAAAACACCCTGTTGAAATTATGTAAAGTCACATCATTAAATAACGTTTCATGTTTATCACTACTTATAAAAAAACCTCATATAGTGTGAGGTTTTTTATTATTTCCAAACTTCATCTGACAATCTATCTCTTTCATCATCTGAAATATCATCCCTCATGTTAATCTCATATTGATCCTCCCATCTAGAATCATCTTCACTAATTTTTGATTGAATTTCAATTTGTCTAGCTATTTTATCTTTTTCTTCTTGAGGTAGACTTTCATAGAATTCAGCATCTTTATTGATACTATTGTCTTCAACTATTTCTTCCGTTTGTTGACGTTGTTCTTGTGTTTGAGACTCTTGTTGTGTAGGTTGTTCAAATGTATTTTCTTCTACTGGTTGCTGTTCTTCAGGAATTTGTTCAGCTCTATCCTCTTCTTCTGACTTTGATTGATTAGTTGTTATTTCTTCAGTAGATTGTTCTTCTGATTTATTATCAGTGTCATTCTTTTCATCTTCTTTAGCCTTACCTTTTTTCTCATCTTGCTTTTTATTTTCTTTATCATCTGATTGTTTTGTGGTTTCTGATTTAGATGAGGTTTCTTCTTTTTGTCCACATGCCCCTAATACTAATAAACTTACAAATAATAAAATAAATAACTTTTTCATTACATATTCCCCCTTTAATAATGTTTATTTATCGAACTTATCACTTATAAAAACATTATTGATATGATTTTAAATATATTATTCTTCAATTCCATCTTCATCAAATTTACTAACCACTCCGTCTTCATCTACAATATAAGATCCAGCTAAGTCACCATCTTTAGTATAGAAAGCAAATCCCCAACTTCCATCATTTCTTTTTTCTGGCTCTTTAAATGTATAAGTATCCGTATCTAATGTTTCATCTTCATAATCCTCCACAAAGTCCATGACATCATCACGTGTAACTGCTTCATCGTCTATTTCATCAGATGTTTCATCGGCCGAATTATCATAAGCTGAATCTTCAGTTGATTCATTGGTTGGATCTTCACTAGATTGCTTATAACTGTTATTAACTAATTTTATATCTTTTTTGTCTATTTCCCATTTTGCTTTAACCGTATTGAAATTAGGTGTAAAATCCATTTCTAAAGTGTAATTATCATTTTCAGGAACATCAAATGTTACATAACCAGAACCTGTATTTTCTTTGTTCAATTGATGTGAAAAACCATCGCTAGTATCCCCGTTCCCATACCATAATTCATAGTTTTCACCACCTGCTTTCATACTAAAATCAGCATCTTGAATTAAAATTTGATCTTCATTACTATTCTTAAATTTTAGATAAACTTTTAAAGCTTTTCCGTTATCAGGATTACTTGAATATTCATCTGATGGTGTTACAAATTCAGCTTTCTCTAATGTAATATCTACGCCATCTGCTTTAACTGTATCTCCGATTTTAAATTTCTCATCTGCAATTTTAGTACGTTTGTTTTTTTCTTCTTCTGTTCCATTAATTCCTTCATCTACTCCTTTGATAAATAACATTACTACAACTGCGATAATTAACATTATAATTATTACTCCACCTAAACAGCCTAATAATGCCCAAAGCCATCCTTTACTACTACTCGGTTTTTGATTATTATTTCCCATTCAAACTCACCCCATTACATATATTACCTTCAATAATATATGTTTTATCAGTAAATTAATAGATGTAATTAAATTATCTATTTTTTTATTGTTATTAATTATAAATATTTCAACTATTAATTACACACTAGTTATTTATCAACTTTCTTTTTATAGACTTATGATTAGTCCATAATTTCTATTTAAGATAATATATACTTAAAGGAATTGAGGTGTAATTATGGATAGTAAACAATTTTTCCAAAAGTTATTAGCTATTTCAAACTCTGGTATTAATTATTCCAAGGACCCATATGACGTAGAGAGGTTCAATGAAATTTTTGATATAACTCAAGAATTCATAAATTCTCAGACCAATAACAAGAACTTAACATTAGAAAAGGAAGCTGGTTACCCTACACCTAAAATTGATGTAAGAGCTTTAATTTTAGATAAAGACAATAATGTTTTATTAGTAGAAGATTCTAAAACAAAATCTTGGTCGTTACCTGGAGGTTTTGCTGACGTAGGAACTTCACCAGTAGAAAATGTAGTGAAAGAAGTGATAGAAGAAACTGGTTTATCAGTTTCTGTATCCAATCTTATTGCAGTATATGATACTAATAAGTCTAATCCAGAAAATTCATTAGCACACTATTATAAGTTAGTTTATTATTGTAAAAAATTAAGTGGAAACCTAACAACAAGTATAGAAACAAGTTCGGTACAATATTTTGATATTGATCAATTACCAAAACTATCAACTAAGAGAATTACCGAAAAACAAATAAGAGAATGTTTTAATAATCGTGAGAGTAAGACAATTATTGAATAAGTTGATAGTTTTTGAACAGTTGTATTTTCATCTAATGAAAAATATTGTATTTGTGCTAATATAAACATAATATTTTTAATGAAATAATCAAACAAAATGATAGTTACCACTGAGCTAATAAGTAACAAAATATATAGACAATATATGTAAAATGTGGTAATTTAAATATAAAAAAAGGACGACGCACATACATGCATCGCCCTTATGAGCCCGTTAAAAAGACGGTGGCCTCGTTTTAATAAATTATTGAATAACCATCAAAACCGGCTAAAGTTAGAGATGGTTATTTTTTATGGTCTTTTTTACTAATTAATACTAAACCAATGATTGACATGACAATCATCAGTAATTCATAATCAGTCAATGTTACACCTTTCTTGGAGTCGAACCATATTTCATAGGCATCACCCCTTATTTAAAGAGATTAGCCACCATCTATCCAACTTGCTCACTTTAACATTTTATCTTCATTACCAATTTTTGTCTATTTACAGAAAGCGCATATATTAGTTTGAATCTATATAAATTTTAATTTTTTAATTCAATAGAGTTATTAATCATCAGATTTAATATAGTTACATTATGAAACACATTTATTATTTCAAATAGACAATATATGTAAATTATGATATTTTATATATAAAGGACGATGCACGTACATGCATCGCCCCTTATGAGCCCGTTAAAAAGACGGTGACTTAGTTTACAAATTTATTTAAAAATAACCATCAAAACCGGTCAAAGTTAGAGATGGTTATTTTTTATGGTCTTTCTTACCAATTAATACTAAACCAATTTTTAATTCAATTAATCAACTATCTGTTATTCCTTATTATAAATTGTTTAACCATATTTTGATTTCTAACTTAGAAACATGTTTATTAGTTGTGGTGTAACTTAAAAATTTATAAATTAAGTAACTCATTTATTCTATTGAAGGTTTGTCACTGTTGTTATAATTTAACCTACTTAAATATAGAACTTCATATGTTGCTTTTCTTCTTTATAAAAATCTAATCTATCTTGTAACGTACCTGTATGTAACTCTAACTTATGACCATCTGGATCAGTAAAATAAATTGATTTTTTATCTCTTAAATCTCTATTGCGTCCTTTTAATATACTCACATTATTATCTTTTAACCATTGATACCATATATCAAATTCACTTTCATTAATTGTAAATGCCATATGTGTATATGAATAATGAATTTCATTTCTTGGTATATCTTTTTCTTCGTTTAACGCTAACCACAAATCGCCTATAGTAAAATACGCTGTATTGTCGCTTTCTACGAGAATCCTAGCTTTTAAAATATCTTTATAAAAAACAATAGATTTTTTTAGATCTGATACCGAATAAGTTACATGATTTATTGATTGGATAATATGTAATCACCTCTTAAATTTAATTTATAGATTATTCTAACACAACTTATACAAAATTCATTTAACAGCTCATTTTTTGTTCTTTATAGACAATATATGTAAAATGTGGTAATTTAAATATACAAAGGACGATGCACATACATGCATCGCTCCTTATGAGCCCGTTAAAAAGACGGTGACTTGATTAAGTAACGGCTATTAAATAACCATCTCGCAACCTGCCAAAGTTAGACATGGTTATTTTTTATGGTCTTTTTTACTAATTAATACTAAACCAATGATTGACATGACAATCATCAGTAATTCATAATCAGTCAATGTTACACCTTTCTAGGAGTCAAACCATATTTCATAGGCATCACCCCTTATTTAAAGAGATTAGCCACCATCTATCCAACTTGCTCACTTTAACATTTTATCTTCATTACCAAAATTTGTCTATTTACAGAAAATGCATATAATCGCTTGAATCTGTGCAAATTTTAAATTTTTTATTTCAACTGAAGTACCAGTCATTAGATTCTAATATACTTTCATTATAAAACCCATCTATTATTTTTAATAGACAATATATTTAAATTATAGTAATTTGAATATAGAAAAAGGACGACGCACATACATGCATCGCCCTTATGAGCCCGTTAAAAAGACGGTAGCCGGAATTGAATTTATATAACCATCTTGCCGACCAAAGCTAGAGATGGTTATTTTTTATGGTCTTTTTTACTAATTAATATTAAACCAATGATTACTTCTAAAGGTTTAATATACTAATAGTTTTTCCATATTTCTGTACTATACTAATGCAAAATAAAAACCCTCAACCACAATGGTTGAGAGCTATGTAGTGGAGACGGCGGGAGTTGAACCCGCGTCCAGAGATCCTGATACAAATGTTTCTACGTGTGTAGTCTAGTCTTTTTTGTTTCGCGTTGTATCAGGGGACTGACACCCTATTACAACGCTAGTTTGATTAATCTCTTCTCGTCAGACTTCAAACGGCAGTGACGAGCGTATCCTACTTAAGTTGAATCACGTTAACAGCACATAGGCGATGCTGTTAGGTGATGCAGAGTGCTATTACGCAGCTACTGCTAAGTTTTGTTGTTTGCCAGTTATTATAACTGTTGTGTTGATGACGGAGACAACCCTCCGACACGCTTCATAAGCTCGGGGACCCCTGTCGAATCCGTAACGTCCCCTGAATAAGAAATATACTTCCTTTTAGCAGAAGTATATTTAATAATAACAATTTTTTATTGATTAATCAATATAATTGCTTAATATCGATGCTTCATTGCTCTTTCTACATCACGTTTTGCTTCTTTTTCTTTCAGCGCATGACGTTTATCATAATCTCGTTTACCTCTTGCTATCCCTAAAAGAACTTTACAGTAACCGTGTTTAATATATAGTTTAAGCGGTATTAATGAATACCCTTTTTCTTTTGAGATACCATATAATTTATCGATTTCTTTTCTTTTTAAGAGCAGTTTTCGATTTCTTAATGGATCATGATTATAACGGTTACCTTCTTCATACGGTGCAATATGCATATTGTAAACGTACATTTCTCCGTTGTATACACGTGCATATGAATCTTTTAAGTTTGCACTACCTCGGCGAATGGATTTGATTTCTGTACCTTGTAATACAATTCCCGCTTCAACCGTATCTTCTATTGTATAATCATGGCTTGCTTTACGATTTTGTGCTAAAGGTTTGTTGTGTACTTTTGGCACATCCATCACCTACTTTCTATTTTTTCTTACGTCTTGCATTCTTTTTAACGGCTTTTGCTTTATAAAAAGGTTTATTGTTTTTATCGCCTTGTTTACCTTTTGCTCTGCCTTTTTTATGCTTATTATTTTTATCGTTTTCCTTCGATGGTCCACGTTTTTTAGCTTTTATTGTCTTTTCTCTTGCGAGTTTTTCACGATTCTTTTCAGCTATTGGCATACCTACGATTTGGAAATCAATCATTCTTTCATCAACATTAACATTTATAACTTTGACTTCTACTTTATCACCGATTCTAAAGACTTTAGCTTGTCTTTCACCAATAATAGCCATACTGCGCTCATCAAAATTATAATAATCATCTGTTAAGTTAGAAATGTGTACCATACCTTCGATAGTGTTTTCTAATTCTACAAACATACCGAAGTTAGCTACTGAACTGATTATACCAGTATAAACTTCGCCAACATGTTGAATCATATACTCTGATTTCTTCAGGTCATCTGTATCACGTTCTGCATCTATCGCTCTTCTTTCACGTGTAGATGTGTGATCTGCAATTTCAGGTAATACTTCTTCCCAATGTCTAATTTGTTTATCATTCATTGATTTATCGATTAAATATTTACGAATGAGTCTATGCACAATTAAATCTGGGTATCTTCTAATTGGTGAAGTGAAATGTGTATAATAATCAGCTGATAAACCGAAGTGACCTAAGTTTTCTTCACTATATCTTGCTTGTTGCATACTTCTTAACATTAAAGTGGCAATTACCATTTCTTCTTTTTCACCAGCTACTTCTTGAACAATTTTTTGTAGTGTAGATGGATGAATATCTTCGCTTGTACCTTTAACTGTAATACCAAAGTTCGTAATAAATTCAAAGAATTGATTTAAACGTTCTTCTTTTGGATTTTCGTGTACACGATAAATGAATGGTAATTCTAATTTACTGAAATGTTCTGCAATTGTTTCGTTAGCAGATAACATAAAGCTTTCGATTAATCTTTCAGCGTCATTTCTTTCTCTAACTTGAATATCTGTTGGAATACCGTCTTCATCAACTAATACTTGAGCTTCTTTAATATCAAAATCAATTTCACCACGTTTTTTACGTTTAGCAATTAATTGTTGTGATAATTGGTTAGCTAAATCAAGCATAGGTGTGATTTCAGCAAATTTCTCTCTAATTTCAAGGTCTTTGTTCTCAATGATGCTATTTACATCAGTGTAAGTCATTCTATAATCTGAATGAATGACACTTTCAAAAATCTCATGGCGAACAACTTCGCCTTGTTGATCAATTTCCATTCTACAGCTTAAAGTAAGACGGTCTTCATTTGGATTTAATGAACAAATACCATTACTTAGTCTGTGAGGTATCATTGGAATAACTCTATCTACAAGATACACACTAGTGCCTCGATCATAAGCTTCTTTATCTAACTCACTATTTTCAGTTACATAATAACTTACATCCGCGATACTTACTGTTAACTCTGTTAATCCATTATCTAATGCTTTTACAGATACAGCGTCATCTAGGTCTTTAGCATCCGCACCATCAATAGTGATTGTTAATTCATCTCTTAAATCACGTCTATTTTTAGTTTCTTCTGGTTTAATTTTGTCTGGTACTTTTTTAGTTTCTTCTATTACACTATCCGGAAACTCTATATTGATTCCATGTTGGTAAATAATAGATAGAATATCAACACCAGGGTCATTTTTATGCCCTAAAATTGCTTTAACGTGACCTTCAGGATTATGAGTACCATCTGCATATTCCGTAATTTCCACAAGTACTTTATGCCCTTCAACAGCGCCTAAATTTTTACCTTTTGGGATAAAAATGTCTTGTGTAATACGTTTATCATCTGGCAATACGAAACCAAAGTGTTTAGCTTCAGTATAAGTACCAACTACTTGCGTAATATTACGTGTCGTAATAGCCTTAACTCTTCCTTCAATTTTACCTTTGTGGTCTCCACGTGATGGAACGACTTCTACTAATACTTCATCGCCGTCCATCGCTTTATTAATTTGATTTGGTGGTATAAAAATATCTTCGATTGTATCATCTTCAGGTCTTAAGAATGCAAAACCTTTTTTATGTTGGCTAAGCTTCCCTTTAACTAAATCTGATTTATCTCTTTTCTTTTTATATCTATCCGTCTTTGTTCTTTCTAGTTGACCCGTTTGTTCTAAATCAACTAGAACTTTAATTAATTCTTTAAATGAATCAGCGTTACTTAATCCCATTACGTCTTGAAATTCACTTACCGTCATGGGCGTGTAGTCTTTCTCATTTATGATTTGTTCAACTTCTTCTCTTAGATTCATAGCGGGCCTCCTTTCTTGTTTTTATATTGTGTCTTATTCGGACCAATCTAATGATTCTAAGAATTGATATACGTCTTCAAATACTTTCTCTTTTTCTTGTCCGATTGTTATAACATGACCAGATTCTTCATACCACTTAATATATTTATCATCAGATGAAGATGAATTATAAATAATATTAGCAGAATCAGGATTTATCATTTGATCAAGCTTGCCTTGTACTACAAATAAAGGATCAAATACTTCATCAACTTGATCTCTAACTGCTTGAATAGTATTTTGCAATTCAGTTAAAGTGTCTGTCGGATGAAAATGTTTCATTTCTTCTTCAATTTGTTCACTTGATTTACCTTCATATTTTTTAAATTCTCTTGCATAATCTAGTACACCTTCAAACATAGTACCTTCTGTCTTAATGTACATAGGAGAACACATAGTTACTATACCTTTCACATCACGATTTAAACTTAATTTTAAGCTAAAAACGCCACCCAATGATAGTCCAGCTACTGCTATTTCAGTATACCCTTTTTCCACAAGAAAATCATATGCATCTAAGCAATCTTTAAACCATACATATGGGCTTGATTCTAATATTTCTTCTGGTGGTCTTCCATGACCTTCATAATGCGGAGCATATGATGTATATCCTTTTTTCTGTAAGAAACGTCCTAATTGTCTAACGTCTGATGAATTACCTGTAAATCCATGCAAAAGTAATACTGCGCGTTTACCTTCTTCAAAGAAGAAAGGTTTAGGTAATTGAATTCTCATGATCGACCATCCTTTTACTCTATTTAACTCTATTGTATCTTTTTTTCACTTGTAAACAAATAAAAAAGTCCGACATTACCCGTCGGACCACTACATTTTAAAGTAAGTTATTGCTAACATAATTAAGAAAAATAAAATCGCTAGAATGATTGTTGTTCTGTGTAAAACTAAATCTATTCCACGTTGCTTTTGTTTACCAAATAATTGTTCTGCTCCACCACTAATTGCACCTGATAAACCGGTACTTTTACCTTCTTGAAGTAATACAACGGTAATCAATGCAATACAATCTATGATTAATAAGACGATTAAAAATGTATGCATGGACTCGGTCCTCCTGTCTATTATAACAGTAGCATTATAGCACATTTACAAAATGCACTCAAGTTTTCATTAGTCATAATCTATTGACATGCCTAAAGATTTTAACATTTCAAAGTACGTTGGACAAGTCTTTGATACACATGCTGGGTCAAGCAGTGTTATACCATCTACTTTTGTGCCTACTAAACTAAGAGACATAGCTACTCGGTGGTCATCAAATGTATCCAATGTAGCACTTTGAATCTCTCCTGGCTGAATCGTCCATCCATCTTGATGTTCTTGTATGTTAATCCCTAGCTTAGTCAAGCTTTCAGTTAAAGCTTCAACTCTATTACACTCATGATTACGTATATGTTCAACACCAGTAATTGTAATTGGACCATCCGCAAACGCTGCTAATGTACCGATTGTAAGTGCTTGGTCTGAACATGCATTCATATCGATTGTTAAATTACCTTTGAGCTGTTCTGGGCCAGTAATAACGACATAATCTTCACCTTTTTTAACAGTAGCACCCATTTTTTCTAAAATGTCTACAACTTCTAAATCAGGTTGATGGGTTTTTAGGTTTAAATGATTAATCTTAATTGTCGATTTGTTCAGAGCTGCTAGAGCCATAAAATAACAAGCAGTTGATAAATCGGCTTCTAAAGGTAAATTAGTCGCTTGATAAGAACCTTTTTCAACCTTCATATGTTTATAGTCATCTGAGACTTCTACGCTTATTCCAAATTGTTCCATTAATTCTATCGTGATATCTACGTATGCACTTTGTACTATCTCTGTTGTTAATTCAATTTCTGTTGTTTGATTAAACAATGGTGCAGCAAGTAATAATCCACTAATAAACTGACTAGATTTATCGCCTGCTATCATGACTTTACCACCATTTTCAGGTGTCCCTTTAATTTTTACTGGAAGTTGGCCTTCTTTTTCAATATAAGAGACTTCTACTCCTAATTGGATAAGTGCATCATGTAAAGTTTTATGTGGTCTACCAGCTAATTGTTCCGTAGAAGTGATAGTAATTTCACTTTTATCTTGTGTCCCTAAAATACCAGGTAAAAATCGAGCGGTCGTGCCTGCTGAACCAATGAATACTGTTTGTTCTTCTGGAAGACTTTCCATATCTACACCAGTAATATTGATTGAATCTCCTTCAAACTCGAAAGTTGCTCCTAATTTCTTTAATGTTTCCATGCACCAATAAGTATCATCACTTTTAAGATAACCAGATAACTTTGAAGTACCTTTACTAAACCCTGCTAAAATAAAAGCACGATTCGTTACACTTTTACTCCCTGGTATAATAATTTCTTTATTAAATACTTGATCTGTTGGATGCAAACTTAATTTTTCTACACCATCTAAACTAGACCAAGGTGATTTTGCACTTTTTAAATTAATCGTCATCTGTGAAATCCTCCTATAAACATAATTCTCTATATTATAGCCCATTTTAACACGTAATGGAATGATAATGACACATTTAATTTAAAGCGTTAAAGCGTTACTGTAAAAATAGTTTGTTTTAATATAAAAAAACCACCAATCTGTTAGATAATGTGAAATCCAACAAATCGATGGTTTAATTTTGAGAATAGATATATTCATACTAGTCTCATATTTTGTGAATCATTTTATATTAAATGCACAATTATTTAGATAAGTTATAGAAAGCTTTTATACCTTCAAATTTACCAGTTTCATATAATTCATCTTCGATACGTAATAATTGATTGTATTTAGCAATACGATCTGTTCTAGATAATGAACCAGTTTTAATTTGACCAGCATTAGTAGCAACTGCGATATCTGAAATTGTAGTATCTTCAGTTTCTCCTGAACGGTGAGAAATAACTGCAGTGTAACCAGCTTTTTGAGCCATTTCGATAGCTTCGAATGTTTCAGTTAATGTACCGATTTGGTTAACTTTGATTAAGATTGAGTTACCGATACCTTTTTCGATACCTTCTGATAATTTTTCAGTATTTGTAACGAATAAGTCGTCACCTACTAATTGAACGCGGTCTCCGATACGGTCAGTAAGGATTTTCCATCCGTCCCAGTCGTTTTCGTCCATACCGTCTTCAATAGTGATGATAGGATATTTGTTAACTAACTCTTCTAAGAAATCAACTTGTTCTTCGCTTGAACGTTTAACACCGTGTTCACCTTCGAATTTAGCATAGTCATATACGCCGTTTTCGAAGAATTCTGAAGCTGCACAGTCAAATCCTAAAACTACATCTTTACCTGGCTCTAAGCCAACAGCTTTAATAGCTTCTAAGATAGTTTCAACGCCATCTTCAGTACCTTCGAATTCAGGAGCGAATCCACCTTCGTCACCTACTGCTGTGTTTAAACCACGAGATTTCAAGATTTTAGCTAAGTTATGGAAGATTTCAGCTCCCCAACGTAATGCTTCTTTGAATGATTCTGCACCTACCGGTAAAATCATGAACTCTTGGAAAGCAATTGGTGCGTCAGAGTGTGAACCACCGTTTACAATGTTCATCATTGGAACTGGTAATTGAACACCGTTGAATCCACCAAGATATTTGTATAAAGGTTGTCCTAAGAAATCTGCAGCTGCATGAGCTACTGCGATTGAAACACCAAGGATAGCATTTGCGCCTAATTTACCTTTGTTTGGCGTACCATCTAAAGCGATCATTAATTTATCGATTGATACTTGTTCTAAAACTGAAATTTCACCTTCGATAATTTCTGGTGCAATAATTTCGTTAACATTTTCTACTGCTTTAAGTACACCTTTACCTAAGTAACGATCTTTGTCTCCGTCACGTAATTCAACTGCTTCATATTCACCAGTTGAAGCGCCTGAAGGTACTAATGCTCTACCAAAAGCACCACTTTCTGTTAATACTTCTACCTCTACTGTTGGGTTACCACGTGAATCTAATACTTCGCGTGCATAAATATCTGTAATAATTGGCATATTTAAAACTCCTTTTTCATAATAGTTAATTATTTTTTAATTAATGATTCACCAGTCATATCTTCTGGTTGTTCTACTCCTAGTAAGTCAATAAGTGTTGGTGCTAAATCTGCTAGTTTGCCACCACTTCTTACTTCTACCCCTTCTTTAGTTACAATAACAGGAACAGGGTTTGTTGTATGTGTAGTCATTGGTGATTCAGTATCTGTTAATACTTCATCAGAGTTACCATGGTCAGCTGTTATAATTGCCGTACCATTCATAGATAATATTTTATCTACTACTTCACCTAGACATTCATCTACTGCTTCGATAGCTTTAATAGTTGGCTCAAGCATTCCACTATGACCAACCATATCCGGGTTAGCAAAGTTTAAAATGATTAAATCTAAATCACCTTTATCTAATTCACCGATTAAAGCATCTTTAACTTCGTAAGCACTCATTTCAGGTTTTAAATCATATGTTGCTACTTTTGGTGAGTCAATTAGCACACGACGTTCACCGTTAAATTCAGCATGTGAACCACCACTCATAAAGTAAGTTACATGTGGGAATTTTTCAGTTTCAGCAATTCGTAATTGATTTAAATTGTTCTTCTCAGCAACTTCACCGATTGTATTTTTAATATCAACTGGTTTGAAAGCTACTTCAGCAAACACATCATCACTATAATTTGTGAACGTTACGAAATATAAATCTTCTAGTTTACGTTTGATTTCGAAACCTTCGAATTTCTCATTTGTGTAAACTTGGCTTAATTGTGCTGCTCTATCGGGACGGAAGTTGAAGAATATCATTGCGTCATGACTGTTAACGCCATTATTTTCAACGCCTTTTTCTTCATCTTTCACGATAAATGGCACAACAAATTCGTCTGTAAGTCCATCTTTATAGTTTGCTTCAACACCTTCAACAGCTGTTGGGTAAACAGGACCTTCACCATTAGACATTGCATTATATGCTTTTTCTTCACGATCCCAACGATTATCTCTGTCCATTGCATAGTAACGACCAGAAATAGAAGCAAATTGTCCAATGCCTATTTCTTCGAATTTATTTTCAGTTTCTTCGATATATCTGATAGCTGATTTTTGATCAACATCACGACCATCTAAGAATCCATGAACATAAACTTTTTTAACACCTTGCTTTTTAGCTAATTCTAGTAAAGCAAATAGATGTTTGTAGTGACTGTGAACACCACCGTCTGATAATAATCCCATTAAATGTAATGTTGAATCATTTTTTACGACATGTTGCATTGCTTCTTTTAATGCTTCAATTTCAAAGAAATCGCCGTCTTCTATAGACTTATTAATACGAGTTAAACTTTGATAAACAACTCTGCCGGCACCAATATTTAAGTGACCTACTTCAGAGTTACCCATTTGACCTTCTGGTAGTCCAACATCTAGACCACAAGCTGATAATTCGTTATGTGGATATTTATTGTAATATCTATCAAAGTTTGGTTTGTTGGCTTGTTTAACCGCATTACCATGTTCTTCTTCACGGTTTGCAAATCCATCAAGTATGATAAGTGCTGTTGGTTGTTTAGCCATTACTTTGCACCTTCTAATAGTGCTACAAATGAATCAACTTTTAATGAAGCGCCGCCAACTAATGCGCCATCGATATCTGATTGAGCCATATATTCTTTAATGTTTTCAGGTTTAACACTACCACCATATTGAACACGAAGTGCATCTGCAGCTTCTTGTGAGTATGCATTTGCTACAACTTTACGAACATGTGCACACATTTGGTTAGCATCTTCTGAAGTTGAAGATTTACCAGTACCAATAGCCCAAATAGGTTCATAAGCTATAACTGTTGATTTAACTTGTTCTTCAGTGAATCCTTTAAGAGCAGCTTCAACTTGGTCGCCTACTACTGATTCAGCTTTGTCTGCTTCTCTTTCATCTAAAGTTTCACCTACACAAATAATTGGTGTCATATTATGAGAAAATACAGCTAATGCTTTTTTGTTAACATCTTCATCTGTTTCACCAAAGTATTCACGACGTTCAGAGTGTCCAAGGACAACATATTTTACGCCTAAATCTTCTAATGCTGCTGGAGAAGTTTCACCAGTGAACGCACCACTGTCTTCAAAGTGAGCATTTTGAGCACCGATTTGTAATCCTTCTGCTACGCCTTCTTTTGTTAAATTAACAAGTGCATCTAATTGTAAAGTTGGTGCACAAATTACTGAATCAACTTCGTTTGTATCAGGTAAAGCTGGAAGTTCATTAACAAAGTCTTTTGCTTCTTGAACTGTTTTGTTCATTTTCCAGTTACCTGCGATAATTGGTTTTCTCATGATATATTAACTCCTTTTATAATTATTTTTCTGAAATAGCTTCGATACCTGGTAATTCTTTGCCTTCTAGATATTCTAGTGAAGCACCGCCACCAGTTGAAATGTGTGAAAAGTCATCAGCAAATCCTAAGTCCATTGCCGCTGCAGCAGAATCTCCGCCACCGATAATAGTAGTTGCATCTTTTAAGTTTGCGATAGCTTCACATACACCGATTGTACCTTTAGCAAAGTTATTGAATTCAAATACGCCCATTGGACCGTTCCAAACAACAGTGTTAGCCCCTTCTAGAGCTTCAGTGAACAATTCTACTGTCTTAGGACCAATATCCATTGCTTCTTGATCAGATGGAATTTCATCTATAGAAACTTCAGTGATTTTTGCATCATTTGAAAATTCTTTTGCTACTTTACAATCTACTGGAAGGATAATTTTATCTCCTGCACGATTTAGTAATTCTTTAGCAAAATCAATTTTATCTTCTTCTAATAATGATAATCCAATTTCTTTACCTTGTGCTTTAAAGAATGTATATGCCATTCCACCACCGATAATAACTTTATCAGCGATATTTAATAAGTTTTCAATTACGCCAATCTTATCTGAAACTTTAGCACCACCTAAAATAGCTACTAAAGGACGTTCTGGGTTATTTACTACGCCACCGATAAATTTAATTTCTTTATCCATTAAGAATCCTGATGCTGTTTCAACATTAGATGCGATACCAACGTTAGATGCATGTTCACGGTGTGCTGTACCAAATGCATCATTAATAAATACATCGCCTAAAGAAGCCCAATACTTACCTAATTCAGGATCATTTTTAGATTCTTTCTTGCCATCTACATCTTCGAAACGTGTGTTTTCAAATAATAACACTCCACCTTCAGATAAATCATTGATAGCATTTTCTAATTTTTCGCCACGAGTTTCAGGAACAAATGTTACTTTTTCATTTAATAATTCGCTTAAGCGTTCTGCTACTGGTTTAAGTGATAATTCTTTTTTATCTTCTTCTGTTTTCACTTTACCTAAATGTGAGAATAAAATAACTTTACCGCCTTGTTCGGCAATATATTTTATAGTAGGAAGCGCTTGAACGATTCTGTTGTCATTTGTAATTGCTCCGTCTTTCATTGGTACATTAAAATCTGCTCTTACAAGTACCTTTTTACCTTTTAAGTCAATATCTTTAACATTCTTTTTTGCCATGACTAGTCTTCCTCCTCTGAATAATAGAAAATGCTTAACGATTAAAAATAAGCGGAGAAGCGTTGTGCTCCCCGCTTACTCATAAGCATAACCTATTTAGTTCATTTAATTAAATTATTTGTTAGCTTCTGCAGCTAAATATTCTAAAGTACGAACTAATTGTGAAGTGTAAGACATTTCGTTGTCATACCAAGCAACAGTTTTAACTAATTGACGGTCTCCAACTGTCATTACACGAGTTTGAGTTGCGTCGAATAATGAACCGTAAGTGATGCCGATAACATCAGAAGAAACGATTTCATCTTCAGTGTATCCGAATGAATCATTTGTAGCATTTTTCATTGCTTCGTTGATTTCTTCTACAGATACTTCTTTATCTAATACTGCTGTTAATTCAGTTACTGAACCAGTTGCTACTGGAACACGTTGAGCTGATCCATCTAATTTACCTTTTAATTCTGGGATAACTAAGCCAATTGCTTTAGCTGCACCAGTTGAGTTAGGTACAATGTTTTCAGCTGCTGCACGAGCACGACGGAAGTCACCTTTAGCATGTGGAGCATCTAGTGTATTTTGGTCACCAGTATAAGCATGAATTGTCATCATTAATCCTTCAACGATACCGAATTCATCATTTAATACTTTAGCCATTGGAGCTAAACAGTTAGTAGTACAAGATGCACCAGATACAATTTCTTCTGAACCATCTAATTCATCATGGTTAACATTGTATACGATTGTTTTCAAGTCGCCTGAAGCTGGAGCTGAAATTAATACTTTTTTAGCACCTGCGTCGATGTGAGCATGAGCTTTTTCTTTATCAGCGAAGAAACCAGTACATTCTAATACTACATCGATGTCTAGGTCTCCCCAAGGTAATTCTTTAGGGTTAGGATTTTCGAAAGTTTTGATTTCTTTACCATTTACACGGAATCCGCCTTCAATTACTTCTACTTCATCTTTGAAACGACCTTGTGTAGAATCGTATTTTAATAAATGAGCTAACATAGCGTCATCTGTTAAATCGTTGATTGCTACTACTTCGATATTTTCTACTTCTTGTAATCTTCTAAATGCTAAACGACCTATTCTACCAAATCCATTAATTGCTACTTTAGTTGCCATTATGATGGCCTCCTTTAAATTTGTTATTTGAAAAAGGCTATTAACCTTTTATTCCGCATTGATTATTGCTTTTGCAGCACTTTCATCAGTTACCAAAATGGTATTCTTCGGTGCAATTTCAAGATATGCTTTAATCGCATCTGCTTTCGATGCACCGCCCGCTACTGCAAAAATATTTGTTTTTGTCGCTAAATCTTCTAGTTGCAAACCAATCGTTTTGACACGATGTACGACCTCGCCTTTGGCATTAAAATAATAACCAAAAGCTTCTCCGACTGCATGATGATGTTTCAATTGACTTAAGACTTCATCTGAAGACTTTCTTCTTTCAGCCATTTTCAGCGCATCACCAATCCCGTGAATAATAAAATCCGAGCGACGAATTGCATCCAGAACCTCTATAACAGCTGGTTCTTTCAGCAAAGTCTCATATGAGCTTTCGCTTACTTGGTCTGGAACATACAAGACCTTATACGACCCACCAGTTCTATTTGCCATGCTTGCACAAATCGTATTAGCTTGAAATACTACATTTTCTCCCAAGCCGCCACGAGCTGGTGTGAACAAAATGTCTTTATCTAATGGATGTAATGACTCACTAACTTTAGCCATCGTCGATCCACCAGTTACTGAAACAGATGCTTTATCATATAAAGACTGTTCAAGTAATTCTCCCGTTACATTTCCCATCTCCGCCTTAACTGTTTCATCTTTATCAGAGTTACCTCTTACGATATGAACTTTCACGCCATATTGATTGAAAATCTCATCTTCTAAGTGATTGAAACTTGAATATAATGTGAGGTAATGAGATAACGATGCTAACGTGTGCTCGCCAGTCTCAGTTAGTTTCATACCTGTAGATTGAACGCGGATTAAATCTTGCTGTTTTAAAATTTCTATCTCTGTTCTCAATACCCGTTCAGTAATATTCATAACATCACTTAATGTTCTTCTGCCAATAGGTTGCTTCTTCTCAATCGTTGATAAAATATTAAAACGTCGATACATCTTGTCAATTAGGTCAGGCACAAGTCTATGTTGTATCTTTAACAAATCTTCCATAAACATGTCCCTCCTCACAAATTAACAGATGGGCATTTTCTAACCTGGGTTAGACATTTTTTGTCCCATGTGGGTCAAAAAAATAATATCTGTTTACAGTTATTATAATACACCCACTGCAAACTGATTGCAAGTAAAAGCAATTTGATTTAACTTAATTTTTCTACTTCTTCTAATAATGTTACGAAATCAATATTTCCTTCTTGAAGTATTTTATCTTGATACATGACAATTGGAATTCTAAGCATGTATTCATTCAATAAATAATCATTATCTTCTATATGTATTGTTTCAATATTAACAGGCTTTTCATAAGTTTCTTTGAAAAATTCTAGTTGATATTTCGCATCTTTACACAAACCACAATTTCGTCCAATGTAAAATTTAATGTTCATGTTCTCATCCTTTAGTTAAAATAGCCTCCCCGGGACGAATTGAACGCCCATTTCAAGAACCGGAATCTTGCGTGTTATCCGTTACACTACGGAGAGTTAAATCTTAATTGTTTATTTATAATGCCTTAACATCTTCATTATATAATAAAGTTATCAATTATAGGGAGTGATTATAATGACTTACAGCCAAGCAGAAAACATTATTAAAAAAAGATGCGAATATTTTAATATGGATGTCACGCTTATACATTGCACTCAGCTTATTGATTACGGAAACTATTATATCATTTATGCAACCATTGACAATAATTGTCGCAAATTTCCTGTGTATAAATCAGCTATTTAAGTTATAATATTCATCAGTAGGTCATATATTTTGACCATGTTTGACTTTGTGTTGTATGATATGGTCATTAACATATTCAAAGGAGGATTAACTGATGAATTTAATACCAACAGTTATAGAAACAACAAACCGCGGTGAACGCGCTTATGATATTTACTCACGTTTATTGAAAGACCGCATTATTATGTTAGGTTCTGCTATCGACGATAACGTAGCGAACTCAATCGTATCACAATTATTATTCTTACAAGCTCAAGACTCTGAAAAAGACATATATCTTTACATTAACTCACCTGGTGGTAGTGTAACAGCTGGCTTTGCTATCTATGATACAATCCAACACATCAAACCAGACGTACAAACTATTTGTATAGGTATGGCAGCTTCAATGGGATCATTCCTATTAGCAGCTGGTGCAAAAGGTAAACGTTTTGCTCTACCTAACAGTGAAGTAATGATTCACCAACCACTTGGTGGTGCACAAGGACAAGCAACTGAAATTGAAATCGCTGCTCGTCATATCTTACGCACACGTGAAAAATTAAACAACATCTTATCTGAAAGAACAGGTCAACCAATTGATAAAATCGAAAGAGATACTGACCGCGATAACTTCTTAACAGCTGATGAAGCTAAAGATTATGGTTTAATCGACGATGTTATGCATCCTGAAGATATAAAATAATTTTTTAATAAAAAACGCCTTTCCAATTTATTTTGGAAAGGTGTTTTTATTTATATACTTAATTAATTGTTTCGCCGCTTCTTATTTTATCTGCCATTTCATTTAATTTACGTAACCTATGATTAATACCTGATTTAGAAATTTTACCTGTACTTACCATTTCTCCAAGTTCTTTAATAGAAACATCTTGGTTATCAATCCTTAATCTTGCCACTTCTCTTAAACGATCCGGTAAATTGTCTATTCCAATCTCTTTATCGATTAATTGAATACTCTCTACTTGTTTCATCGCTGCACTTACGGTTTTATTTAAATTTGCTGTTTCACAATTTACAAGTCTATTCACTGAATTACGCATATCTCTAATAATTCGAACATCTTCAAATTTAAGCAACGCTTGATACCCACCTATTAAACTTAAGAAATCCGATATTTTTTCTGCTTCTTTTAAATAACTAATGTAACCTTTTTTACGCTCTAACTGTTTAGAATTTAATTCATACTGATTCATTAAAGCTGTTAAATCTGCTGAATGCTCCTCATATAATGAAAATATTTCTAAATGATATGATGAAGTTTCCGGGTTGTTCACTGACCCGCCCGCTAAAAATGCACCTCGCAAATAGCTTCTTTTACAAATATCATTTTTTAAAATACTTTTATCAATTTCTTGTTTAAACATACCATCTTGCAGTATACCAAGTTCATCTAGTATTTCTTTTGCTTTAACTTTAATTCTACTAATATATATATTGTTTTTCTTGAGTTTCATTTTCTTTCTTACTAATAATTCAACTTCTACACCGAAGCATTTTTTTATTAGTGAAAATATACGTCGTGCTATGGCTGCGTTTTCTGTTTGAACATTTATAACAAATTGTTGATTAGAAATGCTTAAGTTTCCATTCATTCTAATCAAAGCTGAAAGTTCTGCTTTTGCACAATCATCGTCAACTTCTATTCGCGTTAATTCATTTTTCATTTCTGAAGCAAAGCTCACAGCAGATCACCCTTTCTTATTTATACACATAAAAATAATGATATGCCGAAAGACATATCATACGTTTCATTTCTACTATATATTACATGGAACAGCCGGGCGTATCAAGTTATTCATCTTAAGTTTTATTTTTTTGCTGTTTCTTTGATAATACCAAACAAAATCATAGTCACGCCTATAATTAAAAAGATAACCCCTAAAGATTGATGAACAACTAACCCTGTTAACAATAAAATACATCCAATAAGTACCATCAAAATTTGTACTCGTTTCATAACTACCACCCCATTTTGTAACCCCTTACAAATACACTTTTATTCTACTTCAATTTTTAAAAGAAGCATAGTAATAACATTATAAATATTATTACTATGCTTCTCTAATTTATTTATCTTTTTTGTATTGAATCGTACTAATTTCTTGAAGAACAACTTCATATATAATACGTGCAAGCACTTTATTATTATGTCTAATATATTGATGTGGTGTAATACTCACAAGGTTTTTATCATGAATACATTGAACGCCCATCTCTTTTAATTTGTCATGATCAAAATCTACTTGTTTTGCATCTTCTTCTTCATATCTCAATAAAATTTCTTTATTAAAACGTTCATTCTGACAAATTACAAAATCTATAAACGACGCTCCTACGTGATCGTGAATTGCTTTAACATGATCACTCACGCTATATCCAGTCGTTTCACCTTTTTGTGTCATAAGATTACATACATATAATCTTTCAGCTTCCGTATTAATAATCGCGTCTCTCATCTTGTTTAATATTAAATTTGGTAAAATGCTGGTATACAACGAACCAGGTCCCATAACAATTAAGTCTGCTTCTTCTATCGCTTGTATTGCTTCAGGCATTGGCTCAATGTCTTCAGGTGTTAAATATACTTCTTCTATCTTTTTAGATTTTTTAGGTATATTCGATTCACCGACAACAACTTCTCCATCAGACATAACCGCATTAAGCACAATACTTTTAGTTGTAGATGGTATAACTTGTCCTTTAATATTTAAAATTTTACTTAATTCTTTTACGGCATGTCCGAAATCATCCGTTATATTAGTCATTGCTGCTAATAATAGATTTCCTATTGAATGACCACCCAATTTTTCCTCTTCAAAACGATATTGGAATAATTTTTCAAGCATTGGTTCTGTATCACTTAATGCTGCTAACACATTTCTAATATCACCAGGTGCAGGTATATCCATCACATCACGGATTTTACCTGTACTACCACCGTCATCAGCAACTGTAACAATGGCAGTTATATCAATTGGATAATCTTTCAGTCCTCTTGCTAATACTGAAAGACCTGTTCCGCCTCCAATTAGGACAACTTTAATTTTTTTCATTTTTTATTCTACTTTCGATATGTGCATCGCGATGTGACGTATACACAACATAATCAAAATTATCTTTAATATCTTCACCTAGTCTTTTAGCAAGTGCTACAGAGCGGTGTTGACCACCTGTACAACCAATTGCAATTGTTAATTGTGATTTACCTTCTTTTTTATATCCTGGTAACATAAACATCATTAAATCACTAAACTTCTTATAAAAAGTCGAAGTCTCTTTCCATTTCATTACATATTGGTATACTTCATCGTCTAACCCAGTTAATGGCCTTAATTCGTCTACATAATATGGATTAGGTAAAAATCTTACATCAAATACAATATCTGCATCTATAGGCATACCATGTTTAAAACCAAAGCTCAACACCCTTACTTCGAATGTTGATGAAGGATCTTTTTCGAAAGTTTCAATTAATTCTTGTTTTAATGATTTTGGTTTCATTTCTGTAGTATCAATCACAAAATTACTAATACCTTTAATGTCACTTAGCAACTCTCTTTCTTGCTCAATAGCTGCTAACAAGCTTCCTTTTTCACTAAGTGGATGTGTTCTTCTTGTTTCTTTATATCTTGAAATTAACCTTTTATCGTTAGCTTCTAAAAATAGTATATCTACAATAACCTTTTTTTCACTTTGTATATAATCTAATTCTTCTCTTAAGTTATTAAAAAAATCTCTTCCTCTTAAATCAATTCCGATTGCTACTTTTGATAAGGAAGGATTACCTTGATCCATCAAATCTACGAATTTTTGTAATAGGATTGGTGGTAAGTTATCTACGCAAAAATATCCTAAATCTTCTAACGCCTGTAATGCTACTGATTTACCTGCACCAGACATACCTGTAACGACTATTAATTCATTCTTCACATTGCTCTTGTCGACAAGTTGCATAACTATTCTCCTTTGACTATCAAATATACCTTTATATTACATGATAACATCATAAAATACATTAAATATATGAAGCTATCGATATTTATTAAAAGAGCGGAACAGAAATTATATTTTGTTAAAAATTTTGTAGTACTGCTCAGACAAGGAAGTTTATGATAAAAAATTGTTCTAAGCTCATTTCAGCCCAGTCAGCTACTCCCTATGTAATGAAACAGTCCGGGACATTTATATATGTCCCGGACTGTTTATAAATTTGATTAAATTAATTGTTCTTCGTCTTCTAGTGTTTCAATATAAGCTTGAGCATTTTGAGCTGCTATGCTACCATCACCTGTTGCTGTAACGATTTGACGTAATGTTTTTTCACGGACATCTCCTGCAGCGTATACACCAGGTACGTTCGTTTCCATTTCATCATTTGTTTCAATATAGCCATTTTCATTTAAAATACCTAATGATTCAAATGGTTTAGTTAATGGTTTCATACCGATGTAAATAAATACACCATCAGCTTCATGTTCTACTTCAGAACCGTCTTCAGTTGATACTAATGTTACTGAACCAACTTTTCCATCTTTTTCATTAATAGATTTCAATGTTGAATTCCAAATGAAGTCCATTTTTTCATTTTTAAATGCACGATTTTGAATGATTTTTTGAGCTCTTAATTCATCTCTTCTGTGTACAACTGTTACTTTGTCTGCAAATTTAGTTAAGAACATGCCTTCTTCTACAGCAGAATCTCCTCCACCAATAACGTAAATATTTTTACCTTTAAAGAATGCACCATCACAAACTGCACAGTAACTTACACCACGGCCACCTAATTCTTGTTCACCAGGCACACCAATTTTCTTATATTCTGCACCTGTCGCAATGATAATTGCATGTGCAGTTAGTGTTTTATCTCCCATGTTAACAACTTTATAATGACCTTTATCTTCTATATCTTTTATATCACCATATTCATATTTAGCACCAAATTTTTGCGCGTGTGTAAACATTTTAGTTGATAAATCTGGTCCAGTTATTAAATCAAAACCAGGGAAGTTCTCTACATCTTCTGTATTTGCCATTTGTCCACCTGGCATACCACGTTCTATCATCACAGTTGATAAATTAGCTCTTGAAGCATATACTGCTGCTGTCATACCAGCTGGACCTGCCCCAACAATAATTACATCATAATCTACTTGTGTAGTCATTTATAAACTGCCTCCTCTTATTAATTCAGTAGAATTGTACAACAATCATTCACATAAGCAAACTTATATGCTCACTAATGCTTTTATCGCTTTATTTAAGCGATAAGCTGTTATGTTAAATGAATTTTGTATTTCTTTTTTAGTTATTTTTTTATTTAATGTCTTTAAATAAATATAAATCGACGCGGCAACATAGTGTGTTGCTTCTTCAATATTTTCATGTTCTGCAATCAACATTTCAGCATGTTCTATCCATGACACGAATAATTCTTTACCATAATGTTGATATTCAGATTGTTCTATCAATCTCATACCTTCATCAATAAAACCTAGTTTATTAAGATGTAAATCTTGAAAGATATACGTAATATATAGTCGTTCATAATCAGGTAAATTCTCTAAAACTTCCCAAGTTTCATGGGACATGACTAACTCTTTATTCTTCATATGCCCCAATAAGAATATTCCATATAAACGATATCTATAATCTTCATCTTTTAATAAAGGTAACACTTGCTTATCTAGCATATCTTTAAGGTCGTCAATTTTCCATGGAGGTAATTGACTATGGTATTGTACACTATCTTCAAACTTTAGCCAATGACGTTTAGCCTCTTCCAAATAACCTAAATGATAAAAATTATAACTTAAGGCATGATGTAATTGTGGTGTACTCGCCTGAGGTTTCTTTAAAAGTGGCACTAACAATTGGTTTGAAGATTTATGCTTACCTAAATAACTTAACACTACACCCAATTTAAATGACTCTTCGTCATTAATAGGATGTAGCTTACTTAATTGTTTTAAATAATGGTTAAATCTATCCATTTGTTCAGTGTTATATAATAGTAATGTCATATGGCAAAGTGCATAAATATCTGAGGGGTCCTCATCTAAGATTGTTTGTAATAATGCTTCTGCTTCTTCATATTTACTGTTATACAGCAACGCCATCGCTTTTAAATTCATGATATGCACATCTTCTTGCATAGTTAAACGCTGTCGTTCAAGGTAGTGGTATGCTTCATCTAAACGACCATTACCAAATAAATATTGAAAGATATGCTGAATTACAAATCTTTCTGCTTCTTCTTCAACTACTGTTTGATCATCATATTTCACTTCGAACTTTTGTATCATTTCATCAAAATAATCTTGGTCATCTTCCTCTGTTACATACCTTAAACCGAATAAAAATGCCTTGTTCGGTTCATTTGATTTTATGAACATCTGACTTAAATAAAAATAATAATCTGTTACAAAATTGCCCTTAGCTATTTGATCATACATTAGTTCTTCAGCTTTTGTATTTTGATTAAGCTCTACAAGACATTCAGCGTATGGCGGAATAATAACAAAATCATCAGGTGATAGTTCAAGTGCTTTTTTAAATAAAGACTCAGCATATATATAATCTTGTTCTCTCATTTTTTCCATAGCCTTATGGTAATAGAAGTCTTTATCAAACCTAACATGTATAATATTCGAATTGTCTCCCAATGATTTATTCACCGCCTCTTCTTAAGTTGCATTGGATTGCCAAATGCCATCATATCCTCAGGAACATCTTTCGAAACGATAGTTCCGCTAGCTACAATAGCATTATTTCCAATGTTAACGCCAGCTAAAATCGTCGCATTTGCTCCGATTAACACATTATCTCCAATGTTAACGCGACCAACCCTATATTCTTCTACTAAATACTCGTGGCATAATATTGTCGCATTATATCCTATTACACAGTTACTACCTAGTGTAATAAGTTCCGGGTATAAAATATCTGGCGTTGCTTTAAATGCAAAAGCAGTTTCCCTTCCTACTTTCATTTTTAAAGCTTTTCGATATAACCAATGTTTCCATTTAAGACTTGGTAAATATCTACTAATTTCAATGATAATAACATTTTTACATACTTTTATAAAACGTATTGTTTGATACATTTTCCATAATGGATTCGCACCAGAAACTTTCTTTATTTTTAATGCTCTCAAAATTAACACTTCTTTCAATTCGAGTTATGGTAATAACCTTTAACTTCTCTGAATTTAGGTAAATCATAACGTATCCTTCTATATAATATAAAGATGATTGATGCAATAATAATGACAATAGATATTACTTGAGCAATTCTTAAATATTCAGTAAGCATTAAACTATCTGTTCTTAATCCTTCTATAAAGTATCGACCAATAGAGTAATAAATTAAATATGCAAAGAATGTTTCACCAATTTTTAAATGTGGTCTTATTAATAATAAAATAATAAATCCAATGATATTCCATATCGATTCATATAGGAATGTAGGTTGATAAAATACACCGTCAATTTGCATTTGATTAATGATAAATTCAGGTATATGTATGTTTTCCAAGAAGCTTCTTGAAACAGGTCCACCGTGTGCTTCTTGATTGATAAAATTACCCCATCTCCCAATGGCTTGCGCTAAAATAATACCTGGCGCCACAATATCGACCATTTGGAAGAAGGATAAGTTTTTCACTCGACATAATATTGCCCCAGTTAAAAATGCACCAATTAATCCACCGTGTATAGCAATTCCACCGTTCATAATTAAAGGTATCTCTGCTAAGTGTTGACT
This sequence comes from Mammaliicoccus sp. JADD-157, assembly GCF_049310805.1. Lineage (NCBI taxonomy): Bacteria > Bacillati > Bacillota > Bacilli > Caryophanales > Staphylococcaceae > Mammaliicoccus > Mammaliicoccus sp. JADD-157. The sequence goes on along the minus strand of NZ_JBMOVZ010000001.1, from coordinate 492,462 downwards.
ATAATATTCCCATTCAAATGCAACATAATATATTCTTGCACAAATGATGGCCATAACCACACACCAAATGATTAAATCAATTAACGTTTCTTCTTTAATTCCTACCTTTTTAGCCGTTCTTTGTGACATAAGATAACCAATTAATATACCAGATGCGATTATGATTCCATACCACCTAATTGAAAGTGGTCCTAATTGAATTGCGACTGGATCTATCCCTAGCACTTCCATCATTCTTTCTCCTTACTAGCGTTTTTTAATATTTCAGCATTTAGACGATTATTAAATTCTTCTGCCGTATTAATACCCATATTGTTTAGACGATAGTTCATCGCTGCTACTTCAATAATGACAGCTAAGTTTCTACCAGGTCGAACAGGTATTGTTTTCTTAGTAATTTTAGAATCGAGTATTTTTAATGTTTCTTCATTTAATCCTACACGATCATAAATTTTTTCTTTGTGCCATGTCTCTAAATTGATATTTAATTTAATACGTTTTTCCATCAAAATCGAACCGGCTCCAAATAATGTCATTACGTTAATGATACCTAAACCTCTTATTTCTAATAAATGTTCAATGATTTTCGGTGCTTTACCGATTAATTCATTCTTATTAATTTCTTTTATCTCTACGTTATCATCCGCTACAAGACGATGACCTCTTTTTACAAGTTCTAATGCTGTTTCACTCTTCCCAACACCACTATCGCCAGTAATAAGAACACCAACACCATAAACGTCAACAAGTACACCGTGCAACGAAGTTTCAGGCGCTAATTCTCTTTCTAAATAGCTTGTCACTTGTCCCATCAATTTTGTAGTTGATGATTCGCTGATAAGTAGTGGCGTATTTTCTCTATTACAGCTTTCTTTTAATTCTTCAGGCGCTTCTAGTCCACGCGTTATAATAATAGCTGGTGTTTCCGGTCTACATAATTTAGCCATGCGTCCTTCTTTTTCTTCATCCGGCAATAAATTATAAAATGATAATTCTGTCGTACCTAATACTTGAATTCTGTCTGAAGAATAATGTGAAAAATACCCTGCCATCTCGAGCCCAGGTCTTGATAAATCAGTTTCAGTTACTTTGCGATGGAGTCCAGCCTTCCCAGCAATGACTTCCATGTTAAATTGTTCTATTAATTTACTACTTGTAATCATAGGTTCACCTCTAGGTTAATATATGTTAATTCTAATGAACTTTAGTGATAACTGCAATCATTATAAATATACGAAAAGTGACAATAAAGCAAAAACTAGAAGATTAAAGTTCGTTATTTTAAATTATTTGACTTTAAATATAGAAATGTTGCACGTGACACTTCTTTAGCGACTTTATACATTCGTAAATTTCTATATGAGCAGAAATTATATTATTTCTAATAAAAAAAGAGACTGGGACATAAATACATGTCTCAGTCTCTCATTATAAAGGCAGTAGCTGACTAGGTGGGACTACGAAATCTTTTTATTAAAATGAGATTTCTGTACCACTCCCAAACGTAACTTTCTAAGCTACTTATAAATTATTATTTTGATCGTTGTTATTATCGCTATTCTCGTTGTTTCCTTTGTTAAATGAGCGGATAATTGTTCTTAATGATTCGTCTAATTGTTGTACTGGATCCACATCGCTGTTTTCTCTATTTTGAAATTGTTTATCAAATTCAGTTTTACCGTTTTTAGCTGTTGATTTTACTTTTTCAAATAAATCTTCAAATAATGTTTCTACATTTTCTCTAGATTTACTTGTGAATGCTGTTGATTTTTGACCATTATTTGAAGTAGCTTCTAATAGTTTCACCGCTTCATCTACATTAATATGGTCTTTCTCGATTAATTCTAAAATCTTTAACTGTACTTCGTTCATACTTTCGCCTCCCGTTTTATGCTCGATCTCTTTCCAAAATCGGCTTTAAATATTTACCAGTATATGATGCATCTGCTTCTACTATATCTTCTGGTGTTCCTGTTGCGATGATTTCTCCACCGCCATCTCCACCTTCTGGACCTAAATCAACGATATAGTCTGCTGTTTTAATGACATCTAAATTATGTTCTATAATAATGACAGAGTCACCATTTTCTACAAGTCTGTTTAATACACTTAGCAAGCGTTTTATATCATCAACGTGTAAACCAGTTGTTGGTTCGTCAAGAATATATAACGACTTACCGTTAGAACGTCTGTGCAGTTCAGATGCCAGCTTCACACGTTGAGCTTCACCACCGGATAAAGTAGTAGCAGGTTGACCGAGTTTAATATAACCTAGGCCAACATCAACAAGTGTTTTGAGCTTTCTATTTATCTTTGGCAAGCTTTCAAAGAAATGATACGCATCTTCTACAGTCATTTCTAATACGTCAGAAATATTTTTTCCTTTATATGTTACTTCTAACGTTTCTCTATTATACCTTTTTCCATCACAAACTTCACATGGTACGTATACATCAGGTAAGAAATGCATTTCAATTTTGATGATTCCATCGCCTTTACATGCTTCACAACGGCCACCTTTAACGTTAAAACTAAATCTACCTTTTTGATAACCTCTTACTTTAGCTTCATTCGTTTGACTAAATACATCGCGAATATCATCAAATACACCTGTATATGTCGCCGGATTAGATCTTGGTGTTCTACCTATTGGTGATTGATCTATATCAATAATTTTTTCTATTTCATTAACACCTTTAATAGATTTGTGTGCACCAGGTCTTGTTTTTGTATTATAAAGTTGTTTTTGAAGTCCTTTGTATAATACTTCGTTAACTAATGAACTTTTGCCGGAACCAGAAACACCCGTTACACAAGTCAATACTGATAATGGAAAATCTACATCTACATTCTTCAAGTTATTACTCGTTGCACCTTTTACAGAAATTTTGCGTTTCGTTATTTTTCTTCTCTTAGCCGGCACGACAACTTTTTCTTTACCGCTTAAATATTGACCAGTTAAAGAATCTTCATTAGCCATGACTTCTTCTGGTGTACCGCTCGCAACTATTTCACCGCCATGAACACCAGCTTTAGGCCCTATATCTACTAGGTAATCTGCTGCTTTCATCGTATCTTCGTCATGTTCCACAACAATTAAAGTGTTGCCCATATCTCTCATAGATTTCAAAGTATTAATTAATCGGTCATTATCACGTTGGTGTAGTCCTATAGAAGGCTCATCTAGAACATAAAGTACGCCTGATAACCTTGAACCAATTTGCGTTGCTAATCTTATACGTTGCGCTTCACCACCAGATAAAGTACCTGATGATCTGTTTAATGTTAAATATTCTAAACCAACGTCATTTAAGAATGTTAGTCTTTCGTGTATTTCTTTCAAAATTAGCTTAGCAATTTGACGCTCAGTTTCATCAAGCGTTAAATTATCGAAGTGTTTTAACGAATCACTTATAGAATATCTTACAACTTCACCTATATGTTGACCGTCTACTTTAACACATAAAGCTTTTTCATTTAATCGATAACCATTACATGTTTCACATGTTTTTTCGACCATGTATTTTTGCATAACTTCTCTTACATATTCAGATGGCGAATCATGGTATCTTCTTTCGATGTTATTCAACACACCTTCAAAAGCCATCGTTCTTGTACGTTTTGCTTTTGTACCATAATCTTGATTAAATTCAAATTTAATTTCATCATCATGACCACGTAAAATGATATTTTTTTCTTTTTTAGTTAAATCTTTAAATGGCTTATCCATATCTATTTTAAAATGCTCACATGTTTGTTCTAATAACGTTGGATAATAATTAGAACTAATAGGTTGCCATGGTAATATAGCACCATCTTTAAGGCTTAAAGTTTTGTCTGGCACAACTAAATCTATATCAACTGTTAATTTACTGCCTAAACCATCACACGATGGACAAGCACCAAATGGACTGTTAAATGAGAACATTCTAGGTTCTAAATGATCAACAGAGAATCCACAAATTGGACATGCATGGTGCTCTGAAAACTTAATTTCATCACCATCAATAACGTCAGCAATTGCAGTACCATCAGCTAATTCTAAAGCAGTCTCTAATGAATCAGCTAGACGTGCTTCTATGCCATCTTTAACGACTAAGCGGTCTATTACGACATGAATTGTATGGTTTTGATTTTTATTTAATTCTGGTACATCGTCCACGTCTAAAATTTGACCGTCAACTTTCAATCTCGCATAACCTTTTTTAGCAATATCGTCGATTAATTTCTTATGTGAACCTTTTCTTCCAGAAATTATTGGAGATAGAATTTGAATTTTAGTTCTTTCTTCTAACTCCATTACTTGGTCGACCATTTGCTGCACGGTTTGAGATTTTATTTCTATACCATGGTTTGGACATATCGGTCTTCCTACTCTTGCGTATAGTAATCTTAAATAATCATAAATTTCAGTTACCGTTGCAACAGTAGAACGCGGATTTTTACTCGTTGTTTTTTGGTCAATCGAAATAGCTGGTGACAGCCCTTCAATTAAATCAACGTCCGGCTTATCCATTTGTCCTAAAAATTGTCTTGCGTAAGCACTTAAAGATTCTACATATCTTCTTTGTCCTTCAGCATAAATAGTATCAAAAGCTAGTGAAGATTTACCTGATCCAGATAAACCTGTCATCACTATTAATTGATCTTTAGGTATTTCAATATCTACATTTTTTAAGTTATGTGCTCTCGCACCCTTTACGATGATGGATTTATTTTTCATCTCAGTCACCTTTCTGCTTTTAATTCAAACAATATGTCTCTTAATTCAGATGCACGTTCGAAGTCTAAATCTTTCGCAGCATCTTTCATTTCGTTCTCTACGCGCTCAATTGTTTTCTCTCTTTCTTTCTTCGTGAGTTTCTTAGGTGCTTTTTTCTTGTCTTGTTCGTTAACTTCATCTGTTTCAACTGTAGCAGATATGACATCGCGTATTTTCTTATTAATTGTTTGTGGCGTAATATTATATTTTTCGTTATATGCTTCTTGTGTTTCTCTACGTCTATTTGTTTCGTCAATAGCTGTTCTCATAGAATCAGTAATTTTGTCGGCATACATAATGACTTTACCTTTATCGTTACGTGCAGCACGACCTGCTGTTTGGATGAGTGACCGTTCTGATCTTAAGAAACCTTCTTTATCAGCATCTAAAATTGTAACAAGCGATACTTCAGGGATATCTAAACCTTCTCTTAGTAAGTTAATACCCACTAACACATCATAAACACCCATTCTTAAGTCTCTAATAATTTCAATTCTTTCGAGTGTTTTAATTTCAGAATGTAAGTAGTTTACTTTGACTCCTGCTTCTTTTAAATAAGTTGTTAAATCTTCACTCATTTTTTTCGTAAGCGTTGTGATAAGAACACGCTCATTTTGTTCAACACGTTCGTTTATTTCTGACATTAAATCATCGATTTGATTTTTACTAGGTCTTACTTCTATGATTGGATCTAACAAACCAGTTGGTCGTATAATTTGTTCAACCATTTCATCTGTATGCTCAATTTCAAATGGGCCAGGCGTAGCTGAAACGTACACAAGTTGCTTCGTTTTCTCTTCAAATTCTTCAAACTTAAGAGGTCTATTATCTAAAGCACTTGGCAGTCTAAAACCATGTTCAACAAGTACATTCTTTCTAGCTTGGTCACCATTATACATACCTCTAATTTGTGGTAATGTAACATGAGATTCATCAATCATAACTAACCAATCATCACCAAAATAATCTAATAATGTATATGGAGTAGAGCCTTTAGGACGTAATGTTAAGTGAACTGAGTAGTTCTCAATCCCTGAACAAAATCCCATTTCTCTCATCATTTCTAAATCATAGTTTGTTCTTTGTTCTAAACGCTGTGCTTCTAATAATTTATTTTCTTTACGCAATTCTTCTAAACGTTCTTTTAATTCTTGTTCAATTCGTTCAATTGCAACTTTCATTTTTTCTTCACGTGTTACGAAGTGGGAAGCTGGATAAAATAGGAAATGTTCTCTTTCTGCTATAACTTCTCCAGTTAAATAATTCACTTCTCTAATTCTATCTATTTCATCACCAAAAAATTCGACTCTTACACATAGCTCATCACGAGATGCTGGGAATATTTCAACAACATCCCCTCTAACTCTAAATGTACCACGTCTAAAATCGATATCATTTCTAGCATATTGGTTATCTACTAATTTTCTTAATAATTCATTTCTTTCCATTTCCATGCCCTTACGTACACTCACTACTAAATCTTTATATTCTTCTGGATTTCCTAAACCGTAAATACAACTCACACTCGCAATAACAATAACGTCATTACGTTCAAACAATGAACTTGTAGCTGAATGGCGCAATTTATCTATTTCATCGTTGATAGACGCATCTTTTTCTATGAAAGTATCTGTTTGAGGCACATATGCTTCAGGTTGATAATAGTCATAATAACTTACAAAGTATTCAACACGATTTTCAGGGAAAAACTCTTTAAATTCACTATATAATTGCCCGGCTAACGTTTTATTATGAGCAATAATCAATGTCGGTTTACCAACTTCTTTAATTACATTACTCATCGTAAATGTCTTACCAGTACCAGTAGCACCTAATAATGTTTGGTGTCTTTTACCATCTTTAATACCCTTTACAAGAGATTTAATTGCTTCAGGTTGATCGCCTTGCGGAGAGTATTCAGAATGTATTTCAAAAGGAATATGTTGCATAGTAACCTCCTAATTTTCTCAAATATATAAATATATTTTAACAAATTTTTGTAAAAATAACCAAACATTTGTTCGTTCTAAGTTTATAAAAATACAAATAAGAGGAAAAATCACATTGATTTATCCTCTTATCTATCTTGATTCAATTTTATCTATTTTGAGTGCGTCCACGATATAATAACCAGCGACTAGACTGATAACATCTAACACAATAATCAACTCATCATGAAAGAACCCTTTGTAAACTGATGCACCGATAATAACAGTTGCAATCAGTAGTCCAATCCATTTATTTTGAGCGATTTGTGTCAAAACTATAACCAGTAAACAAGGGAGGAACAATGCTAGAATTGGCCAAATCATTCAATTCGTTAACTCCTTTTTGTTTCACGTTTTTCAAGAATTGTCATTGTCGTTTCTTTTAATTCAGAACGTGGAATAAATTTTTCTTGTAACATTTCCGGTATAATATTTTGAATAAAATCTTGTACTGATGATAAATGATCGAATTGCATAATTGTTTCTAATGAGCTTTCGTAAATTTCAAAAAACAAAGGTTCAGGGTTTCGTTTTTGAATTTCTCCAAAAGATTCATAAAGCAAGTCAATTTTATCAGCAACACTGAGTATTTGTCCTTCTATACTATCATCTTTACCCTCTTGTAGTCTATGTCTATATATACTTTGATATTCCTCAGGAAATTCTTCTGTTATAAACTTTTCTATCATTTCTTCTTCAACTTGAGAAAATAATTTTTTCAATTCATACGAAGCATATTTTACAGGTGTTTTAATATCACCAGTGAATATTTCGGGATAATCGTGGTTTAATGCTTTCTCATATACAAGCTTCCAATTAATTTCTTGGCCATTTGCTTCTTCAACTGTAGCTAAATATTGTGCTATTTTAGTTACTTTAAAAGAATGTGCTGCCACATTATGGTCTTGAAATTTGAATTTTCCAGGACATCTTACTAATTTCTCTAAATCTGTTAAACTTTTAAAATATTGGTGTACCCCCAAATTAATGTTCCTCCTTTAATTGTAAGACTAAGTTATTTAGTGTTTTTTCGGACAATTCTCCTAAATATACTTTTTCTACTTTCCCTTCTTTATTCACGAAAAGTGTTGTTGGTATATTATAAGATTTAAACTTTTTCAAAAAGTCTTCTTCTGCTACATATATATCATAATTTACATGAACGTCATCAATAAGTTGTTGTGCTGGTTTTCTTTTATCTTTAACATTTAAACCTATCAGTTCCACATCTTTATTGGAATGCTTAGCGTATTTAACAAGCTCGGGCATTTCTCTCTTACAAGGATCGCACCAGGATGCAAATAAATTAATAACTGTAATTTCATTTTTAGAAGTTACTTTTTTTAATTCAGTTGGTTCAAGTTTATCAAAAGTTTTCACTTTTTCATCATTAACATTTAAACCAGTTGCAGGATGACTATTTTGAAAAGTTTGTTCGCCCTGTTGTTCTTGAAATTGTTCTTTATTTTGAAACTTATTTACGTCTATCACTTTATATATACTTATTCCTATAATACTCATTAAAATTAATACTAGTATGATTTTTAACCATTTTTTCATCACTTCAAACCTCTTCAGCTTAATTTACATTTATTATATCAACTAAAGTTATAAAAAAAAGCAAATAGTTTAAATTCATAATTGAATTAACTACTTGCTTGTACATATTTAACTAAAATGACTAATGTATATAGTTGTATGCTTTAGCTGCAGAAGCTGAAATTGTTCGTGAAGAAACAACTCCTACACCTTGATAATTCATCTCTGATACTTGTAGAGAACCATCAGAGTTAACATTTTCAACGTATGCTACATGACCGTAGCCACCAGCTGTAGATTGTAATATAGCGCCTGCTGAAGGAGTGTTGTTAACTGTATAACCAGATTGTGCAGCTGCATTAGCCCAGTTGTTAGCATTTCCCCAAGTGCTTCCAATATCAGGTCGTTTACTAAATGCATAGTAAGTACATTGACCAGAAGTATATAAATTAGCCCCACCACCTGACGATGGTCTGCTATACGATACTGCAGTAGTTGGCGATTCATTATTAAACGTTGGTAAAGCGTATGCTTGGTAGTCTTCAGTATTATACTCACTACCAGTTGAAGTTTGCTCAAAAACATATCTTAATAAGCTTTCTTCTTGAGCTGATGCTTCAGGTGCGTTAATAGAAACAGTAGTTGGTTCTGCAGTAGCTTCATCGTCAGATAATTGAGCGTCTGCCGATACTAATAATGGTTTACCAACTAAAATAATATCTGACGACAAGTTATTCCATTCTTTTAATTCTGATACAGTTACATCAAATTTTTTAGAGATTTTATTGAGTGTATCTCCTTCTTGTATAACATAAACGTCATCTTTTAATATTTTTATATTTTGTCCTACTGAAACTTCAGTAGAAATTTTATTTAATTCTTTAAGATTTGAAATAGAAGTCCCATATTCCTGTGCGATAGTTGCTAATGTTTCACCTTCTTTAACTTCATGCTCTGCAGCAAAAGCTGTTGTTTGTACTAAAGATGTTAAAGCTGTAACAGATGCAAGCGTAACTAATGTCTTCTTCATGATGGTTAAATCCTCCTGAGATTTATATGTTTTTATTTATATTTATATTAATTTGAGTTTTTCTCAACTATTACTGGAAATATAATATCATAAAATCATCGCACAAATTCCATTGTTACATATTCGTAATATAAACGTTACCTTTCTATAATTTAAATTAAAAATACCTATAAAGATTATTATGACAGTATTAATAGCTAGTATTAAATAATATTAATAATATAAAATCGTCAGAAAAAAATCATTGTCGATGGAGAACATATCCAAAAACCATTTACCAATTCTTATTTGATTAAAATACAATGTAACAATTATAAAAAAAGAAAAATACAGAGTTATAAGTTACGAAAACTTATAACTCTGTATTTTATTTTTGTTCTGCTAACCATTTCGCTACTTCTTTAGCTTCTTTTTCATCAACTACTTTACTCGGCATACTACCTTTACCTTCATTGATAATTTTTTCTATATCTTGTTCTGATAGTTTAGAACCTACATTTTTCAATGATGGACCAGAAGCACCTTCTAAGTCTTTACCGTGACAGCCGACACAAGAATTATTTTTAAAAATCTTTTCCCCCTGAGAGCTATATTCTTCAGATTTACTTTCGTCCGATGAAGAATTTCCACATCCAGCAAATACTAATGAAGAAGCCGCAACGATTGAAATAATGCCCATTTTAAATCTCATGTTTTACACCCCATATTAATATATAATCACATTAATATTTTACCATGATTGTGTTTATTTTAAAACGATATTGTGTATTTTTTCACAAAACCTTAACTATTATGTTTATCAAAAAAATCAGGTGAATTTCTTGTTATTTAAGAATTTCACCTGATTTTTGTTTACTTTATTTTATGATTGCTCGTTTAATTGACTACGTAAATATGCATCTATAAACGGATCAATTTCTCCGTCCATTACTGCACTTGTATTTCCTGTTTCTTCATTGGTTCTATGATCTTTAACCATCGCATATGGATGGAATACGTAAGAACGTATTTGACTTCCCCACCCAATTTCTTTCTGCTCGCCTCTTATTTCATTTAAAGCAGCAGCTTGTTCTTCTAATTCTCTTTGATAAAGTTTAGCTTTTAACATTTTCATTGCTTGCTCTCTGTTTTTAATTTGAGAACGCTCATTTTGACAAGTAACAACGATGCCTGTTGGTTGGTGTGTAATACGCACCGCTGAATCAGTAGTATTAACGTGCTGTCCACCTGCACCGGATGCTCTATAAGTGTCTACTGATATATCTTCAGAATTAACTTCGATTTCAATTTTTTCATTATTAAATTCTGGTGTAACTTCACAAGAAACAAATGATGTATGTCTTCTTCCTGAAGAATCAAATGGAGAAATACGTACCAATCTATGAACACCTTTTTCAGCTCTTAAATAGCCATAAGCATTGTGCCCTTTAATTAATAAAGTTACACTTTTAATTCCTGCTTCATCACCATTTTGGTAATCTAATGTCTCAACTTTAAAGCCTTTATGTTCAGCGAATCGTTGATACATTCTGAGTAACATAGAACCCCAATCTTGAGATTCTGTTCCGCCAGCACCAGGATGTAATTCTAATATCGCATTATTCTCGTCATGCTCTCCATTTAATAATAGATTCAATTCAAATTGTTCTATATCTTTATTAATTGTTTTTAAGTCAGACTCTAAAGCTTTATGCATATCTTCGTCATATTCTTCTTGTAGTAATTCAATCGTTGTATACAAATCTTCAATTTGATTTTCTAAATTATAAAAATCATTTACAACTGACTTGAGTGCATTATTTTTATTAATAATTTCTTGTGCTTTATTCTGATCATCCCAAAAAGAAGGATCAACCATCATTTCTTCATATTCTTGTATGTTTGTCTCTTTATTTTCTAAGTCAAAGAGACCCCCTGATGTTTAATAATTTTTCATTATGCTTATTTAAAATCTGTTTAATTTCCGTTAATTCCATAATTTAACTCCTTTACGCTTTACCGTGACAATTTTTATATTTTTTGCCGCTTCCACAAGGACAAGGGTCATTTCGACCTACTTGTTCATCTTTAACAATCGGTTTAGGTTTTACTTTTTCTTTACCGTCGTTTGCTCCAACGTGTTTAGCTTCACCAATTTCAACTTGTTGACGTTCTACTTGTTCACCGCGGTCAATTGTAGCTTTTAAAATATACTTACTTACTTCGTCTTCAATGTCACTTAACATTGTTTCAAATAATTCTAAACCTTCATTTTGATATTCACGCAATGGATTTATTTGACCATAAGATCTCAAGTGAATACCTGTACGTAATTGATCCATCGTATCGATATGATCTGTCCATTTACGGTCTATCGTTCTTAATACAATCATACGTTCAAATTCAGACATTTGATCTCCGAATTCTTCTTGTTGATGTTTATATTGGTCTTTAATTTTCTCAAGTACAATTTCTTGGATATCTTCATAGTCTCTTCCACGGATATCATCTGCTTTAATTACACCAGGTTGTAGATAAGAATCTTCGATGTATTGAACAAGTGCTTCATAATCAATATCATCTTCATTAGCAGATAAATGATAGTTTATACCACGTTCAAGAGAAGATTTAATCATACCTTTAACGATATTTTCGACATTATCATTTTCAATAATATCATTACGTTCACCGTATATAATTTCACGTTGTTGTCTTAAGACATCATCATATTCTAATAGACGTTTACGAGCATCAAAGTTATTACCTTCAACACGTTTTTGAGCAGACTCTACCGCTCTTGAAACCATTTTTGATTCAATAGGTGTATCATCATTCATACCTAGTCTGCCCATCAATGATTGCATGCGTTCAGAGCCGAATCTCACCATTAATTCATCTTGTAACGATAAATAGAATCTACTTTTACCAACGTCACCTTGACGTCCAGAACGACCTCTTAATTGGTCATCAATACGTCTAGATTCATGTCTTTCTGTACCGATAACTGCTAGTCCACCTAATTCTATAACGCCTTCGCCTAGTTTAATGTCTGTACCACGACCAGCCATGTTTGTCGCGATTGTAACAGCGCCTTTTTCACCAGCGCTTTGAATAATTTCCGCTTCACGTTCATGGTTTTTCGCGTTTAAAACATCATGTCTTACGCCTTTTTTCTTCAGTAAGTTCGAGATATATTCACTCGTTTCAACCGCTACTGTACCTAATAGTACTGGTTGACCTTTTTTGTATAATTCGATGACATCTCTAACTACAGCATCAAACTTACCTTTTTGAGACGCAAATATCATATCTGCTTCATCTTTACGTTGAATAGGTCTATTAGTAGGAATTTGAGTTACAGTCATATTATAAATGTTTCTAAATTCTTCTTCTTCCGTCTTAGCAGTACCTGTCATACCAGATAATTTATTGTACATTCTAAAGAAGTTTTGGAATGTGATAGAAGCCATTGTTTTAGACTCATTTTGAATTTCTAATCCTTCCTTAGCTTCAATAGCTTGATGCAATCCATCTGAGAAACGACGGCCCGGCATTGTACGACCAGTAAATTGGTCAACAATCATTATTTCACCGTCTTCAACAACATAGTCCTTGTCTTTAAACATCGTACGATTTGCTTTTAATGCAATGTTGATATGATGCATTAAGTTTACATTTTTAACATCGAACAAGTTATCTATTTTAAACATGCGTTCTGCTTTATCAATACCTTGTTCAGTTAACGTAATCGCTTTTGTCTTTTCATCATACGTAAAGTCATCTTCATCTTTTAACATTTTAACGAAAACATTTGCTTGAGTATAAAGTGTCGTAGATTTTTCTGCTTCACCAGATATGATTAACGGTGTTCTCGCTTCGTCAATTAAAATAGAGTCGACTTCATCGATAATCGCAAAGTTTAATGGTCTCATTACACGGTCATCTTTGTATGTGACCATGTTATCTCTTAAATAGTCAAAGCCTAATTCATTATTCGTACTATACGTAATATCTGCAGCATATGCCGCTCTTTTTTCTTCTGTACTTAAAGAATTTAAATTCAAGCCTACAGATAAACCTAAGAAGTTGTATAGCTTTGCCATTTCTTCACTTTGGAAGCTAGATAAATATTCGTTTACTGTAACAACATGTACCCCTCTGCCACTCAGAGCATTTAAATATACAGGCATTGTTGCTGTTAACGTTTTACCTTCACCAGTTTTCATTTCTGATATATCACCACGATGAATTGCAATACCACCCATAACTTGTACTTTAAATGGTGTCATGCTAAATACACGTGTAGAAGCTTCTCTTACGATTGCATATGCTTCTGGAAGTATTTTATCTAAATACTTTTCTTGTTTTTTATAATCTTCTATCTCTGCCAATTCTTTTTGGTATTGTACTGTCTTTTCTCTTAATTGGTCATCTGTTAGTTTTGCAATTTCGTCTTCAAAACCGATGACTTGATCTGCTAATTTTGCAAGTGATTTTACAACTCGCTTATTACCATCAGCTAATTTTGATAAAAAACCCATTTTGTTCTCTCCTTCAACTAGGAAACTAGTAATCTTACAACAATATATCATAACACTTTTATTTCTGTTTTTATACTATTTAAGATTACCACCTCTTTTAACGAAAAGCTATTATTACACAAAGAAAACTGACACAGAAGTTCTGCATCAGTTTTCGGTTTATTCATTTATTGTATTGATGTTTCAATTAAACCATATTTACCGTCTTTACGTTTGTAAACTATACTTGTTCCATCTGTTTCTGCATCTGTGAAGATGTAGAAATCATGACCTAGTAGATTCATTTGTAAAACAGCTTCTTCAGAATCCATAGGTTTCAATGCGAACTGTTTAGAACGAATAATTTCTATTTCACTATCGCTTTCTTCATTTTCCTCCGGATAACCAGGTTCAGTAGTAGCGAATATGTCTTTTTCTCGTCCTTTATCACGATACTTTCTGTTTACTTTTGTTTTGTACTTACGCACTTGTCTTTCTAATTTGTTAGTTATTAAGTCGATTCCAGCATATAAATCATCATGTTTTTCTTCAGCTCTTAAAGTAACTTCTTTCAACGGAATTGTTACTTCAACTTTACTACTTGAATCCTGATAAGTTTTAATTTTAACATGAGCTATCGCTTCCGGGACATTTGTAAAGTAACGTTCTAATTTACCTACTTTGTCCTCAATATAATTTCTTATCGGATCAGTCACTGTGATGTTTTCACCATGAATTTCAAATCTGATCATAAAGCACCGACTCCTTTAATGCGCTATTCTCTTTGTGTTTCTTCCTACCATTATTTTACCATTATTTTATCCTCTTGCAAATGTTAAGGCATCTACTTTTCTGATTTTTCTAACAAATAGATGCTCGGCCATTTGATGTATTGTTAGACCCGTCGTATAGATATCATCTACTAGTAATATTTTTTTATTTTCTAAGTTTATTTCGCCGATTAATTTAAATGGATTATTTTGTTCTGACCTTTCTTTTTTCGACAAGCTAGCTTGTTTTTTTCGTTCTTTTGTTTGAAATAGTTGTGTATAAGGTATGTTTTGTTTATCTAATACGTACGCAACATGATCGAAAGTTCTATTTCTTAGTTTATTATCATTAATAGGTGCTGGCACGATTAAATCATAATTTTTAATTATCTTTCTAGGTATTTGAAATGTTTCGTACAATGCTAAATCTCCAGAAAATTTATATTGATGCATCAATGTTTTAATGAAAGTTTGATAATCATAAAGTGTATGTAGTTGATTAATTAACTTATAACTTTGAGATAACCACATACAATCTAAACATTCATGTTCATCTTCTGATAATATTTTCAAACATTTTGTACATCTTCGTACATTATGATTGAACGTCAACTTTAACCGGCAAGATTGGCATATATTTTGAGTTTGATTAAATAAATTCAATAAATTTATCGATTCATTTATTGAATTTTGACAGATTAAGCATTTTTTCACTTTAACCATCCTCTTTCTTTAGCAAGTTTATTCATGCTCATAATTTCTTTTCTTGCTAAGTCCATTTCTTTAGTTATCCCTTTGTTGTAACATATTACGCTTCCTGTCGGATTAGAAGTCTTTCTACCGACTCTTCCTGCAATTTGAATAATAGCACTTGAAGTAAACATATCTGTTCGAATAATTACAACATCCAACGCTAGTAACGTAACACCTCTCTCTAAAATAGTCGTTGTAAACATGATATCAACTTCATTATTTCTTAAACGACTAACTTTCTCATGTCTTTCTGGATCTTGACTCGATACACATTCAATCTTTGAAAAGTACTGCGTATATAGTTTGAATACAGATTCCATATAATTAATATCGTGGAAAAATACAAATGTTTTTCTGTTTTCATTAACTTGTCTTTTTAAAAATTTTATTAATTTATGATTTATTTTTGTTGTCTTAACAATATTATAATGAAATTCTGGTACAGGTAGAGGGTGTCCGTGATAGCGTGCAGGTAAAGTTATTATTTGATGTTCTTTGAAAAGTGAACGCAGTTGTTTGTTAGGAGTAGCAGTTAAATAAATATGACTAGATAGTATACGAGTTGCTTTACTTATCGTTGTCATTAACTGATTGTCCATTTCTAACGGAAATGCATCAACCTCGTCAACGATTACCACATCAAAATGTTGATAATATCTCATCAACTGATGAACTGTAGATACAATAAAGGTGCTGTTAAATTTAGCAAACTGTCCTTCATATAATAAATCTATTTGTTCATCAACAAAAGCCTGTTTCAACCTTAAATATACTTCTTTAACAACATCTACTCTTGGAGAGACAACAGCCACGTTATAACCTTTACGTCTTGCTTGAGAAATACCTTCAAAAATCATTTCTGTCTTTCCTGCACCTGTAACTGCGTGCAATAGCAATGGGGAATGTGACAAGATAGCTTCACTAACCTTTTGAGAAGCTAGTTCTTGTTGAGGACTTAATTTAAAATCTAGTTTAAAGTATCCGGATGTCTCTTCTCTGTGACTTTCTATCACGTATATATTTTTACAACTTTGAACTTTACCAAGTTGAATACAACTTCTACAATAAATAGTTTCTTTATTACAGTGGTAACAATAATAATGATAGAACATCCTTTGATCAGTATTTGTACATTGATTACATATATACTTATCATTTACCATTGTAACCCCTGGTAAAGTTTTTAAAATTTTTCCATCAGTAATGTCACTTAAATCATGACAAATACGGCCATAATATTTCATTTTACCTCCAATAAAAAAGCACAAAAAGCATATGCTTTTTGTGCTGATATCATATTATTTTGTTAAATCGATTGGTGTTGTTGTATAGCCTACACCTAAAGAGCCTTCTCCTAAATGTGTTCCGATGACAGGACCAAAGTAACTAATAATTACATTTGCTTTTGGAAACTTTTCTTTTAGTTGTTTCTTCCAAGCAAGTGCGCCTTCTTCATCATTGGCATGTATAACACAGATTGAAACTTCCGAAGACTGGTCTATTTCTTTAGCAATTTGTTCTTCGATTCGTTTCATTGCTCTTTTTTTCGTTCTAACCTTCTCATAAGGGACAATTTTAGTATCAACAAAATGAAGTATAGGTTTCACCTGTAACATTGTGCCTACTAAAGCTTGAGCGCCATTAAGACGTCCGCCCTTTTTAAGGTTGTTTAAATCATCAACTATAAAGTATGCATTTGCTGCTTGTTTCATTTCTTCTAATTGCTTTAAAATGCTATCAAGCGGCACATTCTCTCGAATAAGTTGACTAGCTTTCAACGTGTAAAAGCCTTGAACCATACAAGATATTTCTGAGTCAAATGGATGTACTTTTATACCTTTAACCATAGAGTTTGCAGTAATAGCACCTTGGTAAGCACCGCTAATACCACTGGATAGATGAATTGCAATCACATCTGTATATCCTTCTCTTTCCAATTCTTCTAATAACGCTACATAGTCTCCAATTGTAGGTTGAGAAGTAGTTGGTAGCTGTGTTTCATTTCTCATTCTTTTATAAAAATCTTCCGTATTTAAATCTATTAATTCTCTGTATGTTTCATCTTTAAAAATCACATTTAAAGGGATTATTTTAATTTGATATTCATCAATATAAGCCTGATCTAAATATGCTGTCGAATCCGTTATTACAGCAATTTTCATAAAATTTTTCCTCCTAGATTCTCTTCCATAAACATCATATCTAATAAACAGATATTTGAAAAGTACTTTATCTATTAAATTGCTGCTTGTGCCATTTTAGAATACTTATAAGTGTTGTCTTTCTTAACAAGTGTTACGACTTCATTAAATGATTTTTTTTCATCATCTCCACCACTTTTCGGGTGAGCTGTAGTATCTACATTATAAAACACAACAACCTTATCTTTTTCTTTTTCTAAAAATTTAATATTAGAAATTTTTTTATCAAATTTATAATCTTTAAGCGTATCTTGTAGAACTGACTTTTCTTCTTTGACATCTAACTGTTTTGAATCATGATCTATCGTATCAATATACTTATCTACATTACCTTCGTTTAAAGATTTTCTATTTTTCTCAATCGCATCTTTAACAGCTTTCTCTGTATCTTTATCTACCTCAATTGTTTCTTTCGGATTGCCTTTATCATCTAATAATACACCTTGGCTATCGTCTTTATCCTTCGTTTCTTGTTTAGGTTCATCTTTAGAACCACACGCCGCTAATATTAAAGTCAAAGCTATACATAAAAATATTAATTTATTCTTCTTCAATTGATACAATCCTTTCCCGTCTAATTTCAATAGTATATAATATATCGTAACAGATAACGATGTAAAGGGAGAAGTTTTAACATGGCTGAAGGACTAATTACTATAAAAGCACCGCATGAAACTGAAATAATAATAAATAAATCTAGATTTATAGCGAGTATTCACCCGGCCGAAACAGAAGAAGAAGCTAAAGCATTCATACAGCAAAAGAAAAAAGAACATCATTCAGCGACTCATAACTGCTCAAGTTACGTCATCGGACCAACTATGCTCACACAAAAAGCCAATGATGACGGAGAGCCTTCTGGAACTGCTGGTGTACCAATGCTCGAAGTATTAAAAAAACAACAATTACATAATGTAGTTGTTGTGGTTACCCGTTACTTTGGTGGCATAAAACTTGGTGCCGGAGGACTTATCAGAGCTTACGGAAGTGCAGTAAGCCAAGTGATTAATGAAATCGGTCGTATCATCTTACTTGAAGCTATACCGTTTGAAGTCACTTTAGATTATGATCAAACGGGCCGTTTTGAATATGAATTACAACAAACAGAATATATGCTCGTTGATACAGCCTACACTGATAAAGTGAAATATACGATACACGTGATTGCCACAAAAGAAGAAAACTTTATAAATTTCTTAGATGAAATTAATCAAGGAAAATACGAATTAAATAGAGAAGAAACTATTGCCTTACCGTTTCCATATAACAAAGAAGAAGAACGCTAAATTTAGCGTTCTTCTTTATATTTAGACCGTGTTAATAAATTGAGTATAGGTCTGTAATTAGGATGTATTAAACCTGTAAATTCTACGATTAATTCAATTGTAATTAAAATCATAATAAACATCATCAATACACCGTATGGCGGTGATAAGTATAGTATAACACTAGATATGCTAAACAATATAGCAATCATATAGATTAATACTACTGTCTGTCTATGTGTATAGCCTAAATCCAATAACTTATGATGTAAATGTGATTTATCTGCCTGTACTATGGATTGCTTATTATGTAATCTTCGAATTATAGCAAACAACATGTCTATAAATGGTACTGCTAAAATAACCATCGGGAAAAATAGTGATATTAATGTAATGTTTTTAAAACCTAATAGTGATAAAACACCAATAATATAACCTAGCAATAATGCACCACTATCTCCAAGAAATATTTTTGCTGGATGCGAATTGAAAACTAAAAATCCTAATAACGAACCAATTAACACGCTACATATCATCATTATGAAAATATTTTGTTGTAATATGGCAATAAATCCAATCGTTACAAGCGCAATACACGAAATACCTGAAGCTAGACCATCTAATCCATCTATTAAATTAATTGCATTCATAACTGCGACTACCCAAAATATAGTCATAGGTATACTAAATATGCCGAATTCTATAACAATTCCAAAAGGCAATGTTATAAAGTCTAATGTAACACCATTTAATACAACTATAAGTGAAACTGCTATTTGTCCTGCAAGTTTCACCAATGGTTTCATATCGTATAAATCATCGACTAAACCAATTAAATAAATAACAATTGCGCCTAATATAATAGGTATTATTTCATGTTCAACTGGTTTGCCCCACCATAACCCGATAAGAAAAGATAGCAAAATAACTGTTCCGCCCAATACTGAAACTGGTTTAGTATGTACTTTTCTTACATTAGGCATATCAACAGCACCTATTTTTTTAGAAAGTACAATTACTAAAGGTGTAAGTATTAAGCTCACAATCATCGTTAATAATATTAATTGCAAAGTAAACATGGATTCACCTTCATCTTATAATTGAAGAATAATGTTAATAAAACATTTCTTTAAGAATATCAAAATTTCAGCTCACATGCTATAAAAACCACTGCATCCCATATATTCCCAATTGTTTTAGTAGTAAATATTCCGATTTTAATTCCTACAAGCTGTGAAAAATGAAACTTTTTTTCCGAAAATACTTGTTATATCGTGACAAACGTCATCTAATAGATTACAATATCATATGGCTTATAAAATGAAGGATGGTGCTATATGATACAAGCAATTATATTTAATATTTCTGTAACTATTGCGTCTTTTTATCTATACCATCGCATCCAATATAGTGAAACTAGAACCGTAAAATTTTCACAAAATTATATCACCATTCTAATGACTGGTGTTTCGATATTGTTAATATCCAACCCTATTCAATATCATGATTATGTTATCACGTTAAGCTTTATCCCGTTATTGTTCTTAGGTAGATTTACAAATTTATTTTATACCTCATTCAGTGCAGTCATCATTTTGCTAGTAGATATGTTTATATTCAACACACCATTTTTAGATGACTTACATCTACTCATAATAGCAGTAGTAGTTGGTATGATTGGTCCATTTCTTAAACAAAGTGATTTTGTTAGCATACAATTATTATATTTGATCAGTATCCTTATTATTGTTATTACTTTAATATTCTTAAACCCTGATTCATGGTTGAATGAATGGTTGTTTCTCGTACCAATTTCCTTTATCCTTAGTATTATTAGTGCGAGTGTTTATCGCGATATATGGATTCTTAAAAATCTTATTTCTCGTTATGAAAATGAAGAATCAGTCGATTATTTAACTGGATTAGGAAACGTAAAAGAATTCGATAGATATTTAAATAGAACAACTGAACTCGTTACTGAACAACAACAATCTATGGCATTGTTGTTAATTGATATAGATGGATTTAAAGATGTAAATGATGAATATTCTCATACGGCTGGTGATGCAGTGCTCAAGCAAATGTCCCAATTACTCATTAATTACTTGCCTAAAGATGTAAAAGCATTCCGTAACGGAGGAGAAGAATTCTCTATTATATTGATTGATGAATCATTAGATAGTGCGATTAAGTTAGCCGAAAGTATTAGAGATAGTGTGCAACAATCAACGTTCCATTTACCTAACAAAGACACAATAAAACTTTCTGTCTCCATAGGGGTCGGCTATTTAACAGAAGAGGATAATAAATCTAAAAGACGTGTATTTAAAGACGCGGATGATATGTTACATGAAGCGAAATTACAAGGTCAAAACAAAGTAATGTTCAATCCAATTATTAAATTATAAACTAAACATAGAATTGCCTATTGCAATTCTATGTTTTTTGTTGAATTGTTGTTATATAAGGATTATATTTTATTCATTGCGAACATGGAGGTTATTATGGAAGAATTAAAGGACTTCACGATAATAGATGAGAATAAAATAATCGATGTCGTTATGACAGCAGGACGCATCCTTTTGGAAAGCGGTGCTGAAACATATAGAGTTGAAGACACAATGGCTAGAATCGCAACGAGTTATGGCTTAGAAAATACACATAGCTTTGTAACTTCCACAGCAATTATTTTCTCATTAAATGATAGAACTAACACTAGATTGATAAGAATAGATGAAAGATCGACAGATTTAGAGAAAATATCTCTGACGAATCAAATTTCCAGAAAGATTGCAAATAACGAATTATCGATAGATGAAGCTAAATCTGAATTGATACATTTACACCATGCTGCTTTACAATTTCCTTTTTGGTTAAAAGTTTTGGCAGCAGCTATTGCATCAGCATGTTTCTTACCTATGTTTGGCGGTAAACAACCTGATGTTATCCCTTCATTTATAGCTGGTGGTACTGGGTATTTAACAATGGCAATTGTACATAATACGATACGCATTAAATTTTTTACTGAATTTATTAGTTCATTAATTATAGCTACAATAGCTACAATAAGTGTCAATTTCTTTTACGGAGATAATTTAAGTTTAATTACTATTGCCTCTGTTATGCCACTTGTACCAGGTGTTCTTATTACAAATGCAATAAGAGATTTGATGGCTGGTCAATTATTAGCTGGTATTTCTAAAGGTGTAGAAGCGGCTTTAACAGCATTTGCAATCGGTGCTGGCGTAGCAATTGTATTATTACTAAGTTAAGGAAGGTGCTATGAATGTTAGATTACATTTATCAAATACTATTAAGTTTTACTGCAACATTATTCTTCTCTGTCATTTTTAATGCGCCTAGAAGACTTCTAATTGCTTGTGGTGTTGTTGGCGCCATAGCTTGGATGATTTATACTGTTTCTTTAGACTTCGGTATTGATAAAGTTCAAGCTTCGTTCTACGGGAGTTTCACTTTAGCTATCATGAGTCATATCATGAGCCGCTACTATAAACGTCCGATGATTATTTTTATAGTGGCTGGTATTATTCCTTTAGTTCCCGGTGGTTTAGCTTATGATGCCACTAAAAACTTAGTTATTAATAATTATGATGTAGCTATCAATACGTCATTACAAGCTACACTAATATCTGGAGCTATTGCGTTTGGTATTTTAAGTTCAGAAATTGTCTTCCAAATTTACATTCGTACTAAGCAATTTTTTGCTTCTAAGAAACAAAAAAGCGTATAATAAGTAAAGTAAATAGAAGTAAAAGGGAGAGAATAATGTGAAACAACGTCTAATTGATCGATTAGAAAGATATGTAATGATAGACACACAAGCAGATCCAAATAGTGCAATAACACCTTCTACTGAAAAGCAATGGGATTTAATTAAACTTCTTGAAAAAGAAATTAAAGCACTTAACCTTGAAGTAACAGTAGATGACAAAGGGTATTTAATGGCTACATTACCATCTAATACCGATAAAAAGGTTCCTACTGTTGGTTTATTAGCACATATTGATACATCACCTGATTATAATGCTACAAATGTTAATCCAGTAATTGTAGAAAATTATAACGGGGAAGATATTCAGTTAGGTCAGACAGAAAAAGTGCTTAGCCCAAATACTTTCCCACAATTAAAAGATGTTATCGGGCATACATTAATGACAACTGATGGCACATCATTGCTAGGTGCAGACGATAAAGCTGGTGTCGTAGAAATTATGGAAGCTATTATTTACTTAATTGATCATCCAGAAATCAAACACGGTGACATCCGATTTAGCTTTACGCCTGATGAAGAAATTGGTAAAGGGCCACACAACTTTGATGTAGAACGTTTCAATGCTGACTTTGCTTATACAATGGATGGCAGTTTAGAAGGCGAACTACAATACGAAAGCTTTAATGCAGCTATGGCTGTTGTAGAAGTTAATGGTGTTAATGTTCATCCTGGTTCAGCTAAAGATGTTATGGTCAATGCTAACACGTTAGCAATGACTTTTAATGAACAGTTACCAGCTGATGAAGTACCTGAACATACTGAAGGATATGAAGGCTTTTACCATTTAATGCAAATGGAAGGTAACGTTGAAAAAGCAACATTACAATATATTATTCGTGACCATGATAAAGCACAATTTGAACGTAGAAAAAATCATTTGTTAGATATTGCAAAAAACTTAAACCATCATTATGATGAAGAATTAATTAAAGTTCAAATCGATGATCAATATTATAATATGGGTGAAAAAATCAAATCTCATCCTGAGCTAATCGATATACCTGAGAAAGTGATTAAATCTTTAGGTATTACACCTGTAATAGAGCCGATTCGTGGTGGTACTGATGGTTCTCAACTTTCTTATATGGGCTTACCTACACCAAATTTATTTACTGGTGGCGCTAATTTCCATGGACCATTTGAATATGCGTCTATTGATGTTATGGAAAAAGCAGTACACACAATTGTAGGTATCGTATCTGAATTCGAAAAACAATCTTAATAAAACATACTAAGATTAACTAGGTAGAGAAATCCTAACTCAAAATAAATAAGCATATCACTTAACTGATTGTTTCAGTTTGAAAGTGATATGCTTATTTTTATAAAATCTACGATTTTGTTCGTGAATGCTTGCCTAGGGTATGGTTCGAGCCTGTAGTCTCGCTCCCATACTATTCCCTCAGGCGTCAGCACTTTACAAAATCGTAGAAAATACCGCGCTAAAGGGCTTGTTTACATGCACTAGTTCATTAGAAAATGTAACAGGCTTGTCTTAAGTTTCTTGCCCGTTAGAGGCTCCACTCTCTTATTATTCATTATAAATAATGAGATACTCGCGCTTATATAACAAAAATCCGAAACATTTGTTATGTTCCGGACTCTTAATTATAAATTGCTTTTCAATAATCTTAATGCTTGTGTCGTTAAATGTCTTAAGGCTATGCCCATTTCTAACTCAGTCATCGTATATTGATCTTTGTTTAGTACTTTAAACATTGCTGTAACTTCTTGTTCAATATATTTATCGAATTTTTCATCTGTTGCACAAACTGCAATATTAACTTTATTGTGTTTATGACATAATTCTGCAATTCTTACTGAAGTCGTCTCGAGTAATTGTTGGTTCGGTTTTAAACCTTCCCCAAACACAACAAAATCAGCTTGCTCAATTAATTGATCTAAGTATGTTAGTTCGTTAACAACATCTCCACCAGTTACAAGTTCGCCATCCCATAGACAATTTAACATAGCAGCTATACCGCTACCAGATCCGCCTCTTTCTTCTTTACCTAATAATGTTTTATGCTGACTCTTAAACAGTTCACTTATATACCATAAAGCATTATCTATATCTGTAGCCTCTTCTAACGTGATATGATTTAATTCACGTTCTTTCATAACTCGACTATTTTTACCATAATATTTAGATTCAAAATCTGTAATGACTTTAATTTTTTTATCTTTCAAACGTTTATCTAAATCATATAAGTCTATTGTTCTAATATATTTAATCCATTTAGCGCCCTTGCTTAAATCTACTAAAGCACCTTCAGCATCATAAAACTTTGCGCCAAGTGCTTGAATCATGCCTAGACCACCATCATAACTTGCAACGTTACCTACTGATATAATCATTTCATTAGTATTTTCTTTAAGCGCTTCATTAATCATTTCACCTAAACCGTAAGAAGTGGTTTCACTTGGTCTAATTGTTTCTTCATTTGAAGTTAACACTTCACCCGCTTCTATAACCGTTATGTTATTACCAGTAACTGCATAAACTGATGTCTTAGGGTTCATATATGCATCATGATGATCTACCGAATATTTCGTGCCTGATTGCCATAATAATATTGAATCAATAACTTCTCTTTGACCATTAAATAAAGGTACTTGCACTATATCCGCTTCATTAAATTGAGACTTTATCGCTTCTTCTACAAATCTATTTGCATGATAACTTGATAAAATACCATCAAATTCATCCATCGCAACTAATACTCTCATATTTTTCACCTCATGCTTTTTATCATAATTCATTATACTGTTTTTTTCTCTATTTAACAAAAAAACAAACAGTCAATATGACTGTTTGTCTTATATCATTATTACTCTTCTGCTTTCGATAAACTTGCTACTGTGATATTATCATGACTTGCATCCCACTCGGCATTCCCGTTTATAAAATAAAAAGCCTGTGGTGATTCATGTTTGACGCCAGTTTTGTCAGCTATATAATCAGATAATTCTCTTTCTTCTTGAACAATTAAATAATAACCGTCCATGTCTCTTTCATATAAGAATTTATTAAATTGATCATACGCACTTGCCGAAATAGGACAAGTACTGCTGTGTTTCATTACAAATACGTTTGGGTTATCATTGAGTACTTTTTCAAATTGATCGATGGAAGTTAATTTCACGACCATTTTAATTCACCTCTATCATAATTTAACCAATACAATTGAACACTATAACATCATTCCTTTTATATGGCAAATTCTATTTTTATCTTAATTATGTTTACCCGTATTCTTTGATATTAACCACTAGTTAATTTTGATATACTATAATTACAATAAGGAGGTGCTTTATTTGACCAAAAATGTAACACCTACCCTCATTAAGAGATGGGGAATGATTGATACGATTAATGCATGTTTACTTATTATTTCTATTCTGTTTTTATTCGATTTTAAAAACCAACCTGCATTATCATATATCTTAATTATCGCATTTTCGATTTGGGTTATCTCTTTAGTAGGTAAAAATATATACTTATCACAAACTAAGAAGAAAGAATCCACCGTTAAAAAAGAAGAATAAAAGAAACACACCGATACAGAATAAACTTTTATTCTAATATACGGTGTGTTTTATTTTTCTAATCTATCAATAGCTTTATCATACTTCTCGTCTTTTCCTAAGTACGCAACTTTACTGTTAAAGTCATCCGGGGCTTTTATTTTTTGAAGTTTTTCTTCAATAATAATACCTCTTTTTCGTTCCTTATAATAATCACTTAAAGTGTAATACATTTCAATCTGAGATTGCCTCATTTGATTCACTCTATTGGATTTAATATTTGTTTGATTAAGAGCTTTTACATACTTAGATATGCTCGGAATGATTTTATCATGGATATACTGTGATTTCTCTTTCACACTATGCGCTTCATTTAAATACTTAGCTTTATTATTTAAATCGTCACTATTTTTATCTATTACTGATACTAACGCTTCATAATCCTCTTTATCTTCAGAGCTATCTTTAGCTTTACTAGCATTTTTTTCAGCTACTGCTTTATTTTTCTCAAATACCTCTGTATATTCTAATATTTTCTCATTAGATCTGATAGATTTTTCGAATAGCGATATATATTCATTTAGCTCTGAAATAGAGTCTTCTCTCTTTTTAACATTGCTAACATAAATATTATGTGCATCTTTTACTTCTTGTGTACTCGGCTCGATATTCTCAGCTTGTTTTTTAAGACTCTTAACTTCAGGTAAGACTTCTTTATCAAGTTCTTTATGAAGCTTATTCAATTCTTTATGTTTTTCAGCTGTTACTTCAGTGCCTACTAGTTGATCTAATTTATCTAAATTTAATTGATTAATATTATCAAGAATTGTGTCTTCTTTTTTATAAATAGGTTTCATATCTCTTTTATACTTTTTAAGATCTGAATTTACCTCATTACTACAAGCTGCAATAATTAATACAAGTACAAATAACATTAAGTAGAGTAATTTTATTTTCATCATTGCACCTCTGTTTCACTTGTATTATACATAATATCATGGATAATTAAAATGTTATATATTATATTCTTATTATTGATTAATGGAAGTGTTATTATGTTAAAAAGACCTCAACCGTTCATTCAATTACAATCAACAAAAAATTTTAAAGCAAAATATATAAAAATTCAACAACTATTGTTTAGCCTATTAAATACACCTATACAAGATGTTTATCATATAGGTGGCACGAAACAAACCCGTTATACAACTGAACTTATCTTAGATGTACTTGTTACCGTGCGTTCATTACATGATATTACTAGCTTAGATGAAAAGAGATTAAACTATCACAACATATATAGATTACACCACACTTATAAGAAGAAAATTATGATGGCTCAATTTAAAAATATGATTACATTAAGACAAATTGTGCGTATACATATTGTTGAACAAAACAGTCAAATGTTATATGATTATTTAACTGTAGATGAACTTTTAAATCACGACAACTCAGTTATAGACTCATTTCAAAGTTTTAAAACAAACACTATAAATAATAATAAAAGTGTAAGAGAATATGAGAACAATAAGCAACAATGGTTTCAACAACTTATTGAAAAACATTGCTCATAAGCTATTCGCTTAAACTGGAAAATCTTGATATAATATTTTTAAGAGCACAGTAAAGAAAGGACGTCGAACGGTGAATAACCCTACAATTTTGGAGGATTTATCAAAATTTCTCCCTAACTCATTAATTAAGGTGAATGAACCTTTAAAAAAATATACTTTCACGAAAACAGGTGGAAAAGCAGACTTTTACTTATCCCCTACTTCATATACAGAAGTTCAAAAAATAGTAGAATATGCATACCTTAATCAAATCCCTTTAACGTTTTTAGGGAATGGTTCTAATATCATCATTAGAGACGGGGGTATACGCGGTATTGTAATCAGTTTATTACAATTCAATCAAATTCACGTTCGTGACGGTTGTATAACATGTGGAAGTGGCGCAGCGATTATAGATGTATCAAGACGTGCAAGAGACCATCATTTAACAGGATTGGAATTTGCATGTGGCATCCCCGGTTCTGTCGGTGGTGCAGTCTATATGAACGCAGGAGCTTATGGTGGCGAAGTTAAAGATTGCATTGATTACATTAAAGCTATAGACGATACAGGCAAGCTATATACAATACAAAGCGATGAACTCGAACTTGGTTACAGAACAAGTATTGTTCAACGTCAACATTTAGTTGTACTTGAAGCAACTTTCAAATTACAGCCGGGAGATATAAAGACAATACAAGCTACAATGGATGATTTGACACAAAGAAGACAAGATAAACAGCCTTTAGAGTATCCATCATGTGGCAGTGTTTTCCAAAGACCTCCTAACCACTTTGCAGGTAAATTGATACAAGATGCTGACCTACAAGGCCATAGAATAGGCGGTGTAGAAGTATCAACTAAACATGCTGGTTTTATAGTAAATGTAGATAACGGAACAGCTACTGATTACGAAATGATTATTGAACATGTTCAAAAAGTCGTTAAAGAAAAGTTTGACGTAGAACTGAAACGTGAAGTACGCATTATTGGAGAACCAACAGATCAATTAACAAATTAAAATAAATACTTCAGTGAAACGTATAAGCAGCCAACAAGACAATATTTTGTCTTGTTGGCTGCTTTTTCAGATATATAAATACTCCTAATCCATTAGTTAAATAAACTTGGGATTAGGAGTATTCTTTTTAAGCTGGGGCATTAAAATATCTCAGCCTTATTTCTTATTCTAAACCTTTAGCAACTTCGTCTACTTGTTTTTCAGTAGTTCTTACGCCACCTGAAGCTAAGTACCATAATTGTGGATCAACGTTTACAACTTTGTCTTCTTTAATTGCTGTAACATCTTTGATAACGTCATTTGATAATGCTTTGTTAGCACTTTCTTCTCCACCAATTGCTTTACCTCTGTCCATCGCATAGATGATGTCAGGGTTCTTTTCAGAAACATATTCGAAGCTTACTGGTTGACCATGTGTGCTTGCTTTTAAGTCTTTATCGACTGGTTTTACATCCAATACGTCAAAGATTAAGCTACCAAATCTTGCACCTGGACCATATGTAGATAACTCACCTTCGTTAGCTAATAAGTACATTGCTTTTTTATCTGATTTATCAGCTTTTGCTTTAACATCTTTAATTTTCTTCTCTAAGCTCTTGTTTAATTCTTTTGCTTTATCTTCTTTATCAAAAATTTTACCTAAGTTATTCGTATTTTCTTCAACTGAGTTCAAGTAATTTTTATCATCTGCACCTACGTATAATCTTGCTGCGTCTGGAGCTGCTTTTTTCAATTCATCTTGTACTTCAGTACCTGCAGTACGACCAGAGAATAGAATTAAGTCTGGGTCAATTTCTGCAATTTTATCGTAGTTTACTTCTTTAACTGAACCAGTGTTTACAAATTCGTCACCTTTGAATGTGTCTAAGAATTTAGGTAATGAAGCGCCGCCTTCACCTTTAGGTACACCTTTAACTGCGTCTTTTGCACCTAATGCTTCAACTGTATCTAAAGTACCATAATCTAATACAACAACTTTCTTAGGATTAACTGGAACTTTCACTTTCTCTTCTACTGTCTTAGCATCACTGCCGTCTTTCTCTTTACCACGAACTTGATATTTAGATTCGATTTCTACTGTTTTAGAATCACTCTTAGTATCGTCTTTTGATGACTTTTCCTCTTTACTGCTTGAATCATTACCGCATGCTACTAATACGATTGATAATACTGCTATTAACATAAAACTAAATACTTTCTTCATGAACTAAACTCTCCTTCTTATATATAATGATGTAAAAACAGTGCATAAATAAATAATTACTTACTTGCAAATATCAAGCATCACTCCTTTCAATGTAAAAAGACTATATTGCTAAAGTTTGAATTTCTTCTGCTTCAATATATTCATTATCAAAGTAAACACAAATGCGTTGTCCATTGATCTCTTCGATTTTAATATCTAAATCATATATACCACTTAGTACAGGTTCTTCTATTACATCGTCTTTAGATCCTGCTATTTCTACTTTACCTTCTTTTATGGCAATGATTCTATCTGAATAACAAGAAGCGAAATTGATATCGTGAATCACGAGTACAATCGTTTTATTCATTTCTTTAACCAGTCTTCTTAATATCTTCATAATTTGAACGGAATGCTTCATATCTAGATTATTTAATGGTTCATCAAGTAAAATGTAATCAGTATCTTGAGCGATTGTCATTGCAATATAGGCACGTTGTCTTTGCCCACCTGATAATTCACCTAAATATTTGCCTTGTATTTCTGTTAAACCTAAATACTCTAAAGCTTTATCAATCATTTGATGATCTTCTTTTTTCAATTTCCCTTTTGAATATGGGAAACGTCCAAAACTTACTAATTGTCTAACTGTGATTTTCAACTCTGTATGGTTCGTTTGTTTTAAAATAGATAGTTTTTTCGCCAAATCATTACTTTTCATTGAAGTTATATCATGGTTATCTATTTTTATACTTCCGTTATCTTTTTCAATTAATCTACTAACCATTGCTAATACAGTACTTTTACCTGCACCATTAGGTCCTATAAATGATGTGATTTTTCCTGTTTCTATTTCGATGTCCACTTCGTCTACGACTTTATTGTTTTGATAAGCTTTCGTTAATCCTTCTACTTTTATCATGTTACATTACGCTCCTTTAATATTAAGAATATAAAGTAAATGCCGCCTATAAAGTTGATCATAATGCTAATTTCAGTGTTGCCTTCAAATAAATGTTCAACTACCCATTGGCCTAAAAATAAACTAATCCAACTAATTAAAATAGCTGTTGGTAGTATATATTTATGTTCAAACCTTTTTATAAATTCATGAGCCAAGTTCACTACAAGTAAACCTAAAAATGTAATAGGTCCAACTAATGCTGTAGAAACTGTAACAAGTAATGCTACCATTACCATCAACCATCTTGTAACTTGTGTATAATTGACCCCTAGGTTGATTGCTTGATCTCTACCTAATGAAAGTACATCTAAATACGGTTTAATAAAGAACGCAATGATAATCATTATGATTAATACAACGCCAGATATTAAAAGTATGCCTTCATTAATTGCATTAAAACTTGCGAACATTGCACTTTGAATAGATAAGAACTCTTCTGGATCTATCATCATCTCTATAAAACTGGATAAACTTGAGAAGAATGTCCCAAATACAATACCTAATAATAAAATGAAGAACACATTTTGATCTTTAGACCTAAATAATATTTGGAATAAGAATAAACTGAATATAATCATACCGACTAAAGTCACTAAGAAATTTAAATGGTTATTCAAAACAATTGTTGAAGTAGAACCAAAGAAAAATATTAATGAAGTTTTTATAAACATATAAACAGCATCTAAACCAATAATAGAAGGTGTCAAAATTCTATTGTTTGTAATTGTTTGGAAAATAACTGTTGACACTGCAATACTTGCACCAACTAATAACATCGCGATTGTCTTTCTTACACGGCTTGTTAATTGGTATTCTAAAATCTTTGGATTGATGTTATAGAACAAATACAACGCTGCTATTAAAATAGTTATAATGGATAAAAGGATGAGTTTCTGTACTGGTGTTAATTTCTTAAGCATTTTTCGAACGTCCTTTCATCAATAAAACTATGAAAATAAAGCTACCAATTACACCGATTGTTAAACCAATTGTAATTTCGTATGGGAATATAATCAGTCTTCCTAAAATGTCGCATATCATAACAAACAACGCGCCTAAGATTGCAGTGTGCGGTAAAGCATTTTTAAGATGATCACCTCGGAATATTGAAATTAAGTTCGGTATAATTAATCCTAAGAAAGGCATCATTCCTACTGTTACAACAACTAGTGCTGTAATGATAGATGCAATGATTAAACCAATATTAACTATTCTATGGTAATTTAATCCTAAGTTGACACTGAAGTCCTTTCCCATACCTGCAATCGTAAATTTGTTGGCAAAAATATACGCAATTATCAATAAAGGAATACTTATGTATAAAATTTCGTATCGCCCACTAGTAATAATAGAAAAGTTACCTTGCATAAAGTTTCCAATGCTTTGAACAGCGTTTGTTCTTAAAGCAACAAAGGTTGAAAAACTAGAAACAATGTTACCAAGCATTATCCCTACAAGTGGTATAAAAATAACATCTTTGAATTGAATTCTTTGTAGGATTTGCATGAATAACATTGTTCCAAATAAACTTAGTAATGTTGCGAATAAAAGTTTAAATAATATATTCGTGTCTGGAAATAGTATCAGTGAAATTAAAACACCTAACTTTGCCCAATCCATCGTGCCTGCTGTTGTTGGAGAAACAAATTTATTTCTCGTTAACTGTTGCATAATCAGACCGCATATTGCTAAACAACTTCCTGAAATAATAATACTAACCGTTCTAGGAATTCTACTAGATACTAGTATATTTTTCTGTTCATCTGTAAGACTTAATATTTGTAAAGGTCTCACTTCTGAAACACCAATAAATATTGAGAAGAATGTTGCGATAACTAATAATACAATCAATACATCTAAACGCATTAAAAACTTTCCCATGATACACCCTACTTCTCTTAGTTGATAACGATTATCATTATCTTTATTGTAATGAATATTCAGTTAAAATGCAATGCTATTTAAAAAAAGAGTAATGAAATTAAATTTCATTACTCTTTTATAATTATTTTATATTAATGTCTTTGTTCGGCATTGTATGCTGATCACGTGCTGTGACATGACTTGTGATATTATAAGTACCTTCTTCATTGAATTTATACTTTAAAGTATATTTCCCGTCTTTATTTTCTTTCACTTTTTTCATTTCAGAATTCTTTTTGTCGCCATCTTTTATGATTTCAAACATTACTTCATCAGCGTCTTTTACTTTTTCTTTCCCTAATGTAACTTCAGCAGATAAGTCTACTTCTTCCCCTTTTTTCGCTTCTTCTGGTACATCTAGCTTAACTTCTAAAGCTTGAGGTTTATCAGACGAATCATGATCTGACTGCTTATGTTCTGAATGATTTTCTTCTTTTTCTTTATTATCATTACCACAAGCCGCTAATACAGAAATAATTAACAATGATAAAAGACCCAGTAAAACTCTTTTCATATGTAACCCACCTTTTTTAAATTCTATTCTCATTATATCTAATTAAGTAAATGTAAAATGCTTAAATATTGAAAAATATGTTAACTTTTCTATTCAAAAGCTAAAATTACACTTTTATATACTTTCATTTTATATGTTTTTACCTTAAATAAAAAGGTCTTTTAAAGTATAGGATACAAAAAACTGCCACTAAAGTTTTGCACTTTGCGACAGTTTTAAGAAAGTAATAATTACTTTTATTTAATTATTGTTTTTAGTTTTCATCGAAGATAAAATCTTCATCTGTTAAAGGTTCAACATTTAGAGCTAATACATAGCCATCGCCTTTAACACTGAAAAAGTCATGGTTTTTAGTGCTTGTGTTTAAAGCATTTTCGATAATAGGGTTGAATGATTTCTCTTCATAATAAGGCTCGAAACCTAAGTTAGCTAATGCTTTGTTAGCATTATACGCAACATAATTCATAACATCATCTGTTAACCCAATTTCATCATAAAGCATTTTTGTATATTCATACTCATTTTTGAACAATAGCTCTAGCATGCGATACATTTCTTTATCCGCTTTTAATTGCTCATCTTCAGTTAATTCATTTCTTAAACTTTGTGCATCTAAACCAGTAAATACACCATGAATAGATTCATCAAGTAATATTTTACGAATAATTTCTCCAGAAGTTGTCATGCGACCTTGTCCTGCTAAATATAATGGATAATAGAATCCTGAGTAGAATAAGAATGTCTCAAGGAACACACTCGCTACACGGGCCATATATTGATCATATACTGACGCGTCTTTAGACCATAATTTATGATAATTGCTCAGAATGATATCTGATTTATATTTTAAATGTGGTTCTTCTACTACCCACGTATCTAGTAATTCGTTTGTTTCACTAGATGGTAGTAACGTTGTGAAAATATGAGAATAACTTTTCGCATGAATTTGCTCCATCATACCCATAAATGAATAAACTGCTTTTTTACGTAAATCTTTAGTATGCATCATAATAAGTGGCATGCCGTCATCAGCTTGATGTGTATCTAAGCCTGTTAATCCAGCTAATGCTTTCTTAAATGCATTCTTTTCAGGTTCTGTTAAAGTTTCCCAGCTTGCAATATCTTTAGAAACTTTAAATTCTGTTTCTACCCACATTTGGGAAATGTTTTGACGCCAAAACATGTTTGTCATATCTTCTTGTGTATTCCAATTTACTGCCTTCATGTTAGATCTCCTATCTTATTAAAATGATTAAATTGAACAACTTGTACATTCTTCAACGCTTAATAATTTGTTACGAGTATAATAAAGTGATTTTAATCCTTTATGATGTGCATATACATATAGTCTTGAAAGTTCACGTGTTGAAATTTCAGAATTTACATATAGGATTGTTGAAATACCTTGGTCTACGTGTTGTTGAATCGTCGCAATTAAATCAATTAATTTCATTTGATCTGTGTTAAATGCTGATTTGTAATACCACATTGTTTCTGGTGATAAGAATGGCATAGGGTAAAATGTTTCTGAGTTACCATATGTTCTTCTTTCAATTTGGTCAACGATTGGCATAACAGAACTTGTAGCATTTTGAACATAAGAAATACTTTGTGTTGGTGCAATAGCAAGTCTGTATGCATGGTAAAGACCGTTTTCTTTAACTTTTTCAGCTAAAGCTTTCCAATCTTCTGCAGTTGGAATATCTAATCCTTCAAATAAATCTGCTACATTATCAAATTGCGGTTTAATATCTTCTTGTGCATACTTCTCGAAATATTTTCCTGAAGCGTAATCCGATTTATCAAAATCAACGTAAGTTTCTTGTCTTTCTTTCGCTATTTCCATTGAACGTTCTATAGAATAATAGTTCATCATCATAAAGAATACATTTGCAAAGTCTTTAGCTTGTTCTGATTCATAGCCGATTTTATTTTTTGCTAAATATCCATGTAAGTTCATTACACCTAAACCAACTGAGTGTAATTCATTATTTGCTTTTCTAACACCCGGAGCATTTTTGATTTCAGTATCATCTGAAACGACTGTTAATGCATCCATACCTGTATGAACAGAATCTCTGAATTTTTTAGATTCCATAACATTTACAATATTTAATGAACCTAAGTTACAAGAAATATCACGTTTAATTTCATCTTCTGTTCCATAGTCATTAATAACTGAAGTTTCTTGCAGTTGGAAAATTTCAGTACATAGGTTACTCATTTTAATTTGGCCAATTTCAGAGTTTGGATGAACTTTGTTTGCATTGTCTTTAAACATTAAATAAGGATAACCTGATTGTAATTGTGTTTGTGCAATTGTATTTAACATTTCACGTGCATCTTTAGCTTTCTTGATGATGTTAGGGTTTGCTACTAGCTCATCGTAATACTCGTCTAAGTTAATATCATCTAATGTTTTACCGTACTCACGTTCAACCGTGTGTGGTGCAAACATGTAGAAGTCTTTACCTTCTTTTGCTAAATCGAAGAATTTAGAAGGAACAATTAATCCAGTTGAGATAGTTGAAAGTCTAATATCTTCGTCCGCGTTTACTTTTTTAGTATCTAAGAATTCAAGAACATCATAGTGGAAGATGTTTAAATATACTGCGCCTGCACCAGGTCTTTGACCAAGTTGATCCGCATAACTAAATCCACCTTCTAATGATTTAGCAACTGGTAGTACACCTTTAGCTACACCTTTAATACCTTTAATCGCTTCGCCACGTGCACGAAGTTTAGATAAGTTGATTGCAACTCCTCCGCCAATTTTACTTAATTGTTTCGCTGTTGAATCAATAAAGTTAATAGAGTTTAAGCTATCATCTACTTCTAATAGGAAACAACTCACTAATTCACCACGTCTTGCTCTACCCGCGTTTAAGAAAGTAGGTGTTGCTGGTTGAATACGTTGTTCAATCATTCCTTCAATAAATTGTTTCGCTTGTGCTACGTTTCCTTTAGCTAAATACAATGAAACAATAATAACGTGTTCTTTATATGTTTCTAAATACTGAGATTTATCGTTAGTCTTTAAGGCATAATCTTTAAAGAATTTACTTGCTGACATGTAACTTGCAAACTGAAAAGGAATAGAATCTGCAAATTCATTTATTTCTTCTAAATCCGCTTCACTATACTCTTTGAATAAATCATAATAGAAATCTTGATCAACCAAAGCATGTAAACGTTCAATTGGAGTACCAAATTGAATTGTTTTTTCTTTTACTTCTTCTAAATAAACTTCTAATGCTTCTTGGTCTTTCTCAATATCAAAGAAACCATCTTCTCTACGCTTAGTCACTTTATTATTTAATTCGATATGATTATAATTCTGTTTGTTTATCATTTTCATAAAGATTAACCACCTTTTCTCTAAATTCATCTGCTATTTCCTGATTACCATGAAGTTCAAACTTCATTAATAAAGGGACATTATAATTATTCGCAATTTCCTCGCTCGCTTTTGCAAAATTATTGCCCCAGTTTCTATTTCCACTGCCAGCTACCGCTTTAAGATTTTTATGATTTACATCTAAAAATGCTTGGACGGGGTCAGGTACTTGGCCAAACCCAATTGTACCTGTGACAATTATAAATGGTTCATTTATTTCTTTTGTCTTGTTTGCTTCAGTGAGAGCCATCGTATTCGATAATCCTGCTCTTTGAATAAATCGTCTAACATTACCTGTTAAAGAAAAATAAATTATCTTCATACACTATCACCTACCATATGTATATACTTTGTGTTTACGAATTTTTATAAATTAAAAATATAAATTTTTACATAGTTTATAACTTTTTATTCTAAATGCGCAAAACACAAGATATAGTGTTAACTTTTGTTAGTACATACTATATTATGTGATTTATTATAACATTAACGACGAGCCATAACACTCATAATACCTTAAATTTTTATAAAAAATAGGGTTGACTTTATCGATATGTCACATAAGTGTTGTTATATCAACATTTGAAAATTTCTTTATTTTACTTTCATAAATTTAAAAAATTAGAATTCCATATACTTTGTAAAGTGAGTTATGATAATATATGTTCATTGATAAAAAATGGAAGGTGTATAAAATGAATTCTACAATAAAAGGTATCCTTGCTATACTTATATCTTCTATTGGATTTAGCTTAATGGCTGTTTTCTTCAGATTGTCTGGTGATTTACCGGTTTTCCAAAAATCATTATTCAGAAATCTAGTAGCCATGCTTGTTCCAATATATATTGCTTATAAAGCACGAGTATCATTTTTCGGCAAATTAGAAAACCAACCATTGTTAATTTTAAGATCCTC
Organism: Mammaliicoccus sp. JADD-157; assembly: GCF_049310805.1. Lineage (NCBI taxonomy): Bacteria > Bacillati > Bacillota > Bacilli > Caryophanales > Staphylococcaceae > Mammaliicoccus > Mammaliicoccus sp. JADD-157. The sequence continues at coordinate 454,857 of NZ_JBMOVZ010000001.1, read as the reverse complement.
TCTAGGACTCATTGGTGTTTTGCTAAATATTTATGCTATCGACCATATGGTACTAAGTGACGCAGACATGTTAATGAAATTAAATCCATTTTGGACTATTATTCTATGTGCACTATTTCTAAATGAACGCGCTAGAAAATACCAAGTTATTGCAATGATTGTCGCAATAGCAGGTGCAATTTTCATTATCAAGCCTTCATTTGATTCAGATATGACACCAGCGATTATTGGTCTATTATCAGGATTATTTGCTGCAGGTGCCTATACTTGTCTGAGACCTCTAGGTAAACGTGAAAAAGCTTATACAACTGTATTCTATTTTTCATTTTTCTCTACAGTAGTACTTATACCTTTTGTTATTTTCACGTATGAACCAATGAGCATAACACAAGTAATCATATTATTGTTATCTGGTGTTTTTGCTACTGTTGGTCAGTTCGGAATAACGATAGCTTATAGTTACGCTGCTGCTAAAGATATTTCAATCTTTGTATACGCGTCAGTAGTATTTAGTGCATTACTAGGTTTTATAATTTTCAAAGAGTCACCTGACTTATTAAGTTACCTTGGCTATATCATTATATTCCTTGCTGGGTATTATATGTTCAAAAAAGCTCAAAGAAATCCGAAACCAGAAGAATCAATAGAAAAAGGAGAATCATAAACAATGTCAGAAGGCAGAAAAAAAGAAGATTTAAAAGATATAACATTATTAGGAAACCAAAACAATCAATATTATGACCAATATAATCCAGAAGTTTTAGAAGTGTTTGATAATAAACACCAAGGCAGAGATTATTTTGTTAAATTTAACTGTCCTGAGTTCACATCATTGTGCCCTATTACAGGACAACCTGATTTTGCTGCAATTTATATATCATATATACCAAATGTAAAAATGGTAGAATCTAAATCTTTAAAACTCTACTTATTTAGTTTTAGAAATCATGGGGATTTCCATGAAGATTGTATGAATGTTATCATGAATGACTTGATTGACTTAATGGATCCACATTATATAGAAGTTTTAGGTAAATTCACGCCAAGAGGCGGTATTTCAATTGACCCATATACTAATTATGGTCGCCCAGGTACAAAGTATGAAGAAATGGCTGAATATCGTATGATGAATCATGACTTATATCCTGAAAACATCGATAATAGATAACAGACCATGATTCCAATTTATATATAGTAGAAATTGAGACATTAGCCTCAATTTCTCAAAAACAAACGCCCAATCCGCTAGTTAAATACGGATTGGGCGTTTGTTATATTTTAATTTATAGCTCTTGTTTAATATGAACGCTTCTATAGCCTCTCAAGTATGAATATGCACTTTTTTTCACCTTTCTATGCAATTCAGCATATTTTTAGACGTTATAAAGAAAACGCTTACAATCATTTCAACTTTTTTTACTTTCTTTATAAAGCCTGAAATGAAAGGGTTTAATTATTTTAAATAGTCATTATTGTATGAATATTATCAATATTTACCTTGTATTTTTATTAGCAAACGATTACAATTTAATATGTGCTATTTTTAAGTACAACACAATTTAATATAGTTTATAATGAGGGGAATTAAAAAATGGATAACAAACATTATTCAAAAGAGGAAATCATTCAAAGTACGCCACGTACTGGTTTTTTCGGTCATCCTAAAGGTTTATCAACTTTGTTCCTTACTGAATTCTGGGAAAGATTCAGTTATTATGGAATGAAAGCCATCCTTGCTTACTACATATATTATTCAGTAGCTAAAGGCGGATTTGGTATAGACCAAGGTTTAGCACTACAAATTGTCTCAATTTACGGAGCACTAGTATACATGAGTGGTGTTATCGGTGGTTGGATCGCTGATAGAATTACAGGTACTCGTCACGCCCTATTCTATGGTGGTATTCTAATCATGATAGGTCATATCTTACTATCATTACCAAATAACTTTACTTTATTACTTGTCGCGCTTTTATTCTTAATCATTGGTACAGGTTTATTAAAACCGAATATTTCATCAACAGTTGGTCTGTTGTATGAGAAAAATGACCCAAGATTGGATTCAGCGTTCACAATTTTCTATATGTCTATTAACTTAGGTGCATTAATTTCACCATTAATCATTGGATGGTTACAAGTAAATGTCGGATTCCACGCAGGCTTTGCAGTGGCAGCTGTAGGTATGTTCGTTGGTTTAGTTATTTACTTTATTACGAATAAAAAATATTTAGGTTTAGCTGGTATTGAAGTACCAGATCCACTTAATAAAGAAGAGAAAGCTAGAATAACTAAAATCGTAGCTATAGTTGTGATTATTGCCGCAATTGTCTGTCTCATTTTAAGTTTATTCGACCAATTAACTTTACCTAACTTTGCAAACTTCATTTCAGTATTAGGTGTATTATTACCTATTTATTACTTTATTAAAATTACAACAAGTAAGAAAACGGAAGACTATGAGCGTTCAAGAGTGTATGCTTATATACCGTTATTTATTGCAGCTGTTGCATTCTGGATGATTCAAGAACAAGGATCTACAGTGTTAGCTCAATTTGCTGATACAAAAACTGAATTAAGCATGGCGAAACTAACTGGTGGTGCTATTGATTTCAATATTCCAGCAGCATGGTTCCAATCACTTAATCCATTTTTCATTATTTTACTTGCACCTGTATTCTCAGTATTATGGGTAAAACTTGGTAAATTTAATCCACCAACTGTTTATAAATTCGCAATTGGTGTCTTATTCGCAGGATTATCATATATTATTATGGTCATCCCATTATCAAGTGATTCTTCAATCATTCACCCAATTTGGTTATTCGGTAGTTTCTTATTAGTTACTATAGGAGAGCTTTGTCTTTCACCTATTGCACTGTCAACTACAACTAAATTGGCACCTAAAGCTTTCACTGCTCAAATGATGAGTGTTTGGTTCTTATCAAACGCGATGGCTCAAGGTATTAACGCGCAAATGGTTAAATTATATACAAGCATAAGTACGAATGATTACTTCCTATACTCTGGTATAGTAGCAATCGTAATTGCAGCATTATTAATGGTTGCAAGTCCTAAAATTAAAACACTTATGGCTGGTGTTAAATAATATAAAGAAGACCGAGACAAATTTATGTTTCGGTCTTTTTTATATTATTTTTTTAGAATATTCATAATATTAGAACTTATACAAATTTTATTGAAATTTTTATTTTAGAGGTTTAAACTATTCTTTAAACTTACCTAAAAATTGGGGGAGAGTTTAGAAAGGAAGCGATTTTTATGGTCAAAATGACGCGCGAGGAAATGGTTGAAACTGTTCCTCAACATGGATTTTTTGGGCATCCACGCGGCTTAGGCATACTGTTTTTTGTTGAATTTTGGGAACGTTTCAGTTATTACGGTATGCGTGCTATTTTGCTGTACTATTTATACTTCTCCGTAAGTCAAGGCGGACTAGGATTAGATAAAATTACTGCTCAGCAAATTATGGCAATGTACGGCTCACTGATATTTATGACAGGTATTCTAGGTGGTTGGGTTGCAGATAGATTACTTGGTTCGAGAAGATCCTTACTCTTAGGTTCTATATTGATTATGTTCGGTCACGTTGTATTATCTTTACCATTTGGATTGGGCGCATTTTTAATCTCTATGATACTTATTATTGTCGGGTCAGGCTTAATGAAGCCAAACATTTCTAATGTTGTAGGTGGCCTATATCACAAAAATGATAATAGATTAGATGCGGGATTTGTTATTTTCTATATGTCAGTTAATATGGGGGCTTTATTATCACCTCTTATTATTGACAAAGTACGTTTGAATGTTGGTTTCCACCAAGGTTTCTCTATTGCAGCATTTGGTATGTTCTTAGCTTTAATAGCATACGTACTATTCCAAAGAAAAAGTCTTGGTGAAGTAGAGAACTTCCCTTCAAACCCTTTAAATCATAAAGAAAAAATTAAATACTCTAAAATATTTACATATAGTACGATAGGTATTCTTATATTATTAGGTATTTTATACTTAGTTGATCAACTTACATTTAATTCTATAAGTTTAATTGTCTTAATAGTCGGAATAGTAGTACCATTTATTTACTGGTCTATTATGTACCGAAGTCCAGATATTGATAGTACCGAGAAATCTCGATTGTTAGCTTATGTACCACTATTCTTAGCTTCAGTGCTTTTCTGGAGTATACAAGAACAAGGTTCAAACGTTCTAGGTGTATTTGCTCAAGAGAAAACACAATTAGATTTATCTGTGTATGGTATTAACTTCGAAATTCCAGCTGGTTGGTTCCAATCAATCAACCCATTTTTCATCGTAATATTTGCACCAATTATTTCAATGCTATGGCAAAAATTAGGTAAATATAACCCTTCTACACCTCTTAAATTTGTAATTGGTCTTACTTTTGCAGGTGTGTCATTTATTGCGATGATGATTGCGATGTCTATGCAACAAACTGAGTTAATGAATCCTATATGGCTAATTTTAAGTTTCTTCTTATGTGTAATTGGAGAGCTATGTTTATCTCCTACAGGATCAAGTGTTTCTGTGAAACTTGCACCAAGAGCATTCTCTGCACAAATGCTGAGCTTATGGTTCTTAACTAACGCAACTGCACAAGGAATCAACGGACAACTTGTAAAATTAATAAAACCATTAGGACACCAAAATTACTTCGGTCTTATTGGTGCAATCGCAATTGTTGTAGCATTAATTGTGCTTGCTATGACACCAAAAATCAAAAAACTTATGCAAGGTATACATTAAAAAAAGCCCAATCAATAGATTGGGCTTTTTTAATCAATTATATTGAGTTTGTTAGCTTAATTCTTGTGATATTAAATAATGAAATACCAAAATTACTTTATAGATTCGGATAAGTTTTTCTGTTTATTATATTCTCCATTTTCACCTAAGAAGTATTCTTCTACTTCTTTCCAATTGTATACTTTTGGCCACTTATCATAATCAATATTATGTGCTGCTGCATACATAATTGAATGATTATTAAAGCTTTCTAATTGTCTAGGATTGTCATCGATTAAGTAATCTGTATTTACAATTCCTTTATCACCGCAAAATACAAAATGTTGTGGATCAATAAATGGTAAGTGTTCTCTTAACCAAGCATATTTATCAGCAAATGATGTAGGTACGTCCATTGCAGCTGTAACGATAAAAACATCATAATATTCGTTTAATTTTCTTACAACATCTAATGCATCATCAAATACTTCTAAATCTCTGAAAAATCCATCTTCCCTAAGAATATCAGTTAAAATACCTTGGTGTTCAGGCATCATATTTCTAATTTTACTACCTTTTAGTTCTTCCATAGTAACGTTTGAAGAAGTTTCTTGATTATAACGCATTAATAATTTTTTAATTGTATCAACTAACACTTCATCCATATCAATACCGATTGTTTGTTTCGTCATTATACCTTCTCCTTTTATATCTCATGTATACTATTATAACAAAGAACTTATTTACTTTCCTTTTTTATGAATTTACTTTTTCGAAAAAGGCTTCTAATACTTTAATCATTTTATCGTTATGCTCACTAAAACCAACTGTAATACGAACCCCATTAGGAAACGGTCTTGTGATAAAACCTTCTTTTAATAATTGATCGTATAATTCTTGAGGTTTATCTGTGTTTACGAATACAAAGTTTGTTTGACTGTCGTATAAATGTTCTTTAAACGAAGAATTTAAGAATTTTTCAATTTCAGTTCTATTCTTGCTAGTAATATCTTTTAAATATTCTTGATCTTTTAACGCTGCGTTAGCTGCAACTGCGGATAATGACGTTACATTGAAAGGTAGACGAACAATATCAAGTTGGTTGAGTAATGCTTCATCGGCAATCGCATATCCAATTCGTTGTGATGCTAAGCCATATGCTTTAGAAAATGTTCTTAATACAACAACTTGTTTATATTTATCTAATAATTCTAAACTTCTAGGCATATCTTCAGCAACAGCAAACTCTATGTATGCTTCATCGATTAACACGATAATATTATCTGGAACTTTTTTAATAAATGATTCTAGTTCCTTGTGTGGTAAATACGTTCCAGATGGATTGTTAGGATTACAAATCCATATTAATTTCGTCTTATCAGTAATTTCTTCGTACATTGCATCTAAATCAAAATAACCATTATTAAGTGGCGTCGTCTTAACTTGTGCACGTTCAATGACAGCATGATGTTTATATTGTCCAAACGTCATATCACTCGTTAATATTTCATCATCTGCTTCTAATACTGCTCTAGAAATAATCATGATAACTTCATCTAAGCCAGATCCAAAAAATATTTGTTCTTTCTTTACGTTTAAAGACTGACTCAAAGTATCTTTTACATCAAATTGTTTCACTTCTGGATAATAAAATAACTCATCTAGACTTTCTTGTATTGCATCTTTAACTTTCGGAGAAGGGCCGTACAAATTTTCATTTGAAGCAAGCTTTACCATATCCCCTTCAATGCCGTACTTTTCTTTTAGTTGCCTTGGTGATAAACCAGGCTGATAAGCCTGTAACTCTTTTAATTGTTGCTTCATATCCTATGACCTCCATATTTAAAAATAAGTGTGAAATAGAAATCTAATCGTTCTCATAAAATTTCTATGTATCACTCCGTTAAAGATAACTAGATTGAAATACTTGATACAAGGACATTTTCAAACCAGATATCCATTGCAAATATAACATTTAAGGCTGAGTCATTTGTTTATGTCTCAGCCTCAATTAAATAATATTATAGACCTAACCATTTTCATAAATCAATGGCTTTAGTCAATTAGATTATTCTTCTTTAAATATTCTTCTGCAACTTGATATGCATCTTCATCTTTTACCGTAACACGATAATTCATTTCTTGCATTTCTTCGTCACTAATTTTACCTTTTAATTTGTTCATTGCTTTCACTACATCAGGGTGCTTTTCAACAGTTTCTTTTTTCATCATTGGCGCACCTTGATATGGTGGGAATAACTTTTTGTCATCTTCTAATACAACCATGCCATATTCTTTTAATTCAGCATCTGTTGAATATGCATCTATTAAGTCAATGTCATTACTTTCAATCGCTTGATAACGTAATTTAGGTTCCATTGTTTTTACATCATTGAATTTTAAGTTGTATTTATTTTGAATGCCTTTATAGCCATCTTCACGGTCGTTAAATTCTAACGTAAAGCCTGGTCTAATATCATCTTCAACTTTTTTTAAATCAGAAATAGTTTTTAAATTATGTTTTTTAGCATATTCTTCTTTAACTGCTAAAGCATACGTGTTGTTGTATTTCATAGGTTCTAACAATTGCATATCAAATTTCTTTTCTAAACTATCATTTGCTTGATTATATACATCTTTTTCTGTTGTTGATTTAGGTGTTTCTTTAGTTAATTCTCCTAATACAGTACCAGTGAATTCAAGATATCCGTCCACCTCATTAGATTTTAAAGCATTAAATAAGAACGAAGTCTTACCCATTCCAGCCTTCACATTTACTGTATTATCTGTTTCATCTTCAATTAAAATTTTATACATATTTGTGATAACTTCTGGTTCTGAGCCTAATTTACCTGCTAATGTAATTTTTTCACCTTTTTGTCCAAATAAAGGAGCGATAATTGTTATTAAGAAAACAAGTAAAATTGCGCCTAGAATAATAATCGATTTCTTGTACGAAATTTTCTCTAACATTCTTAAGAATACGTCGAAGAATATAGCGAGAATTGCAGCTGGTATCGCACCTAATAATATGAGTGATGAATTATTACGATCAATACCAAGTAAAATTAAATCCCCTAGTCCTCCTGCACCAATTAAAGCTGCTAACGTAGCAGTACCAATAATTAATACCATAGCTGTTCTAATACCAGCCATCATTACTGGCATAGCGAGTGGTAATTCGACTTTAGAAAGTCTTCTACCTGTTTTCATTCCTATACCTCTAGCAGCTTCAATAAGGGAAGGATCTACTTCTTTGATTCCTGTATATGTATTTCTTAAGATTGGTAATAATGCGTAAATAACCAATGCAATTATAGCTGGAATACGACCAATACCAAACAATGGAATCATCAACCCTAGCAAGGCTAGCGAAGGTATTGTTTGGAGAACTGCCGCAATGTTAATTACAACTTCAGCAATTTTATCTGTTTTTGTAAGTAAAATACCTAATGGAACAGCGATAACAACTGCAATAAGTAATGCAATAAACGATAATTGAATATGTTCCAGTAACGTTTCTAACAATTGTCCTTTTCTACTAGATAATGTTTCAAATAATACATTCATTATGAAACACCTCTATTCTTATCAGCTAAGTAACTAAAAACATACTGCCTAGTTACAATATGACTTGGTTCCTCTTCGCCTTTATCCATTACAATTGCTTCATGTTCAGCTAACAATCCATATATATCATCAATGGTTTGTGTTGGTGTTACTTTAGGATAAGCATCTATAGAAGTTGGATGAACTTCTGAAATAGGTTGCGCGATATCTCCTAACTGTACTTGTTTTAGTACATGAGCATCCATATTACCAATAAATGATTTAACAAATTCATTTTTAGGATGGTGAATAAAATCTTCTGTTGTGCCAATTTGTTCAACATGTCCCTCATTTAAGAGGCAAATACGGTCTCCCATTTTCATCGCTTCTTCTATATCATGTGTGACAAAGATAATTGTCTTGTTAATTTCAGATTGCAACTTCAGTACATCATCTTGTAAATTTTTACGACTAATTGGATCTAAAGCGCTGAATGGTTCATCCATCAGTACTACCGGTGGATCTGAAGCCAAGGCTCTTATAACACCGATTCTTTGTTGTTGTCCGCCTGATAATTCACTAGGGTATCGATCTCTAAATGTATCTGGGTCTAACCCTACCATATTCAATAATTCATCAACGCGTTTTGCAATATCTTGTTTTTTCCACTTTTTCATTTCAGGTACTTGTGAAATATTTTCTTTAATCGTCATATGTGGGAATAAAGCAATTTGTTGTAATACATAACCTATATCCCATCTCATTTCAGAAACATCATAATCACTAATTGGTTTATCATTAAAATAAATATATCCATCTGATAAATGAATCAAGCGATTAATCATTTTAAGCGTCGTTGTTTTCCCACACCCCGACGGTCCGATTAATACAAAAAATTCCCCTTTATTTACGTTGAAACTAACGTTATCAACCGCTTTTTTAGTACCATATAATTTTGAAACATTTTTAAATTTAATCATCCCAATATACCCCACATTTCCTTTTATTGTTCAAAATTAGATTTATCTTTATAATCATTTACCCTCAATAAATAATAAAATTCATTGTTTTTTAAATTGGTTGTTTATATTTTTTAATTGTATCAATAAATATTGGACAATAGTGTTTTAATTTATAACTACCTATTCCATCTATCATAATCATTTCTTTTTTAGATTCAGGTAGGCGTTTCGCAAATTGTTCTAAAATTTGGTCAGAAAAGATAGATAACGGGGATACTTCTAACTCTTTACTTAAGTCTTTTCTAACTTCAACTAGACGATTAAATAATGAGCGGTCTACATCTGTTATTGTTTGTATATCTACAATCTCTTTAGGTTTAGATTTAAATGGTGTTGTCATAATTTGCACATTACCCCTTAAAACTTCCATCGCTGATTGGTCAACACTCAATACTTCTTTATATTCATTTAAATATCCTTTAAACCTCAACTCGTCTAATAAATGGTGACATTCGTTTGTAGTATAATCTTTTAGTATTCCATAAGTACTTAGCTCTTCATATCCTAAAGATGTTATCTGAGTTGATTTCTCACCTCTAAGTACTTGTATAATCATATTCCGTTTTTCTTGTTGTTTTAATCTCGCAATGCAACTTAAAATTTTCTGTGCTTCAGTAGTCATGTCGTATGATTTTTTAGCTTCTAAACAACTTGAACATCTTCCGCACTCTTCAAGTTTTTCATCAGGGTTGAAATAATGAATCATCATCGCTTCAAGGCATTTCGTTGTCTTCGTGTATTGAATCATTTGTCTTAACTTCTCGCCTTGTTTTTCTTTATATTCATCATCCGCTTGGCTAGAAGAAATAAAGAATTTTTGTAAATCAATATCTCTATCAGAGAACAACAATATACATTCACTGTCTAATTGATCTCGTCCTGCTCTACCTGCTTCTTGATAATAAGACTCGATGTCTTGAGGCATATTATAATGAATCACAAATCTCACATTAGATTTATCTATTCCCATTCCGAAAGCATTGGTAGCGACTGCTAATTTTATATCATCGTCTATAAATTTTCTTTGTGCACGTTCTCTTTCTTCTTTCGGCAGACCAGCGTGATACATAACATTTTTTATATCTAAATCGTCAAAAGTCTCACTAAGTTGTTCTACTTGTTTTCTTGTTGAACAATAAATAATGCCTGATTGATTAATATGACTTTTTACATAATCTTTGACGAAGTTCAATCTTTGGTATGTACTATTTACTTTAAACGTCAAATTTCCACGTTTAATAGACGTTTCAACAATATCTTGTTCTGCTATTCCTAGTTTCTGTGAAATATCTTCTTGTACTTCTTGGGTAGCCGTAGCAGTTAATGCAACTAATCTAAAATGATGTGGTAAGCTCATAACATGAGTTATCACTTCTTGATAACTCGGCCTAAAATCATGTCCCCATTTAGATATACAATGGGCTTCATCAAATGCTATAAGTTGAATATTACATTTATTTATTAATTGTACAAATTGTGGTTGATTAAAGCGCTCTGGTGCAATATATAGGAATTTAACTTGTCCTGAAACAAGTTCTCTTTCTACTCTATTCTTCTCTTTATTTGTTAATGTACTATTTAAAAATTCAGCTTTAATCCCCATAGACCTTAAGCTGTCAACTTGGTCTTTCATTAAAGAGATTAAAGGACTGATGACAATTGTTACGCCATCTAAATAAAGTCCTGGTACTTGATAACAAATTGATTTACCTCCGCCAGTTGGCATAACACCCAATGTTGGTCGATGATCAATCACTTTATCAATAATTTCTTTCTGTCCATCTCTAAATTGTTGATACCCAAAGTATTCTTTTAAAATATTTTGCATCTATATTACACCTCTATATGCTTATAATCTGTCTGATAAGGATGACCAACGCATATAATCCTCTTCATATTGCGTTTCAATCGATGTCTTTTCTTGAGTCAATTCGTTTAATTTCTCATAGTTTGTAGCGTTATCTATCATTTCTTGTTCTATTTCTTCTAATCTTGTTTCGATATATTCTATATTATTTTCTAATTCTTCTAGTTCTCTTTTCTCTTTGAATGATAACCTTGCGTTCGCTTTTGGTTTCTCTTCTTGTTTAACTTCAGCTTTATGTTGTTGATTAGCTTTTTTATCTAACTCACGTTTATAAGCCAAATAATCTTCAAAAGTGCCTAACAATGGTTCTACTTGTTTATCATGTATATACCAATATTTATTAGCCACTTTATTTAAGAAATATCTATCGTGACTAACTGTAATTACAGTTCCACCAAATTCTGTAATATACGCTTCTAAAATTGTAAGTGTTTCTGTATCTAAATCATTAGTCGGTTCATCTAGTATAAGAACATTTGGTTCATGGACTAATAATTTTAATAAATATAAACGTTTTTGCTCTCCGCCTGAAAGTTTATTAATTTGAGTACCATGTGTTTGACTAGGGAATAAGAAACGTTCTAGTAACTGCGTAACAGATACTACAGTACCATCTTTTTCTTTTGCCACTTCACTTTCTGCTCTTAAGTAATCAATCATTCTTTCATCAGAACTCAAACTATCATCTTGTTGTTTGAAGTAAGCAATTTTAACAGTTTGGCCAGTAATTAAGTTGCCTTGATATGACTGATCCAAACCACTAATAATGTTAAGTAAAGTCGTTTTACCTACTCCATTTTCACCGACAATACCTATTCTGTCTCCTTTTTGGATGATTGTAGTGAAGTTTTCAAATAGTGTTTTATCACCTATAGATTTTGTAATGTCTTCTAGTTCAAATACTTGTTTCCCTAATCGAGAATGAGCTAAGTTAAGACTTGCTTCACCTTGAGTTTTCTTATTAGATAAATCTTCTTCTAGAGTATTAAATCTTTGTATTCTAGCTTGTTGTTTAGTAGACCTTGCTTTAGCGCCTTGTCTCATCCAATGTAATTCTTGTCTATATAGCGCTTTTTTCTTTGTATGTTGTTGAGCTTCTATTTCCTCTTTTTCTGCTCTTGCTTGAATATATGCTTCATAATTACCAGGATAACTTGTCAGTTTTCCATTAGACAACTCAACGATACGTGAAGCAACTTGATTTAAGAAGTGACGATCATGCGTAACGAACATAATGGTATGAGGGTATTGTTTAATATAATTTACAAGCCATTCTATACCTTCTATATCTAAATGATTTGTTGGTTCATCTAATAAAAGTAAATCAGGTTTACGTATTAATTCTTTAGCTAATGCTACACGTTTCTTCTGACCACCACTTAATTCAGATATTTTTTTGTGGTAGTCATTTATACCTAATTTTGATAAAATTGTTTTGACCTCTGCACTATAATCCCAGGCGTTCAATCTATCCATATGAGATTGATATTCCATCATTAAATCAAGGTCTTTAGATTCACCTGTTTGTTGATATTTATTCAATGCATTTTCATAATTTGCTATAACCTTCGTCATCTCTGTCTCATTATTTAGTACTTCATCTATTACAGATAAAGTTCCATTTAATTCAGGTTTTTGGCTAGCATATGCAATTTGATATTGATTAGGGTAAGATGTCTTTGCATCATAATCATCATCTATATTCGCGATGACCTTTAGCAAAGTACTCTTACCAGTTCCGTTAATGCCAACAAGTCCTATTCGTTCTTTATAAGAAATGGATAAATCCAAATCATTAAATATAACTTTATCACCATATTGTTTATTAAGGTGTTCAATTTTATATGCTTCCATGTTTTAACATCCTTTAGTTTTCTCAGTTTTCAATTAATATATTATACACTCTTTTTACAATAAAAGATACGAAGGAGCACAAACAATGCAAGAGTTTTTTATAACGCTTCCACCATATTTACAAGCATTATTAGCAGGTATTATCACTTGGCTACTTACAGCTTTTGGATCGTCATTTGTTTATTTATTTAAGAACATAGATACAAAAGTTATAAATACAATGCAAGGGTTTGCAGCAGGTGTGATGATAGCTGCTAGTTTTTGGTCTTTATTACAACCTTCTATAGATCAAAGTTCAGATTCAGCCATGCCTTGGTTACCAGCTGCAATTGGTTTCTTACTAGGTGGATTTTTCATTAGATTATTAGACTTTGTCATTCCACATGCGCACCAAAATGCACCTGATAAGAGCCAAAGAGTTGAAGGACCAGACACTAAACTTGGAAAGAATACATTATTATTCTTAGCCATCACTCTACACAATATTCCTGAAGGTATGGCAATAGGTGTAGCTTTTGGAGGCGTCGCTACAGGTAATGAAGGTGCTACTTTATTAGGTGCACTTGGTTTAGCGATTGGTATTGGTATACAAAACATACCTGAAGGCGCAGCATTATCTATGCCTATACGTGCCTCTGGGCTTTCAAGGTGGAAAGCATTTAACTATGGACAAGCTTCAGCGCTAGTTGAACCAGTATTTGCAATGTTAGGCGCATTATTAGTAGTTCTTGCCACGCCTATATTACCGTATGCATTAGCTTTTGCAGCAGGTGCGATGATATTTGTTGTCGTTGAAGAATTAATACCAGAATCACAATCAGGAAATAATACAGATTTAGCAACATTAGGATTAATGGGTGGATTTACGATTATGATGATATTAGATGTTGCATTAGGATAAACAGCAAATTGAACAATAAAAAAAGGCTGGGACATAAATACATGTCTCAGCCTCTTTTATTATAATGGCAGTAGCTGACTGGATTGAAAATGCGCTTATATCAAGCTTTTTCCAACCCTAGTCATCCTTGCCGGGGTGGGACTACGAAATCTATTTATTAAAATGAGATTTCTGTCCCACTCCCTTTTTATTTTTTGTATAAATTTGTAATAGAAAAAAGCATATCACTTTTTAACTAAATTATTAGTAAAGTGACATGCTTTTTTATTTTGAGTTAGAATTTATGTCCCAAGCTCTTTCTTATTCTTCTTGATAGCCATTGCCAGATTTATATTCATAGCTTGATGGTTTTATTTTCTTGAAGTCTGGATTGTCATAGAATCTGAATAAGTCACCATGTAATAACTGATCTGACAATTCAAGTTCTTTTTCTACTTTATTTTTATTTTTTTGTAAGTCTTGCGGTTTAGTCTTCATCGGTTTGTTAGTCTTATTATCATAAACTGCGCTACCTATTGATTTATACTCAGGTGTAATGAAGTCACCATTTCTAAATGCTACTGTTTCATCGTGACCTTTTGATAATAAGTCTGTACCAAACATGATGTAGTTACTAGCGTCAATGCCTAATACATCTAGTAATGTAGGCATAACGTCTACTTGGCCACCATAAGTTTCATCAACTCCACCTTCTAATCCAGGAACTTTCATAAAGAACGGTGTTCTATTTAAGTCCATAAATTTAGCAGGTGTAATTTCATCTTCACCTAATAGGTTTGCCATGGCTTTATTATGGTTCTCAGAGATACCATAATGGTCACCATAAATCATGATAACAGAGTCATCATAAAGACCTTCTTTTTTAAGTTGATTCACAAATTCTTCTAACGACTCATCTAAATAACGTGCTGTTTGAACGTAACCATCAAGCGTCGCACTACCTGTGTTTGGTTTTTCAATAGTTGCATCTTCTTTACTTAATGTAAACGGATAATGGTTTGTTAACGTAATTAAATGAGAGTAGAATGGTTCTTTCTGCTCTTTAAGATGTGCAATCGACTCGTCGAAGAACACTTTATCTTTGAGACCTAAGTTTTCTTGATTCTCTTGTTTCATATCGTAATACGTTGCATCATAAAACTTATCAACACCAAAATGTTTATACACTTGATCTCTGTTCCAGAATGTTTTGTAGTCACCGTGCATCACAGATGTTTCATAACCTTGTTTCTGGTTTAAAATCGCTGGTAGAGATTGATAAGTGTTATCTCCTTTTAATGAGAAAGCTGAACCTTGCGGAAGCCCGTAAATACTATTATCCATCGTTAACTCTGAATCGGCAGTCTTACCTTGTCCAGTTTGATGGAAAAAGTTTGGATAATATTTATATCCTTTATCACCTTTAGCAAGTGAGTTCAAGAATGGTGTAACTTCTTCCCCATTAACTTTAAAATCAATTAAGAATGATTGGAAACTTTCTAAATGAATTTTAATGACGTTTTTATCTTTGGCTATACCAAATGTTTCTTTACTAGGTTTTTGATATTTCTGCTTAGCATAATTTTTAACTTCAGTTAGATCATCTTCACTAGCTAACGCTTTTTGAGAGTTATTTTGAACTGTTTTAACACCATCATATACTGTAAAATTATATGGACCTAAATATTTAACTAAATATTTATGATCGAATGTTCTAGTAAGTAATTCTGGTCTATCAGCTTCAGCAAAAGCCAAATTTAAAAATGCTAATGCTACCGCAACGCCCATAACTACTGGAACGAACTTCTTAGGGAATGCTTTTGTATTAAGCCACTTACTCTTAAATACAAGAACAAATAAGAATATAATCGTATCAGTGAAGTAAATAAAGTCGTACCATGAGAATGAGCTATATACAGCACCAGACATAGATTCAACGTTACTTACTTGGTTCAATGTACTAAATGTTAAAAAGTCAGAGAAGAATCTAAAGTACACAACATTCGCATATAACAGGAATGTTAGTATAAATCCTCCTATAAAAATAAACCAATAAGATTTACGCCCTTTAAAGAATAAAAACACACTTAATATTAATGCAACTAAGCTATATGGGTTCATTAATAGTATTAAATTTTGTACTAGTCCCTTTACCCCAAGTGACAAGTCCACATAATAGGCAAAATAAGTCTTCAACGCAATCGCTAAAACGGTTAGCAAGAAGAACGTAAAGACGCCTATCTTCCTATTTTTTGATTTCATACCTTTCCTCCGTATCTCAACTCACATCAATTTCCTTTATAAATTCATTACAAATTATTGACCGTTGTAATATTCTTGTAATATTAATAGATGTTCAGTATTATAATTTATACTACTTTACAAAAAAATTCAACTAAAAACCTATATCTACCACAAAAAATGTGTAAAAGTACATATAACCGTCACATTTTATGTTTCGATTTGTTTTTGCATTTCTTCTTGTAATTTATATTTTATGCCTGTCTTTATTTGTTTTACAAATTGTGCGTGTTTTTTCATATTTTTTTCAGCTTCTTCAATACTTAATGTCTTAAAGATTATTTTTGAACCTTGTTTTTTCTGTGCAAGTTTATCTATGTGATATGAGGCAATAGTCCCTAGTTGAGGGTAGCTTGATAATGATTGATGATCATTCAACATAATAACGAGTTGATTTTCTTCATTTAATAAAACTGTACCTTTTTTAACGCTTAAGAATGATTGATCGTTAATTTCTCTATTAACGATTGATTCTCCCTCTAACGTTAACCCTGTTCTATTAAAACGATTGGATACCTTATACACTCTATTTTCTAGATTTTTTATTTCATCTTGTTTAAAATGTGACATACCTTCTCCTGAAATAATATGGAAGATGTCCGTGAAATAATTTAAAGCAAGTGTATATTGGTCTACACCCCAATCTGCCGTTTTAGTTTCTTCTAAATTGGCGAATAGTTTCTTTTGTAATGGTGAATAATTTCTAAAAAGCTCTATTTCATCGCCTTGTTGCAATAAGCGTCCTTTATGTCCACCCATTCCTAATCTAATACTAGTAGATTTTGAACCTAACCATTCATCAGCCACTATTCCTCCTGCTATTGCAAGATATACCCTAGTACCTTTATGAGCATCCTCAAAACTGAGTACTTCTCCTTTATTCATTAAATGAATTTTATACGGTAATATTTTCTTGTCATCACGATATGCAGGAAAATGTGCACCGGTAATTGCAATTAATGTTGGTTCTGTGAATTGTATACTCGGCATTTTAAAAGTCATTTCTAACAATGCTTCATCTTCATCATTACCTACTAACATATTTGCTAATCTATGATTAAGTTGATCAATGGAACCATTTTTCACGATACCAATATGTTGGAATTTTTGTCTACCTAAATCTTGAATTGAAGTGTATAGACCAGGTTCTCTCATAATTAGTGACATGGTTTATACCCTCCACTCTCAATTGTTTCTCTATCTACAACATTTAAAACAACATCGTCACCAAAGTTTAATTTACATTTACTTTCTTCTCTATCAAACATTTCAACTTCTGTCCAACCTATAACTGGCCAACTACCATTAGTATCTGTAGTCGTAATAAAAAGCTTATCTCTTTCAATACATAAAGATCCTTTAGGAATAAATTGTTTATAATCCGAATTTTTAGAATGCAATCTGTGGCTTAACCCCGATAAGTATGGACAGCCTGGTGTGTGGCCAATCATAGAAACAAAGTATGTTCTTGATTCTAAAACTTGTATTTGTTCTTCATCTGACAAATCAGTTAGACCGTCAAAATCAGGCCCATATATCCCGCCTACAACCACATCGATTTCAACAGCAGTCTTACGAACTTCTCTATCCTTTAAGTCTTCTTTCTTTTTCTTAATTATACCTTCTATTAATTCATGCATATAATTGAAAGGTTGAGAAATATCATGATTCATCATCATATTATATGGGTGATAAACAACCATTAAACTATTTTCACTTGGTATAACCTCATCGATAAATGGCATATTTTTGTTTAGTATGTCCATTCTAAATTCATTTATTTCGTGCGTTAATTGTCTAGAAGGTTCTCTATCACTCATAACAGTTAGAGCAGAATCACCTTTAGGATATATGCGCATATAAAGACACCTCATTCTGTTTCGCTATATCATGTACCATTACTTGCGATAAAACACATCTGTTAAGTCTATAAAAACAGACGTAATTTGATTAACAAATAAACCTACAAATAATATTGATATCGCAAATCCTATATATAGAAAAGCAAAACTCTTCTTATTATTGTTTCTTCTCAAATGTGTTAACACAATATTCTTCATGTAAAAAACAACTAAAACGATAATTATTAAATATAATAATGCTAAGAACATTTATTTTCACCCGTCCTTATAAGATGGTATCTATTTTACTATTTGTCATCATAGATTGCCATCAAAATTTTAAATCTATCTCTATCCATTCTCTCAAACTATTAATCATAAACAGTTTAATTTTACGATTTTTAATACCATCTAATAACATATCCTTATTTATAATTCGTTCTTTTATTATCTCATCTCTTAGTAAAGATTGTCTCATACATCCATTTAAAATTTGATTACTAAATGGTGGTGTGAAATAATCACCATCTTCAAAAATAACGACATTTCCAATATCAAACTCGGTTATTTGATTCTCTTCATTATAATATAATACAACATTCGTTTCATGTGAGTGTTCAAAATGTTTTCGCGCAGAAGTCTTATTGATTGTATATAACGTCGGAACTTCTTTAGCAAGCATTAATTGCGCTGTAAATGGTTTATTAGTATTACTCAATTCATTTATTTCCACTTGAAAATCTCCTAAGCGGTCCAATTCAATCCTTAACTTATATGTACCATTTGAGTGATTTTCTAAAGCGGTATCCAGTACATCATCCCATTGATTACAGTTAAAAGGGATATTCAATTCAGCAGCGCTTTTTTCAATTCTTCGAGTATGTTCTTTACGCCTGCTTACTTTTCCATTTTCAATACGTATAGTTTCTATTAAATGAACATTTGGATTATCTAGTATTTTTGTTTTCATTTTAAATTCTTTTATTTCTGCGTGAGGATTTGAATCAATTGTTATACCCGCCCCAACACCGTAGATGGATTTATCTTTCTTGTTTTGTATTGTACGAATTGGAACATTAAAAATATTTCTACCATCAGGTAACATTAAACCGATTGTTCCACAATAAACACCTCTCGGTAATGTTTCAAGTTCATGAATAATTTTCATAGTTGATTCTTTAGGAGCGCCAGTTATAGATCCACACGGGAATAAAGCTTGTAATATATGATATAAACTTTGATTAGAGGAAATTTCGCTATAAATCGTACTCGTCATTTGATATACGGTCTTATATTTCTCAATCATAAATAAATCGGTTGTTTTTACTGTACCTGTTTTAGAAATTTTACTTAAATCATTTCTTAATAAATCCACAATCATAACATTCTCAGCTTTATCTTTATTAGATTGATTAAGAACATCGAAATTAATTTTATCTTCTTCGTTATTTTGTCCTCTAGCAATTGTACCTTTCATTGGTTTCGTAACAATGCAATTATTTTTATTACGATATGGACCAGTTTGGAAGAATAGTTCGGGTGATACCGAAATAATGCTTTCATTATTGTTCTCGATATATGCTTGATAATCACCATTTGATTCATAAGTTAATAATTTAAAATAATGATAAGGTTTTTTTATACGGTTTCCTATTAAACGCGTCGTATAGTTTACTTGATAAGTGTTTCCTTTAATAATTTCATTATGTATGAAATGTACATTAGATTGTATCGTTTCTTCACTATCAACTGGGTGCCAATTTATATTTTTTAAAGATGTTTCATAAGCAGACTCATTTTCAAATTGATTAATAGGACTTTTATAAACTTGTAACGATCCGTAGTTTTCTTGATCATTATATACCTGCAATGCTTTATCGAAAGCTGGCGCACTTTCATAAGGTAAACTTAAGACTACATAATAACCACTACTCTGATAATACTCTGCTTTATTTATTAATTTTTCGACCTCTTCGATAGTATTAGCAACCATATAATAAATAGGTTTTTCAAACTTTAAATTTAATTTTTCTATATTATCTTTATCATTGATATATTTAAATTGTATATGTGCTTTCAACTTCAACACCTACCTTCGTAAGAAAATTTGCAATTTGCTCTTTGCCAAATTCGCTCAAAATAGATTCAGGATGATATTGAACCGCTTCAATTGGTAAGCTTTTGTGTCTTATTGCCATCGGAATATTCCCCTCAACCGTCCATGCTGAAATAATAAATTCATCTGGAATACAAGTATCATCTGCTATTAATGAATGATACCTCGTTACATTAAATGAAGACGGTAAGTTTTGGTATATTCCTTTACCATCATGTTTAATAGCAGCAACATGACCATGAATAGGCTTTTGACCGTTTACTATTTTTCCATTAAACGTAGCTATTAATAACTGAAACCCTAAGCAAACACCTAAAATAGGTATGTGTTTATGTATTTGATACAAATTTTTCATCAGCTTTGGATAATCGTTAGGGTGTCCCGGACCTGGTGAAACAATAACAGCTTTAGGGTTCAAACTATTAAGCATATCTATATTGATATCTTCATTTTTATAAATTCTAATTTCTTCATTAATAGTAATAATTTTTAAATATTCGATAATGTTGTATGTAAAAGAATCATGGTTGTCTATCATAATAATCATAAAAATACCTTCACTTTGTTTATTCTTTTCAGACCTATCATACCATATCATAAACTTGCTTTTACAATTTGATTGTATTATCATTTGTATATTCAATAAACTAAGAGGTTCCTAGCTCATACCCTCTATAAAAAACTAGACACTTCGTCTACCTTTTTTATAGAAGGCAGGCTTTTTTTATGCCTTTTTAAAGGAGAAAGATTATGTCAGAAACATTAAAAAATGATAAAGCACTTGTCGTTTTTAGCGGTGGTCAAGACAGTACGACATGTATGTTTTATGCGAAAGAAAATTTTAAAGAAGTAGAACTCGTTACTTTTCAATACGGACAAAGACATGATTTAGAAATAGAAGTAGCAGAAAATATTGCTAAAGAACAAGGTTTGAAACATCATATTCTGGACATGTCACTACTTTCACAATTATCTCCAAACGCTTTAACAGATCACAATATGGAAATCGAAAATAATGAAGATGGTATACCAAACACTTTCGTACCAGCTAGAAATTTATTATTCTTATCATTTGCTGGTGCACTTGCTTACCAAATCGGTGCTAAACATATCATCACTGGCGTTTGTGAAACAGACTTTAGCGGTTATCCAGATTGTAGAGATAGTTTTATTAAATCTATGAACTTATCTCTTAATTTATCAATGGATAAAGACTTTGTTATACATACACCTCTTATGTGGCTTAACAAGCAAGAAACATGGGCATTGAGTGATGAATTAGGCGCACTTGATTATGTTCGTGAACGTACTTTAACTTGTTATAACGGTGTTATTGCTGACGGATGTGGCGAATGTCCAGCATGCATATTAAGAAATCAAGGTTTATCACAGTATCTTGAATTGAAAGGAAGTCTATAATGTTACAACAAATATACCCTAGCGTTCAGCATCCATATGCTTTTGAACTGAATAAAGATTTTAATTTTTCTAGTGCTCATTACATCCCTTATGAAGAAGCTGGAAAATGCCATAATGTTCATGGGCATACATATTTCATTAATTTAACAATCGCTGGCGATGAATTGGACAAAATGGGATTTTTAGTGAATTTCAGTGAATTAAAATCACTTATACACAAGAGATATGACCATCGTTTATTAAATGATTTCGAAGAGTTTAAAGACAACAGCCCTTCAACAGAGCAAGTTGCTCAAACAATATATAATATTGTACAAGAATCATTAGATAATCGTGATAATAAACCTAAATGTGTACAAGTATTTGTTAGAGAGACACCAACAAGTTATGTCGTTTATCGTCCTGTGAAACAGGGTGAAAATAATGCCTAAAATTCCTGTACTTGAAATATTTGGTCCGACTATACAAGGAGAAGGCTCGGTTATTGGAAGAAAAACCATGTTTGTTAGAACAAGTGGTTGTGATTATAGATGTAGTTGGTGTGATTCAAGCTTTACTTGGGATGGTTCTGCTAAAGACGATATTCGACTACTAGAACCTGAACAAATCCTTTCAGAACTAGATCTACTTGCTCCTAATCAATATCAACATGTCACTATTTCTGGTGGTAATCCAGCTTTAATTAAAAATATCGGCCCTCTTGTTGAAGCATTTAAAGAAAGAAAGATTCAAACTGCGCTAGAAACACAAGGTTCTAAATTTCAAGAATGGATGGTGGATATAGACGACTTAACAATTAGCCCTAAACCACCAAGCTCTGGTATGAAACCAAGTCTACCTATTTTAGATGACGTGATTTCAAAATGTACTAAAGAGAGTTTATCTTTAAAAGTTGTCATATTCGATGATGAAGATTATAAATTTGCTAAAGATATTCACGCTCGATACCCGGACATTCCGTTTTATTTACAAGTTGGAAACCCTTATTTAGATGATAGTGTTTCAAATCACACAGAGAAATTACTAAGTAAATACGAAGAACTTATAGATAAAGTCATGAACGATACACTAAACGATATATATGTATTGCCACAATTGCACACATTACTATGGAGCAATAAAAAAGGCGTATAGCCAGAAGTCTCCATTCACTGCCAATACAAAATAAAGAGGCTGGGACATAAATACATGTCTCAGCCTCTTTTATTATAATGTCAGTAGCTGACTGGATTGAAAATGCGCTTATATCAAGCTTTTTCCAACCCTAGTCATTCTTGCCGGGGTGGACTACGAAATCTATTTATTAAAATGAGATTTCTGTCCCACTCCCTCTTTTTTATTAGATCCAATCAGTTTATAAATCCCATAAATTGCGATACCCACTATAATATATAACCACCAAGGTATGTATACTTTAGTCATATCTCCAAATGCTATATTTGGTCCTATAATTATAATAGCTGGTATTATCCCTACTATAATTCCACCATATAAGCTTTCTTTTAACATTTTATACTTAGATTTATCAAAAATATATTTTTGAATAATACGAAATAAAGCTTTTACGATAAAGAATCCCGCAATAGGTACTATTATTAACATTGATATTAGCGATAATAGTGATGTTTTATAATCTGCAAAAATACCCGCTATTCCTGAGGTTATGAAGTATATACTATAGAAATAAACCATTCCCATCACAACCATATTCATAATCGCTTTGTTAGATTCATTAGGTAATTCCTCTAAAATTTCATCTGCATGACCTTTCACGTCATGACCAAAGAATTCAATAGCTGATCTATCGTTAGATGTCGCTTCTAGTAAGTGATCTAATACATCATTTAATATTACTTCTGTCTCGTGTTCACTTACTCTTAAATCTGTTCGCACATATAATAAAAAATCTTCATAAACTTCTAAATCTTCTTCATTTAATTGTTCACGCTTTTTATTGTTCAAATCAATCAGTTGTTTCGTTGTTTGCGTCATAATCTACACTCCTCGTTAATAGTTCATCGATTGGTCCTTTAATTTTATTCCATTCTCCTGTAACTATTTCTAGCTCTTCTTCACCTTTTTCTGTAATGAAATAATATTTTCTCTTTGGTCCTTGTTCGCTCGGTCTAACTTCACTATAAATAAATTCCTTGTTTAACAACCTTAAAAGAATGGGATAAATCGTACCTTCAGAAACTTCTGTGAATTGAAAATCATTCAATTTCTTAGATAATTCATAGCCATATACGGGCTGTGATTGGATGATCGATAATATACATGCATCTAATAGACCTTTTCTCATTTGTGTTTGAATTGACATGTTTATAACCTCTAATCTTTTATAGCTATTTTGTATTACAAAGTAGCGTAAATTTATCTTATTATAATTTTCATATTTTTGTCAAATCGTAATTGAATTTTAATTGTCATACTATATTTCGTGATTAAATGAATAGAAATTGATATAATTCGAAGATGAGACTATTTTAAGGCAGGAGACAGACATGGCAATCCTCGTTATGATTAATATCATTCTCTGTATCGTCTTAATGTCATATAACTTTGTAGTAATGAATAAGAAACAGCACATCGACCATTATGCTATTTCTATAACAATTGCTTTGAATGGATTAGTATCTTTTATAATCATTAAAGAAATCAATTTCATCACGATTACTGTAACAGCTATGTTACTTATATGGGCATTTTTACATACATGGATTCAGATTAGATACGTACCAAATTATATTCAAAATCAATTTTTCGTTCTTTATATAATAATTATTATTTTTAGTATGTCTTTAAATATTGTATTTTTAGACAGTGACGAATCAATTTATCAATCACTACCTTACTTTGGCGTAAGTTTATTTATCTTCGGTCAAATAATTGCTTATCTTTCGTTATTCACCGAACCAACTGAATTAAATGGAAGACGTCTCGCGAAGACTTACCAAAAAGGTATATATAAATACTTTATTCATCCAAGATTAGTAGGTGAAATCGTTACAATCGTTTCATATATATGTATGATAGTTCTAACGCCTCATTGGTTTTTACTCGTTCCTGTATTTCTTATTTATATTTTCTTTATTTTATGGCAAAAACTATTCAAAACAACGAACTATGTTTCAGCTGAAAATTAATGGGTAAATATAGAAAGTAAGCAAGAAACATATAAGGAGGCACATACTATGTTGAGTTTTATAGTTATGTTAATCGTAGGCGGTTTAATCGGTTGGCTAGCCGGAGTAATTTTAGGTAAAGATATCCCAGGTGGTATCATTGGTAACATCATAGCTGGTCTAATTGGTTCAGCTATCGGTGGTAAAATTTTAGGAGAAATAGGCCCAGTATGGGGCGGCGTAGCAATTATTCCAGCTCTTATTGGCTCTATCATATTAATCTTAGTATTATCATTTATCTTAAAAGCGGTTAGAAAATAATTGAAATTCTGAAATAAAGAAAAAAATAAAAAACCACTGTGCTATTAGATTTGTCTAATGGCACAGTGATTTTTTATTTTATGCTCATAATATATCTTAATGTAAATATATAGATCCCATGATTAGCACAAACACTGAATTAGCTATTTCAATCATCCCCACGTGCATAATTTTAATTTTGCGTCCATAAAGAACAATAGCTCTTACTAAACTTGGTATATACATAACCATGACAATTGGATGTATTAATAATCCAATTAATACAATAAACACATGATAAAGCCATGAGCTCCATTTATACTTTTGAGATTTTTTCTCTCTAATCATCGTTTTAACATATAAAATGGTACCAAAGAAATATAGAAAACTAATAATAAAGACAGTAAACCATTTGTTTACATCTAATAATGATTGATTTAACAACGTACTAATTATACCAAATAGACAAAATATTATTACAGCTATTAAATCATTTGTAAATGCTCTTTCATTTTTCTTTTTAGCGAAATAAGCATTAACTAGTGACAATGGTATCATAAGTAAAAATATGTAAAATGTTTCAGGTCGTAAAATCACGATAGGAATAAACGAAATAAGTACAACAATAAAGAAAATGCCTGCTGTATACAAATACCCATTCTGCTTTTTTCTCTTCTTTAAATAGAAAAATACTTGATCACTCATAAAATAAACTGCTAAAACACCTAAGTATAGTAATAAGTGTAAAAATGAGAACCCTCCAACAGCAATACCAAAAGCAATTGGAAGTACAATCATTGACCACACACCGTGTTGATTAGGTTTTTTAAATTTAAACATAAAAACACCTCCACATATTCATTCTACTAAAAGATATATATAAAATACATCTTATTTCAAACAAATTTGTGAAGGTTAATTTATTACATATCGCCTATTTTAACTTCGTCTGGATCTCTAAATTGTCTTTCATTAATATTCAAATCGTCTATTTTTTGAATGTCTTGAGCGTTCAATTCAAAATCAAAGACATCAAAATTCTCTTTTATTCTATTATTATTTTGGGATTTTGGTATAACAATTCTACCTTGTTGTAAATGCCATTTAATAATAACTTGAGCAACGGTTTTATCGTACTGTTGGGCAATACTTTTCAGTGTTTCATTGTTTAACCATTCTCCGCCCCTCATAAGTGGACTCCAAGCCATAACTTTTATACCTTTACTTTCGCAATAAGCTTGCAATGCATCTTGATTGAATAAAGGGTGAAACTCAATTTGATTAACAGCTGGTACTATTTCTGCTTCTGCTAACAAAGCATCTAAATGATGTTCTTTAAAATTACATACACCAATAGCTTTAATTTTGCCATCTTTATATAGTTGTTCTAATGCTTTATAAGTTTCTATAAATAATTCATCTTCTGGACATGGCCAATGAATTAAATACATATCTAAATATGTTAAATCTAAACTTTCTATTGATTGTTCAAATGCTTTTATTGTTCTATCATATCCTTGAAAATCATTCCACAGCTTTGTTGTAATAAATAATTCTTCACGTGGTACATTTATATTTTTCAATGCTTTTCCTAATGCTTTTTCATTCTTATAGAACCAAGCTGTATCTATTGCACGGTATCCTGTATCTACTGCCGTTTGAACTACCCTTTCAACATCTTGATCTTCTATTTTGTAAATGCCTAATCCTAATTCTGGAATCTCTACATTGTTATTTAACTTGACCATTTTAAAATCCCCTTTATTTAGATTTCATACGCTCTCTTTTCGGCTCATATGAAAGTATTTGAGTAAGTGTATTAAATTCCTCAGCTGTTAAATCTCGCCACTCTCCATATTTGATACCATCTAACTTAATGTTCATTATACGTATACGTTTTAGTTTCTTAACATTATAGCCTAATGTTTCACACATTCTTCTAATTTGACGATTTAAACCTTGCGTTAAAATAATTTTAAAAGTTCTATCATTGAGTTGTTCTAATTTCGCCGGCAATGTCTTTTGATTTAATATAACAACACCATTAGACATGTTTTTAATAAATTCTTTCGTGATAGGTTTATCAACTGTCACGACATATTCTTTTTCATGATGGTTTTCACTACGCAATATTTCATTTACAATATCGCCATCGCTAGTAAGCAACAATAAGCCTTCTGAATCTTTATCTAATCTACCGATATGAAATATTCTTTCTGGGTGGTTCACATAATCTACTACATTGCCTTTAATATGCTTTTCTGTAGTTGAAGTAATGCCTCTCGGTTTATTCAAAGCAATATATACATAACCTTTATCAATCGTTATAACTTTATTATCAACTTTTACGACATCAGAATCTTCCACTTGTGAGCCTAAAGTTGCTAACTCATCATTTATCTTTACACGTTTATCATCTATCCATTTATCTGCTCCACGACGTGAACAGACACCCGCTTCACTTAAAAATTTATTAATTCTCATACCTATGGTTCCTCTCTTAATCCATCTTATATTATTATTCTACACGAAGAAAAAGATTAAAGAAAATAGAATACAAAAAAGAGTCTGGAACAGTTAATTATGTCCCAGACTCTTTTAAAAATTATTTTATTATATTATCGTAAGTCTTACTGTTAATAAAGAAGCGATCAAATATAAAAGTACCAAAAGGAATAAATGCTGAAATTAAAGCTACTATTGGCCATTTTATATGAATGCGCACTATGGTCGTCATTATTAAAATCATAATGAGATATAAAGAAAATAAAACGCCATGTAACATACCTATAACAGAGACTACAGTTGGAATATCTAACATATATTTAATTGGCATCGCTATTAATATTAATAATAACAACGAACCGCCTTCTAAATAGCCTGTAAATCTAAAAAGTGATGTTAAAGTTGTTTTATTCACGTCTTAATCCTCGTCTTCTTCATCTTCGTCAAAGAGATTTTTTCTTTCTTTTATAAATTCTTTATGGAGTGCTACAGTTCTAATTTGATGATTTTCTACATCTATGACAACCCATTTGTCATATTCTGTATCGACATAGTCATCTTTCTCTATTTCAGGATTGTGAGCTTGTAGCCAACCACCAATTGTATCTATATCATCTGAATCTTCAAAATCAATTCCAAATTTGTCTTCTAATTCAGAAAGTGTGACACGCCCATTTATTTGATAAGTATCTTCACCAGTTTTGATAATATCATTTATTTCATCGTCATCGAATTCATCTCTAATTTCTCCGACAATCTCTTCTAATATATCTTCCATTGTAATAATACCAGCAGTACCACCATATTCATCTATAACTAATGCCATATGAACATGATCTTTTTGCATTTTCACTAATGCATCACTGATTCTTGTAACTTCGTGAATCAGTGGTAAATTATGAATGTAGGCATTAATTTTAATTTTGTTGCCTGAAGCATACTCTGTTAAAAATTCTTTTACATTGATAAAGCCTTTTATGTGGTCTTTATCGCCGTCTTCAGAAATTGGATAACGTGTATAATGATGTTCATTAATAATTTCGAGCAGTTCTTCAATATTAAATGGTTCAGTTAATGTAACCATTTGTGTTCTAGGTACCATGATATCTTTTGCTAATCTTTCGTCGAATGAGAAAATATTTTGCATATAAGCTAATTCTGTATGGTTAATTTCACCACTTTGATAGCTTTGAGTCATGATAAGCTTTAATTCTTCTTCAGACATTGCTTGTTCTTCATTTGTAGGTTGAATACCAATAGTACGTACAAGTATTCTAGCTGTTCCGTTCATAGACCAAATTAATGGTTTCATAACGATACCGAAATAATAAAGCGGTCTAGCAAAAAATAATGATAGTTTTTCCGCTTGTTGAATAGCAACAGTCTTAGGTGCAAGTTCACCAACTACTACGTGAATAAATGTAACAATTAGAAAACTGATAACGATAGAAAATGTAGTAGTAAGTGCATCTGGTAAATTAAAGAAGTCTAATGCAGGATGTATAAGAACTTCAAATGTTGGTTCACCAATCCAACCTAATCCTAGTGAAGTCACAGTAATACCAAGCTGACAAGCAGATAAATAGTAATCCAATTCTTTTACCATTTTATATACAATTTTAGCAGACTTACTTCCTTCAGATATAAGTTGTTCTATTCTCGTCATACGTATTTTAACAAGCGCGAATTCAGAACCTACGAATACCATTGTAAATGCAATTAATATAAAGAATACAATAAAGTTTATTATGGTCGAAATTTCCAATTAGTTCCCTATTTCTAGGGATTCACCTCCAAATATTTTGCGGTGACGCTTGGGCCACCTTTTTAGTTCTATTTTTAAAGAAAACATGCTTGAATTTAAGTGTAAAACTAAATCCTCCCCATTTTGCGTCACCTCTCCCGACTATAGCATATTGAGTTAAGTCTAACACATTTTACTACTAATTAAAATGAATAAGAAGAAATGTATGCATATATTATTTTACGCATACATTTTCCATTAAAAAGATAGTTCGTTGTGTTTCATTATAAACTGTGAACTAATTTTATTAAATTCTTCTGGCTTATCTATATTGCATACATGCCCTGCTTGTTCGATAACTTCTAAATAAAAGTTCTCATAGTCTTTTACTAACCGTTCTACAGGTGGCATAAACAAATAATCTTCATCTCCCATAATAAATAAAGTCGGGATATTCTTTGTAGCCACTTGCAAATGCGCTAAGTATGGATTCACTAATTTGGTTAGCTTAACCCATTTTATAAATTGTTTTTGTGAAACTTTTTTAGCTTCGTTTATAAACCTCAATCGAGATTCTTCATGTTCTTTTCTAGGCATAATGATATAAGCAAATAATTTATAAAGTAACATATAAGGCACAAAGTTCATAATAGTCCTACCAATAGCTAATAAGAATTTAGTTCTTAAATTAACATTAATAATTGCGCCACCTAAAACTAACGTTGTAATTCTTTCAGGATACGAATCTGCCATTGTTTGCCCAACAATTGTGCCTAAACTCATCCCAATAATATGCGTCTTTTTAATTTTTAAGTGATCGAGTACGTCTATGACTTCTTTAGCTAAATGTTCGAATGAATCATTTTTCTTCCATTCTTTATTTGCAGATTTGCCGTGACCTCTTAAATCAACAAGTAAAACATTAAAGTGCTTTCTATAATATCTCATTTGTTTAAACCAAATAGAAGAGCTACCTCCAGCTCCGTGTAACAAGGTAACCCATTCTGCTTCTTCAGATTTTATAATCGTTTTATAATATAACATGTTTTACATCTTTCCTCTTAATTTCCATATTATGAAATCTTACAATATTTTTATTCATCATATAAAATTTTATCAATGATTTCAATAAAAAACCGACAACGTAATTTTACAATGTCGGTTTTTTTATATAAATTTTTAATTTTTTATTCTATTTCTTCAGCTATATCAATTTGATCTTGTGTTAATTTAGGTTTAAGCAATCCGTATATAATAGCACTTACTAAAGCACCTATTATTACTGCTAATAAAGTTTGTAATACATGACCAAAGTCTGTAGCTAATATTACAAATATACCACCATGTGGTGCTTGAATGCTAGAACCTAAACCTAAAGCTATCGCACCACCAATTCCTGAACCTACCATCATTGATGGAATTACACGTAGTGGATCCGCTGCTGCAAACGGGATGGCACCTTCTGTTATAAAGGAAAGTCCCATAACATAGTTTGGTAAAATAGAACCTTTTTGAGTTTTTGTAAATTTATTTTTGAACAGTAACATTGCTGTAGCAATTGCGATTGGAGGTATCATACCACCGACCATTGCTGCTGTAATAGCTGCTGCGTTACCTTCTGTTAATGCTGCTGTAGCAAATACATATGCAGCTTTATTGAATGGACCACCCATGTCAATTGCCATCATAGCACCGATTACTAAACCTAGTAATACAATATTTGAACCTGATAAATCATTTAATCCATTTAATAATAAATTATTTAACCACGCTGTAGGTGGGTTAATCACATAAACCATTAGTAAACCAGTAATGGAAACTGAGAGAATTGGATATATTAATGTCGGTTTCAAACCTTCAAACATTTGAGGTAAGTTTCTAGAAACATATTTAATACCTTCAGTTAAATAACCCGCTAAGAAACCTGCTATAATACCACCTAGGAATCCTGAACCACCTGCCACTGCTAACATACCACCGACAAGACCAGACGCGAAACCTGGTTTATCTGCAATACTACGTGCAATGAAACCGGCTAAGATTGGTACAATTAGTTTAAAGGCACTTTCACTACCAATCTGCCATAAGTTTGCTGCAAATTCATTATATTGTGAACTTTTAGCATCAAATGAGTTTTCTCCAAATAAGAACACGATTGCCATTAAGATACCACCAGATATAACAAGCGGTAACATATTTGAAACACCGTTCATTAAATGTTTATAAATTGTTTTAGATACACTTTGTTTTTCATTCGAAGTTGATGAGCTTTGTTTGCCACCTTTAGCTACAAATGGTTTACGACTAGTATCTTGAGCCATATTGATTAATTCTTCTGGTCTTTTTATACCATCTGCTACAGGTACTTGCACAACATTTTTACCATCGAAACGGTCAGTTTCAACATGTACGTCTGCAGCGACAATGATTCCTGTTGCTTTTTCAATGTCTTCATCAGTTAGATGGTTTTTAATTCCGCCTGAACCATTTGTTTCTACTTTAATTGGTACACCCATTTTTTTAGCCTGATTTTTCAATGAGTCAGCTGCCATATAAGTATGCGCGATACCTGTTGGACAAGCTGTAACTGCTAAAATTAATCCTTCTTCTTCAACGTTTTCAGATTGAATCGGAGTTGCTTCTGATTCCTCGTTAGACTCATCATCTGTCGCTTCATCATCATGTTTGTTAATAATGTTTAAAATTTCTTCTTCACTATTAGCTTGTAACAGTTCTTCTCGTACTGCTTCATCCATTAAAATACCCGAAAGTTTAGCTAACGCATCCAAGTGAGTTTGAGCTCCGCCAGCTGGTGCAGCAATCATAAAGAATAAATGCGCTGGTTGCATATCTAACGATTGATAATCAACGCCTTCAATCGATTTACCAAATGCAATTGCTGCTGATTGAACAGCATCTGTTTTAGCATGTGGTATAGCAATACCTTCACCAATTCCAGTTGTGCTTTGTGACTCTCTTGTATGAATTGCTTCTTTAAATGTTTTTTCATCACTTAATTTACCAGCTTTATCTAATTGAGATACAAGTTCATCTATTACTTGATCTTTAGTCGTTGCTGATAAATCCATTGCTATTGTTTCCTTAGTTAAGAGTTCTGTAATCCTCATAATATTAACCTCCCTATTTTACAAATGCTTAATCGTTACTTTAGATAGAATTCTTTCTATATCTTCATGTTCAGCTAAATCTGCATTGAAAGCTGTAGCTGTTCCACAACTTACAGCTAATTTGAATGCTTCTTCAATATCCTTACCAGTTGTTAATCCAGCAACCATACCTGCCACTGTACTGTCACCCGAACCTACAGTGTTAACTACTTCTCCGTTAGGCACAATTGCCTTAAGTTGAATATTCGAATCCACATAGATTGCACCTTCACCACCTAGTGAAACGATGACCGATTGAGCGCCTTCTTCTATTAACTGTTTAGCACAATCAATTACTTCTTGATCTGTATTAATTTCTTTATCAAAAATTTCTTCTAATTCTGTTTTATTTGGCTTCACAAATTTCGGTTCAAAAGAAAGTATAGATTTCATTAAATCTTTCTCTGCATCAACAATTAGAGTAGCACCGGTTTCTTTTAATATTTCTGCAACTTCTTTATATACCGGTTTCTTTAATGTACTTGGTACACTTCCAGCGATTATGACTGTATCAGACGAAGTTGTTTGTTTCATTTTATTTAAAAATGATTCGTAATGTTGTGATTCGACATTTGGACCTGGACCATTAATTTCAGTCTCAGAACCAGTTTTTAACTTCACGTTAATTCTTGTATCTTCTTCTACTTCAATAAAATCAGTCAAAATATTGGACTGTTCTAATTTATCTTTAATAAATTCTCCAGGAAATCCTCCAACAAAACCTGTTGCTGTATTTTCAACTTTTAAAGTATTCAACACTCTTGAAACGTTAATACCTTTTCCTCCAGGAAACTTATTTGTTTCATGTGCTCTATTTAATCCACCTACTTCAAATTGATTTGTAAACATAACATAGTCTATAGATGGATTAAATGTTACTGTATAAATCATTTTAAACCTCCACTAATTTCATACTTTTCTTTATAAAGTGTAATATTCTCTATTTCATTAATTGCTTTTTCAGAAGTTAATATTTCAAAACCTTTATCAATTTCCACTTCTGCAAATGATACTTCATTAAACTTAGAATGATCTAATAGCACATAAATGTGTGAAGCAAGATGAATTGCTGTTTCTTTCATTTTTGATTCATCTGGATCAGGTGTAGTTAAACCATACTTTAAATCTATACTATTCATGCCCATAAAAGCTTTATCGAATCGATATTTCTGTAAAGATTTAACGGCATTTACACCTATATTCGCTAATGTTGTAGATTTAATTTCTCCGCCTGTCATATAAACTTTTATACCTTTTTCTAATAATGGTTTTACATGCGTTAAACCGTTAGTTACGACAACTATATCTTGCTGATTAATATAAGGTATCATTTCTAAAGTTGTTGTCCCTGCATCTAAATAAATCGTATCGCCCTCTGAAATTTGTCTAGCTGCAACTTTCGCTATTTCTCTCTTTTCATTTTGATAACGCGTTTCTTTATCTGACATATCTCTTTCTTCATGTCGTTTCGTTATTTGCGTCGCGCCACCATGTACTCTTTTTAAAAAGCCATTTTGTTCAAGTAGCGATAAATCTCTTCTAATAGTTGAAGTACTTGATTGCGTTAATTGAATTAAATCTTGTAAAGATACTGTTTCCCGTTGTTTAATCGTCTCAATTATGAGTTGATGCCTTTCTTCAGTTAACATCACATCACCCCTATTCATTGATATGATAAAACGTTTTCATTAAAAAGTCAATCACATTCAACCAAAAACATCCAAAAACAATCATAAAATTTTTTTGGTATTTATAAGTGCAAATATTTCATACAAAAAAAGATTATTGTTATACTTTTTTAGTATATTTAAGGAGGCAAAATATGAATGATTTAAAAGAAAAATTATTTAAATTGATTGAAGAAAGAGAAAATGAAATGATAGAGATTAGAAGACATCTACATCAATATCCTGAATTATCATTTGAAGAAGAAAATACAGCAGAGTATATCAAATCATTTTATCAAGATAAAAATGTTAAAATATCACAACCTGTTAAAGATGAACATGGAATTATTGTAGAAATTAACGGTGGAAAAGAAGGTCGCACAATCGGATTAAGAGCTGATTTTGATGCATTACCAATTACAGAAGAAGCAGATGTACCATTTAAGTCTACAAATGAAGGTGTAATGCATGCATGTGGTCATGATGTGCATACTGCTTATCTAATGGGGCTAGCTGATGCACTAATAGAATTAAAAGAAGAATTACCAGGAACAATTAAAATCATTCACCAGCACGCTGAAGAAAAACCTCCAGGTGGCGCTAAAGCTATCGTTGAATCTGGAGCCTTAGATGATATTGATGAGATTTATGGTATTCATATCGTTCCTGTAGCTAGCCCTGACTTTATTGGCTACCATAAAGGAAAAGCTTTTTCAGGCAGCTCAACATTTAAATTAACTATTAATGGACTTGGTGGACATGCTGCAAGCCCACACAAAACACACGATGCTTTAGTAGCTGGCACAAACTTTGTAAATACAATCCAAACAGTTGTATCAAGAAGAATTGATCCTCTTGAAATGGGCGTTATTACAATTGGTGCATTTGAAGCTCCAGGTGGATATAACGTGATTCAAGATAGTGTCACGATTAAAGGAACAGCAAGATATTTAAATCCTGATTATGAAGAAAAAATGTACGAAGAGATTAAGAAAATATCAGATAGTATCGCTTTAGGTTTCGATGTTGAATGTAATTTAGACTATCATTATGGCTATCCAGTACTCTATAACCATGAAGAACAAACGAATAAAATGGTAGATATTCTTAAGAAAAGTAAAGGCGGTTATTTCAATCACTTGATAGAAATACCACAAGCATCAGGGTCAGAAGACTTTGCTTATTATTTACAAAAGATTCCTGGCACTTTCTATATTGTTGGTAGTAAACCAGAAAATACAGATACACCTTATATGAATCATCATCCTAAATTCGAAGTGAATGAAGATTGCATGGCTGTTGCAAGTAAATCATTAGGAGAAATCGTGCTAAATCGACTTGATTTAGAATCATAAAGACACCTGTGTGACATAGAAAAAGCACTAAACCGTTGAATTTCATTAACGATTTAGTGCTTTTTTCTATAATATATCTTCTCCACGCGATGCTACATATATATCAAACCATTCCTGGTCTGTTAACGATGTTTTAGTTGCTTTAACCGCTTCGTCTACTCTTTCAATTTTACTTGAACCAACAATAGGCATAACTTTTGATGGTAAACGTAATAACCAACTGTATATAATCGTGCTTATACTAACGTTGTATTTAGCAGCTATTGGCTGAATTGTATCTAATATACGTTTTGCTTTTGGATCATTTTCATTAAAAATCGCTCCACCAGCCAATGGACTCCAAGCCATAACTTTTACGTCATGTTGTAACATTCTATTCAGTGTACAATCTTCAATATTTTCTAATTCATATGGCGATACTTCAACTTGGTTAACCGAAATATGTGACATTTCTTTTTTGAGGCTTTCATTCAATAATTCATATTGGTTACATTTAAAATTCGAAACACCAAAAGCTTTTATTTTTCCTTGTTCTACAAGGTGCATGACAGCTTTAGTCACTTCATCAGGATCCATCAGTGGAGATGGTCTATGAATAAGCAACGTATCGATATAATCCGTTCTTAAATTCGTCAACGAACGATCAACAGATTGAATGATATGTTCATAACTTTGGTCATAGCGATGCCCATTAAATTCAGGGTTACTTTGATTAGGTAGAATTATTCCGCATTTTGTTACAATTTCTAATTTTTCTCTTAAGTTCGGCGTAAGCGCTAAAGCATCACCGAATAAACTTTCACATGTGTAATTGCCGTATATGTCTGCATGATCCATTGTTGTAATACCGCGATCAACTATATTGTGCATATAATCATTTAATTGTTGGTTACTATAACCCCATTCATTTAATCTCCAAAATCCATTAATGATTCTAGAATAACTGACGTGTTTATTTATTCGAATACGCTCCATCCCATCATCTCCTAAGTAAAGTTCAACATGTCTAATTTATTACGTAAATATGCTTTATCTATTGTTTCCCCTATAATAACAATTGTTAACGGCATGTTCATCATTTCTGGTTCGTACTGAGGCACTCCAAACGCATACTGGAATAAATAAGTCTGATCTGGTTCTTCTTGGAATTTTACAAATCCTTTTATTCTCAATATAGAATCAGGTAACTGTTGTAAGAAACGAATTAAAAGTTCCATTTTTATAGGTCCATCAAACGTATAATTAATGGATTGAATACCATGATGATGACTATGTTTACCTTCTATATTAATTATTGCATCATCACGTTCAATTATTTGGTCTATTTTAGAGTAATTTGTAAAATAGACATCTGGTTGATGTTTTATTTCGTTTAGATGATTCTCAAGCATTTCTTTTTCTTCATGAGACAGTTCATCAGATTTGTTAACTACTATTACATGTGCATTTGCCATTTGTTCTTCCATTAAATGTTTAGTTTGATTAGAATAGCGATCTCTTTCTATGTATCTTTTACCATCCATAACACCAATAATAAAAGGCATATGTACTTTATCGACAATAGTAGGGTTTTGACATGCATCAACTATTTCTACCGGGTGCGCTATCCCAGTAGCTTCTAAAATAACTAAATCTGGTTTCTCACTTTGGTATAAATTATGAAGTACAACCTCCATATCATCTTTTAAAGAACAGCATATACAGCCGTTTAACAAGCTTTTACTTGAAACACCTTCACCTAAAAGCTGACTATCAACATCAAAAGAACCAAATTCATTCATAACAATTGCAACTTTTTTACCTGCTTTTTTCGCTTCTATTATTAACCTTTGTAATAAAGTTGTTTTTCCACTTCCTAAAAAGCCCGTCAGCACTGTAATATTCATTTTATCTTTTATATTTTTGCCACTACTCATGTTTCTACCACCTTTCTGTCATTATATGATATTCCAATATAAACTACAAAGTCTTAAGCGTTTTAAAGTAAACAACATTATTATTTCTATAGATAATCGGAATCATTATTAAAAATATTTACAAACTAAAATTATTCATTATATAATAGATTAGAAGTTCGGAAATAAAAAGCTATTTCATTTGTAGTTTGGGGGAAAGATTATGCCGGATAATTTAAATATCCAGAATCAATTGTGTTTTAATTTGTATAATGCACAAAGACAAGTCAATCGTTATTATTCTAATAAAATTTTCAAAGAATATAACATTACATACCCACAGTATTTAGTACTAACAATTTTGTGGGAAACAGCACCGGTCAATGTCAAAAAACTTGTAACAGGTCTAGCACTTGATACAGGTACAGTATCTCCTTTATTAAAAAGAATGGAAAACCTCCATTTAATTAAACGTAAAAGATCTGATTTAGATCAACGTGAAGTTTTCGTCCACTTAACAGATAAAAGTCTAGAAATGAAAGAAAAGTTATACCAAGCTTCTCATTTAATACAAGACGTATCTCAATTAACTGATGAAGAAACAGAACAATTAAACATACTTTTACAAAAAATGATTAAAAACATAGATAAAATTAATCAAGAAAAATAATAATTAACAGTCCGGGACATTAACCTTTGTCTCGGACTGCTTCTTTGTATTGCCAGTAATGGACTGGATGTCTATGTTGCATGTGCGCCTCGTCTTGCAAACCGTGTCAATAACGGTAGCCTTATTGCCTTTTCTCATCAATCGTGTCAATAACGATAGCCTTGTGGACTTTTCTCAGTAGTCTTGGCAATAAGGAGACTTTATGTTGCACGTGCGCCTTGTCTTGCAACTTTCGGAGACTTTATGTTGCACGTGCACCTTGTCTTGCAACTTTCGGAGACTTTATGTTGCACGTGCACCTTGTCTTGCAACTTTCGGAGACTTTATGTTGCACGTGCACCTTGTCTTGCAACTTTCGAAGGCTTTATGTTGCACGTGCGCCTTGTCTTGCAACATTTGAAGGTTTTATGTTGCGCGTGCGCTTCGTCTTGCAACATTCGAAGGCTTTATGTTGCATGTGCACCTTGTCTTGCAACTTTCGGAGACTTTATTTACTCAAACAAAAAAGCTGAGACTTTTTATGTCTCAGCCTTAATTTTGTATGCAGTGAAAAAAAGGTTCTAGAAGAATAACATGTTTCAACTTCTTAATCTTCATAACATATCAGTACGCTTTATTAAAGTTCACTACGTCATATAAATAGCCCTGTTCTTGTAGCAGTGTTTGATAATCACCTTGTTCTAGAATTTCTCCTTCATTCATAACTATTATATGGTCGAAATCTTCAAGGTACTTCAAATTGTGTGTCACGATTACTATTGTATCGTCAGTACTTAATAAATTGTTCATAATGATTTTTTCATTTTCTTCATCAAGAGATGCAGTTGGTTCATCCATAAGCCAAATGTTCGCGTTTCTTAATAGTAATCGAGCTATTGATAGACGTTGTCTTTCTCCTCCTGATATATTTTCTGCATTTTCTGTGAGATTGTCATCTAATTTCAAATGTTCTAATTTCACTTTCATTAATGCATTTTTCATATTTTCATCAGTTTCTTCTATTAATAAATTCTCTCTGACCGTTCCTTCAAAATAATGATTGTGTTGTAACATTGTATTTATTTCGTCTACGTATTTTTCATGTTCAACATGAGACAAAGCTTTACCTTTATACGTCAATAAACCTTCGTTAGAACTATATAAGCCCATTAACAAACTTAATAATGTAGACTTACCTGAGCCTGATGGACCTATAATAGCAACATGCTCACCTTCGTTAATTTTAAACTGAACATTTTTTAACGTTTTTCTTTCTTGAAAATCGTATTTAAAATTCAATTTTTCAGCATAGTATAAAGCGTTATTGCTTATTTCATATGTTTCTTGATTTTCGAAATTCTGATTTATAACTCCTTCGATATTTTTAAGACTTCTAGTAGTATCTGCTTTGTAAAAAGCTACGTTTGTCATTGGAATAGCTTGCTCAAATAATGTAATGACAATCATGAGTATACTTGCAAAAAACACTGCATTTAACGCGCCATCTTGAATTTGCCATATACATAAGATAGTAATACACCAAATACTTATCATAGCGCATATATTAAGCATAAAATCATACGTACTTAAAAATTTCTGCTCTTTATATTTTTTATTTTCGTAAATATTTTGTTGATTAAAAACTTTATCTTTAAAACTGTTATATTGTTGGAATCTATTTAATTCTGCTTTACCATTTTCAAAATCATAGTATTCTGCCACATATTCTTCTTCACTTCGTTGAACGTCTTCTGCTAAAATGTTTGCACGTTTTGTAGATAAATAAGGTATGACGATAACAGACATCATCATTGAAATTCCAATAATAATACCAACATAAACACTCCAATTTATCATGACTAAAATTGTTACGATAGTTGTTAATATAATTACGATTGGGGGATAATAAACTCGTAATAGAATGTTCTGTAACCTTTCGACGTTATTTACCATTTGTGTTAGTAAGTCACTTGAACGATATCTTCTAAACACATTAGGGACAATTGGAATTAAATAATTGAAGAGTTCAACACGTATATTTCTTAACATCGTAAATGTAGATCGATGTGAATATAACCTTTCAAAATATCTCGTAATAGCTCTTACAAATCCAAATAATTTAATAGAAACAATTAAAATCATCAAAGCGTATAGCGGTGTTCCTAAAGCACTTTTTGAAATCATATAACCACTCAACGCAAACATACCTAAAGCAGTGAGCATACCTAAAACACCTACGATAATTGATAAATAAAAATCTTTATCAAATTTGATTGTTAATTTTTTCATGTGAACTGACCACCTTTCAGTGGGCTATTTGTTACTTGAACATCTCCATTGTTAACTTTAATGAAATTGTCGACATATTTTAATACTTCTTGTCTATGTGCAATCGTAATGATTGTTTTTTCTTTAGAAAATTGATTCACAGTGTTAACGATAAGTTGTTCTGTCTTAATATCTAATCCAGTTGTTGGTTCATCAAATATAACCACTTCAGGATTTAATAATAGTAATCTTGCTAATTCTACACGTCTCATTTCCCCACCTGAAAGCATTTCATAACCGTCACCAATTTTCGTTTCAATACCTTTTGATAACTGGCTAACTTTCTCTATAAGACCAACTCTTTGTAATACATCTTCAATTTGTTGTTTATCGTAATTTTGGAACATTGTGACATTATCTTCTAAAGATGCACTGAAAATGTAAGGTCTTTGGGATAGATAGCCAATTTTAATATCTTTTTTATACTGAACTTGTCCTTTAATGGGAGAGAGTTCATTCATGATTAATTTCACTAAAGTAGATTTACCAGCACCACTCGGCCCTACAATTGCAGTATGCATATTTTCTTTAATGTTTAAATTTAAATGGCTAAACGCAAAATCTTCACGTTCAGGGTATGAAAAATAAACATCATTTATTGTTATGATGTCTTCTTGACTCATATCTGGATTAATCGTTATTGGTTTATAGCTTTCATTATCTTCTTTATTTATATCTTCTATTATTTCAATATAGCCTTCACTCTGCTTACCTGTATGGAAAGCTTGTCCCAAATCTTTAATAGCATTGTAAAATTCAGGTGCTAATAATAAAGTAATGACTGCAACTAAGAATGAAACATCATGAAATACAATTAATCTTAATCCAACTTCTAAAGCAACAATACCAATCCCTAACATAGAAATAAATTCTAGCATCAAACCTGATAGAAAAGCGCTTTTTAATATTTCCATCGTTAAATCTCTAAATGATGTACTAGATTTATGAATTTTGTTCACTGTTTGATCTGTTCTATTAAATAATTTTAAAGAAACAAGACCTTTCGTTAAATCAATGAATTCTTTTGCAAATTGATCTAAAGATTGCATTTGATCTTTAGCTTTATCACGTGTTCTTAGTCCAAAAACGATATAAAATAACGGAATAAATGGTGCTGTTATCATCATAATGAGAGCAGCTGGCCAATGAATAAATAATAATGTTATAACGATGGCAACAGGAATGAGGGTTGATTTAAAGACTTGTGGTAAATAAGATTCGTAAAAAGGATGGATACCCTCCACTGCTTCTGTTAATATCGTTAATTTCGATCTCTTTGTATCTTTATTAATCAATTGATTTCTAACATCTTTTTTAACATTAAAAGAAAGTTTCTGCCCTGTTAATTGATTTAAATAATTAAAAGTAGCCCGTAATAACAGTACAGCTAATAAAATGAATACCCATTGGTAAAGTTGTTGGTAACTTTCTTTAACAACAAGCATTTGATTTATAATTTTACCTAAATATATATTTTGAAATACGACTGATAAACTGAGTAAAAATGATGCTAAAAACATCAATATTTGCAACGGTTTATACTGAGCACTATACTTTGTTAATTCTTTCACAATGTCACCACCTTTTTCCATTATAACGCCTTTATTAAAAAAATAAACCAAAATGTATTATTCTTTATATGCATATTATAAAGCATTATTTGGTACAATAATCTTAAAGTGATATCAACTGCATATCATAAAGTTTTCTAGAGGAGATCGAACATGTTTATAATCGAATTAATTAAAGCAATCATTCTAGGTATTGTAGAAGGTTTAACAGAATTTGCTCCTGTTTCATCGACAGGGCACCAAATTTTAATTGATGATATGTGGTTAAAATCAAAAGCATTCCTAGGTAGCGAATCAGCTTTCACTTTTAAAGTTGTAGTACAGTTAGGTTCTATCCTTGCTGCTGCTTGGATTTTTAGAAGTCGTTATATTGAGATGTTGCACGTTAAACAAAATGAGAAAAAGAAACATCATCTTAAACTTTCTCATATAATAGTCGGACTCGTGCCTGCAGGTATTTTAGGTTTATTATTTGATGATTTTATTGAAAAACATTTATTTAGTGTCCCTACTGTATTAATCGGATTGTTACTTGGAGCAGTATATATGATTGGCGCAGATATCTATTCAAAACGTGTCATGAATCCACATACTGTTGATGGTATGAATTATCCTAAAGCTTTCGTTATTGGTTTGTCACAAGCTATCGCGCTATGGCCAGGTTTCAGTCGTTCTGGTTCAACTATTTCAACCGGTGTGTTCTTAAAATTAGATCATAAAGCTGCATCTAATTTTACTTTTATAATGGCAGTACCTATTATGTTTGCAGCAAGCGGTAAAGCATTACTCGGAAACTTAAAATATATAACATTAGATCAAATACCTTTTTATATAGTAGGATTTATCGCTTCATTCATATTTGGTTTTATTTCTATAAAGTTATTCTTAAAATTAATAAACCGTGTAAAATTAATACCATTTGCCATTTATAGAATTATTCTTGTTATAATTATAGCAATTGCATATTTCGGTTTTGGAATTGGCCAAAACATAGGATAATAAACGATTTTTACAGTTTGAATAAGCTATTAAAGGGTAATTAAATAAGATATATAATTAGAATTGATATGGAGGAATTATACATGAATGATAAAGTAAAATTACTTGTTAATACATTGCCGTTAATAATCGTACCACTTATAACAGAGCGAAAAAAATTCAAAGAACATCCAGATGTTAAAAACATTACGGGAAAAACTTTAGATGTATCACATAAAGTGAAAGATAAATCTATCCAAACAAAAGATAAAATCGCTGAAAAATCAGAACCTGTAAAATCGTATGTCGTTCAAAAGAAACGTTTATATGAATACAACAAACAAATGAAACAACCTTTTAAAGAGGAAGAAAAAGAACAAAAGGAATTACAAAAAGAGATTGATAAGCTAGATAAAAAACTTCAAAAAAGTATAGAAAATCGCCATAAAGAAGAAGAAAAAGCTCAAAAAGAAAATCAAAAAGCGCGAATAGAAGAGCTTAAACATTATCAAAAAGAAGAAGAAAAAATGGCTAAAAAAGGCGAGAAATTAGAAAAAGAAAACGAAAAAGATGTTTCAAAATTAGACAAAAAACTTCAAAAAAATATAGAGTCTCGCGAGAAAGAAGAAGAAAAGAAAGAAGAAGAGAATAAAAAAGCTCGTATTAAAGAAATTAAAAAATACGATAAACAACAAAAAGAAGAAACTGCTATTCGTGAAAAAGGTTCTGAGATTGCAGATAAACAAAAAAGCGAAATAGCTCCACTAGAAGAAAAATTAGAAAGAAATAAAGCTTATCGTTTGAAAGAAGAGATGGATCGACAAAAAGAAAATCAACAAAGACGTATTAATGAACTGGAAAAATATAATAACCAATCAACACAAAACATTCAAGAACTTATCGATGAACGTGTTCGCGGAGAGAAAAAACCAGCTCCTAAACATGCATTATACAATCAACATAAATCATTAATGTCAGAACACATTAGTAAATTCCCATACGATAAACACCGTGAAGAACATTTAAAAAATAAAAAACGCAATCGTCGTTCAAAATGATTAATCGAATTATTATAGATGGAGATGCTTGCCCAGTTACGGATGATATAATCCGTATAACTGACTCAACAAGCATCTCTATTCTTATTATAAGAAGTGTAAATCACTTTTCACTAGCTGATTACCCAGAACATGTTTCTACAATTTATGTTGATCACGGTGTCGATAGTGCTGATTTTAAAATTGTTAAATTAACGACTTCTGAAGATGT
The DNA here is from genome assembly GCF_049310805.1 of Mammaliicoccus sp. JADD-157. Taxonomy (NCBI): domain Bacteria; kingdom Bacillati; phylum Bacillota; class Bacilli; order Caryophanales; family Staphylococcaceae; genus Mammaliicoccus; species Mammaliicoccus sp. JADD-157. The sequence goes on along the minus strand of NZ_JBMOVZ010000001.1, from coordinate 410,694 downwards.
TGTTGTTACTCAAGACTACGGTCTAGCAAGCCTTATTTTGAATAAAGCGAAGCATGTTATTCATCATAAAGGTTATGAATATACTGCAAATAATATGGAACAATTGTTAACGCAAAGACATATTTCTGCCCAAATAAGACAACAAGGTGGACGTACAAAAGGTCCAAAAAAGTTAACTCAAGAAGATCATAAAGTATTTTCAGATTTTCTAATAGATATAATAAATAGTGACAACGCCAATACTTGACGTTGTCTTAATCTAATAATTGCTTTTTAGATCTATCTAAATTAACTTTATCTTTTTCTTTCATCTGTTCAAGTTCAATGCGCATTTTTTCAGTTTCTAATAAATAATTTTCGTGTTTCGTTTTTTCTAGTTCCAGTTCATCTTTTACACGTTCTGATTTAATTTTTTCTAGTTTTACTTTTTTAGATTCATGATCTTTAATAATTTTTGCAACAGTAGAAATTAGTACAATTAAAACGACCATTAAAAATACATTCATTCTAAATCCTCCCTTGTCAATAAAGTAAACGCTTTATTATAATTATAATACATAGCTGAAAGGAGCAATAACTTATGAAAAGAATAGCTGTCTTTTGTGGCGCTAGTAAGGGTAATGACCCTATTTATACAGAACAAGCTTATGCATTAGGTAAATATTTAGCAGAAAATCATTATGAATTAATTTATGGAGCTGGATCTATCGGGATGATGGGAGCTGTGGCAAATGGTGTAATCGACCATAATGGTATTGCGATAGGTGTTATGCCTAAATTCCTCGGAGAGCGTGAAATAGCACATGAGAACTTAACAGAGTATCATGTTGTAGATTCCATGCACGAAAGAAAACAAATGATGTCTGATATGGCCGATGCATTTATCATGTTACCAGGTGGAGCTGGTTCCTTAGAAGAATTCTTTGAAATATATACATGGGCTCAAATTGGCTTACACCACAAACCTATTGGTGCTTTAAATACTAAACAATTTTTCAAACCAATGCAGAGTATGATTGAGCACTTAATTTCTACAGGATTTGTTAGCGAAAATTATAAAAATTTAGCTATTATCAAAGATGAAGTTCCTGAATTATTTGATGCCTTGCAAGTAGCCGAACCTGTTAAACTTCGAGATTATCAGAAATAGATAAAAAGGTTGTTTCATCAAAAACTTTAATATTATTTAATGTTAGAAGGGCTGTCGTTACACCGACGCCTTCTTTTTTTGTACCTGAAAATGTCCCATCATATATAATCGAAGCTCCACATGAAGGGCTGTCACTTTTTAAGATGACAGTATTGGCTTTTAAGTCTCTAATAATAGACAACGTTCTCTTAGCACCTTCTTTAAATTGGTGCGTAACATCTTGGCCAGATATCGTTATAACTTTAGCTTTATCATTCCAAACGTCAAAACCATCTCCATCAATAATTTCAGCTGGTTCTCTCGGTATTTGTAAACCACCTAGTATTTCTGGACAAACACTAATCGCTTTTCCTTCATCTATTAATTGCTTATAAAATAAATCCAACTTATGTTTGCCATCATATCTTACTTTTTCACCAACTAAACATGCACTGATCACGATCATAAAATCCACTCCTTATAAAATCTTATGATATAAAACATGTGTTGCTAATTTTTCATCGTCAACAACTTTAGGATGCAAAAAATTCTCAATATGATTCATTTCTAATTTTTCCATCACTCTTCTAGAAGGCTTATTAATTTCTGATGTAAAGCTATAAACTTCTTCAATGCCTTGCTCTTTAGCATAATCCAACACTGCTTCAGCTGCTTCAGTTGCAAGTCCATTGCCCCAAACTGCTTTATCTAATCTCCAACCTATCTCATAAAAAGGTAGTTGTGATAAATTGAGATCACTATTTTCAGGTATATAATTAATGCCTACCATACCTATAAAGCTATTAGTAGCTTTTAATTCCACAGCAAACAAACCAATTTTTTGTTTTGTGATAACTTCTTGCATTTGGTTAACTATATTTTTTGTTGCTTGATAGCTTAATATATCTGGAAAATATCTTCTCACTTCAGGACTTGCATTCATGCTCTGAAATATTTCGATATCTTTTTCTTCCCAATCTCTTAATATTAAGCGCTTTGTTTCAATATATATACTCATTTCAATCACCCAACCTTCATAATAATAAAAAAAGGATGTACTATTATTTTAGCACATCCTCTTACAAATTATGATCTTACTGAACTTCTAATGTGAAATCTTTTTCCAGTTGGGCCTTCAATACTAAACATACCGCCTCTTCCATCAACAACATCTAATTCTAGATTAGTATGTTTCCAGTATTCATATTGTTTTTTATTCATATAGAATGGAACGCCTTCGATTTCACCTAGTTTAACATCAACATCTCCAATGATTAGTGTGCCTTCAACAAAAAGCATCGGAGAGCTACCATCACAACATCCACCTGATTGATGAAAAATCAAGTTTTCACCATGTGTCTTTTTTAAATCTCTAATGAGTGATTTGGCTGTTTCAGTTGCAGTAACTTGTTCTTTCATTTAGAACAGTCCCGCTGGTTTCTCACTATAACTTACAAGTAAGTTTTTAGTTTGTTGGTAATGATCTAACATCATTTTGTGATTTTCACGGCCAATACCACTCATTTTGTATCCGCCAAACGCTGCGTGAGCTGGATAAGTATGGTAGTTATTTACCCATACACGACCTGCTTGGATGCCTCTACCGAATCTATATGCTTTATTTTGGTTTCTAGTCCAAATACCTGCACCTAAACCGTATAAAGTATCATTTGCCATTTCTAAAGCTTCTTCATCGTCTTTAAATGTTGCTAATGATAATACAGGTCCAAATATTTCTTCTTGGAAAATTCTCATATCTTGTGTTCCTTTGAAAATAGTTGGTTCGATGTAATAACCATTTTCTAAGTCACCAGATTCTTTACGTACATTACCGCCTACTAAGATTTCGGCACCTTCTTGTTTACCGATATCTAAATAACTTTTAATTTTTTCAGCTTGCTCTTGAGAAGTTTGTGCACCAAGCATTGTTTCCGGATCAAGAGGGTTACCTGTTTTAATTTCGTTTACACGTTTAACACATTTTTCGATAAATTTATCGTAAATATCTTCATGTACTAACGCTCTTGAAGGACATGTACATACTTCACCTTGGTTAAGTGCGAACATTACTAAACCTTCAACAGCTTTGTCTAAGAAATCATCTTCTTCATCCATTATATCTTTAAAGAAGATGTTCGGTGATTTACCACCTAATTCTAGTGTTACTGGAATTAAGTTTTGACTTGCATTTTGCATGATGATACGTCCTGTAGTCGTTTCACCTGTGAATGCTACTTTATTAATATCTTCATGTGTAGCTAATGCTTGTCCTGCTTCTGCACCGAATCCGTTTACTACGTTAATTAAACCTTCAGGTAATAAGTCTTGGATTTTTTCAATAAGGTGTAAAATAGACACCGGAGTTTGTTCTGCTGGTTTTAATACAACAGCGTTACCAGTTACGATTGCAGGCGCTAATTTCCAAGTAGCCATTAACAATGGGAAGTTCCAAGGAATGATTTGACCTACAACACCAATTGGTTCTTTAAAATGATAAGCTACTGTATCGTTATCTATTTGTGAGATGCCACCTTCTTCTGCTCTTACAACTCCAGCGAAATATCTGAAGTGGTCAACCACTAAAGGTAAATCTGCTGCTAAACACTCTCTAATTGGTTTACCATTATCAAATGTTTCGATTACAGCAAGTTCTTCTATATTTTCTTCTATTCGATCTGCGATATCTAATAATAATTGAGAATGTTCTGTAGGAGATTTTTTAGCCCACTCTACTTGAGCTTTATGCGCTGCTTTTACTGCTTCATCAACATCTTCTTTAGTAGAACGAGGTATTTTTGCGTATAATTCCCCAGTTACCGGTGAACCATTGTCGAAGAATTCACCATTTTTGGGGTCAACCCATTTACCACCGATAAAATTCTGATATTTATCTTTTACTTTATACTTTGCATTTGTTGCAGTTGGATATTCAAAAGCCATATTAAAACGCCTCCCTAAATGTAGTTACAATTCTATTTTAATTGATGAAACCGCTATCATCAACTAATTAGCATTTTAAAATAAAATAATAAATTTTTCAAGAAAGAAAAATAAGTAACTATAAAATTGCGTGGAATTTAATAATAAAATTATTCTTCCGAGGTTAAATAGCTAATCTTATTATTTAAATACCCAGTAATAAACAAGAAAATATCATGTTCATTTATTCTACTGTTAAAGTTGTTTGAGCTATAACATTTCCACCTGATAGTACTTCTACTTTTACTTTTTCATCCGCTTCATTTGCGATTTTAGTTTTAAAGTACCAATCTGTTTTTCCATTTTTAATTTTTGGATTAACTGATTCTGATATACCTGGAGCTTGTCCATTAAACATCCCTACTTCTCTACCGTCTTTATTTTTTATAGATAGTTGGAATTTTTGATTGATTAGTTTAGATTCATCTACATATACTGTTATATTGAATTTTTCTTGTCTTGATACAGATGAAGGTATATCAAAAGTACTAGTGTCATTATTTGTTGTATTATTATCTTCTTCTGTTGAGTGCTCAGTTTTATTTTGTTTTGTACCTTTTGCACCATAGCTTCCAGATGCATATGTTGAAGCATCATACCATTTATATCCACGTTTTGGTGTCCCCCAAGGTTCTTGTTCAACCTCTTGACTGTTCTCAGGTTGTTCAAATCGTTTTAGAGGCGTTTTATCATCAAGATTTATGTCCATAGCTTTAAAATCTTTTTGATTTTCTTGCTTATTTAACCATTCAACAATTTGCATAACCATTTTTTTATTATCTTCTTCTTTGAAACCATCATATGTTTTTTTGTTTTCTCCGTTATCTTCTCGTTTATATTTTGGAGTCTTATCTTCTACCATCGAAGAGTCCCCAATGAAAGCTCCTTTTCCTTTTTCTACTTTACTAATCGCAATATAAGGTCCTTCATTCTTACCCCCACCGTTATAAATACCTTCATCTACAGCATTATTCCATTTATCATGTTTACTCAGTTGTGGAACAAAAGCTATTCCTTTTGCTTTATTCGGGTCAGTAATAGCAATTGTTGATCCTGCATGCATTGATACTGCTTTTATACCTTTAGTAATATTAAAACTTTCTTCGCTTGAAGCTATATCGTCAACCTTAATATTACCTAATGCATTATATCGAAAGCGCAAACCGAACACTTCATTTAGAAAATCTCTACTTTCTACACCTTTCATTTTTTCTGATGCGCTTTCTTCAGGCGACATACCTTTTGTTGGATTGTCAAAAGCACCTCTTCTATATCCGTTCATAACTTCAGATGAATCAAACCTATTAAAGTTTCTATCTGCATTATAGTGATCGCTTATCATTAAGATACTACCACCAGATTTCACATATTTCTCAATAGCATCTTGTTCACTTTTCTTAAGAGGATTATTCGCTTCAGGAATCACTACTAGTTGATAGTCTTGCATTGTCTTGTAATCTAATAGTTGATTGTATCCTAAATCTGTAACTTCATAATTTTCTTTCGTTAGTGCGTCTGCAAAATCAGAAAAACCTCCATCAATTACCCAATCAGCACTCCCGGCTGTTTGTCCATGTGCACTATCAAATAGTACTTTACCTTTTATGTCGCTACTCTTTGGAGAAAGAACTATTTTGCCATCTTCTCCTTTTTTCTCTTCATTACCGTTAGAACAAGCTACTAATACAATTGAGAAAACTATTATTAAACTTAAAATTAACATCTTTGATTTCATTTTAATCTCCTTATGTAAAAATAAAGGAGCGGGACAGAAATCTCATTGTTCTCACAAGATTTCATCGTCCCACTCCCTTCTATATTGATTTATTTATGATTTTCTAAAATATGTTAATAATTTAATCATGACAGGCTCAGTATCATAATTTTTAAAGCCTCTTGGAACTTCAATTGTAGCATCAACAATATCATTATTGTCATTAAACCGATAAGTAACTTGATTAACGTTTGATTTACGATCAAAAATCACAGCCTCAGATGGCCAACTTCTTATTTCACCTGTTGTTGATTGTAATGTACGGCCAGTAATTGTTTCAAGTTCTTGTCCTAATTCTAATAGTGTCAGCTTTTGACCTTCAATCAACACGAAATTTTCTTCATGCACGGTGACATCCCTCTTTTCAAATAATCATTAATAATTTATTCCCTATAATCATTTAAGATAAACGCATGCTATATATTCAATTCGAATGATTTCACTTTTTCTGAAGCATGATCATATGAACGTGTTTTACTAACGCCGCCTTGAATATCGAATGTTGCTTTTTTATCTTTTATAGATTGATACATTTCTGTTGAAATCGGTATAGATTTCAAACTCTTTGTCTGTTCTTTAGGTTGATATTCATCAATATTCTCTTTTGATTTTTTCATATATTTTTCATTATGAGAATCTGGAATAAAAGATGCATAATCTGAACGTTGATTCCGGTCTCCGTTTTTAATAGATGCAGCATTATCATAATAAAGTTTTTGTTCTGTAGTATTTTCTGTCATCACTTCATAAATAATAACATATCCATCTTTAGCTCCGTTGAATAATAATACCTGACCTTCTGGCATATTATTTACTTGGAATATTTGCAAATGGTCAACATCTACTTTCATCCCACTATCTTCAAAGTGAAAATTTTGATCTTGTAAATCATTCACTAATTCAACATCTCCGTTAGTAGATGTACGGATAGTATTCGGGAACATTTTTTCATCATTTTTGCTTTTCTTACTAGAAGTCTGTTTAGCTTTATCCTCTTTTGAATCCTTTGATTCATCATCAGATTGTTCATTATCTGAACTGTTGTCTTTTTCTCCTAGTTCATCTTCAATCTTTTTTAATTTTTCTTCTTTTTCTTTAATGTTTTCTTTTAATTTATCATTTTCTTTTTTTAATTTCTCTTTGTCTTTTTTATAATCACTAGATGATTGTTCCAATGATTTAATTTCTTTTTCTAAATCTTCCTGCTCATTATCTTTACCACAAGCAGCTAAAATAACTGTTGTCATCACCATTAGTAAAAATGCCTTCTTCATAGGTGCCGCCTCCTATACATATTCTTAAATATTTTACCATACTAATGGTGAGCTATCTATTGATAACAGGTTAGATACTGTTACCTAATACAATCATTTCATCGTAATTGACAGATTCTCTCAATTTAATAGCAAGAGCACGTGTTATTTTCTCATCATCAATTAATTCATTAATCATTTCTCTTTGAATTCTTAAAGCATATATTTCCATTTCTGTATAAATAGCAGTGTGATTACTCACGAAATTATCAGGCGTTAGTCTTTCAACTTTGTTTAAGTAAGAATCACATACAATACTAATTTCAAATTCGTTTTCTTCATTCATTTCTTTAGATAATCTTTTTACAATTTGGAAATGAACTTCTCGTGTAATATATCTCATTTCTCTTAAGTTTGCTTCTATTGATAATGAACTTGTCGCATTAATATATGTTTTAATTTTTCTACGACGAACAAATAATTTCATCATCAATTTAACTTTTGTAACAAGTGATGCATTTTTAAATGTAGATGATCTCTCTGTAATTTGAGTGTAATTATCAAATGTGTTTTGCGATATCTTGTCATTCTTTATTAAATTATCTAAAGTTCGAAACTCTGTATCTATCGCGATTCGTTGAAGTCGCTCTAATTCTTTTAAGTCTTCATCTTCTTCATTGCTAGCTTTTAAAAATGATAATTGCATATGATAACTTCGGGTGATTTTACCATATACATAGCTCGTTTCTTTACTATAAAATTCTTGTAATTTTATTAAAGCACGTTCAATTAACAATACTTTTGCTTCGTTAAATGTAAGCTGACTTTGTTCTTTAACTTTAGCTTTTGGCGTAATAAGCGGTAGTACAACTTGAGCTAGCACTAAACTGATTAAGATAACTCCTGTAGCTATGAATAATAAATTATCTCTATATATAAAATCTGTATGTTCTGATAATTTATAAGGCAACATCAATGCGATTGCTAATGAAATAGTACCGTGAACGCCACAAATAGTCATAATAAAAGCATATTTAAAACGATTCGGTTTATCGGCTTCTGTTTGAGGTTCAATATCCTTACCACTCGTTAACATTTTTGAAAATCTGCTTTCTGGTAAATAAAAATATGGATATGAAAATAGTACCCAAATGTATCTAAACGAGTATACAAGCACAGTCACAAATAACGTCATACCGATAACATGTAATATTTCCTGATTAGATTCTTTTAAAATATTAATCAGTACTTCTGGTATTAAAAATCCTAATAAAATGAATACAAAACCATTTAATAAGTAACTCAATAATTCCCAAGTGTGGTTGTAAGTAACTTGTTCTTTCGTAGTTGCTTGAGCTATTCTATCTTTTTCAACGCCATGTATTAAACCTGCAACAACTGCTGCAATAATACCTGATGAATGAAAAGTTTCAGCTATAATATAAACTAAAAACGGGGTAATAACCTGAATAAAAGTTAACATGTTACCATTATTAATACCGTTTTTCGTTAAATAAACACGTAATTGTACTAGTCCATAACCAAGTATAAGCCCAACAATTGCGCCTCCAAATGCTGTTAAGAAAAATTGACCTACTGCTCCTGTAAGTGAGAATGAACCGCCTACTAATGCAGCTAATGCGATTTTGAATGATAAAATTCCTGCCGCATCATTTAATAGTGATTCACCTTCTAATATTGTCATAGAACCTTTTGGTAACATTTTCCCTTTAGCTATTGCTTGAACAGCTACTGCATCAGTTGGAGAAACAATTGCACCAATTGCAAAACATGCCGCTAGTGGTAATTCTGGCCAAACTAAATGTATTAAAAATCCAATACCTAAAACTGTTGAAAATACAAGTACCATAGCCATAGACATAACCGGCTTTAAATACCTGGCTAAATGTACACGTGATACTGATATACCTTCTAAGAATAATAAAGGCGCTATTATCCCCATCATAAACACTTCAGATTCAAAATCTAATGCCACAGGTATCGGAGATAAAAATATAACAAAACCTATAACAATTTGAATGAAACTTAAAGGTATTTTAGAAATATAATGGTAAATTATTGAACTGAGGATAATTCCCATGATGAACCATAAAAACCCTTCAAATATTGCCATCAAATACCTCCCTTCTTAACTAAAATAAATGTTTCCTCATGATGTATTTTTCCGTTTCATACCCCATTGATTCATTGATATGCAACATACTTTTATTTTGGGCATGAACTGTAGAAACGATTGATGATGCACCTTTATCGATTGCCCACGTTTCTAATTTTTTCTTTAATTTCGCTGCTATCTTATTGTTTCTATAAGATTCACTAACAAATAGATTATAAACTTTAACTTCATTATCCTTATTATCAAATTTAGCCCATATAAACCCAATACATTTTTGATTATCTAATGCACCGAAAACAACGCTTTCCTCATATGCTAAAGAACGTTTAATCGCTTCAAACTCTAAAGATTCAGCAACTTTAGTACTCTGATCTTCCCTTTTAAAGTACGCAGCCGCCATCTGACTTATCTCATACAACGTGCTTTCGTCACGTATTTGTTTAAATTCAATCATTTTTATCACCTGCCTAGTTATTTTCTATTAAAAGTTTAACTGCTAGTATAAAAATAACGACAAACATTATTGCTTTTAATTTTTTTTCGGGCAGTGAAACCGTTAGTCTCCCACCTATAAAACCGCCTATCCCACAACCTAATGCTAAACTTATAGCAAATGGCCAATTGACGTATCCTTGAAAAATAAATACAAATGTAGATAATGATAAGTAAATGGTAATAATTAAAGTCTTCATACATTGAACTTCCGCATAATTTAAGCGTGGTATTAATAAATTAAGTGCGATAATAAATAAAAATCCAACTGCAGCTTGAACCATTCCACCATAAATACCAAGTGCAAGGAAAACTAAGACAAGCATGACTTTTCTAAAAGAGGATAATTTTTCAGATTGATTATGACCATCTTTCCATTTCGTAGGCATAATCATAATTATTAAGACAAGAAGCATAATGATGCCTAACATTCGATTAAAAACATCGTCTGGAAGGCTTATAGCGTAATGAACACCTATAAAAGAGCCTATAATGGCAGGAATACTTAAAATAATACTTAATTTAACGTTTTTCATGCCTTTTATATAAAATACATATAAGCCCATTATATTTTGTACTAGAATAGCAACCCTGTTTGAGGCGTTAGCAACAGTGGTTGGTAATCCGAAGAAAATCAATAAAGGTAAAACAATTAGAGAACCACCTGCTGATACAATATTAATAGTGCCAGCAAAAATACCAACTAAAAAAATGATCAATAACGTCAAAATCTCCAATATTACACCACCAGTCATTATTAATGATAGCGAAAAATTTATCATCTGTAAAAAGTATAAACCTGATATTAATAATGTTTTTATTACAAAATACTTGTTAGAATATAATTAATGAATATAGAAAGGAAAACGCTGATGAAAAAATCAACACGTGACCTTATTATTGAGAACAACGTAAAACGGTTAAGATTGAATTCACACGATAAAGAAGTTTACGAAAACTATTTAACTTATGTACGTGCAAATTTAAGTATCAATGAGCATGAATCAGAGAAGATGTTACTGGATATATTGAACCATTTGTTAAAAGCAGAAAAAGATGGCATGCTCGCGATGGAATTTTTCGACCACGATCCAAAGAAACATGCTGATAATATGATTAATAATATGCCGAATCGAACAATTCAGAATATATTTAAATTCATAGGCCTCCATATTTTAATATTGCTTGGTGTCTTTTCATTTATTAGAGGTTTTACTGGATTTTTCACTCAAATAGAATACACATATTTATATACATTTATCATCACATTTATTACCGGTTTTTCTATGATATTCTTCTTTATATGGATGATATTCAAAGTTGTACAAATTAGAATATACAGTTTATCTAACTGGACCACTATGCTTACGAACATTTTAATAGCTGGATCATTTATATTAACGATTTTGTCCTTTTATTTACCCGGCTATTACTTGCAACTTGGTCCAAAAATATATACATCTAATTGGATGTACATTATCATTTCTTTAATACTTACACCACTTGGTCTTTATATAGACCATCGTAGAAAAATTAACCAACCTGAAACAAGATAAATAAAAAAAGATTCTGAGACAATTATTCATGTCCCAGAATCTTTTAATTTTATCCCCTCTTTCAAAAGTGTACGCTTACTTATCATATTAAATAATCATCAATCCTATGTATAAAATAATAAAGCTTATAAAAGTTTCAATATTGATAATAAATACATTTGGCTTAAACCCCATTTTATGTTTAGTTATGTAATAAGCGAGTATACTGACATAATAAAAAATAAATAAACTACTTATTAATATAATGATGCCTAATAATATATTAGCATTTTGAATTACGGTGATGCCTAACAATAATAACCATATTACTTTAAATATATTTGCAATCATTTCTATAGGATCTGATGCGATTTTAAATATTTTTTCTATATACTTTTCACTAACAAGTTGTGTGTTAGACAATATATTACATATAACCTGAATAAACATCGAAAAACTAATCAGAAATATAAAGACTAAGCCGATAGTTAATGCGGCGGTATTTAATGTGCTATTTAATTTTTCATAATACATAATTGGCACTTGGCTGAAACTAAGAAATATAAGAACAAATGTAAAATGTATCGTTGTATATTTCTTTTTCTCAAGTAAAAATTTATATGTTGCAAACAGCATCAAGTATAATATCAAACCAATTAATACAATATTCAATATGTTTCTATCCCTTCCTTAAAACTTATCGTTGACGATAGCGTATAAATAATGATCTTTCCATTCACCTTTAATACGTACGTTAGCTCGGTTTAAACCTTCTCTTTTCATTCCTATTTTTTCTACCACTCTGACTGAAGCGATATTAGATGGTTGGACGCCCGCTTCAACACGATGAAATCCTAATTCTTCAAATGCGATTCTTATAATTTCTTTTGCAGCATATGTCGTATAACCTTTGCCGCTATATGCTTCATCAATTGCATACCCTATCATACAACTTTGAATATTATGTCTGACCACGCTAAATAAATCAATAGTCCCTATAACCTTATCTTCGTCACTAACAATGACATAGTGATACCCTTCGTCATTTTTCATATTTTGTAATTGCTTATCAACCTTTTTTCTATAGTTATATAAACGATAATCCGAGTCTTTTTTATCTGCTGCTGAAAATGTTTCAAACAAAGTTCTATTTCTATAATCCATATTCAAAATTTCTTCTGCATCATGGATTTTAACTCTTCTAATGGCTACCATATACTCTCCCCTTCAATCACTACATATATAATTATTATACACCTGTTAATATAAAATCTAAAAATTTAACCTATCTATAAATTATTAATATTTTGTTATTTTCTTATCTTTTTACTCAGAATTGATTGAAACTTTTGAATTATCTGATTATAATGGCAGATATAACTAAAGGAGGTTAACACAATGACTCAAGAAAATTGGAATAAAGAAACATTAGCAATTCATGGGGGTCAAGAACCAGATCCTGTTACAGGCTCAACAGCCGTTCCTATCCATCAAACGACTTCATTTACATTTAAATCTACAGAACACGCTCAAAATTTATTTGCGTTAGCTGAAGAAGGCAATATATATTCTCGTATTATGAATCCAACAAATGATGTATTCGAAAAAAGAATCGCCCTTTTAGAAGGTGGCGTTGGTGCACTTGGTGTTGGAAGTGGACAAGCTGCTATTACATTAAGTATTTTAAACATCGCTGAAAGTGGTTCTGAAATTATCGCTTCTACTAATTTATATGGTGGTACTTATAATTTATTTGCAGTTACATTCAAAAAATTAGGTATCAAAGTTAATTTTGTAAATCCAGATGATCCTGAGAACTTTAAAGCTGCAATTAATGAAAATACAAAATTAATTTTCGCCGAAACAATAGGTAACCCTCGTATAGATGTTTTAGATATAGAAGCTGTATCTAAAATCGCGCACGACAATGGCATTCCTTTAATTGTTGATAATACATTTGCTACACCACATTTATTACAACCTATAAAACACGGTGCTGATATCGTAGTTCATTCTGCAACAAAGTTCATTGGTGGACATGGTACTTCAATTGGTGGTGTTATCGTAGACAGTGGTCAATTCAATTGGGACAACGGTAAATTCCCAGGTTTAGTTGAACCTGACCCTAGTTATCACGGTGTTTCATATGCAAGAGATGTAGGAGCTGCTGCATACATAACAAAAGCGCGTGTTCAATTGTTAAGAGACTTAGGACCTGCTTTATCACCTTATAACGCACATCAATTTTTATTAGGTTTAGAAACATTACACTTAAGAGTAGAACGTCATTCTGAAAACGCTCAAAAAGTAGCTGAATTTTTAGAAGCACATGACAAAGTAAGTTGGGTTAATTATCCTGGATTAAAATCTAATTCGTATCATGAACTATCCAACAAATATTTACCAAAAGGACAAGGCGCTATTCTAACATTTGGTGTTAAAGGCGACGTTGATTCTATAGCTAACTTTGTAGAGTCATTACAATTATTCTCACACTTAGCCAATGTTGGAGATTCGAAATCGCTAGTCATTCACCCAGCGAGTACAACACATCAACAACTCTCAGACGAAGATCAAATAGCTTCAGGAGTAACGAAAGACTTAGTACGTTTATCAATAGGTACAGAATCTGTTGATGACATCATTAATGACTTGGAAAAAGCATTAAATCAAGTTTCATAATCAATATTTAAGGGTGAGACATTGAATGATGTCTTACCCTTATTTCAATTTTGCGGTTCGATATTTTATTTTATCGACCTGTATTTCGTGTTTGCGGTTCGATAATTTCATTTTATCGAACCGCATTTACCTATCTACAAAAAACGCTGAGCTACTTAGTATGAGTTTCTTTATTATTTTTGCTAAAATTTAATTATATAAATTGTTAAAGGAGTAACTTACGTATGAAGCAATCAGTATATGATTTAACACAACAACATCGTTCTATAAGGAATTTTAAAGATGAACCATTATCAGATGAAACAGTAAAACAATTAGTGGAAGCTGGGCAAATGGCTTCAACTTCAAGCTATGTTCAAGCTTATTCAATTATAGGTATTCGTGACCCAGAAATTAAGAAAGCTTTAAAAGAAGTATCCGGACAACAACACGTAATAGACAATGGCTATTTATTCGTATTCGTCATAGATTATTATCGTCATAGCCTAATTAATGAAGAAGTAGAAGAAAATATGCAAGATAGTTTTGAATCTGCTGAAGGTTTATTGGTCGGCACAATTGATGTTGCTTTAGCTGCTGAGAATGTCGCATTAACTGCAGAAGATATGGGCTACGGCATTGTATTCTTAGGTTCTTTAAGAAATAACGTTGCACGTGTAAGCGAAATTTTAGACTTACCTGAGCATGTCTTCCCTCTATTTGGAATGGCAATCGGTGTACCTTCTGAAGATGATCAAGGTTCACCTAAACAAAGATTACCTTTTGAACATGTGTTCCATGAAAATAAATACAACGCAGATAAAGTTCAACAGTTGAATCAAATTAAAGACTACGACAAAGATATACAAACATATTATGAACAACGTACGAATGGACAACGTTCTGAATCATGGTCACAACAAATTGCTAAAATGATGAGTAAAAAATCACGCCCAGATATTTTAGATCGTTTAAATCAAAAAGGATTTATCAAAAAGTAATATAAATATTAAAAACGCCCAATCCGATGTTCACGGATTGGGCGTTTTATTTTGAATGCTTGATTTTTACATTTTCTTCAATTATAAAATATTATGAAACTTGTTCTTCAATTTTTCCATCACTTAGTTTTATTACTTTATCAGCGAATTCAAAAATTCTTTCATCATGAGTAATCATAATTCCTATTGATTGATTATTTTTAACATTATCTCTAATCATTTTAACTACTTCTATTGCACGGTTAGAATCTAGACTTGCTGTTGGTTCATCAGCTAAGATTAATTTAGGTTCATTCATCCAAGCTCTCATGATAGCTACACGTTGTTTTTCTCCTCCTGATAATTCATTCGGATAAGATTTTAATCTGTGTTCTAACCCTATATCTATTAATAATTTCTCAGCTCTTTTTTTAGCTTCATTCTTACTCATTCCGGCCATTTGTCCAACGTACATAAGTTGATCAGTAACATTTAAATAAGGTATTAAATGTGACGATTGAAAAATAAATCCGATTTGATTTAATCTCATATCTGTTAATTTTTTATCTGATAAATCAACATAGCTTAAATCATCTAAAGTTATATCTCCAGAACTTTTATCTAATAAGCCACCTATAATAGATAATAATGTTGATTTTCCAGAACCTGATGCACCATTTAATACAATGAGTTCACCTTTGTTTGCTGTAAAATTAATATCATTCAATACTTGAGTTTTTGCGTCTTTTTCACCAAATGATTTTGTAACATGTTCTACTACTAATCCCATTATTATTCTCCTCCTATAGCTTCTAGTGGTTCTATTTTCATTACTTTAATAAGTGATAATACTGCACCGATTAATGAAACAACAATAAATACACCAACCATCAATAACATTAAGTTTGTATTTAAGTAGAATGGCATTGTCACTGGCATTACAGTATTTAGTCCTAAGATAATTGCAATAGCTATTGCCACACCTATTAACGTTATGATTAAAATTTGAATCATTAATGAAGAAATAAGTTGTTTGTTCTTAGTACCTATTGCTTTCAAAATACCAAACTGGCTTGTTTTTTGAATTGTCATAACATAGAAGAATGCTGTAATCACAATCGCAGAAATTACGAATAAAAATACAATCATAAGATTTAAAGGTTGTTGCTCAGCATTATAACTTGGTATTGCATCCATCAAATCAGATTGTGGAATGACTTTTACATTTTCTAAATCATTAATTTGATTTTTTTGATCACTATTTAAATTATCATAAGCGATTAAAGCAATATGATTGCCTTTCAAATCATCCATTCCCGCTTCATTCACATAAGCCATTGAAGTATGTGAATACATTAAATTATCTGCAAATCCTACAATTTTAAACGTTTGATTTTCATCAGATAATTTAATTTTGTCACCAATCTCAAATCCTTCAGCTTTTAATTTTTCATTTAATAGAACTTCGTTACCGTTACTAGGTAATTCTCCTTCTGAAGGTTTGGGCTGAATGTTATTTGTAAGTTGTGTAAACATGATGTCTGCTTTACCATCATCTGTATTAATTTTTTGCATTGCAGTTCTAATCGTGTCACCTTTTGCAATGTCTTGTACTTTTGCTTCATTTTTACCCGAAATGTCAGATTGTCCCAAATTATTATCCGCATCGTTAGCAATTACATATTCACTTTTATTCCATTGTTCTACTCCAGAAACGTTCTCTTTAGCTAACCCTTGTGCTAAAGCTGAAATAAATAACACTAAAAATGCTAATAAGAATAAAATCAATGTTACAAGTAAGTATTTAAATTTGTAATACTTAAGTTCTTTTAATGCTAGTTTCATGCTTATCCGTCCTTCTCTCTTGAATTTATATATATATCATATCTTCGCAATGTGAACTGAATATGAACAAATGAGAGAAAAACAAAAAATAAATAATTAAATTAAAAATTATCATAAATAGCTACACCTTTAGTCAATTTGTTAGTGTAGTTACACGCCTCTTGATACAATGAAGTTAAATATTATGAGGAGGACTTAAGATGATTAAATCTATATGGCAAGGCAACAAAACATTTACAGCACAATCTAAATTCGGTCATGATATCATTTCAGATGCACCAGTCGCATCCGGTGGCGATGATAACGGGCCATCTCCAGTTGAATTGATGTTAAGCGGATTAGCAGGATGTACTGGAATTGATGTGACAAACATAATGAAAGAAAGATTAGCAGATGTAACAAAATTTGAAATCACAGTAGATGATGAACGAGAAGACACTACATCCCGTGCAGTAAAACACGTTACACTTACTTTTGTTGTTGAAGGAGAAGTAGATTTAAAAAAATTAAAACGCGCAATCTCATTAAGTGTCGAAAAATATTGCACAGTTGCACACTCACTTAAAGCATCTATAGGTCCAAAATTATTCTATAATGGTACTGAAGAAGAACTTTAAATAAAAGCTTCTATATTTTACTACTCTCAAAATATAAAATATCGAAATCATATATATTTATAAAATAAAAAATAACCATTCTAGATACATGTCAAAAGTATTAACTAGATGGTTATTTTTTTGATTATTATTACTAATTTACGCTAAATATCCCTATTTAATATTCCTCAAATACGGCGCTCTCCAAATGTAAAACGTTGCATAAGAGCTCCACTTTTCCCAATCTTTATTAAGTTCTATCATAAATTCTTTAGAAGGTTTCTGTTCTAATTCTAAAATTAATTTTAAAGCATTTTGCAAACCAACATCTCCTACAGGATAAGCATTTTTTATACCTAATGATCTCATCATGACGTAGTGTGCTGTCCATGGTCCTATACCTCTTAAATCTGTTAAAGCTTTCTCTATTTCTTCTTTATCTGTTAGATTTAACAACATTTTTTTCGTTATAATTTGTGATTGAATTTTATTTGCAATATCTATAAGATATTCTGCTTTTCTACGTGAAAATTTCAGCTCCATTAATTCTTCAATTGTGACATTTGATATTTTTTCTGGTGATGGATGAATGTAATATTGTCTGCCTTTATATGGTATTGATTCACCATATTTTTCAACTAACCTTCGTTTTAATTTATAAGCAAATGATAAATTGATTTGTTGTCCTATGATTCCCCATGTAATAGCTTCGAAAAATTCTGGAATTCTAATTATTCTTAATCCATATAACTCTTCAATTAATGGTGCTAATATTTTATTATCTTTAACATCATTATAAAATGAAGATAAATCTGTTGAGAAGTCAAACCATTCTTCTATATATGAAATAAGTTTTTCTACGATTAAAGGCGTAATCAAATCTTGATTTAAAATTTCTACTTTTAAGTAATGTGGTACGTATGATACGTGTATTAATATATTAAGGTTATTTATTTTAACTGCTTTATAAATTTCTTCATCAACTACGCTAAATAAAATTTCATTTTCATTTCTTTTAAAGTATTCTAAACATTGTTCAAAATCGAAAATCTCTGGACATTCTATTCGAATTTCTTCCACTTCAACCCAACCCCTTTTATTTAACAAATACTAAAGTTTTAAATCTTTGTTTTTAGAAAATATGTTATAATCGAAATCTATTATCAATTAGGAGAGATACATATGTCTAAAAAAATACTTGTTTTCTTAGCTACCATTTTACTGATTTTAGCTGGATGTAACAACAAAGATGACGATTCATCGAGCAACAAGACTCATAAATATAAAACAGACGAAGGTAAAACAATCAAAATTCCAAATAATCCAAAACGTGTTGTCGTATTAACAACTAACCAAGGAAACTTCCAAAAACTTGGTATAGATCCAGTCGGTGTGGATGCAGATTTTCCTAAATCTAAATTTGTAGATGATAAAGATGCTAAACGCGTAGGTTCGGAAGATATAGAAGCAGTAACGAAATTGAAACCAGATTTGATTATCACATATAATGCAAATCCTCAAATTAAAAAGTATGAAAAAATTGCACCTACAGTACCTTTCGACCATAGTAAACGTACTTTTAAAGAAGTTCACGTTGAAATAGGTAAATTGTTAGGTAAAGAAGACAAAGCTAAAGAACAAGTAAAAGAACTAGAAGATTTAATGACTAAAGAAGGAAAAGACGTAAAAGAAAAATTAGGCAAAGATAGCACAGTTTCTATAATGGAAGTCGGGCCTAAAGAATTAACGTTAATCGGAAATAACTTTGGTCGTGGTTCGGAAGTTATATATCAAGGCTTTGGGTTTAAACACCCTAAATCAGCAGAAGAAGATATTCCTAAAGAAGGTTGGTTATCAACTTCATTAGAAAACTTTAGTAAATATTCCGGAGATTATTTATTAATCCCTACCGAAGATGGTAAAAAACCAAAATCTTCACTAATTGACGGAAGCATATGGAAAAATACTAAAGCTGTCAAAGAAGATCAAGTTTACTATTATCCAAAAAACTTGTTTATGTATTCTGACCCGATATCTATAGAAAAACAAACGAAATATTTAAAAGACATGCTTACAAAATAATAAAAATTTAAAGAGTTCGAGACATAAATCATTGTCTCGAACTCTTTCTTTGTATTGGCAGAAATGGACTGGATAATTATGTTGCACGTGGAACTCGTCTTGCAACATCTACGATTTTATTTACTAAAACAAAAAAAGGGTGGAACTACGAAATCTTTTTATCAAAATAAGATTTCTGTCCCACTCCTCAATTTTTATTGTACGCGCTCGTTTACGTAATCTTTGAAAGCTTCCACGTCGCCTTCTTCAATATCGATCATTGCTACTTTTCCTTCTGGAAATTCGATGAATAATACACCTTTGTCTTCAATCGTTACCGCTTTAATATCTTGGTAACTGAAAACTCTTCTGTATGGTTCACCGTTCATATCGACACTCATTATTACGCGTTCATTTGTAGTAATATAAGCACCTTTAAATTGTGATTGTTCTCCTACTTTATAAATAATTGTACCAAGTACACTTGGTCCTAATTTTTCAGTAGGATATAATTCATTTACATCTATTTCATTTAATTTCATGATTTATACCTCCATTTTATCTTCAATACTATTGTACGAGAATACATGACCATGAAACAAATATTATGTTTACAAACTTTAATTTTCTAATTCTTTATATGCTTTTCTTCTTGAAAGTACAATAGTTACTACAAATGCAACAATTATAGCTATTGCCATACCTATAATATAGTTTAACCAACTACCTGTCGCAATTGAAATAAATCCAGGTAACCCAGCTGTACCTAAAGCAATTGCCTTTACTTTAGTCGCTGCAATATAGCACGCTCCTGCTCCTGAACCAACAATAGCTCCTATAAATGGATAACGTAGTTTCAAGTTAACACCAAACATAGCAGGTTCTGTGATACCTAATAATGCTGAAATACCAGCAGCTGATGCTACACCTTTTAATTTTTTATTCTTAACAATAAAGAAAGCTGCTAACGTTGCTGCCCCTTGAGCCACATTCGACATTGCTGCAATTGGGAAGATAAATGATCCGCCAGTTTTTGCAGTATCAGCTATCAATGTAGTTTCAATTGCAATAAAACTATGGTGCATACCAGTTATTACAATCGGACCATATAGTAGACCAAATAACAATCCTCCAATTGCTCCACCTGATTCGTACAACCAAGTTAAGCCATCAGATAATAAGTAACCACCTGAACGCGTGATTGGTCCTACTGCAGCAAAAGTGATAAATGCAGTAAAGAATATTGATAATAACGGTGTTAATAGATTATCTAATGTTGAAGGAATGACTTTTCTAAACCCTATTTCTAATTTAGCAAGAATATATGAAGCTACCAATATCGGTAAAACTTGTCCTTGGTAACCTACCATTTTAATAGATAAACCGAAAAATTCCCACGTCGGAATTTTTTCGCCTTTCGCTAAAGCTTCTGGGTACTCATAACCGTCCATTAAACTAGGATGTACCAATATCATACCTAAAGCAGCACCTAAGAAGGCGTTACCTCCAAACCGTTTTGCAGCACTAAACCCGATAAGTACTGGTAAGAATACAAATGGTGCATTAGCAAACACGTTAATCATACTTGCTAAACCTGAAAATTGATCATGTACTTCTATAAAAGATTGATTATCATAAAATAAATTTTTTGCTGTTAAGATATTGTTGAGTCCCATCAATAAACCACCAGCAACTATGGCTGGAATAATTGGAACAAATATATCTGATAACATTTTCACGAATTTTTGTATTGGATTTAACTTTTTAGAAGATTGATCTTTCACTTCTGAAGATGTTGAAGCTTCAAGTCCTGTTAATTTTTCCATTTCATTAAATACTTTATTAACTGTTCCTGAACCAATAATGATTTGATATTGTCCACCCGTTGAAAAAGTCCCTTTTACAACTTCCAGATTACTTAACTTATCTTCATCTACTTTACTTTCATCTTTTAATACTAATCTTAACCTAGTCGCACAATGTGCAATAGCATCTATATTCTCTTTACCGCCTATCGCATCAATTATGCTTTCAGCTTCCTTTTTATAATTCATTTAATTCACTCCTCTATAATGGTACCGGTTCCCAAAACTTATAAAAAAATAAAATATCCACTTTTCATTGTAACCGGTTCCATTCACTTTGTCAATATCCAAATAATGCATTATTTTGCACCTCCAATAACTACAAAATAAAAAAGGCACTGCTTCTTTAGTTGATTTTTTCAACTTTACAGTGCCTTTAATAAATTATTATTTTAGTCGTTAAGATTTATATAGCCGGCTCTTATTTTATTACCTTTTTCATCAAAAGATTCCACATATCCATCTTCTCTAACGTTGTAAGAACCTAATAATTTCCCGTTCTTATCAGTATATGAGAATCCAAAAGTATCATCTTTTTTCTCAGGTTCTTTCCAAATTGTTTTGTCAGTATCTACTTTATCAATACCTTCAAATGCTTCTACTGCATCAAAGACATTATCTCGAGTGATGACTGTATTTTCATCATTGCTTGAATTTGAGAATTCAAAGTCATCAGGATATTGCATAATATATCTTATTTCATCATCTTCATTACTGTTTTCAGTATAAACTGCTATTTGATAACCGTTATTCGGCGTTTTATTGTAAATAACGAATGAGTGTCCTTGCCCTTTTCTTAAGTCTTGTGTAGGTTCGCCATGAAAATCAACAAACTCTTTATAAGTCACATTCTGATTCGGTATAATACTATATTGTTCAATTGGATTCCCTGCTCCTAAGTAATACATAACCATAAAGTTTCCATAAACATAGCCTTCTCTTCCTAAAAAGTTTCTTATATCATCTTCTTCACCATATTTTTGTTGAACTTCTTTTTTATTCATATTTTTTATTAGACCTTTGTAGCCTGTAACATGATTAGCATTCATATAATTATCGGAAAAATCTTGTGACAATATATCAATATTAGGAGTGGATTGTTTGTTGTTTTCATTATTTGTGTCATTATTCTCCGATTTATCCTCCTGTTTAGCATTATTATCTTTGGCTGGTTCGCCTATCGTAATACTACAACCAGATAAAATTATTATTGATGCAAATAAAAATGACACTTTATTTTTCATCTCGTTAAATACCTCCGAATCTGTATTAATATTTAATTTATTATTCCCATTATACCAAATAATATTCAGAAAAATTTGATAACTAGTGAATACTTTTATATAATTACCATTATTAAGAGAAAGGAGTATTATTACAATGAGTGAACGAATTTATGGCAATACACCTTGTTTTTTAGGATCACAAAATTTATCAAAGAGTAAAGATTATTCAACTGATGTATTAGTTTATGGTGTTCCATTTGAAGGCCCGTGTACTTGGGGAGACTACACAGGTTGTGAATTAGGTCCTAAGCAAATTAGGCTGTCTTCAGCAAGATACAGTGGTTATCTTCCTGAATTGGATCATATTGATGTACACGAACATTTAACAATCGGTGATGTAGGCGATGTTTCAACAGTACCTCATGACGTTGATGAAACTGTACAAAACATAGAGAAATTTGCCGAAAATTTATGGCGTTCTGAAAAGTTTCTAGTAGGTTTAGGCGGCGATCATGGTATAACTTATCCAATTTTAAAAGCCTTAACTAACACTGGAAAACGTGTAGGTATCATCCATTTAGACGCACATTATGATAATATGCCGAATTATGAAAATGAGCAATTCGCTCGTAATACACCTTTCATGAGACTTTATGAAACTGAAGGTATTCGTAATGAAAGCCTTATTCATACAGGAATACACGGTCCAAGAAACCAGCCTGAAACAGGAAAGTTCGCTAAAGAAAATGGCGCAGTTACGATTACAATCAATGATATACGTGAAACTGACGATTTACGCAAGTTCGCTAAAGATATATATTTGCAAGCAAGTAATGATGTAGATGTTGTATATTTAACGATTTGTAGTGATGTGTTGGACTTTGCTTTTAATCCAGGAGGCCCTGTAGATGGCAATGGTTTAACAAGTTATGAATTATTAACAATGATTTATGAATTTGGAAAATTAGGTTTAGTTGGTATGGATTTTGTAGAAGTCTATCCAATGCAAGACGCTAATCAAAATTCATCACACTTTGTATCTACAGCTGTGCTTTACGTATTAGCAGGACATATAAAACATTTAAATAAAGCTTAATGTTTTTGCAAACGAAGGGAATGGTTTAAATCGTAGAAAAGAAAAGGAAAAGTAACTTTGGTATATTCGGGCCAGGTATGATTATAACCGCTTCTTTCATAGGTCCTGGAACTGTTACAACGATGACTCAAGGGGGAGCAGGGTTTGGATATAGTCTGCTTTGGGCAGTCTTATTCTCTATTATCGCGACCATTGCGCTTCAAGAAATGGTTGCACGTTTAGCACTCGTTACCAATGAAGGCTTAGGTGAAGCAATCCGGGATATATTCAATCATCATTTACTAAAACTCATCACAGTATGGTTTAGTATGATAGCTGTTGCTGTTGGTTGTGCTGCATACATATCCGGAGATTTGCTAGGGACTTCTTTAGGTGCCGCCTATTTAATAGGTGTGCCTGAAAATGTTATCGCACCTATTATTGGCGTTATCATTTTATGCATAGGTTTAATTGGTAGTTACGATTTAATCGAGAAAGTCATGACTGTTCTTGTATTAGTAATGGGCGTTATATTTGTTACGACAGTTATTGTTATACAGCCAGACTTCGGTGCAGTACTCAAAGGAGCATTTGTACCAAGTATACCTAATGGCTCTTTATTAACAGTTATCGCGTTAATAGGTACAACTGTCGTACCTTATAACTTCTTTATACACGCGAGTTCTATTCACGAACGATTTAACGGTATTAAAGATTTAAAAGCAGTACGTATAGATACAATCGTTGCGATAGGTTTAGGTGGTATCATATCCGCTGCAATACTGATCACAGCTGGTACATTAATTGAAGGAGATGAAGTATCAAGTCTTGTTCAACTATCTGAGCCTCTTAAGCCAATTCTCGGAGACTTCGCGCCATTATTTATGAGTATTGGATTATTTTCAGCAGGATTATCCTCAGCAATAGCCTCTCCAATGGGCGCAGCAGCAACAATAAGCAGTTGCTTACGTTGGAAAGGCGGCGTTAAAAGCAAAAAATACCGCTTCGTATTCGCTGTTGTTATATTTATCGGTATATTTACTTCAGCACTTGGGTTTGAACCACTTGAAGTATTGTTACTCGCACAAGCTTTAAATGGCGTTATTTTACCAATCATTGCGATTTTAATATTTATCATTTTAAACAAGAAAAATATGATGGGAAAATTCGCAAATGGTATCGTATTGAATATTATCGGGCTGTTTGTAGTACTTGTAGTATCATTCTTAGGTATTTACAGTCTAATCGATGCTATTCAAAGTTTATTATAGTAAAAAGATTTCGTAGTCCCACCCCGACAAGGATGACTAGAGTTGAAAAAATCTTGATATAAGCGTATTTTTAACCCATTCAGCTACTGCCATTATAATGACATAGACTGAGACATGTATTTATGTCCCAGTTTCTATTTTTTATTGCCTTTTCTCGTAAAGCGTGTCAATAACGGTGGCCTTGTTGTCTTTTCTTGATAGTCTTGGCAATAAGGAGACTATTATGTTGCACGTGGAACCCGTCTTGCAACATTCGAGGGCATTATGTCTCACGTGGACCTCGTCTTGCAACATAGCTACCTTCTCAGCAGTGAAAATCTGAACTCAAATTATAAAAATATAATAAAAACACCTCCGCATTGATTCATACTACATGAATCTATACGGAAGTGTTTTTCTATAATCAACTTATATTTGTTTCTACTATATAGTCTGTAGATATGTCATTCCCTGCATAAAATTGATGTGATCCTGTTATTTTATAGCCATGTCTTTCATAAAATTCTATAGCTCTGTGGTTATTTTCCCACACGCCTAGCCATAATTTTTTCTTTCCATTGTCACGCGCAATTTCAAATGCTTTTTCCATAAGTATGCTACCTATACCTTTGGATTGAAATTCGCGATACATATACAATCGCTGTACTTCCAAATAGTCTTCACCTTTTGGTTCTGTTTGAGCGTCTCCAATGTTTAATTTCATATAACCTGCTACTTCTCCATTATATCTGGCAAAAAAGTACCATGATTGTTTGTTACTCATTTCATCTAGTAATGCCTCTGTACTATAAGACTCTTTGAAAAATGTTTTTAAATCTTCTTCAGACATTGTATGTTTAAAAGCATCACTAAAAGTTTGTTTACAAATTTTAGATAAAACCGTAACTTCTTCATTTTTAATTTTATCAATTGTTACTGAACACATATTTAGGACCCACTTTCATAATTTTTGAACTATTATATTTTTTACAATCATATCAAATATGTAATCCTTTTTGCATATGTTAAACTTAGTTAAAAGGAGGATTTTATTATATGTTAAATTTAACTGTTTATTTAGCAGGTCAAATTCATGATGATTGGCGCGATGAACTTGCACAAAAAGCTAAGCAACAAGATTTACCACTAACATTTGTTGGTCCACAAACAAACCATGATCGTTCAGATAACATTGGAGAAGATATCTTAGGAGAGCAACCTAACAATTATTATAGAGATAACGCTGCTTCTGATATCAACAACTTACGTACACAAGTATTGATGAATAAAGCAGATATCGTTATCGCTTTATTTGGAGAAAAGTATAAACAATGGAATACAGCAATGGATGCGTCTGCTGCGATTACTCTAAATAAACCATTAATTATTGTGAGGCCTACAGATTTAATCCATCCACTTAAAGAACTATCTAATAAAGCAAATGTTACAGTAGAAACAATTGAGCAAGCATTGGAAGTTATACAGTACATTTATGAATAATATATTTCCTAGGAAATGATAAAATCAGGCGAGATGATTAACTATCTTGCCTGATTTCTTAATTTCTTTTTAATTTTATTTGTTTACCATAAGTAAAATATAATTTAGATAACAAGTCAGATATTAATAATCCTAGAGCTATAGCGCTAGATATTAAAGCAACTTGTATCATTGTGACTAATGCTTCATGATAATTGTTAAGCACTAAATTTCTAATTGCTTGATAAGCTGTACCACCGGGAACAAGTGGGATAATCCCTGGGATAATAAAAAGGATGGCAGGAGAGAAAAATTTTCTCGACATATAATGACTCATGATACCAACAAAAAATCCACCAAAGAATGATGCCTGAATATCTGAATAATCATAGAATATACTAATTTGAAACATTCCCCAGCCAACAGCTCCAACTAGACCAGCTGGTACAAGTAAATATTTTGGCGCGTTAAACAATAATCCAAAAAAACAAGATGCTCCAAAACTAAATACTATATTTAAGATTATTGTTATCAACGTACCTCACCTCTCAAAAGAAAATTAATAATATAATACCTACACCTGTTCCGATGGCAATAGAGGTAAAGGTCGCTTCTAACCCTTTAGAAATACCTACCAACAGTTGTCCTAGGAATAAATCTTGTATTGCACAAGTTATTAATACACCTGGTACAATTGGCATGACTGCTGATATGATAACGATATTAAGTGTATCTCCACCTAGCCACATTTGATTATAGATGGCAATTAAGGCAATTGCGGCGGCTGCAATAATCTCTGCAATAAATTTCACTCTCGTCCAAGAGTGCACTAATTCTACTATAGTATAACCTATAGCACCTGCTAAAAAGGTAGCCAATATATCTTGCATATCCCCACTATATAAATATAGAAAGAACAGTGATATAAATCCCGCTATAAAAAATTTAAGTTTCAGTGGGTAAGGTAAAGGTGAAGCATGTATTTTATTCAGTCTTTCCAAAGCATCTATAGCAGTAATTTGTTCGTTCACGAGCATTCGTGATACATTATTCGCACGATGAATATCTCCCAAATTTGTATCTCTTTTACTAACACGATATACCCTAATATTATCGTTTACATCTAAAGCGAAGTTGATGAATGTGGAACTAACATAACACTGGTTATTTGGATAGCCTAGATGTTTTGCCATTCTATACATCGTATCTTCTACTCTGAACGCTTCTGCTCCAGCTTCCAAAAGGACACGACCAGCTTTCATTACAATTTCTTGAACTAACTCTTCAGGAACATTCTGTTTATCCATCCACCCACCACCTCACTTTGCTATACCTATAAGAATATCAAAAAATCAGCTGTAATTTAACTGAAAATTCAATATTTATTTATTTTCTATCTTATTTCCAAAAAATTCATATAACTAGTAAATTGAGCGCCATAATTTATGCAATTTTATGAACATTTTTGTTACAACTTGACTTTGAACCCATTTCATAATAGGCTTAATTTTGACGTAAGGAGGATGATAAAATGGGTTTACCACCTATTGATAAACAAATTGGTTTCTTATTATATGTTGCGTCAAAAGAATTAATTAAAAAGTATACACCGTTATTAAAGAAATATAATTTAACTTATACTGGATATATCGTTCTTGTAGCTATAGATGAAAAAGAAGTAATCAATATCAAGACATTAGGTGATAGATTATACCTAGATTCGGGTACTCTAACACCACTTTTAAAAAAATTAGAAGAAAAAGGATTCATTAACAGAGAAAGAGCGGTTAATGATGAAAGAAATCTACGTGTTTCTTTAACTCAACAAGGAATTGAAACACAAAGTGCCATTTTAGACGAAGTCGTCACTTCATTTAAAAAATTAGACATGGATAATGAACAATACACAGAATTAAGAGACTCATTAGAGTACTTTATTGATAATACTTTAAGCAAAGATATTCAATAGAAAATTCACATCCACTAATTATTAAAACGCCCTTCAAAGTATACACTAAAAAAGTGAAAACTTAGAGGGCGTTTTTGTGTAGAATGAGAAACATATTAAGTAAAAATTACTATACCTTTATTCATTAGCTTGATTTTTGTTATCTTCTTTGTTATCTTTACTATCATTTTTTTCCTCGAATTCTACGGAACAACACTCTTGTTCTTGAGGTTTTATCTTTTTAAACATATCTTTAATACTCAATTATCTCACCTCCTTTAAATAATAAGGTTAACGATTAAACCTGTTCCTATAGCTACTACTAAGATTGCCATAATAAAAGAAATTACAAATTTCTTCTGAAATAATTTAGATAGCAAAATGACTTCCGGAATACTAGCTCCTGCACCACCTATTATTAAAGCTACTACTGTGCCTACAGACATGCCTTTAGAAACTAACGCTTCAGCTATAGGGAGCATCGTTTCTGGTCTTATATACATCGGTATACCGATCACAGAAGCAATAATGACAGAAATAATACTGTCGCCACTCGCATATTGAGTAATGAATGCGGCTGGTATAAAACCATAAATGAAAGATCCTATAAACACGCCTATTAATAAATAAGGGAGCATTGGATATAAAAAAGCCCATGCATCATTCAATGCTTGCTTAAAACGAGACCCTGTTTTATTAGCAAAAAATCCATCACCTTTTACATTTATACCTTTATAACTATTCGCTAATTTCATTTTTGAAAATACAAATCCTGTTAAAATACTCAAAATCGCTATTACGATTAAATAAACAATCGCAACTCGCCAACCTAATAACACCCATAACATAAATATCATAAGCGGATTCATTAAAGGAGAAGCTATCAAAAAGCTAATCGCTGGTCCAAAAGATACTTTTGAGTTCAATAGTCCCGCAAGTATAGGAATTGTAGAACAAGAACAAAAAGGTGTAATAGCACCAAATATCATCCCATATATGTAATTAATGGTTTGATTAGGCTTACTTAAGAAATTTTTAATCTTTTCTTCTGAAACTATTTGTTGAATCAAACTCACAATGAAACTAACTATTATAAATAAAGTTAATAGTTCTAAAAATAACATTACAAATGTTTTCAAAAATTCTATTATTTGCTCCACTTTCACATCTAACCTCCATTTTAATTAATCAATTTTTATTGATATATAAATCAATAAAAATTGATTAATTGTTTTTAAAAGAAGATACTTAAAGTATCTTACAACAAGTATCTTCATTTAATACTACCTGTATTTGTTTTTCATTAATTTTATAATAATTCCAAGTACCATGCTTTTCAGCAATTAGAATATTCGCATTCACTAATTTCTTTAAATGATAAGAAAGTTTAGATTGTTTCAAATTCAATAATTCCTCTAAATCACAAACACATAAAGATTTGGAAGTACTTTGACTTATAGATTTCAATATTTTAAGTCTAATCTTGTCAGCAAGAGCGTTAAACAAATTTTCATAAAAATCTAATTGTTCTTCGTCATCTAAATTTGAATTGGCTTTAATAATTTCCATAAAACACACTCCTCCCTTATATATATTTAATATAGTTATTACATCAACTTTTTTTGATATAATAACTATAAATTAGATTTTCCAACATTGCAAGTCAAACAATTAACATAGACCTATACCTATATAGATGGTATTCTATTAATAGTTTAGGTTATATATTTATACCTAATGTTTACTATATACTAAAAATGAGGACAATAATTATGACTAACAAAACAATTTATTTTATATGTACTGGTAACTCTTGTCGTAGCCAAATGGCTGAAGGTTGGGGTAAATCTTTACTAGGTGAAGAATGGAATGTATATTCTGCTGGTATAGAAACGCACGGTGTAAATCCTAAGGCAATTCAAGCTATGAAAGAAGTAGACATTGATATTTCAGAACAAACGTCTGATTTAATTGATAATAATATCCTGAAACAATCTGATTTAGTAGTAACATTATGTAGTGATGCAGATAATAACTGCCCTACTATACCAGCCAGTGTCAAAAAAGAACATTGGGGATTTGATGATCCAGCAGGTAAAGATTGGTCAGAATTTCAACGCGTCAGAGATGAAATAGGCGACAGAATAAAACAATTTAAAGAAGTATCGGAATAATAATCTTGTTTGTAACTAAAGGCTGAGACATATGTCTCAGCCTTTTATTTTATAATTATTAAATGTTGTAATAACAATGATTTTATTTCGTTATCTTTAATAAAATAGTAAGCCATCTTCCCCTTTTTATAAAAATTAAGTACATCATTTTTATATAAACTTCTCAAATGATGAGAGGTAGATGCAATACTCATATTTAATGTTACCGATAAATCGCATACACACAACTCTTTTTCTTGAATTAAAGCTAATATAATTTTCAATTTGTTTTCATCACTTATCTTTAGTAATGTATTAATTAATTTTTGTGATTTATCTTCATTTATAAACTTCATAGCATTTTCAACTTTCTCTTCATGAATACAAATCACATCACAAGTAATTGTTTTATCCATTTAAATCACTATCCTTTATCATAATATAAAGCTTAACAATGTTGAAATAGTTTTATTTTCAATAACAATAAATACTCCCAAGGCTATATAAATAACAGCCATAATCCAACGACTAAATTTCTCTACAACTTCACCAATTCCAGGTATATTTGCTAAATTCTGAGCTGTGAATACTAAAATAAAAATTAATGTCACAAATACTAACAAAGTGGTTAACAATTCAATACTATTTAACGTTACAAAATATGGAACAAAAAGCCCGATATTATCAGCACCACAACTTGCTATCGTAACTAAAACTACAGTACCAACTAATTTTGATAAACCTTTATTATTTAATTCTTTCTTGGCTCTTTTTTCTCCCTCACAATCATCATAAATAGCTACTTTAATACCTAAATATATAGGAATTAGACCCAGCAAACCTAAAATCCATTTTTCTGGAACATAATTTAATACAAATGCTAAAAATAAACTCACAATTATTAATATGAGAGAACCTAAATATTGTCCAATATAAATATCTTTATATTCTTTTTTAGTGTTTGCCTTAGCAAAATAAATTAAAAGAATTACTAATAAATCAACTGCAGTAGCAACATAAAGCACTGTAGCAGTTATTATTGTCTGAAACATAACACACCTCATTCAAATATATATTTGAATGTATTATAACACTATCCATTGTAAAATCATAAACAGCTATACTCTATTCCCTCTTTAACCCCCTTCTTACTCACTCCTTTTATACATATATCCTCTTTATTATTTGGAATCAAGGCTAATATTATATTTATATCAACCGGTTGACATAAAATTATTGCAAAAATATAATACTTTTAACGAAAACGTTTTCAAATAAAGTTAAAGAGGAGAATTGGTATGAACAAGTATTTTCAAAACTTCCAAAATGTTTCTTATTTACAAAATTCTATGACAATATTTTTATATTTTGCATCATGGTCTATTTGGTGGTCTCTATTCCAAATTTGGCTTGCATCAAAAGATAATGGTTTAGGATTATCAGGTAGAGAAATCGGTATAATATATTCTGTAAACTCATTTGTAACAATTTTATTTTTATTTGGTTATGGAATAATACAAGACAAGCTTGTTATTAAAAGAACACTAATTATTTTCTGTGCTTCTATGTCTGTATTAGTTGGTCCATTTTTTACTTTAGTATATAAAAGTTTGATTTAAAATCATTTCTTTATTGGTTTAATAGTAGGTTCTATATTTCTTTCTGCTGGATTCCTCTCTGCAACTGGTGTTTACGAAACAGTTGCAGAGAAACTAAGCCGTTTATTTAATTTTAAATACGGTCAAGCTAGAGCTTGGGGTTCTGTTGGATATGCGATATCAGCTTTAGTTGCAGGTCATTTGTTTGTTATAGATCCTGAACTTAATTTTTGGTTAGGTTTTTTAATAGCTTTAGTACTATTATTAATTCTTGTTTTTTGGAGATCTAAAAGTGAGAAGATTAAAATTAGAAATTTACGAGATAATCCTGGGGACGATGCTATACCATCAGCTCGAGACTTCATGAGGACACTTAAAATGAAACATCTGTGGATTGTAATGTTGTTCATTATGTTTACAGCTACTTTCTACGCTATTTATGATGGAAAATATTCCCAGATTTCTATACAAAACTATTTGATGATCCAAAAACTGGGCAAACTATGTACGGTAATTTAAATGCTATTCAAGTATTCTGTGAAGCTTTAATGATGGGGGTTGTTCCTATTATCATGATGAAAATAGGAGTAAAACCTACATTGATGCTTGGCGTTTCAGTCATGTTTCTTAGAATAGGTTTAAGCGCTGCTATTAATAGTAATGTTTTAATGTCTATGATTAACATGATGCATGCGTTAGAAATACCATTATTTATGTTACCGCCATTTAGATATATCACATTACACTTCGATCCAAAGTTATCAACAATACTATATCTAGTAGGTTTACAAATATCTGGACAAATCGGTTCAGTAATACTTTCTACACCATTAGGTATGTTAAGAGATGCTGTTGGTTACAATTATACATTTATCATTATTTCTGTCATCGTAATGGTTGCAGGTATATTCGGGCTGTTTATGCTGAAAAATGATGATGAAATGGTCGATGGAGATGCGTTTATTAGAAATGCTCAAATAACGAATTAATATAGTTCTTCTTTTCTCTTGGAAACAAAAAAGATAAATAAAACGAGTCTGGAACATATTTAATGTCTCAGACTCGTTTGTTATATTGTAGGAAATGTTTTTTAAATAAGGTTTCTTTCCCACTCCCTAATTTTATCTATTATAAGTATGGAAAGGACAAGTCATAATATGATCATCAATTATGCCTATGCTTTGTAGAAAAGAATATACGATTTTTGGGCCGACAAACTTAAATCCACGCTTTTTCAAGTCTTTACTAAGTTGAATGGATAGTTCTGATTCTGCAGGTACTTCATTAATATTCTTCCATTCGTTTATTATAGGTTCATTTTTTACATAAGACCATAAAAAGTTAGATAAACTGCCCCACTCTTCTTGAAGTTTTATCACTTGCAATGCATTGTTTCGAACGGACTTTAACTTTCCCATATGTTTTATGACATTATATTGTTCTTTAATGTCTTCAATTTCTTTGTCTGTTAGTTCGGAGCATTTTTTAATATCGAAGTTATGAAAGGCTTCTTGATAATCTTTTCGTTTTTGAATGACAGTTTCCCATGACAATCCTGATTGAGCGCCTTCTAGCGATAGCATTTCAAATATATATTGGTCATCTTTACTCACCCTACACCATTCATTTTTGTGATAATCTTTCATTAAGTCGCTTTTAGGCCAAGTGCATTCTTGAATCATTCCATCACCTATTCTTCTTTTTTCTTCTTATCTAAATCATAATTATGTATCATAGATAATAAAATTGTTACACCAAATATACCTAATATAATTATTGCTTCCCACATTCCTAGGTTAAATGGCTTACCGTATGCCGTATATATATCTTTAATAGCTAGATATGAAAATAAGGCAACTGTTTCAAATTTCAGAACATCTATTAAAAACTTAGCGCTTGAAATCTGCTCGTTACTCGGTGGACCATATAATGTAGAAACATTTATATACCGATCCAATTTAGTTCCACGTGTTATGAAATGTAATACTCCCCAGATTATTAGACCTAAAGTTGGTAAAAAGAAAATAAAGGCTTTTGTAGCCCAAGCATCCGCTTTGCCTGAGACATTATAATGACTTGGAATTTCACTAGGCAAAGAAGGATAATTAATCAATATAATTAATAAAGTAGTAATCCATAAACATATACCAGAAATATCTAAAACACGTTTAACCACGGTTTGCCCTCCTTATTAAAAAAGCAACAAGTACACTATATGTGCTTGCTGCTTTTAAAATTAACTTATTAAATAGATTATCGCTTATTTAAGTTTACCAAGCAAATAATCCGACGAATGCTGCTGTTAATAGTGATACTAATATACCTGATAACAACATCATTGGCACATATTTAGAAACAAAGTTAGATACATCATCTTTAACTATACCTTTTAAAGTACCAATTATCATTCCAATTGTAGAGAAGTTAGCAAATGATACTAAGAATGTACTGATAACTGCAGCTCTATGTGTAGAATATTCACCTATTTCCTTACTGATAGTGCTCATAACTACGAACTCATTCGTTACAATTTTGAGCGCCATTTGTTGTGCTACAACCCAAGCTTCTCCGAACGGCAAGCCTAATAGCAATGCAAATGGATACATAAAGATACCAAGTATATACTCTAATCTTATTTCTGGTAAATATGGAATAGGATCCATAATTCCTAATAATTTATTTATCAAGTCTGCTATTGCAACAAATGCAATAACGAATGCGATAATGATTAATACCAATTTACCGGCGTTAATAACTGAATCTCCTAAGAATGAGAAGAATGGTTGTTTTTCTCCTTCGTCTATTTCAGCTACCACATCCTCTTCTGGATCTAAATCAAATGGATTTAATATTGTTGTAACGATGATTGCATTAATGATGTTTAATGGAATCGCTGTTAATACAAATTCTCCCGGAATCATTTGTATGTAAGAACCAACAATTGCACCTGAAACGGAACTCATAGACATCATTGCAACTGTTAATACTCTCACTTTATTCATAGATGTTAATTGTTTAGATGATACTGCTAAAGCTTCTGTGTTTCCTAAAAACATCATTTCAATTGAGAAGAATGATTCAAATTTAGGTTGTCTTGTTATTTTTGAAATGACTAAACCTAAGAATGAGATGAATTTAGGTAATATACCTAAGTACATTAAAATATCAAATACTGGTACTACAAGTAGAATTGGTAATAAAGCAGAAACTGCCATATCCATTTTTCCTGGTCCCGGTGCTACAAAACTTCCGAATGCAAACCCAATACCTGAGAATGCAGACTCTAATAACCATGACACGCCATCTGCCGCACTTTTAACAAATTTTGCCCCGAATGAAAATTGAGTGAAGAACCATGCTAATACTAAGTTAATAACAATAAGTATTAGAACCGATTTCCAATCAATATTCTTCTTATCCCTAGAAAAAAGAAAAGCGACTCCAATGAATATTAACAAACCAATTATATTGATGATTAAAAACATCGTTATTTGTCCACCTTTATGATTAATTAAAAACAACATCATTATACCATGCATAACCTATGTATGTTACTAGATTTAAGAAAGAATTTTACAAATTTTTAATAAATTATGACATATAAAAAGCAATTGAGCACAGTGGCTCAATTGCTATAACTTTTAATCATTATTTGCTTTATATTCTTTTTGTTATTTGTATGTTTGGTCAAATTGATCAAATTGATTAATAGATTGATCGCATTTCATACTTATAGCTAAATACACTATATAACCAGAAACCAGTACCATGATTAAAGTATAAACTGTTAACACATAAATATTTGAAATAATAAATGTATTAAACAGCAACAACATGAGTATCAATATCGCATCTATAATGCTTAATGAAATGACACATACGCGTTCCATACTAACCCTTCTTTACTTCATAATATGACCTCTAGCTCATAGCTATACTGTCTTACGCAATGAGATACATGTTACTACAAAGTTATAGTGAATTCAATACGTTTTTAAGAAGTTTTTTTAAAAGAATTTTACCGACTTTTATTTATTTTTGAAATCTAAAAATTCAATCTATTTATTATAATATGATATAGTTTGATATATAGTAATCATAAAAATATTGGAGGCGTTTTTTTCATGGAAAATTATAATTTAATTGATGGACACGTAATACCTCAAGTCGGTTTTGGTACATATAAATTGAATGGCGCATCAGGTGTTCATGCAATTGTAAATGCACTTAACAATGGTTATAGAGTATTAGATACTGCATATAACTATGAAAATGAAGGTACTGTAGGTAAAGCGATGCAGCAAAGTCATGTTAGTCGCGATCAAATTATTGTTACCTCTAAATTACCTGGTCGCTATCATAGTTATGAACAAGCAGCTAGAACAATTCAAGAATCTATATACCGTCTTGGCGTTGAGTACATTGATTTATATTTAATTCATTGGCCAAATCCTAAACAAGGTTTATACGTAGAAGCTTGGAAGGCATTAATTGAAGCTCAAAAAATGGGACTGTTAAAATCAATTGGTGTTTGTAACTTCTTACCAGAACATCTTGAAACTTTAGAAAAAGAAACAGGTGTACTACCGGCTGTTAATCAAATTGAACTGCATCCGTACTTTAATCAGAAAGATGCTATTAAATATCATGAAGAAAAAGGCATCATAACTGAAGCATGGAGCCCGTTAGGTCGTGCATCAGAAGTTATTCACGATAAAAACATCGAACAAATCGCAGAAAAATATAATAAAACAATTCCACAAATTATATTAAAATGGCATGTGCAAAATGGTGTAGTTCCAATTCCTAAGTCAACATCAAACGCAAGACAAATACAAAATCTTGATATTTTCGACTTCTACTTAGAATCAGAAGATTTACACACTATAGACGATTTAACTAAATCTGATGGTAGACTAAAAGACCAAGATCCAGCAGAATACGAAGAGTTTTAATAACAAAATTAATTAAAGGGGTTGAGACATTTATTTATGTCTCAACTCTTTTTTTAGTAAGTAGCTTTAAGCATTAACCTTTAAATAAGTCTTAGTTAAATGATAAGGTATATATATAAAAGATAAGGAGTGATTTTTGTGACAGAGCTTTCAAAATTAGGTAAAACAGATATCAAAGTTAATCCAATTGGTTTAGGTACAAATGCTGTTGGTGGGCACAATTTATATCCAAATCTTGATGAAGAACAAGGTAAAGATGTTGTGAGAGCAGCAATTGAAAATGGTGTTACCCTTCTAGATACTGCGTTTATATATGGACCAGGTCGTTCTGAAGAACTCGTTGGAGAAGTTGTCAAAGAATACAATAGAGAAGATGTTGTAATCGCAACTAAGGGTGCTCATTATTTTGACGGCGATGAAACAAAACTCTCCAATGACCCTGAATTTTTAAAAGAACAAGTGGAAAATAGTCTAAAAAGATTACAAACTGATTATATAGATTTATATTATATACATTTTCCAGATGAAGACACACCAAAAGATAAAGCAGTAGCAACACTACAAGAATTAAAAGAACAAGGTAAAATTAAAGCAATTGGTGTTTCAAACTTTAGTTTAGAACAATTAAAAGAAGCAAATAAAGATGGACATGTTGATGTCGTACAATTGGAATATAACTTATTAAATAGAGAAAACGAAGAAATTTTAAATTATACAGCAGAAAACAATATTACTTTTATACCTTACTTCCCATTAGTTTCTGGACTATTAGCAGGTAAATATGATGAAAATACAACATTTAATGACTTAAGAGCAGATAATCCAGAATTCCAAGGTGAACGATTTAAAGAAAATCTTAAAAAAGTCGATAAATTACGTGATATTGCTAAAGAACACAATGTTGAAGTTGCACACATTGTACTTGCTTTCTATTTAACAAAACCATCATTAGATGTTATTATTCCAGGTGCTAAACGTAAAGACCAAGTCATCGATAATTTAAAAACTTTAGATGTAAAATTAACAAAAGAAAACTTAGAAACAATTGAAGAATTATTCCCAGTTGAATAATTTTTAGGATTTAACTGAAAATAAAATATTATATATTCGAAATTACCCACCTAAATTATAACTTTAGTGGGTAATTTTTTATTTATTAAATTATTACAATCTATTCAATGATATTGATTATCATTTGCAGATGTAGGATAATACTCGTAAGTAGAAAAATAGGAGGAATCACGATTTATGAATATAACAGACGTTACGATTATAGGCGGGGGTCCAGCAGGTTTGTTCGCAAGCTTCTATTCGGGATTAAGAGGAATGAGCGTAAGAATTGTTGATTTCCAAGATAAATTGGGTGGGAAAATGCATGTGTATCCAGAAAAAGTTATATGGGATATTGGTGCACTTGCTCCAAAACCTTGTTATGAAGTTATACAAGATCTAGTAGAACAAGGATTACATTTTAATCCTGAAGTATGTTTAGGGGAAAAAGTAGTAGACATTCAAAAAGTAGAAGAACAACATTTCATAATATCTACAGATAAAGAAAATGAATATCATTCAAAATCTATAATTATTGCTGTCGGCGGCGGAATTATTAAACCACTTACACTTGATATAGAAGGTGCAGAGCGTTTTGAACTATCAAACTTAAACTATGTTGTACAATCTATCCAAAAATATAAAGATAAACATATATTAATTTCAGGTGCTGGGAACTCAGCTCTAGACTGGGCTTGTGACCTATCTGAATATGCTAAAAGCGTTACAATCTGTTATAGAAAGGAAGAAATATCAGGTCACGAACACATGAAAAATCTCCTAGAAAAATTAGACATTATTAAGAAACCTAGTATGGTCATCAAACAGTTAAACAGTCAACCAGATAAACCTGTTATTTCAGAAGTTGTATTAGAACATGTTGAAACGAAAGAACAAGAAGTGGTTCCAGTTGAAGAAGTGATTATTAGTCATGGTTTCGATCGTGAATCTGAATTGCTACACAATGCACAAACAAAAGTTAACTTAGTAAATGATTTCTTTATTGAAGGTTTAGGTAATACACAAACGTCAGTACAAGGTATCTTTGGTGCTGGAGATATTCTTAAACACGACGCAAAAGCACACCTTATCGCATCATGTTTCAATGACGCAGCTAATGCAGCAAACTTAGCTAAAAGTTATATAGATCCTGAAGCACAGGCAGGCGGCCGTGTATCAAGCCACAACGATATTTTCAAAGAAAAAAATAAAGAAGTTATTAAAAAATATATTTCACAATCATAAATGTATAGTAAACCACCGATTCATTAGTTGAATCGGTGGTTTTAATTGGACTGACTATGTTAGTGGTAGATCAAATGTTGCACGTGGAACTCGTCTTGCAACATTTTGACCTTCTATGTTGCACGTGAACCTCGTCTTGCAACATTCCCACCTTATATGTTGCATGTGAACCTCGTCTTGCAACATATAGCTTCATATATGTGTTCAACTTAAATATACTAAACTATAAACAAGCATGATAATACCTCCAAGCAACATAGCTATACTTGGCAAAAGGTTCTTTTTCTTATTTTCTTTACCATCTGTTATGTCTTTTATTATAGAAGTCACCGCTATGATAATTAACATTATCATAGCAATATATGCTACTATCATCTTCTTGTCTCCTTTTTATTTTAACAATAACATTTCTTTATCTTGTTGAATATCTGTATTTATATATGTTGTTTTAAAATATTTTAGATACGATTTAATTTCATCTATACTTAGTTTCTTTTCGTAGTCTATTTCATTATAAAAATTTTGTCTTGCAAATTTCGTGTTTTCACTCTGAAACATTGTTCGATACTTTTTAGGTGTTATACCGTAATGTAATTTAAATGAGCTAATGTATGCTGACACGTTATAAAATCCATGTTTTTCTGATATATCAATAACTTTTTCATTTGTATGAATCAAATCGTAAGTACTGTTCAATAACCTAATATCCGTTAAATAATCTTTAAAATTCATACCCATTTGTTCTTTAAACATTTTTGAAAAATAAGACTCCGATAAATGATATTTAGATGTAAAAGTGTTCATAGTAATTTTCTCATTATAGTTAATATAAATATAGTTCTTGATTTCTTCGATGACAGGGTGTAAACCTTCAGGAGAAATTGTGTTCATATCATTAGAAAATTCGAAACTCGTTTTTATATTCTCTACTATATATAGTAATGTTTTTAATATTTTAATATTTTTATCGTCATCTTTTGTTAAATATATACTGCAAAGTTGAATTAACTGCTCTCTCAATTGAATCGTTTCTGATTGGTTTTTCAATTGGAATTGATTAGTTAATAATTCAGGAATAAGGTTATCAAGTAGTGATTCATAAAAATGTATTTGTACGACGATATTTCCTTCAGAAACATCCAACTTATAACATTCATTATGCTTTAATAAAAATATTTCTCCTTCTCGATAAGTTGTACTTTCAGAATTGATGGTCAACATAACTTGCCCTTTTAACACCACAAAGAAAGATAATCCATTATGATTTCTATATTTAGTTGCAGAGTATTTAAAGTATTTGATTTCGTATATATTTTTCATACCAAAAACTCCTAATAAAATATTTTTTTATTTTTAAAAGCATTGCTAAATTTAGCATTAATATTTTAACTTGTTTTACAATAAATTGAAATTAAATTCTTTATATTTTTTGAATTTTTTGTTTTATTAGATAATGAAAATACACTCTAAACAATGAAACCATTCATCTTTTAGAGTGTATTATATATTTTATAGTATTTTATTTTACAATTTCTTGTCCACGTTTATTCCATGTGAATATAAAGCTTAACATTGCTAACACACTTACAATTGTTAACAATAAGAAACCAGAATCCCATCCTAAGTTATCTACAACAAGACCCATGATGATATTAGCCATAACTGCACCACCTAAATAGCCAAACAAACCTGTTAGTCCTGCTGCAGTACCTGCAGCTTTTTTAGGTACATAGTCTAACGCTTGTAAGCCAATTAACATTACTGGTCCATAGATTAAAAAGCCTATTGCGATTAAAGCAATATTATCCACTAATGGGTTTCCAGGAGGATTTAGCCAATAAATAACAACGGCTATTGTTACACCTAACATGAATATAAAGCCAGCTGGTCCCCTTCTACCTTTAAATACTTTATCTGAAATATATCCACATAATAATGTACCTGGTATACCTGCCCATTCATATAAAAAGTAAGCCCAACCAGATGCATTTAAATTAAAATCTTTTTCTTCGCTTAAATAAGTTGGAGCCCAATCAAGCACACCATATCTTACGAAATAAACAAATATATTTGCGATTGCAATCATCCAAACCCATTTGTTATTTAGTACATATTTAAACAATATTTCTTTAGTTGTTAGTTCTACTTCTAATGTTTCTCTGTTTTCATTTGGATAATCTTGTCTATAATCTTCAATTGGTGGTAATCCCATCGATTGAGGTGTATCTCTAACAAGAATATATGAAACTAAAGCAATAATTAGTGCGAGTATTGCTGGATAAATAAATGCCCCTTCGAATCCTTTTAAATACCCAAATGAAAGTGTACCTGTGATAGAGATACCTAATAGAGCAAGTGGAGCCATTAATCCGCCACCCACATTATGTGCAACGTTCCAAATTGCAGTCTTACTTCCACGTTCACTCACACTATACCAATGTACAAGCACTCTGCCTGATGGCGGCCATCCCATACCTTGGAACCAACCGTTTAGGAATAGCATGATAAACATAATCGTAACGCTTGATGTTAAGACAGGAATAAAACCCATCAATAAGTTAACAATAGCAGTTAATACAAGTCCTAAAGTTAAAAATATTCTCGCATTACTCCGGTCACTAATGGTTGCCATAACAAATTTACTAAACCCATAAGCGATTGAAATAGCTGATAAGGCAAAACCTAATTCTGATTTGCTAAATCCTTCATCAATTAAAGCAGGCATCGCGAGTGAAAAGTTCTTACGTAATAAATAATAACCTGCATACCCTAAGAAGATCCCAATAAATACTTGGAGTCTCAGTTTTTTATACGTATCGTCTACCTCTTCTTTAGGTAAAGGTTCAATATGTTTAGCTGGCTTTAGAAAATTGAACATGCTTTAAACCTCCTCGAATATTAAGTTTTTGTAAAGTTTGTTAAGAAATTGTAAAATATCATTTCTTAACCCAATAATAGATATTGGTATTGCTAAAGTCAATGACATTTAAACTATTTTATTTTGATACTTTTATTAAATGCAGTTATGTTAAAATGTCTTATATATGGTCAAAATACGTTAGATAATGATTTGGACATACTTTCTAATAACGATATTGAAAAAATTATTCGTACTGAAATACATATTTTAACGAATACGAAGGAGGACAAATCATGAACTTTATTGTCTGGCTTATTATCTTCTGTGAAATCGCATTTTGGGTAGTTATCTTATTAGGTTTGGTTACAAGATATATACTTAAACGTAAAAATCTCGGTTTATTCTTCTTAGCATTAACACCCGTGCTAGATTTAATATTGCTTGTTTCAACAAGTTTAGATTTATACCACGGTGCTACCGCAGAACTACCTCACGCTATTGCAGCAGTGTACATTGCAGTTTCAATTGTGTTCGGTAAAAGTATGATTCAATGGGCGGATGAGAGATTTCAGTATTATATTATGAAAGAAGGTCCAAAACCTTATAAGCCAAAAGGCATTGCTTATGCTAAACAATACGGAAAAAGCTGGGTTAAACACTTAGTATCCTATATTTTAGGAACTGGTATATTACATCTTATTATTTTTATCATTCACGACCCCAAACGTACAGAAGCAATGGAAGATGTCATTAATTTATGGACAATTGTAATTATAATAGATTTAATCATCGCAATAAGTTACTTCATATGGCCACCACGCGATAAAAAAGCTTAAAATTATAAGCGTCAAAAATTTAAAACAGATAAAGTATATAGCAAAATACTTTATCTGTTTTTTTCTTTCTCCAATTTTGTATGTTGAAATGCTAACTAATAAAGACTATACTTGTTTCTGATAAGGAGGGATCTCAAGATGCTATTAAATGTGTCATGTTCTCTACAATTATTCATACCCAAAGTTCAAATTAAAATAAGAAGGGATTAATTATGAATAATTTTATTCAACCATATCAATATGTAAGTATTAAAGAACATTCAGAAAAACTATTTAACGTATATAAATCAGTCAATGACCCAAAAACAATCGATACTTTTCAAGCAATAACAAACGATCATATAGAACAACTTTTCACAGAAAAATATTCTGAAGTAGATAATTTCATAAACATCATTATGAATCCAAAAATCAATCGTTCACAAATTGAAAAAGTATTGCTTGGCTTAAAAGTTTATGTCATTCCTTTTCAACAACCGTCATCTAAACAAATAGAAAAAGTCTTCAAAAAGACTAAAAAACTTAAACAACCAGATTGGGATAACATTGATTTAAAAGAAACATCATATATCGGATGGAACGATTCTGGAAAACAGAAAAAATATATCATCATGTATGAAGATGATAAATTGACTGGTGTAGTTGGTGATTTATCTACAACTATTAAACCAGGTGTATGTAGTATTTGTAAGAAAGAATCTAATGTTTCCATGTTCTTATCAACTACGAAATCTAAAGGCGATGGCACATATACAAAGAACGGCAATTATATATGTCACGATAGTATTCGCTGTAACCAACAATTAGATCAACTAGAAGGTCTATACGATTTCATACGCACAGTAAAAATGAAATAATGAATGAAAACAAAGGATCCAGGACAAATTTATGTCTTGGATCCTTTGTTATATATGAGGGTATTATATTGCCTCTAACGGGCAAGAAATTTCAATCTAGCACGTTACGTTTTCTAACGAGCTAGTGAATGTAAACAAGCACGTTAGCGCATTATTCTTCATCGTTATTTAGATTTATATACTAAACTCTTTTTATATCCAACCTTTTTCTATAGCAATTTGCCAAGCGTCGAAACGGTTTTCCGCTTCTAATTTTTCTATGATTGTCGATGTGTAATTTCTAATCGTTCCATCTGACAAAAATAGTTCTTTAGAAATCTCTTTGCTCGATAATCCTTTTCCAATCTTTTTAAGTACTAGTTGCTCTTTAGGATTTAAAGGGTTTTTATATTTAAGCATAGAAGTCATTAATGTTTCGCTATATTCCTTTTTACCATCCATTACATTTTTTATAGTTGTAACTAATTCATCTATTGAACGCTCTTTAAGTACGTATGCATCAATATCGTTTGCAACTGCACTTTCAAAATATCCGGGGCGCTTAAATGTAGTCACGATAATAACTTT
Organism: Mammaliicoccus sp. JADD-157; assembly: GCF_049310805.1. NCBI lineage: Bacteria > Bacillati > Bacillota > Bacilli > Caryophanales > Staphylococcaceae > Mammaliicoccus > Mammaliicoccus sp. JADD-157. Next base: position 366,288 of record NZ_JBMOVZ010000001.1, on the reverse strand, counting down.
CGTATCCATATTAGACTCTTTAATTGCTTTTAATACTTCTAGACCTGTCATTTTCGGCATTTCTACATCTAATATCGCTACATCTGGTTTCTTTTCTTTTATTAATGTGAGTGCACTTTCTCCATTTGCAGTATCACCCAAGATTTCTAATTCATCGTTTAATTCCATAAGCTGTACCATGGCTTTTCTCAACATTTCTTGATCTTCAGCTATGACAATTGAAATCATAATGTATCATCCCCCTTTTGGTAAGCTAATTGTCATTTTAAAGCCATCATCTATATTATTCACTTCAAAATCCCCATTAAATACATTGATTCTTTGCTTAATGCTATTAAAATCATTATCGTTTATTTTTTTCATACCTTTGCCATCATCTTCAATAACCATAATAATATTTTGATCATTTTCTATAATTGTCCCTGTTACTTTTGTTGCTTGAGCGTGTTTTATCACATTATTTATCGCTTCTCTTAAAACCATAGATAATGCTGATTGCTTTGTAGGGCTGAGTATACTAGCACGAATTGCATGATTAAATTCAAACGATAAATTTGCATTTTTTAATAATGTGTCCATTGTTTCTACTTCTTCTTCAAAAGATTGAAGTTTCAAGTCATCAACTATCGCTCTTACTTTTACTAGAGCTTCCTTAGATAATTCATTAACTGATGCCATTTCTTCTTTAGCTTGTTCGATATCATTATCAGCTAACTTCATCGCTAATTCAGACTTAATACTTAAACTAGCAAATACATGACCTAAAGTATCATGTAAGTCTTGACCAATACGATTTCTTTCTTGTTCAGCAATTAATATATTAATATGTTCGTTTTTACTATTAATTTCTTCTTTTAACTTATCAGCTTCAATAGCTTTAAAGTTACCTAACAAAAGCAAAATAAAAACAATACTCATAGGAGAAAGAATAAACAAATAATCTTTATAATCAAGTAAAACTATCGTTAGGCTCAATGAAAATGCAATGAAATACATAAGCACTTCAATAGAATTTAGCTTTACCTGAAAAGCATAAGGTATAATGAATGCCCCATAAAAGAAGAACATAATATCAAAAGCATGGAAAAATGCCACAAAATATATAATTCCTAAAAAGTGAATCAATAGTAATACTCTTCTTAATTTAACCTTTTCCGTTAGATCTTCATAAATCATAACCAAATAACTTAAAATAAAAAGGATGGTAACAAAAATACCACCCCATAAAGGACCTTTATAGCCTAATACAGTTAAACTCAGTATTGGAAAAATCAAATAAACGGTGTTTGCAGTACCTATTGGATTCGCTTTAACTTTATCTAATATGGACAATTAAATCACTTCCGTTTTTTTACGTATAAATAATGCAGTACTTATAAATATTATACAATAAACTATTAAAATAAATAGAGATTCATAGTGAAAGCTACCGCTCTTTGTAAAAGAAAGTGAGAGCTCTCTTAAATTATAAGTTGGTGTTAAATAAGAAATTTCTTTTAGCCAATTTGGAAATTGGTCTGTAGGAAACCATAGTCCTCCTATTACAGCAAGACCTAGATACAGGATATTCGCTATTGCACTAGCTTTTTGAATATCTTTAATTTGTGATATAAGCACTCCTATAGATAAGAACATGCTTGATCCTATCCATAATAAAATAGCTGACCCTATCCATTCTCCTATAGACATCTCAACACCTTTATACAACGCTCCAGTTACAAATAACGCAATTATAGACATACAAAACATGCACATTAATTTCATAATTTTACCAGCATAATAATGTATTGGAGATAAAGGTGTTTTAAACAGATTTTTAGCCCAACCTAATTTCTTATCTTCAATCATTTCAAGTGGGAAAGTCATGATACAGAAACTGCTTAAACTAAAAGTCGCCATGCTAAACATATATTCTTTATAAAACTTTGCTTCATATTCCTTTGGTAAATCTAACATAGCTGTGAAAATTAAATAAAAAACAAGTGGTAACATAATTGAAAGTATTAAATATGCTTTCTTTCTAGATAATAAAATGAGTTCAGATTTAAAGTAAGCCCATAACATAGGACATCAATTCCTTTCTTCATCTTTTTTGAATATAGTATCCATTAATGACTCTTTCGTAATTTCAATTTCGTTAAAATCAACATTATTATCTATCAATTTTCTTATTATTGGATTCACATCTTCAGTTTTTATATTCAGAATATCTTTTAGTTCTTCAATTTCGATATCTTTAAGATTTTCGATGATTTTTTTGTTTTTTAAAGGAATTTGGATATTTGTTTTATGGTCACTATGACGAATTTCACGTGGCGTGCTATCGACTATAAGTTCACCTTTATTAAGTACTATGACACGATCAGCCATTTTTTCCACTTCTTCAATATAATGAGATGTATAAAATATTGTTTTTCCTTCTTTTTTCATTTGGTCAATTACTACCCAAAAATGCTTTCTCATTTCAGTATCCATTGCACTTGTAGGTTCATCTAAGATTACAAAGTTAGGCTTTCCAATGATGGATAATGCAAAATCAAGAATTCTACGCTCACCGCCAGATAATTTGGAAGCGAATTGTTCTAATTTTTCATCATTAAATCTAGTAATTTTTTTAAAGTCTTCAATTGAAATTGTTTGTTTATAAAACGATTTATATAAATTAAATAATTCTTTTACTTTCATCACATCTAGAAATGCTGACGTTTGAAATAATATGCCCATATATTTTTTATCGAGTTGGTATTGGTCACTTTCAATCGTTCCATTGTTTGGCTTTCTATCACCAATAATCATATCTATTAACGTTGATTTTCCTGCACCATTCGGCCCAATTAAAGCTGTACATTCACCTTTATTAATTTGAAAAGAAACATCATTCACAACTTTTTTACCATTATAAACTTTCGTTACATTTTGAACTTTAATCACTATGGCCACCACCTTTTATAAGATTGGTTTAAGTATAAATTATATTAGCTGTATGTATAAGTACAAATTGTCACGAATACACTATGACAATTGTCATAAAGTTAGTACATTTCACACTTTTCACATAAAAAAACCAACCTATCGAGTGATAGATTGGGGGCTAAACTCTTATTTATTTCTTGCTCATCATATAATAAATCATAACAATCACAATTAAGATTAATTGTGGTATAACCGTCTCATATGTTGGATATAATCCTAGAAAATCTATAAATGGTAAATGATTAATTGTGTGTTGAGGCAAAATGTTGAGAATTTGTAGCGTGTGTACACTTACGCCTAATATTTTAAATGCTAATAGGAATATAAATAGTGACATAATAAAGAATAGTCTATGTATTGGTATCCATTTTGTAATTTGATTAAAGAATACGGCTATTAAAATTAAAATAAATACTGCTACTAATATTCCAAGTATGAGAGACCATGTTGAAATCTTACCTACTATACCTAAATAGAAAATAATAGTCTCCGCACCTTCTCTAAATACTGATAAAAATGCTACTAAACCGAATGTTAGTAAACTACCTGTAGACATCGCTTTATCCATGTTTTTATTAATAAATTTTTCCCATGATTCTAAACTTGATTTTGAATGTAACCAAGCACCTACAATAACCATCAAAATAACCGAGCATATACCCACTATACCTTCTGTTAATTCACGTGTAGATCCTAAATTTTCAAATATTGCCTTAAATATGAATGCTAAAGCTATACTTAATATAATTCCTAGCAAGCTTCCACTCATTATACATTTAGATGCTTTTGTTTGTTCTGCTTTACTAGTAACTGTTAACAAAGCCATAATAATTAGCAATGCTTCTACACCTTCTCGTAAAAGGATTAAAGCTGCGTCCCAAAATGTATATCCTGCTTTAGAAATAGTTGATTTAATTTCTTGATTCAATGTCTCAAGTTCTGCTTGTATATCATGTTTATTGCTTTCATTTATTTGCCCTACATATTGTGGTATTTTCTGTTCTATTTTTGTGTACAGTTCACCATTTCTTGTGCCAATTTCATTTTCCACGTTTGGCCAAGCAACAATAAAGCTTTGTAAATCTTGTTTTGTTTTACTTAGTTTATTATTTTTGATATTTCTGATTGCTTCATCTAGATACTCATTTAAAACCGTTACATCTTGGTTGCTCGTTTTTGCATCTGACTGCTTACCTGCATGATAGTCATCAAGTTCTTTTTTGAGTTGGTCTACTTGCATTTGGGCACTACCTTGCTCGATTTTATCTTTTGTAAGTTCTATTCTAATAAACATCAATGCTGTTTCTATTTTACCGTAACGCCCAATATCTTCTTCTCTCACAATTTTTTCATTGTTTGTCCAAGTTGAATTCAGTTTATTATTAATTACCAACGCTTTGTCAAAATCTTTGTTAGAAATAGCTGTACCCATCTCTTTAATCAATGGTTGCATTTGATTTTGCAATTTATTTCTTTTTGCTTGTTTGTCTACTGGATTTAATACTTTTTCATAATCTATCAAATCTGTTGTTAAAGTATTAAGCGATTTTATTTTTTCATCATTTGAGTTACTTTTTTCGATATTTTCTATATCATTATTAATTGTTTCAACTAATTTATGGTCTTTTTTGTTAACTTTTGACCAGTTTTCTTTAATATCTTTAAAGTGTACTTCAAAAGCTTTTGTATCCTTATCTTGGAGTGCTGTTTTGGCGTCTGTCACACTAATATAAATATTACTTAAACTTATTTCCGCTTTAACAGTTATAGGGATAACTAGGCACATTAATATGGTAATACTAAATGCGATTAAATAACGCTTCACCTAAATATCCTCCTTCTTGAACACCAGGTAAACATAGAAAAATACCTGAACCTCTATGTGTGATATATTCATTCAATTTATCTTGAGCGCCCATTTTACTTTGAATTTTAATGAATTGTTCCGGTGCTCTTTGGAATGATAAAAATAATAGCCCTGCATCAAATGCGCCAGTTTGTTCATTAATACCATCTGAGTATGAATAAGAACGTCTAAGCAAATTAGACTTCGCCTGTTTTGCTAAACTGACATGTGATTCATCCTCTATTAATTTCTCTCCATTTTTATCTTTTATATTTCTATCAAACTCGTCAAATTCTTTCTCTTTACCTAATGGAGCTCCGGAATGTCGATACCTTCCAAATGTAGCCTCCTGTTCACCAAGTGCCGTTCTATCCCATGTTTCTAACAACATTTGTATTCTTCTTACAACTAAATATGAACCGTTTTTCGCCCACCCGTCTTGAATAAATACATACTTATCTAATTCGGTTTGATTATGTATAGATGGGTTTCCAGTACCATCTTTAAATGAAAATAAATTTCTAGGCGTTTCCATTTTTCCATCTTTTACTTTGATAGAATTAAATCCAGATTGACTCCATTTCATAGAAACTTCACCTTTAGCTACTCTTATCAAATTTCTAATAGCATGGAAATTCACTTGTGGATTATCAGAGCAAGCTTGTATACATATGTCTCCGCCAGTATATTGTTTATCTAATTGGTCTTTAGGAAAATGAGGTAAGTCTTTCAACAATTCAGGTTTATGCTTTTCAAGTCCAACTTTTTCGAAAAATGATGGACTTATACCAAAAGTTAACGATAAATGATTAGCATCTATACCGATTGTTTCACCGGTATCTGGACTTGGTAACATTTTATTTTGCCCTAACTCTTTTACTGGTTCCCCATTCATTAAATGAACGCTATAATTCGTCCAAATTTTAAACATTTCTTTAACATCAGAAATAGACATTTTATTAATCGTTAACACTACAAAATAAATATGTTTCTGCAAATCAGTTGTAATACCCGATTGGTACTTACCATAAAATTTCACTTTATTTTTTACATATGTTTTATCTTTTGCAAAATATTGAGAAGCTAACAAGGTTCCACCGACACCGGTAGAACCTAAAATGAGGCCAGCACCCCCAACTCCAGCAAGCTTCAAAAAATCCCTTCTTGCTATATGGTTGTCCTTGTTAGTCATAAGTTATCACTCCGTAATGACTGCCATCTGACTTAATGATTCACCTAATTTATCAACCGCTTCAGATAATTTTTTCGTATCCTCTTTTGATAATTTAGTATAGTCGACATAGCCGCCATCTTTCGTTTCATATTTTGCTAATAATTTGTTAACGTTATCAAATCTTTCTTGCGTTGTTTCAGCAACTTTTTTATCTTTTTCAGTTACTTTATCTTTAAAGATTTCAAAGATTTTTTCTGCTCCTTCAATATTTGCTTTGAAGTCATATAAATCTGTATGTGAATAAATTTCTTCTTCACCAGTTATTTTTGAACTTGATACTTCATTTAATAAGTCGATAGAACCTTGCAACATTAATTTTGGTGTTACGTCTACAGTATCAACTTTTGCTCTTAACTCTTTTACATCTTTAAGTAATTGGTCTGCAACAGGTCCCATATCTTTTGTAGAGTTTTCTTCCCATAAAGTTTTTTCTATTTTATGATAACCTGACCATTCGTTTTCCTTTTTCTCTTCCTTCATATCAGCTAAGCGCGCATCAATTTTAGGATCCAGTTCGCCAAAACTTTCCGCTACTGGCTCTGATCTTTCATAATACATACGCGCTTTTGGATAAATCTCTTTAGCTTTTTCAACGTCGTCAGCTTTAACAGCCTCTACAAACTTTTCAGTTTCAGTTAAAAATGTATCTAATTGTTTCGTTGTGAAATCTTTATATGCTTTTGTTTCTTTAGAAAAATCAACTTTTGTAGTTTCTTTCGCTTCTTTATCACTATTAGTTTCTTTTTTCTCATCATCATTACTACAAGCAGTTAATATTAAAGTACTTGCTAAAAGTGTTGTTGCTATTCTCTTCATGATTGGATTCTCCCCACCTAATTGATATTCATTATCACTCTTTTAATTTATTCCTATCTTTACTATTAGTCAATAAGAAATTTCAATAAAATGTAAATTAAATTGAGGGTAATCAAGGTAAAAAAGCATAAAAAAATAGGCTGGGACATTTATTTATGTCCCAGCTTATCCAAACATTTCATATTAGTCTTGTTCTTGTTCTAATATTTCTTTCGTTTTAGCATCAATCGTAAATTCTGTTGTGTCTTTATTTCCTTCTTTTAAGTCAATAGAATAAACAAGTTTACCGTTTTCTCTACTTAATGACCATTCTTTTAAATCTCCTGATGCTTTATCTTGAGCTACTTTTAAAGCATCTTCGAATTTAGCTGCATCAGATAACTTAAATGTTTTGTCATTGTCGTCATCATCTTCTTTTTCGTTTTCAACGTTAGTAACAGAATTATCTTCTGCATTAATCAAGACTTTATTTTCATCTTGTCCATCTAATAATTCAACTTTATAACTCCACTCACCAGTTTCTTTTTCGAATGATATGTCTTTCAAACCACCTTTTTCTTCTTTTTGAGCTGTTTTAACTGCTTCTTCAGGTGATACTTTCACATCATTCCATTTTACAGTTTTTTCAGTTGCTTTATTATCAGATTTATTATCTGACATTGTAGAATCATCTTTATTATCATTATCTTGACTGTCATTTTCTTTTTCAGTTTGTTCTGATTTTTGATCTTTTTGATCGTCTTTCATATCGTCGTCATCATTATCATTTCCGCAAGCAGATAATACTAGACCTGAAGCTAAAAGTAATGACATCCATTTAAATTTCATAATTATACCTCCTCAAGTTGATTACTATTTATATATTCACAGTTTCTTAATATTTTAAACATTTATTTATTTTATTAGACAAATATTGAATTATCAGTTATATTAATAGAAACAATAAAATAGCTCGTAAGTCTTATTAAGAGTAGGCGGAGGGAATTGGCCCGATGAAACCTCAGCAACAGGCGTAAGTACTGTGCTAAATCCAACAAGTATCAACTTGAAAGATAAGAAGATTCTCTAAACAGCTCTTCTTAATCTTAAGATGAGCTGTTTTATTGTTACTAAAAAATTTAGGAGGCAATATTATGAGAACAAGAGACGACATTTTATCAGAATTAGTGGAGTTAAAACAAAACCCACCACAAAGTTTTTCAGGATCTATGTATAAAACAAATAAAAAAAATGCTTTGATTGGTGAACTGGTGGATTTAGAGAATGAACAAAATCCTGAACGCTATAAGCATAAATCACAATTCAATGAGTTCGATATTCATATTACGATTACTAAAAAATAATTAAAAACCCCGCTAGCGTATAAGCAGAAATCTTTATACGTTAGCGTGGATTTTTTATTTACAAAGAATTAAATAAATATTTGAAGATACTCAGGCTAACCTTTTAATGTTTCACCTTCTGCTTCTAATATAATTTGCAATGCTACTAATTTAGCAATATGATTACCACTTGCAGCAGAATCGATAAGTTGTGAAGGCATTGCACCATTTGTTTCACCAGCTACAAATAACCCTGGAATAGAAGTTTCTCCAAAGTCATCTTTTTTAATACCTCCATTTTCATCTCTTTCAATTTGAAGTTCTTCTAAAAATGAAAATTTTGTATCCCATTCAACTGATATAATCGCACCATTCCTAGAAATTCTAGTACCATCTTCATATATCACTTCATTTATCATTCCATCATCATGTTTAAATTCCGATACTTTACCTTGAATAAGCTTTATATTTTTCTTTTTTAAAAATGATTTATCATCTTCGGTTAATTCTGAAAAGTCTTGTGAACTTATAACTAAATCATTAGTCCAATTGCTAACTAATTTAGCCATATGCATCACTAGTTCTGATGATACATCTACGAGTAATGATTTATTTCTTAATTCATAACCGTCACACCAAGGACAGTAAAATGCAGATTTTCCGTAAATTTCTTTCACACCTTTTATATTAGGTAATTTTTCTCTTAATCCAGTACATAACATAACTTTCTTAGCTTTGTATGTTTCATTTTTCGTTTTCACTATAAAAGTGTTATCTTCTTTAATAATCTTTTCAACTGTATCTTGCACGCGCGTTACATCTTCATATTTATCAACGTCCGCTTGTGCTTTTCCCCTTAATTCTTCTGGTGTTACACCATCTTGTGTTAAAAAAGCATGTGAAGTCTGTGTCACTTTATTTCTCGCATTATCATTATCTATTATCAATGTTGTTTTTAAAGCTCTTCCTAAAGTTAAAGCACTCGCTAATCCAGCTGGACCTCCACCTACTACTATACAATCAAACATATTTATACCACCTTTTCGCATATATTAAAGAGTTTTAATATCTATAATTAGCTGTTAAAAAAAGATTTAATTTACATTAAATCTTTTAACGTCTTCGATTTTAAAGATTTCGTCATTTCATCCTCCGCAGAGTTTAAAATAGATTGAACTTTACATTCCGGACCATGATTAAAACTATCTTCTATCGTGCTTCTATGACCATCGATTGCAGTAATGATGTCATATATTCTAATGGCTTCCCAATTATTCACTAAATAATAACCACCCTTAGCACCAGAAGCCGATTTAATCACACCAGCTTTGACAAGTTGAGTTAAAATTTTAGATAAATACGTAACAGAAACATTTAGCACGTCAGATAACCTCTTTACAGTTACAGGCTGATTATCACCATTGCTTATTAAATATAGTAATGAATGTAAAGCATAATCTGTACCTTTAGATATCTTCATGTTACACCTCTGTATTATAGACATTGTGTGTCTATAATATCATATATATTATTATTGTCTATAGATAAGCTTAAAGATTTAATGAAAATAAAAGAGCGGAGATATTAATTTTGTCTCCGACTCTCCACTTATTAAAAATCTTCTAATTGTTCAAATTGCGACATATATAAGTCTTTATATTTACCGCCTTGGGCCATCAGTTCATCATGGCTACCCATTTCCTTAATTTGTCCTTGTTCTATAAATACAATTCTATCTACGTGTCTAATCGTACTTAATCTATGTGCAATGATTAATGATGTTCTACCTTGTGATAGATTTTTGAATGCTGACTGTATTTTATTTTCTGTTTCTACATCTAGAGCACTTGTTGCTTCGTCTAATATAATGATTGGTGGGTTTTTCAAGAACATTCTCGCGATTGAAATACGTTGTTTTTGCCCACCTGAAAGTTTCGTTCCTCGTTCTCCAACAACTGTATCTAAGCCAGCTGGTAACTCATCTACAAATGATCTTAACTGCGCTTGGTCGACAGCTTCATTGATTTCTACTTCTGTTGCATTTAAGTTACCATATATTATATTATCTCTTAACGTTCCACCAAATAAGAACACATCTTGTTGAACAACACCAATTTGTTTTCTTAAAGATTCTAATGTATAAGATTTAATATTTTTATTGTTGATTTTAACTGCACCTTCTATAGGATCATAAAACCTCGGTAATAACGAACAAATCGTTGTTTTACCTCCCCCACTCGGTCCTACAAGCGCTATTTTCTCACCTTGTTCAATTTTAATTGATAACTGATCTAGCACTAACTTTTCGCCGTATTTAAATGATACATTTTCATATTCTATGATGTCCGGTTCATCAGTGAATTCTACAGCATCCTCACTATCTTTAATTTCAGGATCCATATTTACGATTTCTTTAAAGTTTTTAAACCCTGCAATACCTTTTGGGAATAACTCAATAATCATATTTATAGCTTCTAAAGGTTTAAATAGTAAATTCGTAATCATAATAAAAGCTACGAAACCACCGTAAGATAATGAACCATTTAACACGAAATAGCTTCCCATAATCAATACGAAAATCATAGTTAATTTTTGTGCAATATGACTGATTGTTATATTCCAAGACATGAACGAATACGCTTTTAATTTAGTTGCTCTAAAATTATCATTAACTTTTTTAAATCTTGATAGTTCATAACCTTCATTTGTAAAAGCTTGAACAAGTCTCATTCCACCAACATTATCTGAGATTAATTCGTTAAATCTAGATACGTTACTGAATAAACTTTTAAAAGCACCAGACATTTTATGGTTGAAATAAATAGTCAGTACAAAAATAATCGGTATAACACAGAAAGTAATCAATGCTAATTTCACATCAATCGTTAACATGATGACAAATGAACCAATCAACGTCATAAGTGCTACGAATATATCCTCAGGTCCATGATGGGCTACTTCCCCAATATCCATCAAGTCATTCGTTAAACGACCAATAATTTTACCCGATTTCTGGTTATCAAAAAATCCAAAATTCATTTTTTGAATATGTTCATACAGTTCATTACGAATGTCTCTTTCAATATTAGTCCCCAGTTTATGCCCCCAATACGTTACGATGAATTTTAATACAGATTCAACAACGTATATGAATAATAAAATAAAAACAAATATTACAATCCAACTCCAATTCTTAGTTGGTAGCAAACGGTCTATAAATATACTCGTAATTAATGGAAAAATGAGTTCTAATATACCTACAAACACAGCTGAACCAAAATCTAAGAAAAATAATCCTTTATAGGGTTTATAATATTGGAAGAATTCCTTCATAATTAACCTCCTATGAATAAATTTAATCAAAGACCATTATACTATAATTTTAAAATTTTACTTTAGTTTTCTAAAAATAAATAAATTTAATTATTATTGCAAACTAAAATAATATACTATTGATTAATAAAAAGAAGATATTGAGCATATATAGAGTTGGTTGGGCAAATCAGAATATTTTGGTGGATGCTTGTTGTCTTTTCTTGCCAAACGTGTCAATAACGGTAGCCTTGTTGCCTTTTTTCGCGAGTCTTGTCAATAACGATAAGCTAATTTGCAAGAGAACACCCACGTGCAACGTAGTTTATCCTTATTTCACATAAAACCACCACTCAATTCTTCTTTAATTGAGTGGTGGTTCGTTTTATTGTTTTCTTATTAACGATTAATGGATCGTGCTATTCTTGAGACTGTATGTCTTTGTCCTCTTATCGCTTTGCTTAGTGCGTATATGTTTTCGACTGGTGCTAGACCACCGTATCCTGCATCTCCAATATGCTGTATGTCTACGCCTAATGTTTTATTTTTTATAGCCATTTCTTTAATAGTAGATTCATCTGCGCTTTCTTGTGATGTTCCAATAGCACTCATAACAAGCGCTCCGTGTTGATGTGCAACTTTTACTGCTTCACGAACTTCTTCTTCGGACACACCCCAAACTGTTCCTACTGCTGGCACAAGTATGATATCAGCACCCGCTTCTACAAATCGCGTTATTACTTCTAAATCGACTACTGCTTCGTCTACACCTGAACCGTGCATTTTACCCGCTATAATCAATCCATCAAAATGATTTTTTGCTGTTTCGATTGCTTCTAATATATTTAGGTTCGTTACACCTGTAGCTGGATTACCTGTTAAACATACAAAATCAAATCCTAATTCATTTGCGTGCTTAAATGTTTTTTCTGTTGCTTTTCTACCGTACGATATTTCTAATTTCGATTCAGCCATTTTCGCTTCGTCATCTACAGGTTCTAAGTTAACACCAATAGGTCTCCCTACTAATGTTTTCAAATCATTAATCGGTTGTCCTGTACCTTGATATTCTTTGTTATATAGACCTTTTATTTCTGGATTCACGACATCAAAAGCATTTAATAAAATCATATCCGCGCCAAAAGCAGTTGCCATTTCTGCATTTGTAACATCTAATACAAGCGCTGGATCGTGTACAACAATGTTCTCACTTAACACTGTTCTACCTTCACTAGCTTTAATGCTTTGTTTTAGTTCTTCTTTCGTAAACTTCGAAATATCAGATGCATTAGCACTTATCAAACGTTTTACCACACAATCACCCTTCCGCATTTTATACAGTTTAACGATATATAGAAACACATGGTTAGTCAAATAATTATTGTTTCTTAGCTTTAACCATTAAAAATGGAGGAAATTGCTTTAATTTATTAATTCGTTTCTCATCAAAATATTGAAAAACTTCCTCTGATTGACCTAAATCTTTAACATATTGAATTTCGAGACCATGTTGAATTAAACTATTAAAAATCGTTCCAATTGTATGATGATATTTTTTAACATTTTGATCCAACCAATATGAAGTTCGACTCGTTTCATCAAAGTAATGTTCCATTCTTAAATAAACACCATCACTATCCTCTTTCTTTACTTCCGGATCCATTGTAGCCGTTTGTATAGGATGCTCCATTGTGAATAATAACGTTCCATCTTTATACAACAGTTCACTAATTTTTCGACAACATAAATTAAAGTCTTCGATATAATGTAATACGAGTGACGAGACAATAACATCAAAAGTTTCTTCACATTTAAAATCCATAAAATTTGTGCAATGAAAATCCACTTGTTCAGTGTTAAAATGTTTCCGACATTCGCTTATCATCTTATCAGATTGATCTATACCTACTACTCTTTGAGGTTCATAATCCAAAATGTATTGAATTAAATTCCCCATACCACATCCAATATCTAACACTGCTTTACCTTTTATCTCGGGCATAGCACGCTTTACTTCAGGCATCTCCACTACTTCATTGTAACTCAAATCATTTTGTCTTTTTTTCTTATAACTTTCAAAGAAATCTGGATGGTCATATATATTATTCACATTTAAGGCCCCTTTCAAATATTAATTATAATGGATACACCAGTCTCCTCACTATTGATGATTGTAGTCATGATGTGACCAATGATTTTCTTCAACTTCCGGTATCATTATTTATTAGCAGTAGCTTCAAATGTTATAGTTTGAGTTGAACTTGTAGGGTATTTTCCATGTTCATAGTCACCTGAAATTATTATATTTTCAAATCCAATATGTTCAAGTATCATTTTAAATTCTTCAATTCCATACCAACGAATCGAAAATTGTTCTAATTCTGTCTGTATCAAATCACCATTACGCCATTTTTCATATCTATTATGAGACGTTGTATGTTGATGAATATGATCGATTTCAATTAATTTACTCTCTAATGTGATTTTTTCGGAATTCTGATTTTCCCAAACACTAGTTGAGGTATTACCAACCTTTAAGTCCTTTTGTAAAAATACATCTACAATCAACTTACCACCATCAGCAAGATGATGATAAAAATTATTTAAAGCTTTAAAGGAATCTTCTCTCTCATGTAGTAATAAAAATGTTCCAGTAGGCACAATAATCGCTTCATATTCCGCATTTAATAAAAATGATTCCATTTTCCCTTTAAATATCTCAGGATTCAATCCTTTTATTTCGCAGTTTTTCCTACATATTTCTAACATTTCTTCCGAGAAATCCAAGCCAGTAACTTTCAAACCTTCTTCTAAAAGCGGAATGAGTAGCCTCCCAGTACCAACTCCCGGTTCAAGAATAGGTCCCGTACAAGATTTTAATCTATCTTTATAAAATTCTACATCACCAAATGAATGTCCGATATATTTATCAATATCGTAGACTTCTGAAGAAAGTTTACTATAATAACCAAACATACTATCTATCCCCTTTTTGGGTTATTTTACTATTAGTTTAAATCATTATCCTAAACTTGTCACAATATAATCAAATACCAAAAATAAAAAACAAAGAAACCCCAATTCAATAAGGTTTCTCTGCTTTTTGTTATTAATGAGCTAACATTTCTTCTTTAACTTCATCTTTAGACAGTTTTGACGGGTAATATGTTGGCCAGTTGTCTAATTCTTTTAATACTTTATCTTTGTCATTTCCAGTAAAGATATGGAAGTGAGCTGATTTTTTAGGATAGATATTGTGATCGCTAAATTGTACATATTTAGGTAAGTCATCGTTTGTTGAGTCACCTTTTAATTTAAAGGTATATCTTACGCCTCTATTTCCTTTGTCGTATTTAAGAATGTCGTAACCATCATATTCATATTCACCAGTTGATATTTTTCCATCTTTAGTGAAACTGATTTGATTACCTTCTATTTTAATGTTTTCTACGTCTGTTTTATATCCTTTGTCATAGTACTCTTTGTATTCTTTAGCTGACATTTTACCGTCTTCAGCTTTATGTTTAAATACTTCATCTAATGTACCGTCTTTTAAAAGTGGATAAACTGATTGCCAGTCACCTTCGTAATCTGATAGTTCACGATCTTTAACTTGTTTATCTTTGAAGTAGCCATTTTCAATTGCTTTATCATGTGCTGCTTCTTTTTTCTCGTCATTAGTTTTAATTTTATCATTTAAAGCTTTTTCGATGTTTTTAATGTTTTCTTTCATAAATGATTGATAAGAAATGTCTTTGTTATTTAATTGTTCTTTCGATAATGATTCCATGTTGTTAAATGTAAGTGGTTTAGCATCTGTTTCTTTTCTAATTGTGTCAGTTACTTTTCCTGAAATATTGTTTTCATACAATACATATTTTGCATCTGTATCTCTAATTTCTTTAACAATTTCAGTTAATTCTTTTTGTGATGGATCTTCAGCATTCATACTTTGTACGCCTTTTTGTACGAATCCATAACGATGAGCTAAATAACCCAATGATTCGTGAGAAATGAATACAGTATCTCCCTCATGCCCTTTTGTTGCTTTCTTCATATCTTTATCGATATTTTCTAAATCTTTATTTAATTTTTTGAAATTCTTTTCATATTCATCTTTGTGATCTGGGTCTTTTTTAACTAATTCATCTTTAATACCTTTGATGAAATCTTGGTCTATTTGTGGATCTAACCATACGTGTGGGTCATAACCGCCATGATGATGTTCATGTTCGTGATCATGTCCTTCATGTTCGTGTTCTTCATGACTTTCACCATGCTCATGGTCGTGCCCTTCATGGTCATGCTCTTCACCATGTTCATGTTGATCAGTTAATAATTCAGATTGATCAATACTATTTTGTAATGATAATTTTTTATCATCTTTCTTAATAGTAGATGCGACTTTTTTCGCAACTGGATCTAAATCGTCACCAGTGTATACGAATAAATCTGCTTTGCTCGCATTTAAAATATCTTTTTGTGTTGGTTCATAACTATGTAAATCCGTACCTGGTGGATAAATAGATTCTACTTCAACATGTTCTCCACCAATTTGTTCAATAAAAGATTTAAGCGGATAAACTGTTGTTTTAATTTGCAATTTATCTGAGTCGCTTTTACTACCTTTGTTACTGTCGCCTTGGTTACATGCAGCAAGTAACATTGCACAGACGAAAATGATTGCAAATAAGCCCGTCCATTTCTTCATCTAAAACACTCCTCTTCAAATAGTAACGTTTACGATTTAAAATTATAAACTTTAATTCACAAAAACACAAGACTACATTTCAAAATAATTACATTTATATATGAAGAAACGTTTACTTTGTTGTAATGTAAACGTTTTAGTATAATAGTGTAGAATCTTTTATAAAGAAGGAAGGGTTAATAAAATGGCAAAAGAAAGAAAAATTATTATGGACTGTGATCCAGGACACGATGATGCTATCGCTCTAATATTAGCAGGTGCTAAAACAAGTCCATTAGACATATTAGCAGTCACAACAGTTGCAGGAAATCAATCAGTCGATAAGAATACAAATAACGCATTAAACGTATTAGATATTATTAATAGAGGAGATATTCCAGTCTCAACAGGTGCTACAAGACCTCTTATTAAAGAAGCAGAGTTTGCTGAAAGTATTCACGGTGAAAGTGGATTAGATGGTCCAGAATTACCTAAAATACCTAATCTCAAATCTACTGGTAAACATGGTGTAGATGTTATTGTGGAAACTGTCTTAAACAGCGATGAAGCTGTTACATTGGTTGCTACTGGCCCACTTACAAACGTAGCAATGGCACTTATTAGAGAACCTAAAATTGCAGAGAACATTGATGAAATCGTAATTATGGGCGGTGGCACATTCGGTAACTGGACACCTACTGCTGAATTTAATATTTGGGTAGATGCAGAAGCAGCTAGAAGAGTTTTTGAAAGTGGTATCCCAGTTGTAGTCTTTGGACTAGACGCAACACATCAATTATTAGCAGATGATTTAGTTATCGACCGCTTCAGTAAAATAGATAATAAAGTTTCTAATTTCGTTGTAGAATTATTAAAATTCTTTAAATCTACATATAAATCACAATTTGATATGGATGGCGGTCCTATACACGACGCTTGTACAATCTTATATTTATTAAATCCAGAAATATTTGAGTTACAAAAAACATACATCCAAATTGAAAATCAAAGCGAATTAACATACGGTACTATGTCAGTTGATTTAAATGACACGTATAATAAAGAAGCAAACGCTCAATTTGCAACAGCTGTTAATCTCGATTTAGCATGGGATTTAATGGATAATACATTAAGAAGTTACTCAGAATAAAATACCTTTATCTAATAAAAACAAGGCTCCCAATCTAAGTGATTGGGAGCCTTGTTCATATTCTCCAAGACATTTCCTATATTATAACTTTCTTTTCTTATTACGAAGGTTTAATACATTTACTACATCTCTTATGTAGTCGCCTTTTAAGTTATAACTAAATTTATAAATGATATAACTAGCGATAACACTTATGATTGGCAAAGCAATCATAATAAAACGCAATCCATTTTTTGTGTGTTCACTTTGAACTTCGCCTGGCTGATAACCAAATAAATCTAGTCCCCAACCTGTAAATAGTGCTGCGACAGCCATTGCTGTTTTCATTAAAAATGTTTGTGTAGATGTAATAACACTTTCATTTCTTTGACCAAATTTCATATCACTATAGTCTATAACGTCTGCTATAGATACTGTAATAATTCCCATAATAAAGCCAGTTCCTATTTTAATAAACGCTGTTCCAACCATAACAGGGATTGCTGCTGTTGGTGCGATATAACCAGCAAATAATATAATAATTAATCCTATAGTTAAAGAAATTGCTGCTATTGGAAATACAGCTTCTCTCGTTAACCATTTAGCAACTTTAGGAAATAGTAATAATGCTATAATTTCCATGAATCCCATCGCATTAAATAATGCGAATAATGCTTTAGATTCTGCTACATAGCTAAAATAATATATAGCTACGTTACCTAGAATTTGCAGACTCAAGAAAAATGTAACTAAAATACCTATATATGCTAACAATTCTTTATTAGTAAATAAAATTCTCCATATGTCTTTAAATCTTAAAGTGATGCCTGTATCTATATTTGTAGGTGCTTCGTATACGTTTCTTACAGTAATTAATATCGCACTGACGAATATTACAGCTATAATAGCCGTCATAACAAAGAATCCTGCAGATTGATCGCCGTTACCAAATATATTGTCAAAATACATTACGATAGCTAGTCCAGCCGTACCGATAAGTAAATTAGCCATACTCGCGAATACACGTGGTATGATTGAAACTTCTTCTCTTTCAACTGGGTTATTCGTTAAATTAGGCAACCAAGACCAATAAGGAACATCCATCATCGTGTATGTCATTCCCCATAATATATAGAGTATTGATACAAATACATATAAACTTGTTCCTGTTAACCCAAAGTTTGTGAACATAATAACTGTTACAACAGAGTTGATTAACGTACCAATAACTAACCATGGTCTAAATTTACCCCATTTAGTTTTTGTTTTATCTACGATCATTCCCATTACTGGGTCATTAATAGCATCCCAAATACGCGCAACGAAAAATAATGTACCTACGAAACTTGCTGCAATACCTAATACATCAGTGAAGTAAAACATTAAAAATGTTCCTGTAAGGCCAACAACTAAGTCTTTACCAAACGCACCGATACCGAAAGAATATTTTGCTTTACGGGTTACTTGCCTTTCCAAAAAAAGCCCCCCTTGAGTTATAACACCATTTAAAAGCGCTTACAAAATAGTGTGATATTTTTGTCTGATATTATTGTTGATTTCACTATTTATTCGTAAGTTGGTAACCAGTCGCCATGTGCTTGTATTAAATCGTCACAAAGTGAAATAATGTCATCCATAGACAATTCAGAAGCTGTATGCGGATCTAACATAGCTGCTTGATAAATTTTTTCTTTCTTTTGTGTTAATGCCGCTTCAATTGTTAGCAACTGTGTATTAATATTCGTTCTATTCAGTGCAGCCAATTGTTCTGGTAATTCACCAACATAAGTAGGCGCAATTCCGCTAGCATCTACTAAACAAGGAACTTCCACTACTGTATTTTCTGGTAAATTACTAATCAATCCACCTGTATTTAATACGTTACCACCAATTTTATAAGGTTTATTTGTTTCCATCGCTTCGATGATATAAGAACCATATTCGTGTGAACGTTCATGCGTTAAGTTTTGATTGTTTACAATATCGTCACGCATATGTTGCCAATCTTCAATTTGATTTACACAACGTCTTGGATATTCATCCAATGGTATATTGAATTTTTCAATTAATTCAGGGTACTGACTCTTAATGAAATATGGATGATATTCAGCATTATGTTCAGATGATTCTGTGACGTAATATCCAAACTTATCCATTAATTCAAAACGAACCATGTCGTCATGTGTTGTTTTTTGTTTTTCTTTAGCACGTTTTTTAATTTCTGGATATAAATCTTCGCCATCGCGTGTTATTTCAAGCAACCATGCCATGTGGTTAATACCTGCAATTTTTGCTTGAATGCGATCAGTTGGTAGTTCTAATGCCTCTAACAGCTCGCTCGCACAAACTTGCACACTATGACAAAGTCCAATAGTTTTGATGCCTTCTTTTAACATGATGTTTGTTAAAACAGCCATAGGATTCGTATAGTTTAAGAACCAAGCGTCTGGACAAACTTCTTTCATGTCTTTTGCGAATTCTTGCATAACAGGTATTGTTCTTAAATTACGGAAAATACCTCCAATACCTAAAGTATCTGCAATTGTTTGTCTTAGACCATACTTTTTAGGTACTTCGAAATCAGTAATTGTAGCTGGATCATAACCGCCTACTTGTATAGCATTAATAACATATTTTGCTCCTCTTAATGCTTCTTTACGATTTTTATATGATTTTACTGTGACAGTAGAATCCATACCATTTTTTAAGTTATTTAACATCATTTCTGAATCGTTTAATCTTTCTTCGTCTATATCATATAATGCAAATTCAAAATCTTGTAACGCATCTACAGTCATACAGTCACCTAATATGTTTTTTGCGAAAACTGTGCTGCCAGCGCCTAAAAATGTTATCTTACTCATTATATTTACTCCTCCTAGCAATAGTTCATTCACTAAAATGTTTTATAAAACTAATATATTTTTAATTAAAAAATAATAATCAAGTTTATGAAAATTATTTTGTAACCGCTATAGCATATATCTAGATTAGTTGTAAATTGAACTATATTCAATCGT
The DNA here is from genome assembly GCF_049310805.1 of Mammaliicoccus sp. JADD-157. NCBI lineage: Bacteria > Bacillati > Bacillota > Bacilli > Caryophanales > Staphylococcaceae > Mammaliicoccus > Mammaliicoccus sp. JADD-157. The sequence goes on along the minus strand of NZ_JBMOVZ010000001.1, from coordinate 345,946 downwards.
AAATATTTTTAAAAAGAGTAATATATTGCTGTTTAATCTGAGAATATTTTATTTACCGCCATCACTGTTGTTTCTCTTCTATAGCTATTAGGAGATACGCCAGTTACCTTTTTAAACACTTTACTAAAGTAATTACTCGAGCTAAATCCAACCTCATGAGCTATCCATTCTATGTTTTTTTCATTCATGGATAAAAACGTAAGCGCTTTATTAATTCTTTTTTTTGCTAGGTAGTTAATAGGTGTATCATTCATGTACTTTTTAAACTCTCTTGTAAAATGATATTTTGATAAATCAGTAACTTCTACAATATCGTCCAAAGAAATATCATTTTTATAATTCTTTTCAATAAATTGAATAGCCTTAGCTATAGAAAGAGGATAGTTGTTAAGTTCCTGCTGACCATATTCTAAGTACTCTATGTATTTCATCATAAACGTATAAGCACTTGCAGAAGCTTCATACCCATGGTTAATACCTAGTGTTTCGACTTTTTCAATTGTTTCTAATATATATTGTATAGGAGCCGAGTGAATGGATAACTTAAATACGTGTCCATAATTATCAAAAATATGCTGTGATAACTTTTCGACCTCTTTACCATATGTCGTGAAATAAAGAAATTCCCATTCGCTTGAATGTTTAGGTAAATAATATCTATGATCACTCGGCACACGAACAAAGAAAGCTTCACCCGGTTTTATACTATGTGTGCGTCCATTTATACTTAAAGCACCTTCACCTTTTAAAGTATATTGAAAAATATAGACATCTCTCTCTCCTCTATGTAAACCATGCCAATGATAGTCATGTTCTTTACGTAGCTCATATCCAACAGAGTTCAATCCAGCTATTTTATTTTGATAGTCTCCTTTAAATTTAAAACCATAAGCATTATGTTTAAACGTCTTTTCCATAGTAATCCTCCCAAATTTCTTATAACTTTATATATTCGAAATCATGAAACTAATAATTAGTATAATAAAATAAGCGTCTGAGACATAACAATTGTAGGGAGTTGCGTCTCTAACGGGCTAGTTATTTCAGTCTTGCACGTTACATTTTCTGATGGGCTAGTGTTTACAAACAAGCACGTTAGAATGAAGCTCGCTGGGGTGGTACTAGGAATTTTCATACAAAATGAGATTTCTGTCCTACTCCCATATAAATAAATTCTCCTAATCCGTTAATAAAAATCTAACGGATTAGGAGAATCATTTTGAGCTAGGGATTTCTCTCCCGCTCCTTTATTATTTCATTACTAAATTTTAAGTTCGTTCTGTTAGTTGACCATCTACCATTTCAAATACTTTATCACAATATTTTGTAAGTCGTTGGTCATGTGTCACGATAATACCTAATTTATTTAATTCTTTAGTTTCTTTTCTTAAAATTTCCATTACTTCAATCGCATTTTCAGTATCTAAAGATGCTGTTGGTTCATCTGCTAGTATAACAGATGGTTTAGTATATAATGCTTTAGCAATCGCTACTCTTTGTTTCTGTCCACCTGATATTTCGCTCGGTAATTGATTTAAAATTTTATCTAAGCCTAATTGTTTTAATAAGCGATCTAGTTCATCTTTTGACATGACATCTTTTTTCACTTTTTTCAAAAGCTCAAATTGCTGGTTTATAGTTAAAAACGGTATTAAATTACTCGTCTGTAAGATAAAACCTATTTCTCTTAATCTTAATTTTGATAAAGCTTTTTCGTTAAAATGATTAATTTCTTTCCCATTTAATAAAACTTTTCCTTCAGTAGGTAATTGCAGCGCACCTGCCATCGTTAACAATGTACTTTTACCTGATCCAGAAGGACCGATTATTGCTACGAGTTCACCTTTTTCTAAACTGAAGTTTGTTGACTTTACTGCTTCAATAGTATCATTACCGTCTTTAAATGATTTCGTAACATTTTCAAATGATAACATCTAAGTCCCTCCTATCCTATAACTTTTAATGGTTCTACTTTTCTAATGCTTAATACTGAGAATAAGCTACCTAAAATTGCTACGATTATTAATACAATTGCATATAGAAGCATCGTTAAATAATCAAATTTAATCGGGACTATCTCAGGTAGAAATGTTCCTGTTAGCACTGTTAAACCAAAACCAATTATTGTACCGATTAGTGCGATAATGATAGTTTGACTCATCACTGAACGTGCTAAGAAACCATTTGTAATACCTTGTGCTTTTAATACACCAAATAAGTTTTTCTTTTGTAATGTAATAATGTATAAGAAAATACCAATTACCATTGCTGAAATTGCAAATAAGAATACAATCATAAATGATAGTGTTAGATTTTGTTCTTTATAACCTGGTAATTTCGTAATAAATGATTCAATTTCATTTACTTCTAAATCATTATTTAATTTAACGTCTTTCCAATTTTTATCTTTAACAACAAGAGCATTAATATTATCACCTTTAAGCATTGGGTTAAGCTTTTCAATCGTATCATTGTTTGTAAATAATACAGGTGAAGCGTTAAATTTTGCACTTTCAGAGAAACCTACTATTTCAAGTTTTTCATCACTATTTGATAATGTAAGTTCATCACCGATTTTAAAGCCTTTCGTTTTTAAAGTGTGATCTGCTACAACTTCATTATCTTTTTTAAATAACTTCCCCTTTTCTAATTTGGGCATAAGGAAACCTTTAGAATCTATACCAAACACCGTAGCATTTTCTTTATGCTCTCCATTTGATGTAATGACAGCAGTTTGTTTCAAGCCTTCGCTATTTTCAAATTTACCATCAACTTTATCTGTATCAATAGAAGATTGAGCAATTGTTTGGTTAGCATCTTTATTCAATACAATTGCATTTGCTTTCCATATATCAATACCTTCTCTGTTCATATTCATTAAACCGTTTGCCAAACCTGACAATAAAAACAGTAAATAACTAATCATAATTAGTACGCCAATAATTAAACCGAATTTCAATTTATTTCGACGCATTTCGTTCCATGCTAAGAACATTCCGTCAACTCCTCCATAAGTAAAAAAATAATCCAATAACAATTATAGCATTTTCATATGGCAATTAATTAAAAGACGTAATATTGTAAAAAAATAAACTATACTGTATAATTGAGAATAATTATCAATTAAGGAGGTACTATATTGACTTTAAAAGAAATATGTATCGTAGGTACACCTCACATTAGACTCGACCAAGGTTCTGATACTTTCAAAGAATCATACGAGAAATACATAGAAGAATCTTCGATTATTATAAAGAAAATTGCACATTATTCACCCGACCTCATCACGATTGAATGGGATATGAGAGAGTCACTTCGCTTAAAGAAAGAATTTAAACAAATAATTAACCAACAACTTCCTCACCTATTAAACGAGCATCATTTCATAGCTATGCCTTTAGCACATCGACTAGGCTTATCTGAAGTGTTGCCAATAGATTTTAATCAAATGCAAACACGTAAAATTCGCGCAAGTTTTGCTGACGAATATTTAGAAAATGCAGACGAAAAACTATATCAATATATGAATAATGCAAAAAATGAGCACCAACTTTCCAAAAATCAACCCACTACATTATATGAAAAATTAACAGAACACAAAGAAGGACCTATACCTTTAGAGCAAGTATTTGCAATTCGTTCATTAGCAGATAGTCCAGGAATAGCTTTTGCATTAGAATGGTCTGAAAGAAATCACATCATGGCGACAAACATTATCAAAGCAGCATTAAATCATGAAAGAACTATAGTATTTACAGGTATGAGCCACGTTAGATTTTTAGAATTCATTATTGAATCAACTGGATTATTTAAAGTAATCCCTTCACAAGACATACTAAAATAGGAGAATAAAATGAAAAAATTAATCATATTTCTAGCACTTTGTTTAGTATTAGCGGCATGTAGTCAAAGTAATGAAAATAAAGCTCAAAGTAATGATAAAAAAGAAACTGTTAAAATAAAACAAAAGTATGAACTACGCGGTAAATATAAAGATGGCCGAGATGCAGAGAATAAAGAAGAAGAAGTAACCGTGCCCAAAAATCCACAAAAAATCGTAACATTTGATTATGGAGCTGCAGATATTATTAAATCACTTGATAAAGAAAACAGTGTCGCCGGTATCTCAATAGGTTCAAGCACTTCGATGTTACCTGAAGAACTTAAAAACTTCACAGATGATAAATATAAAAATGTTGGGGAATTAGGAAAACCAAATTTTGAAAAAATCGCTGAAATCGATCCAGATTTAATTATATTTTCTAACAGAACAGCAAGTAGCGAAACTTTAAAAGAATTTAAAAAAGCCGCACCTGACGCAGCCTTAGTTTATATAGGATCAGACGACAATAATGTAGTAAAATCAGTCAATGACAACACGAAAAAATTAGGTAAAATCTTAGATAAAGAAGATAAAGCAACAGAATTAACAAATCAATTAACCAATGAAGAAACTAAGGCTAAAAACCAAGCGAAAAAAGTCGATGATTCCATTATGTTATTACTTGTAAGCCAAGGAGAATTATCTACATACGGACCAGGCGGAAGATTCGGCGGTTTATTATACGATCAACTAGGATTTAAACCAGCAGATAAAGATATAAAACCAAACCCACACGGACAACCCGTTAGCTTTGAATACGTCTCGTCTAAAAAACCAGAAGTTATATTTGCGATGGATAGAGATGAAGCCACTGACGGGAAAGGAACGAGCGAGAAAGTGTTATCAAATGATGTATTAAAAAGCGTACCCGCAGTTAAAGACGATAATATCATCAATCTAGACGCAAAATCATGGTACTTCTCATCAGGCGGTATCAAATCAACAATCAAACAAATACAAGAAATACAAAACATCGCGAAAAAATTACAAGAATGATAAGAAGAAGAAACGACTAATCCAAGTTGGATTAGTCGTTTTTTACTTTTATTAAATATATACTTTTATTATCTAACTACATTTGTATCTGTGAATATATCTAATTCATCTCTACTAGTTGTAGAAAACTCGGAAATAACTGCACCTTTTGAACCTGCTTGAAACCAGTGTTTCGTATTAGAAGGTATAGTATATTGTTCTCCTGGATGAAGTTGGATTTCATGAAAAACTGTATAAAAATCCTCTTTACCTTGCGGGATAGTGGCTCTAATATGATTAGGATTACTTTCTCCTTCAACATATAAAAATACTTTCCCTTTTCTACACCTAAATGTTTCGATTTTTCCAGGTTCATTGACAAGATTTGGATGAATATGTTCAGGACAAGTCTGATGAGGTAATAAGACCATTTCTTTTGCACAATAACCATTTTCATTAATATAAACAATTAAATTTAATCCTTCAATTTCAATATTATTTAGTCCAAAATCTGCAAATTCAATATTTTTAATTTCTTTTTCAGTAAATACTATATTCGAATTTTCAAATTGATATCTCACTTGCTTTTCATATTCTTGATTCATTATTATCACCTTTTATGAAATTTTAAGATCATCCCATGAAACGTCTTCTTCTTCTTTCTTTTCCTTAATTACGATTTCTTCATTTACATCAACACGTTTTTTTAAGATTAAAATTGTGATTGCTGTTGCCAATGATCCAATTAGTAAAGCGAATATAAAACTTAAAGGTTTTGTCATAGTAGGTAGTGCAAACATTCCTGATGCTGGAATATGACTATCTGCTCCCCATAACATGCTTAATCCACCACCTATTGCTCCACCAATCCCAGTTGCGATAATATTTCTACCTAAATCATTAAGTACAATCGGGAAACAACCTTCTGTTATTTGACAAATCCCCATAGGAAACGCTGTTTTTAAAGTAGTAATTTCTTGTTTGTTGAAAATATTTTTCTTCACTAACTTTCCTAAAAAGTATGCAATAGTTAAACCAAACGGAGTAACCATTGAAGCGAGTATTAGTACTGTTACAGGTTCATAAATACCTTCCGAAAATAAAGCGAATACAAAAGCAAATACAACTTTATTTATAGGACCCCCGTAATCTATGGATGATAATACACCTATAACAGCTCCATATAAGAATAATGATGATGTATTCAAATTACCAAGATACGTAGTAATCAGCTCTGTAAACCAAGTAATTGGTGTTCCAACAACATAATACATGATGACACCAGCTATGAAGGTACTAAGGAATGGGAATACAAGGGTTGGCATTAAACCTTCCATCCAATTTGGAACTTTAATATAAGTTGTTAAAAGTATTACTACAACACCCGCAATATAGCCACTAACAATCCCTCCTAAAAATCCTGCTTCTATACCTGATGCAACCATTCCAACAATTAATCCAGGAGCAATCCCCGGCTTATCGGCTATTGAATATGCTATTGCAGTAGAAACAATCATAGGCAATAAACTCAAACCATATCCACCCATGGTTGTCATTGCATCAGAGAACTTAAATCCATTTTTAAAGTTCTCAATTTCTTCACCACCAGTTAAATTACCTATAGCTAATAAAAAACCAGATGCTACAATAATTGGTAAAAAGAAAGATATTGCAGTCATCAAATGTTGTTTAAACCCTATTTCTTTGAGTATCATAAATTATCAAACCCCTCTATTGATTTAAATCGTCAATTCTTCTAATTTTTCAACTAATTTTGTCGGAGATTTAACAACTAAACTTGTGGGTACTTCAACTACTTTTTTCCCTTCAAATCTTTCGCGGCCACCTATTTTAATATCTGCTGCTATTAATACTACATCTGCATTATCTATATCTTTTTGTTCTAATTCATCTTGTGTCCCCGATAAACCTTGAGTTTCTAAACTAATCACATGCCCTCTATCTTCAGCTACATTGGTCAATTTCTCTTTCGCTATATAAGTGTGTGCAATTCCAGCTGTACATGCCGCAATACCTACAATATTCATAATTTTTCACTCCTTAATATAAATTAGCTTTATCAACTGAATTGAATAAATTTATTTTTTCTACAGCTATTTTCTTAGTTTCTTCTATACAAGAAGGAAATAAAACATTTGGTTCTCTTGCTTCGTTATCTTCCCCTTCAAGTACTTCACGCAACTTATTTGTGAATGCAATTTTGATATCACTTGATATATTGATTTTATTTATACCTAATTTGACTGCTTCTTGTATTTCATTATCAGGATTACTAGATCCTCCATGCAGTACTAATGGAATATCTGTCAAATCACTGGTTTTTTTCAATATATCTAGTTTTAATTCGGGCTTCATATTTTTGGGATATATACCGTGTGCAGTTCCTATAGCAATTGCTAAACTATCCACTCCCGTTCTTTCTAAAAACTCTTGAGCGGTAGAAGGATCCGTATATATAACTTCAGAGACGCCCCCTTCTACAGTATTACCAGTGTCACCAATCGTTCCTAATTCCGCTTCAACCGATACACCGACTGGATGCGCGATACTAACTACTTTTTTAGTCACTTCTATATTTTCTTCAAACGATAAATGAGAGGCGTCAATCATTACCGAAGTAAAACCAAGTTGAATCGCATGTATAACTTGTTCATAACTTGCACCATGATCTAAATGTATACAGACTGGAACATTGCTGTTGTTTGCAAAATACTTCACTTGTGCTACAAAGCTATCTGTTAAAAATTTTAATTCATCTGGATGAATAGCAATCATTACAGGTGATTTTGTTTCTTCACATGCCTGCATAACTGCATCAAGTAATTGTCCTGAACCTGCATTAAAAGCTGGAACTGCGAATTTATTTTCATTTGCTACCTTTAAAATTTCTTTACCACTGATTAACATATATATATCTCCTTATGAATTAATGATTAAATCGTATAACTCTTCTTTATTTTCAATGTTTTTTAACTGTTTTATAAATGTTTCCCTTGCCAATAATGTAGCTACCTTTTGTAACAAGACTATGTGTGTTGTGGTTGCGTCTGTATCTTTTACAGCAAATAAAATGACTACTTTAACGTCTTGGTCATCTAAAGTCTCCCATTCAATTTCATCTTTAAGAACTGCTATGGCTACAGTTGTTTCATCTACGGATATAGACTTGCCATGAGGAATGGCAATACCATCTCCTATACCTGTTACGCCTTCTTTTTCTCTCAAATAAATATCATTTAGAAACGATTGATAATCGTTAATATATTTTTTTTCTTGTAGCAATAAACAAAGTTCTTTTAAAATTGTATCTTTATCAGTTGCTTGACTATTTATAATCATTAAGTCTTTATTTATAATTTTTTTAAAATTAATTGTATCTTCCATTTAGTTCAGCTCCTTTAATGAATAATCAATCAGATCTATGTCTTTATCAGAAAGTACAGGGCTAATACAAATAACTGGTTTTTCAAAATGCTTATTTTCTACTCTTATCGTAGAAAAAATAATATCCACTTCTTCATCAATAAATTCACTATTTTTTTGCATTTGTCTATGACTCATAGTAGAAACGATTTTCAAATTAGGGAAACTGTTTTTTAGCCTAATTTGTAGTAATTCTGAAGTACCGATACCAGTTGAACATACAAGTAACACTTTTTTTCTATGTTCCTTTTCTAATTTGTATTTTTCAAAATATAAAGAAATATACCCCACTTCTGCTTCATCTATATCTCCATATTCATTTAAATTTTTATTAATTTTATTAGAAATTTCTAACACTTTTAAAAATGTTTCTTTATATTCTAAGATCAATTCTTTTAACATATTGTTCTCAAGTTTAATTCCCATTCTTATTCTTCCTATCATAGGTAAGATATGATTATATAAGTCTTGATATAATTTTTCATTTTCATTTACTTCTTCTTTATTTATATCAAAAAACCGAGATACAAATTCTATTGTTATCTTATTCGCGTTAAGCTTGTCTTTTTTTATGTACTCTTTTTTTTCAATATTTAAAGAATACAAATTTTGAAATATAAAAAATGATTCTAGTTCATGCAGATCATAGCAAAGGTGTTTACTTAAATTTCGAGTTAAAATATCTGCAATAGTTTTTATTTCTTTATTTCGATTCATTTTATTTTTTTCTTCTTCATCCAATGCATCTTGATTTTCCAACTGATTAACTCTACCTTCTCGATATCTCTTTAAGACCATATATAAATGTGTGAAGATGCTGACATCATATGGATAATAAAGATTTACCTCTAAGTTTTCTTCAATTAAAGATATTTGCTTATCTAAAAAATGTTTATCAGAAGCATTTATATCTAATCCTAAATCCCCAAGCACTTGATTTTTATTAATAGTAAGTAATATCGAATTTATTGCTCTTCTAATATCTATCTCTTCACCTTTTACATATAATAAATTATGCATGTTGTAGACATCGATATTAAATTCATTTAAATATTCAATAATACTTCTGATGCGCCTTTCTTCAGTACTTTCACTCATATAACTATCACAAAAAATATGATTCTTCCTTAACTTTTTGGGATGTTGAAAAAGTAAGGTTAACATTGTCTCTAGTAAAAAATTTTCTTCTTTAATTGTTACAATTGAGTAAATATTTTTATCAATATAAAATTTATTAATTTTATAACCTTTACCAGTTTCTGACTCTATCATCCTTTCTCCATATTGATCTTTGGTAATTTCATTAATTTTTTTAACAAGTCTATAAATCGTTTTAGAAGACACCAATAATTTATCGGATATTTCATTTGCAGCAACAAAATCATAAAAGTTCAAATAATTAATTACTTGTTCTTCCTTGGAACTAAATAACATATCATCACCCCCCGATATGTAATATTATACTTAATTTGTAATCGTTTACACTTCAATCTATGTCCTTAACTATGGACAATCATTATTTGTTAAAAGTTTCTAATTTACTAGCTTATCTATAATAGCAATATTAGAAAGTGATAACACCACAGTTTTTAGCAATTATTACTTAGTGTTTTTCAATAATTTAATTGAGGTTATTAATAAAAAGGCAATTAAGGGGAGCGACATGTTATTGTTAAAGACATGTTTTATGAGTTGTGACAATAAGACTATCCTTATTGACACGTTTTGCGAGTTGTGACAATATGCCTACCCTTGTTGACACGTTTTGCGAGTTGTGACAATATGCCTACCCTTGTTGACACGTTTTATGAGTTGTGAAAATATGGCTACCTTTGTTGACACGTTTCGTAAGTTATGACAATAAGACTATCCTTGTTGACACGTTTTACAAGTTGTGACAATATGGCTATCCTTGTTGACACGTTTTACGAGTTATGACAATATGGATACCCTTGTTGACACGTTTTGCGAGTTGTGACAATATAGCTACCCTTGTTGACACGTTTTGCGAGTTGTGACAATAAGGACATTACACCTGATATAATTCATCGTATTAAAAATAAAAACAAAAATAAACGAGTCCGAGACATAAATAGTAGTCTCGGACTCGTTCCTTATTAATACAATGCTAATGGTTCTTTAGTTGTTGGCGGCGGGAATTCTGAATCGATTTTTTGAATGTCTTCTTCGGTTAAATGAATATTACTGGCTCCCATATTATTTTCAATATGAAGTTTGTTAGATGATTTAGGTATAGCTAGTGTATGACCATCTCTAATATTCCATGCTAACAATATTTGAAATACGTCAACTTCATATTTTCTAGACAATTCTAGAAGAACAGAACTTTTAGTTAAATTTTTACCTAGTTTATCTCCTCTAGCTATAGGTGCATATGATATTAAGGCAATGTTATTTTCTCGCATAAAAGGTTTTAAATCATATTCTATTCCTCGATCACCTATATTATATCTAACTTGGTTAGCTACACATTCATGACCATTAGGTAAACTAAGTAAATGTTTCACATCGCTCGTATCAAAATTTGATACGCCCCATTCTTTTATTTTCCCTAACTTTTTCGCTTCTTCAAATGCGCTAATTGTTTCTTCTAAAGGATACTGGCTTTTCCAATGTAATAAATATAAATCAATATAATCTGTACGTAATCTTTTTAAGCTGTTATCTATACTGGTTAAAACTTTATCCTTTGATGCATTTTGAGGATGCACTTTTGAGATAATATATAATTTTTCTCTATCATAAGATTCTATTGCTTCACCTATTAACTCTTCTGATGCGCCATCGCCATACATTTCAGCCGTATCAATAACATTTGCACCTTGATTTATAGCGAATTGAATAGCATCTATCTCATCTTGATGATTATTTGAATCGTCGCCCATTTTCCAAGTTCCTAATCCAATCGGTTCTATACTCATATCTTTTATATTTACCATAACTACACCTCATTTTGTATAATATGCATTAGTTTCATACTTTAATGGTAAATGTTTTAGTGTATTATTACAAATACCTGTTTTACATAAAGAGTAATGCTTATAGAGCATAGTTAGCAATTTGCTTAATCGTTATTTAACTTTGGATAATCTATTACTCTCGTTATATCAATAAGATCTTGAGAGCCCATGTTTTCTTCTGTTATATTTTCCATTTGTTTTAAAATAGCGTTTCTTTTTTCTATTTCTTCATCATTTTTAGGATATAAAATTGATGAACCATCATTTTCTACAGCATTTTGGTTTATCTCTGCAAATGGTTTCATATATTTTTCGTAAGCAATAAAAGCATCTTTAATACTATTGTTGTTCTCTAATTCATCAGCTAAAATATATGCTCCTATCATTGCTAAACTTGAACCTTGTCCTGTTAAGAAGGATGGTGCATGTGCTGCATCTCCAACTAATACTGCTCGATTTTCCGCCCATTGATCCATAATAATTTGAGTTGTCGTATCAAAATATATATCTTCAGTTTGTTCTAATGTTTCTAAAAGATTTGGAGCTATACCACCTACGTCTTTAAATTTATCTTTGACTAATTTTTTGTGACCTTCTATATCTCTATGGTTTACAGAAGGTTCTTCTTCATCACTAAAGATTAAAAACGCATGTACTGATTCTTTGTTTTCAGTAGCATACATGATAGCTGTTCTGCCTGGTTCAGAATAAATCATACCTTCTTTATACATATCTAAATAGTTCTCTACTGTAAATCCAGTAAAACAATGTCCTAAATAATTTGTGAATTGGCTTTCTTCGCCAAATGTTAATTTTCTTGTATTAGAATGTATACCATCTGCTCCAACTACTAAATCATAGCTGCCTTGCTTTCCACTTTCTAATTCAATTTCAACTCCATCATCTAAATGGTTCATTGTTTTAATAGAATCATTAAAAATGAGGTTTATATCATTTTCTTCAACACATTTATACAAAGCTGTTGTTAAATCACCTCTTGGTATTTCAATATCTTCGTTAGCTTTCATAGTAGCATCTGTAAATTGCGAGATTACACTATTGTCATTATCAAGAATTTTAAATTTCATATTGTTTAAATTTTGAGCTTTTAATTCATCATATATGCCCATCATTTTAACGATATTAATGGCACTACCTCTCACATCTATAGGGTAACCTCCACCTCTAATTTTTGATGCTTTTTCAACGATTGTTACCTCAAAACCTTTTTTATTTAGCCAATATGCTGAAGTAAGTCCTGCAATGCTAGCGCCAGAAACTAATATTTTTAATTTTTTCATGTTTCATCATCCTTTATTATTAATTGACACTCAGTGCCACTAATTAAAATATAACTTATTTGGCACTTAGTGTCAAAACAAAAAGATTATGCTATAATGTTGTTAAAAGTGTTGGAGGACAATTAAATGAAAGAAGATACTAGAAAGCAAATACTTGAAATTGCAGATAAATTATTCGAAGAAAACGGATATGATAAAACAAGTATGGATAAAATTGCTAAAGAATCAGGTGTTTCAAGACGTACACTTTTTAGATATTTTGAATCGAAAAGCGAAATTTTGTTTCTAAGCAATAACGATTTATTAAAAAACACTTTAGATGAATTTTTAGATGGAAGTTATACATTGGAAAGTATTACGCAAAAATTAATTAATGTATTAGATAATGCATCACACGAAGATAAAGTGAATTATATGGAATCAATGAAGAGACTTAAAACAGAACCAGATTTCCAATCTCAAATACTATATAAAATATTAAAAATACTACCACAATTTCCTTCAAGCGAGTCAGACTCCTCGGATGTATTAAAAGGCGCACTATTCGGAAATATACTCGTAGCTTGGTCTAAAATCATTGAAAATCCTACAGTTGATTCATTAGATTTAATAAAAGAACAAATAATTGAATTTCAAAAAAGGTTTTTAGAAAACTAAATAACCCCAATCAAATGGATTGGGGTACACCTATATATTTGACTTTAAACGTGATTTTTCTACTGCTAAATTTTTGATTAATAAAACTAATAAAGAAATTAAAATTGTAATAATAATAGTGACGAATATGGCACTGAGGGCATAGTAACTACCTATTAAATGATACTTTTTAATAATATTTTCTATTACACTTATTATTGGTAAATGAATAATGTACATAGTAAAACTGCATTTACTCAGTGTTTTAATAAAAGCATTTTCTTTATTAAAATATTTATAGAACAACTTGAAAATAACTAACATGATACTCACACCGAATAAAGCTTCCCAAAATGAATACAATATAGAAGCTGATGATAAACCACCTGAAAATGAAAAGTCAGATATACCGATAATTACTGCGGCTAAATATATTGGCAAACTTAATAAGATATAAAAAATACTTGATTTCCATTTAGTATTTTTTATTTTTTCTAATAAATTAAACTTAAATGCAACAATCCCTAACATGAAAGCAATTAAATATTGCGGCAGATCCCCTATACTTGGTGTGAATTTTAATAACCAATCGTAAATCACTGTACTGATTAATGGTTCTCCTCCAATTAAAGGCATAAATACTCTCCAAACAAAGAGAACAAGTGTATATAAAATAATAAAAGAAATTATATTTAATTTTAATATTGGTATTTTAAAATTTGTGTATTTTTTAAATAATACATATCCGAGATTAAATATAAACAACATAGCAATAAACCATAAAGGACCTATATTCATACTCTTGAAAAATACATTTATATCGTATGTTTTGTTAAATATAAAATATTCACTTATAGGTTGAATTTGGCTAAGAATAATAAAATAAAAAATAATAGGTAATACTAATTTTTTAAAACGCTTCTTTAAAAATAGTTGACTACCCTTCCGATTATATGAGTTTTCAACAAATAACCCTGAGATTAAAAAGAATCCACCCATAAAAAATGCTTGGTTAAAACTAACGATTAGAGAACTAATCCCTTTTATAGATTCATTGACCTCCCCAGATAATACATAGCTCATTAAAGAATGATGAGTGATAACAAGCATTGCGAAAAATAATTTGATATTATCTAGGTATGTTATATGCTTTTGCATAAACTACCTCCTTCAAAAGTACACACTAACTTTAATACAGTTGTATTAAAAATTCAATAAGTTTATAATATTAATCGAGGTGAAAAATAATTAATAAAAAATCTGAACAAAAGAAAAAAGAAATTAGTAATGTAATAATAAAGCTTATATATAGGGATGGATTAGATACTGTAAGCTTTAGAAAAATATCTAATGAATCAGGATGGTCATTAGGATCTATTCAAAATTTCTTTGGAAATCAACAAAGTTTATTAATTTTTATTTTTAAAATAATCAGTGAAAATGGCCAAAAAAGAATGGAAAAACAAAATTTATTTGTAAATAAAATAGATTTTGAAGAATTTATAAATTTTGCATTACAACTGTTACCTTTAGACAAAGAAAGAGAAATTGAATTTGTAGCGTGGACAGCGCTAGTAAATAAATCGTTATCCAATGAAGATATGAGGAAAGTCGCTCACGACAATTTATTAAAAAATTACGAAGGTATAAAACAAGTTTTTAAATTAATGGTCGACTCTGGTATTTTCAAAGCAACTTTAGATATCAATAAATCGACTAACGAGTTTTACTCATTTTTAGAAGGCTTATCACAGCATAGCTTATTATTACGTGACTATTATAATTATAAATTGTTAAAGGATCTTGTTGAAAAGTTTGTAGAATCTAATTATTTGGACAAAGACTTAAATAATTAGACTAGTGAAATCATAAAAAATTTATCATGTTAAAAAATCTTTAAAATTTCCCTACTTTCTAACCACTATCACTACACAAAGGTACGATTTTTAATACTATGTATTATTATTTTGCCTTCTACCATATGAATACTGAGTGGTTTAATATGCTATATATCATAAAGCATTAAATTAAGAGAGGGATTAATAATGGATGAAACTATAAATTTATTACAGAATCACAGTTCAGTACGAAAGTTTTAAAATAAACCTTTAACTGATGAACAAGTAAACCATATTTTTAAATCTGCTAATCAAGCGTCATCGTTTAAGTTTGCTTCAAGCTGTTTCTATTATAAGAATCACTGATGAGGATACAAGAAAGGCTATTATGGAATTAAGTGGCCCTCAAAGTTATATTCAAGAAGCTTATGAATTCTGGATATTTGTTTCAGATTTCAATCGAAATCATCAAATTGCACCAAATGTTGATATAACTTATACAGAATTTTTACAAATAGGTGCTGTAGATGTTGGTCTAATGGCTCAAAATGCTATGATTGCAGCTGAATCAATGGGATTAGGTGGCGTTTATA
The DNA here is from genome assembly GCF_049310805.1 of Mammaliicoccus sp. JADD-157. Lineage (NCBI taxonomy): Bacteria > Bacillati > Bacillota > Bacilli > Caryophanales > Staphylococcaceae > Mammaliicoccus > Mammaliicoccus sp. JADD-157. The sequence goes on along the minus strand of NZ_JBMOVZ010000001.1, from coordinate 330,295 downwards.
TCGGTGGAGTAAGATTAAATATTGAAAAACTATCAGAATTACTCGAACTTCCTAAGTATGTTATTCCATTAGTTGGTCTATGCATTGGTTATCCTGCTGAAGAAAAAGCACCGTTGAAAACTAGGTTACCAAAAGAAGTTGTAATGCATCATAATAAATATGAAGAATTCAGCTTAGAAGATATAGAAGATTACGATCAAGAAATGAAGAAATATTATGAGAACAGACCAATAAGAACGTCCTTTACAGCTAAAAAAGTTAAAGGTTGGAGCGACCATATTGACGATCACTTGGAAAGAAGTATTCAACCGAATATGTTGAGTTACCTTAACAAGCAAGGATATGCTGTAAAGTAAGTTTTTAAAGATCAACAATAAAAAGAGCCTTAAATTTAAGGCTCTTTTTATTGTTACTCTTATATAGTTATTTAACACGTTTAACGACATTACCGGTTATTATTAAAATAATCCCAATTACACATCCAATTATTACAGGAATAGAAAAAGATTCTTCAAGGAATAATATATTAATTAAGCCCCATATAAAGAAAATCACTATAATAGGAACGCCATAAAACAAGAACTTTTTAGATAACTTTTCTATCTTCATTTATAAATAACCTCATGACAAAATTTTTATACAGCTAAAAACTCTAAACGTTGTCTTTCATGTTTATCAATTACAATTTGTGAAACATCAACGCCCAATTCGATTAAGTTTTTAATGTTTTGAGCTACGAACTCATCACTGCCTACAATATAAAATAGGTCATTCTCTTCTGGTTTAATACTATTCACTTCTTCATAGTATGCTTGTCTACTATCCAAAAATGTTGAAGTAAATTTTTTATCTGGAACAGATTTAAATATATCATTAAATAAAAATTCTGAAGATGAATCAACGTTTATAGAATGTATTTTATGAACGCCTTCATTATCTTCTAAATACTTAAGTACTAACGGTCTAAACGTTGCTAACCCTACTCCTGAAGATAATAAGTAGACATTTTTATTTTCTCTCTTTAATGGAACGTTAGAATGCGTTTTAAAAATCGCTACTTCATGGCCAACATCTAAATTTCTTAAAATTTGTTTGAACTCAGAACATTGCTCTCGTATTCTCGTAGTAATCCCGATTGTGTTCTCATTAGGTACAGTGGATATGGACATATGTCTCACCAAACTCTTATTTGGTTTTTCACCTTCATTGAACCCTTTCAAACCAAAGTGCGTATGTGCGCCTTCTTCCCAAGTAAACCCTTCTGGACAATCCAGCAAATAAGTCTTAATTTCCGACGTTTCATCTATAATTTTATTTATTTTAGTCCAATATATCTGCATTAATATATCCTCCTGTTCATTTATATCTATCTACTCAATATACCTTAGATGATAATGATTATCAATTAAATTGAATAGATATTTAAATATACTTATAAAAATTATTAGGGTAAACTGATATATAAGGAGAAGGTGATTGGATGATAACGCGCGAAGAAATTTTTGATTTTGTTAAGGATAAATATAATATAAAGCCAGATTACCCTTGGGAAAAGTATTCTAATTATGCTGCTTTGAGGCATAAAGATAATAAAAAATGGTTCGGTTTAGTTATGGATATTACTTCTGATAAAATCGCTTTAAATACTGATGAACATATTGATGTTATTAATCTTAAAGTTAGAAAAGAGTTTATAGGCCCTTTAAGAAAAAAAGAAGGATTTTATCGTGCTTATCACATGGATAAATCTAATTGGATTACGATTAATTTGGAAGAGATAAATACAATTAATGAAATTAAAGGTTTAATTGCTGAAAGTTATGAATTAACGACATAAAGTTTTAACTAAATAAACAAGAGCCTGGGCTAAGCCCAAGCTCTTGTTTATTTAAATTATTAATTATACTTCGTTACAATCAAAATGTTTTTGTTAGGATTTTTCTTTTCAATCACTTTATAATATTTATCAGTAGATTTTGAATAGTATTTATAAACACCATCAGAAAGTTCATCGACCTTCTTAGCATCTTTCTGCATAAATTCTTTTGGCGATACATCATCATTTGATTTGTTGATAACTTTTATAATAGTATTGCTTTCACCTAAAATATATTTTGTTTGTGTTTCTTCGTCATAATAAGCGCCTTGTTCTTTATAATCACTTAAAGTAAGGTCTCCATATACAACGTTTTCTTGTTGTTTAGGTTCTTCTTTTTCTTCAGATTTAGAATCTGTCTTACTTACTTTTTCTTCTTTATTAGAATCTTGATTCTCTTGTTCACTCTTATCATTGCTTTCTGAAGTACTACATGAAGCTAATAACAATAACGCTATTAACGTAGTAAAATAAAGTTTTTTCATCTACAACACCTTTTATTATTATTTATTCTGCAGTTTCTCCGCCGTCTACTGGAAGATTAACACCGGTAATAAATGAAGATTGTTCTGAACATAACCAGACAGCCGCGTTTGCTTGTTCATTTGGTACGCCCATGCGTCCCATTGGAATACCCGCTTCAAATGCTTTCGCTTGTTCTTCAGCATTTTTACTCCAAGTTTCAACTGCTGAAGTTCTTGTCATACCTGGGCAAATTGAATTAATACGTATATTTTGCTTACCAAATTCTAAAGCAGCGCTTTTAGTTAAACCGTTCACTCCATGTTTAGCTGAGATGTATGGTGATAAACCAGGTGTACCAACTAAACCTCCCGTAGAAGCTGTATTGACGATAGCTCCTCCACCAGACTCAAGCATAGCAGGTATTTCATATTTTAAACATAAAAATGTTCCTGTCAATGTAACATCTATCGCACGTTGCCATTGTTCTGTTTTAATTTCTGTTACTGGAGCTGTTGGTGCCCCAATTCCAGCATTATTGTGTGCCCAATCTAATCGACCAAATTGTTCAACAGTTTCGTTTACTAAGTTTTTAACATCTTCTTCTTCAGCAACATTACATTTAATAAATTGAGCTGTTCCACCTTGTTCTTCAATTAATCTAACCGTTTCATTTCCACCCGCTTCAGAAATATCCGAAACGACTACAGTAGCACCAGCTTTCGCAAAGGCTAACGCGCTTGCTCTACCAATACCGTCTCCTGCACCAGTTACAATTCCGACTTTATTTGTCATTAAGTTTTCCATTATTTACCCCTCTATCTCTATATTTTTAATATAATTTAATACTGCCGCCGTCTACCATAACTGTTTGTCCTGTAACGTATTGAGAATCACTACTAGCTAAAAATACTGCTACTGGGCCAATATCTTTTTCTACATCTCCAAATTTTTGTAACGGGATACCTTTGACGACTTGGTTATAATATTCTGGATTTTCTTTTCTCCATTGATCAACGCCTTCAGAATATGCAATAGGAGAAATGATATTCGCATTAATTCCAAATTCTCCAAATTCATTTGCAATAACACGCGTCATACCTCTAATAGCTTCTTTAGCTACAACATAAGCACCTTGATTTTTATCTCCTTTAACAGCTGCTCCTGAACCGAAGTTGATGATATTCCCTTTTGTTTCTTTTAAATGAGGTATCACCATTTGACATAAATAGAATGACGCATAAAATCCTGTATTTAAAGATAGCTCTAAATCTTCTTCTGTAATATCTAAAAAACTGCTCATTCTTGATGCATGTGCGTTATTTACTAATATATCAATTTGACCGTATGTTTGAATTGTAAGATCTACACACGCTTGTAATGAAGCTTTATCACTTAAATCTGTTTTAATAAATAAAGTTTCATAACCTTGATTATTTAATTCTTCGCTTAATGCTTGTCCTTTTTCTTCAGCAATGTCCGCAATAACAACCTTTGCATTTTCTTTAACATAAGCACGTACAATACCAGAGCCTATGCCACCTGCTCCACCTGTTACAATTGCAATTTTATTATCTAATTTAGTCATATAAATCACCCTTCTATTTAGAATTCCAATATCCTTTTTCAACTAGTACTTCTTTATTTTTGAAAGCTAAAATAATAGAAATAATATTTACAATAAACAATATAATGATAATGATTAGGCCTAATGTATAACTGCCTGATACATCGTATATAAATCCATAAGCTGGTAAAGCAACAATTGATGCTAACGCCAAACCGATTGATGAAGATGAATAAATTTGACTGTAATCTTTACTTCCAAATAGCGATGAAGCCATAGCAGGCGCTATCGTTCCAATTGAAGCGGTAAACATGCCAAATAGGAATAATGCAATTGTTACTACAACTACTAAATCAGGAAGGCTAATTAATAACACACTTGCTAACAAGCCTAATGTCATAGCTAGTAGCCCAACTTTTTTAGCACCAATTTTGTCTGTTAAATAACCAAAAATAAGCGATCCAACAAAGACACCTGCCATAAGTGCAGACATCATAGCACCTGCAACACTAACTTTTTGACCATGGTTAACGAGATATGTTGGGACATGCATAGTAAAACTTGAGATTGCAGTAATAATAAAGAAAAATAGTCCCAACAAGAAGAAAGCTGGTGTTTTTTTAGCAATACTGTAATCAATACCTTCTACCACTTGTTGTTGTTCATTTTCGTTACTGTCATCACTTAAATCGCCATAAGCTTTCGTATTTTTATCTTTAGGGAAATTACGAATTAATAACAGAATGATAGGTGCAACAATAATCATTACCCCTAAACCAGTAATTAAGTATGCCGTTCTCCAACCAAACTGGCTAATTAAAGCACCTACTATAGGTTGTGCGAAGACACCGAGTAATCCACCAATGGCTGATAAAATACCAAGAGCAAGTCCTTTTCCTTTGCTAAACCATCTTTCAATTAAAATAGGGCCACCTATCACTGTAATAAAGACGCCCCCGATAGCAAGAGGAATAGACAATACGTACCAGCCCCATACAGAATTCATTACTCCGAATAAAGCGAACGAGCCTGCTTGTAGAATAATTGCAATAAACAACACGATACGCGCACTATATTTAGATAATATCTTTCCTCCAAACGGAAGGAATAATAATGTCACTATTGAAGAAATACTTAAATAAATCGTTAAACTTCCCATACCTACATCTAAATCTTTAGCTACAGGGGATAAGAATAAACCAGATGAATTATTCAGTGCTGATTTACCTAACCCTACAGCAACACAGAGTCCAATTAATATTAACCAAGCAAAATGTATCTTTCTTTTATTCATTTAGTACACTCCAATAATTTTATTTGTCGTCTTTATTTAATTGTTTTACACGTTCATATAGTTTTCTTTGAATATTTAATAATTGTTCAACTTCTTCAGTATTTAAGACAGAATAAACTTCATTCCTCATATTTTGCCCCTGATGTTGAGCTTCATCAAGCACTTCTAATCCTTTCTCTGTAATCGTAATTAAAATCACGCGACGATCATCCTCTTGATGTTCTCTTAAAATATAACCTTCTCTTAATAGGTTATTGGTTAATTTTGTAATTGCTCCAGATGTATAACCTAAAGATTGTGCAAGAGATGATGGTCGTTGAGGACCCTCTTCTTTTAATTTTGATAACGCTAAAATTTGAGAGATGTTAACGTTCAGCCCAAATTTCTTCATAAAGAGCGTCATTGTAGCATCGTTAAATAATTCAGCATTATGAATAAGTTCAAAAAAATTGTTATTTTCCATACATATTCCTTTCTTTAATCAAATTATAGTGATAGTATACCAGTAAAAGGTTTACCGGTAAACCAATTAAGGAGTGGAAGAAAAAATGAAAAGATTAGAAAACAAAGTAGTAGTTATTACAGGTGCGGCACAAGGCATGGGTAAAACGCATGCTGAGAAAGTTTTAAGTGAAGGTGGAAAAGTTGTTATTACTGATATCAATGAAGAACTTGGGAATAATGTTGCACAAGAATTAGGAGAAAATGCTATATTTATTCGACATGATGTTTCCAACGAAGATGACTGGAAAAACGTAATAGATACAGTGGTTGATAAATGGGGACGCATTGATGTGTTAGTGAATAACGCTGGTATTACGACTAATACATCGCTAGAAGAATTAACTTTGGATTCTTACATGAAAATCGTTAATATTAATCAAGTATCTGTATTTTTAGGCATGAAAACTGTAGCTCCAATTATGAAAGCTCAAAAAGAAGGTTCAATTATCAATATTTCATCTATGAATGGATTAGTTGGCGGCGCAATAGGTTACACAGATACTAAATTCGCAGTAAGAGGTATGACAAAAGCAGCATCAAGAGATTTATCACCTCATAACATCCGAGTAAATTCAGTACATCCAGGTGTTATTCAGACGCCGATGTTAGAATTAGAAGAAGTTAAAGAACAAGTAGAACAATTCAAAAAGACGATTCCAATGAGACGGGTTGCTCAAACTGAAGAAGTTTCAAATATGATTGTCTTCCTTGCTTCAGACGAATCAAGTTATTCCACAGGATCTGAGTTTGTAATCGACGGTGGAATTACAGCTTTATAACGGTAAATATAATCTCATTAAGTAATATAATTAAACTTGTAGATGAAAATCGACGTAATACTTACGTTCGAATTGATTATTCTACAAGTTTTTATTTATTATTTGCAGTTGTTATTTCTTTAATATTTTGTATAATTGAGAAGTGTTATCAATTAGAAATGAAGGAGAACGAAATATGAGAAAATACATAACTCTTGTCGTTTGTGCACTTTTACTATTAACTGCATGTAGTAATAATGACAATAAAGCAGCAAAAAGTGAGAAAGAAACAGTAACAATCAAGAAAACATTTGAATATAAAGAAAAGAACCAAGATCACAATCGAGGTAAGAAAAAGACTGAAACTGTGACAATTCCTAAAAATCCTAAGAATGTAATTGTTATGGACTATGGCGCACTGGATATTATGCAAGATTTAAATTTAGAAGACCATATCACAGCAATACCTAAAGGAGAAAACGGTAGCTTTTTACCAGACTATTTATCAACATTTAAAGATAAAAAGTATACAAATTTAGGCAATCCTGGAAGACCTAATTTCGAAAAAATTGCAGAAAAAGATCCTGATTTAATTTTGATTTCATTTAGACAAGCATATACTAAAAACTTAGAAGAATTTAAGAAAGCTGCACCAAACGCTAAAGTGTTGTATGTAAGTCCTGATGATGATCAATATATAGATTCTATTAAAGAAAATGCTACGAACATTGGAAAAATATTTGATAAAGAATCAGAAACTCAATCACTTATCAAAAAGCTCGATAAAAAAGTTTCATCAGTAAAAGAAGTCATCAATGACGACAAAGTTATGTTCACAAATGTAGATAATAAAGGTATTAAAACTTACGGCTCAACTGGTAGATACGGTGGATTTTTAAATGGAGATTTAGGAATTAAACATATCGATTCAAAAATGCCAGCCAACTCAAGCGGTCAAGTCGTTTCGTATGAATACATAGCTAAGAAAAACCCAGATAAAATCTTCTATATAAATAGAACAGATAAAGAAACTAAAGGCATACCACAAGAATTAAAAAATCCAGTTATCAAAAATGTAAACGCAATTAAAAATAACGACATTTTAGAGTTTGATGCTAACACATGGTTCTTCGGTGCAGGCGGTATCAATTCTACAATTAAACAATTAGATGATATTGAGAAAGCTTATAAATAAAATTAAAAAACTGCTCTCCATTAATAAGTTTTTATTGGAGAGCAGTTTTTCTACTACTTTAATAAATCCATTAAAAAGTTCGTAAAATATGTTTCTAAAAACGCAGCGATAATACTAAGTGGTAGTACTAATAATATGTATACTTTAGCTACTGTGACGATACTTTTTAAAATAGATACTTTTGTCTTTTTGTTTTTGCGAAATAAATTACTTATCGTTCTAATAATTGATTTATTAAGTAAATATAATGACGCAGCAAATACTGCGTAACTTAACAGCTCTATTACTGTATGAGGAATTGACGACCCTACACCTATTAATCCTAAATGTAAGTCGACCCTTATTAATAATGTAAAGACAAATCCAGTTAATATGGATGTTGATATTAAGTTTGCTGAATATAAGAATGGTATAGGAATAATTGATAATATTAACATTTGTAATGGCACTTTAAACCCATTATTTATAATATATTGCCAAACTTTCTCTAATCCTTCTGCCCGTTGTTTATCCTCAGGTAAACCTTGTATATTTTTTATTATTTCGATATTAGGATTCACAATATATGTAATAATTCCTGATATTAGCATAAGACTCATTGATATACTAAAAAATATTATAATCCTTTTAGTCATTGGTTTATCTAGAATTTTCAATGCTATCCACCTTTATTTTTATATTTATTTCTATTTAAACATAGTATTTTTCAAGTTTGTTAGACTGTCGGCAGACTGCTTTTAAGTTATGATGTTTCCGGGTATACAAAGAATAGTCGATTTAAAAGAGGTGAAAGAAATGAGTAATATTTCTTGTAAACGTGTATTAGCAACAGGAGTCGTTGGTGGATTACTCGCTGGAGCTGTGAAAATGGGCTGGGAATCTCTACTCCCTCCTTGTACTCCCGAACGTGAAGAAGAACCACCACCTGTAAAAATGATGAAACAATTTAATGTTCCAGAAAACGTACAAAATTTCACAGTCACTTATAATGAGAATGAAATACCTATCCCTGTAATGGGCATTCATTATGGTTTCTCTGTTGGAAACGCATTACTATATGGTTTAATAGCTGAAAAATGTAGCAAGATTACTTTCGGCAAAGGTATATTATTTGGTGTAGGTGTCCATGTTATATTCCATGAATTTGTATTACCAAAATTAAACTTAACACCAGCAAAAGAAGACTTACCTGCTGAAGAACATTTATCAGAATTACTCGGTCACATTATATGGATGAACACGATAGATATTGTAAGAAATTCAGTAAAATAAGCATTAAGAAGAGTCCGGACAAATACTTGTCTCGGACTCTTTCATTGTGTTAGCAGGAGCTGTATATATTGGAAATAGGATTATGTCCAGTTTTTCACCCCTTCTATCTTCTTGGAGCTGCCTTATGTTGCACGTGGGAGGCGTCTTGCAACATTCGAAGGCCTTATGTTGCACGTGGACCTTCTCTTGCAACTTTCAGGGGCTTTATGTTGCATGTGGATCTTCTCTTGCAACTTTCGGGGGTGCTATGTTGCACGTGCTCCTCGTCTTGCAACATTCGAGGGTAATATATTGCACGTGCTCCTCGTCTTGCAACATTCGAGGGTAATATATTGCACGTGCACCTCGTCTTGCAACATTCGCAACTTTATACCATATTTACTAAAACAAAAAAACTGAGACAATTTAACTGCCTCAGCCTCTTAATTATGAGCAAGGATTCAAATCCAAGCTCCAGTATTTACTTAGATTAATTTTTGCTTTGTGTTTTGTTTTTTATTTTCATTAAGAATCCGAATAGTCCTATACCCCACAATAAAAATAGAGGGTCCCATACCATCGCTTGGCCAAATGTAGTATAAAAATCATGATACTGGATAACTTGCAACAACTTTAACCATCCTACACCTGTATTTAAACCTCCATATATCATTAAAAATACTGAACCTATACATGATATATAGAATAAAATTTCATTATATGTTTTCAATAAATACAAAGGTGCTAATGTTGCTATTCCTTTAAATAAACCGACCACAATTAACATGAGGTTCATCCATATTCCCCACTGTGCATTAAATGTAAAAACCCAAGAACCGACTGATAATAATCCAGCTGTTCCTCCAAATGCCCAATACAACGAGAATAATGTATGTACCAGCCCACTAACAACGAAAATTGAAATAAATTTTTTCACTTTATCACCTATTTTGAACAAATATCGTCTTATTTGCTAAGCGACTTGCTTTCTAAATTTCAATAATTTGAATTGTATTTTGTATTTCTTGTTTTAAATCTTTAGAACGCCATTCTCTCTGATATCCTAAGCATGGACAAATAAAATTGACACCTTTTTCTTCTATATTATTACGAAAATGTACGTGTCCCATTATGCTATATTTTATCGGATACTTTTCATAAAATAAATCAAAATCTGATGTTCCTATAAACGCATTAAAATAATCAAATATTCTATGTGGCATAGGTACAGCAAATTGTTTGTGTGTGACGATGTGCGTCATCAAAATAATATTTTTGTCTTTAACTTTTTCTAAATCTCGTCTTACTGAATCTGCTGCTAGTTTAGACATTTCTAGATCAGACTTACCCCAATCTATTCTTTCTTTATCTAACCAAGTTGAGCCGTAATATTTTCTTCTTTCTAAACGCTCTAGGCTAAATTTTTCACTATCAGCAAAACTGTAATCATACCAACCACTATGACCTACAATCGCCCATTCCTCATTGATTATATATGGGTCTGCAATTATACTTTCTGGTTGTGATTTATAATACTCAAATATTTCATAAGAAGTCTTTTCTTCCGCTTCATTTTTCCAATAATCATGATTACCAGGAATAAATAACACTTCTATATTTGTTTGATGCTTAACATTTTGTATAAATGGCATTGTTTGCTGATAATGGTTAGAAATATCGCCTGCTATGAGTAACATATCTAGTTTCAATCGCTTCACTTCATCAATTAAAACATCTTCAAAATCTTTCGGGAAATAATGATTACTTCGATCGATATGCAAGTCAGAAATCGCACCAATTTTCATACTTATTACCTTACTTTCTATTGTATACCCTTTAACTTCAATCTTATATTAACATATAAATGTAAACTATCCTTTATAATAGAATTAATAATAATTATTGGAGGCATATAAATGGATATTCAAAAGTTTGAAGAATATTTAAAAATAGATTCTAAAAATTATAATCAAATTAATTTAGAAACTTTAAATCATTATATAACACGCTTTATGTACACTGTTCCTTTCGAAAATATTAGCGTACAAAATCAAAAACCTATTTCCGTTAATATCGATGACTTATATGAAAAGATTGTTATAAATCATCGTGGAGGATTTTGTTATGAAATGAACACTATATTTCAGTTTTACTTAGAACAAAAAGATTTTAGTATTACTTGCGCATCCGCTACTATACACACACCTGATGATGGATGGAGTAACGATGGTTCACACATGACAACTATCGTGCAATTAGATAGACCATATATAGCTGACGTAGGATTTGGAGACTTACCTATTAACGCATTACCCGTTCACCATGAATCTGAAAATATGACTGTCACTACTGTATCAGGTAGCTATCGTGCAATCTACGGAGAAAACGAAGAAATTCTTGTTCAAAAACTACAAGACGATAATTCTTGGAGAACTTCATATAAAGCTAAAAATATATCCAGACCATGGTCATATTTTGTAGAACATTTAGAATTTAATGAGCATAACCCAGAATCTATATTCGTACAAACATTGCTCATCACAATGGCTAAAACTTATGGCCGCGTTACAATGTCACAGGATCAACTAACGATAACTAAAGCTGATGGTAAAGAACAATCACCAGTAACACCACAAAATTACAAATCCATCTTGCAAAAATACTTCGGGTTAAATGTAACGATACAAACAATTGAAAATAAAGTATAAAAAAGGGAGTGGAACAGAATTCTCATTTTATTAAAAAGATTTCGTATCCCCACCCCGCCAAGGATGACTAGAGTTGAAAAAAGCTTGATGTAAGTGTATTTTTAACCCCGTCAGCTACTGCCATTATAATGAATGAGGCTGGGACATAATCAATGTCCCAGCCATTTTTATATCTATCGGATTAACCATTCGCCTTAATAAATCCAATCACTCAGCTTCTTTTATCAATACCATTCATTAAATGATTATTGTTTACTATTTTCTTCTTTCTTCAAAAATATCTTTAAATATGGAATAAACGGCAGAATTGTAAATGAAACGCATATTAATAAAACAAGTTTAATACTAACAAAATTTAATAATACTCCTGCAAGGCTTATTCCCACAAAAAGTACTGCATCATAAATAGGTAAAGTTATACTATGATAATCAGCGAGTTGACTCTCTGTTAACTTTTTGTGTAACAAAGTGTAATACGCAATAAAGCAAATAGTTTCAGGAATACCCGCCATTATTAAAACTATAAAACTTAATATAACTCCACTACTTGTATTCATATTTTCTGAGAAGATTAATAAACTTAACAATAAAGCTTCTAATACACTAGTCAATATGTAAATTAATTTAAGTTGTGAATCTTTAATTTTATTCGAAAGTGACACACTTAAACTGGCACCTATTAATGCACCAAACCCTTGTGCAGACAGGAATAATAGCCATAGATTTTCTCTATCCCCTAAACTATCTGCTAACCATAACAAGTATATTTTCAGTCCGCCAAATGTAATCATATATCCTAAGCCTGTAACAGTAAGCCCCATTATTAATTTATTATTTTTCATAAACATAAGGAAATCTATCAAAGTCTTATACACACTTTTTATATATTCTTTTATTTTTATATTTTTATAGTTGGATACAGTTTTCATATCACTTTGATCTTTAAATCCTTTTAATAAAAATACAGCTATTAAAATAAAAGCAAAAATGAAATACACTTCTGCTTTTAAACCTATGAATTTTAGTAGTAAGGCCGAGAGCAATGGACCTATAACTTTAGATAACCTGTTGACGCCTTGAATTAGCGAATTACCTAGCATGGCTAAATCTTCAGGAAAAGCTTGTGTTCTAAGAGTGAGAGAAGCCGGACCTCCAATAGCATCATTTATCCCCATCAACAAAACTAATATTAAAATAAGATATAAATTTGTAATATTAACTAAGATAATTAGAGCAACGCCATAACTTAACATACTTAAAATGGTAGCTTTTTTAGGCCCGATATTTTTTATGAATGTTCCTATAAAGGGTCCTAAAAAAATATTAGGTGACCAACGCAATCCTATAATAGCAGCTACTTGATTTCCTAAACCGTACACATGAGTAGCATAAATCGGTATGATTGTAATGCTTACCCATGAAGCTAGATGCCATATTGAAAAAGCAACGAAATAATTTTTAAAATCTTTATATTTAAATATTTTGTATAATTCTTTCATCGCGTATCACCTCATATGCTTTTTCAATAAACGTCACAATTTTTTCATTTCTATAATTTTCTTTAATGAATCAACTATACTATATTTACTTATTATATGTGTTTTTTCCTCAAAATTGCATAAAATAATCTCCTAACCCGCTTCTTAATATACAACGGGTTAGGAGATTTTTTATGAGAAAAGGATATGTCTCAGTCCTTATTTCTCTTTTATTTGTAATTCTTGTTCTTTCCACCATAATGCTTCTTCAGCATTTTTAACAACGTGGTTAAATTCTTTTTCATTTGATACAGTAGGATATGAGCCTTTTAAAGCTTTTCCTGAAGTTGTTTCAAATAATACAAGAATCGTTATGAAACCGATAAGACTGACAGCTGTTAAGTAATATGCTGGTGCTAGTGGGTTTTGAGTAACGTGCACTAACCATGTTGATACTAACGGTGTTGTACCACCAAATATTGATACTGATACGTTAAATGTAACAGCTAGTGTGCGGTAACGTACGTCTGTAAAGAAAATACTCGGTAATAAACTTGGCATAGAACCTTCATAAGTTGAAAGGAAGAATCCAAGTATTAAAATACCAAGCGATACAAACATTAACTGATTCATGCCCATAAAGTAAAAGGCTAGTAATGAAAATGCAGTTAATCCAAATGAACCGAATAAGACAACTTTCTTATTACCGATTTTATCACTTAGACGTCCGAATAAGAATGCTAGTGGAACCATTACAACCATAACGCTCGTAATAAGAACTGTACTTACAGTTGTTGAGATGCCAATAACTTCGTCTAAATATGATGGCATGTATGAAAGTAACATGTAGTTCGTGATATTAAAGAATGCCACTGTAATAAAGCATAAGATAATATCTTTTTTATGATTTTTAATAATCGATACAAATGATTCAGGTTCTTCTTCATTTTCTTCGATTTCATTTTCAAATATAGGTGTTTCGTCTAAATGTCTTCTTAAATAAAGACCAATTAATCCAAGTGGTGCGCCAAGAATAAATGGAATTCTCCAGCCCCACGCTAGCATTTGTGCATCAGATAAAGCAATAAACATACCACTCGCTAATAAAGAAGCAAGTATGTAACCTGCTAAAGTTCCAATTTCTAATCCACTGCCTAGTACACTTCTTCTGTTATCAGGAGATAATTCAGCAATATATACCATTGCACCGGCATATTCTCCACCAGTTGAAAACCCTTGAATAATTCTAGCAATTAACAAAAGAATAGGAGCCCATATACCAATTTGATCATATGTAGGTAAAAGACCGATTAATAAAGTTGAAGCAGCCATTAATATAATGGTTGTCGTCAATACTGTCTTACGACCAAGACGATCACCAATTCTACCAAATATGACGCCGCCTAACGGTCTCATTAAAAATGCAATCGCAAATGTTGCGAATGTAAATACTAATTTTAATTCATCGTTCTGTACGCCAGTAAAAAAGTTTTGGCTAATAATAATTGCTAAATAAGAATATAGACCGAAGTCAAACCATTCCATAGCATTACCTATACCTGTTGCGTAAACACTTTTCTTAGTTTGTTTCATATCAACAACATTAATTTTGTTTTTGTTAAATTTCATGTTTGATTAAACACCCTTTCGATATAGTTATGTATCTTAGCATATCGACAAATTAACACAACTGTAATATTACACTTATATACCTTGTCGTAAATTGTGAAAACCGCCACAAACGTTATAACTTATACCGATTGAAACTGGTCGACCAATGGTGTAAAATTATATTAATTTTCTCGAAATTTGTATTGATTTTCTATAGAAAGTTACTTTATTTATATAGTAAACAAATGTTATCTTTCCTAAAATTTGTATGATGAAAGAATAAATTAAACCGAAAAAATCATCTCCTTTGAACATAAAAAGTCCCTTTAAAAGTTAAGTGAAATTTAACTTTTAAAGGGATAGATTTTATAAAACTATTTAATTTCTATTTTTGTACCTTCTTCTATATTAGCAAGAGGCTTGTCTTCTAAATATAATGTTCCAGATTGTTCAGCTTCTATGCTCCCATCAAACTTTAAAGTAATATGACCTAAATCATTTAAGTTTTTATTAACAGCAGAGCCTACTTTTGTAATTTTATATTCATTATCATCTAAAAATAGCGTTTGTGATTCAGTTATTTCTCCATCTATCTCATTTATATCGATTATATAACAAAAATCGACTAACTCATCAGGTGCATTATCACCAAATAATATAACCATCTTTTCAGCTTCGAATGCTGATGCATCTTTTCCTATACGCTTTATTTCTGTCTTGTACATTATTTATGCACTCCTTCTTATTTATTTATATAATCCAAAGCTTGCCAGCCATGCTACAAATACCCGTGGTACACCGTTTAAGAAGCGTGAATACAGTACGGATGGCACACCGACTTCAATTGTTTTCGTTTCTGCTTCTGCTAAGCCTAGCCCTACTGGAATAAAATCAGCAGCATTTTGAGTATTGATTGCAAATAATGCCGGTAATGCTAAGTTTGGCGGTATATTCCCTTTACCAATTTCTACACCAATTAAAGTACCTAATACTTGTCCTATTACGCCACCAGGCCCTAACAACGGACTTAAAAATGGAAGTGAGCATATAAACCCAATTATAAGCAGACCCCAAATGTTACCTGCTAATGGTGACATAACTTTAGCAAATACATCTCCAATTCCAGATCCTTGAATAATACCGATCAATAATGCTACAAATCCCATGAATGGTAAGATTGTATGCAACATTGTATCTACTGCATCACGTGCAGCTTGATAGAAAGTATTAATAACTTTACCTGCTGCAAGACCAATTTTCGTTAATATAGATTTATTTTCTTGTTCTGCTCTTGTTTCCATAATTTTTTTATCTTTAGAATATGAAGCAGTTTCATTACTTTTTGCTTCTTCAGTTGAAGCAGTTGATTCCGCTGTTGTTTCATTAGAATCACTTTCTCCTGCTACGCTTACTTGATCTACATCCACATTCGAAACATAAATATCTTCTGTAATATGTTGTCTCAAAGGACCACTTTTACCTGTTGCCATAATATTTACAGTCGGGATACCTTTTTGAGGGTAAATACCACATCTCAAAGTACCACCGCAATCTATAACAGCAACCATAATTTCATCTTCAGGTACTGATGTTTCGAAACCATTAACAGGTGAGCCACCAGTAATTTCACAAATTTTATCTACTATTTCAGGTCTGTGACCACCTGTAACATACATAACTTTGTCTTTCTTGCCTTCTATTCCAATTTCTAAAGGGCCACCAAAGCCACCTGAACCTTTAACAATTCTAGCTTTTTTACTCATGTTGCTCACCTCATCCTTCTAATTTAACTTCTGTACTTAATTTTACTTTTTGTTGTTTTTCTACGTAACTAGTTGTAAAGTCAGTAACCCATCCACCAATAAAGTTCATAACTATACCAACAAGTAAATATCTTACTGCTAAATCCGTCATCGGTAATCCTAATTGTTGAACCCCGTTTGCGATACCTAAGAATATAAATAATTCTGCTGGGTTAATATGCGGAAACAGACCGTTACTCGTATGTGCGAACTGAGCTGCTGATGCAAAATAACTTGGTTTATACTTCTCTGGCATAAATCTTCCTAGAGAGTGGACCATCGGATTTGCTAACATAAATGAACCTAAAAATGGTAATACTAAATATCTTAAAAATGGGTTTTTAGATGATTTTTGTGCGATTATGTTAATTCTTTTTTCACCTATTAATTGGATTAATGTGTTCATCGCAATTAATAACATTAGTACTAAAGGTACAATTGTTGTCATCCAGTCTATAAATGTATCTGCGCCTGTTTGAAATAAATTGATAAAACCTTCTGCTAACTTAACTATGAAGTCCATGTTGATTTACTCCCTTCTTTTTTAAACATTCCATTAATTTTTTTAACTGCTTTCATCATTGGAGAAGGTATTTTTTCAATTTCTCCTCCAGATTGAATAATATTAAATGTGTGTTGAGCGTCTAAAATAGCTTTAATTAATAATTTGTTATACTTTTTTAAATCTGTATCTCTTAATTTCTGAATCTTATATCCTTCTAAACCTTTTAATTCCTTGAATTTAGAAAATACTGTGACACCTTGCATATAGCGTGCATCTTCTATTTCATTACGGTTATTAATTTGAAGAAGTACCAACGTACCCGATTTAAAAATAGCTGGTCTTCTTCCAATAGCAACGCGACCATTTTCTCGCAATTCCGTATAGTGTTTAGTGAAATTTTTAATTTGAAGCAAACCTAGCAAGTATTGAATTATAAATCCAACAGCTAATATGACAATCAATATGATGAAAAACATAGCTAACCCCTCATTTCCTTATTTAATATATGTGCAAGCGCTATGTAATCCGTATCTTTACTTATCTGATTGATAATATAACTATTGGTCGTAATAGCTAAAATCTCTTCATATAATCGGATTAGTACCGCTTCATTCACTTCAGTTTCTGGTGTCGCAACGAGCACAACTAGTTTTACCTTTTCACAATCATTCAATGGTTGGTTAATGATTGCTAATTTCAACCAAATACCATGAAAATAGTGACTAGTGTGTGGGAATCCCAGAAATCCTGTTACTGTTGATTTATGCTCTTCTCTCTCTAAAATTTTAGAAATAAAAGTATGATCAACTTTATTCTCATTAATCAGTTCATTTGATAAATACGCGATTACTTCTTCATACGCCATACTTTCATTAATTTGATAAACATCTTGTTCACTTAAAAAATCTACTATAATACTTTTGTTAAACAGCTTTTTATTGCTGACGTCTTTATAAATCATGAATTGTTCGATTTTAAGTTTTAACGCTTGTTCATCTAATATGTTGTCTATATAAATTATTCTGTTAAACAATCTATTTGTTTTAATGGTTGATACCGTTAAGTCATAATCATCAATTTGAAATTGATTTAACTCATTTTCACTAATTACATCAATCGTTATTTGATTACCAAATATTTTTTCTAATTGAACTCTCATTAATTTCGCACTACTCAAACCTTGGTTTGTTATAAATGCGACTGAATGAATTTCTTTAAATTTTTGTTCTAACTGCTGTAAATAGACACTGAAATAAATTGATAAAAATCCAAGTTCATTTAAAGGCACTTTAATATTGATTTCTTTTTCAATATTCGTAGCTAACACTTTAGAAAGCTCATATGCAAACGGATATCTGTACTCAACTTCATTAATAAAGTCATTTTGTATTCTAATATCAAATATCAACCTATTTATAAGGTATTTAATGTGAAGTTGTATATCCGTGCTAAATAATTCTTCATCTATTTTGATAGTGTAATAAAAATCAATATCATCAATCGTTTGTTGAATAATGCGATTTAAAATAGATTGATCATCTTCTGAAATGATTTCATCTAACAATGAAGCTCTTCTACCTATAATTTGAAATACGATTAGTAAAATTTCTAAATTTGGAAATGTTATTGAGTACTGATGACTTAAATATTCTTTAATTTCGCTTAAAGCTATAAAGTCTTCAGACTCAAACACTCTTTCATCGATTTGTACATTTTGTCTTATTTTATAATCATTTTCTATTCTTGATAAAACAACTTTAGTTGCAGTGATAAGTCGGTCAAACGTTGCGTGGTCTAAGTTATATTGTGTTTTCGTCTTATCGAGAATTGCATATATGGAATCTGGTAATGTGTAAGAACTATACTTTCTATTGAACAGTTCTATTAAAACTTTTCTCACTTCTAGTTCATTACCTTCTATACGTAAACCAACATTTTGAGTACCTTTAATGCTAACTCTATAATGTTCTAATTTAGTTTTAATACCATTAATGGTATTATTGACAACACTTTTACTTAGAAATAAATCTTCAGCTATATCATCTATTGTACAAACGCCGTTATAAAGCAAATAATGAAATATGTTTTCTTCACGTTCCTCTAATTCATCAAAATGATAATGAATATGAGATTCTAAATCTTTGAGTAAATTAAAAAATTTCTTTTCATCTGCTACTATCATTGAAATCGATTGATTTTGCTTAAATATACTAATAGAACCTTCAAAATAAGTTTGAAGTTGATTAATGTAATTCGTTAAAGTTCTTTGAGAAATAGAAAGTTTATGGGAAAGTTTATCAATTGAGATACTTTGCTTTTTAAGCGTTTCAACAATTAATAAATGTTTTTTATTTAATATCAATACTTTCCCTCCTTCCTCTATTTAAAGTTATCCTCGTGATTTACCACCTGAGATATTAATCGTTGTACCAGTAATATAACTTGATTTGTCTGAGCTTAAATAACAAACTAAATCAGCTACTTCTGACAACTTACCAACTCTACCTAAAGGAATAGATTTTGAATAATCACCATTCAATTTATCTACTGTCGTATTTCTACTATAAGCTAGTGCTTCTTCATATTGTTTAGTTCTTAGACCAGTTTCTTCTAAAATTCCTGGTGCTATAGCCACAACCTTAATGTTATGTTTCCCTAGCTCTTTAGCCCAACTTCTCGTAAATCCGATTAAAGCTGCTTTTGTAGCAGAATAAATACTTTGCCCTTCTGATCCTTCTTGGCCAGCTTCACTAGCAATATTTACGATAATTCCTTTATTTTGTTTCACAAAATGTCTACTTACTTCTTGGCTGAATAGAATTGGCCCTTTCAAGTTTACACCGAACATTAAATCTAAATCTTTCATATTAATTTCATACTCTGGCTTTTCGCCTTTAACATCTACTAATAATCTTGGTAAATTAATGCCAGCATTATTAATTAATACGTCTATGCGAGATTGTTCTTCAAAAATTGTATTCACTGTCTTTTCAACAGCTTCTTTATTCGTCACATCAGTCTCTATAAAATGATAATTCCCGTTATCAATTGGATTGTCTTTTAAATCTACATTATATACAACTGCACCATTTTCTAATAATGAATTTACAATTTGTCTACCGATACCAGAAGTACCACCTGTTACGATGATTACTTTTTCATTTATTTCTAACCAATTTTGAGCCATGACTTTTCCTCCTAATGAATGTTGTATATTCATTATAGGTTCAAACGCTTACATAATTAATTTTGTCTTTTGTGCACTTATAAGAAATTAAGAAAATAATACCTTAAATTCAAAAATTTCATAATATTTTTATAAAGTACTATAATTGATTATAGAGATTATGAAACGGAGGTTTTATATTATGAAGCATTATGACATGTTAGTAATTGGTTTTGGAAAAGCTGGCAAGACGCTTGCTAAAGATTTTGCTGGTCAAGGAAACCAGGTTGCTGTAGTTGAGCAAGATTCAAATATGTATGGTGGTACGTGTATTAATGTCGGATGTATACCTTCTAAAACGTTATTACATGAAGGTAATGAAAATCACACCTTCATTGAAGCAATTAATCGTAAAAAAGATGTCGTATCGGCATTAAATAAGAAAAATTTTGATAATCTAGATTCTGATGAAAATATTAAAGTTTATACTTATAAAGCACAGTTTAAAGATAATGAAACTGTCGATTTGTTAAATAAATCAAATAAAGTTGTTGAATCTATTCAAGCAGACCATATCATTATAAATACAGGTAGTCGCTCAAATATACCTGAAATAGAAGGAATTGAGCAAACTGAGAACATTTATGATTCTAAAGGTATTATGGAATTAAGTCATTTACCAGAACATCTCGTAATCGTTGGTGCAGGTTATATCGCATTAGAATTTGCGACTATTTTCTCAAGTCTCGGTAGTAAAGTTTCGATGATTCATAATCGTAAACATATATTAGGTACTGAAGATAAAGATGTAGCATCTCATATTTACGACCAGTTGTTGAACCAAGGTATAGAATTTATAGATGAAGCGGAAGTTCACGCATTTTCAACTGTAGACAATCGTCCTGTCGTCCATACTAACCAAGGTGATATTGTTGGCGATGCTGTCCTACTGGCGACTGGACGCAAACCAAACACTGATCTCGCATTAGAAAATACCGATATAAATATAGGCGATAAAGGTGAAATTAAAGTGAATTCTTCACTAGAAACTGCTGTAGAAAATATTTATGCAGTTGGTGATGTGAAAGGTGGCCCTCAATTCACTTACATTTCTTTAGATGATTACCGAATCGTTAAAGATCAAATTTCAGGAAATAAAAAGCGTTCAACTAAAAATAGAGGTCATGTTCCATATACAGTATTCTTAGATCCACCATTAGGACGTATCGGAATGACAGCTAGTAAAGCTAGAAAAGAAGGCTTCAATGTAAAAGAAGGTATGATTGAAGTTAAAAATATTCCTCGTCACAAAGTTAATAACGACGATAGAGGTATATTCAAAGCAGTAGTAGATGTAGATTCACAACAAATATTAGGCGCTAGTTTGTACGGCAGAGGATCTGAAGAAATTATTAACGTTCTTAAACTCGCTATGGATATGGATGTGCCTTATACAAGATTAAGAGATAATATTTATACGCACCCTACTATGGTCGAAGCATTTAACGATTTATTTGATATATAATAAAAAACTTTTGGTCAATAAAGGTCAAATTATTTGAAATGCACTTATATATCATTCACAATAAAGTTAAATATTATGATAGGAGTGATTTCATGTCTGAAGAAAAACAACAAGAAAAAGACATACTAACTGAAAAACTATTAGAAACACGTACGATCATTATAACTGGTGAAATTAATGATAAAGTTGCAAAAGAAGTCGGTAACCAACTTTTATTACTAGAAGCAATGGGAGATGAACCAATTACTTTATTCATTTCCAGTCAAGGTGGTCATGTCGATTCAGGTTATTATATTCATGACATGATTAATTTCGTGAAACCAGAAGTAAATATTATCGGTTCTGGTTGGGTAGTAAGCGCAGGCGTAATTATTTATCTAGCTAGTAAAAAAGAAAACAGATATAGCCTGCCAAACACGAGATTCATGATTCACCAACCTTCAGGTGGCGTACAAGGACAATCTGTAGAAATGGAAATTACAGCTAAAGAAATTATACGCACACGTCAAAAAATCAATGAATTAATCGCGAAAGAAACAGGACAGCCTATGGAAAGAGTCGAAAAAGATACAGGGCGCGACTACTGGTTAAGCACAAAAGAAGCTTATGATTACGGCTTTATCAATAAAATTATTAAATCACGCGATGAAATCGATAAATAAATATATTGTTATTAAATAAGAATCTCTCCATTAGGTTTAAGTCTGATGGAGAGATTTTTATAGATTTTATAAACTTATTTCTTCGAATCTATCAATTGTTTCAAAATGGAAAGTGGCCCTCTAGTTGAAATCGTTACGATATATTGTACAAGTTCTTCTATAGAAACACGATTTTCGTCGTGCACCCAATATTTAACCATAGACATTAAAGCACCTGATACATATCTTAAGTAATAATCGTCTGGTACACCATAAACTGTGTTATTTTCTCCAATTAAATAATTAATATTTGAGAGAATCATATCTGTAATACGTTCTTCGATTTTACTAGTTCTATCTAAGTTTAAAATAGCATGATAAAATTCTATATTTTCGCTAATGTGTATAATCACTTTTTTAATAACTTCATTAGAGAATATTTCAATGAATTCTTCTGCAGTTTTTTGAGCAAGATTTACTTTTCGGATGTCGACTAATTTTTTTAAATCTGCAATTTGTTCGTCTTCCATTTCTTCAAGGAGTGCGTATTTATCATCATAATTTAAGTAAAAGGTACCTCTATTAATGTCGGCTTTATCAGAAATCTGACGTATTGTAATACGTTCTATTTGGCTATCTTCTAATAATTGTATAAAAGCTTTCTTTACAGCCGCTTTACTTTTTCTTACTCGACGGTCTTCAGCCATTTCATTAATTCCTTCCATAGAAAAGTTTATTTGTTAAATATCATTATAATCAACACGATTATAATTAATCAACAGATTGTATATTAACAAAGAAAGAGTCCAGGACATAGATAATTGTCCTGGACTCTACTTTTGTATGGCAGTAGCTGACTGGACTGAAAATATGCTTATATCAAGCTTTTCAATTCTAGTCATCCTTGCTCGAGTGGGACTACGAAATCTTTTTAGCAAAATAATATTGCTGTTCCACTCCCTTATAATATTTCTTTTGCTGCTAGTACTGCTTCTTGTGTAATTTCATGACTGTTCACCCAAGTTTCATGTACTTCTGCACCGCGTTCTTTAAATATTTCAATCACTCGTTCACTTTGTTCTTGTGTAACGATTGGGTCTTGTTTACCCATTGATAGGAATACTTTAAAGTTTGATAAATCTTTTTGATTATCTTGTAAGTCTAAAGGATATAATGGTGCGAATAATAATGCTTTTTGGAAAGGTGTACTTTCTCTTAGTATTAAGTTAATCGCCATATTCGACCCGTTTGAAAAGCCTACTGGTATAACATCTTCTAAATTAAATTCATATTCTTTTGATGATTCTTTAATAAAGTCATATAATTCTTGACCTCTATACTCTAAATCTTCTAAGTCATAATCGCCTTCTGCACGTCTCTTGAAGTAACGCGCCATACCATTTTCGGATATTTCACCTTTTACACTCAACGCATTATAACTTGGATCAAGCATTTCTGCTAAAGGTAGTAAATCTCTCTCGTCTCCACCTGTTCCGTGTAATAAAAGAAATACAGGTTTGCCTTGTTCACCTTGTTTAAATATATGTTTCACTTCTAGTCAACTCCATTCACTTTATGGTCTTTCTATTGTAAATGTGCGCCCTATTTCAGCGTAATCATTACCTGCTAATCTACTTACTGCACTTAATTCATCTTTATTAATATAGCCATCGTTATAAATAGCATCATCAAAATGATAATGTTTTATTTCTAATAATATTAAATCAGATACAGATTTATCATCTTTTTTAATAGCCATTGTATCGTGTAATACAGCTTCAAAGCGTACCTTACTTTGTTTCAATCCTGGTACTGAGACACTTAACGATTCTACAGTATCAAATGTTGTACGCGTAAGTTCACTTTCATTTCTATTTAAAAGCGCAGCGGTTTCATTTGTATTTTCAACGTTTTCTGTATCTACAATGTGTACGACTGCTTCTTTTTGCTCCAATATATTTCGAGCCGTGTCTTTCGATTCTCCATTTACTCTTTGTACCGCTATAGATAGTATAGGAGGTTCTGAAGAAACAACGTTAAAGAAACTAAAGGGTGCAATGTTTAATATACCGTCTTCAGATTGTGTCGTAACTAATGCAATTGGTCTAGGTATAACAGACCCTATTAATAATTTATAGTTTTCTTTTTGCGTTAATTGTTCTGGACGTAACACTTTCATCAGAACCACTCCTTTTCTATTTAATTAGTCATGCTTTCTTGTCGTATCAAAATGTTTAATTTCAGATTCAATATATTCACGCTGAGACTCTAAGAATGGTGGTAACGCAAGACTTTCCCCTAATGTTTCATAAGGCTCGTCTCCCATAAATCCTGGGCCATCTGTAGAAATTTCTATTAGTATATGTCCAATTCTGGCATATAATGCTTCAAAGTAGAAACGATTAACATTTCCAGAGTTACCAATGCGTAGTTCTTTATATTTTTCTTCCCATGCTTTGATAGCTTCGTGATCTTTCACTCTAAATGATACGTGATGAACTTCACCGTACCCTTGTCTAGCTTCAGGTGTTTTGTCATCTTTTCTTAAAATAACTTGACCACCGTTACCACCTTCGCCAACTTCAAATAATGTTACATCTTCTTCTTCAACAATTGGTTTCATACCATATATTTGTTTCAATACAGATTTGAAATCGTCATAATAACTAACTGTAATTTCAATTGGTCCTAAGCCATATATCGCTTTATCTTCAGGAACTGGTCCATTTTTCCATGGTATGCCTGGTTCAACACCTTTATTTAATTCATCTGAGAATAATTGATATCTTTGACCGTCTTTCTCTTCAAATGGTAAAACTTTTTTACCAAACAGTTCTTGAATACCGTCATTTTTAACACCAAATTCTTCAAATCTCTCTAAATAATATTCTAAAGCTGCATCGTTTGGCACTCTGAAGCCTGCACGACTAATAGAATTTGTACCTCTTTGACCTTTAGGACTATTTGGGAAATCAAAGAATGTCATGTCTGTCCCTGGTGATCCTTGATCATCTGCGAAAAATGTATGGTACGTATATATATCATCTTGGTTTACTGTTTTTTTAACTAAACGCATTCCTAATACTTCTGTAAAGAATTCATAGTTTCTTACTGCATCATCTGTTATAGCAGTTACGTGATGGATTCCGATAAGTTCGTTATTACTCATTATAGATTCCTTCTTTCTTTATTTTTTATTTCGAATTCGAAATAATAACGCTAAAAAAAATTTGCGTGACTTACTCATTAGACATTGCGCTAATTTTTTTTAATGCTCTTCTTAATATAGCAAGTTCTTCATCATCTAAGATAGAAAAAGCATTCGCAATTGTTTCAGCATGCTTTGGAAAGATATTTTCCATTAACTTATGCCCTTCATCAGTTAATACTGCATACGTGATTCGTTTATCTTTCGTATCTTGACGACGTCTCACATAACCTTTCTTAACTAATTGATCAATGACATATGTTGTACTACTACTTGCTATTAAAATACGTTGTTTAACCTTTTGAATAGGCTGATCACCTTTATGAAATAACAGTTCCATTACGGCAAATTCAGTAATATTCAAACCATAGTTCTTCATGTCTTGCTTAACAATACGATCAATCGTATCATTCGAGCGTTTAATACCTACCAATGCCTTTAAAGATTCATCTGTTCTATTCATGTCATCACCTATCCACATATTATTTCGATTTCGAGATAATTGTAACGCGATTTTAGATGTAAGTCAACAGTTTTGAGTATATTAATTATACTAAGTATAAAAATGATAAATTAAAAGCCTGAGACACAGTATACGTCTCAGGCTGATTCAATATAATGGCAATAGCTGACTGGTATGAAGTTGCACTTATATCAAACTTTTTTCATACCTAGTCCCACTTCGCTTATTTTAAAACTTTAATTTATCTGGTCTATAGAACACTAATATAACCGCCGCAAATACGAAGAAACCTATCGCAACGTACATTGGGAAGTTGATATCTATATCGAACACTACTCCTGCTACTAACGGGCCAACTAAGTTACCGACGCTGGTTGCGGCAGAGTTTAAGCCACCCGCTGTTCCTTGATTTTTTCCGGCCAATTTCGAGAAGTAATTCGTCATTGATGGTCTTATTAAATCAAATCCTATAAATATAATAAAACTTACAAGCATAACGGATAAATAACTCGAAGCGAAAATAAATGCGAATAACACGATTACTGAATATATAAGTGAGAACAATGTAAGTCTAATTTCTCCAATTCTTCCTACGATTCTTTCAAATAGGAATAGTTGGAATATAACCCCTACAATAGCTCCACCTGTAATCGCAATAGAAATATCTTTCGGTTCGAACCCTACTTTTTCTGCTGTATATAATGAGAACATCGTCTCAGTTGAAGATAAACCGTAAGATAAAATCAACATCACAACGACAGGAACGACGAACAATTTATATGGGAATGGTTCTTTTACTTTCGGTTTGTCGACATCTTCTACTTCTTTTTCTTCTTTTAATAAAATAATAGAGAAGAGTAGCGCAATGATACCTAATACACCGGCAAAATAAAAAGGCATTCTATGCGATATTTCTGCTAAGAATCCTCCCACTCCTGGTCCAATAATAAATCCTGTGTTAATTACTGCTGACATGTAACTAAAGTTTCTTGCTCTATTTTCCGCGGTTGATAAGTCACCGATCATACCATTAACACCAGGCATTACAAACGCTGCACTAATACCACCTAACACTCTTGATAATAAAAGTATTGAAAAAGTATTCCCTACCGCAAAAATAAATTCTGATATGGAGAATAATAAAAGTCCAATAATGATGATGATTTTCTTACCAAACTTATCTGCAAATCTTCCTCCAAATGGAGAAGCAATCATTTGAAACAACGCAAACACTGCTACTAATAATCCTAAATCACTACCGTTCAAATCTAAATCGTACAATATTGTTGGTAGTACTGGGATAACAATACTAATACCTAAAAACATAAGAAATATATTAAAATATAAAATGTTTAACTTATTCTTCATATTAGACCTCCTTATTCATTACTTTATTAAATATTAAGTGATTTTCACTATATTCTAATCTATTTGTTTTCATTTTCATATCAAAAAACACCTTTAATATATTAAATTTAAAGTGTATAGTAACTATATAGTCAAGTGGAGGAATTCAATTTATGCAAAAAATTAATCATATACCTATAAGCGAGTTTGCAAGTCTAACAAATGTTAGCCGACAAACATTGATTTACTATGACAAAATAGGCTTATTTAAGCCGGATTTTAAAAATGAAAGTGGCTATCGTTATTACTCAGTTAAACAAATCGAGTTTATTAGTGTCATTACATTATTGAAAGAATTAGGTATGTCCTTAAAAGAAATTAAACAATATACACAAGACAAATCACCAGAACTTTTCCTAGATCTCATGCAACAACAAAAGAAAGTCATACAAGCACAGAAACAACAATTAAATTTTAATGAGCTCGTAATAAACGATAAAATCAAATCTATCAAAGATGCTATCCATACAGAATTCGATAAAATTGAACTTCACGATATAGAAAACACTACATTTTATATTAGTGATAACATCAATAATGTTTCCGAGCTAGATTTTCTAATGTCAATAAACCAATTTGTAGATGAGCTCAAGCATCACAATTTATTCTCTAGTCAGCCAATAGGCGTTGTGACAAAGAAAAATGAAATTTTAAATAAACAATATAATCAATATAGCTATCTTTATGTTGAAATACCCTCAAATAAAAGTGACTATACAAATACCATTACCCTAAACGGACAGTACTTAGTCGGGTATCATGTCGGTTTAGATCAAACAATTTATGAAACTTATCAAAAGATGTTTAACAAAATAGAAGAGTGGAATTTAGAGATCGGTCAATACGTTTTTGAAGAATATGTATTCGACTCAGTGATTAAAAATAATGAAAAAGAATATATTACGAAGATTATGATGGAAATTACTTAAGGGAGCCTGAGATGTTTATATGTCTCAGCTTTATTTTTAGATTTGGGTCAGAATAAAAGTTAGTTTGTGTATTTATGTAATAATTAATCCAATAAAATGTAGTCTAATTGGATTTTCCGCATCATTAATCCAATAAAAGGTGGTCTAATTGGATTTTCGACTTAATTAATCCAACAAATGCCACTCTATTTGGATTTTCGACTTAATTAATCCAACAAATGCCACTCTATTTGGATTTTCGACTTAATTAATCCAACAAATGCCACTCTATTTGGATTTTCCGCATCGTTAATCCAATAACAGTATCAATTCTTACTTTTACCAGTTCCATTCCAAAAAAGAGCTCAGGATTTATGTCCCAAGCTCTTCAGTTATTATAAATATTCACTCTTTCATTCTAGCTTTTATCATTATAGGGTATATCAAGAGCGCTGCTATTACACCAACTGCTCCTAATATATGAAATGTTTCATAAATATGATTCATTATCCATTCTACAAGTGGCATAATATCACCTAAAACAGACCAAATGAATACAATTACGCCAAGAGCGAATACACCTAATGCAGTTGGAATAATACCAACTCGATACATAATAGCTGCTAGTAAGAAACATACTCCTGCGATAAATAGTATAGCTAGGAAATCAATCCAAAAGTTATCTAACACACTCGCATTTGGTATTAAGTCTCCTGCTCTCAATAATACTACTGTACTTTTTGAAGAGTCTGTAATTAATCGAACGATATAGCTAACAACTTCTTGTACGATAAGCAATGCAACCATGAATATTAGGTAACTAGACCATACGCTAAAAATATATTGTTTTCTCGTTGCACCTAGTTCAATAGATGCTTTAAACGGATCGTGAAATAAGAACAATGGTAAGAATCCTAATATACCAAACACAGGACCTGATAATAGTGGTCTAAAGTCTTCTGGTTCTCCAAAATAACCAATAGCCACATAAAGCGCTGCTAGAAGTATAAGCACAACCGTGAATATATAAAGTTGAAGTTTCAGTTCCCTAAATACAATTGAAAATGAACCTTTAAAATTATTCATGATGGGCCTCCTTCGTCATCGTTATATTAACTAAATAATCTTGTATATTCGCTTTATCCACTTTAATATTTAAAGCTTCACATTGCTCTATCAATGAATCACTATACGAAACATCCACCATTACTTTATGCTGACTGAGTATTGTAGATTGTTCGATAATATCTTTGTCTGATACAACTTGTTTAATATCTTCTAACTTGCCAAGTAATACTGCACCTCTTGATTGGAAATACTCAATAGGTTCATGTAACTTAACATCACGATTAGAAATGATAATTAGCTTTTCACAAATTTTTTCTATTTCTTTAATATGATGAGACGCAATCATTATATATCTTGGGTCTTCATCATATGACTTTATTAATGCTTTAACGAATACCTTTCTCATATATGCATCTAAACCATTCGTGGGTTCATCTAACATTGTCACAGGTGCATGGCTCGCAATACCAATCACACCTTGTACCATAGACTGCATACCTTTAGAGAAAGTCTTAATTTTCTTCTTTCTTGGTAATTCAAATAAATCAATTAAATAATCCGCCTCTTCTTGATCCCAATTCGTATTAAACATCGCTGCAAACTTCATCGCCTCATTTACTGTCCATGATTTTCCAAAATAATGATTCTCTCGCAAATAAGTGATTTCTTCCGTTGCACTCGTATTGTTAAATGGCTTCTTATCCAATACAGATAGATGACCTGCGTCAGGACGCTCTTGCCCAGAAATTAATTTCATTAAAGTTGTTTTACCAGAACCATTACGTCCCCATAATCCAACAATCATAGGTTCGTCTTCTTGGAGTGATAAATGCTCTAGAATGTTTTCATCCTTATACTTAAATGACATATCTTGAATATCAATGATTGTCATAATCTTGTTCCACCCTTCTTATGAGTTCTTCTTTACTTATATTTAGTCTTTTAGCTTCTTTAACCATATTCTGGATATAAGAATTAGAGAATGCTTGCATTCTTGTATTTACAAGCTTGTCGCGCGCGTCTTCAGCTATAAATACACCAATACCTCTCTTCTTAACAACAATACCTTCATCAACCAACAGTGTAATACCTTTTTGAGCCGTCGCCCTATTGATATTATAAAAATTCGAAAGTTCTGTTGTAGAAGGTATTTGTTCACCTTCTGACAAAAGTCCTTCAACTAAATCATCTTTAATCATATCTGCAATTTGCAAAAATATAGGTGTTTCATCATTCAATGTAGGTTTCATATTCATTCTCCTTATCCTATAACATGATTGGTTGATTAGTTGTGTAATCAACTATAATACTTACCATGTTATTTGTCAATCAATTTTATGTATATTTACTCTCATAATACTGCAATATTCCCATTATATCAGTATTTTAAAGTTATGAAATTTTTATAAAAGGTTGGTTAGTCATCTTGTCGAAACAATAAACAGACTGAGACATAAATAATTGTTCCGGACTCTATTTTTGTATTGGCAGTAGTGGATTGGATGATTATGTTGCACGTGGACCTTCTCTTGCAACATTCGTTATCTTATTTACACAAACAAAAAAGCTGAGACAAATAAAAATTGTCTCAGCCTGTTTCATTACATTGGCAGTAGCCGATTAATACAATATTTTATTAATACCTTCTGCAAAATACGTTTCAAAAAAGTGGTGACGATGTATACCTTCAGGATGTGTTACAAAAGTTAAACGAGAATCAGGGTTAACTAACTTCTCTTCAAGAATTTCTACACCCTCTTTAGTACAAGGAACCATATTCTTTAATATATTTGGATACTCAGCACCCTCTAACTCACCGACATACCAATAAACATCCCGAGGATATTCAATATTATCAGCCTTTTTAAGAAAATCAATAAATCCCGGATACCACATTGAAGCAGACATTACTAAATACTTACCAAACAAATGTGGTCTTGTAACTAAAGCATAAATAGATAGTAATGCACCAAACGAACCGCCACCAATAGTTAAATACTCAGACTCATCAAAAATATGATACCTTTCCTTTAAGTAAGGGATTAATTCAAATTCCAGTAAATCTAAATACTGCTCAGCTTCCCCACCATAATGCTGTCCACTAACATCCTCAATCCAAGGCGTATATTCCCTATTACGCTCTACTGGTTCAACACCAACAAACATGACATTACTTGGATATTCTTCGACAAGCTTATCAAAAAGATATGAACCATCCTGTACAATAACAGTGTGAAAAGGCACAGGATCAGAATTATCATCTTCATAATGTTCAGGAAGTGCAATCGTTAATAAACGACCGTTCCATAAAATTTTTTGTACCTCTTGCAAACCCATCCACTCCTATCATTCTCAATATTATCAATTGAGAAATATTATCATTTATAACATCATAACATAAAATACTTTCATACGTTATAGCACAATCTCTTGCAGTTATCGTTTGCATATCAGTTATATTTATATCAAGATAAAACAAAATACTTTCATAAAAAAATACAATAGAAATAAGGAGCCAATAAAATGACTCAACATAATGAAATTATTAAATGCGCAGAAAAGTATCAATTGCATATCCAACCTCAAACAATCTCATTGAATGAATCAGGACTAGATTTCCAAGTTGCATTTGGAGAAGATGAACAAGGCGTAGAATGGGTTTTAAGACTACCAAGAAGACCTGACGTTTATAAGCGAACAAAATCCGAAAAACAAACGGTAGACTTCTTACAAAAGAACGTTTCATTTGAAGTACCAAAGTGGAAAGTACACGAAAAAGACCTTATCGCTTATCCAAAACTTACCGGTAAACCTGCAGCAACAATAGATCCGCAAATACAAAACTATGTATGGGAAATTGAACACAAACCAGTATCAGAAAACTTTGTTAACACATTAGCTGAAACACTCGTAGACTTGCACAACATACCAGAAGAAAACATTACCGCACATCATATAAATATCAAAACTATACAAGAAATTAGAAATGACTTTCAAAGAAGGATGAATAAAGTCAAAGAAACTTATGGCGTAGCAGATGAGTTATGGAACAGATGGCAACAATGGTTAGAAAACGATGAACTATGGCCACAACATGTAACCATGATACATGGAGACTTACACCCAGGACATATAATGGTAGATAACGAAGCAAACGTCACAGGACTCATAGATTGGACCGAAGCCACCCACTCCGATCCTTCAATGGACTTTATGGGACATCATCGTGTATTCGGCGACGAAGGATTAGAGCAACTTATAACAGCATACGATAAAGCTGGAGGAGAAACATGGCCACGAATGAAAGAACATATAATAGAACTCAATGGAGTATTCCCAATGTTTATCGCTGAGTTTGCTATGGAATCAGGAGAAGCGGCGTATGAGAAAATGGCATTGAAAGAGTTAGGTATGGAAGAGTAGAAGTTATAAAATAAGATATTTATAAAAAGCTCCCTTTATGAGTTATAAAGAGAGCTTTTTATATTGATTTCCGTTTTTAAATGCTGTTTGACCCTACTGAATCAAGCGTCTTATTGGTAGAATTGTTTGTATTTCTATATTTGTGTAATTCATAATGAGTTAAAGAATTTACATTTCCTACGAAATATTTTCCATATTTACTTAAATTAAAACAATAAACTACTTTTTAAATCATATTTATAAAATATTTAGAGACTTTAATTCTTTTACTATTCGTTCACTATTTTTATTATCATTAAATTCATTAATTTTTTTATATTTTTTCATAACATGTTGAGGTATTTCATAATTAGTTCTTATAGCATGATTTACTATGTCTACTAATTGTTCTCCCGAATATGCGATTTCACCTGGTGCGTTATATTCATTAACTGGTGGAATAGCCTTATAATTTTCAATTAAGTACTCTTTTTCTTCCCAATAAAATATTGGGTAAGCACCTCTATATATACTGTCATATATTGCTGAAGAATAATCTGTTATAAATATTATCGATTTAGTTAATGCCACACTCGGATTAGGCTCTATTATATTTTTATATTCTGGTAGATTATCAAATATAAATTCCGAAAACTTGTTATGAGGTACGACTAATAATCTATCTTTCAATCCAGCTCTTTCAAACTCTTTAATGACTTTAATTATAGATCTAAAGTAGCTTGTTTTAGTTATATCTCCAGAATATATTAATCGTTCTTCCCAATATCTATAGGTAGGCATATAAGCAATTTTATCTGCACCTTCATTTAATTTAATATTGTCAAATGTAGCTAGTCCGGTCTTAATTAAATCATCTTCTTCATAGCCCATTTTATAAAATTGTTCAGCTTCAAGATCTGATGATATAACATTTTTTATATTATTATACTTATTATAATTTTTATGGAAGCCATAGGCCATAGGATTATCTACTGGTTTAGCAAACATAATACCATGTTGTAAGAAAACACTTGGTGTATCCATTATTTTTTCTCTTAATGAATCTATGTATATTCTATCATTTATAATATGGTTAGGAAGTTCAGAAGAAATAAAATAATCAGATTCATATAATTTCAAATAATGTTTAAAACTATATTTTTTTAATAAATATTTCTCGTATTTTTTTTTCAATTCTCTAAAGTAACTTGCATTTTTATCTAGAATAAAATAATTCTCTGAGCTAATGTTAGTTTCTTCTTTTACTTTGTCAAATACCTTTATGGACGACTCTTCAGCTCTTTCACTTTTTTTCTCGAAATATAAATTAGTAGTTTTATTCTTTCTTTTTCTTGAAAGAACGCTTGCTAATTTTATTTTGAATTTATTGAATTTACTATACTCTTTTGAATATGGCATTGATGTTAGCGTTAAATTGCTGCCTAAGTTATTCCTTAACACTAGAACATTATCATTAAAAACAGTAATTTTTAAAGTTTTCATTGGTTTTGTCAAATTTGACAAAGCAACATTATGCAATACAAATTCATTATTACCACATAAAATATTCGTATGTATTCTATCTAACTTTTCTATTTCTTTGAAAGGTATTTTAGCTATGACAAATTGATTTAATATCTTTAAATTCTTAAATGGTCTTTTAAAAGAACTAACTTTAGTATTTTTATTTTGCAAATATATATCATCATACTTATGTTTAGCTTGGTAACCATTGTGTTTAAATCTTCCCATTAAAACAAAATGTCTTTTAGTTTTTAGAGGATATAAAAACGAAGTATATTGAGAAATCAGCTTAGGATTTGACCTTAAAACATGTACCCCTCTACTATTATTAAAAATAAAATATTTTTTACTATTGAAAGTAAAATATACTAAAATATGTTCTTTTTTGATACTTTTAGTCATTCTTAATTCTTTAATTATACTAGGAGACAAACCAATTTTGTTTACATTCAGAATGGCACTATCATTATTTTGATTATTTTGTACAAAAATATTGTTAGAATTAATTAAACTAATGGTAAAATCTTCGTGTTTATAGTGAATTTCATATAGAAATTTATTATAAGTTATTTCTTTTAGAAACCTATCGTAAGTGATAATAATTATTACATTATTAAACTTCAATTTAGCTAAACTAACGTACCTTTGTCTTTCCGAAGTTATTTGTATATTTAAACTTTCTTTATAAACAACAACTTTAGATTCATTTTTCTCAACAAATAAATCTTCTAAAACAAACAGCAAATGCTCCTCAAAATAAATCTCGCCAATATATCTTTCTGACACACTAAAATCCAAGTAATTATTATATATTATTTCATATTCGAATATATTATCCTTATTATTAGAAGAATCTATATAAATGTAACCATCTTTAGCATAAACTATTATATCCTTATCTATTTTAGCAATAATTTGATTGTTCATTTCTGTTATACATAACGCTTTTTTATTATTTGATGGTATTTCAACCAATCTATCTTCATTAACTTTAATATCGCTATATAAAATAGCATTCCCTTGTATTTCAAAATCAAATTTATTTGAAAATCTTTTTATTTTCAATGTTTTTCCTCCAATAATTTTATATTTATAAAAATAATACATTATTTTATTTGTCGAGATTATAAAAAGAACAACCCTCTATTAATTTTATTAACAGAGGGTTTATACGGGGTTCCTTACAAAAACATCTTACAATCATTCTGATTTTTTGTAAATATATTTTTTATAATTAAATTTAATATCGAATTTAATTATACGATTTTATATTTTTCTTCATTTAATTAAAGATTCAAAAGCAGATTAATTTATTCTTTTTCACATTCGATGTAATGTACAAATATTGGAACTAATATAGAACTTAAAAAATTCCCTCTTCCGACTAGTTATTATCAATATTAATATTAAACTACAAAATGTTAATTTTGTAAAATTGAATTTTTTCTTTTTTGTTTTAAAATTAATATAACTATAATTTAAAATATTTTCCTTTATTGATATACCATTAAATGTTAATATAACTATTATTAATATTACTTTCTTTAAATAATAAATTTATTAAAGCTGTATTATACATTAAAGCGTAATCCATCAAGTATTTTTACAATCTTAGTGTTATTAACACATTAAAAGGTCGTCAATATATAGTAGCTATAAGAATATAAAGATTTATACAATTTTTATCCCTTTAAATTTCTGTGTGAATTTACAGCTTATTTTGATAAAGAAACATATTTACTATTGTTATATAAAGTTACTAGTTATAGTGAATTATTAAAATATATTTTTGGAAATATAGAACTTCCAATTATTCATTTAAAATTCTTTTATTAAATATTTATTACAGAGGTAATTAAATTGTTAGTAGTTTACATATTTGTACTTAACTACTCAAAAAGAAATAAAAAAACTGATTACATACTTAGTATGTAATCAGTAAAATTCAAATTATTATGTTAGTGACAGTTACACTAATTTTTCAAATTGTAATTTCGTAAAAACTCTTCAACTACACCATCAAAATCTTCTACATCAAGCGAGAAATACAATTTCATTTTTGGTTCTGTCCCTGATGGTCTGACTGCGATGAATCCTTCTTCAAATATGAATTTAATTAAATCTGCTTGAGGTAAATCGATTTTACTTTGTTCGCCTGTTTCAATATTTGTTCTTTCTTGCTTAATATAGTTCTCTATAAATAAAGGCTTTAAATTTCCTACTTTAATTGTTGTAAGGCGATTGAAGTGGTCCATTATTTGTTTAATTTGTGCTTTGCCTTCCATCCCCTTAAAGGTTGGAGATAACGTCTTATCTTGATAATGGCCAAGCGTTTCATATATTGTTTCTAATACATCTTTAAACGTTTGATTCTCTTGTGTCAGCTGTTCTTTATATTTAATTAATAAAGCAGCTGTTTGAATGGCATCTTTATCTCTAGAAAAATCATTTAATAAATAGCCATGACTTTCTTCGAAAGCTAATACAAGTTTAGCTTCATCATTTTCTAACGCTTTAAGTTGTTCTGATATATATTTAAATCCAGTTAAGACATTAATTACATCTATATGTAAATGTTCCGCTAATTTCTCACTTAAAGCACTTGTTACAACAGATTTAATCATGTAAGATTTTGTACTTTGTAATTCATCATGTCTTAATTTCAGAAGTAACAATCCAATTTCATTACCATTAAAGTAACGGGTTGTACCGTCTTCATATCGTTCTACAATACCTAATCTATCTGCATCTGGATCCGTAGCTACGATTAAATTCGCACTCTCTTTATCAGCTAATTCCTTCCCTAAATCAAATGTATCTTCCATTTCTGGGTTAGCAATATTAACCGTTGGAAAATCGCTGTCTGGCTCTGACTGAGATGTTTCAATTACAAAATGATCATAAGATAAATCATGTAAAATACCAGAAAGTATTGGCAAGCTTGTACCATGTAAACTTGATAATACAGTTTTTGAGTTTTGAGTTTTGAATGTGCCAACTAAATCGCAGACTGCTTTTTTATAAGCTTCTGTCGTCTCATTTTCAAATGGTATAACGATATTGTTTTCTTTCAGTGTCTTTAAGTCATTCACTTTAATATTTAATGGGTCATTTACTTGATCAATATATTCACTGAGCTTTAATGATGGTTCTGTTAATAATTGTCCACCGTCGGCTCCGTATACTTTAATGCCATTATAGTTTTTAGGATTATGACTCGCTGTTATCATAATACCTGCGGTTGTATTTAAATGACGAACTGCAAATGATAATTCTGGTGTCGATTTATAAGTATCAGGTAATACCACTATCACACCATGAGTTCCGAGAACTTTAGCGATTTCTTCTGAAAATTCTTTTGATAAGTATCTTGTATCAAAGTGGATTACCACTGTTGGTTCATCTGAAATATCCTTTAAGTAATTTGCGAAACCTAAAGCAAATTTTTGTATCGTAAATTTATTTAACCTGCCTGGCCCAATACCGAAAGTACTTCTAATACCGGCTGTACCGAATGCCAATGTATCTTGAAATCCTTCATCTATTTCTTGTTCAGTGAGTTCATTATGAAACGATTCAACTAAACTCTCAGAAAGCTTATCTTCCCATGCTTGTTTCACAATCTCGCCGCCTTTCTACACTATGTAAGTAACTCTATTCTAACCTTTTCAATTATATTTGTCTTTAATATCTACTATGCATTGAATGTTTTTAATAGTATTTTTATATTGGCCTGTAACTTTATATTTCTTTAATTTTATTCACAATAGTTTCTCTTATATTTTGTTTCACTTCATACAGTCTTTCATAAGAATTTTCATATTTAGGTAATAATGCGAATTGATTATCTTTAAACTTGTTTAGCGTCGCAAATAATTCTTCTAAATTTGCCACTACTTCCCCTATTTCTTCATATCTAATTTGTTTTGAAGGTACATGATGAGAAGCATATTTATTGTACTGATAAAACACAACATTCTTTTTTTGAAACAGAAAGTCCACAGCTACAGATGAAAAGTCTGTAATAAGAAATTTACTCTTAGCAATTAAATCAGGTATTTCTACTTTAGTTGTACTTTGAAATTTCACATTTTCATCATTACCTGTTAGCTGTTCAGAATATTTTTCAAACTGAGGGTGCATTAATACATTTAATGTTAAATTATTATCTTTTAAGTAATTATAAAGTAACGGGTGATTAATAAAGTGATTTAACTTCTTGTAATATTCTGTCTGTAAAAATTGAGAGTGACTTAAATTTTGTAACCCTCTTTGCCAAGTAGGCATAAATAATATTTCATTACTCATTTTAGAAGTTTCAAGTAAATTATCATGACGTGCCATTCCTGTTATAAGGACTTCATTATCATTATATCCTAATGTTTCCATTATAATTTCTTTCTCATATTTGCTATTTGCAGTAATATAATCAACTTTATAATAGTTTTTACTTAAGTATGGCGATATATTGTGAATAATCATACCATGCTGGATCGAAATAACTTTTTTATTCAGTAGTTCTTGTTTATATATTTTCTTATAGAGGCTCTGATTAAATGGTGCCATTGTTTCTTCAAAGGTAAAGGATGTAATGTATTTATCAGCTACAAGCATTAATATTTTATGTTTAAATGATTTAAGATATATCGAATTTTTATACTTTCTTAATTTTTTTATTGCTGATGTTGCTTTTTTATCTATTAAATAATAAGCATCTAAGTCTGTTCTATTTTCCTGGATATATTTATATAAATAGTATGAATTATCGGAGGCACTATTAATCCTTTCACTTATTAACCATACTTCTTTTTTATTTTTAAATTTATACACTTTGGCACAAATCTTAAGTATATTTTTCTCAAAGTTAAATAGGTGTTCTTTAAGTTTTATTCGGGTGTCTCTAAATTTTTGTGTTTGTCTCCAAGCATTTGTTTGTTTAATATCTTGTGTTAAATCAACTGGTTGATCTAAATATTGTGCAGTTTTTTCTTTCCAATAACGTTCGCTTTTAATTAGGACTAATGCGCTTAATGCCACTTCATCATATCCTTTCATAACAAGCTGATAAAAGAAAGAATATGGCGTATAGTTTTCATTTTGAAATAGCCTATCATTTTTCAGAAACTTACGTAACGTGTCTAAATAAGCTTTTTGCATATCTTTTTCAACATTATGCTCAAAATATTTATTATCTATAGCAAAATCAATAAAACCCGTAAATTCTAAATCACTTTCGAATGCATTTAATACGTCTTGATATTTCACATGATTCATCAACATCATGTATAAATTCAAGAGATTTTCTTTATAATCATCATTTCTTACACTTTTACCCATATACTGCGATTCAACTAATATATAATCTTGGTTAAATAAATTCATTTTTGTATTTAAATAGGTATCTACTAATGAATTATTTTTCACTAGACTGCTCTCAATCATCAATGTTGAAAATACATCTCTATAATTACTTAAATTGTATTCATATTCTTCAATATCGTATTTATCCCTTAAAGTAAATTGGGATATTTTTATATTTTTTTCTTTCATTTCACTGATTGTTGTCGTAATTAATTGTTTTGATATAGAAAAATTAGGATTTGTATACACGATATAATCATAATGCTCAACGTCATCATAAATTTCAAATTCATCTTGAATAGTATCTACAATTATAGTTTTTTCAAAAATCTCATGATTTAATTGTTCATTAAATAAATCTACGTCTTTGTTCTTAATATCAAATAATACTTGTAGTAGTTTCATGTTGATCTCCTATTTAAACTTTCTCATTTTACTTAGTATTCTATACAACTTTATACTTTTACTTTTTTTAAACTGATTATATATTCTATAATTTCTCTCTAGATTTTTACCTTCATAAAAATATTTTCTTCTTGATGTTAATAGTTGTGCATATGATATTCCTAATTGATACTCTTCTTTTTGAATTAAATTAATAATTGGTATTTCATTTTGTAGATACATATTAAAAACTGCTTTATTATAATTCAAAATAATATTTCTTATTTCTTTAAATATAGTAATTTTCGTGTTTTCATCTAATTCTTTAAAATCTTCATCTAGCACTTTCCAAAATATTGATCTCAGAGCATTAATTTTAAAAAACTCTAAACATTCATCGTTATAATAAGAGCGACAAGTATTATATGCCTCTATATCATTGTATATAGATGGCTTTATAGCTTGGTGGGTTAATGATTTATTAGCGTCTTCTTCTCTATTTCTATATCTATAAACGATATCTGGCGTGTATGAGAAAGATTGAGCTTTTGTATACAGCAAAGTATCTACAAGTTTGTCTTCTCCATTTTTCATATCTTCTACAAACTTAATTTCGTTATCTAAGTAAAATGACGTTCTTATTAATTTAAGGACAACACCAATTTTCACTTGTGCAAAAAATGGTGTATCTAATAAATTTGTTGATTTATAAGTTTTCATTAACTTATGTTCTCTGAAAGTAGGGTGAAGAAATTCTGAACCATCTTCGTTTACAGAAACCATTCTCCCCATAGCAAAATCATCTTTTTCATCCATAATACTTAACAATACTTCATATGTATTTTCCTCAATCGTATCATCAGGATCCATAAAATGAATATAATCTCCCGTAGCCATTTCTACTCCAATATTTCTAGGTTTTCCAGGAGAACCTTGATTTACAGGAAGTTTATAATATATTAAATTAGTAAACTTGTGTTTATTTTCTTGTATTATGTTAGCAGTATTATCTGTAGAACAGTCATCTACTAATATGATTTCTAAATTTTCTTCACCAATGCTTTGGAATAACAAAGAATCTAGACATTCTTCTATATAATCCTCAACGTTGTAAATTGGTAAAATTACTGAGATTTTCATTTCTTTGCTCCCTTTTTCATAATTCTTCTGTATAACCTTTTAACTAGCGCATCATTTTTTACCCAAATTATTGTATTTGTTTCGATATCTTCAACTTTGAATCTGCATCCAAACAATAAGCATTTCAAAGGAACTTTAGCTATATATTTAGCCATGCATATATCTTCTAGAGGATGGCCTAATAATGTAACATCTCGTAATTCTTTAACAGTTGCAGTCGTAACTTTTTTCTTACCAAAATAAACGGAAACACAAGACCGGTAATCTAAACCACACATGTTTTTAGAGAAAGAAAATACCATTCTTTGAGTTCTCCAATTATATTCATTGATAACTAATTGAATATCCTTATAATGCTTAAAATAAGGAAACTTCACACCTTTCAAAGAATATAAATAGGCTTTATAAACATTCAAACAGCTTAAATTATCTATTATTTTCAAATCTATATACTTAAACACTTTTTTTGAATAAAATTCAAAAGACCTGTCAATATTTGTGTGCATTTCGTTAATATATTTCTGATTATGCTCTACTAAATAATCTAAATAATGTAATGCAATTAAATATTGAATATATGGTATTACACGACCATGTATAGCAATTGATTTTTGAATTAAAGAAAAATAATTTTCTTTAATATGATATGTGTAACGCTTTTCTGAAGACCATATTTTGCGACTTAGCGAAGTCTCATTATTACGGTCATAATAATAATGACTGTCCTTTAACAACCCATACTTTAGCTCACTTAAAATAATAGAGTTAAACATGTCTGCATCTTCCCAATAAGATAGGGATTCATTAAACTTTAACTGACCACTCTCAGACAACTCCGAACTAAAAACAATCCCACCAATATGGAAATGAATACACTTATAATCTCGCATAATATCAATAAAGTTCTGCGACCTCTGAAACCTATAATTCAGTACATGATCATATGTCTGTTCATTTCTTATAACCTTAATTGGTGTAATAGCTACTTTAATGTCTTTATGCTCACTGAAGAAATGCTTAGTAACTTTTACAAAATTTTCACTAATTAAATCAGAGTCATCAATAAAAGTAATCAAATCTGTATCTTTATCAATAGAATCTAATCCTTTATTTCTAGCAACACTAACACCCTTATTTTCTTGATGAATAACAATAATATTATCTAACTTTCCATAACCATCTAAAATATCCTTTGTACGGTCTGTACTACCATCATTTACAATGACAAGCTCATAACGTTGGTTCTCACAACCCTTTAAAATACTTTCAATTGTATTTCTTATCGTATCCTCAGCATTGTATACCGTAACTATAATTGAAATTTTCAAATCATCTTTCACATTAATTAACCATCCTATAATAGTTTTTTCATGTTGTGTTTATCTTAATAATCCAAATAACTTAACTTAATTATACATATTTCCTATTAATTTACAATTATATTTTCAGTTTATCTATATTTAAAAATAATTATATATTTTTAATATGTAATAGCATCTACTTCTTAATAAAAAAGCTCTAACCTTAGAAAGGCCAGAACTTTTTAAAATTGTTATTTTTACTTTCTGTTAGATAATCGTTTACATTACGTTTGCAATATATTAACATTTATATAATGTTATAAGGAGGTTCATTATGAAAAGAGTCATTACTTATGGTACATATGATTTGCTACATTACGGACATATAGAATTACTTAGAAGAGCTAAAGAATATGGCGATTATTTGATTGTGGCACTTTCTACAGACAATTTTAATAAATTAAAAGACAAAAAATCTTATTATAGTTATGAACAAAGAAAGATGATGTTAGAATCTATTCAATTCGTTGATCTTGTTATTCCTGAAAATGAGTGGGAACAAAAAGTAAAAGACGTTAAAGAATATAATGTAGATACATTTTTAATGGGTCATGATTGGGAAGGTGAGTTTGATTTCCTTAAAGACCTATGCGAAGTTATATATTTAAATCGAACAGAAGGCATTTCAACAACTCAAATCAAAAAAGAATTATATGGAGAAAGTTGATTAAACACAACACAAAAGCCCTGCACACGCTTCTATTCTAAATGCGTGTACAGGGCTTTTAATATTCCTTCTATTCACTTTTACTTTCTTTAATTTGCACTGATTCTTCATATGCGTAAACCGCTTCTTGGTAATTATTACTGCGCGGTAATATTTTCTTTTCGACTGCTTGGTTATATGCATCCATTTTTGTTTTTTCATCTTTTTTGCTATAGATAATTTCAGCTAAATCTTGTTGATTATTTATTTTCATTTCTGAATCTTGTTTTTCTTCCTTTTCCTCTTTCTTTTCTTTAGATGATTTAGCATCTTTCTTTTGTTCTGTAGCTTTATCATCTTTTTCATCGGTACCCATTTCCCCCGTTATCATTAAATAACCCGTAAATATTGTGAAACATATTACTAATATAACTGGTATCAGATTTTTCATTTGTATACCTCTTTCTCTAGTTTCTATTATCATTAATATTAAACTACAAAATATTGATATACAACTATAGTCAGTTACTTATATAATGATTACCAAAAAACGTTTAAGAGTCCGGGGCATAAATCCGTCTCGGACTCTTAAATTATATTGCATCTTTATTAATACTGTTATACCCTTCTGGATGCTTCTTATGAAATGCCCATGCTGTTTTTATAATTTCTTCTATATCTGTATATTTTGGTTTGAAGTTTAATTTTTCGACTGCTTTTTCTGTTGAAGCAATAAGTATACTTGGATCGCCTGCTCTTCTTTGTTCTACTTTGCATGGAATGTTATGACCTGTTACTTTTCTTGCTGCTTCAATAATTTCTAGAACGGAATACCCTTTTGAACTGCCTAAATTTATTGATTGGCTCTCGCCACCTTCATTTAAGTATTTCAACGCTTTTATATGTGCGTCCACCAA
This sequence comes from Mammaliicoccus sp. JADD-157, assembly GCF_049310805.1. Classification (NCBI taxonomy): domain Bacteria; kingdom Bacillati; phylum Bacillota; class Bacilli; order Caryophanales; family Staphylococcaceae; genus Mammaliicoccus; species Mammaliicoccus sp. JADD-157. The sequence continues at coordinate 286,163 of NZ_JBMOVZ010000001.1, read as the reverse complement.
GTCTGATACGTGTAAGTAGTCCCTTATACATGTTCCGTCTTTTGTTGGATAGTTATTTCCGTATATAGCAATTTCTTTTCTTTTTCCTAATGCTACTTCTAATATTATCGGTATTAAATGTGTTTCTGGGTTATGGTCTTCGCCTATTGTTGCACCAGCTTTTGCACCGGCTACGTTAAAGTATCTTAATGCTATATACTTTAATCCATATGCTTTGTTTGCCCATTTAACCATCTTTTCCATTACTAATTTTGATTCACCGTATGGATTTGTTGGTTGTAATATCGTTTCTTCTTTAATAGGTACTTGCTCTACTTCGCCATACACTGCTGCAGTTGATGAAAATATTAATTTGTCGATTGAGTATTTTTTCATTATTTCGAGTAAAACCTGCATACCATACATATTATTATTAAAATATTTAAGTGGCTTTTTCATAGATTCGCCAACTAGTGAGTATGCACAGAAGTGCATGACTGCATGAACTTTCTCGTTTTTAAATACATTTTCCATAAACGCTATATTTCTACAGTCCCCTTCATAAAATTTAGCTTTATGATGTATGGCTTCTTTATGTCCTGTTTCTAAATTATCGACTACTACTACATCAAACCCTTCCTCAATTAATTGATCTACTGCATGAGATCCAATATATCCTGCACCACCTAGAACTAAAACTTTCATTTTCCCTTCCTCTTTTACTTTTTAGTTATATTGTTTTGCAAGTTTATTTATATGTTCAATAACAATACTCAATTGTTCTTCTGTCATATTTGAGCCTGACGGAAGACAAACCCCTGTTTCAAATAGTTTTTTCGAACTATCTTCTTTTTCAAATATGTAGTCATACCCTTCATACAATGGTTGCAAGTGCATCGGTTTCCACACTGGCCTCGCCTCAATATTATGTTGATGTAGGTATTCTATTAACGTTTCAACAGTAAATCCTGTCTTTTCTGAGTCTATCGTTAAGGCTGTTAGCCATCTATTAGATTTACTGTTCTCTAATTCTGGTTGGAATTGAAATCCTTCTATTTTATTTAATACGTCGTAATAAGTATCAAATATAGCTCTTCTTTGATTTACTCGTTCTTCTAATACTTCCATTTGGCCTCTACCTATACCTGCTGAAATATTACTTAGTCGATAATTATAACCTAACTCACTATGTTGATAATGCATGGCTTTATCTCGTGCTTGAGTCGCTAAATATAATGCATGCTCTATACTCTCTCCATTGCTTGAGACAAGCATGCCTCCACCGCTCGTTGTAATAATTTTATTCCCGTTGAATGAAAATATCGCGTAGTCTCCGAAGCTACCGCTTTTCTTACCTTTATATTCTGACCCTAACGACTCTGCTGCGTCTTCTATTAACTTTACGTTGTATTCTTCACACAACGCTTGAATTTCATCCATTTTGGCTGACTGTCCGTATAAATTCACAACTATAACTGCTTTAGGTCGTTTACCTACCTCATTATATTTTTCTAAAGCTTTGCGTAAAGCATGTGGCGACATATTCCACGTATCCATTTCAGAATCTATAAATACTGGTGTCGCTTTTTGATATAAAATAGGATTAGAAGTTGCGCAAAATGTTAAAGAAGAACAAAGCACAATATCTCCTTCACTTACTCCACATTCTATTAATGCTAAATGTAAAGCGAATGTCCCACTTCCAACTGCTAAAGCGTGTTCTACTTGGACATAATTTTTAACAGTGTTCTCGAATTCAGTTACATTTTCTCCAAGCGGTGCAATCCAATTTTGTTTGAAAGCACTTTCTATATATTTTTGTTCATTTCCTCCCATATGAGGCGATGATAAATATATTGTTTGATTCATTCTACCTACCTCCTAATAGGCTTTGCAGGTGTCCCAACTACTATTTGATGATTTTCGACATGATTTACCACTGTAGCGCCAGCCCCAATAATTGCGTCGTCGCCAATTTTTAATGCTGGTAATACTGTAGCGCTAGCACCTATTTGTGATGCTTCTCCAACTTCTACGCCTCCTGTTAGCGTTGAATTCGGTGAGATATGGACATAGTCTTTAATGACGTTATCATGCTCGATGATGGATCCTGTGTTGATAATGTTATGTTTACCAATTGATGTTTCTGCGTTTATAACACTATTTGCCATCACGACTGTCCCGTTCTCTATTTTCGCTGATGAACTAACAATCGCTGATGGATGTCTCAGAACAGGAAATTGTTCAATTGAAATTGCTAGTCTATTAAACAATCTCTTTCTTATATAATTATTACCTATAGCAATATGGAATAAATATTCCGCTTTATATAAATGAATATTTTTCAGATTATCGTATATTAAATTTTCTTCTTTGTGATATTCTGTTATGTCATCCGTTAAATAGCCTTTAAGCTCATATTCATCATTTAAATCAATTATTTCTTTAACTACTTTCGCCTGGCCGCCATTTCCTATTAACAGTATAGGTTTCATAGTGGATTACCTCTAAATTTCTCCATTGTTACATGGTTAGTAGCTGTAATATCTTTTCTTTTGATGACATTCATAATCGTCTTATATAAGATAAACATATCTAATTTAAATGATTGATTTTCCACATACCACACATCTAATTTGAATTTTTCTTCCCAAGATATAGTGTTACGACCATTCACCTGTGCCCATCCTGTTATACCAGGTTTTACGAGATGTCGCTTTCTTTGTTCTTCTGTATATAACGGTAAGTAGTCCATCAAGAGTGGTCTTGGTCCTACTAGACTTAAATCACCTTTTAATACATTAATTAATTGTGGTAGTTCGTCTATACTCGTTTTACGAATGAAATCCCCTGTCTTTGTCATTCTATCTTTATCAGTTAACAGCTCACCATTTAGGTCTCTTTCATCAGTCATTGTTCTAAATTTTAAAATCTCAAATGGCTTTTCATCTTTACCTGGTCTCGTTTGCTTAAAAAATATAGGTTTGCCAATCTTTTTGTTGATTACTATTGCAGTTCCTAAAATAACAGGAGCTGAAACTATTAAAGCAGAGAATGAGACCGTTATATCTAATGTTCTTTTTAACATTGAATCACGCCTTTGTTTATTTTGATAATACTTTATCGTATATACATTTCATTTGTTCTAGCACAGTAGTTTCGGAATATCTTTCTTTAATTTGTTCATTATTCAAGCCCATATTATGACGTAAATTTTTGTTCTGAATTAACGTTATAAACTTATCTATTAATTCTTCGTCATTATCTAATTCGATTGTGAAACCATTAATTCCGTTTTGTACTAAATCCATATTACCACGTATATGACTTACTATTAATGGCTTATGTAATGCCATGCCTTCTAATACACATCTCGGTAATCCTTCTTGAGTTGATAATAAAGCAACGATGTCTGACTGATAGATTATTTCTTTAATATCTTGTCTATATCCTGCAAATATAACGCCTTCAAGGTTGTGATTTGCCACATATTCTTTATATACTTCTCCCATTTCCCCACTACCGATGAGCACTAACTTTGCACGTGGACATTTATACGTAATCTTTTTCCAATTTTTAAGTAAGTATAGCTGATTTTTTCTTTTACTCATTTCTGCCACGTAACTGATGATGATATCATTTGAATCTAAGCCTAATTCCTCTCTAATACTCGTATGATTATCGATATTAACAGCATTATATTCACTTAAATTAACACCGATACCATTAATAAAATGAACATTTTCTTTATTAAAAAATTGTTGTGCGCTTTTATAATCTTCTTCGTTCATAACTGCTATTTCGTCTGTCAATTTAGCAGCAAACCTTTCCATGTTTTTATAAAGTGTATTTTTCACTACACTACCACCTTTATAAAAATGAAAGCCGTGAGCTGTATAAATTAATTTAGTATGCTTCAAATTTACGAGTCGAATCAAAAATGAAATAAATGGTGTATGTGTCGTAATTAAATCAAAATTATTTATTCTTAAAATACTTTTTAATTGAAAGTATGCCTTTATATTACTTAATTTAAATGGCGATCTTTCAATATCTATATCTATACATTTAACCCCTAAATTTTCGATAACATTTTTATTGCCATCATCCTTTGCTACCGCATATACTTCATGACCATTATTTAAAAAGTATTGCATATACGGAATATGAAAAGCTGCTAAATGTCTATAAACTGATGCACTAAACAGAATTTTCATGTCGTTTCTCTCCCATCTTACTAATTGCTAACACGATTAACGGTAACCAACCTAATATTCGAACTCTTGTAGCTGTACCTAGATTATCGTTAATTAAGCTAATTTCTAAAAACAATATAAAGGAAGCCACGATGATTATAATTTCACTTGTTGACATCGATTTAATATTTCTCATTAAATATATAAATATGATTAAAAACGGAATGCTCTCAGCATACATCAATACGAGCATAGCAACCGATTTAGCCTGCCAAATGAAAGGTCCAAATACAGATGATACAAAGGAGTAGAAATAATCTATGTAAAAATGAAATAAATCATCTTTAGCTAAATTAATATTGAGTTGCGAGCCCCCATTTAATGTTTCCATTCCGGTTTGTCGAAATAACAGTGCATCTGAAATAGACATATTAAATATCGGAAACTTATAATCTTTAATAAATACAAAACATAAATTCAGTATTACAAATAGTAACGTCAATATTATTTTTAAGTTCATTATTTTTTTCAAAAAATAAAGTACGTATACTACTAGTAGTGGTAATATCGCATAATCACGATATAAAAACAGCGGTATTAAATTTACAAGAAACAGCACATTGTAAATAAGTGAGTGCGTCTTTATATATTTTATTAACCAGCATAATCCCAATATATAAAACACGAGTATCCAATTGTCTCTATAAATAGATGTTGTTGATAATATCAATAACGATGGATAAATTAAGTTCAATAAAATGATTAAATATTGTTTACGATATTCAACTTTTTCAGTTAATAAATAAGATAAATACATCGTTACTAACGCTAATAAAACATTACCTATTTGGTTAAACATCTTTAATATAAATAGATTTCCTGTCCCAAATATTTTCAAAATACATCCTAAAATAGGTGTATGTATTGATGTATAAATATATGGTCTATTTTCAGCAAATTTCACCGCTTCTTGTGCATATAATGATCCATCTGAACCACCACCAAACAGTTTTGTGTTAAATCCATCTAAACCAATGTGAAGGCTATATAAATAGAATCCTGTATTCAAAGTAAATATGATTAACATAAATATTAAGAAGTAGATTATCAATTTTAACTGATTGCTTTTCATGTATAATCACCTACTTTTCTATTTATAAAAATCATTTTAATAACATACATGACTAGCTCTGTTATTAAAACTGCTAATATTGCGCCGAAGATACCTTGATATAACGTTAAGATAAAAGATAATGGTGCTATAATCAAGAAATAAAATAAATTAAACCTCATTTGTGCTTTATATAATTGGTACGTGAGATATACATTTTCTAAATTGATGTTTAAATACTGTATTAATGCGATTAATATGACAAATATGAATTCTTTCTTATAGCTCGCTATTTTTTCATTGAATATTATTCCGATTATTAAATCGCCATACAGTAAACTGATTACGAATATCGGTAGCACTAATAAGAAAATAAGCATATTTAATTTTTGATTGAGTTTCTTCACTTCTCTAAATCCTAATTTATGTCTCATTTCAGATTGCCCAGGTAATACTGCATTATTGATCGCTATAATGATGTAAGTTCCTGCTGTAATAAGATAAAATAATGAGCCGTAAACCCCTAATTGCTCCGCGTTTCCAATATACTGCAAGCTATATCTTGGTACATTGACGTTCATGCTTGTTAAAAAATGAGCGACACCAAGTGGAATTGTAAGTGCCAATAACTTCTTGGTATCAAAGTTTTTCATTAATTTAAAATCAATATATTTATTTAACTTTCTATATTCGATTACTAAGAACAATAAATGAATGGTAATAAGCGACATAAAAGCCATTACAATGTCTTCAAATATAAAATAAGTCATCATAAATAAAATAATAGTTAATGTTACTTTCCATAAATTAATGTAAAAAACTACGCGCATATTAGTCTTTTTCTGAAAATATGCATATATCATGTCTGAGATTGATTCAATTGCTTTCCAAATTACAATTGAATAAATGAAGCATTCATCTTTAAAAGGTAATGAAAAAAATTGTATTACGATAAATGATAGTAAAATATATAGAACTGTAAGCATAATTCTTAATGTATGATATTGGTTAAAGGTAAATTCATTTAAATAATCAGAATTGTAAGCAGACCTTAAATTCAATCTTGATAACAACAGTATTGGCGCTGTTATAGCCAAGCCTAAAGTCAACAATCCTACACTTTCTGTACTATCAAACTTGGATATCACAATTAAGATGACCAATTGTAATAATGTTATGAGAACAGTAGTTAAGATATTATAGATAACATTCATTTTTAAATTACTGATCATTTAGATGAACCCTCTTTATTATTAGCAAACGTAATAATCTCTTCAGCTTTACAACTTTTGTTATAAATTTTATCCATTAATGAAGTTAAAAGTCTTTTATCTGGCAAGTTCACCTTACCTCTGTATATTTTTTCATACACTTGTTCAGGATGAATTTCATCTTCATTTAACAACTCTTCAAAAAGTTTTTCTCCTGGTCTAACGCCACTAAATTCAATCCCAATATCATCTTCTTTATAACCACTTAATCTAATTAAGTTTTTAGCTAAATCGACTATTTTTACTGGTTTCCCCATATCTAGTACAAACACTTCTCCACCCGTTGCCAATGCACCCGCTTGTAGCACTAAACGTGATGCTTCTGGTATCGTCATAAAGTATCTTGTCATATCAGGATGTGTAACCGTTACTGGACCTCCTGCTTCGATTTGTTTTTTAAACAATGGTATAACTGAACCACGAGAACCTAATACATTTCCAAATCTGACTGCTACAAAATCGGTCGTACTTGATTCATGATTCATACTTTGGATAACCATTTCAGCTATACGTTTGGAAGCTCCCATTATGTTAGGTGGATTTACTGCTTTATCAGTTGATACCATTACAAATTTACTAACACTTGCTAACTTCGCCGCTTCAGCTGTATATTTCGTTCCCAATATATTATTTTTAATAGCTTCTTCTGGATTAAATTCCATCAATGGAACATGTTTATGTGCTGCTGCATGATAGACAACATAAGGTTTATAAGTCTTCATCACTTCCATCATACGCTCTTTATCTTGAACATCCGCAATAACGGGTACAACTTCTATCTTATCTTTATACATTTCTACTAACTCACGATGAATATGATATATACTATTCTCCCCGTGACCGAGTAAGACGATTCTTTCAGGATTAAATTTACATACTTGTCTAGAAATTTCAGAGCCAATAGAACCACCAGCGCCAGTAACAAGTATAGATTTATGTGTTAATTCTTGAGATATTAGCGCCATATCTAATTCAACAGGTTCACGACCTAATAGATCTTCAACTTCTACTTTCTTTAGTTGTTTCACTTCAACAACACCAGACATGACATTTTCGATGTTAGGCATAATAAGTACTTCCCTCTTCAACCCTTCGCATAAAATATTGATTTCTCTCAATCTCTGTCTTGAAAGCGTTGGTATAGCAATGATGATTTTCTTTATATTAAATCGTTTCACTAAATCCGGGATATCCTTTATGTATCCTTGAACTTTAATTCTGCCAACTATCGACATTTTTTGTTTATTCGGATCATCATCTACTACGAGTACGGGTTCCATACCCATATCAGGTGTATTAATCATTTGTCTAATAAGTAAAGAGCCGCCGTTTCCAGCTCCTACAATTAATGTAGGTAATTTCTCAAATTCTTTCTTCATAAATGACTTCCTAAATATTCTCCATGACAATCTTGAACCACCTATTAGCAATAAATGCATCATCCAAGTTATAAAATATAACCTTATAAACGGTGACTCTTGAGTCAATATCGGAACAAAAATTACAGTTGTTAAAATTGAACCTGTGACTGCTTTAACTATCAAAATAAGTTCTCCAACACTCGCATATTCCCAAGCACGATGGTATAAATCAAAGAGTTGTGCATAAACGTGATGTGATATAAGCAACACTATTGAAGAAAGTAAAAGCAATTTAATAGAATAATCCTCAAAAAATGGCTTTAAAATGTAATAACCTAAAAATACAGACAAAGTTACGATGATTGAGTCGATAATAAGTAAAATTGCTAGTCTTTGCTTTGATGTGATAAATTCCAATTTGCTTCACCGTTTTCTTCTTAAAATAAACCAAGGAATTTTTTTCTCTCATACTTTAATGGTTTTTGGATTAAAATCTTTTTGTTATTAATAATAGCTTCATTATTTGTTAATAAATCTTCTATATCGCTTTTTAGATATTTAATCTTTGGGGTTGTAAATAAATTATCAAACCCAAAAGGTCTCTTCTCTGCATGGTGTGCATCTGAAGCTATAAAATGTACCAATCGATGCTCAATCATCTCTATAGATATTTTTTGTACACTTTTCCCAAAATCTCCAGTTAGCGATGAGGCCGTTATTTGACTCAAAGCGCCTATATTTATAAGTTCGAACAACAAGTTAATATCTTTAGCAATAGCTTTATTTCGCTCTGGATGTGCAATAATAGGTACAAACCCTTTGTTTTGTATTTCATATATTAATCTTGTTGCGAAAGCTGGTATATGATCTGAAGGAAGCTCTATGAGTAAATATTTAGAGTAATGAAGACCTTGAATATCTTTATTTTCTATATCTGTTAATATGTCATCTGTAACGCGAATTTCTTGTCCAGGATATAAATCAATACTTAGTTGTTTAACTTCAGGATTTTCTTTTAATTCTTTTAATAAATTTTCTACTTTTGGGAATTCATTTTGATATCTCGGATGTAAGTGATGCGGTGTGACTATAATGCCTTCGATACCTTGTCGTTTTGCTTGCCTTAATAATTCAATCATCTCATCAATACTTCTAGGACCATCATCTACGCCTACTAATAAATGATTATGTATGTCTATAATCATTCTTCTTCACCATAATAACTATAAGTAGTTGAATCATTATCTTTTGTTGCTTTATTTAGAACAACACCTAATATTTTAGCGCCAGCTTTTTCAATTAATTCTTTACCTTTCTTAATTTCATTTCTATCATTTTTCCGAACATCAATTACATACACAACATACCTTGCAATTTCAGCAAATAATTGTGCATCTGTAACTGCATTAACTGGTGGCGTATCAATGAAAATATAATCATATTCTTCTTTTAGTTCTTCAATTATTGATATTAAATTTTCTGAACCTATTAATTCAGAAGGATTTGGAGGTATTGGTCCTGAAGTTATTAAATCTAAATAACCAATTTCAGTAGATTTTATTGATTGATGTATGTCTGAATTATTCACGATTAAATTTGAAAGTCCATCTAAATTAGAAGTATTAAATAAATAATGTTGAGTAGGCTTTCTCATGTCTCCATCAATCAATAACGTTTTATAACCAGCTTGAGCGCATGTAATAGCAACATTAGCAGAAACTGTAGATTTTCCTACATTTGCTTTTTCGGAAGTGAAAGTCACAACTTGTAAATTTTCATTAGCTACTGAAAACATAATATTCGTACGAATACTTTTGAATTTTTCACTAATTACCGACCGTGGTTTATCAAGCACAATTAAAGCATTATTTGCCTTGCTTCTTTTCATATTTTATTCCCCCCTTCGTTATTGGTTAAAATCTTGTATTGTCCCAAGAACTGGCAACCCAAGAATTTCTTCTACATCACTTTCCGTCTTTATACGTCTATCAAGTAGTTCTTTTAAGAAAGCAATAACTAAAGCAGAAATAACGCCTAAAAATGTAGCAATTACTCCATTAGTAAATGGTTTAGGAAACACTTTAACACCTGTACCCCCTGCGTTAGACAAAATAGAAACATTATCAACGCTCATTATCTTCTTAATATCTTTCTTAAATACATTTGCCACTTCATTTGCAATGATGCTTGCTTCTTCACTGTCCTCATTCTTAATCGCTATATTAAGAATTTGTGAATCAGCTTGATTACTAACCGTTAACATCGCTGAAATTTCTTCACTAGAATATCTGTCTTTTAAATTATGAGAAACTTTATCCAATATTCTAGGGCTTTTAATAATTTCAGAATATGTATTTATGAGTTGTAAATCAGATTGGACTTGTTGAGCAAATAATTTAGAGTCTGATTCCTTTTGATTAACCAATACTTGAGTTGAAGCAGAATACTTAGGCGTTAAAATAAAAAAAGTTATAGCCATGCTTAAAATAAATAAAGATATCGGTATAAAGAGTATCCATTTCCAATTCTTCTTTAAAATATTTAACACCTTACGCAAATCAATCGTTTCTTCCATACTAACCTCCATAAATTTTTATAATGTACTTTAATACAAATAGACATTTCACAATTTAAAAATCACATTAACTTATAAAAAAAGAATTATGCTTTCCATAATTATGCAATGTAATTCCATAAATTTCAATATTTTTACAATAATTTTATATAAAATATTCTTATGAATTTTATAATAAATCCAAACATAAAATTTATAATTGTATAATATTAATATACAATTCTTGTTAACCATAAATTACAAAATTTTGATGAATTTAAATAAAAAAATTCCTATTAGATTTAAAAATCTAATAGGAATTCTTATTCAAGTGAAGAATATTAAATTAAAGAGAACCATTTAAAAATTGTGCTTCTCCATTAAAGAAACTCCAGTTTTCATCTGTATTTTCTATTAAACTAAACATTATATCTTCTTTACGTATACCTACTTTGTCATGAAGTTCATTTACCACTTCGCTATAAAATGATAGTTTTTGTTTTTCTGTTCTCGGTCTTGTGATAATTGTAAAAACAATCACTTCATTTGTTCGTTCTACACCTAAACCTGTATCCAAAATTTGCATTTCATAATCTTCATGTTGATTAACTATTTGATATCTATCTCCTTCAGGTGCATCAAATGTCGATAACATTACTTCGTAAGAGATTTCTAATATTTGTTTAATTTCTTCTTTCGTTCTTCCTTTTATTAAATCAATTTTCATTAAAGGCATAATGTTTTCCTTCTCTCTATATAATTTTTATACACGATTATGAGATGTACATTTATGAATAATAGATTTAACAGTTTCTATTATAGCTTCTTTACTTGGATTTAAGATTTGTTGTGGATTAAACAATGACACGTCTTCATTAAGAGTTTGTCTTATTTGGTTACTCCAAGCTATATTGATTTCTGTATTAAAATTAATTTTTGCATGACCTAAATGTATTGCTTTTAATAAATCTTCGTCTGAAATACCTGAAGCACCGTGTAATACTAGAGGTATATCAATAGCCTTTTGTATTTCTTCCATTTCGGTAAATCCTAAATCTGGTTCTCCTTGGTACTTACCGTGTACTGATCCTAGGGCTGGTGCTAATGTATCTAATTTTGCTTCTTTAGCTAAATTAATACAATCATCCAAGTCTGCATATTTTACAGTACCAATAATGCCGTCTTCATTACCTCCTATTGCTCCAACTTCACCTTCTACGATGACGTTATTTTTATGTGCATAATCAACAACTTCTTTTGTTTGTTTAATATTTTCATCAATTGATAATTTTGATCCATCAAACATCACAGAGTCATATCCAGCATCTACTGCTTTTTTACAATTTTCTACAGTCAAACCATGATCTAAATGAATAATAACCGGTATCGTGATATCCATTGCTTTAATTTTATTTTTAATTGTTGAACATATAAATTGATAACCACCAAGAAATTCAATCACCTTATCAGTAGTTCCTAATATAATGGGGGAACGTGTTTCTTCAGCTGCCTTCAAAATACTTTCTATCCAAATTAACCCATTTACATTTATTTGAGGTATTGCATAATGTTCTTGCTTGGCTTTTTGTATAAATGAATTCATTTATTAGCGTTCCACCTTTCTTTCTATTTATATTCTTTTTGGTTGATTTGATATAAGCGATTCTTTACATTTCAAGGCGATTTGTTGTGCTTTATATCCATCTTCTATTGAACATAATACATCCGTGTCATTAAGAATTGCATCTATAAAGCCATCCATTTCTACTCTGTAAGCATCACTATATCTTTCTAAAAAGAAATAAGGAGGATTATCTCTTCTGATGCCATCTGTACGATGATAATTCAACGTTGAAGATTGTTCATTACCTACATCTATAGCGCCATTATCACCTAAAATTTCTATACGTTGATCATATCCGTAAACACTTCTTCTACAATTTTCAATCATAGCAATTGAACCGTTTTCGAATTTTAATGTAATCAATGCAGTATCTATATCATCGTATTCTGCAATTTCAGGATTCACTAGTGCCTCTCCAGTTGCATAAACTTCCACAATTTCCGACTGCATTATATACCTTGCCATATCAAAGTCGTGAATAGTCATATCCATAAATAATCCACCAGAACGTTTTATATATTCAATTGGAGGCGGCTCCGGATCTCTTGAAGTTATTCTTAATGTTTGAATTTGCCCTAATTCACCTTTGCTCAAAATATTTTGAAGTTGCTTAAAATTTTTATCAAATCTTCTATTAAAGCCCATTTGAAGTTTTATGTTAGATTTTTGTACCGCTTCAACTGCTTCTTCGGCTTCTTCTAAAGACAAGCTAATTGGTTTTTCACAAAAAATATGTTTACCTTTTGCCGATGCTTCCTTGATAATATCAACGTGCGTGTCTGTAGGTGAACAAATGACAATAGCATCTACTTCTGGGTCATTAATAATATCTTTATGATCTTTCGTTTTATTTTGAATACCCGATTTTTCAATCCATTCTGACATCTTGTCGCAATTTAAATCTGAAATCCATTTAATCTTTACATCTTTATGTGTTCGTAAATAATTAATGTGTAATTGGCCAATTCTACCAGCGCCAATCACTCCGAATGTTAGTGTCATAATTTTCCTCCTATTAAGCTAAACCAAGTGGTGAGAATAAGATATAAGTTCCGATTACAACAATTATGATAATACTGCCTACTATATATCTATATTTCCAAGGCGTAATATCTACTTTTGCGTAATTAACACTGAAATCAAACTCATCTGAAGGTTTTAATTTGTTAAATAACATTACTACAAATAAATCTATGAAGAATAATACGCTTAATACGTATAAATAATGTATATCTGTTAAAACAACTTTTGAAAGCGCATACACTACTATGTGTAAAATAAACATCACTTTAGCACCAAGATGTGATGTACGTTTAACGAAAAACCCTACAAGTATAAGAACTAATAATGGCATGTTATAAATACCATTAAATTCTTGTACTACAGCATATAGGCCTTGTGGAAATATCGAAATCATTGGCGCAATAATTACAACAATAATTCCTACAAGAACTGTTACTATTCTTCCTACTCTAGAAACTTGTTTATTTGTTGCTTCTTTATTAATAACGGATTTATAAAAATCAAGTGAGAATAATGTTGCTGTACTATTTAGTGATCCTACAAATGAACTTAAAATCGCACCAAAAATAACTGCACCAAATAATCCATAAGCCCAACCTGGTAATACTTCGTTAACTAACATAGGGTACGCATTATCAGGATTTGTAACTTTATCACCTAACATATTGAAAGCTAACACTCCTGGGAATACTAAGAATAAAGCTCCGAAGATTTTAAATACACCAACATACATCGCACCTTTTTGAGCTTCTTTTAAGTTTTTACCTGCTAATGCTTTTTGAACAATCATTTGGTTAGTACACCAGAAGAATAAGTTATTAAAGAACATCCCAAAGAACAATGTTGGCCAAGGTACGATATCTGAGTCTATTGCACCAATTGAATTTAATTTTTCAGGCGTGTTTTGAATAACTTTATCGAAACCTTTTAACATACTGCCATCACCAAATAGAATCAACCCTAAAATTGGTATAGCAAGCCCACCTATAATCAGTCCAACACCATATATAGAGTCACTGTGAGCACTTAATGAAAGTCCTCCAATGAATAAGTATAGAATTCCGAAGATACCTATAAACGTTGAAATTAATACAACTGCAGTCATATCACTTATATCTAACATTTCACTAATGTTAAATATTTTATTAAATACAAGTGCACCTGAATATAGAACAACTGGTAAGAAAGATACAACATATGTAAATATGAATAGTAATGATACCAGTCTCTTAGTAAAAGTATCGAATCTCATTTCAATAAAATCAGATATCGTATCTACACCATATCTAAAGTATCTTGGTAAAAACACAAGGGCTAATATTACAATTGCAACTGCTGCAGTTACTTCCCAAGCCATTACTTCCATACCTGCCATGAAACTTTGACCATTTTGTCCTACTATTTGTTCAGTAGATAGGTTGGTCATGATGATGGTAGAAGCAATTGTAAAACCAGTTAAACTTCTACCACCCATGAAGTAACCATCAGAGTTTTTCGTGTTAATTTTTCTACTTCTTAAAAACGCATATAACCCAACTAGTAGTATTACTACTATAAATGAAATTGCTGCAAACATACTCATGATAACTCTCTCCCCTTTGAAGCATAGATTACTCCTAATCTTTTATATTACTGAGTCGTTATTGATATTGAGACATATAATCTTTTGCTTTTTTAGCGTATATAAACGGATTTGCTAATGATGGATCTTGTTCAGCTTCAACAACTATCCATCCACTATAATTTGATTGATATATAAGGTTTAAGATAGGTTCAAAATCAATTACCCCGTCCCCTGGGACAGTGAACATACCTTTTCTAACACCATCTAAAAAGCATTGGTTATCTTTATCTACTGCTTCTGTAATTTCTTGTCTTACGTCTTTAAAGTGAATATGTTTAATTCTATCTTCGTATTTTTTAAAAATTTCTATAGGATCTTCTCCTGAAACGACAAGATGACCTGTATCAAATAAGAGAGAAACGTTATCTTTGTTTGTTCTTTCCATTAACTCATCAATTTCTTCTGTAGTTTGTACACCAGTCCCCATATGGTGATGGTATACAATTTCCATATCTTTTTCGTGAGCTAGTTTACCTAACTTTTCTAAACCTTCTATCAATAACTTCCATTCTTCCTCTGTGAAAACGGGTTTTTCTTTAAATAATGCTTTGTCTAATTTTCCTTGAATACTATTACCTTGCTCAGAGACTACAATAACTTTGGCTCCCATTTCATATAGGAAATCTCTATGTTTAATAAATGCCTCTTCCGTCACTTCATATGGCTCAGATGTTAAGTACAAGCTAATCCATGCACTAGCTACTGATAATCCTCTTGGTTCAAGGTAGGACTTTAACACTTCAGGGTCTCTTGGATATTTATTGCCTATTTCTGTGCCTTCATATCCTGCTAGCGCCATTTCACTTATACATTGTTCGAATGAATTGTTACTGCCTAGTTCTGGCAAATCATCATTCGTCCATGCTATTGGAGCGCATGCATAACGAATATCTCTAGTCATTCTGTTTCACCTCATAACGTAATAATGTTCTTAGTTTCAAATGATTCTTGCATGGCAATTGCGACTTGTGTACTTTTCAGACCATCTACACCTGTAACAGATGATTTTTCTTTATTTTTAATTGAGTTAACGAATGTATTCAATTCATTAATAAATGCAAATCTGAATCTTTCTGGGAAATGACCTGATGTAGGTCTTACAACACCATTTTTATCATATAAAGTTACTAGATTTTTTTCTGGTGCATTACCGATTCTAATCATGCCTTCAGTTCCAATTATTTCTGTTTCAACATGGTAACCATGGTGAGCATTTCTTCCCGCTAAAAAGTAGGCGATTGTTCCATCTTCTAGTTCTGATAAACATGCCCCTGTTTCTAATTCTTCACACTCAGAAAGTTCAGGTGCTGCGATGTTATTTCCTAGGGAATAAACAGTTTTAAATTCTGAACCAGTAAACCATCTCACTAAATCAATATCATGTATTGACATGTCTAAGAAAATACCACCACTTGCGCTGTTTTTAGCAAATTGTATAAAGCTATCTAAGCCTGCGCTCGGATCAATACCATAACAACGCATTGCTGTAATTTTTCCTAAACTACCACTATCTACCGCTTCTTTTGCATATAAATATGATTCATCAAATCTGCGCATGAATCCTAATTGGAATACTTTGTCTGGGTTGTCATTAATTTTATCTACTACTTGTCTAATGTTTTCTAACTCTAATCCGATTGGTTTTTCAGAGAAAACATGTAAACCTTTTTCGAGTGCTTGAGTGATTTGTACTGCATGAAATCCACTTGGAGAAACAATCACAACAGCATCTAATTCATCATTTTCAATCATTTCACTGTAAGATTTATAACAATTTTTAACGCCCAACTCTTCTTTTGCATACTCTAATTCTTTATCTACTACACTTGCGACTGCATATAATTCAGCATCATTAACATGATTCACAATATTTGATGCATGAACTTGGCCAAGTCTACCTAGTCCGACTTGACCTATTTTAATTTTCGTCATAGCTTTCGCCTCCGTTTTAATAATGTTTCGCTGTTTTCATTACTTTTTCTTTATTTGAAAATGCTTCTTGAATGGATGGCTTATCACTATACTCAGAAACACCTACATTCCAAAACGATTCATATCCATCTGTCATAGTTTTTGGTAATGTTTTAATTTCAATTAATGTAGATTTCGTTTCTTTTTTCGCTTGTTCTATAGCTTCTGCTAATGACTCCACATTATTTACTCTATAAGATATTGCGCCATAACCTTCAGCAACTTTTTTATAATCTATATTCAATATATCTCCGTTGTAATCTGTAAATTCAGTACAGAAACTTTCACTACCGTTATCCATTTGTAAATTGTTAATACAACCAAAACCACTGTTGTCGAATAAAATAATATTAATTTTATAGTTATATTGAAGTGCTGTTATTAATTCTGAATGCAACATTAGAAAACTTCCGTCTCCAACTAGTGCATACACTTCTTTATCTGGCTCAGAAATTTTAGCCCCAACTGCTGCACCTATTTCATATCCCATAGTTGAGTAACCATATTCCATGTTATAAGTGTTGAAAGCATCTGTTTCCCATAATCGTTCTAAATCACCAGGTAATGAACCTGCTGCTGCGACAATAATTGCATCCTTATCTAATGTTTTATTAACTTCTATTAATGCGTTCGTTTGTGGTAATTCAGTCTGCAATGTTTCCACGTATTTATTTATTTTTTCTTTATCAAAATGGTCAGCGATTTCAGGTATATAACTAGCATCATTTATATTAATTTCAGCTAATCTATCGCGTTCATTGTTCCATTGATTTTTAATATCGCGAACAGTATCCTCTGTATTAAATTGATGATTCTTCAATTTTTCCATTAATTTAGCTATAGATACCTTTGCATCACCAACTACTTGTGTCGCATCTAATTTGTATGCGTCTACTCTATTCACATTAATATTGATAAGTTTTGCAGAATCGAAATTTATAGCTGTCTTAGAACTCGTTGTAAAATCAGAGTATCTCGTACCAATGCCTACAATGACATCAGCATCTTTAGCATAAATGTTTGCTGCTAAGTTTCCTGTAACACCTAAACCACCTAAATTTAATGGATGAGAAGTTTCAATTGTTGATTTACCAGCTTGTGTTTCAGCCATAGGTATATTATGCTTTTCCATCAATTGTTTAATTTCTTCTTGAGCTTCTGAATATTTAGCACCGCCTCCAACTATTAATAAAGGCTTTTTAGCATCTTTAAGAATTTCAATAGCTGCTTCAATAGAACGTTTAGACGGTTCTAATCTATCTACATAATGTACACGTTTCTCAAAGAATGTCTCAGGAAAGTCAAATGCTTCTCCTTGTACATCTTGGCTTAAAGCTATCGTTACCGGCCCAGCTGTTTGTGGGTTTGTCATAACTTCAAATGCTCTAATTAAAGCTGACATAATTTGTTCCGGTCTCGTTATGCGATCAAAATATCTAGATAAAGGCTTCAGTGCATCGTTAGTTGTGATACCAATGCTTTGAGGATTTTCTATTTGTTGTAGCACTGGATCAGGTTGACGTGTAGCAAATGTATCACCAGGAAGGAATAAAACTGGAATATGATTAGCTGCTGCAGTACCAGCAGCGGTAACAAGATTGGCTGAACCTGGTCCAACAGAACTTGTTACAGCAAATATTCTCTTTCTTAAACTTTGCTTACTAAAACCAATTGCAGTATGAGCCATACCTTGTTCATTTTTACCTTGAATAATTTTTAAATCTTCTTGGTATTTTGATAGCCCTTCGCCCATACCAAGTACATTTCCATGTCCAAAAATATTCATTACACCTTCTACAAACTGTATCTCTTCTCCATCAACATAAATATATTGTTTCGTTAAAAACTTAACGATAGCTTCACCTGTCGTTAATCTCACTGTATTGACCATGTTTCAACACCACCTTATGATTGTTCTTTAATTAAGTTTTCTATTTTTTCTACAGTAGGCATTGCTTCTGACGAACTATGACTACTTACAACTATAGCTGCTGATGCCGCGCCATATTTCAGTGCTTCTTCTACAGTTTTGCCTTTTACGAGTGCGTATATAAATGCTGCTGCATATGAATCTCCAGCACCAAATGTTTTTACAACATTAGCTTTGAATGCTTTTCCTTCATAAACGTTACCTTCTTTATCAAATGCAAAAGAACCTTGCACACCATGTTTAATGACAACTAAATTTGGTGTTTTTTCAAATAATACGTTGCTAATTTCTTGATCTGAAATGTTTTGATAGCGTTCAACCATATCAAATTCATCTCTCGTACCAATAACAACATCTGATTGTTCAGCAATTAATTCATAGTAAATTGATGTTTCTTCTGTATTCGCCCAGCTATAAGGACGATAATCTAATTCAAAAATAACTTTTACATTATGCTTTTTAGCAATTGATAAAGCTTTTAAGACCGCTTCTCTTGATGGTGATTGTGACAGCGCAGTTCCAGAAATGAGCAAATATTCCGAATTTTCGATGTATAATTCATCAACATGTTCTGGAGCAAGATATAAATCAGCTACTTCTTCTCTATACATCAAGATGCTTGATTCTTTAGGACTTTTTATTTCTGTGAAAGTTAAACCTATTTTATGACCATCTTCATCTACATGAATTTGTGAAGTGTCTACGCCTACTTCCTTAAAATAGTTTGTGACAAATCTTCCATGTTGATCATCAGATACATTGGCAATCATTCCAACATCTAATCCTAATTTTGAAGCACCAATCATTATATTTGCTGGAGAACCACCAACATATTTACTAAATGTCGATGTTTCTTCCATTGGTCTATTGATTTCTTTTGCATTTAAATCTACTGCAGCACGACCGATTGCTACGATATGTTTCTTATTAGCCATTTATGTGCACTCCTTTTATTTGCGATCAATAATCCATTCGTGATCTGGTTGATTATAAAACTTCCAAACTTTTTTAGGTCCTGCCATTATATTTAAGTAATAACCATCGTATCCATCAGGAACAGCTACCGGATGATAACCTTCAGGAACTACGACAACATCGCCATTTTCAACTGTCATAGTTTCGTCTAATGATAAATCATCTGTAAATACTCTTTGGAAAACAAAACCTTTACTAGGGTTCATTTCGTGATAATAAGTTTCTTCTAATAATGACTCATTTGGTAAATTATCTTGGTCATGTTTATGTGGAGGGTAACTAGACCAATTTCCTTGATCTGTATAAACTTCCACAACTAATAATTTTTCGCTCGCTTTATGCGTATCTGGCAATATATTGTGTACATGACGTTTATTCGAATATTTACCTCTATCTTCAACAGAGTTTTCACTTGCTGGTATTAATTGTGTTGGTCTTTCTTCATCTGCAGGTGAATAGCATAAAATCACTCTTGCGTCTTTAGTTGCTTTAATTTTTATATTGTGATTTTTAGAAATATAAACGCTATCTGTTGGGATTCTTTCGAATACTGAATCTCTTGTACCTAAATCATCAAAAGTTTCGTTTCCATCTGAAACATTTATTTTTCCTGTTAAAGCTACAACACATAATTCAAAATCCTCAGTTGATTCTTCGTAAACGCCATTTGCTTTAATATCTAATATTTTCAAACCTATATAATCTAAATTTATGTCATTTGGTTTTAAATCGTGTATAACTTGTACATCATCACTTAATGGATGATGTACAGGTTTATTTAATAATTGAGCCATCTCTATATTCACTCCTTAAAATTGTGGGTCTCCGTGACGTGCTGTAACGACTTTTCTATGTGTATAGAATTCAATACTATCTTTACCATTAGCATGTAACGATCCATAGAATGAAGATTTCCATCCTGAGAATGGGAAGATTGCCATAGGAGCAGGTACACCTAAGT
The DNA here is from genome assembly GCF_049310805.1 of Mammaliicoccus sp. JADD-157. NCBI lineage: Bacteria > Bacillati > Bacillota > Bacilli > Caryophanales > Staphylococcaceae > Mammaliicoccus > Mammaliicoccus sp. JADD-157. The sequence continues at coordinate 265,583 of NZ_JBMOVZ010000001.1, read as the reverse complement.
TAATACCTAACATTCCTGCATCAATATTTTCTCTAAAGTATCTGATTGAAGAAGCACTATCTGTAAATAAGCAAGCACCGTTCGCAAATTCAGATTTATTCGCTAATTCGATACCTTCTTTTAAATTTTTAACTTTAACTAATGATAGTACTGGCGCGAAGATTTCATCTTGCCATAATTTCATATCAGTTGTTACATCTTCAAAAATCGTTGGCTTCACGAAATAACCATCCTCTTTATTGCCTTCTCTACCGTCTAGAACAAGAGTTGCGCCTTCTTTTACACCTTCATCAACGTATTCTATAGTTCTTTCTTTATTTTCTTCTCTAATAACAGGTCCTAAAAATACGTTATCTTCTAATCCATTACCGATTACAATATCTTTAGAAGCTTGAACTAATTTCTCTTTAAATTCGTCGTAAACATTTTCTTGTACTGCTACAACTGCTGCTGCCATACAACGCTCACCCGCTGAACCAAATGCTGCACCGATTACATCTTTAACAGCTGTATCAATATTTGCATCGTTCAATACAATTGTGTGGTTCTTAGCGCCTGTTAAACATTGAGCACGTTTTAAGTTTTCTGTAGCTTTTTTATAAACGTATTCTCCTACTGGTTTAGATCCTACGAATGAAACAGCTTTAATATGTTCATTTTCACAAATTCCATTAACAACATCGTGTGCACCATGAACAACATTAAATACACCTTTAGGGAACCCTGCTTCTTCAACTAACTCTGCTAATTTATTAACAAGTAGTGGTGTCTTTTCAGAAGGTTTAATTATAAATGTATTACCTACTGAAATAGCCATTGGGAACATCCAACATGGAACCATCATTGGGAAGTTAAATGGTGTAATACCACCAACAACACCTACTGGATATTTATAACTTGTACCTTCAATGTTAGTTGCAATACTTGATAAAGAATCACCCATCATTAATGAAGGTGTACCCGCTGCAAACTCAACATTTTCGATACCTCTTTGTACTTCACCTAAAGCTTCAGTTGTGTTTTTACCATTTTCTTTAGTTATGATTTCCGCTAGTTCATCTTTATTATCAATGAGTAATTGTTGTAACTTGAATAATAAGCGAGCACGTTTTGGAACAGCTACTTCTTTCCATTCTTGAAAAGCATCATGTGCTATTTGTGCTACTTCATCTAATTCTTCACGTGTTGAAAGTGGAACCTTTGCAATCACTTCTTTAGTTGCAGGATTTAAAACATCCAGTGTTTCTGTACTCTTTGATTCTTTCCATTCACCATTAATATAGTTCTTCAATATTTCTGCCATTATAAAATCCTCCAATTAATTTTTATAAGTAACCGCTTACAATGATACTTAAAAAAATGAGCATATTTTGATAATCTATTGGTTACTTCTTGGAATTATCTTATAATATTGTGAATAGTATGTCAACTTTTGAGTAAGTCTTTATATATTAGGTTGTTTATTTTCCGAAAATTGGGTATATTGTAATAAATGGGGGAATCATATATGAAATCTAAACGTATTTATGAAATTGAATCTTTCATAAAAGAAAATAAAACTGCTTCTATAGAAGAATTGAGACAAATATTTAAAGTTTCAATCAATACAATTAGACGCGACGTTAATCAACTTGTAGATATGAATGTCGTCAAGAAAGTCTATGGTGGTATAGAACTCATTGAAGACTCGCATAGAGCTGTAGATTACTATAAGAGAAATATTGAAAACTACAAATCTAAAAAGCATATCGGAGAACTAGCATCTAATGAAATTAAGACTAACGACATTATATATATCGACACAGGTACAACAACGATACATATGCTAGATTATGTAGATAAAAATCTGACTTTTACTATCATAACTAATAGCTTGGACATTATGAATAAAGCATCACAGTTTGATAATGTCACATTATTTATTATTGGAGAAAAATATAAACCTAGAACTCGATCCTTTATAGGCATTGGTTCTAATATGTTATTGGAAAAATTCAATATTAATAAATGTTTCATGGCAGCAACAGGCGTTAATGTTCAAAATGGATTATCTAATTCAGAAATGGAAGAAAATTTAATAAAACAATATATTACTAGTAAAGCAAACGAGACATATATATTGGCTGATCATAGTAAAATGGGAAAATCCACTTTACTAACATATTGTGATTTAACCGATATTAATAAGATGTTTACCGATAAACTTCCTCCAAAAGATATTAATCAGTTTTGCAACGAACAAAACATTTCTATTCATTTTTAGGAAGTGACATATAAAGTTCATCGCAACTTAAAAAAGCTCCATCTAACCTTTTCACTCTAAAAGTTGATTTGTTGGATGGAGCTTTTTTGTATTTGAGTCATGCTATTGATAAATAAGGCTGTATTTTCGTCATTATATTTTCGTATATGCAAAATACGGGCCAATAATTATAAATTATCGAACCGCAAATCAGAAAAAAGCAGTAGAAATCTGGTTTTGACCATGATTTCTACTGCTTTTTATTTTACTAAGTATTTCTCTCCACTAGTATATTATATAATCACATTATCTATCAATCGTGCTTGTGAGAATTTAACGGCTAATGATATGAAGATTTGTCCATTAATGGTTTGTTGTTCTACGAGTTCGGGATAGCTATATACTGCGACTTCTACTATCTCTCCGCTCACATTTTTTTCTAAATATGTTGTAATAGCTTCTATTAACACGTTGCTATTTCTTTCACCTGCTTCATATAGTTCTTTAGCTTTTTGTAAGCTTTTAGATAAATGTATTGCTTCTGTTCTTTCTTCTTCTGTTAAATATACATTTCTTGAGCTTTTGGCTAAACCGTCTTCTTCTCTGACTATATCAATAGGTACAATTTCTATATTATGATTAAAGTCTTGGACCATTTTTTCGATAATGGCTAATTGTTGTGCATCTTTTTTCCCGAAGTATGCTTTTGTGGGTTCTATTATGTTAAATAATTTATTAACGACTGTTACTACACCGTCAAAATGTCCTGGTCGTTTCTTACCTTCCAATACAGTAGCTAAATATCCTACTGTAATAGACAAACTTAATTCTCCTGGATACATTTCATCTACTGTGGGATGGAAGACATAATCTACACCTATTTGTTTCAGTTTATTTAAGTCTTCTGCAAAAGGTCTTGGATAATCGTCAAAGTCTTCGTTTGGCCCAAATTGTAATGGATTTACGAATATACTCACGACTGTTATGTCATTTTCTTGAATAGATTGTTTCATCATTTTTAAATGACCGTCATGTAAAGCACCCATCGTTGGTACAAGTCCAATGGTCTTATTTTGTACTTTATATTTTGAAGAAATATTCATCATTTCTTTTATATATTCAATTACTTGAGTCACTTACCTGTCTCCCCCATCACTTTCTTTTTATACGTAAATTCTTCTGAAGGGAAAGCGCCACTCTTAACTTCTTTATGATAATTATTTAACGCATCTACTCCAGTTGAAAAGTCTCCATATTGTTTAACGAACTTAGCAACATGTTCTGAACCGTAGTTTAATAAATCGTGATATACCAATACTTGGCCATCTGTTCCTTTACCTGCTCCGATACCGATAACAGGGATAGTCAGCTTTTCACTAATGACTTCTGCTAAGTCACTCGGTATTGCTTCTAATACAAGCATAACTGCTCCTGCTGCTTCTACTTCTTGTGCTTGTTTAATTAACTGTTCTGCATCTTCTTTAGAACTTGCTTGTAACTTATATCCTGTTATGCCAACACTTTGTGGTGTTAATCCTAAGTGGGAAACGACTGGTACGCCGATTTGCGTGCAACGTTCGATTAAATTTGTGTGCATGCCTTCTATTTTGATGGCATTCCCTTTTGTTTCTTTATATAAATCAATAGCATTTTTGATATCTGTTGCATCGTCTATTCCGATAGCGCCAAATGGAACATCAACTACTACAAAAGTATTTGGTGCACCTCTTCTTACTGCCTTAGCATGATGAATCATATCGTCCATCGTTACTTCAACTGTACTATCGTATCCTAGTACAACCATGCCTAATGAATCCCCGACTAATATCGTATCAATTTGTGCTGCTTCTGCTTGCTTAGCACTTGGATAATCATACGCAGTAATCATTGAAATTTTTTCTGTTTGTTCTTTCATGGCTAACAATTCTTTAATTGTTTTCATCCCGTACCACCCTTAAATTTTTGTTATTATATATATAATAACACCGAAAGGAAAATAATAAATGAAAAAGTTTGGAATAATTGGTCCAGGCGCAGTTGGTACAGCAATTGCTTTTGCCTTACTAGAAAACGCTCTTGATGTTACATTATTAGGCAGAGAAAATTCAGAAGTTCAATTTCAAGATTACAATGAGCAAGCAATTCATACATTGCCCGTAGCGTCACTTAAATCCTCAACAGAAACATTTGATATTTTATTTATAGCTGTTAAGACTACTCAACTCGATCAAATTACACCTCATTTAACAAATATCACACATGATAAAACAGTTATTATACTAACTCAGAACGGTTATGGTCAGCTTAAACAGATTAACCATTCTCATGCATATCAAGCGGTTGTTTACATTAGTGGTCAAAAAATAGATCAACAAGTTACCCATTTTAGAGATTGGACATTAAAGTTACCTATCAATAATGATACTTTGTTACTAAAGAGTTTAACTAAAGATAGCATTTTAAATATTGAATGTATCGAAGACTACTACGAACAAGTTTGGTATAAGCTACTCGTCAATTTAGGTATTAACACTGTAACAGCTATAACTCGTCAAACAGCAAAAGTACTCAAATCAGATGGTATAGAAAATCTTTGTCGCAACCTTTTAATAGAAGGAAGACGAATTGCTTCTGCTGAAGGTATTCATTTTAACGAGCAATTAATTGATAGTATCATGAATATTTATGCAGGATACCCAGATGATATGGGTACCAGTATGTACTATGATGTCATCAATCATAAATCACTTGAAATTGAATATATTCAAGGTTATTTGCTAGAACAAAGTAAAAAACATCAACTTTCAACACCTCTAATAGAAAACTGTTATGCAATATTAAATACATTTCAACCTGAAGCCTAAGCTGTTTTATTTTTCATTGACCGGGTATGTTAAATAATAACCATTAAATGAAAAGGTGATGATTTTTACATGAAAGATAAATTTGAAAAGAAACATGAAGAAATCGAAGGTTACACGCAAGATGTACAACCAGGCGTTGAACATGAAATGGAACCGAAGCCTATTATAGAAGATGAAGATTATAAAGCTGGCGGCAAATTAAAAGGTAAAGTTGCTTTAGTGACCGGCGGAGATTCTGGCATTGGAGAAGCTACAGCTATTTTATTTGCTAAAGAAGGCGCTGATGTTGCGATATCTTATTATGACGAAGATACTGATGCGCAATACGCTATAAAAAGATTACAAGAAATCGGTGCGAAAGCTAAAGCTTATTCACACGATCTAAAAAAAGACAATCATGCAGAAGAATTAGTAAATAATGTGATACAAGACTTTGGCAAAATTAATATCCTCGTTAACAACGGTGGTATTCAATATCCACAAAATAATTTTGAGGATATTTCTAAATCACAATTACAAGAAACATTCGAAACAAACTTTTTCGGAATGTTCTATTTATCCCAGGCAGTCTTACCGCACCTTAATAAAGGCGATGCTATCGTTAATACAACGAGCGTAACAGCATATCGAGGTTCGGCTCACCTTATTGACTATTCAGCTACTAAAGGTGCTATCGTATCATTCACAAGATCACTTGCAACTACACTAGCTGATAAGGGTATCCGAGTGAACGCTGTTGCACCTGGTCCGATATACACACCATTAATTCCAGCTACATTCGATGAAAGTAAAGTTGAGAACGCTGGATCTGATACGCCACTAGGTCGAAGAGGACAGCCAAGTGAAAACGCCCCTGCCTATGTATATTTAGCATCACAAGATTCCACTTATGTAACAGGACAAGTAATTCATGTAAACGGTGGAGACTTCATGACAACTTAATAATTACACTGAATTTTAAAAAAATTTAAAGAAAAAAATTCTTTTTTCAAAGCGCTTATTTTAAATATGAAGAAACACGTCTTTATGTCTAAAAATTAAGCGCTTTCTTTATTGTTATTAATACTGGTTTGAGCATTTAATATCTTATAAAATTAATTAACTTTTTATGATTTTTGCACGTAATAATTTAAGTTTAATACGTTATAAATTGTGCAATATCAATTTGACTATAAAATTTTACTGTGCTAGTGTAATATAAGTCGATTAAATAGATAAGGACTGGTTATTTTGAGCAATATACAAATCAAAGACGTTACAAAAGTTTTCGGCGATTACAATGACCAAGTTAAATCACTATTAAAGGAAAATAAGTCAAAAGACGAAATCCTTAAAGAAACTGGTTCTACTGTAGCCGTTAAAAACGCTAACTTTACTATTGAAGATGGTGAGGTATTCGTAGTCATGGGGCTTTCCGGGAGCGGTAAATCAACGCTAATTCGCTTGATTAACCGATTAATAGACCCAACTGATGGCGATATCTTAATCAATTCAAATAATATTTCTTCTCTTAACAAAGAAGATTTAAGAAACTTCAGAAGAGATAACTTAAGCATGGTATTCCAAAGCTTCGCATTATTCCCCTTCAAAACTGTTGTAGAGAATGTTGCTTTTGGTTTAGAAGTTAAAGATGTTCCGAAAAAAGAACGATTAACAAAAGCTGAAGAATCATTAAAATTGGTTGGACTTGATGGTTACAAAGACCAATATCCAAATCAATTATCTGGTGGTATGCAACAACGTGTTGGTTTAGCTAGAGCTTTAGCTAATGACACAGATATCCTATTAATGGATGAAGCTTTCTCAGCATTAGACCCATTAATTCGTAAAGAAATGCAAAATGAACTATTACAATTACAACAAGATATGAAAAAAACAATTGTTTTCATTACACACGACCTAGACGAAGCACTACATATCGGGGATCGTATCGCATTAATGAAAGATGGTGCTATCGCTCAGGTTGGTACACCAGAAGAAATCGTTATCAACCCTGGTAACGACTATGTTAAAGATTTCGTTAAAGACATCGATCGTTCTAAAGTATTAAAAGTTAAACATATTATGGATTCAGTAGAAAATGTTGAAATGACAGACGATAAGACTTTCATAGATGCAGAATCACTACTGTTTGAAACATTTCCACATTTCAGAACGGGAACACATGAACTTTGGATTAAAGAGAACGACAAAATTATTGGTAAATTAAACTTCAAAGAAGTATTCGATGTGTTAGCTCAAGGAAATGAGGTGATGGATCATGCTTAATCTATTACCTATCTTACCTCTTGGTGAATGGGCAGATTCGTTTGTTGAATGGTTAACTGATACGTTTAGTTTTATTTTTGATCCTATTAAAACGTATTTAGGAAACTTCATGCAGTTCATCATTTCATTATTAGATTTGTTACATCCATTCGTATTTATCATCATTGTTATGATATTAGCTTACTTCATTATGAATAAGAAAATCGTCGCACCTATTCTTGTAGGTATCGGTTTGCTCTTTATTTATAACCAAGAATTATGGGATCAATTACTGAATACAATGACGTTAGTTATTATCAGTAGTTTATTATCAGTTATTATTGGTGTTCCACTTGGTATTCTAATGTCTAGAAGTGATCGTTTCCAAGCAATTATGAAACCAATATTAGACTTTATGCAAACAATGCCTGCATTTGTTTATTTAATTCCAGCAGTAGCATTTTTCGGTATTGGTATGGTTCCAGGTGTATTCGCTTCTATTATCTTTGCGACACCACCTACTATCCGTTTAACAAACTTAGGAATTAGACAAATATCTGCAGAACTAATTGAAGCAAGTGACTCATTCGGTACGACTTCAATGCAAAAATTAATTAAGGTACAACTCCCTCTTGCTAAAGCGTCAATTATGGCCGGTGTTAACCAAACTGTCATGTTAGCTTTATCAATGGTTGTTATAGCATCAATGATTGGGGCACCAGGTTTAGGTAGAGACGTATTAAGTTCTCTACAACGTGCAGAAGTAGGAACAGGATTTGTAGCAGGACTAAGTATCGTTATTCTTGCTATCATCATTGACCGCTTCACTCAATCATCTAAAAACAAATAAACTTAGGAGGATTCAGAATGAATAACAAATGGCGTGTACTCGTTCTTATGCTATCATTATCACTTGTATTAGCGGCTTGCGGGAATGGCGGCTCAAGTGAAGATGGAGACTTAGGTAAAAAAGATATTAAATTATCTTACGTTGAGTGGGATTCAGAAGTTGCCTCAACACATGTAATACAAAAAGTTTTAGAAGATGAAGGTTATAACGTAGAAGCTACACCTTTAGATAACGCAGTAATGTGGGAATCTGTAGCATCAGGTGAAACTGACGCAACAGTTAGTGCGTGGTTACCAGGAACTCATGGTGACTTATACAAAAAACATAAAAAAGATCTTGATAACTTAGGTGCAAACCTTAAAGGAGCTAAAATTGGTTTAGTAGTTCCTGAAGACTTCGATGGTGATTCAATCGAAGACTTGAAAGATCAAGCTGGTAAGAAAATTGTAGGAATTGAACCAGGTGCTGGTGTTGTTAAAGCATCTGAAAAAGCAGTTAAAGATTACAACTTAGATGGATGGGAAGTTGAAACTTCATCTTCAGGTGCAATGGCTACTACATTAGGTCAAGCAATGAAGAAAAAAGATGACATTGTAGTTACTGGTTGGTCTCCACACTGGAAATTCCAAAAATATGATCTAAAATACTTGAAAGACCCTAAAGGTTCATTCGGTGAAGCAGAACATATTAATACAATGGCTCGTAAAGACTTGAAGAAAGATAGTCCAAAAGCTTATGAAATTTTAGACAACTTTAACTGGAAGACAAAAGACATGGAAGAAGTTATGTTAGACATCCAAGAAGGTACATCACCTAAAAAAGCAGCAGCTAAATGGGTAGATGACAACCAAGATAAAGTTAAAGAATGGACTAAAGATTCAGACTCAGATAAATAATAGAGCGCGTGGTATAAACCATTAGCTCAAAATAAAGCTCCTAACCCCTAGTTTATTGAACTAATGGGTTAGGAGCTTTTATTTATATATGCTTTGGGTTATGTGTTGGATTAATGAAGTAGATAATCCAATAAGGGTATGTCTAATTGGATTAATGAAGTAGATAATCCAACAAGAGTGTGTCTATTTGGATTATTGTTATAGATAATCCAATAAGGGTGTGTGTAGTTGGATTAATGTGATAGATAATCTAATAAGGGTATGTCTACTTGGATTAATGTCGTAGACAATCCAATAAAGGTGCGTCTATTTGGATTAATGAGATAGTAAATCCAATAAGAGTATGTCTACTTGGATTATTGTTATAGATAATCCAATAAAGGTGCGTCTACTTGGATTATTGTCATAGAAAATCCAATAAGGCTGTGTCTACTTGGATTATTGTCATAGATAATCCAATAAAGGTGCGTCTACTTGGATTAACGAGTTAGATAATCCAACAAGAGTATGTCTATTTGGATTAATGAAGTAGAAAATCCAATTAGAACTTCCCTATAATGACACGTATCACAAAAATTATTCCATGGTATAAAGAGGAGGCTGGGACAATTAATTTGTCTCAGCCTCTCCTTATCAATTAAAAAATCATTTTATTTTTGTTCAATATCTTCTATTAATTTAGGTAATTCTCCTAAGTTAAGAATCGTATAATCAGCGCCTTCTTCTTTAAACGTTTCTTTAACTTTTTCTCTATGTTTGTTTTTATCTTCGTCGTTCATTTCGTTAAACTCTTCTTCGTTTAATCCCATTATTGAGCTACCGTCAACAACGCCTACACTGATTAATCCTGCATTTTTAGCTTCTTTAATATCCGAAACTGTGTCTCCTACTTTAATAACTTCATAAATTGAAGGTATACCGAGTTGTTTAATATTTTCAAAAATCATATATGGATATGGTCTTCCGTACCCGCCTACATCTTCTGCTGTAGCTAGATAATCTGGTGCATAGCCTTTTTTCTTAGCTTCTTCAGTTACTACTTCCATCATTTCTCTCGTATATCCTGTCGTCGAACCAATTTTAATACCATTTTCTTTTAATTTATTGATTGTTGTAACGACATGTTCAATTGGATCTGTATATTTTTTTAATGATGACATAAGTTCTGTTTCAAATGCTTCATATAATTCTTCAACATCTGTTTCATTTGGTTTTCTATTATATTTTTCGGTCCATTGCTTTTCAATATTATCCATTTCTAACATTGTTCTAATATGGTCTATTTTCAACATACCCATCGGTTTTCTAGCTTCTTCTATTGATACGTCGATGTCTTTTTGTTTAAAAATGTTAATAAATACTTCTAATGGCGCGAAACAACCAAAGTCTACTGTCGTACCTGCCCAATCAAAGATTACTGCTTCTATTTTATGCATATGCTCTTTCCTCCATGTAATGATTAATATGTTGAACTAACTCTTTGAAATCTTCTTCGTGTAAATCTCCAATATTACCTATTCTAAATGAATCAGCATCCATAAGCTTACCTGGATATAGCGTAAATCCTTTTTCTTTAATTTGATTATAAAAGTCACTAAAATCAAAATCTGCATCTGGGAATAGATATGTCGTAATTATTGGTGATTGTTTATCCAATGTAATATATGGATGGAATCCTAATCGTGTCATTTCTTCTCTAAGATATAAGTTATTATTTTTATATCTTTCATATCTTGCTACAACTCCACCTTCTTGAATCAACTCTTCAATCGCTTGTGAAAATGCAGCAACGACATGCGTTGGTGATGTATATCTCCATTTACCGTCTACATTCATTGTCTTCCATTGATCATATAAATCTAATGAAAGACTCTTCGAATTGCCTTTTGTTGTCATAAAATGTGATTGTTTCGCTATAACAAAGCCAAACCCAGGCACACCTTGTATACATTTATTTGCGCTACTAATTAAATAATCAATACCTAATTCTTCTATATTCATCGGTACACCACCGAAACTACTCATAGCATCTAATATGAATACTAAATTATGCTTTCTAGCAATTTCACCTACATTTTGAACGGGGTTCAGTATGCCAGTCGTCGTTTCACAATGAACCATAACGATATGCGTAATATCAGGATTAGATTGAACATATTGTTCGATTGTCTCTTCATTTGGCGCTTCATCATAAGGTACATTATAGACAACGTGATTATGTCCAAGTCTTTTTGTCATTTTAATGATTCTTTCACCATATGCGCCATTCGAAATAATAAGTAATTTATCATCAGATGAAATAGCTGTGTGAAGAACCGCTTCAACTATAAAACTTCCGCTTCCTTGCATTAAAATTGTAGTATATTCTTGTTCGTCAACTTCTGCTAGTTTTAATAACGATTGTCTAATGTTTTGGGTTATCGATTTATAATCCTCATCCCATGTACATCTATCAGTATTCATTTGTTCTTTAACTGTTTGCGTCGTTGTTAAAGGACCTGGTGTTAATAATTTCATTTTATTTACCCCTCTCTTTGGTTTCAGCATTCTTTTTAGCTTCTTTATAAATAACTTGATGCTTATCTAAAAGTTGAACTGTTAGTTTATCGTCCCAACTTTTTGGATATTTCGGTAATTGACTCTTCTCTACTTTCTCTCCTTTATAGATAGCTTTTGGATATTGTTTTATTAAGTCTTTTCTAGCATGCTTTTGTATTGCTTTAGTCATATCAGCCGCCTTTTTCTGCTTTTTACTTCCTTTATCAACAACTGCTAGCGATTCTATTAAAGAATAATTGCCTTCTTTAGGGTCAATATTTTTAATATATTGGCTCTTTTTAGAAGCTTCTATAGCTTGTGATCTTAATCCAATACCGATAGCTACTTCACCAGATTGAACTTTTTTCAATGGACCAGATCCTGAACTTTCTAAATGAGGTCCAATATTTTGAAATAGTTTCGTTAAAATTTCTTTGCCCTCTTTTTCGCCATATTGATCAAAAATACTTTGTACGACTAACCAACCAGTAGAAGAATCTAACATATTCGCCATAGCAATTTGATTTTTATATTTGCTTTTAGTTAAATCTTTTATACTTTTAGGTACGGGCAAGTTTTTGTCTTTTAACGCTTTTTCATTTATAAAAATAGATCCAGTGTTACCTAATAAAGGTAATGTATAATCTGAAGAGTCCTGTGTCGGTTCTTTGTCTGACTTTATATTTTGAAACATTTTATGCTTTTCTTGTGCGCTGTCGATATAGTAAGAAGCTTGTGTTATGACATCAGCTTCTATATGTTTACCTTCAACAAGAATTTTCCCACCTAGTTCAGATGTTGGTTGAGGTTGAATGATGTATTCATCTTTATAACCTGCTTTATCTAAAGCGTCTTCCATCATATCGATAGCCTCTTCATCTGCGTTTGAATAAATAATTACTTTATCACTTGATGAACCAAATCCTGTTAAAGATATTGTAAATACGAATAAGTATATTGCCACAAGTAAAATAATCCATTTTTTCATTAGGATACCTCTTTTCTTTTGAGATATTCTAAACTGAATGTACAAATCATTTTAATAACTAAATTGGTTACAAATATGAAAATTGATAATAAAAATATATCGTTAAATGCATTAAAATGCTGTAATACGTTAATTTGAGTCGAGACTAACATGGTCGAACTTGTGATAAGGAATATTACACCACTTATTGTGACCATCGCGTTCACGAAGTAATACTGGAATATATTTATGATTGTGCTTTTCATATTAGGTAAAATGATTCTAAATATTGTCTGCAACCAAGTATCTTCTAGCAATGTACTTGTCACATCCCAAGACATATCTAATTTTTCTAATGCCCCTTTCGCCATTAAATAAGGCGTCGTAAAGTAATGGACAATGTTGCTGAGAATAATAATGAGTAACGTTCCTTTTAAACTACTGTTATTAAATAGCAATAGGTAGCTCAAACCTAATACCATACCTGGAACTGTATTGGTTACAATAGACAATAAGTTAAGTGATTGCCGACCTTTTACATTTGTACGCACTGAAATTAATGCACTTGTAAAACTGATGAGCACACCGAAAATCGCCGTACCGAAAGCTACAAATAGTGATTGTAAATATGTTCTAATCAATATGTCATCTTTAAATAATTGAACTAAATGACTGAAAGTAAATGTTAAGTCATAAGGATATCCTTTTGTAAACGGAATAATAAACATGACTAAGAACAATAATGCGATAAACGTCACAATGCAGATAGATACACTTCCAAATGCGTAGTCATGAAATTTCCTTTTCTTCAATTCAACATATTTCTGTGATGAATTCTCTACGTTAAATCGTTCGATAACTGTTAATAAAATAAATCCTAGCAATGCAGGTATGAGCATAATAATCGCAATGGCTGCACCTTCTCCAAATTTAGGAAGTGATCCAAGCATTGCTTGATATAACGATAGTGCAATAACCGGATAATCAGCACTTAATGATGCTGGAATTCCGAAGTCTGTAAAACTTAAAATAAATGATAATACGAACGCTCCCATAACAGGTACAAACATAGGTCTAGCAATTGTGTGATAAAACGTCCGAAACGGTTTATCTCCCATTAGTTCAGAAATATAACAAAATCGCTTATCTATATAGTTAAATGCGTTAGATATAACAACAAATACTATCGGTAATGTGTATATAACATAGCCCATCAATAATCCATTTCGGCCATATATTGTGAAAGGTGCTTCACCGAAAACTCTAGCTAAAATACCTTCATTACCAAAAGTGTAAATGAGTACAAATCCATAAGTAATCGTAGGTATAAGCATCGGTATTAAAATCAAAGTATTACAAAAAGATTTAACCCATTTATTAACCATCGTTATATGAATGGTATAAGCAATCGTAAACGCCAAAATTGTCGTGATAATTGCTGCTAAAAGTGATACTTTAATACTATTAAACATTGCTTGTATAATTTCTGAATCTGATAAAATCGTTTGAATATGTTGTAATGATATATTTTGTTCAAATATAAATGCACGTGATATCAAAACGACAATAGGTAAAATTAAAAATGCTATAAAGAATAATATAAGCAATGTAAATAAAAGCTTTTGACCTAAATTTTTATGCACCATTTGCTTCTCCAAATAACTTAAATATATTTTCACGTTTAATATTTAATTGGTTAATAATGAATTTTTCAATAAATGGACTATTAGGTTTATATAAAATATTTTCTGGTTTATCAAACTGAGCAATATATCCATTTTGTATAACAACCACTTTATCTGAAATCGTTAAAGCTTCTTCTGGATCATGCGTCACTATAATCGTTGTTAAATTAAACTTTTTAGCAATTTCTTGAATTTTATCTTTAATACTTTCTTTAATAACACCATCTAAAGCACTTAAAGGTTCATCCATTAATAATATTTTAGGTTGCATAATTAATGTTCTAGCTATTGAAACACGTTGTTTTTGCCCACCTGATAATTGATGAATCTTTTTATTTAAATGAGGTTCTAATTCTAAAATATCTATTAATTCTTCATATAATTGATGATCGATTGATTTTTTATTTTTTAAACCATAAACAATGTTTTGATATGCGTTTAAATGAGGAAAAAGACAAAAATCTTGAAAGACTATATTAAAGCCTCTTTTCTTCATTGATACGTTATGAATTGGCTTACCTTGATAGATAATTTCCCCGTCAGTTACATCCGTTAATCCCAATATCATATTTAAAATTGTCGTCTTACCACAACCACTTGGTCCTAATAAGGTCACAATTTCGCCTTGTTCAATACTTAAATTTATATCATTCAATACTTTATTGTCTTTAAATTGTTTGTTAACATTTCGTAATTCTAGCAAAACAAACCCTCCTTTTTGTTATACTTCAAATATAAAGGAGAAATGTTAACTCACAATCAATTTAGTGTAAATAATTATTAATTTATGACTACATCATGACCAATTGTTGTGTTTTACCCATATTCCCTCTTAAATTAATTTATATACTATGGAGGTAGATACATTGTTACCATCGAAAAGAAGAGCATTAATCGTAGAAAAATTAAAAAAAGAAAAAGTGTTAACAATGAAAGCCATATGTCGTGATTTTGAGATATCAATGGAAACATTAAGAAGAGATATAAATGAATTAGCCAAAGATGGCTTGATTATAAAAGAATATGGTGGCATACGTATTAAAGAAGAGCAAAGTGGCGAATCCATTATTGAACAACGTTTAGGATTAAACTTAAATAAGAAAGAAGCCATCGCACAACAAGCGGTAAACATCATTCAGGATGGAGACTGTATTTATTTAGATAGCGGATCGACAACATTACAAATCGCTCGTTTCCTTTCACAGAAACAAGGTTTAACAATCTTTACAAATTCTATACCTGTAATGTTAGCTTGTAAAAATACTAACAATGACATCATTTCAATCGGAGGTCGATTCCGAGCATCAGAACAATCTGTTACATCTTATGACTTTTTATTCGATTTTGATAAAATAAATATCGATAAAGCTTTCCTATGTGCAAGTGGCTTATCAATAGAAAAAGGTATAACAGACTTTAATATAGATGAAGTCGCAACAAGAAAGAAGATTATGTCCATTTCTCAAAAAGTATTTTTAACATGTGATAGTACTAAATTTAATAAAGTCGTAACAGCACGTGTCTGCGATATAGATGATATAGATGTATTGATTACAGACAAAGAAGCTGACAAGAAATTTCTATCACAATTAAAATCACATCACGTAGAAATTATTACATAGAACAAATACAAAACCCCCTCACTATTCGTAATAGTAAGGGGGGATGTATTTATGCACGAAACAATTAAAACTTAAAGTCTCGTCATTATTTTAAATTATTTTCCTTCATTTTGAGTGGTAAGTGGAAATGTTCACAGTTCTTCCATTCAAGATCGTCTTTAAAAATACTATAAGATTCATAAAAGAATTTTACTACATCTTGAATTGTATCATTATTATAGTTTGAAACTTCAATAATAAATTCACCTAAATTTTCATCAAAATAGCTACCTTTTGGAAATTTATCATTACCTTCAAATTTCTTATCAGCAAAAGGATAAGGTAATACAAAGAATGTAGGACCTTTAAAATTATCATCACCAAACCAAAAACCAAATTCAATCATTTCTTCATCAAAAGCAGCACGTTCAATAATTTTCGAATCATCTTCAAAAGGTTGATGTGAGTTATTAACTATTATGCTCGAAATATCAAATGTACCCCAGAATAAACCAGGTTTAACCCTCCTTGTACGTAAAGAAGAAATAAATTCAGCTTCAGCATGATAAGCAAACTTCATTAAATCAAGCACTTTTCCAGAGATTTCACTATCGTAATGATGATGGTGACTATCTTTTTCAAAAGGCGTAGTATCAGGAAACTCTTGAGGTGTTGTATTAATTTGCATGTCTAATCCATGTTTTTCTAATACTTTCTTGATTTCTGAATAATAGTACTGAATAGATAAGCCATTTTTTAATTCAATAGATTCCTTATTTCGATCTACTCTTATCTCTATTACATGATCAATTAAATTAACTGTTATATAAAAATCTTTATCTTTATAGTGAAGCATTCCTGTAGTAAAGCCCTCTACAGTAATATCTAATATCACATGCTCCCATTGCGGCTCTTGATATGAACATTCAAGTTTATACTTACCTAATATTTGAGAAAGTAAATGCAACGTTTCCTTTTCATTTTCCCATTCTTTTAATAACATGTTGCCCCTCCTATAAAATTTTCTAATTTTCTATTTATATACCACTAAAACAACATAATATTCATAACGAGCGTATCCCCCTAATCAATTGTTATCTTAGTTTTAAGTAATTATAAACATAAAAAAACCAACCCAAATAATTTTGGATTGGCTCTATCTTACAAACATATACAACAATTTTTAAATTTCTTAAAAGAATTGTATTAATATTGTTCCCTTTTTTAATATGAAAAAACATTGAATTTAAATTTATCAGTTAAAAGTGAAATTTCTTTTTAAAGAACGAGATAAAATTACATAATCTAACTTATCAAAAGTAGATGCACATACTTATAACGCGAAAAATTTCTGAATAAGAAAGTCCGGCTAAAAATTAAGTATTTTGTTGTTTGTTAAATTTATAAAATCTTATTAAATAAATAATGTAAGCAATAAATATAAATGTATTGGCAAAAATTATTTGAGTGGTATTGCTATTACCAAATTTTACGCTTAATACCGTCCATGATGTTATTAAAATTAACAGCATTAAAGCAATCCAGATATTAAAATTTTTTCATGATATCACCTCTAATTATTAGCAGATGTAGCAGTAGCACCATTCTCCTCACTATTGCGAGTTTTACGTTTTGGATAAACAATCATAATAAATAATAAGACATAGCTTAACAAAAAGCAGACATCTTAACAGTAAGATGTCTGCTTTTGCGTTTACCCATGAACCAAAGATTTAATTTGTTCCAAAACCTTTTTACCATCCATCATCCCATACGCCATTTGATTTATTATATCAACTTTAATACCTTCTGGTTCCAAAGCAGATTTTATCTTACTTTCCAGATATCTGACTTGAGGCCCAATCAACACCGCGTCTAAACCTTCTTTTTCATTTTTTAACTGATTTTCAGCAATTGCCTCTATATCAATATCAAAACTTTCTTTTTCAGCCTCTTCTCTTACCTTCTTAACTAACATAGAAGTAGACATACCCGCAGAACATACAAGTCTTATTTTCATTTTCCTTCCTCCAATACTGTTATTCTTTTATACATTTCAATCATTTCCGTTGCCATCTCCTTAACTGTCATAGCAGTCATAAGATGATCTTGCGCATGTATCAATATTATGGATAAGTCATGGCTTTTCCCTTGTGACTCTTCCTGTAGTAATGTGGTCTGTTTGTTATGAGCTTTTACAAACTCTTCATCAGCAGATTCAATTTTCTCAAAAGCTTTATCAAAATGTCCATTTCTCCCCATCTGCAACGCCTCCATACAATTTGAACGCGCGTTACCTGCATGCATAATGATGGAAAAAGAAATCATTTGCAAATCTTCTTTAGTGCTCATTTTTATTGTCCTCCATTTCTTTATTCATCGCTTTATACCCACTATATACAAAAGGTATATAAAGCAGAACTGCGATTATAATATTTACTACTTGAAGCGCTATACCTTGCCAACTTCCTCCTGTAACGAGATATCCACTCAAAATAGGAGGCGTCGTCCAAGGGATTATTGCTACGGTTTTTGGCACTAATCCAAAAGCAAGTGCCAGATAAGAAATAACCGTGAGTAGCACTGGTATTAAAATGAAAGGAATGAGCATTGCAGGATTCAATACAATTGGAAGTCCGAATATAATCGGTTCATTAATATTGAATACACTAGCAGGCGCAGATAATCCAGCAATTTTTTTATATGGATGATTTTTATTTGACCTGATAACGATGAAAATTGCAATAATCAATGCAATTGTAGTTCCAGATCCTCCCATAAATACAAATGCATCCAAGAATGGTTTTGTAACTATATATGGCACTTCAAATGCCGACATTCCCGAACTGAAAGCATTCATATTTTCTTCTATCAACGGTAGATAAAGTGGTTCAATTATAGAACCAATTATATTTGTTCCATGTAGTCCAAAGAACCAAAGAACATGATTGGACAATGAAATTATGATAGCTGCAGGCAAGGTATTTCCCAAACCTTGAAGCGGTTCCTGTATAGCATTGAAGATTACTTCGAATATACTCATTCCCACAAATACTGTTATTAAAGCTTGGAATATCCCAATAATAACAAGAATAAGTGATGCTGGAATCAGCGCTTCGAAAGAACGCACAACTCCATACGGCACTCCTTCAGGCATTTTAATAGTCCATTTAGAACGAACTAAAACTTTAAATAACTCAGTTACTAGTAATGCTATAATTATCCCAACAAATAACCCCTGAGCGCCGAGCCATTCAAAATTCAGCCCCCCGTCTTTTGTTATAGGTACGAGCATAATATAGGAAGCAGCAGAAATGATTGCTGCTGATAACCCGTCTATTTCGTATGAAATAGCTAGATTATACGCAATCGTAAAAGTAGCAAGTAATCCAAGTATCGCAAAGGTGGCATTCCAGATGACACTGCCGACAGTTTGCCAATTACCTTCACCAAAAATATTATTCAAAAAGCTAACAATATCAATAAATCCAATTGGTGGAAAATTATTCAACAGAACAGCAAACGAGCCAATAATAATCAATGGCATAATTGCAACAAAACCATCCCTGATTGCAACTAAGTGTCTTTGAGACCCAATAGCTCCTGCAATTTCTATAAATCGATTCATACCATATATCCCCCTTTATTTAAATTGTGGCAGGTATGCCGAGTGCGCTTCTAATAATTCATCTAACATAGTTTTTGCATCTATTTCATCACGTACTAGAATATTATTCATCATAGCAAGATAAGCAATGTTATAATCACCTGTTATGGCACTTTCTATTACTAGCTCTTCGAAATGTTTCATCTGCTTAATCCATCCTGCTACGGCTATTGGTAAAGTACCTATCTTCACAGGCTTCGGACCATTTTTTGTGATAATGCAGTTCACTTCAATTACTGTATCATCTGGCAGATCATCTATTGCGCCCTCGTTCATGACGTTTACTGTCTGAATATCTCTTCGATCATTAAAAAGACTGTCCATTAAAGTGCAAGCCACATCACTATAGTAAGCGCCACCACGCTTTTCTAATTCTTCAGGTTTAATATCTAGTGTTTCATCTTCATACAACTTGAACAGGGAATTTTCCAACTCCATGACTTGCTCTGCGCGTGTTCCGTTGTTTGTATATGCTTCCAGATCATTTTTAAGTACATCATTTGTCTGGAAATAGTATTGATGATAAGGGTTTGGAAGCATTCTGAAAGTATCCAAGAAAAGTGATGACCAGCCTAGATTCACAATATTCGCCGGTGAATATCCTTCGTTCCCTTTTTTAAGTTCTTCCAGAACTTCATCGATTCGGTCTTCACCATCCACTTGAACCTTAGTGCCGAATACAAAATGGTTCATCCCCGTAAATTCAATAAATACTTTTTCTGGTGCCACTTTGAGTATTTCACTGACGGAATGCTTCATGTTATATGGAATATTGCATACCCCAATCACTTTGGAATGTTGCCCATGTTTCAATAACGCTTCGGTAATGATGCCAGCAGGATTGGTGAAATTAATCATCCATGCATCTGGGCATATTTCTGCAATGTCTTTGGAAATGTCCAATAAAACAGGTATTGTACGGAATGCTTTAAAAATTCCGCCTGCTCCATTAGTTTCCTGACCGATGTAACCGTATTTTAGAGGAATGCGTTCATCTTGTTTACGTGCTTCTAATCCCCCCACTCTAATCTGTGTTGATACAAAATCAGCCTCCTTCAATGCTTCTCTACGGTCCAAGGTCCAGTTTAAACGAATATTTATTCCACTCTTTTTTATCATTCTCTGGGAAAGTTCACCAACTATATTCAGTTTCTCAATACCATCTTCTACATCCACAAGTGTGATTTCAGATATAGGCAAAGATTCGGATCTTTTAATAATTCCTTCAATGATTTCAGGGGTGTAACTTGATCCTCCCCCAATTACTACTAGTTTCAATGACATAAAAAAAACTCCTTTTGAAAACGTTTCCTAAAATGTATCATACAAATTTTTAAATGTCTATAACAAATATTAAATGTATTACTTTTGGTATTTTTTATTTTAAAAAATGTGTATATGTATTATGATTGAGTATATAGAAACTAATGTGGAAAAGAGCGTGACATTATGTCCAAACATGGAAGAATTAAAGAGATAATTCTAAATAGAATAAAGGATGAGACCTATAATCCTAACGACCGTATACCAACTGAAAAAGAACTATGTGAAACTTTTGAGGTCAGCAGAACAACTGTGAGAATCGCTTTAAATCAACTGGAAAAGGAAGGATATCTGTACCGTGTACAAGGCAGAGGGACCTTTGTCTGTGAAAAAAAAGTGACTCAGGCTTTGACTCAAACAGTCAAAAAGTACAGTGATCAAGTGGCTGTACAAGGAAAGACGGCTGAAATTAAAGTGATTAACTTGCAAGTCGTGCCTGCCGATGACATCCTCTGTAAACATTTGTCTGTTTCTAAAAATGCCCCTATACAAAAAATCGAACGTATTAGACAAGCAAACAGCAATATTACTCAGTATGAAGTTTCTTATATACCGTGGGAAATAGCACCAGCTATCACACAGAGAGATGCCGAGGATTCGCTATATCGAACATTGAAAGAAAAGTACCATCAACCTATAATGCGTACTGTAGAAAAAATAGAGATTACATTTGCTGATGATAGCATTGCTAAATTATTAAATTATGAAGTGAATCATCCTTGTTTCTATATAGAAACAACAACATACGGGCAAAACGAAAAAGCGATTGAATATTCCAATTCGTATTTCAGAGGTGATATTACAGATTTTGTAATAGAACGTAATTATATTAATAAAGGAGATGCGTAAATGAAAGTAATTATTAATGCTGATGATTTTGGACTGTCACGAGGAGTTACTGATGGTATTATAGAAGCTCACAAGAATGGGGTTGTCGATTCCACTACCCTTATGATGAATGGTCTAGATATCGATTATGCTGTACAATGCGCCAAAGAAAATCCTCTTCTTAAGACAGGAATTCATCTTGTACTGACCTGGGGACGCCCTGTACTGCAGAAAGGAATTCCATCTTTAATCAATTCTGAAAAAACGTTTCGTTTAAATAATAATTACGAAAATCTTGCTATTCCAAATACGGGAGAAGTATACAAAGAATGGAAAGCACAGATAGAAGCTTTTCTTGCTACAGGTTTGTCCCTTCATCATATAGACAGTCATCATCATATACATGGATGGGAACCGCTGGCTGAAGTTTCTCTTGCACTGGCAAAAGAGTATAATGTCCCACTCAGATATCAAGATTCTTTAGCTGGAAACGATAATTTTCTACTTACTGATTCTTTATATACAGGGTTTTATGGTGACCATTTAAGCAAGGACTTTTTTAATGAAATTAAGTCAGAAGACATAGAATCCGTGGAAGTTATGACTCATCCTGCCTACATAGATAACACACTAAAAAACAACAGTTCATACTTAGAACAACGTGAAAAAGAACTGGAGATACTCACATCTGTCAGCAGACCTAAATGGTCTGAAAAGCTATAATAATATTAGTAATCCAACATAGATATTGTTATATAAGTATAATGAAAATAATTGCTAAAGCAGAGTGGTTTTTGCAGTGAAAATTCAGGTTTAAGAGGTGAAGTAACATATGATAAAAACAGAGGATTATTCCTCCTAAACATAAAAAGCAACTTAAAATTTAGGAGGAAATTATAAATGGCTTTTAATATTATTAATTTAGAAACTTGGGATAGAAAAGTATACTTTAATCATTATTTTAACCAACAAACCAGTTTTAGTATTACTAAAGAAATTGATATTACTTTGTTTAAAAATATAATAAAAACGAAAGAATATAAACTTTATCCTGCTTTTATTTATGTGATTATGAGTATTGTAAATAATAATAAAGTGTTTAGAACAGGTATTAATAGTGAAGGAAAATTGGGTTATTGGGATAAGTTGGACCCATTATATACAGTTTTTAATAAAGAAACTGAAAAATTTTCTAATATTTGGACTGAATCAAATGATGATTTAAATTCTTTTCATAATAGTTATGAAAATGATTTTTAAAGTAATAACTTATAGGCTCATTTAAATGGTCTGAAAGAAGTGCTTCATCCATTCTTTCTAAGAAAAATGGTGCAAATTCTCCCCAATGTCCAATAATCATTTGTAAGTTTGGATGTTTGTCAAAAACACCGCCTAAGACAAGGTGAATCGCATGAATACCGACATCGATGTGCCATCCATAACCATAGGATGCAAATGAAGCTGCAGTAGCATCGGAATAAACATCACTCTTATAATAAGCTTGGTAGATATCCGCATTAAAAGGTGCAGGATGTAAATATATAGGTACACCTAATGCTTCAGCTTTAGCAAAAATAGCATCATATTTTTCTTGTTCTAAAAAAACATCTACAGGTCTCCCTGGTATCAGCACATCCTTGAAATTTAATTGCGTTATAGCGCGTTCTAATTCATCGGCAGCTGCTTTGGGTTCATTAATAGGAATAATAGCAAATTCAAGAAAACGGTCTGGGCACGTTTGAATATAGTCATACAATTTATCATTAGCGTAACGACAAAGTTCAATCGCGTTTTTCGTGGTTTTGTATTTCATCGTCATCAGAGAACCCCGTTTTACTTTCCAATGCACTTAACATTGCTTGCATAGGAACGCCATCTGGTTCAGGATGTATAAGATCAACCATTTCATCTTGAACTTCTTTTAATATAAAGTGTTCTTCAAATGTAATACTTTTCATATAAAAGCCTCTTTTCTATCAGTTAATTCAAATCATTTATTAATTACGGTAACGATTTTTTTCCTTTAAAGGACTCTATCTCCACATTTCTACTAATACTTTACCAAAGTATTCAGGTTTTTGAACGTAACCTAAGTGTCCGCCAGGAATATCTAAAATTTGTATACCTGTTTGTTCAGCAATATAAAAATTAACATCTTGTGGAAACGACCCTTTAGAATCTGTACCGTTTAATAAAGTAACAATATCTTTATGTTTTGATAAGTCTTCTAAAGAGATATCAGAATGAGTATATTGTCTGATTTCATATTCAACCCAGAACAGCATACGTTCATATTGTCTTTTTTGTGCTTCATTATCTTCAGATACAGTTTGAGTCATACTTTTAGCATCTAATGTGGAAATTTTAAGCGTTTCCCCGAAAACTGTCATCGCTGATTGTAAACCATCGGTTAATGCAATATTGACGATTTCATCATTTTTATCTTTCCAATATTTGCTATCTGGTAAAAATGTGTTGATTGGTGGTTCATGAAATGCAATTTCTTTTACAACTTCAGGGTAGTCTTTCAATACATGCATTGTAACGATTGAACCAGAACTAGAACCTAAGATATAAACAGGTTCGTCACTTAAGTATTTTGCTAATTCAGCAATATCTTTGGCATCACGTTTTACACGATAATCATCATCGCTATTTTGAGTACGTTCAGGAAGCGATTCAGTTAATTCGCTGTGACCATAATCACGGCGATCTACAGCAACTACTGTAAATCTATCTTTTAACTGTTCAGCTAATGGTAAGAAGATGTCGCCTGTACCGTTTGCACCAGGAACAAGTATGAGAATAGGACCTTGGCCAATTTTATAGTAATTTAATTGGGCCCCTTTTAATTCTAATGTATTCATAATTGAATCCTCCTAATTTCAATAAAATAAATAAACAATTTAATCACTAAGTTGTTTATTAGACAAATCTCTTTCATTTACCTGGTATTTATATTCTAGGATTGTGAGTGAATTTAAAACTATAACTGTTTCAAACATGTTTGAACAATTGGCTATTCCTTTCTTTAAATTTTAACAATACTATTTTTTAACCAAGACTCATTAAATGATGAGAAAGCGTATTTATTTATTACCATCTAAAACTTCTCTTAATGTCTCAGCTAATTCAAATGGTGCACGATCACCAAGTAATATATCAAGGAATTCATCTGCATTCGCTGCCGCTGCTGTACTACGTGGGAACATGGGTGCTTCATATGCAGCAATTGCTTCTTCAACATTATCAAGATTATCCGCGATAGCTTCGCCTAATTTCGCACCATCAAACATCGCTAAGTTTGCACCTTCACCTGCTGGTGGCATAAGATGCGCCGCATCCCCAATGAGCGTTACCCCAGGTACATGATTCCAACGATGACCAACTGGCAAGGCATATACTTTACGTAAAACAGGTGCTGTTTCACTATCATTAATTAATGCTGTCAGTTCTTTAGGCCATCCTTCGAATTCTGCTGCAATTTGAGTTATCGCAGTTTCTGGGTTTTCAAAGTCGATTTCATCAAACCATGCTTTGGAACGTTTCAGTGAGACATACGTATGAATAATATTGTTAGGCTCTCTGTGTGCTTGAAATCCTTTGCCTGGTGATAATGCATACATTGCACCCTTTCCTACTATGTTTGCCGCATCGGCATGTTTTTCATCAACATCATATAAATACGTTTCTACAGATGCGATACCGACATATTCCGGTGTTGCTTCTGACAATAAAGGACGTACTTTAGAAAAAGCACCATCTGCACCTACTAGCACATTTGTAGTCACCGTAGAACCATCCGCAAACGTCAATTCATGTTGACCGTCGATAAGTGTTTGGATATTTGTCAATTTTTTATTCCACTGAATTGTGCCTTCAGGTAAAGAAGCTAGTAAAATATTCCGTAAATCTCCACGAAGCACTTCAGGACGACCTTGTGTGCCATCATCTGGATCATCGAGTAGCACTTTTCCGCTTTGATCTACCACACGTGAGGCTTCGCCACCTTCTTGAATAATTGATTTAAATTCGTTTGTTAATCCTGCGATTTCCAGTGCAATTTGGCCATCACGTTCGTGAATATCCAATTTGCCACCTTGTGTACGTGCTGCTGTTGAAGCTTCAGCTTCATAAATTGTGACTGGAATGCCTTGAAGATACAGCACGCGTGCTAAGACAAGACCTCCCATACCTGCGCCTACAATTGTCACGGGTGCTTTGATTTGTTTAGATGTAGTTTCAATTGTCATTTTTAAATTACTCCTTTTCAATAATAATTAAATAAAAATAGCTCATTTTCATACAACAGTTATATTGTATGAAAATGAGCATGACTAACATTAAAATGAAATATTAGTGATTTAGTATTACTGGTACAAGTAGATGTGAATCATAGTTTCCACCTGTATAAATGTTGTGTATACCTTGATTTACTGTTTCGTCATGTTCATAACGTGTTTTTAGTCCTGGTGTACTGTTGCCTTTAACAACTTCACTTGCTTTAACGACAACTTGGATGCTTTCACCTTGTTTGAATAATGTACCAGAAGGTAGAATTTCAACTTCTACAGGTACGATTTCATCTTTATTAAGTTTAGCTTCGTTTTCATGTGTATGCCATGGTTGTAGTGGCGTAGATTTATCTTGATCTAATTCTCGGTGAGATACACGTAACCAACCTGTCGCAACTTGTCCATCTTCAATATGATTAAAGTCTGGAAAGTTCACTTCTTCGCCTTGGCGATTTATTTTTTTAATACCTACGAATAAATCCATATCATCGGATTTGTCGGCAGAAACCCATAGCTTCAATTTCATATTGCCTGTAAGTTCTGTATCTTGGTCAAACGCAGTGCTAAATCTGGCTTCATCATTACCTTCAGCTTCACTGTCATAAGAAACTTTAGCTGTATCTTGAGGTTTTGAAGTGTTGAGTGACATTGTTTGACCATCTAAATATAAAGCTGTTTCTTTTGTATTTGGAATTGGGAAATTACTTGTATGTTTTGTGTAACCTTGATAAAATTTATCTCTTACTTCGTAGCTCACTTTAGGTGTATCTTGCCAATCGTTGTCGATACCTTTGAGATAATAATCAAAGAAATCTTTTTGTTGTTCAAGAGATTCACGTGCATAATATGTTTCCCATTCTTTACGTCCGTGGATTTTAAGCCATTTATCTTTGGAAGAAGCTTGTTTAAATCCTTCGAATGTACCACGGTTATGCAAACCTTGTGTTGACCAACTTGCACAAACAAATATTGGCACTTTAATTGCAGAAAGATCTGCTTGTTTGCCTTTCCAATAATCATCAAATAAAGGATGGTTTTTTTGGGAACCTTTTAAATCTTCAATGTCTGAATTTGGCCATCTATTGATAAGCCCATCGTGCCAAAATCTGTAAAATCCTGTATCAGGAATACCGCCATGGAAAGCAACTTCACGATACATATCGTTTAAACCTTCCCAAGGGATAATGGCTTTAAGATGAGACGGGTTTAATGAAGCCACCCACCATTGTGTAACTGCTAAATAAGAAACCCCGTTGGTACCAACGTTACCGTTACTCCATGATTGTTGGCCAGCCCATTCAATCACTTCGGCATAGTCTTTCGCTTCTGAAAGGCCCCAAGGATACAAAGAACCTTTAGATTTAGCACTACCACGTAGTGCAACTTTGACAACAACATAATCATTCGGAACCCAGAAGCCAGGGTCGGGAGACTCTTCTGGTGTTAAGCTTGAAGTTGGGATTGCGCCAAGCGTTGGCCAAAGTGGGCCCATATTATTAATGTTTGGTTTGTTGTCTTTACCGTATGTGTCTGCAGACATCACAACTGGGAATGTCCCTGCTTTATTAGGACGAATGACGTTAACGTATAATTCTGCACCATCTGACATTGGCACCGCAATATCTTTTTCCATAACCATTTCTTGATTACCATATTGAATACTATCAACAACGATGTGATTTGTACCTTCTTTAATCTCTTCAATTGGAGTTGCAGTTAATTTTGAATTACCTAACATTTGTTTAGTCATTTAAATCATTCCTTTCGCATGAGGTAATGCTTTATTTTTATTACAACTTCATTTTAGCCTATACTTACACCTCCAAACAATATGCATAGTATCCCTTATTGTATGAAAATGAACAGTCTACTCTATTTTGTGCAGTAAATGACGTATTGTCATCCTATATAATAAAAAACCCCCTAAACCAACGTTTAGGGGGTTCTGTTCAAAATAAAATATTTAATATTTCTTTGTTAAACTAAGTAACTCATAAATGAAGTCGCAAGACCAAAATATATCAACATGCTTACTATATCATTAATGGTAGTAATAAAGGGGCCACTTGCTACGGCAGGATCAATGCCTATTTTATCCATAAATAACGGGATAAGCGACCCAATTGTTGTACCTACTGTCATAGCTACTGTTAAGCTTATTGCGACGATTGTTGCTAACAAGGGTTGACCGTAAAGAACTATAATAATAGTAAATAAAATAAGACTACATATTAATCCAGAAATTAAACCACTGCCCAGCTCATGTAATGCATGTTTTAATTTATTTTCTTTTTGTATTTCTCCTGTAGAAATACTACGCACCGAAACGGCTAACGCTTGCGTTCCTGTGTTACCCGACATACCACTAATTATAGGAATGAACGCTGCAAGTAACCCAACTTTTGCAAGCGTATCTTCAAATGAACCTAATATCGTTGCCGTTATCGTACCTAGGAAAGTAAGTAAAACCAGCCAAGGTAAACGTTGTTTTGCTGTCTGAAAAACAGATTCTTTTGTTTCTTTAACGTCATTAACACCTGCTAATTTTGAATAATCTTCACTAGCTTCTGCTTCAATTACATCTAAAATATCGTCAACTGTAATTATACCAAGTAAATGCTGTTGATAGTCTACGACAGGGATGGCGATTAAATCATAATCTCTGATTGTTTTAGCTACAGTTTCTTGATCTTCTGCAATATCTGCGCTAATTATATTCGTACTCATCACATTTTTACATAATCCTCCATGTCCGAATTAATTAAATCACGTAAAGACATGACTGCTATTAACTTTTTTGATCATTGATTACGTAAAGAGCATAAATTGTTTGAGCCGACGATGATAAACTTTTAACGTGCATGAGCGCTTCTCTTACATTCATCTCAGGGGACAACGAAACCTATTCAGTTGTCATAATTCCGCCTGCAGTCTCTTCTTCATAATTAAGTAATGACTTTAAGTGAGAGGCTTTATACTCATCCATAAGTGTTAATAGGCTAACCCGCTGTGTTTTACTTAATAGATTAAGTACATCTACTGCGTCATCATCCGACATATGTTCGAGAACTTTGCTTGCATAATTTGGATCCATTTCGTCGAATATTTTCTTCTCTTGATTGCTACCTAAATCTAAATAGCTCCAAAAATGTGCAATCTCCTTTGGAGATAATACTTCAAATGTTTTTTTCTTTCTTCTACAGTAAGTAAATCAAAATATTCACTTTGTTCATATGCATGTAGCTGTAGCAATTCTTTTCTAAATTCACTAACTTCATTATGATTTAGTAATTCGATTAAGTATTTATTAATGTTTTTAACCAATTTTATTCCTCCTTTAGTTTAATAAGATTAGTATGATTTTCATTTTAAGTCATATTACTAAATTAGCAACAAAAATTATAAAAAAGAAATAAGATTAAAATATTTTTTAATCGCTATCGAATATTAATATGCTATATTTTACTTAATGAATAAGTTTAGGTATTTCACATAGCTATTTAAATCTCTAAAACATTGCAATATACTAGATGATAAAATACTTGTGTTTAATATACACAATCTGTAGGTGAAAATATATGGTCCAAGATAGAAGAATTAGGAAA
Organism: Mammaliicoccus sp. JADD-157; assembly: GCF_049310805.1. Classification (NCBI taxonomy): domain Bacteria; kingdom Bacillati; phylum Bacillota; class Bacilli; order Caryophanales; family Staphylococcaceae; genus Mammaliicoccus; species Mammaliicoccus sp. JADD-157. The sequence goes on along the minus strand of NZ_JBMOVZ010000001.1, from coordinate 235,975 downwards.
TCTCAAAATGCTATCAAGATGGCGTTTTTAAGTTTATTAAAAAAAGAAAATTTTCATAATATCACCATTCAACAAACCATTGATTTAGCTGATGTTAGTAGAGGTACTTTCTATGCTAATTACGCAGACAAGTACGATTTGTTAGAAAAAATGGAGAATGAAAAAATTGATGATTTACAAAATTTTATAAGCGAACAAGATATAGTCGAAACAATTTTTTCAAAAGAAAACCTTAGAAGTATTATAGAATATTTAATCAATCATATTGATCAACATATAACTTTTTATTATACAATGTTTAACATGGGAAAAGTCTCTATGTTAGAAGAAAAGCTTTATCTTCTGATACATAATCATTTAAGTTCTTATAAAAACATGAATGACGCAATAGGAAACATGCCCTTTTCCTACTTTATGAGTTATGTGTCAGGGGCAGGTATCTCCCTTATTAAGCATTGGGTTCAAGATGAGTCTAGGATTTCTAAAGATGAATTGATTTTCCATTTTTATAACATTGTAGAAAATGGCACAGCAGGTATAATAAAAAAACAAGAGTAACAAAAAATACTGAATATCATAGTTTTTCAATAATTTTCTTTTGTTTAACAATCATTATATTGACTTTTCAGAAAAATTAGATTAATATTCGTTTTTGGCACCGTTTACATATCATATAGAAAGAGGTTACAAATGAATATTGAAATGTTGAAGAATTATGTTAACAGCGGTCAACTTTCAGTAGGCATTGAATTTGGTTCCACAAGAATTAAAACTGTAGCAATCACCCCCGCTTGCAACACAGTTGCCACTGGTTCTTATGAATGGGAAAATCAATATGAAAATGGCTACTGGACCTATTCAATGAATGATGTTTGGATTGGTATTCAACAAAGCTATAACGAAATGGCTCAAAAAATCAAAAATTTATGTGGTACACATATTACTAATTTGTCATCTTTAGGCATTAGTGGCATGATGCATGGTTATTTAGCTTTTGATGAAAACGATGACTTATTAGTACCTTTTAGAACATGGAGAAATAACAATGCGAACGAAGCCGCTGAATTGTTACGGAATCATTTTAATGTAAATATTCCTGAGCGTTGGAGTATTGCCCAACTTTACCAATCTGCCTTGAACAAAGAAGCTCACGTATCAAAAGTACGTTATATGACAACCCTGGCTGGTTATGTTCATTGGTATTTAACAGATAAAAAAATATTAGGTATCGGCGATGCATCGGGTATGTTTCCTATTGATACTGATCAAAAAGTGTTACGCCAAGATTTATTAGAACGCTTTAATACACTTTTTCAAGATTTAGGTTACCAACAAGATATCAATGATATTTTACCAGAAGTTATTGTAGCTGGTGAATTTGCTGGTTATTTAACTAACACAGGTGCTAAACTCATTGACCCTAATGGCCAATTACAATCTGGTTGTCCAATGTGTGCCCCAGAGTCAGATGCAGCTACTGGTATGGTTGCAACGAATAGTGTCGCTCCTAAAACAGGTAATATTTCAGCAGGGACAAGTATCTTTTCCATGATTGTCTTAGAACAACCCATCAAAAATGTATATCCAGAAGTAGACATCGTGACAACACCGGATGGTTATGACGTTGCTATGATTCATGCGAATAATTGTACTTCTGATATCAATGCATGGATTGGACTTTTTGAAGATGTATTTAGAGTAATGAATGTGAAATACGATAAAAATGAGTTATTTACAAAGTTATTTGAAAGCGCTTTTAATGGAGATGAAGATCTAGGAAAACTATTATCATACGGATACATCTCAGGTGAATTTATCACAGATGTAAAACAAGGCTATCCAATGTTTTTACGTCATGTTGATAGTGAATTTAATATAGAAAACTTTATGAAAACACATATTTATACTGCCTTCAGCACCTTGAAAATAGGTATTGATTTATTAAAGGAAAAAGAAAATATTCAAATAGATACCATGTTAGGTCATGGAGGAATTTTTAAAACAGAAAAAGTAGCGCAATCATTTTTAGCAGCTGCATTAGAAAGTCCGGTTAGTGTGATGAAAACAGCAAGTGAAGGTGGCGCATGGGGAATAGCTGTTTTAGCACGGTATTTGGTAGAAAAACAGCATTATACCCTACCAGGTTATTTAAACGCATATGCTTTTAATAATACTGACCAACTTACATTAGATGCTAACGAGAAGGATATTGATAGCTTTAAAAAATACATTCAACGTTTCAAATCATATCTTCAACTTGAACAACAAGTAGATGAACACGCTTAATTAAAGGTGTTATTTGCAATGAACAGAATACTTTTGAATCTATATAGTAGGAGAGATTATTGTGGAATCATTAAATCCAAATAGCTCCAAGCAATTTTTAGGGCTCCCCTTAATCTTAATTTGGGGTTATATTGCCGTCGCCATCTTCATGACAGGTGATGGAATAGAACAAGCTTTTTATCTAAATACATTGTTAATATTGGTGTTGAAGCCCATCAAGCTTCTACTATATTAACACTTTACGGCTTAGTAATAGCAATCGCGTCATGGTTATCTGGTATTTTAGCAGAAATTTTCAGCCCCATAAGAATTATGGTATTATCCTTCATTATTTGGATTGTCTTTCATAATGCCTTCTTGACTTTAGGCATAGAGCAACATAGTTATACAATGATGCTCATTATGTATGGTATTCGTGGGTTCGCTTATCCAATGTTTATTTACAGCTTTGTAGTGTGGATTACTTATTCTGCACCTAGACATCGCTTGGCTTCTGCAATGGGATGGTTCTGGGCCATGTATTCTGTTGGAATAGGTTTTCTGGGGACATATTTACCTAGTTTCACAATCCCTTGGATTGGCTTTATGGGGACATTATGGTTATCAATTGTTTTTATTTTAATCGGGGGCTTAATGGCGATGTTCTTAGTCAAAGAAAAAAGGCAAAGACAAAGAAGCAGACAAATTAACATCTAAAGAAATGTTAATCGATTTTGCTAGAGGTATTACAATCTTAAAAAAACCACAAATAGCGATTGCTAGTGTTGTTAGAACGATTAATCAATTGGTACTCTTTGGTTTAGTCGTTATCATGCCGATTGTATTTACAGACACTGTAGGATTTACAACATCAGAATGGCTACGTATATGGGGACTCATGTACATTGTAACTATCTTCACTAATCTTTTTTGGGACGTTGTTGGTGATAAGATTGGTTGGTTTGGATGTATAGGTATGGTCATTTCAACATTAGCCTTTTATTATTTACCAATTTGGACGGGACCTAACGTTTGGTTTGCTAGTTCTGTAGCTGTTGTATTCGGTTTTGCTGTTGCAGCTTTTGTACCGATTTAAAATCATTTATTATTTCTGAAATGTTCCAAGAAAAAAGCAAAGAAATACTAAATTCTTATGAATAATATTTTTTTAAAAATTAATATGTATTCCAATCAATAATTTACTCGCATAAATGTGCGTTCATGTTATAGTCGACACATAAAATACTTTGGCAAGTAATCGTAAATTCATAAGCTAATTGCGTTTTATAATGTATAAACATCATCTCTGTCATTCATCAGTAGCTGTGTTATTACGTATTTTGCTTATTGGCTAAGCAAACGCAATCAAAATAGGTGACATTAATCCACACTAAAAACCCCTCACTATTACTATTAGTGAGGGGTTTTGATGTATAAAGTGATACTAATTTTCGTTACGCATATTATAACTTCATCCTGTTACTAACTCAACCACAATAGCATGTATATCTCTAAAATGTACTCCTTTACGAACTTAATAATTTGTTAAATCTGTAGCGTTGAGAAAGCTTTTTTAATAGATTTTTTATGTTTTCGGATTTAACTTTCAAAATTTCGTTATATACCATTCTCAAGTTTTCAAACCTTCATTAATTTATTTTTATCTTTGCTAAAACGACTGCTTAAAGTTTAATAATATAATTACTCCTAATTATTAAAAGTTTTTAATTTCATTTTATTAAATAAAAACACGCCAAGCACCATAAATAAAATGGCGAATAAAATTGAAAATTTAAAGTTTATAAAGCTTGTTACTAATAAAGTGGCAAAAGTTATAATTCCATTAAATAATGCTATTGGAATTTGAGTTTTATTATGGTCTTTATGGTCACACCCAGCACCTGTAGAAGATAAAATAGTTGTATCTGAAATTGGTGAACAATGATCTCCAAAAATCCCCCCTGATATTACTGCTCCAATACAAACAGCCATCGGTATATCTAGTTGAAATGCTAATGGCATAGCTAACGGTAGCATGATGGCAAAAGTACCCCACGACGTACCATTGGCAAATGACATACCAGCTCCCACAACAAATATTAATCCAGGAACTATAGCAATAGGAATATTGCCATTAATAATTTCGACAATATAATTTGCAGTTCCTAATTTGTCTAATAGTAATCCAAGGGACCATGATAAAATTAAAATAATTAATATATCCGTCATTTTTTTCATACCTGTTGTATAAGATGCTATTGCTTCTCCAAGTTTACGTATTTTGTAAATTACTAATAATACGACTAAAGTTATGGATGCAAAGAAGTAAGAAAGAGTTAAAGCTATTCTAAAATCTATTCCTTCAACACTTTGAAATGGAAAGCCTTTAGGAGCCAATAAAGAAATTAAGCTTACTATCAAAACTAATATTGGTAACCAGATCATAATTGGACTACTATTTTTAGAAACTTCATCATCTTCTAATATACTTTCTCTTAAAGGTTTTGATTCTGGCCAATATATTTCTCCAGTATTTATACTTCTTTCTTCAGCTTTCTTCATAGGTCCAAAATCTAATTTTAATATAACAATTAAAGGGACAATTAAAACTGCTAGAATAGGATATATGAAATAAGGAAGTGCTTCAATGAATGCATCCCAAGAACTCATCTTTATATTTAAGCTATTAAATTGACTCTCAATCAATCCCATAATATAGACGCCCCAACCTATGAATGGAACCATAACAGATACAGGAGATGAGGTAGAATCAATAATCCAAGCTAGTTTTTCTCTCGATATTCTGGCTTTGTCAAACAGCTTTTCATATATCGGTCCCACAATTAATGGAGTACCCATCTCTGAGAAAAAAATAGCTACACCACTTATCCAAGCAAAAAGTTGTATCTTAATTCTACTTTTTACATTACCTACAACTTTATTAGCAAATGCTTTACCTCCTCCAGATATTTCTAAAAGAGCAACAAAGCCTCCTATAAAGATTAATAATACTAATACTCCTATATTTCCATCATCAGACATTGTTGTATAGATAAAATCTTTAATTAAAACTTTTAATGATTGTATAATATGGAAATTATTTAATAATAATATTCCTGAAAAAAGCCCTATAAATAAAGAAATAATCACACTTCTTGTAAGCAATACCATAAAAATTGCTATTATCGGTGGTATTAACGATAAAAACCCGAACTCATCCATAAAATTCCCCTTTGTTTTAAAATTTCTAAAAATTCTGCAAACTAATACAGATAATTTTACTAAAATATAAGCAAATAGCAATAACTTTTAATGTAATTGCATCTTTTTTATTCAAATTATTTATTCATTTTCTAAATTATAAATACTATTGAAACATATTAAAATAAAGTGTAAATTTTATAACAAAACAAAAAAACTCACTACCGCAAATAGTGAGGGGGTTGATGCATTATTACTACTCTTTTTCGTTAATTGAATTATAAACGTCATCATCGGACAGTTTATAGAAAATCGTAAATATTAAAAATATTATATAAATAGATAATAATCATGTGTCAAAACGAGCGTTTTTAAACAGTAAAGACACCAATAAAATAAATACTCCTATAAAGATATGCCATGTATATGGCATCCTTCTACCAACTTCTTGTTTATTCTTTAATTAATATTTATAACAACTCTTTCCCCATTCTGAGGTTGGTATTCCCAAGCATCAGAAATATCGTTGAAATCAAATTCTTTTATAGGAACAGAGATGTTACCTTTATCTAATAACTTAAATACAACATTCTCAGCTTTTTTTAAAGTATCCTGATTATAATAATGAACAAAACCTACTATCTCGACCCCAGAAGTACGTATAGAAGTAGCATCGATAGATATTCTCTTTCCTGCTGATTGTCCAACTTGAAATAGCTTAGTTACTGTTGAAAAATCAAAAGACTCTGGTATTAGGCTACCTAAAATTAATTCAGTAGGTTCTCCCCATAAATAATCAATTATCAAATGAGGACGATTATTTTTAATTGATTTTGCTAGTAAGTTCTTTTCTTCTGTTAAATTAAAAACTTTATCTGCACCTAATGATAATAATTTATTAAGTGTTTCTTTGTTTCGTCCTGTAGCAATAATAGTTTTTGCGCCTAAATGTTTAGCAATTTGTACAGCTATTTGTCCCGCAAATCCAGTTGCCCCATTGATTAAAACAACCTTTTCTTTAAGAGTTTCTTTTGAAGCCACTAATGGTATTGCAGAAGTCATAGCTGATTTTGGTACTGTAGCTATTTTTTTCAAATCAGTTTTTGCAGAAACATATGTTAAATTTTTTTCAGAAACATAAGCAAATTCAGCAAGTGATCCATAAGGAGGTTGTAAATTAGAAAAAGAAACAGTCTCCCCTGTATCAAGTTTACCGATGCCGCTCAAACCGGGAATAAAGGGTTTAATTTCAGTAAATTGACTACTTGTATAATGTTGTCCAGAAAATATTAATTTATCTACATTTTCTAAAGCTACTGTTGAAACGTTAACTTTTACTAACTCATTATTATTTTGCGGTTCAGGGAATGTTCCGATTTCTGGTATGCTATTTGTATTTTCCATAATGGCTACTTTCATAAAAAACCTTCCTTTCTTAATATCGAAATTGTATCACTTGATTCTACTGTAGATTCACATGCTCTTTTGACGCTAGTTTTTTTAAATCGTAGTGCATTCTACTAGGCTTTTTGTTTCTTCGAAAGGGGCTGGAGTTAGGAGTTGATTCCAAAATCAATTTTTACAGTAACTACATGATTATAAATATATAAAAATTGTATCTTATCAGTAATTACTTTTCAAAAATTCATTTAATAATTCCTCAGAAAGAGCTTTTATTGTAGTCTCTTTGTTTATAGCCGGTTAAGAGTGTATAGAGTATGTATACTAAATCCAAATATATTAATTCATAAAAAGGTTTGGTTAAAAAACAATATGTTTTATGGTATAAATAGTTATCAGAAACAAAATATTTTGGTGCTAAAATTAGTGAAATATTTATTGTATATTGAATTTGAACTTAAAAGAAAACTAAAAACAATTTTAAAAACAGATTAGTTTTTAGTTATTAAAAAAGGTGGGTTTTAGATGAACGAAGTGAAAGTCGTTTATGGTTTAGTAAAAAATGAGAATGATGAAATATTGGCTGTTCATAATATTAAACATGATACTTGGAGTTTACCTGGTGGATCTGTTGAAATAAACGAAACTTTGAGAGAAGCAGTAATAAGAGAGTTCTATGAAGAAACTGGCTTTGATGTAGAAGTAAAAAATATAGTTGCAATTAACGAGGGAAAAATCTTGAATCATAACAATCATGCTTTATTTATTACATTTAATTGTAAAATAACAGGTGGAAATATTAATAATAATTCGCCGAAAGAAATATCAAAAATAAAGTGGATAAAAAGCAATAAAATAGATAATTATATTACATATTATCAATCACCAATTAAAGATTTATTTAATTATAATGCTGAATATTTTTACGAAGGTGAATTCGAAATATAATTTTTCAACCATCAATTAACAGGAAAGTAATTTAAAAATCACGCTTTAAGACCTGCCAATTTCGAGCAACATTAATCCACACTAAAAAATCCCCTCACTATTCGCAGTAGTGAGGGGATTAGTATATAAATTAATACTTATTTTCGTTAAACCAATAATGGCATCGTACTGGATGAAATACAAAATAAGATTTTATCTATATCGAAATTTTAAATTTCACTATATTATTCATAATTTTTTCAGATTTCTTGCTAATGTTAAAGACAATAAAATATTTGGAGGAATAATAATATGGTCAAGGATTATATCTAGTATTGTTATAGGAATAATTATTTTTTATAATGACTTAGACTTTTTCATATCTTATTAAATAAACTGAGTCTCTCCTAAAATTTCTTGTGTTTATAAACTTTTAATAGATTGTCTTTTTATAATAGGTGTATCTATATATATTGATTTTGAATCTGGATGCTCACCAACACAATCGTTTAATTTTAACAACTCCCTGACTCCACGGACTCCCAATTCATAATGAGGTAAAGCAACTGAAGTTAATTCAGGATAAAGATTTTCTGAAATAATTTTTTGGTTATCAAAACCGATAATAGATATATCTTCTGGTATAGAAATGCCTTTTTCTTTTAATCCATCATATAAACCCATAGCTACACGATCATTATGACAAAATACTGCAGTTGCTTTTGATTGAATTATTTCATCAGTAACTTTGAATCCTCCTTTTTGCGTTGGATCTGTATAAATTACTAAAGATGGATCAAATTTTAAGCTATAATTTTCTAGTGCTTTTTTATATCCTTTCAACCTATATTCCTGGGCAGGTGATTTTTTATTTGTATTTATAAAAGCAATTCGATGATGTTTACATTTAATTAAAGTTTCAGTAGCAGCTTTTCCACCCTGAAATTCATTAGGTATTACAGAAATATAATTATTTTGGGGATCAAAACAATTAACTAATACTGCATCAGTTCTTTCCAACAACTTTGGTGTAGTTATAGAATGATGATACCAAGTAGAATAAATAACTCCTTTAACTTGGTATTCAATCAACATATCTAAGGCTTGTTTTTCAATGTCTTCTTTACCTTCCGTATTAACTATTAAAAGGAGACTTCCATTTTTCCAAGCCTCTTCTTGAGCCCCTTTAATAATTTCTCCCGCAAAAGGAGACGTAGCTACATCATCTGTTACAAAACCTATCAGTTTAGACTTTCTATCCACTAAACTTTTAGCTAAAGCATTAGGGAAATATCCTAATTGTTCAGCAGTTTCACGGACTTTTATACGAGTACTTTCTGGTATTCTTGATTTATTTTTATCATTAATAGCCCAAGAGGCTGTAGCTACTGAAACATTGGCTGCCTTAGCTACATCATGTAAAGTTACTTTTTTCATCAATTTACTCCTTTTATTTTCCAAACAGAAAATGCTGCTATAATCGTTATTATAATAGCAACTGGAAATACAATATTATATGAACCTGAAATGGTTACTAATGTAGATGTAACACCAGAACCTATAGCTTGTCCCGCTGTGGTAGCTACATTAATAAAGCCTAAATCTTTCCCAGCATTTTCTTTATTAGGCAAAACATCAATATTTAAAGCTTGATCAACAGACATATACATACCATAGCCTAATCCTGCTATACCTGCAAATAGCAACATTCCAGTAACTGTAGGAAAAACCCAAGGTATCGCTATCCCGATAGCATAAAGAAAACACGAGAGAATTACAGGAGCCTTTCGTTTACCAATTTTATCAGATATTGGTCCTGATGTCATTGTAGCCAAGAGAGATACAGCCATAGTTATTATCGACATTATTGATATAACACTAGCAGCACTTTCTTTATTCTGACCGACGTGATCTTCAAGAATATACAATTGGTAAGACACAATCATCTGATAAGCAATTATTAAACTTGAACGACATATAAAAGCTTTCCAAAAATCTGGCGCTTTCATTGGCGGTGTAAAAGATTGTATAATTATAGACCAAATACGTTCTTTTTCACTATCTGAAGGTTTCATATTGCTACTTTTTTCTTTAGGTAGTAGCAAGAATGTTATTATCCCAGCCACTATATACATAGAACCTGAAGTAATAAACCCTGCTATTGTATGGAATATAAATAATGAACCAAGTAAAGTACCCATAGCTTGGCCTATTGTAATCCCTCCGCCATAAGATGCAGATACTAATCCTCTATTCTTTTCTGGTACTCTATCTGATAGAGTTGCTACTATAGGAGCTGTCATCATATTTTGACCGATATTGGCAAAACAATAAGCTATTAAAATGCCATAGCCTGTTCCAGGTATGCCTATTAAAAAAAAGGATAGTGCTGCTACTATTGCTCCTCCCATATACCAAGGAGTTCTTTTGCCAAATCTTGACCTTGTCCTATCAGACATAGCACCTACAAAAACGTTAATAAATAAAGATAGTACAGCTCCAGAAGCGTTTATAGTTCCTAAAAAAGCTTCTGGATGAGCCAACCCAATATCTTTTAACCTAGATGGCATTAAAACAGAGGCAATCATATAAAACCCCATATTCTGTAATATTGCAAACAATCCAAAACCTATAGTGAAACGAAAAGTATAAACCTTACCTAAATTCACATGTCATCCCCCTTAGTCTCTAAATTATTGTTTTAAAGTTTTTACTTCAAGGTTTGTTAAAGTCATTTTTCCATCATTTGAAAAATAACCAATTCTTCCGGTTTGTCGGTTATAAACCCTCGTACTCAGTGATATTTCATCATCTAAAATAATCATTGCTATACTACCTTCCAATAAAATCTCAATTTTGTGTGCGCCTTCTTGAAGATTACAAGGACGTTCTAGTTCTAAATAAAAAGGAACGTCTCCTGAAACCTGCCATTGCTCATTTCCTGTTTGTTTTCTAGGCCATCGATCAAATACCATTCTTGATTGGTTGGGTTCTAAACGAATAGCATAGTTTTCATTACCATCTTCAGAAGCACGTAATAATAAACCACATTCTTTAGTGTTTTTACCTATATTTATATTAGCCTTAATATACGCAGTATTTGGAATTTCTTCTTTGGATAAAATATATTTATAACTATCCCATGAATTCAACACTTTTTTTTCTATGGAAATTGGCAGCTCCTCTTTAAATTTATTTTTTAGAGAGCTTGGTAGACTAAATGCTAAAGTTCCATCATCCTTTTGTTTAGCTTCTAATGTAGCTATATTACCAGCCCACTGCCAGTCACCATCATCATTTTCATTTGTTTTTGTAGAAATCCATCCGGTAAAATAACGACGTCCTTTTAAAAATGTACTTTTAGATGCATAAAAGGCTCTACCATCGATTGTATCTTTTTCAGGTGCGAACCAAGGACCGTCTAGGCCTTTCGACATTCTATATCTCGTAGTAAATTTATCAGTGAATTCCGAATAAATTAAGTACCACCAGTCCCCCCATTTAAAAACTTCTGGACACTCCATAGCAACAAATCGATTAGGATCCCAAAAAATCTCACTTTCTTCCCAGTCATATAAATTATTTGATTTATATTGTGCTATAACACCTCTTCTTCTTTCAGGACCGTAATTTTTTCTAGCAGTAATTAACATACGCCACACATTATTTTCATCTTTAAATACAAATGGATCTCTCCAATCGTATTTTTCATACCCAATACCTGGACCAAATGTACAATTATATTTACGATGCCATGAATTCATATCATCATAACTTATAGCATGCATAATAAATTGTTGAGATTTTCCATTTTCATCAATCATTTTAGGATTATTCCCAGTATAAAAAAGATGATGGTTTCCTTTTTCATCAGTAACTACACTACCTGTATAACAATTAAAATCTATTTCTTCTATGCCACCAGATGAAAAAGCAATATTATAATCCTGAAAATGAGCGTAGTCATTTGTTGTTAATAAAGACCAAGGTGTCCCACTATTCTTATCTTTTCTATTTTCTAAAAGATAATATAAATATACATTACCATTTTCTTGAAAAGGTATTACATCACCAACATAAGCCCCTTCTGGACGGTAAAAAATTTCATGTTTCATAATAAATTAACTCCTTTTTAAATTTTTGCTTAAACGTTTAAGCATGTTGTTTGTTATTATGCAATCGCTTTCTAAAAAAGTCAAGGGATAATTATTTTAGTGCTAACTTCATATCTTTTTGACTATTTATAGCAAATGATACACAAATGACTTAATTCTGAACTATATTATTAATGGATTATTTGAATTACTATTATCAAAAATTGCGATAAAAAATAAAAGCGCTACAAGTTTTGATTTTGTAGCGCTTTTATTTTATAAATCTATCTTTTTCAAATTATTTCGGATATATCATTTTATTGTTTTTATGCTTCTTTATCTTCTTGCTGTTGGTCAATGTACTAGCATTTATATAATATATTATAGTTTCTATCATAAAATATTCTCTACTAAATATTCTCAAAAGAATAATTAAGTTGCTTTTTGTTCTAATATATTTTCATATTTTTAATCTACTCTTTAAAAATCTTTTCGAAGTTATGGTCATTTTGAATAAAATATGTATTTAACTACTTTATCTTTCTATGTTTAAATGTTTTATATTATGAATAAATCGTTTGTTTCTTAGTTGTCTTGTAAACAGTATGCTAAATTTCAATTTTGGTGTAAAGTAACAATTAAAGGTGATAATAATTCCATTTTACCAATGATTTTATTATATTCATTTGAGAAAGGTGGTAATTTAATGAGTATTGAACAATTATTAAGTAATGATCTGCAATTATCTAATTATCAAATTCAATCACTTAAGATTCTTTCTTATAAACAAGAAGAGATTATTCAATATTTATCCCGATTAGAAAGTAATTACCCTTATATTCAATATAAATCTAATAATAGCGATAATACTATGTCTATGGATGACTATAGATGGACTAATAATAATATAAGAGAAGATTTAATCGAACAACTTTTAGATTATAATTTAAATAGTAAAAATTTTAGTGTTGCTAAATTTATAATTTTAAATCTTGATAATAAAGGTTTTTTTGATATAGATCAAAAGTTATTCTGTGATCAGCAAAATATTGATTTCGAAGAGTTTATATCAATTAAAGAGATTATACAAAATTTATCACCTATTGGTTGTGCTAGCAAAGATACTTTTGATTTCATCTCATTTCAATTGCGAAAAAAAGGTTTATGGGATAGCTGTTTATTCAATCTATTTCGAAATCATCTTAATGATATCGCTAATCAAAATTTTACTTTTCTTGATAATCACGATATATCAAACGAATCATTTACAAATTATTTAACTTATATCAAAGAGCAAGAAATTTTCCCTTATCTTGAATCTAATACTCCACAAAATGTTATTCCGGAAGCATATATAACCATAAATAATAATGGGTTTAAAATTAAAATGAATGATGATTATATCAATGCTTTATCACTAGATGAAAGTGTTCCTATTCACGATGAAATATATAAGCAAAATGAAAATAAATTTAATCATTTAAAAACTATGCTCTCTAAACGTTCTGAAACTCTATATAAAATAATTCATATGATTATTACTTTCCAATATGAAGGTCTCTTGTCTAATAATCAATTAAAATATCGACCATTAACTCAAAACATGATTGCAGAAGGTGTTAATCTTCACCCTTCTACTATTAGTCGTGGCGTTCAATCGTGCTATATACATATAAATAATAATTTATATAGTTTATCCGATTTATTAGTTCGACCACACAATTCAAACATTTCAACTAATTATGTTAAACATATGATTAAACATATAATAAAAAACGAACCTTTTAAACAACCTTTTTCTGATGAAACGCTTGTCTCTTATTTGAAAGAGCAAGATATTTCAATATCTAGAAGAACTGTTGCTAAATATCGTAATGAGTTACAAATAAAAAACTGTAATCAACGTAAAAAACTATACAAAGAAAAAAATTAAAAGAATAGGAGGACAATTCCTCCTATTCTTTTATAATTTTACCCATACAAATTTAACTTCAGTATAATTGTCTAATGCATAAGTGCCCATTTCTCTACCAATACCTGATTGTTTATAACCACCAAATGCTGCAGCTGGATCTTCTAAATTATAATCATTTATCCAAACTGTCCCTGCCTCTAATTGGTTTGTAACATTTATTGCTCTTTGAATATCTTTTGTCCATACTGCTGCAGCTAGACCATATTCACTAGCGTTAGCTCTTTCTACTACTTCTTCTTCTGTTTCAAATGGCAATATACATGCCACAGGTCCAAAAATTTCTTCTTGAACAATACGCATATCATCTGTTAAATCTGTAAACACAGTAGGCGGTACAAAATATCCTTTATTGTCTTTTAAAGTTTGTTGATAAGCTATATTTCCGCCTTCTTTAACACCTATGTCTATATATTCTTGAACACGTTGCTGCTGTTTACGTGAAATTAATGGTCCCATATCGATACCTTTTTCAGTACCTACTCCGATTTTAATCTTTTTAGTTTGTTCAATGAATTTTTCTATAAACTCTTCATAAATCGAAGACTGAACAAATATTCTTGTACCTGCACTACAATTTTGACCATGGTTATACATGACCCCATCAACTGCAGTATTTGCCGCTTCAGACAAGTCAGCATCCTCAAATATAATATTGGCTGATTTACCACCTAATTCTAATGTAATGTTTTTGACTGTATCTGCAGCTTTTTTCATTATTTCTTTACCTGTTACCGTAGAGCCTGTAAAAGCGATTTTACGTATTTTAGGATGAGTTGAAATCGCTTTTCCTGTTATTGTGCCTCTTCCTGGAACCACATTAACAACACCTTCTGGAATACCAGCTTCTTTAATTAATTCCGCAGCATACAATAATGATAAAGGCGTTTGTTCTGCAGGTTTTATTAAAATTGTACAACCTGTTGCGAGTGCAGCTCCCATCTTCCAGGAAGCCATGTTTAACGGAAAGTTCCAAGGAATGATTTGACCTACGACTCCGATAGGTTCATGTACTGAATAATTAAAGTATTCAGGGCTGATAGGCGTTGTTTGTCCTAATACTTTTGTAGCCCATCCAGCATAATATCTAAATTGATTAATTGCTCCTGGTATATCGTCTGTAAGTGCAATTTCATATGATTTACCATTGTCTAAAGCTTCTAAATAAGCTAACTCTTCTTTGTTTTCTTCTAATAAATCTGTGAATTTTATAATAAGATCACTACGCTCTTGTGCAGATAATTGACTCCACTCACCTTTAAAAGCTTTTTCAGCACATTGTACTGCATAATCAATGTCCTCAGTTCCCGCTTCTACAACTCGTGTAATAATTGTATCGTCGGCTGGGTTATATACTTCAAAGCTATCACCACTTTTACTACTCACATATTCATTATTAATAAATAATCCTATATCGTTATTAATAAAAGTTTTTACCTTTTCTGGCATCTCTATTTTATTTGTCATAGTATTCCTCCTAATTTAAAGTTGTCATAATTTTTTTCAATTTATTAATTTCTTCTTCCTTTAAACTCCTTCTTGGCGGTCGACTAGGTCCCCCATTTAAACCTTTAATTTCCATTCCCGCTTTGACAATTTGTACATACTTCCCACTATCTTCTATAAATTGTAATAAAGGTAATAATTTTTTATAAATTTCATGCGCTTCTTCAAATTCTTTTGATTGTATTTTTTCATATAATTGTTTAGCTAAATTTGGTGCTAAATTTCCTGCAACTGAGACCCATCCTTTTGCGCCCATTACAAAAGATTCAAATGCTAAATCATCACTACCACAGAATAATGTTAAATTGTCACCTGTCGCGTAATGTATATCTCTTAATTTTTGAATAGAGCCACTAGACTCTTTCAAATGAGTAATGTTTTTCACATTGTTACCTAAATCAATTAATGTATCTTGACTGATATCTATTCCTGAAGTGAAAGGATTATTATAAATCATCACTGGCAAAGAGGTACTATCAGCAATATCTTTAAATTGATGATAAACTTCTTCATCTGTAGGATGAGCATAATATGAATTAATAACTAAAACGCCATCTGCGCCTAATTTTTCGGCAGTTTGTGTTAAACGAATAGCGTCATTCGTATACTCACTAGCTGTACCAACAATAATAGGAAACTCGCCATTCACAGCGGACACAACTGTTTTAATGATTTCTTCTTTTTCTTCTTCTGTTAGTGATACAAATTCTCCTGTACTTCCATTTATTATTAGACCGGAAACTTTTTGTTTAATAAAATAATTAATATTTTCTTTTAAACCTTCATAATTCACTTCATAATTTTCTTTCATTGGTGTCACAATAACTGGATATACCCCATTAAAATTTTTCATTTCTCATTTCTCCTTTATTCTTATTTTATGAACTAACAATATTTTTATTCTTATCTTTATTGGCTAAACCATTTTCTGTCTCCATGTTTTCTTCGTTATAATATTCATCTGACTTCCACATGAAAATTCCTTTAAATCCATAAATAATCGAAATAATAATAACTACAATTGGATACCACAAGAAAGGCACGTAATGTATAGTAGAAACACCTAAAGTGGTAGCCATAAATACGCCACCATCAGACCACGGTACCATTGGTGTAGTTACTGTTCCTCCAGCTTCTGTATTTCTAGATAATACTGTTCGCTTAATCTTTAACTTATCATAATTTTTTTCTGTCATTTTTGTTGCTGTAAGTAGAGATACATATGCAGCACCACCAAAGACGTTTCCAAATATACCGGCTAACAGCGTAGTTACAGTTAAACGACCTGGGTCAGAAGCCCATTTACTAAACATATCACTTATTTTTTGAGTAACACCTATCGCTTCCATTAACCCTCCTATACCTAAAGCTATTATTACAAGCAATACTGTTTCCAACATGAAAGTAATGCCCCCACGGTTTAACAAATTATCGATAAATGGTACGCCTGAGGAAATATCGTTACCTCTATATAATATTTTGATACTTTCAACAAAAGGAATGCCTTGGAACCAAACAGCCCATATTGCACCTAGTAAACTCCCGAATAATATTACTGGCACAGAAGGTATCTTTAATGCTAGTAGCACTATAACAACGATTAATGGGATTACCATCCACCATGAAATGTTAAATTGGTCATTTAATTGACCCATGGCTTTTTCTGCTTGCGCCAAACTTCCGTCTTTACTTTTTATCGTCAAGTTAGTGATTCCAAAAAGTATTAAAGTAATAATTATGCTTGGAATAGATACAAATGACATAGACTTGATATGATCAAACAAGTCGACTTTAGATAAAGACGCTGTCATAACTGTTGTATCAGATAGCGGAGACATTTTATCTCCTACATAACACCCAGAAATAACTGCTCCAGCCACAAGTGCTAATGGTAAACCAAAGCTTGTTCCTACACCGATCATTGCAATACCCGCTGTTCCTGCTGAACCAAAAGATGTTCCAGTCGCTAACGAAGTCACCATACATATGATAAATGCTGTCACAAGAAAGAATGTTGGATTTATAATATGTAATCCCGCATAAATAATACTTGGAACAATACCACTGGCAATCCATGTACCAATTAATGCACCAATTGAAATCATTACCAGTATTGCTTCCATCCCTTCATATATTCCTTTACAAAGCCCTGCCTGAAGTTGATTATATGAATGCCCTATTTTTAGACCTACCGGGATTATGATGAACCATATTAGTAATAATGCTAGCTGAATAGGTAATTCTAAATAAATCACTACTACAAACATGGTTATCATGAATGCTATAAGAATAAATAAAATTTCTTTTCCTGTCGGTAATCTGTAATTGTTATCCATTTTTTCCCCACCCTTTTGTTAACGCTTATTGTAAAATGAATCCTTTTTTAAACGGATCTGTATCAGACATATAAAATTGGCTAGAGCTAAGTAATGATCCTTCTAATATGAATTTTTCATTTTGAATTTTTATACGTTGCTTTGTCATTGTTAATAAACTGGTTATATTATTGTGTCGATGATAAATGATAGAATACGCTGCTGTATCGGGTAGTCTCACAATTTCGTCTTTATGCATAACTAACACACGATGCGTTTCACTATCAAAATATATATAATTATCAACATTATTGTATTGATATATTTTTTGGTAAGAATTATATAAGTCTAAGATGTTTTGTATTGTCATGGATTTTAAATCAATTGTTTTGATAAACCCATAACTTGTATTATCAACTTTATAAATATCCATCTCCTTAGTCTCTTTCAACAATTTTACTGATGATACCGTAACTTCCATATGCTTATCTTTGTTTGAAGTCCCTGTATATAAACCATTAATTTCAATATCAAAATTCATACCTTTATATGCTGTGTTCTGTAACATAAATATAGTTGCTTGAGAAATTTCATGATGTTGTAATGAATGTCCTAACGGCTGAAACGTCACCACTTTACATTTGTCACCAATTATTGTATAAACACAAAATAATAAATAAGGGTGCCCTCGAGGTTCGGTGTATATCGCTGATAACTTTGAAATATGCCGTTCTTTCCAATCTGCGTTTAATACTTGATCTGTAGAAGTTTTAAGTTCTTCAAAAGGAACAAACCTAAAGAGACCACCTCCAATTTCACAATCATAACTCGTACATAATAATTGAGTATCCATCATTTATCCCCCTATGTTAATTTAATGGTGGTATGAATAAGTAATTATCTTCGGTCGTTTTTTGATTATAATAAAAATCATGACGCCCCATCGGCCAAGCTCTTCCTGAAATGTTAATATCCACATATTCGTATCCATTCACATTTGTATTAGCTAACACCGTCCCTTTAAAAACAGACCCTATAATACTTTCATGTAAAAACACATTTCCTTTTTCTAGTTCACCTTTATAAACTAATGTAGCTATTTTAGCTGAAGTCCCTGTTCCACATGGAGACCTGTCAATGCCGCCTGGGGGTACCACAACAGTATTTTTATAATTAACATCTTTATTGACTACCTTTTTAGAAGAAAATTCAATATGTGTTAATCCTTGTATAAATGGTTTTTCAGGATGTTGAACATTGTATGTTTTATTAATTTCATTTCTAACTTCAATAGCTTTCTCAACAATATACTTACTATTTTCAGGTGCTAATTCAATATTTAATCGATCAGCGTCTATAATGCCATAAAAATTCCCACCATAACTGATGTCTACAGAAAATTCTCCTAGCACCTCATGGTTTACATTTACCGTTTTTAAATAAAAACTTGGAACATTTGTAAAACTCACTTCTTGAACTTCTCCATCTTGAATCTTTGTTTCTGTTTTTACTAAACCAGCTGGCGTATCAATATTAATTTTTGTAATTGGTTCATTTTTTTCAACATAGCCTAGTTCAATAAGTGCAGTACAAAAACCGATAGTGTCATGTCCACACATAGGAAGGTATCCACCTGTTTCTATATAAATTGCTCCAAAATCAGCTTCATCGTTACATGGGTCTACCATAACTACCCCACTCATTACTTCATGACCTCTAGGTTCGTTCATTAAAAACCTACGATAATGGTCATAATGTAATTTCATATATTGCATTTTTTCTGCTACTGTATTTCCTATCATTTCAGGCATACCGCTTAAAATCGTACGCGTTGGGTTTCCCCCAGTATGTGTATCAAATGTTGAAAATAAACGATCATATTTCATAATTAGGCCTCCTTGAAACGGTTCACTGATAGAGGGGAAATATCAATTTCTGTTTCTTTTCCTGAAATGAGTTGTTCTATAAATAAACCTGTTATTGATGATAATCCAATACCGTCTCCTTCATGTCCTGCAGCAACATAAAAGCCCTCAACGTCTGTTTCACCGACAATTGGTAAATGGTCTTCTGTAAAAGGTCTTAATCCACAATAAGTTCTAATCAAATTCATGTCTTTTAATTTAGGATAAAAATGAATTGCTCTTTGTGCGATTAACCGATTAACTTTTGAACTAACTTTTTTATCATATCCTTTAAATTCTCTACTTGACCCAATAAGGAAATTTTGACTTTCAGTAGGTTCAAATACTAAAGCAATTCCATAATCTTTCATCTCTTTAGATACTTGTCTCTCCCCTTCAAATTTGGACATCAAATATCCAAACTCCATTACTTTTCTTAGTCCCATTGTTTCATTTCTAGATGCTACTAATATCTGACCTTTTCTTGGATAAATAGGTATATCAATATTTAGCATTTTTCCTATTTGAGGAGCATATATACCACATGCGTTAACAACTTTATTTGCATAAAAATAGTAATTAGTAGTCTCAACAAGAAACTTTTCATTATCCTTGTTCACATTATTTACATGTTCATATTCGTATACTTTTAATCCATATTGCTTAGCAGATTCAATAAAACTGTACGTTAGCATATAAGGATTAACTGTCGAATCTGTTGTACATTCTAAGCCTCCGAGTATATGGTCAGAAAAATACTTTGATTCATTTTTAATATCTTGCTTATTTAACATCTTAAAATCTAAACCATAATCACATTGTTGTTGCACCCATTGTTCTGCAGCTTGCATTTCTTCATCATTTTCACAGACCAATATACTTCCAGGTCTGCGATATTCAAAAGGTAAAATTAATTCTTTACTCAATTCATGAATCAATTTTTGACTGAGTAACGTCATTTGACTATCAAACCCTGGTGTTTTATCAATCGCTAAAATATTTCCATCACAATGCGAAGAAGTTAAAGAAGCAATTTCTTTACTTTCAACTAAGCCAACATCATAACCAGATTTTGATAAAAAATAACTAATACTTGCCCCTATAATGCCACCACCAATTATGAGGACCTCATGATTTATAGTATTCAAAATTTCCACCCCCTTACTAATTCATAAGCAACTTATATGCCAATAATGAAATTTTAAAATCGTTGTAAAGCGCTTTCGTAAGTGTTAAGTTTTATATAATATTTATGACTTTTTTTACATAGGGGGGCTAAAATGAATAATTTAGAGTTAGAGTCATTAGTTGAAGTATTAATTAATTTCAACCATCAAAGCTATACAATTGTTGATAAAGACGGCCGGGTAGTTTATTGGAGTAAGGAAGCATCTAACATATTTCAAATTTCAAACGAAGATATTATAGGGAAACCAATTAGCCAATTTTTTAAAAAGAAAGATTTAGTTATTTTAGAAACTTTGAAAAAAGCTAAACCTTATCAAAAAAAAGAACATTACGCTGGTAATGATAAGTATGTAGATATCATTTCAAAGCCTATAATTGCTAATAATGAGGTTGTTGGAGCAATTGTTACGGAATTAGATGTAAGCGATCAAGTTCATAACCGTAATAGAATAAAACAATTTGAAAATCAAATTTCAATACTAGAAAATCAAATTTCAGAATACAATAATCATGACGCCTTTAGTTCTATAATCGGTAATAGTAGCAATATGACCCGTGTAAAATATTTAATAAAAAAAGCAGCACAATCCGAAGTTAATACATTGATTACTGGCGAAAGTGGTGTTGGAAAAGAATTATTTTCACGCAGTATACATGATTTCAGTAAACGATTTAAACAATCGTTTGTAACAGTTAATTGTGGAACTATACCAAATAATCTTTTCGAAAGTGAAATGTTTGGATATGAAAAAGGCGCTTTTAGCGGTGCTAATCAAAAAGGAAAAGAAGGATTGATTGAAAGAGCTCATAAAGGCACACTTTTTCTTGATGAAATAGCTGATATGCCTCTTGAAATGCAAGTTAAATTACTCAGAGTAATTCAAGAGAAAAAGTTTTATCGTGTGGGTAGCACTAAAGAACGTTCTATTGATATACGTATAGTTGCAGCTACAAATAAAAATTTAATGGAGGAAGTACAAAAAGGAAACTTTAGAGAAGATTTATTTTATAGACTTAACGTAGTAAATATCGAAATCCCCCCTTTACGCGATAGAAAAGAAGATATAGAAACATTATCATATCACTTCTATCAACTAGCTAAACAAAATTATGAAATCAAACTGCACCCTATTCCGCTAACTTTAATGCAAAAATTTAAAAATTACTATTGGCATGGGAACGTCCGTGAATTAAGAAATATAATCGAAAGATTAGTTATTTTTTCAGAAGATGGTTTAATACAAGAAAGTATCTTTGATGATTATATTAACTTTAAAAATACTAATAATCCAGAAGTTATAGAAACAGGTAGTAGTCTATCAGAGCAATTACGATATCACGAAGGTCAAATTATAAAAAAAGTTTATGAACAATGTAATTATAATAAAAAAACGACAGCTACAAAGCTAGGTATTTCAAGACCCACATTATATTCAAAATTAAGCCTCTACAATATTACTTAATAAGTTTGGCATCAAATTTGCTATATATTTATAAAATAGTAAATGAGGTGTTACTTATGGAAGATACAATTATTTGTCGTTGTGAAAATGTAACTTTAAAACACATATTAGAAACCGTAGAAAAATATGATAGTAGCGTCAGAGAAACTAAGTTGCGTACTAGAGCAGGAATGGGATTTTGCGGTGGTAGGACATGTAAAAATCATATTGATAAAATTATAAATAAAAACAAAAAGATAAGTAATGAATTTACAACAATGAAAGTTCAACCTCCAGTACGTCCTATTACATTTGGGGAGATTGGAGATGATTACAATGACTGAACGTATTTATAACCATCCTTTATTAAAAAACATTGAAACCGAACGCGTTGAAATATCCTTTAACCATCAACCTCTAACATGTAATATAGGCGAAAGTGTGGCAAGCTGTTTACTAGCCAATGATATCCGCACCATTCGGCGTCATGAAGAGGATGGTTCTCCTAGAGGTATATTCTGTAATATCGGTCATTGCTTTGAATGTAGAGCTAATATAGATGGTAAAAGTGGTGTGAGAACTTGCCTTACACCAGTAAAAGAAGGAATGTCTGTAATTAGTGGTGAATCTCTTCCTCACGATGTAAAAGAATGGAGTAAAAATCATGTTTGATGTAATAATTATTGGCGCTGGACCTGCTGGAGCTTCTGCTGCACGCATACTTATGAAAGATAAAAAAGTATTATTATTAGATGAATATTACAGGATAGGCGGAAGATTAATCGGACAACTCTATGAAGAGAATAATGGATCAATATGGAATGGATATGAAAAAGCAGAAACATTATCTGATGATTTACATCATCCTCATTTAACCGTGAAATTATCAACAAGCGTTACTGATATACAACACTTTAAAGAATACTACCGTATTAATACTACAAAAGGTAACTTTGAATCTAAATACTTAATTGTATGTACCGGCGCTCAAGAATTAACACCAGCTTTACCTGGCGCAACATTACCAGGAGTAATGACTGTAGGCGCTGCTCAAGTATTAACTAATGTTCAACGCGTTGCTCCAGGAAATAAAGGAGCAATTGTAGGTGTAAACGTCTTAAGTAGTGCTATTTTATCAGAGCTACATATGGCAAACATCGAAATAAAATCGATGTCTATTCCATACCACAATAAAATTAATACAGAGGAAGCTAAACCTCTCTCTGTATTCAACAGCATGTTGAACGTTTCACATATGGCTCCAAATATCTTCATAAAACTAGGAACAAAATTATTAAAAGCTATACCTAAAATTCAACCTCTTGCGTTTAAATTCCTTCCTCGAAAAGGAATAAAGATTTTTGATACACCTGTTTATTTTAAAAAAGCAGTTACATCTATTAATGGAAAAGAAAAAGTAGAATCAATCACCTTAAAAAACGTAGACAAGCATGGCAATATAATTTCAAATAAAGAAGAAATTGTACCTGTAGATTTTGTATGTTTGTCTGGGGGTTTAACACCTTTAGCCGAGTTACTCGGGCTATTAAACGTATCATTCATCTATATAGAAAGTTTAGGTGGATATATTCCATTACACAATGATGTTATGGAAACAGAGGTGAATAACCTTTACGTTGCTGGAAATATAACAGGAATTGAAGGTGCTAAGGTAGCTATGAAACAAGGAGAAATAGCAGCTTATCAGATTTTAGGTTCTTTTGAAAAAGTAAAAGAAACTAAAAACAGTCTAGCAACTGAAAGAAAACAGGCAACAATCCAGTTTCATAATAATATTAATAAAGGACGGGAAAGTATTCAAAATTACTGGGAGTTGTCATTACACAAAAATAGGTGATAACATTAAGGAATTGGAAAGAATTATAGGAGGTCAAACATGATTAATTACAATCAACGTATGAATACATTAACAACAAGGTTAAAACAAGAAGGTGCTGACTTAGCTATTATTATGGACCCTTCAAATATTTTCTATTTTACTGGCTTTAATTCAGATCCTCATGAACGCTTTATGGGATTAATAATTAACTTAAAGATAGAAAAATACACACTTTTTGTACCTGCATTAGATGAAAGTGCAGCTGCCGAAGCATCAGCAGTGCAAAATATTGTAACTATAAGCGATGAACAGAATCCATTTGAAATTGTTCAATCCCATATAAGCAAGGAAGGTATATCTAATATTTATCTTGAGAAAGGATATATCAATATTGCACGTTATGAAGGTTTCCAAAACATCTTTGATAAATCTTCATATCATGATATGAGTTCAATAATTAATGAACAAAGATTGATAAAATCACGTCAAGAAATCGAATACTTACAAGAAGCTGTTGATATTATTGAGAAAGTATTATCAGAAGGTATTAAAAAAGTTAAAGTTGGCATGACTGAGTTAGAACTTACAGGGGAATTAGAATTATTAATGAAAAAATACGGCGCAATTGGACCTTCATTTTCGACTACTGTGTTATCAGGTGAAAAAGCTGCTTTACCACATGGTTCTCCTGGTGAAAGACAATTTAAAAATGGTGATTTCTTACTTATCGATTTTGGTGTAATCACACAAAAAGGTTACTGTTCTGATATGACACGTACCTTTATTATTGGTGAAGCAGACGAAAAGCAAAAGAGCATTTATAATATTGTTAAAGATTCTAATCAAGCGGCTCTCGATTTGGTTAAATCAGGAGTGCCTTTGAAAGAATTCGATATTGCTGCACGTGAAGTCATTAAACAGAATGGCTATGATGAATATTTTAATAATCGTGTTGGCCATGGTTTAGGTATAGAAGTACACGAAGCTCCATCAATCCATGAATATAATGAAGATATTGCAAAAGCTGGACTATTCTTTACAATCGAACCAGGAATTTACATTCCTGACTATGGCGGTGTTCGTATTGAAGACGAAGTATATATTAATGAAAATGGCGAAGGAGAAATATTAACTTCCTTCCCTAGAGACTTAAGAATATTATAAAAAGTTAACGAAATAAAAACCCTCACTACCACAAATAGTGAGGGCTTTTTATTGATGTATAATTGAATACTTATTTACATTAATTAAACTATAAATACTCAAATATGTTTGTTAAAATACTTTATCACCCTTCTGCATCAACATTGGGTTTTGACCCTTTAAGTGCTTTGTTAGAAGTAGCTTTAAAATACATCGCAAAAACAATTAATCCAATTAAATTAATAAACATTAAATAAAATGCTGGTGCCAAGCTACCATTTTTTAAATTACCTAGTACCGATAAGATAAATGGTGTAACCCCGCCAAATATAGCTGTCCCTAAATTGTATATAATTGAAAGGAACTTCATTCGTACGTTTGTATGAGTAATTGCTGGGAGTGTTGAAGGCATTACGCCATTAAAGACAGATAGCATAATCGCGAGTAACATTACGCCTATGAAAACTGTCAATAGATGATGATTGGAGTCCATAAGAAGGAACGCTGGTATTGAAAAGCATACAAAGCTAGACAACCCAAATAACAGGACCCTTTTGTTATTGAATTTGTCACTCAATACACCGAACATAAAGATAAATGGTAACATCAATATTAATGCAATTGCATTAATAATTGTAGAATACTGAGCATCTATTCCTACATTACTTTTTAGAAATGAAGGTAAATAAGTTAAGAACATAAAATTATTCACATTTAAAAATATAACGCCTACAGCCATTAAAGCCGCTTCTTTTTTATAATCTTTAAAAGCTTTTAAGATATTATTCTCTGAGTCCTCTACTTTATTTGTAAAGGACGGCGTTTCGTCTAGTTTAAGTCTTAAATAAACAACTACAAGACCAAATGGCGCTGCTAGTAAAAATGGTATTCTCCAGCCCCAAGTTTCTATTTGATTTCCAGTTAAAAAGTATAAAAGTGCCGCTACAGTTATTGCAGCTAAAGCATTACCTACCATAGTTCCCATTTCTAAACCGCTCGTAAGTTTACCCCTTTTGTTATCTGGAGAACTTTCAACAATATAAGTCATGGCGCCACTGTATTCACCACCTGTAGAAAAGGATTGCGCCATCCTCACTACTAATAACAATATGGGTGCCCATATCCCTATCTGATCAGAAGTAGGAAGTAATCCGAGAGCTAATGTAGAGACGGACATAATAGTAATCGTAATCGTTAACACAACTTTTCTACCATGTTTATCACCAACATATCCAAATACCAATGAACCAATTGGTCGCATTAAAAACGCTATGGCAAATGTACCAAAAGTAAACATTAATTGATTTTGGCTAGCTACATCTCCGAAAAAGTTATGGCTAATATAAGTTGCTAATTGTGCATATAAAGCAAAATCAAACCACTCAATAGCATTTCCCATAGATGTTACAACGACTTTCTTTCTTGCTCTTGAAGTTTTTACTAAGTTCTGAGATGTATCCATAAATTGCCCCTCCCTTTAAAATATTACAAATTTCTTATATTAATATTTTATAATTAGAGAATATTAGAAACATACTGTAAACTCCCAGATGTAATAACCCGGTATCAGAATGTATTCAATAAATTCCCTTAGTATAAGGCTTTAAACGTTCATCTCTTTTTATGTATTAGATAGGAGTATTATTTCTACTGTTATAAGACATTTTATGTTTACAGCATTTTAATACCGACTTAATACGTAATCAATAGTTCCTTTGTAAAATTAAATAGTAATATATAATTTTAAAATATTATAAGTAAATTATGTTATTACAAATTTATTGTGGGTACATTTTTTTAACAACTACGGAAAACAAGGAGACGTATATGAGTTTTAATTATCTAGATTATCCAGAAGATCAAGCTAAACTTAGTAAGTTTCAGCGTAAGGTAAAAATTGTTTCTGCTGGAGGAACGTTCCTTGATGGATTTGATTTAACAATTATAGCTGTCGCTATGCCATTGATTATTAAACAATGGAGTGTTAGTCCAATTGAGGAAAGTTTATTAACAGCTTCAGCCATTATCGGTTCCTTCATTGGTGCTGCATGGCTCGGTAAATTAACGGATACATTGGGAAGAAAGGCTATGATTACCGTTGATTTAATAGCCTTTGTATTATTTGCTGTTTTAACAGCAATAGCACCTAATGCATTATATTTAATTATATTTCGATTCTTTCTTGGTATAGGTATAGGTGCGGACTATCCTATTTCTTCCACGTTAGTGTCAGAATTTAGTTCCTCGAATAATCGAGGTCGACAAGGAACCTTTTTAGGTATGATGTGGTTTGTTGGTGCCGTTTTCGCTTATATAACTGGAATGCTTTTAGTACCATTAGGCGATGATGCATGGCGTTATATGTTTTTAGTAGGTGGATTACTTGCTGTAATCATCTTTATTTTTAGAATAGGACTGCCAGAATCACCACGTTGGTTAGCATCTAAAGGCCGTGAAGAAGAAGCACAGAATATTATTTATCAGCTTACTGGTAATAAGGTAAAAGTAGAACCTGTAGTCAATAAAAAGGTAAAAGTAAAAGAATTATTTACTGAAAAATTTAGAAAGAGAACTATTTTCGTATGTGGTTTTTGGTTTTGTTATGCTACAGCATATTATGGAATTTCCATGTATACGCCAACTATTTTAGCTTCAGTTACTGAAGGAACATTAAATCAAACATACATAGCTTCATCTATTGTAAGTATTTTAGGTTTAATCGGCGCGCTTATCGGTTCATATTTAGTTGATAGATGGGGACGAAGACCACTTCTGATAACATCATTCTTTGGGTTAACAGTAGGTTTAACTATATTGACGTTAAACCCCAATCCTACTTTAATGTTCTTAGTAATTTTATTTAGTATAGCAGTTTTATTTTCAAATATGGGTGGAGGTATTTTAAATTTTGTATATCCAACAGAGTTATTCCCAACAAATATACGTGGAACTGCATCAGGATTTGCTACATCGGTTAGCCGTATTGGATCTATTTTAGGTGTGCTTGTTTTCCCAAACTTTGTTGCATTATGGGGCAATCAAGTAGCATTAGGCTTCTTTTCTTTAATAGGTTTGGCTGGTTTCCTAATCACAATTTTTCTAGCTCCTGAAACAAAAGGCAAGAGATTAGAAGAAATCAATGATGAAAATTAATAGAAAAATGTCACGTACAAAGGAGATTATTCAAGTGGAAAAATGGATTAGTTTATGGTCTATTGGACAAGAGTATAGTTTAGAAGACATAAAGCAAATTAAAGAACATGGCTTTAACGGCGTTGAAATTTGGGCAGAACATCATTTAGCAGAGCAAGCTTTCAAGTATGCAAATGAATGTGATTTGCAAATTGGCTTACATCTACCTTTTCATGATTTAAATTTAGCTACACAATATGATGAGATAGCAGAATATACGCTAGCATTAACAAAAAAGTGGATAAAGAAACTAGCATATTATAATGGAAGTCATGCTGTTATTCATGGAGGTCAAGCAATGGCCTCTGAAGATTTGGATAAAGTCTATCCGATAATGATTGAACGATTAAAAGAATTGAGCGATTTTTCTCTAGCCAACAATGTTGAATTACTTTTCGAGAACCAAATACCTGATGGACTAAACTATATGCATATATTACCTTCTAATATTGAAGAATGGCTAGATGTGTTAAATAAAACAAACACTAAAGCTTGTTTAGATATTGGACATTTAGCTATTCAAGGAGACGAATTTAAAGACACAGTAAACAGATTAGGTGGATTACTTAAATCAATTCATTTATCCGATAATGATGGAAAATCAGATTTACATTTACTACCTAACGATGGAACAGTCATACAAAATAATATAATAAATGTTTTAAGTAAACAAAATTATCAAGGACCAGTTGTTTTTGAAATAAACCCTTATAAATATTCATTAAAAGATATTTTAGAGCATCCATCTGTTAAAGAATTTAATATTTAATTAACCACCCTTTTATTTACCATTATTTTACAATTGAGTTATTTTAAATAATGGTTATTAATGTTATTATATTGATAACTATTATTTGAAAGGAAGGTTATACATATATGGAAAATTCTAATGCAAATCAAACAAGTGCAAAAACATCAGACTTACCTCTTTTAAATCACTTTAGTAAGTTAAGAGAAAACCCTAAATGGATTGTAAAGTTAATTATATTCACTATCTTGTCATTTATATCTTTACTTTTGACGAATTATATAACTGATAATACTGAGATACTTAAAAAAGCTGGTTTGGATTCATCTCAAATTGAACAACAAAATGAAATGGATATAGGGACTTTAATTGGCCAAACTGTTGGTGGTGTTATTTTTGGCTTATTAATTATCTTTTTAATATTCTTAATTATTTCAAAAATTATGAAATCTGATGCACGCGCAATTCATATTTTTTCAGCTTCTATTTCATATTTAATTATTACTACTGCTTTTTCAATAATTGTTTATGGTATACAAGCATTATTTGGACTAACGTTACCTGATACACAGATTGACAGTCTAAATGTTTTTGATAAAGGAAATCAATATTTGTCAGTTTTTAATTTATCAGGTTTATTATCAGCATATTTAATCTTTGCTGTGTATTATGGGACAAGTAAGTTATCTAAAAAAGCTTCTATTATTTGGGCAATTGTTGCTTTAATCGTAACTATTGGCTTTGGATTAATCAGTGCATCATTTATTAATGCGATTCAAGGTTTAGTCTAGTATGTGTTAGCTTTTTACAATTTATTTTGTAACAATACTTTTTAGAGCGGGATAGAAACCTTTTACGAAAATAAAACTTCTACCCCACTCTTTTATTTAATTTAATATATTTAACTTCCTATTTAATACTTCTTCCATTAACGACCAACCTTCACGATCATCTCCAGTTGGATCATAAGGTTCAAATCCATAGTTTAAGTACATATTTATCGCTTGATAACTTGTCGTTTGCGTTGTTAAATACACTTTATTATGGTTTTCTTTTATTAATGTATTCAATGCTGCGGTTAACAATGGTTTAGATAATTTCTTCCCTTGATATTCTGGTTTTATTGCAACAAAATGTATTCGTCCTTTTTGTTCACCAGTTCCATCTAAGTCTCCGAACCAAGCTGATGTTGTTCCAATTGCTTCTCCATCTTCATTCTCTATGAAAAGACATCTATGTTTCATTTCTTCTATATTAGAGCCGAATTCTTTATCGAATCTTTTGAGTGCATCCTCGACTGTTTTAAATTCTTCAGCAGCAGTTTCTATTTTTGCCCACTCTATTTCATCGCCTTCTCTAAATTTTCTGATTGAATAGCCTTCAGGTAAATCAAATTGTGGGATATTTTCTAAATTATCTCTGAACATCTTCAACTTAATTCTTTTCATTTTGTAACCTCCAGTTTTATCATTCACTAAAAATTATATCTAATATATACAATTAAACCAAAATATCTACTGTCATATGGCATTCATTTTTTTAATACGATTGAAATAAAAGACATTTGCTTTTTATTTCGTTGTAACCTATGAGATGAAAATTGATGTTAAAGTGTATTAAGTAATTACGAAAGAGATAAAAAATAATCAATTGCATATGGAGGAATATTTTACTATGAAAAAATTATTAATCGCATCAACTGCAGCAGCAAGTATTATTACAGCTGGATTTAGCGCTAACGCTGATGCAAGTGAATATACAACAACTCAAGCAACAGAAGCAGCATCTACTAATGAAGTATATAAAGAATTTATCGCAGCTGGTGGAACAAAAGCATTATGGGATAACATTGTAATGCCAGAATCAAGTGGTAATCCAAATGCTGTAAACGAACTTGGATACAGAGGCCTTGGTCAAACTAAAGAATCTTGGGGCACTGGAAGTGTTACTGAGCAAACTAAAGGTATGATCAATTACGCTAAGGAACGTTATGGCTCTGTAGAAGCAGCAATTGCATTCCGTCAAGCAAATAACTGGTGGTAAAATTTAAATCATAAGCATTTTCAAATATAAATAATAAAAACTCCCAATCTAGATGTTAAATCTAACAGATTGGGAGTTTTTTAATGCTATCGCATTTTAAAAGTTTTATTTTTGACATTTTCAGATGATAGTTCTATACTCAACTTGTATCTAAAATAAATACAAGTGAGGTTATTAATATGAAAATAGGTATCGTAGCAGCTAATGGAAAAGCAGGACAACTTATTACTAAAGAAGCTATTAATAGAGGTTTAGACGTTACAGCTATAGTACGTAACAAAAATAAAACTGTTGCTGAAAAATCTATTATTAAAGATTTATTTGATTTAACGTCAGAAGATTTAAAGCCATTCGATGTTATAATTGATGCTTTTGGTGAAGTACGTGAAGATAAATTACATTTACATCAAGATTCTGTTCATCATTTAAATAAATTACTATCAAATACTGATACAAGATTAATTATTATAGGCGGTGCTGGTAGTTTGTATGTGGATGATAAATTAGAAACACAACTATATAACACCCCTGATTTCCCTGAATCATATAAACCACTTTCTATAGCTCAAGGTAAAGTGTTAGATGACTTGCGTAAAAGAAATGACATACGCTGGACATTTGTTAGCCCTGCTGCTGAATTTATTGCGGACGGAGAAAGAACTGGAACATATATTTTAGCTGGAGAAAAATTTACTTTAAATGATAATGGTGAAAGTAAAATTAGTTACGCAGATTTTGCTATCGCAATGGTAGATGAAGCTGTTAAAGGCGACCATATTCAAGAAAGAATTTCAGTTTTATCAAAATAAATGCTTCAGCCCTCTCGCTTTTATTAAGCCTCATAGTTATAATGAATATGAATCTAAGAGGTGATAAAGCGTGAACACTCAAATTTCAGTTGGTATTCATATACTGTCTTTGCTATCTATTAATGAAGAGCCCCTTTCAAGTAAATATTTAGCAAGTAGCATAAATAGTAATCCAACACTTGTAAGAAAAATATGCAAATATTTGAGAAACGGTAAACTGATTGAAAGCCAACAAGGTAAGTCAGGTTATCAATTATCTAAACCAGCAAATAAAATAACTTTAGGTGATGTATACCAACTTATACAAGAAGAAGAACATTTCCTAAAAATACATCAAGATACAAACCCTAAATGTGTCGTCGGTAAAAACATTCAATCTACTTTAGATAATATATACAGTGAAGTGGATTCAAAAATTATTAAAGAACTCGATCAAACAACTATAGATGACTTATCCAAACAAATATTAAGTCGATAAAGAAGCTCCTTTCAAAGTTTACACATATAGTGTCTAATTTGAAAGGAGCTTTATATATGAGTAAAGAGAAGAATAGTCTCAAGTTCTAACGGGCTAGTTATTTTTGTCTAGCTCGTTACATTTTCTAACAGGCTAGACTTTTCAAACAAGCATGTTAGCTCTGTATTTTTCAAACTTAAAATTGGCCTCCACTACTATCACTACCACCTTTAAAGTATTTTCTTTCTTCTTTATTAAATACTTGATCTGGGTCCATATATGGCTTTAATTTATATTTTCCTTTTGATAAATTCAAACCATCTATTGCAATTCTATCTTGTGTAACGGCATGGGGTGTTAACTGTTCATATGCTTGTGGTCCAACTGATGCTATCAGTTTAAAACCTTCTTTTTCTGATAAATACTTAAATGCTGGAGAACCAATTTCTACTCTTGCTCCGAAAGGATAAATGAATAAATCAGTCTTACCTATAATCGGTTCTACTTCTTTCTTCCATCTCTTCGTATCTTGAACAATTTGATTATAACTACTATTTGTAAAGTTTATATGGCCATAAGAATGACTGCCAAATTGCCACCCGTCACGCTTCATGACTTTCACTATTTCTTTAGCGTCTTGCTTTCTTTCTTCATAGTCTTTACTATCTAATTCATTTGTACGATAACCCAGTACGCCCTCGTAGCCTGTTAATGCAACAACACCTTTAGCGCCTTTATAAGAGAAATCTTTATGTTCTTTAACATACTCATTTAAAATTGGTACAATTGCTTCTTGTGAAGATTTAACGGTCTTCCCATGATCATCTGTTGATTCTGAAATCACTTCTTTATTTTCATTTAATACGAGTCGATTAACATTACCATTTTTACGCATATAGTCGTAATAATTCATATCATCAATTGACAAAATTAAAGGTTTTTTCCCTTTTGGTAATTTTAACTCTTTCTTCTTAACTTTATCTCCTGAAAAATCATATGCATCATGAGGATCTATTAAAATATAATTATTCTTATGCAGTTCTTTAATGGCAGCTTCAAATTCATGTGTTGTTAACATCCAATCAAAATATCCTTTTGCTTGTTCTCCTGTAAACGCACGTTTAGGATAAGGTACATTAGGATGGACAAACAAGTGATGGATAACGCCATTATAGGGTTCCAAACTTTTTTCATCTTCTTTATCTTGTTTAGCATCATATTTTTGCGAAACTTTATTTTCAGTAGCCTTCTTTGGTGCTTTATTCGTTTTCTGTTCATCTTGTTGACAACCGGAAAGTACTGTTACGATAACTATTAAATATATAATACTGTTTAG
This sequence comes from Mammaliicoccus sp. JADD-157, assembly GCF_049310805.1. Classification (NCBI taxonomy): domain Bacteria; kingdom Bacillati; phylum Bacillota; class Bacilli; order Caryophanales; family Staphylococcaceae; genus Mammaliicoccus; species Mammaliicoccus sp. JADD-157. Next base: position 202,192 of record NZ_JBMOVZ010000001.1, on the reverse strand, counting down.
TATTTTTTTCAAGAAGTCCCCATCTCCTTTTTAAATATATTTATAGTTATAATACTAGTGTTATTTCCAATTAATGTAAAGTGAGATAAATAATAATTTAATTATAAAATAATATAAAGATTAAAATATGTAGAAGATTATTGAATGCGTGGCATAGTATGGCAAGTTCAAAACGCTTAGTCAAAATATAAATTGCGCCAAATACTAAACCTAATCCACAATAAATTAAAAATTCCCCGACGTTTAAAGGTCCATGGATCAAGCCAAATAGAACACTAGACACTATATATCCAACTAATAAATGACCTCTAAAAATACCTTTCATAATAAGCATCCTAAAGATGAGCTCTTCAAAAATCGGTCCTAAAATTACGAAAATTATAATGGATATCATGATAGGTAAATATTTCAAATCTTGATAAACCTCTAATTGATTATGTGGCTGACCAATTATTAATGAAATTGACCAGTAAATAACAAGACCAATTAAAGTAGCACATAACATATATAACAAATGTGTACGTTTAATTGGCTTTACTTCAAAAATATTTAATTTAAACTTTTCTATAAGATATAGTGACAACCCAAATAACACAACGCCTAAAAGCAATATCCATAAATTTTGAGCCAGACCAATAGAAGTGTACGCTCCAGTTAGCATGATAATGAGTAATATAGATTGCCAAAATACATATTTATATCTTTTTGTAGATATTGGATTCGTATCATTTAATACTCTGTTTAAGTTCATTTTATTCTTCCCCATTTTTAATAAAGCCATCCCTAATTTATATCAATTCTTTTATATTATTATACCAATAATCTTAGTTAAACACTTTTATTTCATAGGAATTTTCAAAATAAATGAAGATCCAATATTAATTTTACTTTCAACTTCTAAAACACCATCCATTTGATGTGCTAAATTTCGCGCAATATACAAACCTAATCCAGACCCACCGGTAGTCTTATTTCGAGATTCTTCAACTCTATACGTTCTATCAAAAATACGGTTTAAATGTTCGCTCGCTATACCCGGCCCATCGTCAGACACAGTTATAACAAGAAGGTTCCCCGCTTCTTGATTCACTTTTAACTCTATTCTTGAACCAGGGCTTGTAAATTTTATCGCATTATCAATGATATTCAATAAAATACGTTCTAATGGAACCCGATATTGTTTAAAGGATTGCACCTCATCACATAAATTAACATCAATCGTTCTCGATTCGCACGCGGCTTGTTGTTCATAAGTTTGTAATATAGAAACGAACAACTTATCTATATAAATCGTTTCAAGTTCATAATTGTTCCTTGAAACAGTATTCAAACTCATAACACTCGTTAATTCATCAAACATAGTAGCTATTCTTTGCGATTGCTTAATTAATACATCGTAAGCTTTATTTTGCTCCTTTTTTGTTGAAATAACACCATCTTTGAGACCTTCCGCATATGAGGTAATACTTGCTAAAGGTGTTTTTAAATCATGTGATAAATTTTGTACCATTTCTGATTTTTCCTGTTGTTCATGCTTCACTTGTTCAATTTGTGTTTCAATATTTCGTGCCATCGTATTAAATGAATGACTAAGTTCTCTCATCTCTTTCGGACTATCAATATTAAGTTCTGTTTCATTATAATGACCTTGGGCTACACGTTTCGTCTGCAAATTCATTAAACGAATCCGTCTGACGAGTGGATTAATAAATAAAATACAAATAACTGTTGTTAAACAACTTGCGATAATAGCACTTATAGTTAGTAACAACGTTGTATGAGCATCGAACCACATCCATTTATATGCAACCGTTAAGATGGCTGTCGTTAACACAATGCTACTTATAAATGCGATTAATATTTGAGTTCTGATTGTTAACATTTATTTCGCCCTCTCGAATTTATATCCCAATCCCCAAACTGTCGTAATAACATAATCGTGGAAATCTTGTCGTTCTAACTTTTCTCTAATTCTACGTATGTGTACATTCACTGTATTCGCATCTTCGTAATAGTCATATCCCCAAACTTTCTCTAATAATTCAGATTTAGAAATAACTGTTTTTTCACGTTCAGCTAAATACCATAATAAATCAAATTCTCTTACACGTAGTGGAATCTCTTCATCGTTTATTTTCAATACTTTCTCATGTTTGCATAATGTCATGGAATCGAATGTTAAATAATCTTGTTTATTAAATTTTCTACTACGACTTAATAAATTATGTGATCTTAAAATTAATTCTCTAGGACTGAAAGGTTTCTTTATATAGTCATCTGCCCCTAAAGTTAAAGCATAAATTGTGTCATTTTTTTGTGTCTTTGCTGTTAAATAAATAAACGGGATGTCAAGACCTTGTTCTTTCATCTTCTTAACCACTTCATAGCCATTTACCTCAGGCATCATAATATCCAATATCATCAAGTCAATAGAATCATCTATTTGCTCAATTGCTTCTTGACCATTAGTTCCTGTTATTACTTGATGCCCTTCATATTCAAAATACGTTTTACAGATATCCAGAATATCTTGTTCATCGTCTACGATTAGTATTTTTGCCATGTTGTCATCCTGCTTCCTTCTTATTAAACTTATTGATAAATTTTTTTACAGATGTGGAATTAATACATTCTTTATTAAGTGCAATAAATATAAATCCAGATAATTGTACAGGGTATGTAAAAATCATATCTGCTAGAATGTTATTAATCATAATGAATATACCAAATAAAGCTGCAGAATACTCTAGGAAACCTATGATGAGAGCCAGACCAATCATTATTTCACCAATAGGAATAATCCATTCCCAATAAGAAGTGTAAGGTTCAATAATAATTTTAAAGAAATGTTTATACCATTTTGGAGAGTCTTGATTTTGTGCAATGACTTTAGTAAGACCACCTAAACTGAAACCACCTGTTAACTTTTCATAACCTTGTCTTAAAATATATATACCACTTACAATGCGTATGATTAAAAATAGAATTTGATATAATTTTTTCATGATGTTTTCTCCTTTATATAACATGATAGGGAAAAACGGTTTACCCGAATTCCCCTAATAGAAGTAATTTTTTATTTTAATTTGGCACTACCGAATGTTACATGTGCTTTATTACAATATATTGTTACTTCGTTATATTTTGAAACATCCATATCTTTTAAATCAAAAGTTTGTTCCATTTTGTCATAATCTACTTTATCAATTTGCATACCGTTCTCAACATCGCCATCTTTTGTTAAATAAACATGTAAGTCTGGACCTTTAGAAGATTTATAATCAGTAAGCATTAATTTATGATCTTTAATAGTTGCTTTACCTTCAACCATTTCACCATTCATAGACTTAAACATACCAGACATCATCATATCGTCTTTTTTCATATCTTTATCTTTCATGTCCATGTCTTTGTCTTTCATCTCTTTATCTTTCATGTCCATGTCTTTATCCATTTCTTTATCTTTCATTTCACTTTTTGTTTCCATTTTTTCGTCTTTTTTCATATCGTCATTACCACATGCACCTAATAAAATCGTAGTTGAAAGTGCAAGTGCTCCTATAGTTGTAGTTGAAAATTTCATTTAACACATCTCCTTTTAATTTGATATGTTAATTGTATAAAGTACAGCTCTATTAAACCATTAACTGTTTATTAACTACCATAAAGTATTTCTTAAATATTTATTTCATTAATTTCATTTGTTGCACTTCGACTTACGAGTACTTTTTTAGTCATGTTAATAAACAATCCTGTTTCTACAACTCCAACTATAGATTTAAGTTCATGATTCAAGTTTTCAGGGTGATGAATTTCTGAAAAATCACAATCAAGAATATAATTTTGATTATCAGTAACAAAAATCTCTTCTTCTTTTTTTCTTAAAATCGCTTTACATCCTAACGACTCTATAGATTGCGCTGTGATTTTCCATCCAAATGGTATGACCTCTATCGGCAACTTAAACTTACCAAGTATTTTGACTACTTTTGATTCATCTACAATAACGATGAATTTTTTTGCTGCATCAGCAACTATTTTCTCCCTTAATAGCGCACCGCCGCCACCTTTAATCAACTGTAAATTCTCATCCACTTCATCTGCACCATCAATTGCGATATCTAAACTTCTTATTTCTGAAAAATCACTAAGAGGAATTTCAAATTTTTTAGCCCATTCTGCTGTTTTTTCAGATGTAGGTACACAAACAATATTTAATCCTTCTTTAACCCGCTCACCTAAATGTTTAATAGCATAATACATCGTAGACCCAGTACCTAGACCTACTTTCATATCATCTTCTATATATTGAATAGCCTCTATCGCTACACTTTCCTTTAACTCATCTTGATTCATTATGGACACCTCAATCTATATTTATATGTTTAAAATTCAACTTAACATCATTATAAATATACATAGTGCAAACATCCTAACGTATTGATTGAGAATACTTTGATATTTCATAAAAAATCACCCATAAAAATTAGAATTGAATCTAAATTTTATGGGTGACTATCATTTTATATTTATTTTGTAGGGTATCTATGTGAAAACATACAAATTATCATTTTGTATTTGAAGGTTCTTCATCTGTTCTTGGTAACGGGTAAAAACCGGCATTAAATTGTTTCCATAATGGTTCTGTTAATTCATGTTTGTCTGTTCTTTCAGGATCGAACATAGATACAATTTCATCTTCTTTACCTTGTTTAATTTTGCTAATGAATTCGTAATCTAATAGCAATTCTCTACCTAAAGCGATAAGAGGTGCACCAGTTTCAAGAGCAGCGATAGCATCATCAGCTGTAAATATAGAGCCAATACCTATTAATGGTAAACGTCCATTTATCCAGTCTAACAATAATTTAACACGTTGTTCTCCTTTATATTCACCTTCTCTTGTTTCAGAGTGAATATCCATTAGAGATACGTGTAAATAATCTATCGGTTTTTCAGACAATGTTTTGACAAGTTGTTCAGTTAATTCCATAGAAATACCTGGAGATTCCACTTCTTCTGGAGAAAAGCGATAACCTACTATAAAGTCTGGTGTAGCATGTTCATTTACGACTTTTGTTACTGCATCTACAACTGCTAGAGGGTAACGTAAATGTTCGCCCCACTCATCATCTCTTCTATTATAGTAAGGAGAGAAGAATTGATGGATTAGATAGTGATTGGCACCATGAATTTCAACGCCATCAAATCCCGCTTCAATTGCGATACGTGTTGCTCTTGCAAATGATTCAATAGAATGTTCAATTTCTTCTACAGTTAAAGGTCTAGCTTTATGTGTCTCTTTTTGACCGAACCCTCTAACTTCTACTTCACTCGGTGCAGCAACGTCGCCATCAGGTGTTAAACCAGGTAGTGACATTGCACCGCCGTGATGAATTTGAATTAATGCTTTAGCACCATTTTTCTTCATAACTTCAGCTTGCTTAGATAATCCACTTATATCCGCTTCTTTAGAAACAGAAGCTTGTCCAGGAAATGCTTGACCAAGCGGTTCAACATAACTTGCTGCAGTCAAAGCAATCCCAACATCTTGAGAGCGTTTTTCTATATATGGTAATTCAATATCAGAAATACTGCCATCATCATTAGAAGACACATGTGTTAAAGGCGCTAACACAAATCTATTTCTTAATACTACACCATTCGGTAATTTTAATTCTTTAAATAAAGGTTCATATTTCTCGTTCATTTTTTAAGTCCTCCTTATGACATAACACTATAACATCATTATTTTAGAAGTTACTAATTTAATGCTTATAGCTATGGTAGGAATTTTATATATTGAAATTCCTTGTATAAAATTAACAATAATTATTATTAATTTTTGTATTCTGTATTTGTTTTTAATTACTTCTTTAAAGAAATACATTTTTATTTAATTGAACGATTTCATTCATAATTATTAACTTTTTGACTTACATTTATCACTAATGACATAAACCGTTCAAACTATTGAACACTATGAATCCTATTGATATGCTTATACCCAATTAGTAAGCGCTTACTAAAGATACAAGGAGCTGTTATAGTGAAAATTTTTGATCTTATTGATAAAAATACTTTTATTTTTGACGAAACAATTTCTACTAAAAGTAAACTCTTTAATTCACTCACAGAAATATTAGATGAACATGGATATTTAAAGAACAGGAAAAAGTTTCTAAAAGATCTACTTAAACGAGAAAGTATAGTTTCTACCGGAATTGAAGATGGTTTCGGTATACCTCACGCCCAATCTAAATATATAAATAAACCTATTATTACTTTTGCAAAAACTTCTAAAATTAGTGATTACAAAGCATTAGATGATTCTGAAATTAACATAGTTTTTCTTATTGCATTACCAAAAATTGCACAAGCTTCACACTTAGATTTATTAAGTGAATTGGCTCGTCTTTTGATGAATCCAGATTTACGACATGACATTAAAAATGCTGAACAAGCAGATGAAATTTTAGATATTTTATCTGTATAGGAGGAATATTATGAATATCATTGGAATTACAGCATGTCCTACAGGTATAGCCCACACTTATATGGCTGCTGAAAAATTGACTAATACTGCTGAAAACCTAGGTCATAATATAAAAATTGAAACACAAGGTTCAAAGACTGAAAACATTTTAACTGAAGATGATATAAATAACTCAGATTTAATTATTTTAGCAATAGATAAAGAAATCGATTTAAGCAGATTCTCTGGAAAAAAAGTCAAAAAGATTTCAACAGCACAAGCAATTAAAATGCCTGAAAACATCATAGAAGATGCTATAAATGATATCGATATGACAAATATTGAAAATAATGAAAGTAATACAAATAATAAATCAGGTATATATAATCACTTCATGAATGGTGTAAATTATATGCTTCCATTTGTAATTGCAGGAGGTATATTAATAGCCATCAGTTTTGCTTTTGGTATAAATTCTGCTGATCCTGATTCAGAATCATATAATAGATTTGCAGCTGCCCTTTCTAAGATAGGTGGAGATACAGCATTCCAATTAATGGTTCCAGCTTTATCTGCTGGTATTGCTTCTTCAATAGCTGGCAGAGCAGGTTTTGCGCCTGGTTTGGTTGCAGGAACTCTTGCAACAGTTGATGGATCAGGATTTTTAGGGGGAATGATTAGCGGGTTAATGGCTGGTTATATAACAAATATTTTAGCAAATAAAGTTAAAATACCAAAATCAGTATCTGCACTTTATCAATTAATAATTGTACCACTTTTTTCTATATTTATAGTGGGCATTGCAATGATTTTCCTAATCAACACTCCAATATCATGGCTACTAGATACACTGACTCACTGGTTAAATGGTTTAGGACAGTCATCTGGTATGTTATTTGGCTTATTAATTGGAGCTATGATGGCAGCAGATATGGGAGGGCCTATTAATAAATCGATTTCTACATTTTCTATAGGATTAATGTCAGCCGGTGTTAATGCGCCTATTGCTGCTTGTATGGTAGCTGGTATGACTCCTCCACTAGGTTTAGCTTTAGCGACACTTATTTTCAAAAGTAAATTTACTAAAGAAGAAAGAACATCTGGAAAATCTTGTTGGGTATTAGGTGCGTCATATATTACAGAAGGAGCGATACCTTTTGCTGTTGCAGATCCGCTTAGAGTCATCCCTAGTCTTATATTAGGCTCTGCAACTGCAGCAGCAATATCTATGAATGGTGGTGTAACTTCTTTAGCTCCTCACGGAGGTATATGGATTTTATTTATTCCAAATGTAATTAATCATTTATTTATATATATCATCGCCATCATTAGTGGAACAGTGGTTACAGCTTTGTCAGTTGGGTTACTAAAGAAAAAAATCACTTTTGAACAAAAAAAGAAATCAAATGAAATTATTAAAAATAAGGTGGAGTTATAATGTTATATAATATGAAAGATTTACTAAAAGTTGCAAATGAGCATAAATTTGCTGTTCCTGCATTTAATATATCTAGTTTTGATATGCTTAAATCAATTATGGAAGAAGTTGAAAGGCTAGAGTGTCCTGTTATTCTAGAAATACATCCAGATGAAATTGAATATTTAGGAAATAATTTTGTGTCAATTGTAAGAGCTTATGCTCTTAATAGTAAAGTTCCAGTCGTTATTCATTTGGATCATGGTAGTACACTGTTCGATGTTACAAGAGCAATTAGAAACGGTTATACTTCAGTAATGATTGATGCTTCTACTCAATCTTTCGAAGATAATATTTCTATTACTAAACAAATAGTTGAGTTAGCACACAATGTAGATGTTTCAGTAGAAGCAGAACTAGGTACAATAGGAAATAACGGTTCTAGTGAAGGTGGAACTGATGAAATTATATACACAGATCCTGATCAAGCAGAATATTTTGTTAAAGAAACCAATATTGACACATTAGCAGTAGCCATTGGTACATCACATGGTTTATATCCAAAAGGAAAGAAACCAGAATTAAATATAGAGTTACTTAAAGAAATAAATTCAAGATTATCTATTCCTATTGTATTACATGGTGGCTCTGGAAATCCTGATGAAGAAGTACGTGAATCTGTTCTTTATGGTGTGGGTAAAGTAAATTTAAGTTCTGATTTAAAAAGTGTCTTTTTTGAACAAGTTAGACAAACTTTAATTGATAATAAGAATATGTATGAACCTAATGAAGTTTATCCAGAAGCAAATAAAAAATTAAAAAAAGTAGTTGAATATAAAATGAATTTACTAAACACTATAGGTAAAGCAAAATTATATAAGTAATTTCTACAAAGGTGGTTAAATCCATGCTTAAAATAATAGAAGAACGTCAACAAATTATAATCAATCATTTAAAGATTGTTCAATTTGCAAGAATACAAGACTTGATAGAACTCGTAAAATACAGTGAAGCTACTGTTAAAAGAGATTTGATAGAATTGGAAAAAAAGGGCCTCGTTAGAAGGACTCGTGGTGGAGCTATGATTATCGATAATCAAAAAATAGATTTGCCTTATTTAATGAAAATAATTAACTTTAATGAACAAGATAATAAACATAAATTAGCAGAGAAAGCAAAAGACCTTATTAATGACGATATGGTAATATTTATAGATTCAAGCACCACTACTTTACATTTAATTAAAATGTTAGCTAAGTTTGAAGGTTTACAAATTATTACGAATGGTGTTCTTACTGCTTCATTATTATCAGAGTTTACTGACGCTCATATTAATATTCTAGGTGGGACAGTTATAAAAAAAAGAAATACCATAAATGGTTCTAAAGCTTTTAATGATGCCTTAACTTATTATGCAGATATCTCTTTTTTATCATGCAGAGGATTTGATTTTAAAGAAGGAGCAACTGAAACTACAGAAGGAGAAGCATTGATTAAACAGGCCTTTAGAAGGAATTCTAAACACTTAGTGTTACTAGTAACTGATGAAAAATTCAACAATAAATATATTCATAAAAGCTTATCTTTACAAGATGTAGATACCATAATTACAGATTATAAACTAACTCAAGACTCTATTAACTTATTACAAAAAAATAATATTAAATGGATACTTTAATTTCTATCAATCAGAGTAATTTCAATTAACAAAAAGATTTGTATAGACACACCAATCCCCTCACTATTTCCATTAGTGAAGGGATTTTTAGTTTAGTATGTCAACTTATCATTTTACTAAAACTGTTTAGCCAAACAAAGTCCATACTCTGTTGACAGGATAATATATATCAAATAAAACGATATATTTATGATTTTTCTTCAGACAGTTTATTATTAGCTCGTTTTTGCAACAGTACACCTAATAAACCAATGATAATTACTAATGCAATAACGCCTGCAATTCCTAAGAACTTAGTAATATATCCGACTACAATTCCTACTGCTAAGAAATCAGTATCTGAGAATGTTGTGGAAGCTGCTCCTAGATCTCCCATAAATGGTATGAATAGCAATGGTAAAAATGTAATTAAAATACCATTCAATGCTGATCCTGCAACTGCTCCTTTTATACCTCCTCTTGCGTTACCAAATACACCTGCTGTAGCTCCTAAGAAGAAATGTGGTACAACTCCTGGCAGTATAACTACTCCACCGATTAAGAACATAATAAGCATTCCGATTACACCAGTTATAAAACTAACGAAAAATCCTATCAACACAGCGTTTTGAGCATATGGAAATACGATAGGACAATCTAATGCTGGTTTAGTATTTGGCACTAATTTCTCTGATATACCTTTGAAAGCAGGTACAATTTCAGCCAAAATCAAACGTACACCTGTTAAGATAATAAATACACCTGCAGCAAAAGTTACACCTTGAATAACCGAGAACACAATAAAGTTTTGACCATCACTTAGTTCAGCGTGTACATATTGTGGACCTGCAAATAGCGCTGCAATAATATATAAGACAATCATCGTTAATGAAATACTAATTGTACTTTCTCTAAGAAAACTTAAACCTTTTGGAAATTTAATATCTTCAGTTGATTTAGATTTCCCAGAAAATAATTTACCTATTTCTCCAGCTGCCCAGTAACTCACCGTTCCAAAGTGACCGATAGCGACTTGATCAGATTTAGTAATTTTTTTCATTGTAGATTGGCCAAGTGCTGGAAGTATTGCCATGATTAATCCTAATATAATAGAACCCATAACAACTGTTAAAGTACCTGTAATATTACCTACTGTTAATAATATTGCTAAAAATGCAGCCATATAAAATGTATGGTGACCTGTTAAGAAAATATATTTTAAGTTTGTGAACCTTGCTATAAGTATATTTACGACCATACCGAACATCATGATTAAAGCGGCTGTAGTCCCGTAATCTTTTAATGCTATAGATATAATCGCTTCATTATTTGGCACAACCCCTTGAACGCCAAATGCTTCTTGGAACATCTTACCGAATGGTTCTAATGATTGAGTTACAACGTCTGCCCCTGCACTTAATACTAAAAAGCCTAATATCGTTTTAATTGTTCCAGATGTAATATCTGCTCCTGATTTTTTCTGAACAATCAAACCTATGAACGCTATAAGCGCTACTAGAATAGCGGGCTGACTCAAAACATCTACAATAAATCCTAATATTGAATTCATAATGCCCTCACCCCTTTATAGTTAAATAATATTCATTTCAGTTAATTTTTCACTTAATTTATTTTGTAATTCTTCTTTATCTAATATGTTATCTAATACAACAACTTCACCTAATCTTTGCGCGTTTTCTTCTAAATCTCTTCCGCATATAAATAAATCTGCCATATCAGGACTAGCTGTCATAATATCACTGTGCTCTACCTCTACATCAGATGGTGCTTGTAAATTTCTCAGAGCTTCTTGTGCATTCATTTCAACCATAAAACTACTTCCTAAACCGTGTCCACATACTACTAAAATTTTCATATTAATCATTCTCCTTAAATATATTTATTATTTCTTCAGAATTTTTTGCTTCTATTAATCTATTTATTCTTTGTTTATCACTTAGTTTAGTTGCTAATTGTCTTAAAATATCAAGATGGGCTTCATTATCAACAGCGCTCAAGACAAATATTAGTGATGCATAATGTCCATCTTCAGAAAAATTAATGTGTTCGTCTAATTTCAATAGACTTAGACCTACTTTTTCAACATTGTCTCCCGGTCTTGAATGCGCAATAGCTACTTCAGGAGCTATAACAATATAAGGCCCCATTTCATGCACACTATCTATCATAGACTCTACATATTTTTGAGTGAAATACCCTTCATCTAACAAAGGTTTAGAAGCTAGTTGTATACTTTCTTCCCAACTGTTAACCTTCTGTCTTAAAAGGATATGTTCTTCCTTAATAAAATCTGTCACGTTTATATTTCCTCCTTACTATGACTAACAGAATGAATGAGCTCTATAATTTTTTCTTTATTTCCATTTAGTAGTTCTTTTCTTTTTTCTTCATCCATTATTAAATGACTAAGTTGCCCTAATGCATTTAAATGTATTTGCGCTTGACTAGTTGCTAAAATAATAATAATTTTAACTGGATCATATCTATCGTGACCAAAAGAAACACCATTTTTAAAATGCATTATAGACATACTTACAGGGACATTTACATTTTCAAAGTTCGAATGTAGTAACGCAATATTAGGTCCAATGACCATGTAAGGACCAAATTTATCTAAATGCTTTATAATGTCACCTGCATAAGCTGCATTTACATGCCCTTCATCTATTAATACTTTTACACTCTCTTTTATAGCGTCATCTCTGCTTTTACCTATGACATTAGTTTGAATATGATTGAAAGGAAGTACATCTTCTAAAGTTGGACCTATAGTTTTATAGCTTGAAACGTACCTTTCCCTAAAGTCATTAATCAGTTGATTTAATCGCTCTCTATCTTCTCTGTTAAGAAAAGGAGATACTTCTATCGTCGGAACAGAAAAATCTTCGACAGGTACAGTAGACAGAATATAATCCACACCATGGGACTGTAGAATTTTTTCAGTAATCTCATAGATAGAAAAAGCGTCTAAAATTTCAAATTCAGGATAAATATTTTTTATACGACTTTTTAATAATTGTGAAGTGCCAACACCTGAACCACATAATAATATAACCTTAATTTGTGTTGTTTGTTCACTAGATAACCGTTCAATAGAAGATGCAAAATGTAATACAAGATAAGCTACTTCATCATCGCTAAATTCTATATGAAAAGGATTCTCTAATACGTATATTTGTTGTTTTACTGCATGAAACAATTCTTGATATTCATCAATGATTTCCCCTTTTAAAGGATTAGAATGTGCCATGTTAAATGTCATTCTATGAATTGCTGGTTGTAAATGTGTGATTAAACCAGTCATTAGCTTATGATCATGAATTAGGGGTATACCTATTTGTGCACTTACTTTTTGGATGAATAATTTTGAGATTTGAGTTATATTTTTGTGTTCTTGATACTCATGGTAAGAAGTAACACGAGCGCCTAATAAATGTAATGTAATAAAAGCTGCTTCACTTTTAGGAAACTTAATTGGGAATATTTCTTCTAATTGCTGAGTAATTTTGATCGCAATTTCAAATACATCAGTTTGTCTCAAACGTTCGTATTCTTCATCTGGTATTTCAAACATATACTGTTCCTTAGCCCGATGAATAGCTATTATTATGTGATATATCAATCCATCTATTCCTACTTGTACGAGATGAAAATCTTCTTCATTTAAAATATTGATAACAGTCCGTCTTATTTTTTCTAAATCTTCTTTAGAAAAGTTTTTCATACCGATGTGAGGCGTAGCTTTTCTAAAATACTCGCTTACGATATTTGCGTATGCTTCTCTCAAGTTTTTTTCATTACCTTCAATTATAAAACCTTTATTTTTCTTATATTCTAGAAGTAATGAATATTTACCTAGCCATTCCTGTACAGATTTCAAATCTTCTACTACTGTTCTTCTAGATACATTTAAAATATCCGCGAATGTTTGAGAATTAATAGGTTTAGAAGATTCAAACAACCTCAATATAATTTGTTCTTTTCGTTCAATTTTAGAAAAATGTACATCCATTTCTACGTTAGACTCAGATAAAAAACTAGTTTCGTCTTGAGATGTAATTTTTACACCTAAACTCTTACTGCGTTCGATTTTAATTTTTAATTGGTCTGCAAAAGATTCAATATATTCCAAATCATATTGAATTGTGCGTTCTGAAACTTGGAATAAAGATGCTAATTCAGTAATCGTTATAAAATCTTTAACGGGTGATAAATGAGATACGATATTTCTTTGACGTTCACTCAACAATCAAATGACCTCCCTAGTTATATTGTAAGCGTTTACCTATACTTTTAGATGTGTAAACTTCTTCGTTTAATAATCCGAAACATTTCACATCAAAGCAAGTAAAAATATTAAACGTAATTTAGATATTTGTAATAATTAAACAAAAAAACTGCCGACAAAGTTTATACTTTATCGACAGGCTGGAATATATTATTCGATTTCAATTCTTATACATGTTTAGTTTTAAAACGACGTGTATACTCTCTAAATGTAATAAAACATTTATTTTTTTCGTCGTATAATTTATATTTCAAAGATTCTAGACTATCTTTAATCGTGATTGTCGTCGCGTGTTGTAATGGTGGTGTCTTCTCGTGTGCTTGTTCTAATTGATAGTTTGGTATTCTTGGGCTTAAATGGTGGACATGATGGTAACCAATATTACCTGTCATCCATTGAAAGACTTTAGGTAATTTATAGAATGAACTACCTTCAATCGCTGCTTTAACATAATCCCATTCAGATGATTCTTCAAAATATGCATCTTCAAATGTATGTTGAATGTAAAATAACCAAATACCCATCATACCTGCAATAAATAACATTGGTAATAAAACGAGCATAAATGGAACTGCTCCTACTAGGAAGAACATTCCAACGTAGAATAAAAGCAATACAATATTATGCATCCAAGTATTGCGCTTTTCCTTAGGTTTAGCATCTTTAGCATTCATTCTATTTGAAATAAGCATCAAGAATATTGGTCCTAATATAAACATTACAAACGGATGTCTATACATACGATATTTAAATTGAGTAAATTTAGAAGCATCACGATATTCTTCAATTGTCATTACCCAAATATCACCAATACCACGTTTTTCTAAATTACCACTGCTTGTATGGTGAATGATATGTTCTCTACGCCATTTTTCATAAGGGAAAAATGTCATAAGACCAGTTATATTCCCTAATAAATCATTGTTCTTTTTCTTACTTAAGAATGATCCATGACAGCAATCATGAAAAATTATAAATGTTCTAATTAAAAATCCTGAAGCTAACACACCACATAATATCGATAACGACCAATGTAATTGATAACTTAAAAATCCGCCAGTTACCAATAATACAAGTGGTATTATTGTATTTATAATTTGAATAGTACTTTTCTTTAGATTGTTGTTTTCAAACGGTTTGACCATTTTGCGAAGCAACTTCTTCTTTTCTTTTTCGATATTTTTCCACGTCCCTTTATTCAATAAATATAAGAATAGGAACTACTTTAAAGAGCTAAGCACTTCCATCTCTAATTCTTATAATAAATCATAATATCAAGGTTTACAAACAATAGCCATTTAAAAATTAAAAAATATTAATACAGAAAATTGTTTTATTTTAATAATAATTTAGCACTTAGTCATAATAGTAGATGTAGAAACTGTTGTTAAAGGATTTCGGTTATAAATAAAAAGGATTTCTCACTAGTTTTACTACTAATGATGAAATCCTTTTATGTTAAAAGTCATTATATATTTTTTGTTCTGTTACCACATGATATCTTTTACAGTATCGTCATTTAATGCTTTAACAATTTCTGCAACAAGTTTCACAGCGTTTAAGTAATCTTCTTTATGAAGTACAGAAACGTTAGAGTGCATATAACGTAATGGTACTCCGATTGAGATAGTTGGTGTGCCTTCGTTTGCAACATGGATACTACCTGCGTCTGTTCCTCCGCCAGTAATGTTATCCCATTGTACGTCTATATTTTTCTCTTTCGCTACATT
Organism: Mammaliicoccus sp. JADD-157; assembly: GCF_049310805.1. Classification (NCBI taxonomy): domain Bacteria; kingdom Bacillati; phylum Bacillota; class Bacilli; order Caryophanales; family Staphylococcaceae; genus Mammaliicoccus; species Mammaliicoccus sp. JADD-157. The sequence continues at coordinate 186,604 of NZ_JBMOVZ010000001.1, read as the reverse complement.
TTTAATGAATTTTCTAAAGCCAACATGACCGATATTTGTACCATCCATTAATAATACAAGTGGTCCATTACCTAACTTCGTATCATGATCTTGCCCCTTCATTCCAGGTGTATCGTAAGCAATACCTACGTCTACTGCGATTGATAAGTCTGGTTTAATTTTGTTAGCTGCTACTTTCGCTCCACGTAAACCTACTTCTTCTTGTACAGTTGCACCTGAAACAAGGTTAATACCTAATTCATCATTTTTCAGTTCATTTAATACATCAACACTTAAAGCACATCCAAAACGGTTATCAAATGCTTTTGCTGTTAAATAGTTTCCATCACCTAGCTCTTCAAATTCTGAATAAGGTGTTACCATATTACCTATTTCAACGCCTAATTTTTCAACCGCTTCTTTATCACCTACGCCTAAGTCGATGAACATATCTTTAATTTCTACTGGTTTTTTGCGTTCTTCAGGACTTAATACGTGTGGTGGTTTAGACCCAATAATACCTCTTAATTCTTTACCATCATCTGTAGTGACAGTCACTTTTTGAGATAACATAACTTGGTTCCACCAACCACCGATTGGCGTAAACTTAATATAACCATCGTCATCGATACGGGTTACCATAAATCCAATTTCATCTAAATGACCTGCGATTAAAATTGTTTTAGATCCATCTTTAGCTTTCTTCTTCCCGAAAATACCACCTAAATTATCTTCTACAATTTCATCACTAACCGGTTCTAAATACTCGCGCATTTTAGATTTAACATTGTATTCATATCCAGAAATGCCATTAATGTCTGTTAATGTTTTTAATAATTTTACTGAATCAGCCATTTTACTTCCCCCTTAATATTTTTTCAACATTTCTATTTTATCATTCTCTTTAACAAAAGTGTTATGAGAAGGATTGATTTGATTGATTTTTCAGTTATTTTAACAAATTATTTTCTGAATAATAAAATACACCCCGATGTTAAATTTCTCATCTAACTTTGAGGTGTATTAATCCATATAATTATTCTGTTTCAATAAATGTACTCTTATAAATTTCATTGTTCATTTCTTGCATTTTTCTTTCGACATTAGTAATTTCAGCTGAACATTCTTTTAGTTTGTCTTGGTATTGTTCTGTTGAAATATGTGTGTTTTTGTATCTAAGCTTATGTTCTAAACTTGCCCACATATCCATACCGATTGTTCTAATTTGAATTTCCACTGGCGTCACTTCTACCCTTTCAGCTAAAAATACTGGTATAGAAACTACTAAATGCAAACTTTTATAACCATTTGGCTTAGGATTATTAATGTAATCTTTTCTTTTTAATAATTTAATATCTTCTTGTCTTAGTAGCAACTGTTCAATCGTATAAACATCCTCTAAATAATTGCATACTACACGAATACCCGCTATATCTTGTAAATTATCGCGAGCTGACTTTGCGTTCAATGGAAAACCTTTTCTCTTTAACTTTTTGACTACACTTGGGAATTCTTTAACCCTTTTTTCCATATGATGGATAGGATTATGTTTGTAAGCTACCTGAAATTCATCATCTAAAATTTTGAGCTTTGTACCAATTTCTTCTAAAGCCGAAGCGTAAGTATGTTGCAATTCCACAAAATTAAATAACTCTTCCATCGCTTGTTCCGTCGTTTGAGGCCTCTCAATTTCATTCAAATGATTTGTGAACTCTTTTTTCAACTCAGTTAAATTAATTGATGGTTTTCTTTCTATATACATAGATATTCTCCTTATATTTTTAAATAAAAATATATTTTCTTACTATTAATTATATCATTTAAAAATTTTACATCAAAGAATGAGAGGCTGAGTTTAGGTAATAATGAAGAAAGAAGAAAATAAAATAATGAATAAGTATATGGTATAATTCATATAGTAAAGAAAGTATCATTGAAATAATATTCTAAAATCTAGGGTGAGTTCTATGATTATTTGGCTTAACGGAGCTTATGGATCTGGAAAAACAACTGTTGCTTATGAATTACAGAAGAGGTTAAAAAAATCTTTTATTTATGATCCAGAGAATGTAGGTTTCTTTATACGCAAGAATACTCCTAAAGAGTTGCATAAACATAACTTTCAAGATCATGAACAATGGCGAAATTTTAATTATGAAATGTTAAAACAAATTGCAAATTCCTATGATGGTATAATAATTGTTCCTATGACACTCATCAATTTCGATTATTATCGTGAGATTGTAGAAAAGTTAAAAAGTGATGGTATCCATTTAGATCACTATGTTTTATATACTGATAAAAATACTATATTAAGACGCTTAAATAAAAGATTAGAATTTGGTAATACTTTTGCAAAATCACAAATAGATTATTGTATTAAAGCTTTTAACACTAAGATAAAAGATAATAAAATAGTAACAGATAAATTAAATGTTGATGATATTGTAGTAGAAATATCTAAGAGAAGTGACCTTAATCTATTAAAAGATAATAGAAAATTTTTAAGGAAGAGAATTGATAAAATTTTAACAACTATAAAACATATTAGATAATAAAGAGTCCAGTAGATAAATAATATATGGACTCTTATTTTTATGTGATAATTAACTAACTGTCATTCTAACAAAACACTTTTTCAACAAGCTCGTTAGACCAGGATTCTTCTTGATTTGAAAGTTCTGACGCCCGGCGAATTGTATGTGTGAGAGACTACACTACAGGCTCAAACCATACCCATGCAAGCATGCACTTTCAAAAGACACAGATTTACTCACTCCTAAAACGATTGCTTTTTTAATCATTTCATACTTATTTTATAATTTTCGAAGTGATGTTTTTTTATCCTTAATCTAATTGCAAATGGGATTAAGTAATATTTGCTAGTATACATTTTCAAATCTCTTGATTCATCATTGTAAGATTTTAAAATAGCAAAGCTTACAAATAATAAAATTATTTTTTTCAATTAACAACTTCCTTACTAAGTTAATTTTTAAATGTTGGAATATCTTCTCTTATAAACATATTGAGTTCGGTATTTCAGTGATTTTTTGCACAATAAAAAAGCCATCTTAATATTTAAAGATGGCTTTTAAAAATAAACTTTACTTATTTCGTAGTGTAACTTTTACTTGTAATTTGTCCGCCATTAACTATAATATCTTTGTCTTGGAACGGTTCATTGTTAAAGAAACGAGATAAAATATCTTTCACGCCTTCTTCAATACGTTCTTGTGCTTCTAAAGTCATACCTGAATAATGCACTGTCATTGCATTTCTAGGCATATCTCTCCATGGGTGATCAGCTGGTGCGGGTTGTGGATACCATACATCTCCTGCGTAACCTTGAATATGATTTGTTTTGAGTAATTCTACTAAATCAAATGTGTTTACGATTTTACCACGTGCTGTATTTACTAAATAACTGCCAGCTTTCATTTTGCTTAACACATTGTAATCAAACAGATTATCTGTATCTGGTGTTAAAGGTGCATGAATAGTAATTGCATCACTTGTAGAAACAAGTTCATCAAAACTCACGAATTTAGAATCTTTATTATCTTTTTGGTTCATTGGATCATAATGTTGAATTTTAACGTTAAATGGTGCAAGACGTTCAGCTACTAGTTGACCAATTCTACCAAAGCCAAAGATACCGATTGTTTTGTTTTGTAATTCATGTGCATGGTTACCAACTTGAGATAAATTCCATTCTCCTTCTACTGATTGACGGTGACCTTCTTCATAATTACGTAATAAAATTAGTAAATCCATAACAGCATGTTCTGCTACACTGACAGTATTACTTCCTGTTACTTCAACTACACCTATATTGTTTTCACTAGCTGCTTGTAGGTCAACATGGTCAGAACCTACTCCGGCTGTAATAGCTAATTTTAAGTTAGGTGCTTTTGCAATACGTTCTTTAGTCATATAAGCAGGGTAGAATGGTGCACTAATTACAACATCCATATCTGCTAAGTGTTTGTCTAAATCCGCTTCATTGTCCGCTAATATCACAAGTTCGTGACCTTTTTCTTCTAAAAATGATTTTAACCCAATTGCTTTGTTAGTATTAAGAAGTTGATTATCTTGTCCTTCTACTGATTCTGGAAATAATGCTACTATTTTCATAATAAATTCTCCTTGTAAATTATATTTTAAAATCCCTATACTGCTTTGATGCTTTTGCTTTTTTCTAAAACAAAAAAACTCGACACTATTTGCATATACCACCTCCTTGAATGATTAATTCAAAGCGTAGTTAGCAAACAGCACCGAGTACCTTACACCATCTAGCTTATTCTATTGATTTATCGAACACAAATATTGATACAACTTCATCATCAGTTAAATCAATATCTGTAAATAATTTAACAAATTTAGCTTCAACAAGATTTTCCATTTCTTCTAAGTTAATATCACTATACAACTGTTTTATTTTTTCAGTTCGCGTATAGTGTAACATCGCTTCGTTTCGTTGATCATTTAAATAAAACATCTCAACTTTACTTAAAGCACCTGACATGTGAGCAATAGCCCAATTACCTTTAAAAAATACTTGTATTCTTTCAGGACCTTTACCTACATGCTGTTTGCGATAAGAGCGAATAAGATTAGAAAATTGTTGTTCTTTTTTATTAGTATCTATTTCTCTCACCTTTTCAATATAAGAAGAACACTTTCTTTCAATTTCCATTATATACCTTTTGATTAATAAATCAAGCTCATGAATTTTTAGACAATTTTTTATTCATCTTCTTCACTTTCAGATTCGTTTATTATATCGTTTACTTTTACGATTCCTTTTCGTCCTTTATAGATATAATCTACTTCTTCATTAATCATTTGGCCATTTAGATAACTTATTATCATAGGTAAGTTCATTCCTGTATATAGCTCTAGTTCTTCACCTTGCATTATAAGTTTACTTATTATATTTGCTGGTGTGCCTCCAAGTATATCTACAAAAACTACAACATCATCATCTTTATCAATATGTTGCGTGAATTTTTTCTCTAAGTCTTGTGGTCCGTCTTCTTCTAATAATGATACTGTGAAAATATGTTCTTGAGGACCTAATATCATTTCAACACTGTCTTTAATACCTTCACAAAATTTTCCGTGACTTACTAAAATTAATTTCTCCATAATTATTTATCTCCTTTAAATATTTATTAACTTGGAGTAATAATACCTAATGCTGATAGAATGATTGATACAATTAGCACAATAAATATAGCTCTTGTAGCATTCATATGTTTGCGTCCAAGTAACCAATAAATACTTAATGCAATAATTAACGGTAATAATTTAGGTAAAATCATATCAACGTTTTCTTGAATATCAATAGTTACATCACCAATGGTTGGTTTCCAAGCAAATTCAACTTTTACTATGGATGCTACTAGTGCGCCAACCATAAAGACCCCAAGTAATGTCGCTGCGTTTGTTAATGTTTCTAATCGATGTTGCATTGTCGTAACAAGTGATACCCCTTCTTTATATGCATATCCTAGCTGTTTCCATCTGAAGATCACAATAGCTACTGTTGCAAATATCCATATTAGTGCTCCGACTGGATTACCTTGCTGTGCCATGTTACCTGCTAAAGCCCCAAAAATAGTAGGTATTAAAGAAGCAAATAGAGAGTCACCTACAGCAGCAAATGATCCCATCAATCCTACTTTCATCCCTTTTACTGTGTCTTTAGCTTTATATTGTTCTTCTTCTTCCATTGCAAGGTCAATACCTGTAATAATAGTATTGAAGAAATTACTCGTATTGAAAAACTGAGAATGTATTTTCATCATTTCTTTTAATTCAGGCGAATCGTCTCCGTAAATTTTTCTTAATTGAGGTAAAATGATGAATAAATAACCACTACCTTGCATACGTTCATAGTTCCAACCCAATTGGTAAAACAGTAAACTGCGTCGGTTAATTTGGTTAAAGTCTTTTTGAGTTAATTGATACCCTGTAGAAGATGGCTGTATTTGTTCATTATTTTCTGGTGTATTATCAAAGCTCGTCATCGTCTATCTCCCCTTCCTCGTCATCTGCAGAAGCACTATTTTGAGTAGGCGATGGCTTTTCAGTATTGCGTTTATAATCTATAGCTGCTAATGAAAAACCGATAAGTGCTACAGCTAACATTGGTAAACTAGATTCTGTAAAATCGAATTTTTTAGACATACCTGACACTGCGTTACCAACACTATTAACACTAGTAAATACTGTGGAGAATATTGCGGTAATAATAAAACCTAAAATGAAATAAGGAAAATGTTTTTTGACTGGTAAATATCTTAATAATATTGCAAAACCTACAGCCGGCAACACTGCCCCAGCTGTCGTTAATCCATCCCCTAACCACTTAAGATCTGTGTTTAAATAATTTACTACTGGGCGTACTACATGTGCACCAAAAGCTAATGCTAAAGCTACTGGAATCATTCTAGATAGCGACCACGGAATTATTCCGAATAGAAAATTCCGCTCTATCGCTTTGTAATTCATATTCTCAATGTGTGTATCAATTCGATGTGCAAAAAATGTATTAGTCATACGTGCTAAAACATCCATTTGAATCATTAAACTGGCAACTGGTATTGCTAGAGTTGATAAAGCTTGTTGCGTATTCATATCTAGTGCAACTGAAAATGCTACAGCTATTATAGTACCTGAGTTCGCATCAATTTTAGAAGCACCCCCGAATGTACCAACTCCTAAAACAACTAATTGCATACCACCACCGATTATTAATCCCGTCTTCATATCTCCCATTATCAAACCGGCAATTAACCCCGCAAATACGGGTTGGTTCAGTGTATTGAACTGTAATTCATCTAATATTTGGTAACCTGCATAAATCGTTAAGAAAATCACTTGCCACCATAAGATATCCATGATTCATCTCCCCTTTATTATTTATTGAGTAGAGACATAAAGTTAACTGCCTCATCGTTAGGCACCATCTGCGAAACAATTTTTAACCCTTTATCATTCAACTTTTTGAAAACATCAATATCTGTATCAGTGACATTAATAGATTTTGTTAATGATTGAGTCTCTTCTGTTTGAGACATGTTACCAACATTCAACTCATCTAGTTTTACGCCATGTTCTAGCAACTGTAAGAATCTATCTGGCTTCCTAGCAATAACCATTAAACGTTGAGAATCGTATTTCCCATTATTTATATTATGAGCTGCTTTTTCTATTGGTAAGACACTTAATCTAATTCCCGATGGTGTCGCAAGTTTTAAGCTTTGTTTATCAATATCACTTTGTGCTATTTCATCGTCAATGACTAAAAAGCGCGTAATATTTAATTTTGTAGCCCATAAATTAGCTACTTGTCCGTGGATTAATCTTCCGTCAACTCTATTTGCAATGATTGTCATAATTAATTACCCCTTCGTTTTGAATAAGTTAGTTATCTATTTTATTATCAATTGTTATAGGTGATTTCTTTAAATTAATAGTTGAACTCGCTTTATTTTCTGTCTCAAAAATAACGATTTCATTTTCTCCAACATTTAAGAATGATTTGGAGATATAAAGTGATAAAGTAGGTCCAATTTCCCAGTATCTACCTATATTATGTCCATTAACTAGAACTACACCTTTACCAAACTGTTGCATATCTAAATATGTGTCATAAGTTTCTTCAAGATTAAATTTATAACGATGAAATGAAGGTGTGCCTTTTATATAATTTTTTTGAAAATGTTTTGACCTTAATTTATTGAATTGAATATCGAACTGTTCATAATTCTGAACAAAATGTAAATCTTGCATTAATCCTTGTCCAAGCCCTTTACGTTGAGTGCTAGAAAGTAGCTTATGACCATAATTTACACGCCCCATATTTTCAACTAAAACATCAATTTGAGGTTGCTCATTTTGTAATTGAACTTCAATTTGTGCTCCTATTTCATCTTGATACGCTACATGTTCTAATTTATTATCGATAAATAAATGTACTCTATCTCGAGCATCGATTATTCTTAAATTCTCTTTGTGACTTTCACGTTTGATATGAGTACGATAAACAAAGTATCCATAACCATCTCCTGCTTCCTCCATAGTTTGAGGGTATTTAGAAGTTGTTTTGATTGATATATCATCTAAAATTTCAAATAGACTTACTTGATCTGTTACTTCTATATTATTGATTTCCATAAATTCTCGATATTTAGGAGGGCGTTGTTGGATATCGTTCTTTTCATTTTTTACTAAATTTTGTAATGCAAAATATTTATCAGTAGGATTACCTGATTCATCAAGTGGTGCATCATAATCATATGATGTGATTTGTGGTAAATCTGTGTTACCACGTGCCGAACTGCCATTCCAAAATCCAAAATTGGTTCCACCATGGAACATATATAAGTTAATATGACCATCTCTAATTGCTATTTTTACATCATTGATTAAATCATCCGTATCACGTTTAATGATTTCATCGCCCCAGCGGTTAAACCAGCCATCCCAAAACTCCATACACATTAATGGCCATTTCTTCGAATATTCCTCTTGAAAATTTTTAAGATTATTAAAGTTTTCATGCGTTCGAGAACCAAAATTCCCAGTCACTAAAATATTTTGATCAATCATGCTTCCAGCACTTAAGCACTGGTTCCAAGCTCCATCTGATGTAAATAATGGAACTGTAGTACCTCGCTCTAACATTAAATCTTTTAAGCGCGATAAATATTCTTTATCTTGACCGTAAGAACCATATTCATTTTCAACTTGCATCATAATAATCGGTCCATTTTCGTCAATTTGTAGAGGCGTTAAAATTTTAAATAATTCATCATAATACTTAGCAACTTTTTCGATGAAACTTTCATCTGAAGAACGTATACGCATATATCGATAATTTAATAACCATGCTGGTAATCCACCAAATTCCCACTCTGCACAAATATACGGTGAAGGGCGAATTATAACGTATAACCCCAATTCCTCAGCTATCTTAATAAACCGCTTTATATCTTTGTTTCCTGTAAAATCATATTCATCCTCAATTACTTCATGAAAATTCCAAGGTACATACGTTTCTACTGTATTAAACCCTAAAGATTTTAAGTTATATAAACTTTGATACCAATCCCCGCTTGGGATTCTAAAGTAATGTATTGCACCAGATAATATTTGTAAAGGACGTCCATCTAAATAAAATGTTTCTGAAATTTCGAATCTACTCATTAATTGCACTCCCGTTTTAAAGTTATTTGATTGGTGTAGCGTTAATTTGGTTAACTTGATTTAATGCTTTCAAGTTTTGTAAACCTATATCATTTAACCATTTTTCTGAAGCATCCCATCCATCAGTAACTAAAGTTTCAGTAGCACCTTTCCATGTAGCTCGACCACATAAGACACCATTAAATTTCGAACCAGAATCTTTAGCAAATTTTAAACTTTTGTTAAATAAGTCAGCCGAAATACCACCACTTAAGAAAATATAAGGAAGGTTTGTGCTATTGTTTTGTTCTTCAAAGTATTGCGCCGCCTCTTTCTGTGTGTATACAACTTCTTTATCTCCTAATCCTTCTACATAGTTCATGTTTACAGGTGTTTCTACTTTTAATACATCAGCTTTATAACGTGGTTCGCTAAATGAATTCATTGCACGAATAACTTTGTTCGGTCTTAATTTAGCAAATTCAGGTCCTTTTTCATCAGTAATATGACTATCATAAGTCAATATTTCTAGTAAGAACGGCACATCTTCTGTCTCGCATTCGCTACCGATACGCTCCACAAACGCCTTTTTCTTATCGTTAATCTCATCAGACTCATCAGCATCGTAATAAATCAAAATTTTTATAGCATCTGCACCTTTTTCTTTTAATTTTTGCACTGATTGATTTTCAATAAGTCTTGGTAAACGTCCTGGCACACTTTTTTCATATCCTGTTTGTTCATATGCAAGAATTAACCCTGCATCTTTATCTTTTTTTCGCGCCGCTTCCATCCCATATTCTGGATCCAATAATATACTAGAACCATAAGGCGTTAATATTTCTGAAACTAAGCTTTTAAATGATGAAATGTTTTCTTCATTTGCATAATCTTTCAATAACCTTTCCAAAGCGCCTCTTTGGTCAATCGCAATAGCTGAAAATACACCATTTTCATCTAATAATTTACTCAAATCTTTTTTTGTCATTTATAACAACTCCACTTTAATTTTGTTAGCAAACTCTTGAGCTTGTTCTGGATTGATATGACCTGTTTCTTTTTGTGTTGCGTTAGACATACCACATGATAGTGCTAAACGTATTATTTTTTCATTTTCGTTATAAAATTTTTCCATACCAAATGCGATACCAGCAACTGTGGCGTCACCTGAACCTACAGAGTTCTCAGCTGTAATTTCAGGTATTTCTGCTTTGTATATTTTATCTTTTAATTTAACTATTGCTCCCTTATCTCCAAGAGTGACAAACACATCTAAATCATTAAATAATGTATGCGCTTTCAATAAGTTGTAAATTTTTTTGTCACTCAGACTTGATCCATTTACTAACGTTTTAAATTCTTCTTCATTTGGTTTTATACAGTGTACCGGTGCTTTCGTTTCTAATATATCTATTAATTCTGACGCCCTTATATCTAAAATATTATAACTATCGCTCGAATTTTCTAAAATGCTTTTAACATGATTCTTTGATGTATTGCCTTGTAATGCAGGTGTACTTCCGCTAATAGCCATAACATCTATATGATTATGATTCTTTTGAAAATTATCTAGATAATCATGTTGTTCATCATGTGAAATTTCAGGGCCTTGCTCAAGTATTTCTGTTTGTTTCGAGCCATCGTTAATAGCTATACACTGGCGGGTACTGCCTTTGATATGAGTAGCAATTGTCGGTATACCTATTTCATTCAGTTGTCTTTCTATCCATTGGCCATTTTCTCCACCCAAATAAGTATGAGCTTTTAAATCTGCTCCGAGCTGCAATAACACTTTGGAAACATTCAACCCTTTTCCGCCCGCATTTTTAATTGTTTGAACAGGTCTGTGTACGTTCCCTAACTGTAATTGCTCAACATTGTAAGTGATATCTATGGATGGATTAAAAGTATGTGTGATAATCATGAAATACCTCCATTATTGCTCAAAGTCATAAATTGTAACGCCTTTAACAACGCGGTTAATAAAACCTGTAGGACTCGGATTGTCAGGATTCAAACCAAATTTAATAGACTGCTTGCTTGCTAACAATTGACCAAATATGAGATAAGTTAAAGCTAATTCGAAGTCATTGAAATCTTCAGCATTATTTAAAGCAACCGCTTGATTGGAATCATCATTATTAGGCCCTAAAATAAGTATTTGATAATCTGGATTACCACTTTCTATTTCTTTAATTAAGTCCTTTTCGTATTGACGACGGTATGAGTGATTACTACGCAATAGTATAAATATTGATTCTTTACTCAGCCCTGCTTTTGGACCATGCCTAAATCCAAGTGTTGTTTCACGCGATATACCAATCTGACCACTAGTTAATTCATTTAACTTCAAAGCAACTTCACGTGTAAGCTCACCTATAATCCCAGTACCAACATAAAATACTTTTTTGTAATCATATCCAGAAATTTTGTCAGCTAATTCTTCGATACTATCAAATGATTTTTCAGCTTTATCATAAAAGTCGTTGGATACTTCGCCACCAAATAACAAATATGCTGATAAAAGCATAGAAGAAAAACTTGAAGTCATAGCAAGTGATTTATCATTTGTTTCCTCAGGTAATATAATTTTAAAAATATTGTCGTTTTCATATGTACCTAAAAAACCATCTTTATTATTCGTAATAAAGATATGAAACGCTTTATCTGCTAATTGATCAGCTATTTCAATTGTCCCTTTTGTTTCTGGACTATTTCCTGAACGAGCAAATGATACAAATACATAAACAGTTCCCTCTTCAATAAATGAAAGTGGATTAGTTACGAAATGAGTTGTAGAGACATTCTCAAAATCCCAACCTTCACTAAATTTATTTGATTTAGCTAAGCGTAATATATCGCCTACATATGCTGAAGAACCTGCACCAGTAAAATAAACTTTCACAGGTTTACCATCCGCATGTTCATTAACTTTATTTACAAAATCAACGAACTCCTGTTTAGATGAGGCTACAATACCTTCTGTTTCTTTCCATATTTTTGGCTGTTGTCTGATTTCTTTATAAGTACTTGTTTCATTCAACATACAAATCCTCCTAATTGGTCATGTTGTCATAACCAGTATTGTTAAATTATATACCGTTAAATCTAGCCAATTAATTTAACGGTATATTTGTAATCTTTTGCTTTGGCAACCGTTTCAGTATATTCAATAATGCCTTCTTCAATATAACTAAAGCGCTCTATAAACATGCAAGTATCGTTTATATCTGTTTCTAAATATTTAGCTTGTGGTTCGGATAATTTTCTTGCAGTTAAATTTTCATACGCGCGAATAATTTGGATATCATAGTATTTATCTAATGTGTTATATAAAGAATGGCTATTAAAATCAAATTTTTCTAAGCCCTCGCAAAACTTAACTGGTAAATAACTCGTTTCAAAAATCAATGGTTTGTCGTTGGCTAACCTTAAACGACGTAATTCATAAACTTCTTGATGTGGCAGTATCCCCATTTTCTTTTGTAAATGTTCTGTAGAAGCAATTTTTTCAAGGCTTAACATTATCGTGCTTGGTTGGTCTCCATTCTTTTCTATCTCATCTTTAAAACTATAAAGACTATCTAGCATTTGATTGTACTGACTGCCTAGTACGATAGATCCACGTCCATGTTCTCGTCTAATATAGCCTTCTTCTTCTAGAAGTTTTAAAGCTTCTCTTATAGTTATACGGCTAACATCATATTGCGAATATAAATTCCGTTCAGAAGGTAATTTTTCTCCTTCTTTGTATTGACCATTTTGAATCTTATACTTTATGTCTTTATAGACTTGAAAATATAAAGGTGTATTTAAGTTTTTCATTTTTTCTCCTTGCTGGTTATGACCACTTTTAGTTTAATACTTTTAAAATTAAATGTAAAGTCACATTATTTTTCTCATATTTCACCACGTTTTTGAAATTTAGCTGAAAATAATGTTGTTGTTTTTTGATTGTTTATGTTTATTTATAATAACAAATTTTTTTGAAATGAGTAACTTTTTCATAAAACACATTATAATAAAATTTTTTCACACCAAAACATAAAGAATCAATACTTATAGAAACACTGTTATAAAGCCTCTCAATCGTATAAAATTATATATTAAAAATCGCTCGTTATTGTTTCAATAAAAATATTTATTGCATAAAATTAATTGAAAATTCAAATTTCTATGATAGTATAAACATGATTTAACACTATCAAACAAATAAGGGGATTGATTTGATGAATAATTTTTATAAAATGGGCATTTATGTATTAGTTTTGGTAATATTTTTAGCTGGATGTAGTGGAACAGATGCGGGGAAGAAAGAGCCTAAGGACACACTGAGATTAATAGCGCCTTCGGATTTAACGACCTTGGATTCTAGTTTGGCAGTAGAAGCTGGAGCGTTTGAAGTCATGAACGCAACCCAAGAAGGATTATATCGTTTAGATAAAGATGATAAAGCAGAACCTGCAATTGCAAAAGGTGATCCAAAAAAATCAAATAACGGTAGGACATGGACATTCGATTTAAGAAAAGATGCTAAATGGTCAAATGGAGAACCAGTCACAGCACATGATTTTGTTTACGCTTGGAGAAGAGCTGTAGATCCTGAAACAGCTGCTGAGTATGCATATATCATGTATGACATTAAAAATGCTGAAGCTATTAATAAAAGTGAGAAAAAGGTTGAAGAATTAGGTGTTAAAGCGATTGATGATCATACTTTAGAACTGACTTTAAACGAAGAACTACCGTACTACAAAGAATTGTTAACATTTGGTACATTCATGCCACTAAATGAAAAATTCGTTAAGAAACAAGGCAGTAAATATGGTACATCAGTAGATAAAACATTGTACAGCGGGCCGTTTGTTATGAAGAGTTGGAAAGTTGAAGATAACTATAAACTTAAGAAAAACAAAGAGTATTGGGATAAAGATAATGTTGCTCTTAAAGGTATTGATTACAGCGTTATTAAAGATGAGCAAACAGCACTCAATTTATATAATAATGACAAAGTTGATACGACAGAGTTAAGTTCACAAAATGTAAATTCAAATAAAGATAAAGAAGGTTTCGACACAAAGCTAGAATCTGCAACTTACTATATACAAATAAACACACAGACAAATAAAGACCTTCAAAATAAAGATTTAAGAGCTGCAATTGCTCAAGCGATTGATAAAAAAGCATATGTTAACAATAATTTAAACGATGGTTCAGCACCAATTGATACTTTTACACCTAAAGAAGTTTTTACAAATGACGAGAAACAAGATTATAACAAATTAGTTAACCCACCTTATTCTTACGATGTTAAAAAAGCACAAGCATCGTTAGAAAAAGCTAAAAAAGATTTAGGAAAAGATAAAATCAATATTGAATTTTTAACATTTGATCAAGACAATGCTAAAAGAGACGCAGAATATTTTAAAGAACAAGTTGAAAAACATCTACCTGGTGTTACGATGTCAATTAAGCAACAACCTAACAAACAAAAAATCGCTTTAACTAAAAAAGGTGACTATGATGTAGCTCTAACAGGATGGGGTCCAGACTATCCAGACCCTATGACATTTTTAGATTTATTCCTGAGCGAAACAACTAAAGGAGAAACAGGATACAATAATCCTAAGTACGATAAAATAATAAACGACGGTAAAACAACATTGCTTAAAGACCCAGATAAAAGATGGGATGAATTAGCAAATGCAGAAGAAATATTGCTAGAAGATGCGATGGTCATACCACTTTATCAAAAAGGTAAAGCGAGATTAACAAAGAAAGAAGTAAATGGGCGTATTATTCATTACGTAGGGACAAAAGAATATAAACATGTAAAATTAGACCGATAGAACAATCAACTATGAACAATATTAAAAAATCATATTTAACAAGCAATCTATTATATTAATATAAAACTTTTAAAGCATAAAGGGGACTTTTCAATGACAATTAAAAAAGCAATTTTGTTAGGTGCAGGTGATAGAGGGGGTCGCGTTTATGCGAATTTAATAAAGTCACTGCCTCACAAAATACAACTAGTAGGTGTAGCAGAACCTGTACTTGAACGAAGAGAAAGAATAAAGGAAAATCATGAACTTGATGATAACTTAGTACAGCAATCATGGGAAAGCTTACTAGATTTGAAACCAGACGCAGAAATTGCAATTATTTGTACACAAGATAAAGCACACTTTGAACCAACTATGAGGGCGTTGGAGTTAGGCTATCATGTATTACTTGAGAAGCCGATGTCTCCTAGTCCAGAAGAATGTATTAAAATGGTGGAAAAAGCTGATGAAATGAATAGAACATTAACGATATGTCACGTTTTAAGATATACTCCGTTTTGGGACAGAATTAAAAAAATTGTACAAAATGGTGATATCGGTGAGATTGCTTCCATTCAATTAAATGAAAATGTTGAATATATGCACATGTCTCATAGTTTTGTACGAGGTAATTGGAAGAACAAAGAAACATCAAGCCCAATGATATTGGCAAAATCATGTCATGATATGGATATTATCAGCTATATTATGGATAAAGACTGTAAAAGGATTAATTCTTTCGGATCACTCATGTACTTTAATGAAAATAACAAACCTGAAGGTGCACCGTTACGCTGTTTAGAAGGTTGCCCAGTAGAGAATGAATGCCCATTCCATGCAGGACGTTATTATTTAGGTATCGGACGTGGTTGGGCGATGAAATTTACAGAAGAAAATTCTAATGAAGCAATTGTAGAAAGGTTAAATCATACTGACTACGGTAAATGTGTGTTTCAATCAGATAATGACGTGGTTGACCACCAAGTCGTTAATATGGAATTCGAAAATGGTGCAACAGCAACGTTTAGCATGAGCGCATTTACAAGAGAGCAAACAAGAATTGTTCAAATAATGGGTACTAAAGGAGAAATTAGAGGGAATATGCAAACAAATGAAATAAGCATTTTCGACTTTTTAACAAGAGAAGAAAAAGTTATTAAATTCCCTGAAGTGAGCAGTGGTCACGGTGGTGGCGACGAAGGAATTATAAGAGACTTTATTGACGCAATTAATGAGTCTGATGAAAAAGCTTCTAGGTCAGTAGCAAGCAAGTCTTTAATTAGCCATTTAATGGCTTTTGCTGCAGAAGAATCAAGATTAAATCAAGGTCAGTCAATCAATATAGACGAATATTATGAAAAACTATCTTCATTTTAAAACAAAAGGGAGTGGGACAGAAATCTCATTTTATTAAAAAGATTTCGTAGTCCCACCCCGGCAAGGATGACTAGGTATGAAAAAAGCTTGTTATAAGCGCATTTTCATACCAGTCAGCTACTGCCAATACAAAAAGAGAGTCTGGGACAATTATTTATGTCCCAGACTCTTTTAAGATTTAAATTAAGTATATCTAGTTCAAACTTTATTGAAAGACTCATTTTAACAATCAATATATTATTTTAATATAGCAAGTAGATTTATTTTATTCCAACAACACGTATCCTTTTATAGTCAGCTCTCCACGTTTCTCCATCATGTAAGACAGACTTTAAATTGTTTTCAGTATTTTTAATAATATTTTGTTTCGTATTTTCGTTCAAACTTTCAAATATTTCATTACTGAACATTTGAATCCAATTGTTTAACCCCTCTTCTCCTATTAAAGGTGTTGGTCTATCAAAATATTCGGCAAATGTAACCGTGAATCCCATTCTTTCCATTAAAGTCGTGTATTCTCCAATACTAGGAAAATACCAAGGAAAGTGTTTACTATCATAATTTATGTTTTCTTCTTGAATTTGATGAATCACTTCATCAGTGATGGTTTGAACGTTATGTTTACCACCAAACTCTGCAACAAATCGCCCGCCTGGTTTTAAAGATTTATAAATATTTTCCAAAGCTTTTTTAGGTTGTTTAATCCAGTGCATTGTAGCATTAGAAAATATCGCATCGAACAATTCTGAATAGCTAAAATCAGTTATATCTTGTGTTGAAAAAGAAATATAAGGGTACTTTTCATTAGCTTGATTAACCATCTGATTTGATTTATCAATGCCGACAACGTTAGGACATTGTTGATAGATTTGATGAGCTAAATCCCCTGTCCCACAACCAAGATCTAGTATATTTTCATCATTTTGAGGTTTTAATAATTCAATTAAATTGTTACCATATTCAGAAACGAAAGAATGTTTTTTATCATACAAATCAGGGTTCCAATAGTCTTTATGACCTTCATAATTATTTAGATTTTCCAAACTATACATCCTTTCTATAATTTTATTGCTTCTCTACACAATAAAATACTACGGCGTTTGAATCAATATCGTATTACAATGAATGAAAGAGTCTGAGACAATTATTTATGTCTCAAACTCTTATAATAATCATTATATTTCTTGAAATAATTTTAAAAGACTACCTGAAACAACCCTTATTTAACAATTAATACTGGAACTGGGCTTCTTTTAGCAATTTTATGTGTAACGTCCCCTAAGACATGTTTAATATTCAAGCTAACTCTGTGGTTACTCATTATTACTAAATCGAAATCCCCACTTTCTATATCTCCCTTATTAATTTTTTCTAAAATTGTATCTTTAATAGGTCCAAATTCTATTTCTACTTTGTAACGGATGCCTCTTTCATCTAACTCTTGTAAAAATGGCGCGAGTTGTTCTTCTTTTTCTTTAGCAATATCATTTGAGTGCTTATTATAATATTTAACGCTAGTTGCAAGAGCATTTTCTGTTACAACATGATAAATGATGACTGTGGAGTCTTTATCTACTACTTTTTCTAATTGCGCTGGAATAGAACTAAAATCATTCCCGAAATCATAAGGTAATAAAACATTATTAAACATATTTACCAACCTCCATGTTTTTAGTACTAAAGTACCTCTTACTTATATAGTACCCTAAATATACTTTTGTAAAAGAAAAATAAGCCTGTTTGGGAGTTTAGTATAAATTAATTTTCTATTACTAAACTCTCAAACAGGTTTATGGTTAAAATTGTTATAAGGAAATTATAACTGTATTATTCTATTTCATAATCCTTATTACCTTTATAGTATTGTCTATCTTCTTTATTATAAACTTCTTCAGGTTTGAAAAACGGTTTAAGTTTATATTTGAATTGATGTAAGTTTAGGCCATCTATAGCAACACGGTCTTGATATATATCTCTGTTTGAAAGGCTTGTGAAATTGTCTGGGCCAACACCTGCCATGTATTTGAATCCCGCCTCGTCTATCATATAATTATAGGAAGTAGAATTTCGATCTTGTGCTCCATGTGGGAAGATGAATAAATCTGTTTCACCTACAATAGGTTCCACTTCTTTTTTCCATCTTTTTGTGTCTTCAATAATTTGCTCATCTGAACTATCTTCAAAATTAATATGACCATAAGAATGACTGGCGAATGTCCATCCATCTCTTTTCATTGAGTCAGCTACTTTTTTAGCTTGTTTTTTTCGTTGTTCATAATTTGGATGTTCCAATTCATTTGTACGATAACCAAGTGCTCCCTCATAACCTGTCAGACCAACAACTGCTTTTTGTCCTTTATATGAAAAATCAGGATGTTTTTTTACATAATCATTTAATAGTGGTACTGCATCGTTTGTTTTAGATTGTTCCATTTTCCCTTGGTCATTTTTCTTTTCAGCAACCGTTTCATTGTCTTTATTTAAAGTTAAACGTTCTGTGTAACCATTTCCTTGCATATATTCATAATAATTCATATCATCCATGGACATTATTAATGGTTTTTTCCCTTTAGGTAATTTAAGTTTTTTTCGTTTAACAGGCGTTGACTCTAAATCATAAGCATCATGTGGATCTATTAATATGTAGTTATTTTCATGGAGTTTTTCAATAGCTTTATTAAATTCATTTACTGTAACCATCCAATCATAATTCCCTTTTGCTTGTTGTTGATTATCCGTATAAGCTTTCTGTGGATCCGAGATGATAGGATGAAAAAAGACATGACTTACTTTACCATCATATTCTACTAAGTTTTTTTCATCCTTATGATGTCTTTTATCATATTTATTTTCTATTTTATTCTGGTGTTTATGCTCTTTTTTTCTTTTCTTTACATGTTGCTTCCCGCTTTGGCACCCGCTAAGTATTAAAACGAGTGCGATTAAAAAAACAATACTTTTTCGCTTCATTTCTCTTCCCCCTTCTTTTGTAAAACCAACTTACTCTTTAAGTCAACGACCTTAAAAGTTTACTTTAACACTTTTTGTTTAAATGGTAAAAATAGCGGAACACCATTTAATATTTCCACTTATTAAAGGTTATTACTTAAATTTTGTTTATTTTTTCATTTATTAAAGAAACAAATGACTTTTTGCACTTTTCTGAATATTTTACTAAAAGTGTTTAAATCCACTGTTGAAAGCGTTTTTATTTGCTGATATCGTAGGCATAGTATGCACTATTATTTCTCAAATTAACTATATAAAGGGGTGGCATTTTGAAAAATGAAACTTATGTTGGCGGAAATAAATTACTTCTAGCCATTGTATTGTCGATTTTAACGTATTGGCTTTTTGCGCAATCATTTCTGAATATCGGCTCACTTGTACAACAAACGTACATGACTAATGATGCCATAATCAGTATTGCGGTTAGTTTGACATCACTGTTTACTGGGGTGTTTATGGTTGCAGCTGGTGGTACAGCAGATAAATATGGTCGCGTAAAAATTATGCGCGTAGGACTGATTTTAAATATCATCGGTTCTATTTTCGTAATTTCATCTGATTTGACGCCGTTATTGCTAATAGGTAGAGGTATTCAAGGATTTTCAGCAGCTTGTTTAATGCCAGCAACAATTTCATTAATTAATACATATTATCATGGTAAAGAACGTCATAAAGCATTAAGTATGTGGTCTATAGGTTCATATGGTGGTACAGGACTTTCATCTGTATTTGCAGGCTTTCTTGCAGCATATATTGGATGGCAGTGGATTTTCATAGTATCCATTATTGTGACTGGTATTGTACTTATACTTATTAAGGATGTACCTGAAATTAAAGCCGACAGAAAGAATACGTCGAAATTTGATTTCTTAGGTTTATTATTATTTGTTATCAGTATGTTAAGCATTAATATAGTAATTACACAAAGTAGTGAAATTGGTTGGACAAGCCCTATCATTATTGTTTTACTACTTATATTCATCATTTCAGTGGTACTCTTTTATTTTTATGAAAAACATAAAAAAGATCCTTTAATTGATTTTTCACTATTTTCAAGCAGGTATTTCATTGGAACAGTGACATCTAACTTTTTATTAAATACTTCGATTGGCGCACTATCTTTATATAATCTTTTTACACAACAACATTTTCAAATATCCGGTTCTATTTCAGGATTAATCACCCTTCCATACATGTTTGGTGTACTCGCAACAATTAGAATTGGTGAGAAAATGATGGAACAATATGAAGCTAAGAAACCAATGAAAATGGGTTCACTAATCGTAACAGTAGGTATTTTATTACTGTCGTTATCATTTTTACCACAAACACTATATATCATAGTTAGTTTAATAGGTTTCTTATGTTTCGGTATGGGACTCGGATTCTTCGCCACGCCTGCACTAAATACTGCTGTAGTTCACACACCTAAAGAAAAACTAGGCATTGCATCAGGTATTTATAAAATGGTCGCAACGATAGGAGCTGCTTTCGGTATTACAATATTTACTACTGTTTATCTCGCTATTGATGAACAAGTATCTCGTACTATGGGTAGCTTTATTGCATTTCTTGTATGTACTTTATTTATGTTCTTATCATTTATTTCAACAAAATATATTATTCCAGATAAGGAATAAACGATAACTATACTTATAATAACAAGGTATAAAAAAGACACGAGAATGATTACTTTCTCGTGTCTTACTTATATTCTTCGCAAATAAAGTTATTTGTTGTATTAATATTTACATTTAGCCTATTCCAGTATTCTTTCTAAGTATACTTCTGTTGTCTTCTGCAATATTTTATAAAATTACATACGTAAAGTATTGTCATTAAAAGAAATGGAATTGTAATGATAAAAGTATTTAAACTACTAATGTTAGAAACCCATAAAAATAAAGATAACATCAATACATAACTAAGAATTACTACAAAAAAAATATAGGCCAACTAAACAACCTTCTATTATCCACACTTAACACCTCTGAATGAACTCTTTCTAATACTCATCTTTCAAATTATATTTATTTTTATAATAACAAATCATCAGATGTTAATAAACGCATTGGCTATTTAAATTTCTTGCGATATGCCATGTTTTTCCCTGTATTCTTTAATTTTATTTTGCAATACTTCAACGCTTAGATGAATATTTTCTTTTTGTTGTAAAATAATTAAAAGCTAAAATAAGTAAACTTACAATTAAAAAGTATACTTCTGGATATTTAGAATACCATGAATTTTCAACATTTGGTGATAAGCCTGTAAATTTCAACAATAGTAATAATAAAATACAAAAGAGAACCCAAATAAAACTTTTAGCGAGGATTTCAATAAATATTTTTCGTTGTCTTTCATCATAAGGATCTTGCTGACTACCATTATCTATCGTCTCTGATGGTAAATATTTATTTGTGATAGCAGTCCAAAGACAAGAGAATATTAGAATAATAACAAAAGAAATAAACTTCATTATAACTTCCCCCATATATGTAAAAAGTTTTTTACATTAAAGAGTGTAGTAATTTTCAAAACATATATCAAATACTTTTTACATATTTCGTCTATTTCTGAAGGCTAATTTCACTATATATTATAGGAAATTAATCAAGAGTCACCTCCTAATTTTTGGTATAATATCATTGAGCAAGTTGGATAGATGGTGGCTATCTCAGTATAAAGTGAGGTGATGCGTATGTACGTATCTACAAAATCTTTAGAAAGGAGAAGCCTTTTGTGGTAACGTTTGTTGATGCCTTACATCTCATGTTTAGTTTCGGTATGTTTATACTGGCTTTCATAAGTGTAGTCATTGCAATTATTAAACTAAGCCATAAAAAATAACCATCTAGCGTAAACTTTGACAAAGTAACTAGAGGTTATTTTTATAATAAATTAGAGTTATAAGTCACCGTCTTTTTAACGGGCTCTTTGGACAACATGTTCGCGCATGTTGTCCTTCTTTATTTTTACACTTAAATAATATCATGATTTTACACAATTTGTCTATTTCTGAAGGCTAATTTCACTATATATTATAGGAAAATTAGTCAAGATTTATCTCCTAATTTTTTGTATAATTTTATTGAGCAAGTTGGATAGATGGTGGCTATCTCAGTATAAAGTGAGGTGATGCGTATGTACGTATCTACAAAATCTTTAGAAAGGAGAAGCCTTTTGTGGTAACGTTTGTTGATGCATTACATCTCATGTTTAGTTTCGGTATGTTTATACTGGCTTTCATAAGTGTAGTCATCGTAATTATTAAATTAAGCCATAAAAAATAACCATCCCAACTTTTGACCGAGTAGGTAGAATGGTTATTTCTTAATTTACTGAAAGTCACCGTCTTTTTAACGGGCTCTTTGGGCAACATGTTCACGCATGTTGTCCTTCTTTATTTTTACAGTTAAATAATATCATGATTTTACACAATTTGTCTATTTCTGAAAGCTGATTTCAATATATGTTATAGGAAATTAATCAAGATTCACCTCCTGATTTTTGGTATAATATCATTGAGCAAGTTGGATAGATGGTGGCTATCTCAGTATAAAGTGAGATGATGCGTATGTACGTATCTACGAAATCTTTAGAAAGGAGAAACCTTTTGTGGTGACGTTTGTTGATGTCTTACATCTCATGTTTAGTTTTGGTATGTTTATACTGGCTCTCATAAGTGTAGTCATCGCAATTATTAAATTAGACCATAAAAAATAACCATCCAACTTTGACCGGTTAATGGTTATTTTTAATCAATTTTAACTAAGTCACCGTCTTTTTAACGGGCTCTTCGGGCAGCATGTTCGTGCATGTTGTCCTTTATATACATTTATATTATACCATGATTTTACATATTTCGTCTATTTCTGAAGTTGCTATATTTTATAAATTCTTGTAGCTTATTTATGAAATTGCTGACTTATTACTCAATAAATTTAAGATCTAAAGAATCTATGTTTTCTATAACTTTTTTAAAGTCTAATGAACTAGGAAGGTTTGGGAAAGTATTATGTTCATATGGCTCTCCTAGGGTTCTGAAAAACGGTTCAAATAAACCTGGAACTAATAAACCTATCATTTTTGTATAGTGTGCATCTAGTCGATATGAATGAATAGTTTCGGCTGGTGCATGTAGAAAATCTCCAGGATATAATGTGACTTTTTCATTTTGATTGCCTACCCACATTGTTACTTTACCCTCAAAACAATAAAATGTTTCAGTATGTTTTTCATGGTAATGTGGAACAATAGGATCGCCAATTGGTCCTTCTGAAGAAACGACGATGTATCTATCGTTAGTGTCTTTTTGTGTAGTTATTAATGAATGTAATTGATCTCCTGTTAAAAGATTTTCTCCTTCACCTGAGCGCCAATAAGTAATTTCTTCATTACTGATATTGTTAAAAGTAAATTCTATATCATAATTATATTCTAATTCTTGTTTATTAAGTGAATAAGTTTCTTCTATATATGATGGGTGTTTAGGATGATTATATGGTACTCCTAAAGCTTTATATATGTCTACTGCACTTCCATTAACGACGTATGATAAAATTTTTGTTCTATGAGCTTTCATAACATATTTATGTACTATACCAGGTGGAATAAGAATATAATCTCCTCGAGTTAAAGTGATTATATCTTTTTCTAATTGTATATCAACAACGCCTTCAGTCACCAATAGTGATTCATACATATTTTTATGAAGATGCATAGGAAAGCTTTCATTCATAGCACCAGTTATTGTAATAACTTCGAACAAGTTTCCTGTACTTTGGTTTGTAGCAATGATTGTATAAACCTGTTTATTCCAAATATAATGATCACCTTCCCCATTTTCAATCACATAAGGTGTTTTGTCTTTAGGTAATTCATTTTTTAGTATATTCACTCTTGTTCCTCCTATTTTATGATATTATCTTCTCATTCTGTAGCAATCATATATTTAATTGTAGCTAAAATAAATTCACCAAATAAGTGACAATTTATTGAATATTATTTTTTAAGATTCTGCCTAACTGAATATATACTTTTACTAATATAGATTTAATTACGCTCTAAAAATCAAAAAAGCCAATCGTTATAAACGAATGACTTTTTTGATTTTGTTTCAATTATATTTATTATTCATCAGTGTACCGCTTCGAAAGTTTTTCTTTATGAGCGTTAAACACTTCTTCTAAAGAAATATCATATTTGTTAGCAATCACTATAACGTTACCTAATACGTCTCCCAATTCTTCTATCAAATCATTTTTGTTGTTCATAAATGAATCTGTTATTTCATCTGGTCTATCTCTCCCTATTTCAAGAGCTCTTATAGATCTCGCCACTTCCCCAGTTTCTTCAGCTAAAAAACCTATCCGTATAAAAATATCTAAATCTGACCATCCTCTATCTTCATAATAATCATTTACCCAATTTTGAAATTCAGTTATATTCATTCCTCACCACTCCTTAAATTTGCTACTATAAATTTTAGCAAACTAGTAAGAGTTTTGTTTATTTTTCTAAATAAATAACGAAATTTAAATTATTGTTTTCTGAAAATTACATTGAAAATAAGAATATAACATCAGAAAAAGTGGTTATTTCAAAATAAATTTACAATATTAGTTTCCTATGACAAAAGGAATTATGAATGATATGATGATATTAATTAAGCATTTTAATCTACGTGTTACTGATAAGCAGGCATGAGTAGATATGATAGTGATCAACAGATATTAGGACTTTCCTAACCTGTTTATTTCTTCATCTCTACTTATGCCTCTTTTTATGGAATAAAATGCTTAAAAATAAGTAACTAAACAATAGGGGGATTTAGTTTTATGAAGAAAATTGCAATTGCATGTTTATCGATTCTCATTACCTTTACTGTAACAACAGCTTACAGCAATATAAGTAACGAGAACATTGTCCACGCAACAGAGAATGATAACAGCAAACCAAAAATTAACCAGTTTGCTAACTTGTTAGATTTATCTGCAAATCCAACAGAAGAAACTAATGGGGTATACGAAACAAACAAATACAATCACTTTTCTGATTTAGGTGCTTGGCATGGTTATTACTTACCTGATAAAAATAATAAAAAATTATTAGGTGGATTTGCGGGTCCTTTAATAGTCGCTGAAGAATATCCAGTAAATCTTTCAGATTCAATAAATCGCATTAAAATTAAAAATAATAAAACAAATGAATCATATGATCTTAGTAAAAGTAATTATATTGATTTATCATCATATCCCGGTCACTTACATCAAAAATATGAGTTAGATGACTTCACATTAGATTTATCATTAATTTTTGTAAGTAATCGTACTGCCTTAATAAAAACCAATATTGAAAATACTAGTGAAAACAATTTGGAATTAGATGTTTCTTGGGAAGGAAGAATTTTTGACCAAGTTAAAGACGAAGATAAAAATATCAAAATGGGTACAAGTCTTAAGAAAAAGAAAAATGCTATAGAAGTGAACTTTGATAAAGTGAGAGAAGATTCTAATTATCTTTCAACAGATCAAGTGAAGTATTATATCTCTCATGACCAAGATATCAAGACAGATATTAATAAATTAAATTATAATTCTAAATTAACAGATCCTATAAAGATTAAACCAAACGAAACGTATAATACTAATACGACAGAAACTTATACTTTTACTGATGATGAATTTTCTAAAGAAAAAGTTAAATTAACTAAATTTAGTAAAAATACTAACCATTACTTCGAAAAAAATAAAAAAAGATGGCAAGCTTATCTTGATAAAACCTTCGATAATGACAATGTAGATAAAAATCCTGAGTATAAAAATTCAACTGTAAAATCAATGGAAACACTGATGACAAACTGGCAAAGTCCTGCTGGAGCGATTAAACACGATGGCATAGTACCTTCAATGTCATATAAATGGTTTATGGGAATGTGGGGATGGGATTCTTGGAAAGCCGATGTTGCATTGGCTAAATTTAATCCTGAATTAGCCAAAAATAATATGCGTGCTTTATTTGATTATCAAATAAGCGCCAAAGATGATGTTCGTCCACAAGACAAAGGTGCCATCATTGATGCAGTATTTTATA
Source organism: Mammaliicoccus sp. JADD-157 (assembly GCF_049310805.1). Taxonomy (NCBI): domain Bacteria; kingdom Bacillati; phylum Bacillota; class Bacilli; order Caryophanales; family Staphylococcaceae; genus Mammaliicoccus; species Mammaliicoccus sp. JADD-157. The sequence continues at coordinate 160,115 of NZ_JBMOVZ010000001.1, read as the reverse complement.
ATTTAGACTCTTCACGTGGCGGAGATGGAATAAACTGGAACGAAAGAAACTCTAAACCACCTTTAGCTGCATGGGCTGTCTGGAATATTTATAAAGAAACTAATGACAAAGAATGGCTTAAAGAAATGTATCCAAAATTAATGGATTATCATAAATGGTGGTACACTAATCGAGATCATGATGGCAATGGTGTTGCAGAGTATGGAAGCATGGTAAGTGATGCAAATTACAAAAAGAACGACAAAGGAAAAACAATCAAAGATAAACATGGGAAACCCGTACTAGATGATAAAGCAGTAATTGAAGCTGCAGCCTGGGAAAGCGGAATGGATAATGCCACTCGATTTGATATAGAAGGTAGTGGCAAAAAAGATAAAGGTGTTAAAGTTCTTGAAAATAAAAAAGACAATGAAACAATAGGTTATTCAATTAATCAAGAATCTGTAGATTTAAATGCTTATCTTTATTCTGAAAAATATTTCCTAAAATATATGGCTAAAGAGCTAGGCATAGAGAAAGATCAAAAAACTTTAGCTAAAGATTCAAAGAAATTAAAAGATTATATACAAAAAAATATGTATGATGACAAAACAGGATTCTTTTATGATTTACAAATAAATAAAGATGGGACTCAAAAGAAATTGTTAGTAAACAGAGGCAAAGGGACTGAAGGATGGATTCCTTTATGGGCATCTTTAGCTACTGATGAGCAAGCAGAAAATGTTAAAGATAATATGATGGATGAAGAAAAGTTCAATACGTACATGCCCTTCCCAACAGCTTCAAAAGACAACAAAAAATTTAGTCCTGACGAATATTGGAGAGGTCCAGTATGGCTAGATCAAGCATTATTTGGGGTGGAAGCATTACAAAATTATGGATATGAAAAAGAAGCAACAGAACAAACTAAAAAGTTATTCAATAATGCTGAAGGATTAATGGGAAATGGTCCTATTCATGAAAATTATAACTCTTTAAATGGAAAAGGAATCAGTACTAAAAACTTTAGTTGGTCAGCTGCAACATATTATTTATTATATGAAAACAATATATTAGATAAAGATACAACTACTCATAATAGTCAGTAATAAATTTTAATTAACCAAAAACCCTCCAACCCGCTTCTATTTCCAGCGGTTGGAGGGTTTATTTCAAATCAAATTTGTACCTACTCTATTCTCTTTCTATTTCAAATCTGGCCAATATCCTTTGTTTGCTTCTATCAGATCATCTAATATATCTTTAGCAACTTTAGCGCTTGGTATTGTTCGAGATAAAGTAAGTGCTTGCCATAATTTTTGATAAGATTGTTCTTCGTATGCTTCTACTGTAAGTTTTTCTACGCCTACTTGTTGTTCCATTAAACTTTTCTGGAATCTAGGAATCTCACCTACTGATAATGGTTCTGGTCCTTCACTGCCCACTAAACATGGTATTTCAACCATTGCTGTAGGTTCAAAGTTTGATATTGCGCCTTTATTCTCAACAATCATTAACATTCTTTCTTTCGTATTGAATGCGATTGCTCTAGCTAAATCAACGATGTAAGACGCATGTTCATCTATCGTTAATTCTGTTCCTTCTGCTGTACCTTTATTGATGATATTTTCACATTCTGTAAATACAAATTTTTCTCTTCCTGCCATCACTTCATTTGCTCTTGTATATTCTTTATTTGAATGTGCTACTTCGTAATCTGGGTATAAATAATATTTTAAGTAAGTATTTGGCAATGTATCTTTATCTATTGCTTGTACGTCTCGTGCTTTTTTAAATGTATCGCTCCAACTTGCTTCTTTTTCCATATCGCTACCTGTATCAGTTGCATAACCATGTTGTTCTACATGTTTAATAATTTCAGGCATCAAGTCTTTACCTGATTTATCTCTTATATCTGTCCACCAACCAAAATGATTTAAACCATAATATTTTACGACCATTTCTTTTCTTGAAGATAATCCTATATTACTAGCCATTAACTCTTCAATTCCGATAGGCATATCACATATATTTAATATTTTAGAGTTAGGTCGTAATTTACGTGTTGCTTCAGCAACAATTGCAGCGGGATTTGAATAGTTAAGCATCCATGCATCTGGTGAATATTTTTCCATATAGTCGATAATTTCTAAGACGCCTGTTATTGAGCGCATACCATAAGCTATTCCGCCCGGCCCACAAGTTTCTTGTCCTACTACGCCATGTCTTAATGGAATCTTTTCATCTTGCTCTCTCATCGCATACTTACCTACACGTATATGTGCCATTACAAAATCAACGTTTTCAAAAGCTACTTTTGGATCTGTGCTCGCTAATAATTTTACTTCTGGAGCGCGTTCTTTAAGTAGTATTTCACAGGCATCTGCTATCGTTTGTTGTCTTTCCCCATCATTATCATATAATTTGATTGTATCAATTGGAAAATCCTCTAAATGATCTAACAACATAAGTATGATTCCAGGCGTAAATGTACTACCGCCACCTGCTATTGATATATTAAACTTTTTCATCATAACAACCTCCATTTATTTTTATATCATTGTTTCAAATGAATCTCTGATTTGAGGAACGCTTAAACCGACAATTACTTGTACGTTAGTACCGCTCTTAGCTACGCCGTGAGCCATTTGGTTATGTGTGAAATAATCATTATCTTTCACAAGACTTGGATCATTAACAGTCACCCTTAACCTTGTGGCACAATTCGTAACATCTTTAATGTTATCTTTTCCACCTAAACCTTCTAAATAATAAATTGCTTTTGTATCATATTCTGATGCGTCACTTGGAACATTATCACCATTTCCTTGTTTCGCTTTATAATCTTCTTTCGTATATAATTTAGCATCTCCATCTTCCGGAACACGTCCAGGTAATGGTACGTTGAATTTTTCAATAATAAACTTAAATACGAAGAAGTAAATGACTACAAAAATAATACCAATTATAAATTGGGCAATATACGTATTGCCGTGACTTGAGAATAACGGTATCCAGTTTATGGCCGCGATTTCAATAGCACCTCCGCCTTGAATACCAACTACTCCAAATAAATACATGATTGTTACCATTGTTGCACCTAACAATGCATGAATTAAGAATAAGTACGGTGCAATAAATAAGAATGTGAACTCTAGTGGTTCAGTTATACCTGCAAATACAGCTGTTAATCCTGCTGGTAATACTAATGCTAAAACTTTTTTCTTGTTTTCTTTTGGTGTCGAAGCATACATCGCTAATGCAATACCTAAACAACCGAACATTTTAATGTTTCCTTGTAATAAGAAGCCGTATGGATAAGCTTCTTTTAACGATTTTGCTGAGCTAGAGAAGTCAGATAAATGCTTTATCCAATAAGGTTTTAATCCCCCATCTACTACAGCTGGGCCGTATTCAAATGGTGTATAAATAAAATGATGTAGGCCTGTAGGTATTAAAATTCTTTCTAAGAAATGGAACAACCATACACCTACAAATCCTGATTTCACCATGACGCCTTGTAATGAAGCAATACCGTCTTGAACAGTTGGCCAAACAGTACAAACAATAAATGCTAGTGGAATCATAACGAAGAATCCTATCATTACAACAAAAGGTAACCCTTGGAATATACCGACCATTTCCGGTAATTTTTTATCGTAAAAACGGTTATGTATCCAAATAACAATTGCTGAAATAAAAATTGCTCCGATAATACTTGTATCTAAAGTTGGTATTCCAGCTATTTCTTTAACACCTGTTAAATTCTCAACGCCTTTAGATAAATCGACACCGAATGTCTTTGGCCATAACGTTAAAATCGCATTAATGTAATTATTGAATACTAAGTAAATCATTAAAGCTGCTAGCGTCGCTCTACCTTGCGCCTTTTTCGCTAGTGAAATCGGTAGCCCAATTACAAATGCAAGTTCCATATGATCAAATATAGTCCAACCGCCTGCTTCAATTAAACTCCATATTTTAAACCACATCGTACTTTCGTCTGCTATAGAGCCCATTATATCCGGATTTTTAAATAAAGTTGCTAACCCTACAACTATCCCGAAAAACGCAAATAGTAATACAGGTACTATCATCGCACTACCAAATCGTTTGATTGCGTTCATACCAACACCCCTTTTGTATCATTGATTACCTTTAGACTATAGGAAGCGCTTACAATTTCCAATAGGTTTGACGTAAATAGAAATCACATAGTAAACTTAGATTATATTTTCATGTATTGAAAATTTTTTCACACTAACTGGAGGTTGCATTATGATTTTGGATAAACTCGTCAATAAATACTATCAACAATTAAATGATAATGACATACACATCATACAAACGATGAATCAAAACATTAATCTTATACATCGTTTGAAAATCCAGGAATTAGCTGATATTTCACATACTTCTATTTCCTCTATTCATAGACTGTCACGTAAACTCGGTTTTGATGGTTACAGTGATTTCAAGGCATATATTAAACTGAACAGAGAATTCACAACAGTTTCAACTGATATAATAGATAGTTTAGAACAAGATTTACAACAAACATTTAAACACTTGAAGATGATTGATTATGATTTTATAAGTGAGCAAATTGATAAGGCGCCTTTCATCTATATATATGGTACTGGTATTGCACAATTAAATGCTGCAAGAGAAGCTCAACGTCATTTTCTATCTATTAATAAACGAGTAATGGTCATCAATGATGAAAATGAATTAAAAATAGCGATGGATCAAATGGATGAGAACGACCTACTGTTTATCATTTCTTTATCTGGTGATACAGCGCACCTTAAACAAAACATTGAGATTATGCATACACGAAACATACAGTATATTTCTATTACAACATTAAAAGATAACTTCTTAGCGCAAAATGCTAAATACAATATTTATGTTAATAGTTCTCCAATACAATTGTTTAACCAAATATCATATTCAAGCTTTCTTCCTTACCATATAGCTTTTGAAATAATTGTTCGAAAGTATAGTGAATGGAAACAGCTACATCAGGGTATAGACTAATATATGATATATTAGATATGGATAGATTTTTAGGAGGTAAAATATTATGGCAAAAGTTTTTATAACAGGGGAAATACCTACTGAAGGTTTAAATTTATTAAAAGAACATTTCGAAGTGTCTGTTTTCAAAGGTGAAAAATTAATTACTAAAGAAGAATTACTTGAAAATGTAAAAGATGCTGATGCAATTATCAGTCCACTTTCTACTAATATAGATAAAGAAGTAATTGATCAAGCTGAAAACTTAAAATTCATTGCTAATTACGGAGCTGGCTTTAACAATATCGATGTGAAATATGCAAGAGAAAAAGGTATTGATGTTACAAATACTCCAAAAGCTTCAACAAATGCAACTGCTGATTTAACGATTGGTATTTTACTTGCAGCTTCGAGAAGAATTGTAGAAGGAGATAAACTTTGTCGCACAACAGGCTTTAATGGTTGGGCACCTTTATTCTTTAGAGGTCGAGAAGTCTCCGGTAAGACTATCGGTATAGTTGGCCTAGGAGAAATAGGTTCAGCTGTAGCTAGACGTGCCAAGGGATTTGACATGAACATTATATATACTGGACCAAACAGAAAGCCAGAACAAGAGGAAGCTCTAGGGGCGTCTTATGTTAGTCTAGATGAATTATTAGAACAATCAGATTTCATCACATTGAACGCAGCATATTCTGATGATTTACATCATTTATTTAATAAAGAAACGTTCAAAAAAATGAAAGAAAAAGCGTATCTTATCAACGCATCACGTGGCCCAATAGTAGATGAAAAAGCTTTAGTAGATGCATTAAATAATAAAGAAATTGAAGGTGCTGCATTAGACGTTTATGAATTCGAACCTGAAATCACAGACGAACTTAAATCTATGGACAATGTTGTGTTAACACCACACATTGGTAACGCAACTTTCGAAGCCAGAGATATGATGGCAGAAATTGTCGCAAACAATACAATCAAAAAATTAAATGGCGAAGAGCCTGATTATATTGTGAACTAAAAACTAATAAAAAACAGCCATTCGTTTAATCAACGAATGGCTATTTTTTATATTTATCTATCCTCTTGTTCCATTTGCATCAGTTCATCTGCTGTAAATTGTACATCTGTACCTATAATGATTTGTATATTCTTATCACTGATTATTTTATTGCCTAACGCACCAGATTTTTTAATTTTTTCTTGATCTACGATTCCTGTATCATTTAACGTCAATCTTAATCTTGTTGCACAGTGGTCAATAGCTTCAATGTTATCTTTACCACCAATTGCTTCATAAATTAATTTCGTTTTATTAGATACATTCAAGTCGCCATCTTTGCCTAGTGAACCTTCCCCGTCTTCTGCTAAGCTTGGATCTTGTTTAACCGCTTCTTCCATCAGACCGTCTCTACCTGGCGTTTTTAAGTTGAATATTCTTATCGCAAAATCAAATACTAAGAAGTATATAACTCCCATAACAAGTCCTAATACTAACAACATAATTGGTTTATTTGCTATTGGAATACTTAAACTTAACAAGTAATCAATCAATCCTGCACTAAATGTAAATCCTGCTGTCCATTGGAATGTTGCTGCGATAAATAGTGAAATACCTGTTAGTATTGCATGAATACCGAATAATAACGGTGCTGCAACTAAGAATGAAAATTCAAGTGGTTCTGTAATACCCGTTATAAATGAAGCAAGCCCTGCTGCTAACATTAATGAACCTACTACTTTTTTATTTCTTTTTTCAGCATTTTTCCAAATTGCTAATGCTGCTGCCGGTAAACCGAACATCATAATTGGGAATAGGCCTGCTTGATAACGCCCAGTAATACCTTGTTCTCCATTACTTGACCAGAAGTTGGCAATATCATTAATACCTGCTATATCAAACCAGAACACTTGGTTTAAAGCATGGTGTAAACCAAACGGTAATAATAAGCGGTTAAAGAACCCATATAACCCTGCTCCTGTTGGTCCTAATTTAGAAATAAATTCACCGAACATAATAAGTGAATTATATACTGGTGGCCATATAAACATTAACGCTACTGAGATAACCAACATCGTTGCTGCAGATAAAATTGGTACTAAACGTTTACCACTAAAGAACGCGAATGCTGTTGGTAATTTAGTATCTTTAAATCTATTGTATATAGCTGCTGTAACTAAACCACAAATAATACCGACAAACACATTACTTATATCTCCGAAAGCTAAATCTACTTTTCCTTCGGCTATATGTAACGTCTTAGCCATCGATTCCGTACTTAAAACATTTGTCACGACTAAAAATGATACAAGCCCACTTAATGCAGCTGCCCCATTTTTATCTTTTGACATCCCGAAAGCTAAACCGACTGCAAATAGAATCGGTAAACTATCAATAACTGCTAATCCTCCACTTGCTAAGAAGTTAGCAACGCTGTTTCCTTCCCCATTAATTGCACCAGAATCAATAAATGATGCTATACCTAGTAACAGACCTGCTACAGGTAATATTGAAATTGGTAACATGAGGGACTGTGCAAATTTTTGCATATAAGCCTTCATCTTTTTCTCCCCTTAATAAAGCTATTTTTTCTCGTACTACTATACCATATGTACCACAATTTTAATTATATGTACATAAAAAAATTGTTGTATAAATACTTTTAAAAAATAATTTTTTATTATTAATTCGAAACATTAAAGGTTATTATTATTTTAAATTTATAGTTCATTTGAATAATCTGTATTTAGCACATCTAACAATTTTATAAATAAAAAACCAGTCTGGAACATATGTAAATGTCCTCGGACTGGTTCTTCATATAGATAGTAGATTTTTAAATTTTAATTAGCTAACATTTACTTTTCATCTTTCAATTTGAGAGATAGTACAAATGCTAAGCCTGTAATAATAACAGCAACTACAAAGGATATATTAACGCCGTGTATCAACCCTGATATGCCTTCGCTAGGTATTGCAAATAATGTCATTATTGTTATAAATAAAGCCGTTCCTATTGAGCCTGCCATTTGTCTGAATGTATTGTTCATTGCAGTTCCATGAGGTATAAGGTGCTTAGGTAACTGGTTGATTGATAAAGTTGTCATAGGCATCATAACCATTGCGATTGTTAACATACGGAACATGTTAACAACTGACAAGAATGTAAAGCTAGTGTCTGAAGTTAATTGTGTAAATGGCAATGTCGTTAAAATTAATAAGAATAGTCCAATACGAGCAAGCCATTTCCCTCCAAACTTATCAAATAAATATCCAGTAACTGGGTTCATCGCCCCCATTAATATAGCGCCAGGTAATAAAACGAGTCCTGATTGTAACGCTGAAAAGTGCAACATATTCTGCATATATAACGGTAATATGATATTTGTGGCTATCATTGCCGCAAAAACAAACATACTTAAAACTGTTCCAAGTGTAAAAACAGGATAAGAAAAGACTCTAAATTCTAATAAAGGTCTTTCCAGTTTTAATTGTCTTCTTACAAAAATAAACATCGTTATTGCACTTAAGATAAGTATAATAATGAAAGTAGCATTCGCCCATCCTATTTCACTTACAATACTAAACGCATATAATAAACCACCGAATCCTAATGTAGATAAAATGACTGATAGTTTATCTAACTTAGGTTTAGTTAATTCGGTTACGTTAACTAATAAAAAGTAAGCAAAAATAATATTAAATACTGCGATTGGTAAGATTACATAAAACACACTTCTCCAAGGGAAGTGTTCTATTAATACACCTGATAAAGTAGGTCCTATAGCAGGTGCAAATGCAATTACTAAGCCAAACAGCCCCATTGCTGTACCTCTTTTTTCAGTAGGGAATAATAGGAATAAAATTGTCTGCATCAATGGCATCATAATCCCCGCACCAGATGCCTGTAATACACGTCCTATTAATAACACAACAAAGTTAGGTCCTACCGCACATATAAGCGTCCCAATTGTGAACAAACTCATTGCTGTTAGAAATAGTTGTCTAGAAGTATAACGTTCAATTAAAAAAGCAGTGATAGGAATCATTATCCCGTTTACTAACATAAAAATCGATTGCAACCACTGCACAGTACTTTCATTGATTTGTAAATCCTTCATAATGGAAGGCAACGCGGTTCCCAATAAAGTTTGATTTAAAATCGTAATAAAAGCTCCCGATAAAAGCACAATAAATAAAGGGAGATTCTTAATAAATATTGAATTTTCGCCTTTAGCCATATAATTTTCTCCTTCTTTTAAAATCATTTCTTTATTTCATCTAAAAGATTTTGATCATATAAGTAACGATTTATCGAATAATATAATCTTAACATTTATAAGCAAATTTAATAAGACGGATGCCTATTATACTTTTCTATAAAAAATACTCCCTTTAAAGCTTTCACATTTTAGTGTCTGCTTTAAGGGAGTACATGTTTTATAATTCATTTATTATTTATTTACTTTTTTAACAACTGAAGACTTCAGTCCAATTTGGCCAAAGCCTGGTATTTTACAATCAATATCATGGCCATCTTCAGGATCAACTAACTTAATACCTTTGACTTTTGTACCTTGTTTAATTGCAGTTGAAGAACCTTTGACTTTTAAATCTTTTACTACTGTAACAGTGTCTCCATCATTCAGTACAACACCATTAACATCTTTAATTACATTTTCTTCTTCATTTGTGTTCTCATCATTAGCTGTCCACTCAAAGTTACACATCGGGCAAATGTAAAGCCCTCTATCTTCATAAGTATATTCTGATTCACACTCAGGACAATTAGGTAAAATTGCTTCCATCTATAAACCTCCGAAAATTTGATAATTCATCTATAATTTACCACATTCCTAATAATAAAGCTCTTAATTTTACGGTTTCATCACAATATATGAAGTAATAGTGTTTATCCGTGCATCTTTTTTATGATTTTCGAAAGTGTACATATCCGCAAAGTATACTTTCTCTCCAGTTGTGTTAATTATCGTCCCATGCGTAGAACCTTCTTTTCCATGTGAAAGCATCGTCTTAACTTCTAAACTTGAAACTTTTTGTAAATGCTTTTTTATTTCTTGTATAAAATTGTCTTTTCCGTATAAATCGAATTCACCAGGAACATGCCAGATAAAATCATCAGTTAGTAACTCGTTAATTGTACTTTCATCCCCTACAGTAGTAGCAATCAATAAATCTCTCATAATTTTCCTTTTAGGAGCATTATCACATTTCAAATCACCAATTACGGTAAATTTTAATTTTCTTAAATCTTCATCTATATTGCTAAAAGACATGCCTTTATCTTTCAATGCATCTTTTAAAATATTAATTGCCTTAGGTCCAACACCATGAAGTTTTGATAAATTTAGTTCATCTAATTTTGAAACCTGTTCTAACGTTGAAATATTGATCTCATTCAATGCTCTTGAGGCAGGCTTACCTATTTGAGGTAAAGTTGTCATAGTTAACATCCCCTTTAAGAAATATCTTTTCTTCTAAAGCCAATCAAACCGACAATAATCATAATGATAGAAATAACTATTAATACACTTATACCCGTATAATCCATTTCATCTACAGGAATTTCTGGTATATGTTGAAATGGTGTTAAATTTTTCAACCATTCTTTAACATCTAATAATTGTCCAAGATATACTACAAAGAATGTATAACCTAAATATAAATAAACAATGAAATGCCCTTTATTTAACCATCCTATTAGAAGTACACCTATACCTACAAATGTGATAATTGCAGGTATATAAACAATGCCTGACTTAATCATTGTCCAAAAAGTAAATGGATTATCTAAGACAGATGCTTGAGCAATATACATACCTAATGATGCCAAGAAAATCATCATAACAGCATTTATTAAGCTTATAACTATAAAACCCGAAAAATAATACGTTCTTGAAACAGGTTTTGCAAATATATTTTCAATTCTTTGCGTATTAATCTCGCTTTTAATTTTATAAAGGCTCATAATAGCCGGTATTGTAGCAACAATTGCAATAATAACCATTAATGTAGGTAAAAATGACTCAATATAGTTATCTCCACTACCCGCTAGCATTTTCTTAAGCATTTCATTATCACTAATAAAGTCGTCCATTTCACCAAAGACTGAGCCGTATGAGGCACCAAATATAAACATACCAATTGCCCAGGAAATAATTCCGACTTTATATAATTTGATTTGCATGCCAATTGGAGATAACCAATATTTTTTAGCATATTTATTACCTGGTTTAGATGGCAACAATCCAGATTCTAAATCTCTATTAAGGTATAGATACATTGTAATCATAATTAATATTATACCGACAATAAACATGAGCACTAACGGCCACCAATTGTTTTCTGAAAAGGCAAATGTACGCGTTAGCCATCCTAAAGGCGAGATCATCGAAATACTATCGTTTAATACATCTCCTATTGCGCGTATTAAATAACTTAATAGCAATACTGAGATGCTTAGTCCTGTTACATTGCTAGTTGTTTCAACAAGTTGAGCAAATAATGTTGCTATCAAACCAAAAAGTATACCAATCATACTTAGCGATAAACCGTACAACAATGAACTTTTCACATCGATACTTTCAATATTTAATAGCGGTAGTGTTATCGTTATTAAAATGCCTATCGCTAAGTTCACAATAATCATGTTCATCATTGAGCTAATTAAAGGTGACATCTTACCTATTGGAAGTGCTCTAATCATTTCAATCCTACCAGTAGATTCATCTCCTCTTGTATCTTTTGCGACAAGTAATATACTCATAATCGCTACAAGTATGCCTGTAAATAAAAGCATTTCATGCGTAAACAACACACCTACTGATACATGTTCAAACTTACCTGGACCTAACATAGCTTCCATCGCAGGGTTTTGAGAAGTTTCTACAATTGGTTGCATATCAGATTTATTAGGATACATACTTTCAAAAGTCGGAGGTATAATAAGCGTTAATGCAACTATACCAATCACCCAAAATAACATTTTCCATTTATTTGTCTTTAAATAAAATGCTGTTAATTTCCCTAAACCATTAAAGAGATTATGCATGATTACTCACCTCTTTCAATATCTTCGCCATAATGTCTCATAAATAAATCTTCTAATGTCGGAGGCATGCTTTCTAATTTCAACAATTCAAATTGGCTTAAATATTTAATTACTTCAGAAACACATTCTGAGTCAACTTGAAAATGGTATACACCATCTTCAATCACTACATCGTGAACACCTCTTTGTTCTTTCAATCCATCCAATCGCTCCTTAGATTGAACAACAAAGTGCATTCTTGTTAAATGTCTTAAATCGTCTAATGTACCCATTTCTACAATTTCGCCTTTTCTAATGATACCTACGCGATCACATAATTGTTCTACTTCACTCAATATATGACTGGAAAGTAACACACTTTTACCTTCTTTTTTCTTTTCTAATACACATTCTTGAAAGACTTGTTCCATAAGTGGATCTAGCCCTGAAGTTGGTTCATCTAAAATAAATAATTTAGCATCTGTAGTAAAAGCTGAAATAAGCGCGACTTTTTGACGATTACCTTTAGAATAAGAACCGCATTTTTTCGTAGGGTCTAAATCAAATTTTTTAATCAATTCATCCCTTTTCTTCACATCATATGTGCCACTCAATTTTAAAAATAAATCTATGACTTCACCACCTGTTAAATTAGGCCATAAGTTCACGTCACCAGGTACATAAGCGATATCACTATGAATCGTTACGGCATCTTTCCAAGCGTCCTTACCAAATACCTCTATAGAACCGAAGTTTGTCTTTAGCATACCTAAAATGGCTTTAATCGTCGTAGATTTCCCTGAACCATTTGGACCGATAAAACCAAATATTTCTCCTTCTTCAACTGTAAAATCAACGCCTTTTAATGCTTGAAACTTACCAAATGATTTTGTAATATTATTTATCTTTAACAAAGTCATAACTATTCACGATCCTTTATAGAATATTTTTCTCATTTCATTTATATACGCATCAAATTCTTCGTAAAAAATACTGTAGTCATTCGAATTAATCATTTCATCCGTTACCCTAGCCATAATAGATTCAGATAAACCTGCAATTGAAAATTGAATTATTTTAACAGATTGATTAACATCCAAGTCATCTCTAAATAATGATGTATCTATATCATCAAATAATTGAGACTGAACCTTGTTCTGTAAATTTACGATATACTCTTTTTGTCCTTCCGTGATGTGTTGAAAATTATCTTTATCAATAACTACTTTTGATAAAAATTGAGACATGCTAGGATGCATTGTAAATAAATCCGACTTTATCCTCGTTTGGTGTACTAAGCGTTTAAATATATCCTTCTCATCCATATCTATTTGTTCAAAATAATAACGCTCAATAAACTCTAAACAATAATCGACTAAAAACTTAAATAATCCAGCCTTATTCTCAAAATAATAAAAGAGCATACCTTTACCAATGCCCGCTTCTTGAACAATACGATTTGTTGAACTACGACTAAAACCATGACTAGCAAACTCTAAAAGGCTAGCATTTATGATTTTCTGCCTTTTTGCTTTATCTAAATTATAAAAAGTATCACTCATATAAACACCTTCTCAATTTCATTAGACCACTTCGGTCGACTACATCATACAACTTTCGACCAGTGTGGTCAAATTTTAAGTAAAAAAAGAGAGCGAGACTATGAAACCTTTTAACAAAACAAGATTTCTGTCCCACTCCAAAAATAATTCTTATAATCCTTTAATTAATACATTAAAAAGAAAAGTACTTCCAAAATTCTTTGTCATTATTGGATTCAAGCAATTTAAGCACACTACTATAATCATTGATAATATCTGTTAAGTTTTGGTAGACCTTCTCCAAATTAATAGTCGTATTCTTTTTTAATCCTAGGCAAAATATAATTTGTACTTCTTTATCATCCCATGCTATTGGCTTTTTCATTGTCATCATAAATACAAATGATTGTTTAGCTAATGGCATTACTGGATGAGGAATTGCTACTAAATTTCCATAAGCAGTAGAAGCATATTTTTCTCTTTCAATAATACTTTGTAAAAACCCTTCTTCTATTAAATTTTGATCTGTTAAATACTCATTCAAATAATTCAAAACGTCTTCTTTGTTATTGAAATCTTTATTTAATTCTAGCATTTTTATTAATTGTTCTTTATTATCTAAAGGTTTTAAATCAATGTAACGTTGAATCATATTGATATTATTTTGTGAAAGAATGGGGCTAACATACAAAATCGGTATATTAATATCATGGTTGATAGGCACAGTTGAAATAATGATATCAGCTTTATTAATGTTAGCCTTTTCGATATTATATAATTCAATGATTTCAGTGATTTGAATCTGATTACCAAAATTCTGTATCAATTTATATTTAATGAGTTGTGAACTCGTTAACCCAGAATTACATACAAGTATGATATTTAATTTCTTCTCGTCTATGTTATTTCTATTTAAAGCCATTTCAAAATGTAATGCTAAGTAACCTATCTCACTTTCAGAAACTTGGACTTTCAAATCTTTTTCAATCATTTTACTTGCTACAACTCCAATATCAAATGCAAAAGGATAATTTTGTTTAATTTCTTCTAACATAGGATTTCTTATATTCATCTTATATTTATATCTGTTTATAGATGTTAATAGGTGGAGGTATATATTTTCTTTTAAAGCTTCATCTGATTGCAAATCTAAATAGAAAACACGTTGTACATTATCAAGCATGTGTTGAATCATTTTATCTACTTCTTCATTTCTTGGAATATTCGAAACTTCATTCATTATTCCAGTAGAAACAAAATGAATATATAAATACTCTATTTCTTTTTTGGGTAGTATTAAATTAAAACGTTCTTCAATAAAATGAACCATATCATCAAAGAAATGTTTTAATTCAGTAGATAAAGGTTGTTCTTCTATTTGAAATTTCTGTTCGATCATTGAATTATTTCTCATTCTCACGACTGCAATATTAATATGCGTCACTAAATTATCTAATTTCACTTCAGGAATTTCTATGTTATAAATTTTTAATAGTTTAACAAGCTGGTTTTTGACACTAGATGTATCTTGTTCTGAAAAACCAATATCACTTTGCTGATTATTTAATAGAAATTCTGCTATTGCATACCTTATTTGAAATTCTTTGCCTATAATTTTCATACCATAGTTTGGACGGCTGACAATTTCAATTTCATATTTGTTTAATATTTGCCTAATTTCATTCATATCATTTTTAAGTGTTCCCGTACTTACAAACATATTTTCACTTAAAGATTCTATTTTTGTATAATCATTAGAGAGCAATAGTTTTCTCATAATAAATCGTATTCTACTATCTTGATTGTTAAAATTTAAGTTTTCATCTTTTAAATATCTTTCATTTAAGAAATAATTAAATAAACCCTCATCTATAATAAAAAGATTATAGCCTTTGGACTTCTTAGTTTGAATAAGAAATCCAAAAGCTTCACTTTCTTCATTTATTTCTTTTATTTGGGTTCTAATTGTTTTTGATGACAAACCTAATAATTTAGCGATTGCATTGCTCGTAATATATTCCTTTTGATGCTGATACAATATTTTCACGATGTTGAGATGTCTGATTTGCATCATATTCTCTCCTAATATACTCTATTTTTACCTCATATTAGTCAATTATTTCATTACTTGAAGCTAATTCCTTAAACCATTTCCCACTTTGTTTGATTGTTCTTTCACCATTTTCTATATTTACTGATACAAAGCCATATCTATTTTTATAGGCATTCATCCAAGACCAATTATCCATGAATGTCCACATGTGATATCCCGTACAATTTGCACCCTCTTGTATTGCTTTATTTAACCATATCAAATGTGATTTTACAAAGTCGATTCTATATACATCATTGATTTCACCATTTTCGATGAAGCGTTTTTCATTCTCAACACCCATGCCATTTTCAGATATAAAGCTTTCAATATTGTTATAGTTTTCTTTAAGGTTAACCATAATATCGTATATACCTTTAGGGTAAATCTCCCATCCTCTGTAAGGGTTCATTTTTCGGCCAGGCATTTCATAATTATCGAAATAATATTCTGGTAGAAATGGTGCTTCAGGATTAGGCATTGTATCTCTAGCTTTTACTCTTCTAGGTTGATAATAGTTAACACCTAACAAGTCGATTGTATACTGCTCTATTAATGCTAAGTCTTCTTGTTGATAATGAGGAACTAAATCATGTTCCTTTAATATATCGACTAATTCTGCTGGGTATTTCCCTTTTGTTACAGGATCTAAGAAACTCTTATTAAAGAATAAATCAGCAATTTTAGCTGCTTTTAAATCCGCTTCATTTTGACTTCTTGGATAAGAAGGCGTTAAGTTTAAAATAATGCCGATTTTACCTTGAAAATCATTTTCTTTGAAAGCTTTTATTACTTTAGCATTAGCTAGAACCGTATTAAATGCTACTTGGAAACCTCGTTTGGCATCTACAATATTAGGATAATGGAAATCGTATAAATATCCCCCTTCTACTGGAACGATTGGTTCATTGAATGTGAACCAATATTTAACGCGATCACCAAACAATTCAAAACATTTCACAGCGTAATTCACGTAATCATTAACGACATTTAATGATTCAAATCCAACTTGTTCTTGCTTTTTATAAGGCATATCAAAATGATATAAGTTAACAAATGGTTCGATATTATTAGCTTTCAATTCATTAATCACATCATTATAGAATTGAACAGCATCATCATTTACTTCGTTAGTATCTTGGTTGATTAATCTAGTCCATGAAATTGAAAGTCTAAATGAATTATGTCCCGTTTCTTTCATTAACTTAATATCTTCTTTATATCTGTTATAAAAGTCTGAAGTTGTATTAGGACCTACATTGTTAAAAAAGCGATTTGGTTCTTCTTCATACCACTTATCCCAAATTGTTTTATCCTTAATTGAATCTGTTCCTTCTGTTTGCGTTGCGCTTGCTGCACTACCCCACCAAAAATCATTTGGAAATATATATTTTGTCATGATTTCATCTCCTTATATAAATCTACCATTTCATTTGCTAAATCTTTTACTGTTATAGCGTTCATTAAGTGATCTTGAGAATGGATAAGCAATAAATTCAACTCACTACTTTCACCATTAGCTTCATCTTGTAATAATTCTGTTTGAAATTTATGAGCTTTATTTATTTCTTTTTCAGCCTCTGAAATAAGCATTTCTGCTTCTTTAAAGTTTCTTTCTTTAGCACATTGGATAGCTTCCATTGCACTTGAGCGACCATTCCCACCATATAATATTATTTGAAATGCCTTTTCGTTAATTGAAACTGTCATAAATTTTCCTCCATATTTTAATTTTCTTTTTCTTGTCTTAAATAGTTTTTATCTAATAATTTTAAGAATGGCCACCAGATAACAAATGTTATGACTAAATTCACTAGCTGTAACATCGCACCTTGCCACGAGTTACCTGTAGCTAAATAACCACTAATAAATATTGGTGTAGTCCATGGTACGATTACACCGGATGGTTTCGGTACTAGTCCTAAGTACATTGATGTATAACTTACAATCGTTATGATAACTGGTGATAAAATCCAAGGTAAAATAACTAAAGGGTTCATAATGATAGGTAAACCAAATAAAATCGGTTCATTTACGTTAAATATAGAAGCTGGCGTACCTAATTTAGCTATTTCTTTATTTTGTTTACTTCTACAAAGTAGATAAATACCAAGTACGACTGCTAAAGTTCCACCAGTACCTCCCATGCCTACTAAAAATGTATCAATAAACTGTTTAGTAATGATGTTCGGTAGTTCTACACCTTGTTTAAATGCTGCAAGGTTCTCATTATTTAATGAATACCAAATTGGATCGAAAACTGTATTCACAATAATTTGTCCGTGTAACCCGAAGAACCAGAACACTTGAATGAATAGTACTGCTACAATTGTTGCTGGTAAGCCTCTTCCTAAAGCAGTTAATGGTTCTTGCACTATTGTATAAATTAAATTTTGTAACGTTTCGAACGGTGTTAAAGCTACTACAATTCTAAGCACTACGAATATCGTTAAAGTAAAGGCAACAGGTAATAATGCACTAAACGATTTCGCTACTTGATCCGGCACACCGTTCGGCATTTTTATTGTTATATCTTTTTTAGTGAAGTAACTATACAGTTCGGCACTAATAATCGAAACAATTATGCCTAGGAACATACCTTTAGCTCCTAGTATTTCTGTAGGTATAACTCCTTCTGTTTTACCTACAACTTGTGGTGTTAGTATTAAAACAGCACTTAAAGCTGTTACTGCTCCATAAATACCTTCTAACTCATTCCGCTGGGTTAATTTATAACCTATCCCAATAATCACGAATAACCCCATAATCGAGAGCGTCGCGTCCGAAGCTGGGCTTATAGCATTTTGCCAAGCTGTAAACTGGCTTTCTGAAAGTATTTTATCTAAAAATGGAAAGTTTGCTATTACAATAAATATAGATCCGAATATAATCAATGGCAGTGCTACCATAAAGCCATCTCTTAATGATGCTAGGTATTTATTGTTGTTTAATTTGTCTGCTATTGGCAACAAGACATCTTCCAATTTCTCCATAAATGTATTTTGCATATTTATCACCTACTCTTCCAGTAATGATAAAGCTTGTTTTAATACGCCTTCACCATCTATTCTTCCATAACTAACGGAATCAATTGCTTCAATTGGTAAATTAAGACCTTTATCTTCAGCTGCTTTTAAAAATTTCTTTCTCATAAATCTCATTTGTGGACCTATTAATAACACATCATAATCTTCAAGTGAGTGGAAAGCATTGTCACTAGACATCGCTTTTATATTTACATTTATATCTTGCTTTTCAGCCGCTTCTTCCATCTTAGTTACTAAAAGACTTGTAGACATTCCTGCTGAACATGCTAATAAAATATTTTTCATTTTTTCTTCCCCCTTTGATTTGTAATTCAATTGTATATTGTATACGTTTTCATATCGATACAACTATTTTCCACTAATAGAGGAAGCGTCGTTATATTTTGAAAATTCCTTATTCTTTCCTATATAAATGTTTCTTAAAATTTTTAACGGGAATAACATTAATATCATATATTTAGGGGGGCTTAGAGTTGAGTAACAAAAAGAAAGAACAAATTGATGAAGTAACTAAAAGCAATGACGGTAAGGCAATGACGACAAATAATGGCGTTAAAGTGAGTGAAGATGAAAACACGTTAACAGTTGGTGAACGTGGTCCTAGTTTACTAGAGGACTTTCATTTTAGAGAAAAAATCATGCACTTTGACCATGAACGTATTCCAGAACGTATTGTACATGCTAGGGGTTTCGGTGCCCACGGTGAATTCCAAGTTTATAAAGACTTGTCACAATATACTTCAGCCGACTTTCTAACTCATCCTGAGAAAACGACACCCGTATTTGTAAGATTTTCAACAGTTCAAGGTTCTAAAGGTTCACCAGACACTGTAAGAGACGTGCGCGGATTTGCGACAAAATTCTATACTGATGAAGGTATTTTCGATTTAGTAGGTAACGATATTCCTGTATTCTTTATTCAAGATGCTATAAAATTCCCTGACTTAATTCATGCAGTTAAACCTG
Source organism: Mammaliicoccus sp. JADD-157 (assembly GCF_049310805.1). Lineage (NCBI taxonomy): Bacteria > Bacillati > Bacillota > Bacilli > Caryophanales > Staphylococcaceae > Mammaliicoccus > Mammaliicoccus sp. JADD-157. The sequence continues at coordinate 140,419 of NZ_JBMOVZ010000001.1, read as the reverse complement.
AACCTCATAATGAGATGCCACAAGGTGGTACTGCACATGACACATTTTGGGACTTCTTTGCGCAAAATCCAGAAAGTACGCATACTACAGTTTGGGCTATGAGTGACCGTGGTATTCCTAAAAACTTTAGACAAATCGAAGGTTTTGGTATACACACGTTCCGCCTTGTTAACAGTGAAGGACAATCTTACTTCGTGAAATTCCATTGGAAACCATTACACGGATTAGAATCATTAGTTTGGGACGAAGCACAAATCCTTCACGGTAAAGACGTAGACTTCCACCGTAAAGATCTTTATGAATCTATTGAAAAAGGTGACTATCCTGAATGGGAATTAGCGCTACAAGTTATTAAACCAGAGCAAGAATTCGACTTTGACTTTGATATTTTAGACCCTACAAAAATTTGGCCAGAAGATCAAGTACCAATTGAAGTTGTAGGTAAAATGACGCTTAATAGTAACGTTTCAAACGTATTCGATGAAACAGAACAAGCAGCATTCCATCCAGGTCATATTGTTCCAGGTATCGACTTTTCAAATGACCCATTATTACAAGGTCGTTTATTCTCATACACAGATACGCAAATTTCAAGATTAGGTGGACCAAACTTTAATCAAATACCAATTAATAGACCTGTAAATGAAGTTCATAACAACCAAAGAGATGCAATGCATCAAATGAATATCAACTCTGGACAAGTTGCTTATCATAAAAATGCATTAAACAATAACGACCCACATCCTACTCCGAAAGAAGAAGGCGGTTATGAACACTATCAAGAAAAAGTTGAAGGTCATAAAATACGAAAACGAAGCGAAAGCTTTAAAGATTATTATAGCCAAGCAAAACTTTATTTAAACAGTTTAAGCCAAGCAGAATATGACCATACTGTTGATGGTTTCTCATTCGAAATTGGTATGTGTAATTCTATAATGGTTAAACAAAACGCTGTAAACCAATTAAATAAAGTCGATCGCACATTAGCAGAACGAGTTGCGAAAAACGTTGGCGTTGAAGTTCCTGAAGAAAATGAAGAAGTTCAATCTGATGCGAAAGATAGCCAATTAACAATGGAAAAATATGATATTCCAATTGCAGCACATTCAGTTGCAGTATTAGTAAATGGAAATATCGATGTAGACACATTAAAATCTTACGCGAAAACATTTGCTGAAAACGACTTAAACTATGCATTTGTAGGTCAATATCCTGAGAACTTAAGCGAAGACTTTGGTATTACTGAGACATTTGACACTGCACATTCAACATTATTCGATAGTACAATCGTATTATCAGATGGCAGTGACATTAAGCCTCAAGTAGAAGAATTCGTTGAGCTCACTTACAAACACAATAAACCATTGATTGTAAACAAAGCAGCATCCCAAGGATTAGGAAATGCAAAATTAAAAATTGATGCTCCTGGTGTATTTGTATCTGACGAACCAGAAACAATCGTAAAAGCATTTGATCGCGCAAGATATTGGGACAGAAAATAATATACTGGTTAAGCTGAGGCATACATTTTATGCCTCAGCTTTTTTATTTGCGGTTCGATATTTTTATTTATCGGACTGTGTTTCATCTATGTAGAAGTAAGCTATTTTAAATATTGGGTTTATGTCTCTGATTTTTCTATATTAAAATAGATATTTTCATGATTATCCTAGTAATATTTATGTATTTTTAATGTTATTTATACGTTATCTATCACAATTGATTAAAAAATAATATGTGAAACGCTTACATTAACACGGTTCTAATCATTAAAAACATTGTAAGCAATGTATAAATATAATTTCTTCTGTTTTTTTCTAAATTTCGTAGTATAATGCTTTTTATATTGAAATTTGTTATACAAATTTTCACATGTGTTTTTTTAAGATTAAGGAGAGCTGAAATAAATGGATAATCATGAGTTACAACGGAGTATGTCCAGTCGACATATTCAGTTGATTGCAATTGGTGGCGCAATTGGTACTGGCCTGTTCCTTGGAGCTGGTAAAAGTATTTCATTAGCCGGTCCATCAATTTTATTAGTATATATTATTATAGGATTTTTCCTATTTGTAATGATGAGAGCATTAGGAGAGTTACTATTATCTAACAGTGAATATAATTCATTCACAGATATAGCCGAACATTATTTAGGACATTTATTTGGATTTTTAACTGGTTGGACTTATTGGTTCTGTTGGGTAGCAACAGGTATTGCAGATATTACCGCAGTAGCAAAATACATACAATTTTGGTATCCAAGTATACCCTCTTACGTTTCTGCTATCGCAACTGTAGTCATCTTATTAGGTTTAAACTTATTGACAGTTAAATTATTTGGCGAAATCGAATTTTGGTTCGCATTAATTAAAGTAATCGCTATTGTGTTATTAATAGTTATTGGATTCTGGTTAATATTTACTGGTTTCAAATCAACTACTGGTATTCAATCTGGGTTCCATAACTTATACACACACGGTGGTTTCTTCCCGAATGGTCCGATGGGATTCTTACTCGCCTTTCAAATGGCGGTGTTCAGCTTTGTAGGTATTGAACTTGTAGGTGTAACAGCTAGAGAAACGAAAGATCCTGAAAAGAATTTACCTAAAGCTGTGAATTCAATAGGTATCCGTATTTTAATTTTCTACGTATTAAGTTTGCTCATTATTATGAGTATTACACCTTGGAATAAAGTTTCTGCAACAGAAAGCCCGTTCGTTAATTTATTCGTATTAGCAGGTATACCAGCAGCTGCAGGTATTGTAAACTTTGTTGTATTAACATCAGCAGCAAGTGCAGCAAACAGCGGATTATTTAGTAATAGCCGTATGGTCTATGGACTTGGTCAAACAGGACATGCGCCAGAAGGATTAAGCAAAACAAACAAGCGTGGTGTGCCATATCCTGCTCTAATTTTCTCAGGCGTAGTATTATTCTTCGCTGCAATATTAAATTACTTTATTCCAGACGATGTATTTACACTCGTCACAACACTTGCAACAATATTCTTCATCTTTATTTGGTCAGTAATTTTAATTTGTTATATAAAATATAGAAGAGAAGATGCAGCATTACACAAAAAATCAAAATTCAAGAACCCATTCGGTGTTATCGGATCATACTTGTCATTAATCTTCTTTGCATTTGTACTCGTCGTTTTATTCTTAGCAGAAGATACAAGAACAGCTTTGATGTATTCACCATTATGGATTATCTTATTAGTAAGCGTATATTACATTAATAAAAACAGAAAAACTGCTAAACATTAATAGTTTATAGAATAAACAGGTGAGCCCTTCATGTTATATGGGTTCGCCTGTTTTTGTATGTATAAAAGGTTTTGTTGACACGTTTACGAAGTATTGGCAATAAGAGTACCCTTGTTGACACGTTTGTGAAGAATTGACAATAAGAGTACTCTTGTTGACACGTTTGCGAAGAATTGACAATAAGTGCACCCTTGTTGACACGTTTGCGAAGAAAATATGTAAGCAAACCGTTAGGCCATAATATTAAAAAAACAAATTAAATTATTAATATATCAATAGCAATAGAATTATGTTTAATTATGGTAAAATAGCAGTAATATTAGTATAGACAAAATAATATTCATTCTATCATTTTACTCACTCCTTACTAAAATCAGTAAAATCGATATATTTCAAAGGGGTATTATATGAAAAAAAAACAAATTAGTATAAAAGATATCGCTAAAAAAGCAAACGTATCTATTGCTTCAGTATCAAGAGTTATTTCTAACAAGCCTGGTGTAGGAAAAGAAACTGAAAATAGAATTAGAGAAATAATGGAAGAAATGAATTACCGCCCCAATATTAATGCTCGAAGCTTAGTTAAGAATAATACAGGTAATATTGGCCTTATCGTCCCAGGTGGTTCTAATACAATACACAATTCATTCTTTCTAACAATTATTGAAGGTATTTCTAGAGTAATAGAGCAAACAGAGTACAACTTAATTATTTCATTTACTACTAAACAACATAAAAAAATATTAGATACAAATATAGTTGACGGTATATTATTATTGGCACCAAGAGAAAATGAAATTGATTTAAATTGGCTAAAAGATTTAAATTTACCTATAGTAATTATTGGTAGTTTTTTAGAAAATTCTAATTTCGATTGTGTAAGTGCCGATGAAATATCTGGAGTGAAACTTTCAGTTGAAAGCTTGTACAATAAAAATCATAAACATATTGCTTTAATCAATGGCCCGTCCACTTCTTATCAGAGTAAAATCTATAAACAAGGCTACAAAAATACAATAGATGAACTCAACTTAAATGAATATATTTTAGAATTACAAGAATTTGATATAAAAGGCCAAGAAACGATTGTAAAAACATTTTTGGAAAATAATCATGATATTACCGGATTAGTGTGTTCCTCAGATAATATTGCTTTGGGAATACTTAATATAGCAAAAGATTTAAATATAAATATTCCTAATCAACTATCTATTATAGGTAGTGATAACACCCCTGTTACAAACTTAGTTTCTCCTAGACTTTCCACTACAAACGTTGACCTTAAAAATATAGGAGAAACTGCAATTAGTCGATTATTCCTAAAATTAAACACTAAAAATACTTATAGGAATATAAATTGTATATTTCCAATGGACTATATTGAAAGAGAAACAACAGCTTCCTTAAAATAATTTAAGAAAGCTGTTGTTTTTTAAAATAATTTAATTAATGAGACTACTATTAAACATAAGCAAAATCCATAGCTAATTACCATAGCTCCTTGTAATATATAAGGTCTTTTTTCTCCTTTATTTACATCTTTTTTAAACAATAAAATTGTCATAAAAAATCCAGCAATAGGAGTCGCTATTGAAGTAGCTATATTAGATATATATATAAGTTCTATTGGAGATCCACCGTAACCAAAACTTACAATTGAAGAAAAAATCAAAACAACTACAGCACCAATTTGTATAGACTTATGATCTAAATTTGTAGGTTTATCAAATCCTGCATTTAATAAAACAACAGATCTGTGAGTATTACCTAGTAATGAAGAAAATGCTGCTGCTAGTAGTGCTATCCCCATTATAATCGGGGCATACTTTCCTAAGAAAGGCTTTAGTAAACTACTTAATTCAGTTGGTGAAGAAATAACGATATGTTGAGGGTGTAATACGATAGCACCAACCAACACAATAGAACCACTAACTATAATAATACCTAAAACGTGTGCAAGTGCATCTGCTAACATACCGCCATTGTATAAATCATTTTTAGACCATTCTTTTTCTTTACTCAAATAAGTTCCATATATACCGGTTGTTATTGATGCATGCGTACTTATGAAGCCCAATGCTAAATACAAGCTACCCTCAGGGAATTTCCAATGTGTTAGTCCATTGATAGATTGTTTTATATCTGGACCGCCTACGCTAACTAAAGATATATAAAATGCAATAATCATTCCAAATATACATAATAAAATTAGCTTTTCAATCTTAGAATAGACATTTTTGGAAAAATAGCAATATACTAAAATGATCAACATTAAAATTGCACCTATTTTCCAATTTATCCCGAACAGCAAATTCATTGCAGCTCCAGTTCCCGAAATATTACCTATAGTAAAAAATACACAAGATAAAAAAGTAGATAGACCTACAATGATTGCTGATGTATTCCCAAAATAATGACGGATAGCTTTTATTGACGGCATACCTGTCAACAATGTAATGCGGTATGAAGCAATTACGAACGTTATTCCCATAAAACCTATAGGTATAAATAACCAAAGTAATTTATAACCATGAGAAGCTCCTACCATTGAAGCTGTCGTAATTACTCCAGGACCAATAACTACACCAGTTAAAACAATTCCAGGACCAATTCTTTTTAATAAGTCCCAAAAACTTAATCTTGTTTTTTCCACTTATATCACCACTAACCAAACAATTAAAAGAAATTCTTTTAATTGTTAATTTGTTTTAATAATCCCACAGATTTCAAACCTTCCTTTATTTCATCTTTTTCTTCTTGAGTTAATGGTTCAACAGGTTTTCGAGCGTTATTAGTTTTGATTATGCCTCTTTGATACATAGCTTCTTTCATTCTCAAATGTGAACTTGAAGAAGGTTGATCCATTTTATATATTGCATGTTTTAATTTATAAATTTCATCATAAACACCTTTGGCAGATTTAAAGTCGTTATTTTTAACATGTTCTACTAAATCAGAAATTAAGTTAGGTACAAAACAACCAAATCCAACTAATGCGCCTTCTATACCCTGTACTAATGTAGGTAATAAGTATTCATCATGACATGTTAATATGGCACAATCTGGCGCCTCATTTTGTAACGAACGTACATGAAGTTCATAAGTAGCTATATCTCTCTCACCTAATTTAAATGCTACTACATTAGGAATTTCCGCCATTTTCAATAATTGGTTAGTAGTATATGAAGCTTTAGTATCTGCTGGGTATTGATGAACTACAATACCAATATCAATTGCATTTGCAACATCATTAAAATAGTTTACAGGAGAATCTTCTTGCATACTAAATCTTAACCAAGAATGTGGCGGCATTAATAAAATTGCTTCGCCTCCAGCTTTCTCGACTGCTTGGGCATGTTGAATTGTTTCAATAGTGCCTTCAGCAGAAACGCCTGAAATAACTGGAATTTTTCCTTTCAGCTCGTCTACTGCAATACTAACCACACGTGCTCTTTCATCAGGTAATAACGTCATAATTTCTCCGGTATGTCCATTAACCACAATACCTTTCACTCCATCATGACTTGCGACCCAACTGACAAGTTCTCTAAAACTCTCTTCATCAATAGAATCATCTTCATTAAAAGGTACTAATACTGCTGGAAATACACCGCTCCATTTTTCTTTGTTTTTCATAGTTATACACCTCTTTATAAAATTTACGTAAACGTTTACGTTGTAGCCAATATTAAAGTAAGCGTTTTCTAAAGTCAAGAAAATTTATACTTTTAATTTATTTTTACTCTAGTCATGCACCTGTTTTTGTATGTATAAAAGGTTTTGTTGACACGTTTGCGAAGAATTGACAATAAGGGTATCTTCATCTACAAATTTTTCTAACTAAGCATCCTCACTCGCTCTATTCTCATTCATAATATTACTATTACTATTCTTTATAAATATGAAATCAAATTATAAGTGTAATATTTATCTATATATTCTAAATATTTAGAATATACTATTAACTAATGTATTCTAATGTGCTAAAATCGATTTCATTATAAAGAAAAGGAAGTGAAGGTTATGGTGAGTGAACCACTAATTTCAGCAACTATTTTATTTGCACTAATTGTTTTAGGAGAAATCATCTCTTATTTAACTAAAGCGCGTGTTCCAATGTTATTAACAGCAATGGTCAGTTATTTGTTATTAACATGGGCCGGAGTATTACCTGAGAAAATTTTAGATAACGCCATATTACCTTCGCTTGGTGCGCTTGTTATTGGGCCAGTTATTATGCATATGGGAACAATGATGCCGTTACACATTCTAAAATCACAGTGGAAAGCTGTTGTGATTTCCGTATTCGGTATTATCGGTTCTACAACATTAATTCTTGTTTTTGTAACATTAATGTTCGATTTTCGTACAGCAGCTTCTGGTGTAGGTCCGATTGCAGGTGGTATTGTTGCCCTACTTATCACTGTTGAAAAATTACAAGACTTAGGTTTAGCTAATTTAATTGTATTACCCGCAATTGTTCAAGCATTACAAGGCGTAATTGGTATGCCTCTAAGTGCTGTATTAATGAAACGATATTCACGTTATTATCTTAAAAACCGTGAACATGATAAAAATGTCGCAACAATTTCTAACAAAGATAAAACTAAAAAAGAAAATATTTTCAACAAAAATCCTTTGTTACAAAACAATGTCATTAGATTGTTTATTATGTTCTTCTTAGCAAGTCTTGCTTTTATTATTGGCAGTGTTACGGGTATTCACTATACACTTCTCAGCTTATTATTCGGAGTTATAGGTCTGAAAATTGGCTTATTCGAAGAAAAAGAAATGCAGCATAACCAATCATTCACTATTATGATGGTTACAATTATTTTAATTGTTATCGGTTCAATGGGTGGTATCAAACCTCATGATCTATGGACGCACCTACCCGCTATTCTTTCTATTCTCATCATCGGTACAATTGGAATTCTAATCGGTGGTTATGTAGGAGCGAAATTAATTGGTTGGAGACCGGCTAAAGCGTTACCTGTTGCTTTAACAGCACTTTATGGTTTCCCGGGAGACTTCATTTTATGTGAAGAAGTAAGTCGCTCAGTAACAGACGATAAGGACGAACGTGAAGATGTATTTAACGAGTTACTAAGCCCAATGATTATCGGTGGATTCACGACGGTAACAGTAGCTTCTGTTATTCTGACGTCTATTCTTATGAACTTTATTTAATAATATAGGAGGAAAAAACATGATTATAAAAAATATAAATTTAATTGACGGGACAGGAAATGAAGTTCAACAAAATGTTGATATACAAGTCGAAAATGAAGTAATCACTAAAATTGGTCAAAATTTAAGTGGTGAAGATACGTTAGATGGTAAAGGACAATATTTATTGCCTGGTATGATAGATAGCCACGTACATGTGATGCTAGAAATGGAACCACTTGAAAACCGTTTATCTACTCCATTTTCATATAATTTCTATAAAGCAATGGATCATTTAAAACGCACAGTTGATGCTGGTGTAACAACAGTTCGAGATGCATTAGGTGCGGATTTAGGCGTAAAAGAAGCTGTCAATGACGGGTTAGTGTTAGGACCTCGCTTACAAATTAGTGTGAACGCATTAACTATTACAGGAGGTCATGGTGATAGCTATACTAAATCTGGTATCCAACTACCAATTTTACAAGATGGATATCCAGGTATGCCAAATGGAATTTGTGACGGTGTACAGGAAGTACGTAAAAAAGCTCGTGAAATGTTAAGAGCTGGAGCAGATGTGCTTAAAGTACATGCAACAGGTGGTGTAACAAGTGCTACCGATCATCCAGACTACACACAATTTTCATTAGAAGAATTAAAAGTTATTGTAGAAGAAGCACAATTTAGAAATAATCGTAAAGTAATGGCGCACGCTCAAGGTTTAGAAGGCGTTAAACAATGTATTGAAGCGGGTATCCATTCAATTGAACATGGAATCTATTTAGACGATGAAGCTGTTAAACTCATGAAAGAAAAAGATATGTATCTTGTTCCAACACTACTCGCTCCACTTTCAGTTATTGAATTCGCAACTGAATTAGGTATGAGTGAAAACTCAATCAATAAATCAAAACAAGTTATGCAAGATCATATCGACAGTTTCAAAAAAGCACATCAAGCAGGTGTTAAAATCGCGATGGGCACAGATGCAGGTGTATTCAAACACGGTACAAACCTTAGAGAGTTAGAGCTTATGGTTGAGCACGGTATGACTGAAATGGAAGCAATCGTATCATCCACTAAAGTTGCTGCAGAATGTTTAGGATACGATGATGAACTCGGTACAATCGAAGAAGGTAAAAAAGCCGACTTTATTTTACTAGAACAAAACCCATTAGAGGATATCGCAGTATTGAGAGATCCAAACAAGATTAAAGTCGTAGCTATAGACGGTAAAATTGTAAAAGACGTTAGAGCATAATTAGAACATAAAAAAACTGACCTCAATTTGAATATGAGGTCAGTTTTTTTAGTTTTGCATCCAATGAAAAGATAAACAATACCGACATGTATATGATCACAAAAATTTATACACTTAATGAAAAAACCGCTAATTTTTCTGAATTATGTTAATATTATAATTACTCGATAGTAATTTTAGACCCTTTATAAACTTAATTTTTTTGATAATTTATTTAGAAAAAGGTGTATTCTTATGACGAAGTTATTAAATATTATAATTACAATCATTACTTTCTTATTAATAGCTTGTACGCCATCTCTTTTTGAAAATCAACAATTCAATATTTCGAAATATATTAGAACAGTTAAAAAAACATCTTCTTATATATTCCATCCTCAAGATATTACTTTTACAAATAAAATTTCTAATATAGATAGAAATCTATTCCCTTTTTTTATTGAGCCATTAATCAACTCATTGATTATATTGTTTTCTTCACTCATAATAGCATTTATCTTTTCATTTATTTTTACTTACCTGCTATATTCTAACAAATTTATTAAAAGATATTATGTAAAATTAAATACATTTTTATCTATAATTCCTGATATTTTTTATATTCCTTTCGCTATCTCACTAGTTGTAATTTTTTATCAATATACAGATATTTTGTTGTTTAATATAGCTGATGATTATCAAAATAAAGCTATAGTCTTTCCTATTTTGGTATTATCGATAATTCCTTTTGTAAATAGTAGTACTTATTTAAACTCTATTTTAGACGATGAATCAAATTCTAATTATATTCAATTTTCTAAATCTAAAGGGTTAACCAAAAAAGAGTTGTTTTATCACCATATTTTGAGAAATTTAACCATTTCCTATCTTATCAACTTTAAACACATAATATGGATTACACTTTCAAGTTTGTTGTTGTTAGAAAGAATTTTTAACATACATGGTCTGTCTTCTTTTATTTTTGACTACGGCGATCCTGAAGTGTTATTTGTAACATTTATCTTAATTTACATACCTATTTCGCTTTCTTTATTATTTATAGAAAAGATAATAACTAGAATGACAGGCATTCAAGGGGGATTATGATGAAAAGAATATATACACTATTAATTTTATTATTAATACCCGCTTGTGTAAGTATAGTTTATTTTGACATTTTAAAAATCACACCAAAAACTATAAATTTTCTTTATAATTCAAATGGCGAAATTATAAAGAGTTCTCCATTTCCACCGAGTCTTCATGCTTTATTTGGTGTTGATAGTGGATCTAAAAATATGCTGTTCGAAGTTTTATCAGGCTATAGAATAACTTTATTTTTAATAATAATTATAGCTTCATTATCTATGTTAATATCTATTTTTATTGGTACTTATTTAGCTTTTAACAATAAAAATATTGGTTTTTATAAATATTTTTCTAATGCCTTGTTTTATATACCTCAAACAATTTTAGCTTATATTTTATTACAACCTTTACTCTATGAAACAATTGATGGATTTTCTACTAGTTTTAGTTATAGAGCTCTTTATAATATTATAATACTAATTATTTTAATGACGCCTACAACAACAATATTGATAAAAGATGCTACATTATACATTTTAAATAAAGAATTTATAAGTGTTGCTTATACAATTAGTCCTAGCAATTTTCATATATTTTTTAAACATGTCTTACCAAATGTCACAACACAATATTTTATTGTTTTTTTACGAATTTCATTCCAAACTTTGTTAGTTATGACTCATTTAGCATTTTTTAAAATATTTTTTGGAGGAACTAAAGTTTGCTACGGACCTGCTTGTGAAATAACAGAGCGGCCTAGTATTAATGAATTAAGTAGTCTTCTAGGATTTCATTCAAACGAATTAACAACAAACTGGTGGACTTTTTACGCGCCATTAATAGCAATATTATACATTTTTATTATCATTAATTTATTATCTAAAGAACTAACTTATAGATTTCAACTTTATAAATAAAATATATAATCTATACAGATTTTGTAAAGTGCTGACGCCTAGGGAAATAGTATGTGTGAGAGACTACAGGCTCGAGCCATACCCCAGGCAAGCATGCACTTTCAAAATCATATATAAAATTCTCCCAATCCATTGGACTGGGAGAATTTATTTGAATTAGCAATCTATGTTCCAAAATTTCAATTTTTGGATATCATTTTTTATATTACATTCACCTTATAACTTGTCTCGCTTTTATACGTTTTTCCTTTTTTTAATATAGATGATGCTTTTTCACCATATAAATGGATGTCATCAGGAATGGATTGGGCTTCTAATGTAAAGCCTCCGTGTTCGACTATACTATTTTTACTGTCATTCCAGTCTACTTCGTTTAATGTAAATAGAACAACAACGTCATTATCTGTCGTCATACTAACTTCCATTTCTCCATTTGTTACTGTGAATGTATCCTCATTTATTTTGATTGGGTGGTCAATACCATTATATTTCTTTATTTGGTCCAAGCCACTTTCGAATATATCTTTAAAAGATAAATATTTTTTATCAATCGTTTCATTAAGATTTACTGTTTTTTCATTTTCAACAATTTGTTTATCATTCAATGTGTACATTTGAAGATTTTCATTTTTAATTTCGTGATTATCAATTCTTTGTTCAACGTTATTTAAATTAAAATATACGTGATTCATTGGATTAAATAATGTATCCTCTGTACTAGTAGCTTCGTAATTAATCGTCCACTCCATTTTTGATAAATCGTAACGATGGAAGACTTTAATTTGAATATCACCTGGGAAATGATCATTTTTTGATAACAGTTCAGCATTATATATGATAGTGACCGCTTCATCTTCATTTATAATTTCATAATCACAAATTTGAGTATGTAATCCGTTAGAACCACCGTGTAAATTATGCTCCGAGTCATTTTGTTCTAATTCATACATTTGATTGTTTAACTCAAACTTTCCACCATCAATTCTGCCACCGTATCTACCGATAGTAGCACCAAAGAAATATGGATTTTCTTCATAATATTGAATTAAGTCATCTTGTGCATCCGGCCCTAATACAATAGATTTGCCATTAACTTTCCAATCGACTATTCTCATACCAAAGTTCGTGAATTTTATTTCTGAATAATCATCATAAATTGTTATTAAATCAATATTTTTATCTTTATCTAAAGTTTCAATATTAAAAGCCATTACCTTACCCCTATTCTTTATATGATAACGTTTACTTACTATAAATTTTAACATAACATATAAAACAAATCTGGTTTAAGTTATACTTCTTAATAAAGAAAAAATAATTTAATTACTCAATGCAAAATCAATATATTCTTAAGGGAGAAAATTTTCATGTCTAAAAATTTTAGTCTTCTTCACCTTATATGGTATGTATTATTAACTTCATTATTAATTTCTTTTTCAAGTGTTATCGGTAATTTCTTTCATGAACAAAATTTATTATCTTGGAATATGACTGTATTAGTACAAGGTGTTGTCTTTTCATTAGCAACATTAATAACATTATTCATTATTTCAAGAAAAAATAAAGATATATTAAAATCTTTATTATTAACTCAATTTAAATTTACTAAATATACATTAGTGGCTATTTTAACGCCTTTTGTATTAGTTGTTTTAGGGTTATTATCTGCTTATCAGCTTGGATTAATTAGAGACATTCAGTTCAATTTATCTTCTGGAGTTATCTCAGCTATATTATTAAATATTGTTACTGCTTTTTTATATGAAGCATTTCCTGAAGAAGTTTTTATACGTGGTTTAGTATTAAACGAGTTAAGTAAAAAATTCCGTTTTATCGTTACAATATTTCTTCAACCAATATTATTTGTTTGTATAGCAACGTTCTCAACAACAGTAACGAGCTTCGTCCTAAATAAATCTCTAGATATAAATATATCTTACGTTATTCTTATATTTACATTTGGTATTGCATTACAGTTATACAAATACTGTAGTGGCTCACTTTGGGTTAACATACTATTTCACCTTGTTTACTTAGGCGTTACAAGGTATATAGCTTCAAATGGAACGAACCCAAAATACCCTAACCTCATCTCTTTTAAAGAAGATATTCCTGGAATAATGATTATCTATTTATCCTTTGGCTGGGTTATTATTGGCAGTATATTAGTATTATCAATCCTCGCTTTAGTTAAGAGAAAGAGATCTAAAATCTAATTATTTAGCGTTACAAATAAATTAGGCTGAGACATTTATTAATGTCTCAGCCTGATTATTTTAAGAACAATTTCTCATACCTAACTCATTTTATTCATAACGTATATAAGTTACTGTCGTATTTAAATATTCTTCAAATCCGTTAATACCATCTGCGCCACCTAATCCTGATTGACGCCATCCTGCATGATAACCTACAATTGCTTCTTCTGCTTCACAATTAACATATACTTCTCCGAATTTTAATCTTTCACTTGCTAACATTGCTTCTTTTAGGTTTTCAGTAAATATATAAGAAGAAAGACCATATTCAGTATTGTTCGCTTCATCTATGGCTTCGTCGAAAGCGTCATAACTAACAATCGGTAATACTGGTCCAAAGATTTCTTCTTTCATCGCTACAGAATCTTTAGATAAATTCGTTAACACTGTTGGTTCATAGAAGAATCCTTTACGATCTATTATGTTACCACCTAATTCTACTTTCGCACCTTCTTTAATAGCAGTTTGTACCTTGTCATCCACTGCTGATAATTGTTTTTGGTTAATCATTGAACCCATCGTTGTTTCTTTATCATTAGGGTTTCCAGGGCGAACGTCTTTCATTTTACGCTTAACGATTTCTAAAAAGTCATTGAATACGTCTTTTTCAACATATATACGCTCAGGACATGTACATACTTGACCACTATTATTAATTCTTGCTTGTACAATGTATTCAGCAGCTTTTTCTAAATCTGCATTTTTCGTTACAATCGCTGGTGCTTTACCACCAAGTTCTAAGTTTACACCTTTAACATTACTAGCTGCATTCTCCATAACAGATTTTCCAGCACCGATACTGCCCGTAATAGAAATAAGATCTACATTTTTACTTTGAGATAGATAATTGCCGACATCTGAGCCAGTACCCGTTAAAATTTGAACAAGGCCATCTGGTATATCTGTTTCTTGGATATATTCAGCTATTTTGAAAGTTCCGAAAGGTGTTTCTTCACTTGGTTTTACAACAATAGAACAACCTGTAACAAGAGCCGGAATAAGCTTTCTCATTAATACAAATATTGGTGCGTTCCATGGAATAATACCGACAGTTGTCCCTACAGGTTTTTTAGTAAGAATAACAGTTTCATTTTCAACCTCACTTTGAAGAACCTCACCGTTATTCTTTCTAGCTAAACTACACATATATTTAATATATTCAATAGACTTATCAATTTCCCCAATCGCAGAACTATATATTTTACCTTGCTCTTCTACATAAATTTTAGCAAGTTCATCTTTGTTTTTCTCAAGTTTTTCAGCCAATGCCTCAACTATTTTTGCACGTTTAATAATATTAACCTTTTCCCATTCCAACTGAGCAGCATTAGCACCTTTAATAGCCTTCTCAGCATCATCCTCATTCGCTAAAGTCACTGTATCGATAACCTCTTCAGTCGCAGGGTTAATAACATCTAAATCTTCAGTAGATTTACTTTCAACAAACTGACCATTAATAAATAACTTATTCACAAAATGACCTCCCTTTTTATTAAATAATTCCCTTGAAAAGAATTAAGTAAACAAATATAGGGGATAGAATGTGAATGTACATTCTAATCAAAGAATATGTTAAATGATTGAATAATAATTCCTAAAACTACAAATAAAACAGCACCGTAAATTAAAGTATCAATATTTAGATCTTGAGCAAGAATAAAACCACCTATAGCTGCCCCAATTGAACTTCCTAAATAATTTAAGGAACTATTTAAAGCAACAGAAGCACCTCCATGTTCAGGGTGGTTTTTCAATAATATATGTTGTTGTGGAACTTGCGTAGCCCAGCCCATACAACCCCATAATAAAAATGGTAACAGACCAATTATAGGTAATTTAATTAAAAGAGGTATGAGTCCTATACTAAATGCCAGAATTATCAATATTATAAGTACTAATACTTTAGTATTTTTAAATTTATCAATTACTAGTCCAATACCAAAACTTCCAATTAACCCGCCAACACCCCATGTAGTTAAGAAAATAGTAATGTAATCTGATGAGAGTGATTCATTGATAACTTGAGACAAATAAGTATATAAACCTAAACTTGCTATTGAAGCACACATAGTTACTAATACAACTTTTAATACTTTTGGATTTATAAATAATTTAAATCTTTTTCTTAAACCTGGTACAGTTGGAACTTTAAACTTGGGAAATAATACATAAATACTTATAAACGCAATGAAACTTATAATTACTATAATCCCCATAGCAAATCTCCAATTCGTTAAATTTGAAATTTTTAACCCAACTGGGACTCCAATAACAGTACCAACGCTCATTCCTGCTATAATAAAAGCTAATGCTTTACCTTTATTTTTATGTTCTACTAAATATCCACCAGAACTTACTGCCATTGGTGAAAATAAGCCTGCTCCTAAACCTGCTATACCTCTCGATATTATGTATATATTGTAAGTAGTTGATACCATAGTCATAAGATTGGCTAAACCAAAAATTAACATCGCCAATAAAAGAATGTTTTTCACAGAATATTTAGCTAATATAGTTGAAAAAAGTGGAGCAGATAAAGCAAAGAATAACGTAAATACAGTCACGCCTTGACCAATTTCTGCATTATTTTTATCAAAACTTTTACTCATATCTGGTAATAATCCAGCAACAATATATGCATCCATACCTAAAGCAAACATACCTAATGTTAAGACCCAAATTTTCTTCATAAAACAACCTACCCTATCTTTTATATTTTTATTTATACATAGTTCTTCTAATGCTTTTAGCGTAGTATTATTTTTGAATTAGTGGAATAATGAATATATTAAAAGAGGGGTTACAATAAAGTTAACGGAGGACTATATGAACATTGAATATATAAATGATTTTATTAAAGTAGCTGAACAAAAAAGCCTTAGCAAAGCTTCTAACATACTTAATATAAGCACACCTGCGCTCAGTAAAAGAATTAAAAATATCGAAGAATATTTTGAATGTGAATTGTTTTATAGAACATCTCGCGGGATATTTTTAACTGAACAAGGAGAGTTAGTTTTAGGTAATTTAATTTCTTTAAAGAATGAAATTGAAACTTTAAAATCACAGTTAAGCAAAATTAATAAGTCGACTATAAATATTGGCTTATTACCTAGTTTTTCATTATATAAATGGTCCAATCAGAGTGAAAGCGCAATTAAAAATACACTATCCATAAAAATACAAAGCAATACTCAAGTGTTACTGAATGATTTATATAATGGAGATATTGAAGTCATCATTGGAGACATTACATCATTGAACAGCAAAGACTTACATACTAAAACATTATATCAAGAAAAATATATGGTCGTTTTTTCGAATGAAAGTCGTTTAAGCACATTGAAAAGTGTGAACATAAACATTTTGAAAAACGAAAATATTCTTACGTTATCCCCACCATGTGATACTTTATCTTTTATCCAACAAAACTTTTCTAATATTAAATTGAATATTGAATACAGAAATGATTTGGAATCTATATTGGCGAGCGTTAAAGCAGGTCATGGAATTACAATTATTCCACAATCTTTATCCATGAAAATTGAAAATATGAACCTTGAATCAATAGAATTAGAAGATTACTTAAGAGAAATTGGATTAATATCATATAATCAAAACGTGATAAAAAATGTGTATAGCATTATATCTGAATAACATAGAAAGAGTTTTGAATGATAAAAACACTTTTCATACTTTAATTAAAATTATTATTCGAGATACTTACTATAGAAATTCATTCATGATAACGTGATAATATAATATTATTTCTAGCGTTCCTTTTCCCATTTTTACTACAATTAATATGGTAATTTTTAATATTGTTGTTTCTAAAAGACAAAGCACATAATAAAAGGGCTTTGAAGTGATTTAGGATATCACAATGTTGCACGTGGCACTCGTCTTGCAACATTCTAACCCTTTATGTTGCACGTGATGTCTGTCTTGCAACATCCGTCCTCAAATCTTCCACCATCAAAAAACTCTCTTCTTTGTTTCCACTTTTCAGTGTCTACGTTGAAGAGAGCTTTCATTTTATTCATTATCTATTCTATACATTTGATTCCGCTGGTTCATTCATACGGTCATCTAAGTATAATTCGATTTCTTCTAGTGTTTTTCCTTTTGTTTCATATAATACATATTTAGAGAATAAGAATCCTATCACACATATACCCGCAAACATAAAGAATATATTACTTAATCCAATGCTTTGCATAAGTACTGGGAAGAATAACGCGACTACAATATTTCCTAACCAGTTAACCATTGATGCAATTCCTGTCGCCATCCCTCTTGCTTCACTTGGGAACAGTTCTCCTACTACAATCCAAGTAACTGCTGCCCAAGAATATGCATAAAATATGACATATACGCATATAAAAATAAATACGAGTGATATTGCCCACATATGTCCGTCATTTGTATATGGATAAATAATACCTACTAATAATAAGCATAGTCCCATTCCTATTGATCCGGACATAAATAATGTTTTTCTATTAAACTTATCTACAAATATCAATGTCACAATTGTTGCTAGCACGAAGACAACACCGACACCCACTGTTGAAATTACACCACTGATTGTTGATCCAAACACATCCCCAAGTATTTGTGATGAGTAGTAGAAAATTGTATTTGCACCTTGTATTTGTTGTAAAAATGTTACACAACAACCGACAAACACTGAAAATGTAACAGCTTTTGTAAGTTTGAATTTCTTCTGTTCTTTACTGATTGCTTCATTAATTTGTAATATTTCTCTATATTCTCTTTCTGCTTCACGTTCTGTTCTAATTTTCTTCAAATTACTTAATGCTAAATCTGTAAGTCCTTTTTTAATTAGGTATCTAGGTGATTCTGGTAAAATAAATGCGCCTATGAAGAGTACAATTGCTGGTACAACTGCGCCTCCTAGCATCCATCTCCAACCTTCAAAGACACCTATAAATGCATAGTTCACACCATAAGATATAAGCATACCGATTGTTATCATCAATTGGTTCAAACCAGATATTTTACCTCTAATGACTGGTGGAGATATTTCTCCCATGTACATTGGTACGAGAGCCGAAGCCGAACCAACTGAAATACCTAGTATAAATCTAGAAACAATTAATATTTCTGGATTCCCTGAAAAACCACAAGCTAATGATCCAACAGCGAAGATAATTGCTGTAATTAGAATCATCATTTTTCTGCCCCATTTATCAGCTAATGGCGCCATTGAAACTGCACCAATCATTGCACCTAAAAATAGTATTGAAGTAATTGTTCCTTCTAGTAATGGACTGATTTCCCATGTTTCTTTAATTCCTGGTAAAGCTCCGTTTATAATACCGATATCATATCCAAATAAAAATCCTCCGAAAGCACCAAATGCATATATTAAACCTGTCTTTGGCTTTTTATCTCCCATTTTCATTCCCCTTTGTTATTGAGATTTGAATTAAATTATCGAATTTGCCTAGTTAATTAACTTATATTCCAGGTTAAACAATGTTGCTAAAGTTACGATTTGTTCTTTTGTTAAGCTTAAAGATATGACTGTATGGTGACCGCCACCTTGAGTGATCCATTCTTTTATACCTTCATGAAAACCTGGTTTTACTTTCCAAATCACACGTGCAACTGGTAAATGAGGAGCCGCTTCTTCTGGAACAAAAGCTTCTACTTCATTGATTAACATTCTAAAATGAGTTCCCATATCTGAAATAGATACAATTACGCCCTCTCCAGCTTCTCCGTCAAATACTAATCTGGCTGGGTCATTTTTGCCTCCAATACCAAGTGGGTTTACAACAATTTTTGGTTTTGTTTTTGCTAAAGTAGGATCTACTTCTAACATATGTGAACCAAGTATTGCTTCACGTCCTGATCTCATTTCATATGTGTAATCTTCCATGAAACCTGTTTGCGTATTGTGAGACATCACTTTTAATAACCTATCTAAAGCTGCAGTTTTCCAATCTCCTTCTCCAGCAAAGCCATATCCCTGTTCATTCAATCTTTGAACTGCTAAGCCTGGTAATTGTTCCATGCCATATAAATCTTCAAAGTTAGTAGTAAATGCTGTATAACCACCTGTATCTAAAAATCGTTTAATGGCAATTTCATATTTGATTTGTTCTTTAACTGAACTTTCCCATTCGCTCACTTCATAGTCACCATAATCAAAGTCGTATAACGTTTTATATTCATCGAATAAGTTATTTACTTCTTGTTCAGAAACTTCATTAACAATTGATGTTAAGTCACCAATTCCGAAATAATCTACTGTCCAACCTAATTGAATTTGAGCTTCTATCTTATCGCCTTCTGTCACAGCAACATTTCTCATATTGTCTCCAAATCTCGCAACTTTGATATTGAAGCTTTCGTTGTATGCATATGCTACATTCATCCAGCGACTAATTTGTTCGTGTACTTCATCTTCTTCCCAATGACCAACGATTACTTCATTATTTTTCTTTAATCTTTCATTTATGTAACCATATTCTCTATCACCATGTGCTGATTGGTGTAAGTTCATGTAATCCATATCAATTGTGTCCCATGGAATATGATTATTAAATTGAGTAACAAAGTGTAGAAGCGGTTTTTGTAAAATTCGTGTACCTCTAATCCACATTTTTGCTGGAGAGAATGTATGCATCCATGTGATAACACCTTGTACTTCATCTTTGTAGTTAGCTTCTTTCATAACTGATGTAATTACATCTTGTGATATTGCTAACTCTTCTTTTAATTTAATTGGATAAGGTAAGTTTCCTTCTTTATTTAAAGTTTCTACAATTGTTTGAGCATTAGCTTTCACTTGATTTAATGCTTCGTCCCCATATAACTCTTGTGATCCTACAAAAAACCAAAATTCTTTTTGATTACTCATTTTTATTTTCCTCCTTTAGATTATTGTCCGTAATATGAATTTTCTCCGTGTTTTCTTTCATAATGTTTATTCAAGATTCTATTTGGTAAGTGTTCGCTTTCTTGATTTAATTGAAGTGTAAACAAATTCATCTTACATACTTCTTCTAGTACTACCGCATTCATTACAGCTTTCTCTGCATTTTCTGCCCAAACAAATGGTGCGTGACCATGTAAGAGTACTCCTGGCACTTCATTTGGATTTATATTTCTTTCTTCAAAAGTTTCAACAATGACGTTTCCTGTTTCATGTTCATAATTTTTATTAATCTCTTCTTCTGTTAAATGCCTTGCACATGGAACTGGTCCAAAGAATGTATCAGCATGTGTCGTTCCATAAACAGGTACATCTAATCCGGCTTGTGACCAAATCGTTGCCCAAGTAGAATGTGTATGAACGATGCTGCCAATATCTTTGAATGATTTATATAATACCGCGTGTGTAGGCATGTCTGAAGAGGGATTTAATTCACCTTCGATTACTTCGCCATCTAAATTACAAACGACCATGTCATCTGCAGTCATTACATCGTAATCGACGCCACTTGGTTTAATGACGAATAAATTACTTTCTCTGTCGATTGCACTGACATTACCCCATGTATATTTAATGAGCTCTCTTCTTGGTAATTCGAGGTTTGCTTCAAACACTTCTTTTTTTAAATTTTCTAACATGTTTACACTCCTAACGAATAAATTGAGATGCTTTTCTTTCTATTTCTAAACCTTTTTTATATTCAGTTATAAATTGTTCATATTCTTCTACATCTTTTTCAGATGGTTGAATAACACTACCTTCTTGTTGTCCGAATATGTCCTCTTCTAAATATTGATTTAATGGTAATTGGCTATCGTTGTTGACCATATATCTTGCAAGTATAGCCATCCCCCATGCGCCACCGTCATTAGCCGTCTTTAACACTTCAACTGAACTATTTAAAGCTGCGCCTAATATACGTTGTGCAATTTCTTCCGTCTTAAAAATGCCTCCATGAACAACAAATGAATCGATAAGTACTTCCTCTTCTTCTTTAAGAATATCTACGCCGATTTTCAATGTGCTAAACGCTGACATAATATGCGTCTTCATAAAGTTTGCTAAATTGAATTGGCTATCTGTAGGTCTCAAGAAAATAGGTATGCCTTTGTTTATTTTTGTAATGTTTTCACCTGATATATATCCATAAGATAATAGGTTCCCATTTCGCTCATCTGCATGTTGTGTATGATTAAATAGTCGTTCATAAAGTTGGTTTTTATCGACTTCCACACCCATTACTTCAAAAGTCTCTTCAAACAAATTCACCCAAGCATTAATGTCTGAAGTACAATTGTTTGTATGAACCATTGCGACTAAATCCCCAGATGGTGTTGTCACAATATCTATTTCTGGATGTACTTTGCTTAAAGGTTGGTCTAATACAAGCATTGCAAATGCACTCGTACCAGCCGATATATTGCCTTTTTTCTTTTCAACACTATTAGTAGCGACCATACCAGTACCTGCATCACCTTCAGGAGGGCAAAGCGGCACACCTGGTTCTAAATTATTTGTAGGGTCTAATAACTTAGCACCTTGTTCTGTTAAATAACCTGCATTTGTACCTGCTGTTAGAACTTTTGGTAAGACTGATTCAATATCCCATTCAAATTGTTTATCTTTGATAAGTTCATCAAACTGATTCAATTTTTCTTGGTCATATTTTTTAGTATTTTGATCAATTGGAAACATACCTGAAGCATCGCCTACACCTAATACTTTCTGTTCTGTTAAATACCAGTGAATGTATCCAGCTAAAGTTGTTATAAATTGAATGTCTTTGACGTGCTGTTCCTCATTTAAAATAGCTTGGTATAAATGCGCTATACTCCAACGTTCAGGTATATTAAATTGAAAATAATCTCTTAATTTATTTGCTGCTTCTTCAGTATATGAATTTCTCCAAGTTCTAAACGGCACAAGCAAGTCATCGTTTTTATCAAATGCTAAATATCCATGCATCATTCCGCTTATCCCTATAGATTTCACTTTTTTAATCGTCACATTATATTTTGATTCAATGTTATCTGTCATTGATTTATAACTTTTTTGTAAACCTATCCAGACATCATTAATTGAATAAGTCCAATACCCATCTTTGAATTCATTTTCCCATTCAAAATATCCAGATCCTATCGTTTCAAAGTTAGTATCGATGGCCACTGTCTTAATCCTAGTTGAACCCAATTCGATACCGATAGATATCTCACCGTTCGATATTTCTGAATGAATTTTACCTTGATTCAAAATACCGCCTCCTTCTTGCAATCGTTTTCAAAAAGAAATATATCATCACTTGACCGTACATGTCAAATATAATTTTTATTTGTCCATATATGTAATGAACGCAAAAAAAAATACTTAAGTACAAAACTTAAGCATTTCTCTTTTTAACACTATTTCTTATTATAATTTCTGTATCCATAATAGTCGTTTCTCCAATTTGACCGGAATTTATAGCCTTTATCATCCATCGTGCTGCTTCTACTCCAAGATTTTCTTGAGGGTGAGAAGTAGTCGTAAGTGATATATCTTCGAGTTGACTTAAAATAGAGTTGTCTTCCCCAACTACGGAGTAATCATCAGGTACACATTTTCCATTTTCTTTTAAACGCTTTATAAATGAATAAGCAATATCATCGTTATAACAAACAAAGGCAGTAGGATTGATTTCACGATTTAATAACTCTTTTATGATTAAATCTAGAACTTTATCTTTTGTCTCAGTTGTATAAGTAAAGATATTTTCACCTTTAAATATCGCACCTTTATCCTCAAAAGCTTCTATATACCCTTTCATACGAAACTTACCTTGCATATCATCTATTTTAGTTATTAGAACAATGTCATCATGACCTTCATCTAATAAATAAGAAGTCGCAAGAAATCCAGATTTTGTGTCATCAATACTTATATAAGGAATGTTCAACTCTTCATAGCAAGCATTAATCATTAGCACAGGTATTTCTTTACTTTTTAATAACGAATAAAAAGATAAATTAGGGTTAAACACATTACTCTTCGTCGGTTCAACAATCAAACCTTGAACACCTTGTTCTATCATCATCTCAAGACAACGTCGCTCACCAGCATGTGTATTATTCGTACTCGCTAATATAAGAGAATAACCATTAGCACCTAATATTTTTTCGATTCCTCTAATTATACTTGGGAAAATATAATCAGAAAGATATGTAACGATTACACCGATTTTTTTGGTAGAAGTATCATGATTTGTTTTTTTCAAATAGTTATCACTAACAATTGAGCCTAGACCTTTTTTCTTTATGATATAACCATCTTGTACTAATAAATCTATAGCTTGTCTTATTGTATAGCGACTAACATTGTATTGTTCTTGAAGCTTTTTCTCAGAAGGGATCGTTTTACCATACTCATATTCATTATTTATAATTTTATCTTTTAATTGGAAAGCAATTAATTTATATTTAGGTTCAGCCATAAACTATCTCCATTCCTTGTAACTAAGTTATTTCAATTATATAAATTATAACATAACAAATATTATAATTATAAATAGCTATTATACACATTTTAAATATACAATTACTCTTTAACTTTTACATTTTATGTTATTATATACATAGATTATAAATATTAAAACATTGAGTTTTATAGGAGTGATTTCATGAAAATTAAAGATGTTTTAAAGAAAAGTTTCAATAATTTACTAGACCTTGAGCTTAACTGGTACAATGCTGCAGTGCTAATAGTATGTGCACTCGTATTAAGCGCAATTTTCACACCACTTTTAGGTATACCAGTAGGTCTCTTAGCAGGCGCATATTACTTGAAAAATTATAAAGATTAGATTGAAAAAACACAGGGTTCTTGTTAAGAACCCTGTGTTTTTTGGTAAAGAGATATTCATATGATTTTTATACTTCAGTTAATGCTTGATTAAAATCATGCAACATTTTTTCCCATGCTTTACCTATACTTTCATCTAAACCAAATAAACCGCTTCTTCCCAAGATATAAATATCGGGATTAGCTTTTTGTATTTTTTTAAAAGTTTTTTTATTTGATGATCCGTCCATTTCAATTGAATACTTATATTGATTTTTATCACGAATTTTTCTTAATTCAACTATTTTATCTAAAGTTTCATCGATAAATTTTTCTCCTGCAAATCCTGGGTCCACAGTCATAATCGTTACTTTATCTAAATATTGAATATAAGGCTTTATAACATCTATAGGTGTTTCAGGATTAAGAACAACACCTACTTTTTTATTATGTTCATGAATTTTATTAATTATTCTATATGCTATACCGTTTATTACTTCTGCATGTACGCAAATATAGTCTGTTTCAATCTTTAATAATTCATCAACCCAAAAACTAGGGTTTGTTACCATGAGATGTACTGATATAGGAACATCAGATATTTTTTTCACTTGTTCTATAAACCAAGGTGACAATGTAATGTTTGGTACATAATGGCCATCCATAATATCGATATGGTATGAATCAACGTGATCGTTTAAAAATTTTATTTGTTCATTAAATTTATCTAAATCCATCGTCATTAAAGATGGTGAAAATTCAACATTATTCATTCTTTTATGCCTCCTAATATACTTTTATATCTCCTAACTCAATATCTTCTTCTTCAATTTCATCAACCATTTCTTCCGATTCATTTACAGGTTTTTTCAATATAACTAAAACAACTGCTGTTACAACTACGTTTGCAATAATTGCTAAAATGAATCCTATTGGTTGTGACATTGTTGGTAGTGCTAACATACCGCCAAATGGTACTTTTGAATCTGCATTAAGTACCATCGAAATAGCACCCCCAACAGCTCCCCCTATACCAGTTGCTATAACACATCTAATAATGTCATTAAGTACTATTGGTAGAACACCTTCCACAATTTCAATTATTCCCATTGGGAAAGCTGTCTTCAATGTTTCAACTTCAACTTTTTTGTATATATTTTTACGTAATAATCTTCCTACCCAATAAGCTAAAGCAAATCCTATAGGCGTTGCTGTATTTACAACAATTAATGCAGTAATTGGTTCATGAATACCCTGAGCTTGTAGCGTTAAGACGAATGCAAATACAGTTTTATTGATTGGTCCTCCGTAATCCACACTCGCTAGAACACCTATGATAATTCCATAAATTAATTTAGAAGTACCACTTAATGATTGAAGGTATTCAGTCAATATGTTTGTGAATTGTGTAATAGGTACGCCTATTACATAAACCATAATTAAACCACCTATTAATGATGCTAAAAATGGAATTACCAACATCGGCATAAGTCCTTTAGCCCAATTCGGCATTTTTATATACTTAATAGTTAAGACAACAAGATACCCTGCTAAAAATCCTCCTATTAAGCCACCAATAAAGCCAGCTCCAACAGCATTTGCTGTCAGTCCGATAATCAAACCAGGAGCAATCCCTGGCTTATCTGCTATTGAATACGCAATCCCAGTCGCTATAACAACTGGTAACATACCTAATCCTTCTCCACCAAGCGTTGCTAAAACATCCCAAAATGAATATCCCGGTTTAGTTAAATCAGTCGATGAATCTCCGCCAAGTGCCATACCAATAGCTATCATAAACCCAGCCCCACAAACTACTGGAATTAGATAAGAAATAGCAGTTAATAAATGGCCTTTCAAATTTAAACGATTGAAAAATGCTTTCATGTTATTGCCTCCTTTATCCTTCTGATAAAATAGATACAATTTCAGATTTATTTTTAGAATTTATTAATTGTTCAACCACTTCATCATTACTCAACCTTCTGGCTATTAACGATAATAATTTCAAATGCTCTGTAGAATTATTTTTTTCATCACCTACAGCAATTAAAATAACTACTTTTACTCCTCTATCATCTAAAGAAGGCCAATCAATTTCATTCTCCAAAACCGCAATTGAAAGACCAACTTTTTCAACACTTTCACTTTTTCCATGTGGTATAGCTACTAAGTTTCCTATTCCTGTAACCCCTTCTTTTTCTCTTTCATAAACTGCTTCTAAAAATTTATCTTTATCTTCTACATAATTTTCTTTAACTAATAATTCGGCTAATTTTTCTAAAGTTTCTTCGCGAGTCTGAACATTTACTTCTGACAAAATCGTATTAATGTCAACAACCTCATTTAATTCCATAAGATACCTCCTATTATTGCTCTGATATTTGTTCTAATTTTTCAACAAGTTTATTTGGTGATTTTATAGCTACATCTGTAGGAATTTCCACTACTTTTTTCCCTTCAAATCTTTCTTTGTCGCTTACTTTCACATCAACTGCTAATAATACAATGTCTGCATTATCTATATCAGCTTGTTTTAATTCATTTTCTACGCCGATAGTACCTTGTGTTTCTATTTTTATATTATGACCTTTCTTCTCTGCAGCTTTCTCCAATTTTTCTGCAGCAATATACGTATGAGCAATCCCCACTGTACAAGCACAAATACATACAATATTCATTTTCAATTCCTCCTATTTCATTAATCCTTCAATAAAATCTTCATCTGCTAAGTTTTGTATAAATGATTTAATTTCTAACAAATTATTTTTTGTTTCTGTTTCTCTTAAATTTATCAATATTATTAGTTTTATCGATTTATCATGCCAAATTATTCCAAAGTCTTTGTTTTTAATAATAAAAATTTGTGATTGCATTATATTATTACTCTGGATATGAGGTAATATAACACCTGGATATATTTCGATATTTCCGTTTTCTTCTCTTTCCATGACTTCAGATTTAAACTTATCTCCTGACTTTATAAATAAGTTTTCTTTTAAATAAAGACTTAATTCATCAATTACATCCTCGTAAATCTGTTTTTTTAAATAAATATTTTCAATAAATTTATTTCTCATTATAATCACCTAATAACTCAATCATCTTTCTAAGTTTAATTTGATCATTTTTATTAAACATTGCACTGATAACTACCACTGGGATTCCTTTAATATCAGGTATATTTACTGTAGATATAATTAGTTCAATATCTGTTAAGTCTTCATTTGATAGATCAAATGTAGATTTAACATCTTTAATCTCAATATCAGATACATTTCTAGAAATTTTTGTTTTTAGAAGTTCCGATGTTCCTATACCTGTTGTACAGGTTATAAGTGTTTGAATTTTCTTCGGATTTCTTTCTATTTCTTTTGCAAAATATAAAGTTAAATAGCCCACTTCATCTTCATTTATCGAGTTACTGTTTCTTTCATTTGTTATTTCACTCGAAATTTTCTTAATAGCTAAAAATATATCTGGGTATTCTTTCTTTATTTGCTCAATTAATGTGTTTTTTACAAATAATCCATGTTCAATACGGTTTAACATAGGTTTTATATGTTTCATTAATTGTTGTTCTAAATCTTTATTTTTAAAAGAATATCCTAATACATTACTAGCTCTATTAATATAATTTTTTGTTATAGAAATTACTTCATCTGAATATTTAATTTCTTGTTGTTCATTATCGACATTTTGAGATTCAAAACGTGAAGATATAAGGTATTCAAACAAATATATTTTTTCATTTTTAGGTAACTTGCTATGCAAGTAACGTTCAATATTAGATATAATCATGTCACTAGTTCTATAAAAAGATTGATATTCATTAATTAAATGATGCATTTCTTCTGTATAATGATTTTTATCTACACTAATTACACCTCTTTTTCTAAATCGCATAATTAATATATATAAATGTGAAAATATATTGACGTTGTAGGGATAAGGTATAATTATCCCTTGATAATTTTCTATAATATTAATTTGTTCTTGTACAAAAAAAGCATCTCTATCCTCTAATTGAGTCATATCATTATAAGATAATAAACTTGTTAATTTACTCTCTTCCATTAACTCTAATAATGCACGTCTTATATTGGTTTCATCACCTCTTATTGATAAATGTCTATTGCGTCGAACTAATTTCAAATTAAAATTTTTAAGCATTTCTTCAATTTTTCTCTCATCTGAATTTAGAACACTCTCAGAGACATAGAATCTCTCGATTATTTTAAATACTGATAGGCTCTTTGGAGAAATTAATAATAAATCTTTCGTAATAGTATTTCTTCTTTCTATGGGAGTAAGTAAATCGTTTTGATGTTGCATCTGCACTTCTTGTTTATCCAATAATTCTCTGTCGTCGATTCGATAACCTTTACCTTTTTCAGCAATTATCAAAGGTATTGAATACATTTCATTTATACGTTTTACTAGACGATAAATTGTTTTAGTTGAGACGTTTAAATTATTAGCTAATGTTTTAGAATCGACATAGGTATGTGCATTAAGCAAATAAGATATTAATTTATCTTCATTATCTACTTTCATCTTTTACGACCTCCCTATACTTATATGATAACTCTAATTAATGAAAGCGCTTTACTGAATCTTGTCCATTACAATGGACACTTAAAACTTAAATAATGACTATATTACTATTATTTAAAAATTTATGGAGAGATTATTAGAAGTGTTTATTTTTTTATATATTTATTAGAGAAATTAATTAATATCCAATTTAATTAAAATACACCTCAAAAGTCATGGCTTTGCGTAACTTTTGAGGTGTATTTTAATAAGAACTAGATTTGGGGCTTTATTATTTAAAACCATATTTTTTTATCTCATCGACAATAGTATTATATTTATTCGTTTTATATCTTGAGTTATTTGATACTATAAAGAAGTTTCTATATAAGTCTACTTCGCTTGTTTCTATATATTTTCTATCGGTTGATTTGATAGAGAAATTAGAGAGTATTGTATAGCCCATATTTTGTTTTACTAATTCTAGTATAAGTTGATTGTCATTAATGACGACTTTGCGTGACGGCAAATTCAGTTGTTGTAATAGTTTGTCTTGGTAATATCTAATTCCTGATCCTGTTTCTCTTACATAACATCTTAATTCATTTAAAGGTTTTTTATTTTGCTTATTTTTTATGATTAATAATCTATCTTCTGTTAATACTTCACTGTTAATTTTATCGTCGATTACAGGTTTTTCTATTATTCCTAAGTCAATCGTATAATCTTTCAAATGCGTAATAATATCTGCAGAGTTGTAAATATAAATATGTATGTTCAGATTTGGATATTTCGTTTGTAAGTATAGCGTAAGATCTAATAGTTTAGATTGTCCGAATGTATGGCTTGTACCTATAACAAATTTACCTTTTACTTCTTCTTTATTTGCGTTTATTCTCGTGTGTAATTGTTCATCTAATAACGCCAATTGACAGGCATAGTTATACAGTTCTTGCCCCTCTTCTGTCAATATGATTTCTTTTCGTGTATTTTCAAAAATTTTAATTTGGTATTTTTGTTCTAAATTTTTAATATCTCGACTTATGGATGGTTGTGATTTGTATAATTTATTTGCTGCATTAGTAAATCCGTCTTCTTCTACGATTGCTTTTAATATATTGAGTTTATCTTCCACAAAAGTACCTCCATAACATTTTTGTTATATTATATATTTAAAAATGGCATTTCACAAATAATCGTTCTCATCATAGAATGTATGTGAGGTGAAGACAGTGAGTATTAAATTAAATAAAGCATTTTTCCTAGGTGTCGGTTTTACGCTAGTTGTTGCAGTTGCCAGCATATTATTATCAAATTTACCAATTTTAAATAAAGTTGGCGCACTTGCGATAGCTATCATCACTGCGATTTTGTACAGACATTTCCTAGGATATCCAACAAGATACGTAACAGGTATCGAATTTTCTTCTAAAAAACTGCTACGTTTAGCTATAATTTTGTATGGGTTAAAATTGAACTTGTCTACAATTATTAATGAAGGCGGGACATTATTATTACTAGATGTCGGTGTAGTTGCTTTTTCAATATTCTTTATTATTTTCTTAAATAAAATTATTAAAGGAGATAAAAACTTAATTCTATTATTAGGCGTTGGTACAGGGGTATGTGGTGCTGCAGCGATAGCAGCTATTTCTCCTATTTTGAAATCTAAAGAAAGTGACGTTGGCATAAGTGTTGGATTAGTAGCAATAATGGGAACGATATTCTCATTAACATATACACTTCTATATGCTTTATTCCCTATGGATCCTGAACTTTATGGTATATGGTCTGGTGCTAGTTTACATGAAATAGCACATGTTGTATTAGCGGCAGATGCAGGTGGTAGTGAATCTCTAGCTATTGGTTTATTAGCTAAATTAGGCAGAGTATTTCTATTAATTCCTTTAAGTATTATTTTCTTAATAATCGTTAATAGAAAAAGAACAAATAAAGTTTCTCAAAAAATTGATTTTCCATACTTTTTACTTGGATTTTTAATTATGAGTGCGGTAAACACATTTGTAGCTATTCCAGAAGGTGTATTAAGTGTAATCAGTACAATTACTAACGTCATACTTATTATGGCAATGGTAGGATTAGGATTAAATGTTTCATTTAATGACTTAAAAACAAAAGCATTTAAGCCAATGGTTGCAATGGCAATAACTTCAGTAGTACTTTCAGTTATTGTATTTTTTGTCGCTACGATTTTATAAGATGATTAATGGGTATAACAAAGATATCATTTAATTTCGAGAAAGATTGTGATTAAACTATGTTATACCTTAAATTATATTTAGTGCTTCTCATGTCATTGTTTAATTATATCTTTATTCCTCATGACGAGCCTATAACTTATAAAGATACATTCACTAAAGCAACACATTCAGATTATAGTGATGCTTTTAAAATAGGTTCACAAATACCGA
Source organism: Mammaliicoccus sp. JADD-157 (assembly GCF_049310805.1). Lineage (NCBI taxonomy): Bacteria > Bacillati > Bacillota > Bacilli > Caryophanales > Staphylococcaceae > Mammaliicoccus > Mammaliicoccus sp. JADD-157. The sequence continues at coordinate 108,729 of NZ_JBMOVZ010000001.1, read as the reverse complement.
ACGATTTATTAACGCTTAAACTATACAACACACATAGTAAAAACCACATTGAAGCAGTAGGTAAAATATCATCAGATGAAACTGGTAAATCAGGTAACGGAGCAACTGCCTTTGTTATAGATGATTATACAATTATTACCGCTTCACATGTAGCAAGTGATAAAGTTGGTAATAAAGAAACAAAGAAATTTTATTTCTATCCTTCAAAAGCAGATCAACGTGTACCTATTAAATTCAAAGTTAAAAATTTTCATAAGTCATCTGAAAGAGATGTGGCTGTACTCATCACTCAACAACGTTTGTCAGCAAAGATTAAGCCATTAAAAATTGCATCAGAACAAGAAATAAAGGATTTGAAACCTAAAGAACCGCTTTATATGTTAGGTTATCCAAATAAAAAACCATATAACGGACAATTCATGTATCAATCAAAAGGATATTACCTTAAATCAACTAAAGATTACATTGAGTATATCGGACATTTACACAGAACAACTGGCTTTTCAGGATCTCCAGTATTAAATGAACACAATCACGTGGTTGGTTTGCATGCTCATGGGATAAGTCCTGAAATTAATACGAAGCATCAATCCACACGAGACATATATACAGGCGGCCCATTAATAACAGGAAAAACACGTGATTTTATCAATCAGCATCGAGAGTAATACTATATTAGTATTTTCAGAACACTTATTCGTTGTAAATAAGAACTAAATAGCGTTTCTAACTCATCATAAAAACTTCGAGAATCAGACGAAATCTTGATTCTCGGAGTTTTTTATTTAGATACATAAGTACTCGTTTCTCTTTATTTGTAATTTGTTATATGTTCCCTTACAATAAACGGAGAGGTATCCGTTTATTTAATTTAAAATCCCTTCAGAGGTGAAACAATTGAGGAAAGATGCAATAGAAAATCGATTAAGAATTGAAAATACAGCTAAAGAATTATTTGAAATATATGGCGTTGAAAATACGAGCATGAATCGTATATCTAAAGAGCTAGGTATTGGAATGGGCACCTTATACCGTCATTTTGAAGATAAAAGTGCTCTTTGTTATAAATTAATCGAAAATGATTTTGATAGACTTTTCAAAGAGATGGATTATGCAGAACAAAATAACCATATAACGAATTATGAAAAATTTGGAATTTACTTAGAACTCTTTATTGATTTTAAATCGAAACATTTAGACACTTTAAATTGTGTAGAGAAAAAGGAGTTTCATGGCGACTTTAGAGATACGCCAACATTTCAGAAATTATCCGAGAAATTTTGGAACACTTTCGATAATGAAGAAAGTCCAGAATGGAAGACATTTAAAACTGATATGTTATTGAATGCTTTGTCCACTAAATCTTATCAATATCAAGTGGATAAGAGAGGATTAAATAATGAACAGTTAAAACAATTTTTACAGAACTTATTTAATATGACTGAGGATTTTTAATAAAAGTGTTTGAAACTGAAGCGATGCCTCAATAAAACTTAATATATTTTTATATATAATATTTACTTTTTATACAAAATTCTATTAATTAATCGGAGGTTTTATCATGAATAATAATAAAACAATTTTAGTAATCGGCGCATCAGGAAACCAAGGTAATGCAGTAGCTACAAATTTACTGTCTGATGGTTGGGCAGTACGTGCTATGACACGTAACCCGGAACAACCCTCTATACAAGCACTTAAAGAAAAAGGCGCTACTGTGGTTAAAGCGGATATGGATGATGAACAATCACTTTCAGATGTAATGAAAGGTGTTTACGGTGTGTATAGTGTGCAATCATTCGATAATAATGATCCTGAAAAAGAAATACGACAAGGAAAAAGAGTTGCTGACTTAGCTAAAAAAGCTAACGTTTCTCATTTTGTATATAGTTCAGCAGCAGGTGCAGAAAGATATGATGGAGCTCGAAATTTTGCAACAAAATGGCAAATAGAAGAGCACATCCGTTCTTTAGATTTACCTTCTACAATTTTAAGACCAACATTTTTCATGGATAATTTTGAAGGATTTGCAAAAGGACAAGATGGAAAGGTTGTCATCCAAGGGTTTATGGATCCTGAAATCAAATTACAAATGATAGCTGTACAAGATATCGGTGCTTTTGCTAATATTGCTTTTAAAAATCCAAAACAGCTTATAGGAGAATCTATCGAAATAGCTGGCGAAGAAAAAACATTAACTGAGATATCTGAAAAAATAAGTAAAGCATTTGATGCTCCTTGCGAAATTGTAGATTCACGAGAAAAGTTCCAAAAAATGATGAAGATGTTTGAATGGTTTGAATTCGGAGGTTATGAAGCCAACATTTCTAAATTACGTGAGATAAACCCTCAGCTTCTTGATTTTGATGCTTGGGTTAAACACTCTGGATGGAATCCTCTAAAATAATTTAAATGATTAAATATAATTTTTTAAATTTTTAATTAATATTTTTACCATTGCTAATTTAACAATATAATCTAGAATTGGTTATGTACTTATTTTAATGGATTAAGGAGGAATGGCATTGGACGAATATATTAACGAGCGCCTAACTCAATTACTAGAGCGCAACGAAGTCAGTGATTTTAGAGAAGGATTTTTACACTTGCACGCCTATGAGCAAAGTGAGTACTTCGATTCGCTTTCTACAGAAGAACAGAAAAAGGTTTTCGAACTTCTATCTCCTGATGAAGTAGCAAACTTCTGGAGTTACTTAGAATTAAGTCAAAAAGAAGAAAAATCAATGTTCGATGAAATGAATGCAAACTATGCAAGTGAAGTTCTTCAAAACATGTCAGATGACGATGCTGTTGACGTACTTAATCTATTAAGTAAAACGCAGCGCGTTAGCTTGTTAACGATTATGGATAAACATAAATCTGAGTCATTAAAATCATTACTTAATTACGAGGAAGATACTGCCGGCGGTATCATGACTACTGAATATGTTTCGTTAACGCCTGAAATGAGTGTAAGAGAAGCACTTATGCACGTTAAAGAGAAATCATCTTCAGCTCAAACAATTTATGCACTTTACGTTGTTAATGATCAAAAAAAATTAATAGCCGTTATGTCATTACGTGATTTAATTAACGCCGATATGGACGACCATGTTAAAAACGTAATGAACGAAAACTTTGTGAGCACAGACGTTGCAGAAGACCAAGAAATTGTTGCTCAAACAATTCAAGACTATGACATCATCGCCATTCCAGTTGTAGATTATCAACATCATTTACTAGGTATCATTACAGTTGATGATATCTTAGACGTAATGGAAGAAGAAGCTAGCGAAGACTATTCAAAATTAGCTGGTATTAATGATGTAAAAGAGACAAAAGAATCTGTTTTACAAACTGCAAAAAAACGTTTGCCGTGGCTTATCTTACTTACATTCTTAGGTATGATAACTGCTACAATATTAGGTTCATTTGAAGACACACTTGAACAAGTCGCACTACTCGCAGCGTTTATCCCTATTATTAGTGGTATGTCAGGTAATACAGGAACACAATCATTAGCCGTTTCCGTACGAAGCATTTCTACTGGTGATATGGAAAAAGAAAATAAAGTCAGACACGCATTACACGAGTCCGCGAGTGGTTTTATTTCTGGTTTAGTATGTAGTCTTATACTGTTTTCTATCATTGTAATACTATATGGCCAACCATTATTAGCAACTATCGTTGGGATAAGCTTAACAACAGCTATGACAGTTGGTACAACAATCGGATCACTTATCCCATTGTTTATGAACAAAATAGGCATTGACCCAGCAGTAGCAAGCGGTCCATTTATTACTACAATAAACGATATTGTCAGCATGTTAATCTACTTTAGCCTAGCAACTTCATTTATGAGTTATTTAACATAAATATTGCGATGAGCAAGCATGCACTTTTAAAATCAAATATATAAATAAAACTCCCGATTCCGACATTCAAAGTCTATCGAATTGGGAGTTTTTTTATAATGGATATTGATGTCTAATGCTATTTTTTATTTTGAGGTTTATCTTGTTGCTTCACTTTGGTATAGTCAGAGATTAAGTATATTAAACTTTAAAATTAAAATTATAGTATTGAAGGAATGGTTTTATGAATTTATCGGAAATAAACATTGAACTTTTTAGAATGTTTAATGATTTAGGGAAAGAAGTTATGTTTTTAAATCCAATCATGATATTTTTTGCTAAGTATATGAAATACTTTTTACTTTTCGGGATTATCATGTATTGGTTTACTAGGAAACGGGAAAATAGGATTATGATTATTAGCAGTATGTTTGCTTTTGTGGTCGCAGAAGTATTTGGAGCTATAGCGGGAGCGATTCATTCCAACAATCAGCCATTTGCTGAGTTAAGCAATGTTAATCAACTTATTGGTCACGCGATTGACAACTCGTTCCCGAGTGACCATGCAATAGAATTTTTCTCGATATGTATTACCTTTTTACTTTTCAAAAAGAATTTAAGATACGTATGGTTAGCAATAGCTATTCTAGTGAGTATTTCACGCGTCTGGGTAGGCGTTCATTATCCTGCAGATATATTAGTCGGAGCAATATTAGGTATAATAGGCGCTGCACTCTGTTATTGGATTATCCCTCAACTAAATGTCATTAAAAAACTATTAGACATCTATGAACTAGGCGAAGATTACGTCCTCTCCAAAGTCTCCAAGTAATTAAATTCTATATGAAAGTAACCATTGTTTCATTTTTCTATAAAGTGGTATTGATATGTATAGATATTATGAAAGGATGAATTGTATATGCCTTGGACAATGGACGATTATCCGCAAAGTTGGAAGAACTTCGAAAAATTAAAACGAAAAAAAGCAATTGATATCGGTAACGCTATGCTTAAAGATGGTTATAAAGAAGAAGATACAATCCCTATTGCAACTGAACAAGCGGAATCATGGTATAAAGATGCATCTAAAAAAGAACTCGATGAACTCAAAGACAAAAAAATTACTAAGCACGAAGAAGACGAGTCATCAAACCCTGAATTAAATGATCGAGATGTCCACGTTTATTATGAAGATGATAAATGGAAGATTAAAACAGACGGCGCTAAGCAAGCCAGTGACTCCTTTGATAAAAAAGAAGATGCACTGAAACGAGCAAGAAACATCACATCTAACCGTGGAACACAGATTATAGAACATAAAAAGAATGAAAATTAATTAAAATAGCAAAGAAACTTCTTTAATTCTAAAAGAAGTTTCTTTTTTTATATTCATTCAATTTTTGGAACTTTTAAAACAATCATCACTCAATTATTAAGTGAAAAAATAAAAGAAATATAACAAGCATCCAAATAACAATGCGACACTAACAAAATAAATAATCATCTTCTTTTTTTCAGAAAGATTTTTCTCTTCTTTAGATAACATCGAGTACACATCGCTATCTTTTCCCATAAGAATCGCTAAGGAATATAGAAGCATCAAGAAGGTCAAAATAATTAATATTATAAATGCTATAAACATATTTGATCTCCTTTCTTCATATATGAGACCTGTTATAGTTTCAATATAGCCAATATAAAGGTGCCAATTTATGATATATTTTAAACTTTATCAACGATCACTTTTCCATTTTCATCTAACAAGGGTGTAATTGAGCTTCCCGCGCTAGCAAACTGTAAATAATTCACGCCTGTTTCACTGTCAACTAACACAATTACTTTACCTAACGCACCTAAATTTTCATTAGATTTTATATAAAATCTTTTATCCTTTTTGGGATTATTTGTTTTACCAAACATATTTTCCACTCCTTATCATATATCATGTTACAATACTTGTTATTATAATCAAATCAGAAGGTGATAATATGGAAATCATTCAAAATTTCGATGAATTCAACACTATCATTCATTCGAATGATTTTGTATTAATTTATGTATCAAGTGAAAACTGCTCTGTATGTAAAGCAGACCACCCTATCGTTCAAGATATAGTAAATGAATATAATATACCCGCTTATGAAATTGTAGCAAATGACGTACCAGAAGCAGTAGGACAATTGAATTTGTTCACGTCTCCTGTTGTTATGCTTTTTTATAACGAAAAAGAAGTTCATAGACAAGCACGTATTTTAGACTTCAATGAACTACGTTATCGCATAGAACAAGTAGTAGGATAAAATATAAGTTTTTAGTGTTCTAAACTGCACCATCATATCTTTTTAAATATTGGTATGAAAAAGCTATTGCTATGCTTAATAACGTCGTAAGCAAGAATGATATTAAATAGAAATAATTATGAATATCAAATAATATACCCGATATTAAAATTCCTGCGGGCATCATAATTTGAGACATTGTTTGATGCAAAGCAAGATATTTTCCTTTAATATTTTCGGGTACATTTTTTTGAACATAAATATTGATTGGGATATTACTCAATATGATTCCTATACCCATAATAAACATGCTTACAAAATAAATAATGACTACAAGCTGGCTAGTTAAACCTATTGTTAAAGGCGTACATAATATAAGAAGACCTAAAGCTAGTATTATCATTGCGCATTGCATATTAAATATTAATGATTCTTTATTTTTAATTCGAGGATACACAACTCCAAATATAATTCCTGCTATTGGCATAGCGGTCTCAATTAACCCTAGTTGTTTAGAATTCATATTAAATAAAGTAACAAAACTCCCGGGTATGCCAACTGTTATAAACCCAAACATAAAATTAATAATAGCCCCTGATAAAATAATTATAAATAAATCTTTTTTCATCTTTAAAAAATTAAAAACTGTCTTATAACTATTAAAAAATGTATCTTTCATTTCTTCTATTTCATTTTCAACATTTAGTTTATTGAAACTAATAAATAATACGAACAATAAAGAAATTAATTCAGTTATCAACATAATAATCGTAAAAGTTTTTATATCAAAATATGCATAAATAATACCACCTAATACTGGTGCGCCAATTTGTATAATATTTTGTATGACATTTCTATACGAAACGGTCTTATCTAAATATTCTTCACTTACTAAAGTTAGAAGTCCACTATTAAAAGCCAAAGTCACCGCTATATCTGTGATGGTAAGTATGGTAACAATGATATATATGTATATAAGTTGATTAAGACTATTAGGAATTACATATATTCCAATAATTGAGATTACTGAAATACACTGCATTGATATAATAAAAAGTTTTTTATTAATTTTATCTATGTAATAACCCATAAGTGTACTACCTAGTATAAAAACAACAGAATAAATAATGACGATATTCGAGAAACTTTGAACACTTCCAGTAATATTTAAGACGTGAAAAGATAAAGCGAAAGTAAATAATTTACTTCCTATAATACTGAAAAAAGTAAATAAAATTATGAATAAGAAGTTTTTTTTCAAGAAAAATCACCACTTTAAGTTTTTATACATTATACATATAATACACTAAAGGTGCTATATTATATCTTCGTTTTATATTTATAAAAAGTTAGAATACTTGTGAATAAAATAAGCCCTATTAATAGAATAAGCCACACAACATCAAATTCCCCTGTTGTGAATTTTGTATATAAATTGTATATCACTAGCACAATTAAAAAATATGCTGTTGTCCATTTTGAAGCGATATAAAAATGCCGTTTCTCCATTTCGTCTTGCTTTTTCAATTTGATTCCTCCTAAAGTTATTTATGAAAACAATTCATCTACTGTTACATTAAATTCTTTAGCCAATTTGAATGCCAAAGCTAATGTAGGATCGTATTTGTCGTTTTCTATCGCATTTATTGTTTGTCTTGTTACTTTTACATTTTTACTTAATGTATCCTGTGAAACCCCTAATTTTTTACGATATTCCCTAATTCTGTTTTTCATTATTTTCCCGCTTTCAATTGTACTTTTTATTTACCATTATTACATTTATACAATAGTTAACAATTAATACAACTAAAAATACTATTTCAAGATTTTCCATAAATACATTATGAGCATCACCTTTAAGTCCTGATATTTTTAAGGCGATGTAGGACATAATGACAAGAAACATGAATCCAAATGTTCTTGATAATACTTCTAATCTCATTCTTAGCGCTCGTTCATCTAATCTTTTTTCTCTTCTAAATTCTTTAGTATCAATCGTAATGAATTTAAAATAAAATTGCCACATCACAAATGTGATTATAATAAAAGCTATCCACTTCAGTACGATCATAAATTACTACTCCTTAATGTCAAAAGTATTTTACATTTTTATGCTAACATTTCAGAGATATATGTCAAATACTTTTTACATTTATAATTTAAAAAAGCCTATCTCAAATTGAGATAGGCTTTTGCTATATGAGAGGTTTTGCTAATTATCCTAATACTTCTTTTGCTTTGTCATCTTTGACAATTAGAAATACTTTACCTTCGTCCATTTTTTCTTCGTTTTCTTCCGCTTGTTCTTTTGATAAACCAAGCTCTTGTAATTTAGCTCTTAATTCGTCACCTTGCTTGTCGAATTTTTGACCTAAGTCTTTGTTATTGTAGTCAATACCAGAATAATCTGTGTGTTCTACAATACGTGCCGTACGATCATCATCGTGTGATAATACAAAAACATTTGACGGATCAATATTCACATCTTTTAGTTTGTTAATGTCGTTCTGTAACGCTTCGTCATTATTATAAGTTTTTACTACTGTCATGAATAAAGCCTCCATTTCTATATTATATTATTAGTATTCCCACTGAAGAATTGTTCAAACATCATTTTGGCATATATTTCCTATTCAACGATTTTTTTGTTGTTAAAATTCAAAAGTAAATAAAACCTCTTGTATACATTTTAAGACTCTATTTATTCTTATTAAATTTTGATATTGTATCTATTTATCTTTTTACTATAAAAAACTGTATTTGATAAGGGTAATTTAATATTTTAATTATTCTTATAATACTACTCTATTTTCTCACCTTTTAATCCCGAATATACTTATCAGAATTACGTTGACACTAGCTTATTTAAAGTGGTAATCTTTAATGCATATTAAAACTATCGGATTAGAATGTTTAGGAGGATATTATGACAAAGAATACACACATCAAACTCGGACTTTTTTTAGCAGGATATGGTCATCATGTTGCAAGTTGGCGCCACGAAAACGTTAATGAAAAAGGACCCATGGATTTAAATCATTTAATTCGTACGGCTCAACTAGCAGAGAAAGGCTTATTTGATTTAGCTTTTCTTGCTGATAGCTTATTTGTCTCTGAGAGTTCACATCCAAATATCTTGAGTCGCTTTGAACCTCTAACTTTATTATCAGTATTATCAACACATACCACTAATATAGGATTAGCTGCTACAGCTTCTACTACATATAGCGAACCTTTTCATATCGCACGTCAATTTAGTTCTTTAGATCACATAAGTAATGGGAGAGCAGCATGGAATATCGTCACTTCTTCCATTCCATCTACCGCAGAGAATTTCAATGGAACTAAGTTAATGGAGCATGAATTACGATATGAACGTGCTAACGAATTTGTTGATGTAACAAATAAACTTTGGCATTCATGGGAAAAAGATACACTTATTAGAAATAAAGAAACAGGAAAGTTTATTGATGGTAAAAAACTGCACACTATTAACCATGAAGGTAAACATTTTAAAGTAAGAGGACCATTAAATATTGAACGTTCACCTCAAGGAAGACCATTATTAATTCAGGCAGGATCGTCACCTACTGGAACTGATTTAGCAGCAAAAGTAGCTGATGTTATATTCACTGCACAAAGCCAATTAACTGATGCAAAAGACTTTTACCAAAAGTTGAAAAATAAAGCGATTAATGAAAATAGAAATCCAAATGACATTTTTATTATGCCTGGTTTGTTCCCGATTTTAGGTGAAACAGTCGAAGAAGCTGAACAAAATTATCAAGAAATTCAAGACTTAATTTTGCCTCACGTAGGATTAAATATATTATCACCTTATGTGGGGAATATTGATTTATCTCAATACCCGTTAGACAAAAAATTTAGTGAATTAGATTTAACAGTTGGTGATGGTGTACAAAGTCGTTTTGAAGTCATTCATAAAGAAGCAATTGCTAAAGACTTAACGCTAGAAGAAGTTTATAAAAAAGTTGCTGGTTCTAGAGGTCACCATATATTTGTAGGAACACCTAATCAACTAGCCGATAAGATGGAGAAATGGTTTAACTCATCTGGAGCAGATGGTTTCAATATTATGCCTCCTATATTACCCTCTCAATTTGAGTTATTTATTGAAAAAGTTATACCAATTTTGCAAAAAAGAGGATTATACAAAACATCTTATAACAAGGGAACTTTAAGAGAAAAACTGGGATTGAATAATGAATAGAGGTGCAATATGGAACAAACTATTAGAAGAGCAAACAAAAAAGATACTAAGGCATTAAAAGAACTTATGTTTCTTGCATATGAACCTATACGCACTTTAGGTATTAATTTTCAATCTGCAAATCCGACAATAGAATCTATAACTAAAAATTTAGAAGAAAACTTATGTTATGTATTAGAAATAAACAATGAAATAGTGAGTACGATTTCATTACGCATGCCATGGAGTAATAATCCTGGACCTTATTACTTTCCACACATTTGGTGGTTTGCTACTTCACCTAAATATAAAAACAAACATTTTGGCTCAAAATTATTAACATATGTAGAACAAAACATTTTACTCAACGAATTAAACTCACCTGCTGTAACTTTAGGTACAGCTTCTAACCATCCTTGGCTAAGTAATATGTATTTAAATAAAGGTTATCAAAAATTCGGGAAACAGGATTTAAAAAAAGGGCACATTACACAATATTTTATAAAAATATTAAATAAACAGAAATTCAAAGGTGAACAAGAATTAAAGAAAAAGTTTACTCAAGTCAAATTTGAAGAAGGTGAAACAATTGAACTTTGACCCAATATATTTTTTTGAAACATTTCCAAAGCTTATGCCTTACTTACCTATAACTTTAATGTTAGCTATTGTTTCATTAATTCTATCTATAATTGGCGGTTTAATCATTGCGCTAATATTACGCGCAAAAATTCCTGTATTGAAAGAAATAGCCATTGTGTATATATCATTTTTTAGATCTATACCAAGTTTAGTACAACTATTTTTAATTTATTATGGATTACCACAACTTATACCCGGGATGCGTGTAATTGATGCTTTAACTGCCGCAATAATTGGCCTTAGTATTAAAAATGCTGCTTATTTAGCTGAAATCTTTAGAGCTGCAATTACTTCAGTTGATAAAGGACAATTCGAAGCCGCTCATTCAATTGGCCTTAGTAAAACACAAACTTATATAAAAATTGTATTACCTCAAGCTACACGAAACGCTATACCAGCATCAGGTAACATTTTTATTGGCTTAATTAAAGAAACATCACTCGTATTTACACTAGGAGTAACTGAAATTTTTGCGAAAAGTAAATTATTATCGTCCGCTTCGTATAAATATTTAGAAACATTCTTAGCGGTTGCTATTGTTTATTGGTTGATTACTATTATATATACGTATCTACAAAGTCTATTAGAGAAAAAATTAAACAAACCATATGAAAGTTAGGTGAAGGTTCTATGATTAAAATCGAAGGAATCAAGAAATCTTTCAACAAAACAACTGTTTTAAAAGGTATAGATATTGAGTTAAACAAAGGGGAAGTTTTGGCAATTATCGGACCTTCTGGATCAGGAAAGTCAACTTTATTACGATGTCTTAATTGGTTAGAAACACCAGATGCAGGTACTATATCAATTGACGATGTTTCAATAAATGCTGAAAGTTATAAGAAAAAACAAATACAACAACTCATTCAAAAATCAACAATGGTGTTTCAGCATTATAACCTATTCAAAAATAAATCAGTATTAGAAAATGTTACACAAGGATTGGTTACCACTCAAAAAATATCTAAACCAGAAGCAATTCAAATTGGAGAAAAATACTTAGAACAAGTTGGTTTATTAAAATTCAAAGATAAATATCCTGCCACATTATCAGGGGGCCAACAACAACGTGTAGGTATTGCTCGTGCACTGGCTATGAATCCACAATTATTATTATTCGATGAACCAACTTCAGCGTTAGATCCGGAGCTAGTATCAGGCGTATTAAAAATTATAAAAGACGTTGCATCTATGAAGAAAACAATGATACTCGTCACTCATGAAATGTCATTTGCTAAAGATGTTGCCGATAAAATAGTGTTTATGGAAGATGGCGAAATAGTTGAAAGTGGTACGACAGAAGAAATTTTCGACCCATCTTCTCACAATCGTACCCAGTCTTTCATTAAAAAAGTAGATACTCTTAATGATGAAGAGGTTATTCAATGACAAAGACTAAACAACTCATCAATACGATATACAATCGTTCTCAATATATTACACCCAAAGATCGCGATAATGGATTAACAGGCATTCTAGATTTTATTTCGACTTGTTTTGCTGCACAAAATAAAGAAGCAGTTCACTCACTTATACAATTTGCTATTAATGAAGATGGTAAAGGGAAATCCTCAATCATAGGCTACGAAGGTGAAGTAACTTCTTCTAATGCAGCGCTAATAAATGGATTTATTGCACATATTCTAGATTTTGATGATGTACATTCAAGTATGAGGGGGCACCCTAGCGCAATTATTTTACCTAGCTTACTATCAATATCAGAACACAATAACCAAACTTTTAATCATTTTATCGATAGTTATATTATAGGTGTTGAAATGGCGACACAAATAGGAGAAACAATAGGTTCTGAGCATTATGAAAATGGTTGGCATGCTAGTTCTACAATTGGTTTAATAAGTGCTACTGTAGCTTGTAGTTATTATCTAAACTTGGATACTAATGATTTTGCAAATGCAATCGGTATTGCTGTTACTCAAGCTAGTGGATTACGTGGGCAATTCGGTTCAGATATTAAAGCATTACATATTGGACTAGCTGCACAAAAAGCCTACTGGTCAACAAGAGTGGCACAGAAACAAATTTTAAAAGGTAACCAAAATATGCTAGATGATTTTTACGGTACTTTTGGAAATTCACAACACATGCCTGAAACACTAATAGAAAAATTCGGGAAAACATGGTCAATAACAAATCCTGGTTTATGGTTTAAACTCTATCCATGTTGCTCTGCTAATTATCATTTGATCGATGCTATTAATAGTATTAAAGCAACTAATGTCATTCCTATAGATAAAATTGAAACAATTGATATTATTTTCCCTTCAAATGGAGATGCAGCACTTAAATACACTCATCCAACAACTGGTCAAGAAGGAGCTTTTAGTGCAGAATATGTGTCCTCCTTATTACTATTAGGCAAGCATTTAAACCCTGAACAATTCTTAAACAATCCTATTCAGTCAGAAATACATGAATTAATGGCTAAGGTACATAGACTGTATGATGACACAATTGTTCCCAATAAATTTGCATTACCCAAAAATCGATTTACAATTGTAAAAATCAAAATGAATGATGGGACTATTTATAAGAAAAGAATAGATACACCTAAGGGCAGTCCATATAACCCATTAGCTCCAGAAGAACATTTAAATAAGTTAAAACATTCTTCTCCCATACATTGGGAGAATATCAAACAGTTTTACCAAATTATAAACACTGACGCTTTACACCAATTTATACACAAAGGAGTTTGCTGAATGAAAAAAATATTCACTTTATTAATCATTGGTTTAATTATACTAGCCGGTTGTTCAAATGATTCAAGTAAATCCGGTAAAGATAAAGGTACCATTGTTGCAGGTACAACAGGACAAAGTTACCCAAATTCTTATGAAAAAGACGGTAAATTAGTAGGTTATGATATAGAAGCTTTCGAAAAAGTTGCACATGAAGCAGGATATAAAGTTAAATGGGTAAAAGCTGATTTTTCAGGCATTATGGGTCAATTGGAATCAGGAAGAGTAGATACAGTAGCTAATGCTGTTGCAACTACTGATGAGCGCAAAGAAAAATATTTATTCTCTGATCCGTACTCATATATCGGCAGTCAAATTGTGACTTCTTCTAAAAATAAAGATATTAATAACTACGAAGACTTAAAAGGAAAAACAGTATCAGGTATATTAGGGTCAAATCACACAGAATCACTTGAAAACTTTAATAAAGAAAATAAATATGGCATCAAAACAAAAACATATGAAAATCGTGAAGGCGCCCTACTCGACTTAGAGAATAGAAGAATAGACGGTTACGTAAACTCAGACTCAGTATTATCTGCAGACAAAAACAAACGTGGAAAAGATATTAAGTTCGTAGGTAAACCATTTAATGTTGTTGGCACAAGTTTCCCATTCACAAAAGAAAATAAAGACTTGCGCGATGAGCTAAATAAAGAACTTAAAAAGCTCAAAGAAGACGGTACACTAGCCGATTTATCTGATAAATATTTTGGCACAGATACAACAACTAAAAAATAATAATTAAATACAGGCCGATAAAATTATCGGCCTGTATTTTGTATTTGCTGTTCGATAATTCCTTTTTATCGAACCGTAAATTCATCTCCAAGGCTTTTATTAGTAATCACACCTATATAAGGGTATAATTATACAAAAGTTTTATTTTCACATCTGTACTTTTATTTTGCTCTGCTTTGTCATACATGGCAAAGTTGATGTGACAAAGTTACATTTAGTATTCATTGTATATAGACTCGCTTCTCCGTAAGATAAAGGTACAAATACTTTTACGTAAAGGAAGGTGTGTTTTACATGGCAGAACAAACTGAAAAGAAAAAGGGTATAGGTCCGAAAGTCCAAGCCTTTGGTTCATTTTTAAGTAGTATGATTATGCCTAATATTGGTGCTTTTATTGCTTGGGGGCTCATAACTGCACTATTTATTGAAGATGGTTGGTTACCTAACGAAGAACTTGCAACTATGGTAGATCCAATGATCAAATATTTAATACCATTACTTATAGCATTTAGTGGTGGTCGTTTAGTACACGGTTTACGTGGTGGTGTCGTTGGTGCCACTGCTACAATGGGTGTTATTGCTGCATTCCCAGACACACCAATGTTAATTGGTGCAATGATTATGGGACCGCTTCTTGGTTGGTTAATGAAGAAAGTTGATGATTTCTTAGTACCAAGAACACCTCAAGGCTTTGAAATGTTATTTAACAACTTCTCAGCTGGTATTCTAGCATTCTTAATGGCAATTGTCGGTTTCAAAGGATTAGCGCCATTAGTTGAAGGTTTAATGAAATTACTTGGTATGGGCGTTGATTTCTTAGTATCTCATCACTTACTACCTTTAGTAAGTATCATCATCGAACCTGCCAAAACAGTATTCTTAAATAATGCGATTAACCATGGTGTGTTAACACCGTTAGCTTCTGAACAAGTTTCAGCAGCTGGTAAATCTATTTTGTATACTTTAGAATCTAATCCTGGTCCAGGTTTTGGTATATTACTTGCTTACATGGTATTCGGTAAAGGAACAGCTAAAGCAACTTCATATGGTGCTGGTATTATCCACTTCTTAGGTGGTATTCACGAAATTTACTTCCCATACGTATTAATGCGTCCTTTATTATTAGTAGCTGTTGTACTTGGTGGTATGACAGGTGTTGCAACATTTAGCATGTTTGGCTTTGGTACGACAGGTCCTGCCTCTCCAGGTTCTATAATTGCGTACTTCGCCATCACACCTAAAGGCAGTTATTTAGTCATGTTACTAGGCATATTTCTTGCTACACTCGTTTCATTTATCGTCGCATCGATTATCTTGAAATTCACTAAAGACCCTGAAGGCGACTTAGAATCTGCAACTGCAGATATGGAAGCTCGCAAAGGGAAAAAATCTTCAGTAAGCAGTGCTTTAACAGCTGATAACACAGGAACAGAAGATGAAGCAACTTCTGAAAATGAAGAAGAAAAAGATGAATCTGAGGAATTATTAGATAAATACGATACTGAAAACATAGATGCTCACGATTTCTCTAACGTTCAAAAAGTGATATTCGCTTGTGATGCTGGTATGGGCTCAAGTGCAATGGGTGCAGGTATGTTAAGAAATAAATTCAAAAAAGCTGACCTATCAGATATTGAAGTTACAAATACTGCAATCAACCAATTACCTGACGACGCAGATGTTGTTATTACTCAAAAAACATTAACAGATAGAGCGATTAAGAAAAATCCTAAAGCAATTCATATTTCAGTAGATAATTTCTTGAATTCTCCAAGATATGAAGAACTTATCAATGAATTAAAAAAATAATTTTAAACAAAGGAGTGAAGGTTAATGATGATAAGTAATCGGGAAAAAAGTGTTCTCAAGTTACTATCTGAACGCCTTCACTCTTTTTTAACGATTCATGACATTGCCCAAACTCTAGGTATTTCTTCAAGAACTGTTCATAGAGAAATGAAAAGAGTAGAAAAGACTTTAGAAAATTATCATTTATCTTTATCTAGAGTGCCTAAATTAGGTTTACGTATTGAGGGTGCCCCCGATGATATAGATCAATTTATGCAAGCACTCAATGAGCAAGATACAATCGATTTGTCAGATGAAGAAAGAAAAGTAATTATTCTATACAATTTAATACAGTCTAAAGATCCAGTTAAACTTTATAGTTTGGCTAACGAAATTGGTGCATCCACACGAACTTTAAATAAAATTTTAGAACAGTTAGAACCTGAATTAACACTTTATGATTTATCTATAGAAAGAAAACGTGGCGAAGGTTTATTGTTAATTGGTGAAGAAGTTAACAAGCGACAACTATTAGCTCGTATCATGTTAGAAAAATTAGATAGTGATAGTGTATATTCTGTTGTTGAAGACCACTTCGTCTATCACTCTTTAAACGAAACGCATTTACAAGGCATCGTAGATATAGATAGATTGTTTAACGTTGAGAGACTTCTAATGGACGAACTCGGTGTTCTACCCTATACGTTAACGGAAGCTAGTTATTTAACATTAACTATCCATATCGTTTTATCTATAGAACGCATTAAACAAGATGGTCATGTTGAAATTGAAAACGATATTTTAAACGAATTGATTTCAACTGAAGAGTTCAAAGTTTCAACTCGCTTAACTAATGTATTAAGTGACATTTACGATGTGACTTTTAACAGTTCAGAAATTGCTTTTATTACGATGCATTTAAGAGGCGCAAGAAGACGTCATGAAACAACTTATGAAAATAGCGAGATTCACGAACAACGTGTAACTAGATTAATTGATTTTGTAAAATCACGTGGTTTCTCTTTCAAAGATGAAACGTCTTTATTCAATGGTTTAAATTTACATTTAGAACCAGCTATTAATAGACTTGAAGCAAACATTGAAACCTACAATCCGCTTACCGAAATGATCGAAACTTATGATAAAGAACTTTTTGAAGCTGTTTCGTCAGGTTTAAAGATTGTACTCAGTGATTATCATTTTCCTAAAAGTGAAATTGCTTATATTGCATTACACTTTGGTGGCATGCTCAATGAAAAACAAAGTCCTTCACTTCATGTGTTAGTCGTCTGTAGTAGTGGTATAGGTACAAGTAGAATCTTATCTAATCGATTGAAACAACATTTTTCTGAAATAGCAGAGACAACAGAAGTTTCAGTAAGTGATTTAAAATCTATTGATTACTCTAAATATGACGGTATGATTTCAACAGTTTCTTTAGATACGAAATATCCACATATTACAGTTAATCCATTATTACCTGAACAAGATGCCGAAAGTGTTAAATACTTCCTAGATTTACAACAAAATATACATTACGCATTAAAAGATGATGTAGGTGAAAAGTCTCAGCTATCACATAAAGATTATGATCAAACAGTCAACTTTATAGAAGATAGTTTAACTTTGATTCAAAACATGATTTTCGAACAAAGAAAAGTAACCAATCTTACTCGATATCTAGTACAAACACTGACAAAACACCACGTCCTTGAAAATAGTAATGATTTTATTGAAAAGTTTGAACAAAGAACAGCGTTACAAGGATTTGCACTTACAGGGTATCCAGTAGCAATACCTCACCTATCAGACGAATCAATAAAGAAACCTCAGCTCATTATTACAGAATTAATAAAACCATTAAGCTTAAAGACGATAGAAAATAAAGAGCAAGAGGTTAATTGGTTAGTTTCAATGTTTATACCGGCTAATTCAGAACAAGGACAACTAATGAGCGAAGTATCATCTTTAATTACAGAACATTTAGATGACATTAATCATCTATTAAACGATCGTGTATTAATAGAAAATACACTTAAATCATTTTTCTTAAATAAACTAAAACAAAAATTAACGAAAACGGAGTGACTTATCATGACACAATTATTTAATCCAGAAAACATTATTATGAACTTATCAGTAAATTCACAAGAAGAAGCAATCGAAAAAGCAGGACAAGTATTAGTAGAAGATGGAGCAGTAACAGAGAAATACATCACTGCTATGAAAGAACGTGAACAAATTGTAACAACTTATATGGGTAATTTCTTAGCTATTCCACATGGCACAGACGAAGCTAAAAACGAAGTATTAAAATCAGGGTTAGTTTTACTACACATCCCAGAAGGCGTTGATTGGGACGGTAACGAAGCTAAAGTTATTGTAGGCATTGCTGGTAAAGATGGCGAACATTTAGACATCCTTTCACAAATCGCAATTACATTTAGTGAAGAAGAAAACGTTGAAAAAGTTATAAATGCTCAAACAAAAGAAGAAATTCTTGCAGTCTTTGAGGAGGTTGAGCTTTAATGAAAGCCATTCATTTTGGAGCCGGTAATATCGGCCGTGGTTTCATTGGCAAAGTTTTAAGTGATAATGGTTACGAAGTTACTTTCGTAGACGTAAACGCGGATGTTATCAATCAAATTAACGAAGAACAAGCTTATAACGTCATTATAGCTAATGAAGAAAATACTAAAGAACCTGTTTCAGGCGTCAAAGGTATTAATAGCATTTCAAATACAGAAGATTTAAAAGCAGCAATCCTTGAAGCAGATGTTATTACAACAGCTGTAGGTGTAAATATTTTACCTATCATTGCTAAATCTTTTGCAAACTTTTTAACAGAACGCGAACCTGGTAAAAAACTTAATATCGTTGCTTGTGAGAATGCAATCATGGCTACAGATCAGTTGAAAGAAGCAATATTAAATATAACTGGTCCACTATCAGAAGATATTTCATTCCCAAATTCAGCAGTCGACCGTATTGTTCCTCAAGGTCAAAAAGAAGGTTCATTAGACGTATTAGTGGAACCATTCTTTGAATGGGTTGTCGAAGCGTCAAAATGGCAAGGAACACAATTAGAAGATGTACATTACGTCGATGATTTAACGCCATATATCGAAAGAAAATTAATGACAGTAAACACTGGTCATGCTTACTTAGCGTATTATGGACAATACAAAGGTTACAATACAATTCTTGAAGCCATTCAAGATAAAGAAATTAAAGCCGGTTTACATGAAGTACTTAACGAAACAAGTGAGTACCTCATATCAACATTTGATGAATTCACTAAAGAAGACCAAGCTTATTATGTTGAAAAAATAATTGGTCGCTTTAATAATCCTTACCTATCAGATGATGTTACAAGAGTTGGTAGAGGTGTACTACGTAAAGTTGGACCAAATGATCGAATCGTTAAACCTTTAATCGAATTAGCAAAAAGAAATAAAAAGCATTCTGAACTTGTTAAAGCTGTTTGTTATTTACTAGAATACAAAGATGTAAATGACAAAGAAACTGTCGAAAAAGACACTTATATCAAAGAACATAGTGTGGCAGAATTCTTACAAAAATATGCAGAGTTAGATGCTGAAACAATTGAAGAAGTCATCATACAATACACAGAAATTGAAAAGTAGTTTTTGAAAAGCCGTATAATATACGGCTTTTTCTTTTCATTCTATAAATAATACAATTAATATCTCATCATTTCGTTATGTTTTATTTATTTTATTAGAAGAATTAATATTTTTTGCACACTTAAATTTCTTAACATTATATTATGTGTGACTTTCGTTTGTGACATTTATATTATTTGTATTAATATTTAATTAAATCCTACTCTTATTAGTTTACATATAGCTATATTTGAGCTAAAATAAGAAAATAATTGATTAACTAAAATCATAGTTTTGAAATACAAAAAGCTTTTTATTGAATGATACAAGGGGTTGTATTACTTTGTGTTTCTTCAAAATTTAAAAAACCATTATCTAGGGGGATTCAAAATGGCAATTTCTAAAATAGAAAATTGTTCGGATTTATTATCGCTTGTAACGTATGTGGACAAATTAAAGTCAATCATTAAAAAAGATTTTTCACTAAGCTTCGAAGAGTTTGCTGTACTTACTTACATTAATGACACGGATGAAGAAGAATATCATTTAAAGAAAATCATTAATAAACTCAACTATAAACAACCGCAAATTGTTAAAGCTGTAAAAAACTTATCACAACAAGACTATTTCACTAAGAGAAGAAATGAATATGACGAACGTACTGTATTAATTTTAGTTAATAAAAAACAACGCAAATCTATAGCTGACGTCATCGCAAAAATCGATAAAGAAATAGCTAATACTGATATAAATGATTAATTTTGCATCAAGCATTAAATATTCTTGATACAAATAAAAAGGTACACCAAAATTATTTGGTGTACCTTTTTATTGTATAAATTTATTAAGACATAATACTTATGATATTGATTGTTTCATAGAAGTGCATTGTTTTAAAAATTTAGTAACTACTTTTTTAAATTTTTCACTTTCTTCGATAAAAGGTGCATGTCCTGAATTTTCAAAGAGTTCTGTATGTGCATTTTTAATATGATTTGTTTCATCTTCATCTAAGAATGGATCATGTTTCCCTTTTATTATAAGTGTTGGGACTTTAATATCATCTGACTCAATATTAATACCATTAATTGTTCGCACTGATATAGCATCTTGTTCTTCTGTCATTCGATAATATTTTTTCACTTCTTGGTACCATTTGAACGTTGTATCAGTGTTATAAAAAATTTCATTAAACAAAATTAACATCGCTTCTTCTTTACTAAAGCCGGCAACTTTATCTCTATGTTTTGCAATTAATTTAATGAGAGGCTGTTTTCCTTTATTAGAAATAGATGATATTAAGATAAGTTTCTTAACACGTTTGGGTTGTTGTATCGTCAATTCTTGAGCGATTACACCACCCATATCGTGACCTACAATATATGCTGATTCAATGCCTTCAGCATCCATTAAATCAATGATGTCATTGATATGTTCTTGTATTGAAATTTCTGTTGGTTTATCTGATTTTCCATGTCCTCTGGAATCAATTGAATATATTTTAAAATCGTTTTTTAACTGTTCGACTGTAGAATGAAATGCTGCTAAATTCATACTCAATGCATGCAACATAATTAATGGAGTCCCGTTTCCATTTTTCTCAAAAGCGATTTGAGTACCATCCCTTGTTATTAGTTTACCCATAAGTAATCCTCCCAACTTTACAGTAATAATATACCCGATTAACACAATTTCACACTTTTATATATTTAATTTAATAAAATGAAAATGAATCAGGCTGAGACATAAAATAAATGTCTCAGCCTGATTTTAATATTATTTAGTTAAACGTATCTTCTTGTCGAATATCTCATTACGAAGAATAAAATAATCATCAATATAATTGCCCAACTAGCAATAGTCACGCTCATAATTATCGTTTCATTAGTTGTCACAGATGAGATTGTTTTTTGTAAAACAATAAATCCCATTGCAGCAACTTCTAATTTACGTAGGAAAATCGCGAGAATTAACAACATAAGGCCTATTACGAATATCGCTTGGAAAATGACTAACGGCAAAACATAAATGCCTAAGTTCAAATTAAAGATTTTTAATACACAAAGGATAAGGCCTATACCAAAAACAGTAATATTGGTAATCATCAATTTTCTATTGGGATACAAATAACTGTTCCGTTTTATTGTTAAATATACACCTAGTGATGTTGTTAATATAAAAATTACATATAATACATATAATCCTGTCACAGCACTAAATAAAACCAATTTCTTATCAAGTAAATATGCAAATAATAAGAAATTTAATGTATAAAAAAGAATAGGGTTATAGCTAACAATTGCTAAATTTCGTTGTATAATTTGAAGAATTTCAGCGTGTGATTTATGTCTGTATTCAGCATAATCAACTTCTTTTTCGTCTGATTTTTTCATATCTTTCTTTAATGAATGCTGAACTTTGTCTATTCGCTCAGGCAATACACCTACATGTTGTAAATAATCATTCACATTTTCAAGTAATACTGTATTGTTAGGACGCATTAACACACCACCTTATTCTCATATTGTATAAATTAATCCCCCATTATGCAATATGTATATTACAATAATAGGGGATTCGTTTAAGCTATTGAGCTATCAAGCTATTTAATATTGGCCTAAATCAATACGATACACTTTATAATCTTTACTGTCTGGTGTAGCTTTCGATAGTTGGAAATGCGCTTTATCATTATTCACGTAAGCATAACCGCCAGTATATTTATTATCTTGTACACGTTTAGTAGTATCTTCACCTAAAAGGTCTACTAACTGATTTAAATCTACATTAGTCAGTTGATCATAAATCATTGTAATACGTTTAACTGATTCATTCTGACCTTTGCCTGTTCCTGTAATAATCATATGACCATTTTTTGTGTCAAATTCATAATAGTTTTCTTTTTCATTACTGTCATCAGAGTATGAGTACATTAAATTAGGATATTTGTTTTTAATTTTTGAAACTTTATCTCCAATTTTAATATTCTCAATGGCTTGAGTACCCTCTTTATATGATTCTATATTCTTCTCATTTATATCTAAGTGGGTATCATTTGCTGCTTGTGCCTCAGTAAACGGTGAAAATGGTAAAACCATAAGTAACATCGCAATAGTTAAGAGACATTTTTTCATATGAGGTTCTCCTCCATTTATCTGTCTTTTTAATTATGCATCCAACCTGCGATTATTATAACATACTCATTACAATTTGACTACTTTTATTACAATCATGTAACAAAATGATTAATTTTGAGGAATTCCACTTAGAAATTCATTCATTTCACTAATGAATTTCTCTTTTTCTTCAACAAATGGTAGTTCTCCAGACTGCTCAAATAATATAAATTCACTATTTGGTAGCAGTTCGCTTATTTTTTGACCTTCACTATATAAGATTTTTCCATCATACTTTCCTGAAATGACAAGTGTTTTCACTTTAATTTCATGTAATAAAGCAAGAATATCAAAATCTTTGAATGAACGTTTTATTGTGATTTCTTCTTCCATTGTTTGTAATGCATGAGAAGGTATATGCGATTTTACAAACTTTTTAGCTTTTTTAATGTTTTTATATCTAAATTTCATTAAATATTTTTCTTTTTCTTCATCATTCATTGTTCTTATTTCATCTGCATGTCTATCGTAAATACGGTTTTCCGGGAAAGTTTTATGATTATCTGTAGGATTAATCAATATTAAACCTTCTACTAAATTTGGACTTTTATAAGCAAGCCCTAGTGCTACAGTTGAACCTAGTTCTAAACCAATAACAAAAGCTCGATTAATAAATAATCCATTTAGTAATTGCTGGATATCTGAAACGTAATCATCAACTCTACTATCAAATGGTGCATCGCTTAAACCATGCCCTCTCATATCTATAGATATCACTTGATACTGTTTACTCAAATTTTTGATAAGAGGTGCAAATACTTCCATATCTTGAAAAACACCGTGCAATAATATTATCGGGAAACCTTTTCCTTTTGTTTCATAATGTATTGCTACATTCTCTTTAGTTAAGAATAAATTCATGATTATTCACCTCTTTGAATTTGTTTACATATCTCTATTAAATCACTTAAATTTTCAATTGTATAATCTAATTCATTTTCTTCAGGTGTTCCTAATACCGAATTAGCAACCCAAGCATTTTTCATCCCCATCGCATAAGCGGGAGCAATATCATTGATTGGACAATCACCAACATATAATACTTGTTCTGGCTTAACACCTAAATGTTTCATATTATCTTCGAAAATAATAGGATCTGGTTTCATCGCACCTACATCTTCTGAAATTGAAATATAGTCGATGTATGGATCTATACCAATAGCGTTGATTACATGTGTAACTTTCTCGCTTTCACCATTTGCAATAACACCTAGTTTATATCCCATACTTTCCAATTTGTCTAAAGTAAACAATGTATCGTAAAACGGAAAGTGGTATCTATAATAATGCATTTTATAGTCATTATAAAACATCTTCCAAGTAATTTTTTCAATGTTTAATCTCTTAACGAGTTCTTGATAAACCCATTCTATATCCTCTAAACCGTAGGGATTTAACGTTAAATATACCTTTTCAAAATCACGTCTTTGGACTGTAACCATCAATTCATGAAATCTTTCAAATTGTTCTTCCAAAAATTTTAATCGTGACTTTTCACGATCTACAAGCGTATCTTCTAAATCAAAGATAATTGCTTGAATGTCACATGAATCCATGTCATCATCCCTTTCATAGAAATATTTTAAACTATTCTATTCAGAAAGCAACAACAATTTTATAGCTAAAAACACCAATTTGTTAGATAAACTACTAACAAATTGGTGTTTACTATATGAAATATTACAACATTAAAGGTTGCCTTTTTCTTTTTTGCGTTGTTCCGTTATCATTAGATACATCATAACGGGTATAGCGATAATTGACAATACAATACCTACTGGAATTTGTATCGGACTTATAATGACACGGCCTATGGTATCTGCTATTAATAACAACGATCCACCTATTAAAATATTAAGTATCATTTTAATGAACATAGGCACTCTATATACTCTCCTTACTACTTGGGGTACAATCATACCTATAAAGCCAATAATGCCTGTGAAACTTATTATAACGGCCGTCATAACTGCAGCTATTAATAAGCAGAACCATGATATAAATCTAACATTAACACCAAGCGTAATAACTTTATCTTCACCTAGTTGTATAAGCTTGATTACATGGCTCATACCTAATAATAAGACAATACATATAATAGTTACGACTCCAGTTATTTCGACGGTTATTCTCTCAGCTGAAGCAACACTTCCAAACATATATGAAACCATGTTATTAACTTTGTCTGGCTTTATTAACAGTAGTATATATAATGCTGCACTAAAAAATGCGCCAATAAATATACCCGATAAAATCATCGTAGCTACATGAAAAGTTTTTACCATTGTTTCCGTAACTAATACGATGATTATTAACGTTAACATGCTAAAAAATATTGAAAACAACGGCACAAACCAAATGGATACACCAAGAAATACTGCAAGTGCACTTCCAAATGTTGCGCCACTAGCAAGACCTAATGTAAAACTATCTGCTAATGGGTTATTTAATATTGTTTGATAAATATGACCACTCATTACTAGTCCCATACCAGCAATTAAAGCCAGTAATGTTCTCGGAACTCTTAATTTATAAAAAATCGTCCATTCTAGTTGATTATCAAATTTCCATGTTATACCTGTAGAACCTATAAACAAAGACACTGCAACAGATAACAACAGAACGAGAAACCAAATCAAAATATACTTAAAATGACTAGATTGATTAGTCGTATATTTTGTCTGCAAGCTCTTCTAATCCTTCAGCTAGTCTTGGACCTGGTCTTGATATTTTATCTGCGTTTAATGCGTAAACGCTGTCGTTTTTAACTGCATTTACTTGATCAAACCCGTCTCTATTGTTATTCAATTTTTTATATTCTTCTTCGCTTTGCCCGCTCGTTGTTATCATAACGTCTGGATTGCGTTTCAAAATACTTTCTTTATCTGTTTTAATCCAGCCTTCTTCATCATGAAATACATTTTTAGCTTTAATTGAAGTTAACATATCATCATAAAATGTGTTTTTACCTGATGTATAAATATCTGGTTGTGATGAAATTTCCATAAATACTTGTTTGCCTTGTTTATCTTCAGGTATATCTTTTTTCACCTTTTCGATATCGTTTTTCACTTTATCTACAAGCTTATTAGCTTCTTTTTCTTTACCTGTAACTTTACCGACTTGTTTAAATGTTTGGTACATTTCATTGATGGAATTAGCATCATCTATGTATACGACTTTAACGCCAGCATCAATTAATTTTTTCAAATCTTTTTCTTGTGTAGATTTATTAGATTCATGTGCCAATATTAAATCTGGTTTAGCTTTCATTAATGCTTCTGTATCTAATTTAAATGCATCAAATTGTTTTTTATCTTTCACATCTTTAGGATAATCATCCACTGTAGAAACCCCTACAACTTTATCACCAAGACCCAGTTCATATAATATTTCTGTATTACTTGGAATTAATGAAATAATTCGTTTGTATTCTACTTTCTCCTTTGATTCTTGTTTTGCTTCATTTTTTTCATTGTCTGTATTACTTTGACAGCCTGAAAGTACAATTATTGCTGCAAATAATAAATACACAACTCTAAATAATTTCATTTTATCTCTCTCCTATCTTTACTTAAAAAATGATACACAAAAAGGCGCAACTCAAATAAGCTTGAGCTGCACCTCAATTAAAACAATATATTAAATTACATTGATTCTGGGGCAGAAACACCAATTAGTTTTAAAGCGTTACGTAAAGTAATACGTGCTGCTTCGATTAAAGCTAAATGTGCTTTTGTCTTTTCTATATCATCTGTTAATACTTTTTCAGCGTTATAGAATTTATGGAATTGTGCAGCTAAATCTTGAATATAATTCGTCATACGATGTGGACTACGTGATTCTGCAGCTGATACAATCGTTGGTTCAAACTCAGCAATTTTCTTCAATAATTCAAAAGCTTTATCATGCGTAATTAAAGATAAATCAACATCTTTATCTAGCTTAATGCCTTTTTCTTCTGCTTGGCGAATAATAGATGATATTCTCGCATGAGCATATTGTGCATAATAAACTGGATTATCTTGAGATTCTTTCTTCGCAAGTTCCATATCAAAATCGAAATGAGTATCAGGACTACGCATAGTTAAGAAATAACGCGCTGCATCAACGCCAACTTCATCCATAATATCTCGTAAAGTAATAGCATTACCCGTACGTTTACTCATTTTAACTTCTACACCATCTTGTAATAATCTTACCATTTGCATAATTTGGATTTCAAGACGGTTTGAGTCAACGCCAAATGTTTCTAAAGATGCTTTAAGACGGTTTATATAACCGTGATGATCAGCACCGAATAAATTGATTAATTTATCAAATTTACGTTCTACTTTATCATAATGATATGCGATATCTGGTAAGAAGTAAGTGTACGTACCGTCTTGTTTAACAAGTACACGATCTTTATCGTCACCAAATTCAGTAGTTCTTAACCATGTTGCGCCGTCTTTCTCAAATGTATAACCAAGTTCAGTCATTTTATCAAGTACAGCTGTAATTTCATTTGCTTCATATAAAGATGTTTCACTAAACCAACTATCAAAATGTATATTAAAATCATTTAAATCATTTTTTAATTTAGCCATTTCATAATCTAAACCAAGTTTACGGAAAGTCTTAATTCTTTCTTCCTCTGGTTGGTCTTTAATTTCTGGATGTTTCTCAGCTAAATCTTTCCCTATTGAGATGATATCTTTGCCATAATAACCATCTTCGGGTAATTCAGTGTCGACACCCATTGCTTGATCGTAACGTGCTTCTATAGAATGTGCTAAGTTTTCAATTTGTTTACCTGCATCATTTATATAGTATTCTCTAGTTACATCATAGCCTGCTGCACTTAAAATATTAGATAGCGTATCACCAACTGCAGCATTACGAGCATGACCGATGTGTAAATCACCAGTTGGATTTGCAGATACATATTCTACTATAATACTTTCGTTCTTAGATTCATCCGCTTGACCAAAAGTTTCTCCTTTATTTAAAGCTGTTTCAATAACAGTTGTTAAATATTGTTGATCTAAGTAAAAATTAATAAATCCAGGCCCAGCGATATCTACTTTTTTTACATTTGCTTTTGTAGTATCTAAATTTTCTACAATTTGTGTAGCAATGTCACGTGGATTTTTACGCGCTATTTTTGTTAATACCATTGCAATGTTTGTTGAATAATCTCCGTTTGTTGAATCTTTAGGTGTTTCAATTTTAATCTCGGGTACTTCGTCTACAAGTTGAGCTTTTAATATACTCGCTTTAATTTCTTCTATTAATGTTTCTTTAACTTGATCAATTATATTCATACATTTATCTCCTTGTAATTTATTTGAAATTGATATGTTCCGAGTAAGCCTGATGGATCACTTAATTGATAGTGTATTTTTAATTTACCTTTTTCTTCATCTATAAAGTGTTTGATTGACAATGTTTTGACGTTCAAAGTCATACGACCCGCTTCAGTTTCATAATAGCTAACCGTATCCTTACCTTCTACAAAATGAAAAGTTGTATTAACTGTACCCGTACGGTGAATTTTAACGCCAGTTTTGTCTATTTTAAGCATGTTCTTAACAACTTGGTCATCTATTGTTTCTTCATACCTAATAATATCACTATTCCTTTTGTGATATGTACCTGTAGTATTAGTTTGAAATGTTGATTTATCGCCATTTTGTTTAACTACTTGTCTGACATTAACGCTGATATTTTCTTTCATCATATCTCACCTCACCGTTTTAGAACCGTTATAATTATAGCATATATGACAAATAAAATTAAAAAAAGCAGGGCTAAAAGCGCCTGCTTTCTTTAGTGTCCTAGCTATAGTAGCTATCAACTATTTTACTGATGAAATTCAGAAAAGACAATAGCAATTTACTTTTATTGCTATAATTCACAATTAAGTCACAAAATAGTCACAATTAGTCTGTCTCTAATGATGCCTTTAATTCATCGCTACTATTATTCCACATTTCCATGTTATGTTCTTGAAGGAATTTTTTGAGTACTTTACGATTTTCATCACCAATTTGGTCAATTTTAATTTGGTGTTTCATGGATTTATCCATCATATTAACATGTTCAGGCATACTCTTAAATCCACGTTTCTTCGGTTTATTTACTAATAAGTAACATCCCGTTAAACCTGCATAATATGGACCTTGTTCTCCACGTTCAGTCGTAACCCAACAAAGCCAATATTCTCTCGCGTCTTCGCCTTTGACTTCTTCCGTATCTTTAACCCACTTAACTCGCTTTTCAACTTCAGCTCTTGCATGCATTGCACCTACATCTATAAAAGCTGTTTGTTCAGTTACATCAACAAATACAGGGGCTACATTATCTAAGCTTATTGATCCTATATTCGTACCTTTATGTCCATCTAGTGGGTCATTTTTAATAATGTTAAATTGAAAGCCTTTCTTTTCAGCCATTATTTCACCTCATTTAATTCTTGTGTATATCATACTAGAGTTTAAGATTAATATTCAAGTTTGTAAATTATACCAATTCGTTTAATAAATTGATGATATCTCCCTTAATATCTTCATCTTCCATTTCTAAAATGAGTTCTTTCGGGTAATATAATTTATAATCTAGACGTTTAATTCCAGTAATACTATGAATAATTACTGACTGGCTGCTTATCTCTTTAATATGACCTGTCTTTTGTAATAAATGTATTGGTTGGCGATTTGAACCAGGACGATCATAGTCGTATGGCAAATCGGAAAATGAATCACAAACAAAGTAATATTCCGGATCGATGCCACCTTTTTCGAATAACTCAGTTAATTCACCTATTGTAATAATAGATCCATCGAAAGGTAAATATTTAAATAAGTCACGATTGACGAATCGTTTACTTAAATCACTTAATATATCATCGTCTTCTTCAGTCCATTCTTCTAAATAGTACATAACAACTGATTCATCTAAACGAATATAATCTTTAATTGTTACATCACCTTCGAAAAACGGTATTAAATATTTCGGTGCTTCTTTAAATGAGTATCCATTATCATAAAGCACTTTAGCACGTTTAAAACATCTATTTAATAACACTTCTCCACCACGGCTAACTGGATGAAAATAAATTTGCCAATACATTTGATATCGGCTCATTAAGAAGTTTTCAACTGCATGCATACCGCTTTCTTTAATCAGCACTTCATCTTTAGAAGGGCGCATCAAACGTAATACGCGTTCCATATCAAATTGACCGTAGCTCACACCCGTGAAATAAGCGTCTCGTTGTAAATAATCCATTCTATCGGCATCTATTTGTGAAGAAATCATAGAAATAACAAGTTTATTTTTATGGGTCTTATTAATTACATCCGCAACTTCAGTTGGAAAATCTGGAGATACTCTGCTCAGCACTTCATTTACTTCAGTATCACCTTTAATAATATCTTGCGTAAATTGTTCATGATCTGTTAAAAATATTTTCTCAAAACAATGAGAAAAAGGACCATGTCCTAAGTCATGTAGTAAAGCTGCACACAAAGCAAGTGGTCTATCTTTATTGTCCCACTGCGCTCTTCCAACAAATACTTCATCTATCATTCTTCTTACGATTTCATAAACACCTAAGGAGTGACCAAAGCGACTATGTTCAGCTGTATGGAAAGATAAATATAATGTTCCAAGTTGTTTGATTCTTCTTAAGCGTTGAAATTCTTTAGTTTTAATTAAATCCCAAATTAATTGATCGCTCACATGTATATAACGATGCACAGGATCTTTAAAAACTTTTTCTTCTGTTAATTTTTTCGTCCCATAATCTTCATAAGTCACTTAGTTTCCTCCTTTCGAAATTATTACTCAACTGTAAACTCAATGTTACCAACATTTTCATATTCTGCTTTATAAACCCCTTGAGTTAAAGGTTTAGGCAGTATAAATGTGCCGCTAGAAACAAACATACCTGGTTTCAATGAACGGTTATATTTTTTAATTTCAGAAATCAGCCATTTTACTGCTTTTGCTGGATGGCCTTCAACTTCTGTACTATTACCATAAGCAATTTCTTTACCATCTAAATATAAAGTCCCTTTAATATTATTAATATCTTCATATGATAATTGTTTAGGCTCACCATATACAACACCACCACTCACTGCACTGTCAGCTATAATTTCAGTGACACTCAAGTTAGGGAACCAATTACTAAATCTTGAATCTGGTATCTCTATGCCTGGTGCGATTAAGCACTTATTCATAATATCTTCTAGACTGTCTTGTTCGTTTAACTCTTCTTGAACGAGAAATATAAGTTCCATTTCAATAAGTGGTTCATTTAAGTCGTTTAACTGAACACGTTTACCGAAAATCGTTGTATCTCCCATCGCACCATATAAAGGGGTTGTAGAAGAAAATATATCTCGTGTTTCTTGGCTTGTTAAACTAATCTTATATCCTTTATGCAACTCAGTTTCTTCTTTACGCTGAAGAACACCTTCTTGAACATCATAAGCAGCGTTCTCTGTGATATTCGAAGGTAAAACACCATTAGGAATAATCGTCTTATTCTCATATGCTTCATAAAATTGTGCTACCCATTTATTAAGTGATTGTTCCATTATCCTCTACCTCCTAGAAAGTTTTTTTCATTAGCGTTGTATGCATCGTTTCTCCGAAAAGTAACTCTTCATATTCACGCACTACTTCGAATCCTTCTTTCTTATAGAAAGCAATGCCGATATCATTTTTGCCATCTACTTCTAAATATACTTCATGATATTCACCTTTATAACTATTCAAACCTTTATACAACAAGGCTTTACCATAACCATCTCGCTGAGCTTCTGGCAATACGTAGTGGGATGATAAATATAGCTCAGTACCTTTAATGAAATTAGCAAAGCCAATAATCTTTCCATCCTCTTCAGCAACATAGAAATCAGAATCATTAATGCGCTTCTCTATCATCTCTTTAGAATAAGAAGCGTTTAAAAATGCTGTTACAGTACTTGCTGTATAAATATTCGTATATGTGTCATACCAAGCTTTAGACGCTACATTTTTAATTCCAGAATAATCCCCTACTGTTGCTTTCCTTACCTTTGTCATAAATACCTCTCCTCTATCTACCATCCACGCCATTCACTGGCCTTTACTATATTAAACGAATGACAATTATTAAATTACTTTAAAATCCTATCTTTATTTATAATTATATCATTTATATACAAAAAACTATAATATTCAGAATACTTAATTATAACCGAAAAGCCTGTGGAAAGGTATTATTTGTTAAGAATGTTAACACATATTAATAACATTCGAATAAAATATTTAAAATTTAAAAACCTACGAACTAATTTTTTTAGCTCGTAGGTTTTCTTTTTACTTTTTCAATTTTTTATTAAGCTTTTCGTCTAATTCTTTTTGTCGACGTTTTCGTTCTTCGTTTCTAAGTCGTAATCTCTCTTCTTCTTCTGGATTACGTTTTTTCTGAAGTTGTTTATGGATTTTTTCCATTAGTTCATCTTCTGTTAAAGCGGCACACGGGCGGTTATTAACGAATGCGAATGTCTTTCTGCGACCTGGACCACAATATGATTGACATGCTACTTCAATTTCCGCATCTGGATCTAATTTTTTAATTTTCTTCATTAATGATGGAAGATTGACAGCTTGGCAGTCATCGCATAATTGAAATTTATTTCGCACTTGTTTCCCCACCTTTCATATTTTCTGTTTTAGCAATAAATTATTATACCACCTTCACAGATTTTTGAGAATGTCATTTTATTATTTTTGCATATTGCGTATCATTTTATTATTACGCTCTATCATGCGTTCGAAATATTTATCGTATAACGCCCATTCTTCTGTGGAAACTGGGTCCATATTTAAAGTTGCACCTAATGTTTTAAGGCTTCCTAATAATTTAAATAATATATCATTTGTCGTGTATTCTGTATTCAATAGTTCATTTATAGAAGCCATGCAATCAGGAATAATTGTAGGATAAATAAATTTTGTTTTTTCGTTTTTCAGAGCATGTTGGTAGAATTCCTTCATCATTTCAGCTCTTTCTGAACCTGATCCTTCAACACACAAATATATTTGCACTGCTATGCCACCGCGTACTCTTCTTTGTGATATGCCTGCAAATTTTTTGTTATCAATACTTAAGTCATAACTTCCTGGGCAATATGATGCTGTGATTTCTTTATTTACAATTTTATCTGTTTCATCTTTGAACATTTCACGTATAAGACGTAACATCACTTCATAGCCTGTATCAATTGATACATCATGTCTACCTTTAAATATTAAAGATATGTTCAGAACACCTTTATCCAACACAACTCCTAGACCTCCCGAATTTCTTACAATCGCGCTATATCCTTTAACGTCATTCAAGAATGCTATTCCGTCTTTTAAATATGGAAGTCTAGAATCATGTATGCCTAAAATAACAACATGATTGTGTATCCATGTGCGCACAACACTTGGACTATTGTCGTTACCTACTTGTTCACAAAATGTATCATCGAAACTAAAGGACTGCATAGGCTGCAGTCCTGAAGTGTGGTCAATGTATCGCCATTCTTGTGTAAAATAATCTTGCAAGTTTTCCATGATTATAGAGATTGAGCAGCTGTAATGATTGAAAGACTGTATACGTCTTCTGCTGAACAACCACGTGATAAATCATTAACTGGTGCGTTTAGGCCTTGTAATACAGGACCAACTGCATCGTATCCACCTAAACGTTGTGCAATTTTGTATCCAATGTTACCCGCTTCTAAGCTTGGGAAAATAAATACATTTGCATCACCTTGTATATCAGAATTTGGCGCTTTTTTAGCTGCCACTTCTGGAACGATTGCTGCATCAAATTGGAATTCTCCGTCTAATACAACATCTTTTAAGTCTGTTTCTTGTAAATTATTTTGAGCTATTTGTACAGCTTCTGATACTTTCTCAGTATCTGGAGATTTTGCTGAACCTTTAGTAGAGAAACTTAACATCGCTACTTTTGGAGACATGCCGAACGCTTGTGCAGTTTTAGCACTTTCGATTGCGATTTCAGCTAAATCTTGTGCGTTTAATTCAGGGTTAATTGCACAATCACCGAATACATATTGTTCTTCACCTTTTGTCATGAAGAATACACCTGATGTTTTTGTAACACCTGGTTTAGTTTTAATAATTTGTAATGCTGGACGCACAGTATCTGCAGTAGAATGCGCAGCACCACTTACTAAGCCATCAGCTTGATCTGTATAAACTAACATTGTACCGAAGTAGTTTACATTATTTAATAATTCTTCAGCTTGTTCTTGAGTCGCTTTACCTTTACGACGTTCAACGAATTTCTCAACTAAATCAGCTTTTAATTCGCTTGTTTCTGGGTTGATAATTGTTAAACCTTCTATTGATAAATTAGCACCGTCAGCTGTTTCTTTAATTTTATCTTCATTACCAAGTACGATTGGAGAAACCAAATCTGTAGTTTGTAATTTAACTGCTGCTGTTAAAACACGAGCATCGTCACCCTCTGGTAAAACGATACGTACATTCTTACCTGATAATTTGTCGCTTAAGACATTAAGTAATTTAGACATAATTGCCTCCTATATATTCTCACTATTATTTTTCCACTAATTATTATAACATTTTTTCATAAATTTTCACGTTTTCGAACTGTGAAATTATTTTAGGAAATTAAATAGAATCATGATTAATTTTTCGAAAGCAACTTTTTCCATTGTTTAACTAAATCATTCTCTTTAACTTCTGTAAACATGACATTCGGCTTTAAGTTTGGGTCTTTTCCATTATAATTTTTAGCAGCAAACCCCGTTGACAATGTCGTATCTTCATTATGTGTAAATTGATATGTATAAACTTTTCCATTGTCTGCAAATAAATATTTAGAGATAGGTTTACTCCTATCTGCTACACTTTTATATCCTTCGAGGTTTGTTAAATCCTGTGCTTGTTTATCGTACCCTTTTACATTATTACTGGAATGATATGTAGATATCCCTACCACATTATGTACTTTGAAAGCTTTTTCTCCTGGTTTATTATAATCTGATACTTGTAATTCTCCATCTTGTGTCATTGCATATCCATCACCAGCATTGTGTTCACTACCACTATAAAATCGATTAGATATTGCTAAACCTTTTTCTTTTCCATAACCATCAGCGATTTTTAATACTTTTCGTTTCAGTTCACTTTTCTTTTCATCAGAAAGTTGTTTTTGAGCAGCCTTTATTTGTTGTGTTTCTTTAACGTGTTCTGATTTACTATGATCTGAATTTTCATTATTACAACCACTTAAGATACAAATTAAGATGAGGCAAACACTTAAATATTTGAATTTTTGTTGCAAAGTAATCTCTCCTTTAATTTACAAATAGACGCCTCCATATCATAGTTCTTAAAGGAGACGTCTAGTATTCATATTTATTAAACTTTATAGATTATTTTAATTTTTCTTAATACCAAATTCATCAACTAATTTCACTTGTCGTTGCTCACCTTTACTAATATCTCCGTGTAATTGGTAAATTTTCACGACAAGTTCGTTACCTGATACATCATAAACTGAGAAGTTTTGATCTGATGAGTCACGGTTGTTTTCATGACTTTTATCGAATGCATCAGTTTTATGAGGTTGATCACCTAAAGCAAATAAACTATTATAGTGGTCTAATTGTTCTTGTGTTAAATCTTTTAATTCAGGTCTCACTTTTTTGATGTGTTCTAATGGGCGGTCATAAATGCTGTCGTAAGCTTTTGTTCCACCAGTATTAGGTAATACATAGACCGAACCTTTAGGATTATCATAATAGACTACGTTATTTTTGCCTCTAACTTGTCTAGCATCTTCTTTTTTAGCATTAACAAAACTATTTTTTGTTGAAGTGTGTAGAAGCGGCTTTGTACGTGAAAGCACGTGGTCATGACCTTGAAGTACTAAATCTACATCTAATTCATCGATTTGTTTCGTTAACTCTTCACGAATTTTAGCTACGTCTTTGTCTGATAATGCGTGATATGATTTAGAATACATAGGTTTGTGAAGACTTAAAATTACCCATTTAGAGCCATTTTTTCTCGCTTCTTTAATATCTTTCTTAATCCATTCCATTTGCTCTTTTCCAATAGCTTTTTCTTCTGGATTATCTTGAGATTTCTTATTATCATTTGTGTTAGCTACTACCATATGTGCACCATTATAATTAAATGAATAGTAAGAACCACCATTTACGTATCTCCATTAAAGTTAGTGATAATACGGTTAGGTTGGTTTTTCTTAGGTACAGGTGCTACTTGAGGCTTTTGCGCTGTCACTTTAATTACAGAATCATTCGAATTACTTGTTGATACAGATGTCTGAGCGCCAGGTTTACCAGCTCCACTAACCTCTACAGTTTGGTTTGCAGAAACGCCTAATAATAACATCAAACATGCAGTACCATTTAAGAATCTGCTTACTATTGACTGATTATACATGTTAATTTCTTCCTAAATAACCCTTGTAATTGTTGAATGCATTCTATAAAAAGTGGATCAATCATATTTTAACCCTATGTAAAGATAGTATGAATGCCATATAAAGATATATGAGTCTGAGGAGAATAATCATTAAAATAAAACTGAAAATTCCGTTAAATCAATTGTTAAATTTTGGATATCGCACTATAATATAGAAAAGATAAAGAAAAATTTATATAGAAAGGACGTTTATTATGGAAAATAAAGAAGTTGTAGAAACAGTAATTGAAACAGAATCTAATCCGCGTATAACAATTTCATGGTAGTATAAAACCTACTACATAAATCCAAGAAAAATTTTCTCTAAAGGTTAATCTTTTTTAATATACCTGTTATATCTAATGAGAAAATCCCTGTATTTGAAGTCATGATAGATAATAAGAAATTCAAATCTATAATAGACACTGGCTTTACTTATACATACTGTAATAATGAACAAAAATTAAAAAATTCATTTTCAGAATCAGATTTTGAAAAGAAAATTATACTTGGAATTAATGGAGTTACTTTTCAATATCACGACTTTAAAAAATATAAAACTGTTACTTTTTTAAATAAATATAATTTTCAAATCCCCAAATTATATATTGAAAAGAGTAAAAATGACAATATGTATTATGAGGTTTTACTTGGCAATGATTTTTTAAAAGACAAAATACTGACATTTAGCCATGAGTATCAGTATTTTAAATTAAGTATGGGGTGAACTTACATATGAATAAAAATATTTTCAAAATATTATCCATTACTTTTTGGGGGAATTTTTTTAGTAGTACTTTAATATTTATCATTGGATTATATATCCTGAAAGAATTTGAAAATATTATTTTGTTTGGATGGAGCCAAGCTATTGGCCCTATTGTAACACTGGTTTTAATGCCATTTTTAGGTCCAATAATAGATAAACTATCTAAAAAGAAAATATTAATTATTGGTCAATTCATTTCATTAACAGCTTTATCTTTATATTTTTTCACTTTCTCTCATCATAATCTTTATCTATTATTAATGATTATTGTCTTTCTAAAAATTACAGATAATATTGTCACAACCACTATTTCATCTACTATCATATTAATATCTGAAGAAGATGAAGTTCAACGCATAAAATCATTACAACAGGTATTGTTAGCATTAATAAATATTATGGCTCCATTACTAGGTGCCGTATTTTTCACTGTAATTAGCTTAAAAATTTTAGTATTTATCGAATTGATTTGCGAGATGATTTGTCTCTTATTAATTACGAGTTTGCATATTAAAAACAAAAAAATTACGGATAACACAGATGAAGAGCGAATTTTAAGTATGTTTTTAGATGGATTAAAATATTCATTTAAGCACAAGAAAATTATGTTCTCACTTTTTTTTGCGGGGATTGTGAATTTCATCCTATGTTCTTATCTAATTGGACTTCCATACATTCAAGTAAATGTATTAGATTTTAAAAATATAGAGTTCGGACTTACTGAGAGTATATTTTCTTTAGGTCTGATAGCATCAGGTATATTTTTATCAATTTTTAAAAGTTTAAAATATCCTTTGAAATTCTCATATTTTAGTGTAATCGGAATGAGTTTTTTAACAATTCTTTTAGGTTCATTATTAATGATTGAATTTAATCGATTTTTATATGTACTTTTATTCAGTGTATTTAACTTTATTATAGGAATTTTTATATCATTTGCGAGTATTCCAGTAACAAGTTGGTTAACGATCAATATTGAAAACTCATATCAAGGAAGAGTATTTAATTTATTAAATGTACTATCTCAAGTTCTTTTACCATTAGGAATACTATTCTATAGTCAAATATTCAATCATTTCAGTTACGCTACTATTTTTATTATCAGTGGCATTATACTTTTTATATTTAGTAGTCTCAGTACAAAAATATTTGCAATTGATTTAAATGATAATGAATTAAGTTAATTTATTAGAACAAAAAAGAAGCTCAACTCTAGCTTCTTTTTTGTATATTACTTTATTTTTTTAATAGTTCTTTTTT
This sequence comes from Mammaliicoccus sp. JADD-157, assembly GCF_049310805.1. Lineage (NCBI taxonomy): Bacteria > Bacillati > Bacillota > Bacilli > Caryophanales > Staphylococcaceae > Mammaliicoccus > Mammaliicoccus sp. JADD-157. The sequence goes on along the minus strand of NZ_JBMOVZ010000001.1, from coordinate 70,110 downwards.
AAATGTTTCTGCTTGTTTTTCAACTGAGATTAAATCTCCGTAAATTGCTTCATTACTTGTGTAGTAAATAACGTTATTGTTTTTCACTGCTTTATTATTTTTCCATATTGTTGAATTTGTAAATTCATTATTTGATTTTTTACCGTCTAGTGTCGGAACAAATAAGTAGTCTCCTGAATAATCGTTAAATTTTTCTTGAGGTACTTTCATGAATTTTTCTTTTGGCATTGCTTTTTTAGCTTCTGGATCTTCTTTTAATTTGAAACCATCGAATAGTGCATCACTACCTCTACCGAATCTTGCACCGAACTGATAAATGTCTTTTGCTTGTACGTCCATAATTGAAGCTGTTTTATCTGCTCCGATATGTTTTTTAATTTCTTTACCGTCTTTTAGAAGTTTATCTGATAGTTCGTCTGCTTGTTTTTTAGCTTTTTCTTCTTTGTTCACTAATTTACCGTATTCGATATGTGTTTGTTTATAATCTGTGTCTTGAACTTTTAATGATACGGTTGGTGCTATTTTTGAAAGTTTATTATTATTTTTATTTTCTTTATACGTTACGATTAAATCTGGTTTAAGTTTTGCTGCCGCTTCAACATCTTCTGGATCTATTTTCTTAACGTCTTTCATATCTAAATATTTAGAATCAGGGAATACACTTGTAATCGCTACTGGTTCTACACCTAATTTTTTCAAGTTACCATAGTTAGCTGTCAGTAATAGAATACGCTTTGGACTTTTAGGGATTTTTACTTTATCTCCGCTTTCAGTAGTAAATGTTCGCTCTTTACTGTCACTTTTACTACTTGATGCTTCGTTCTTATTACCACATGCTGCTAACAATAACGCTAAACATAATACAAAACTTAATAATTTTTTCATTTCTACACCTCTTATTTTAAAACGATGGAATTAACGTATCTTCATGTTTTTCTTTTAGATATTTTTTAACTGCATCACTTTTCATAACTTTATGTAATTCTTTAATCTTTTCTGAGTCTTTATTATCTTCTCTTGCAACGAGTTGAATTGAGAATCGTGAATCAATATTTTTCTCTAAGAACAGCGCGTCAGCAGGTTTCAAGCCAATTTTAGAAATATAAGTTGGATAGTTATAGACAAGTGATACATCTTTTTCACTGTACGTTTCTGCTAAGTTCAGTAAATCTACTTTTAACCATTGGAAATCTTTTGGATTCTCTACAACATCTTTAGTTGTACCGTTAACGCCCACGCCGTCTTTTAATTTAATTAATCCTTGTTCTTCTAATATCGCTAAAGCTCGACCTTCATTTGAAATATCGTTAGGTATAGCGACTTTCGTTCCATTAGGGATATCTTTCACTTTTTTATATTTTTTAGAATAAAAACCTACTTTTGCGTCATATATAGGCTGTAGATCAACTAAATTCGCTTTTCTTTCTTTATTATATTTTTCCATAAAGGGTTTATGCTGTGCAAAGCTCGCGTCTGCTTCTTTACTACTTACCATATCATTATAAGCAACGTTATCATTTACTTGTACAAGCTTGATTTCCCAACCCTCTTTTTTCGCTTCTTTTGCTGCAACTTTTACAACATCTGTCATAGGTGGTGCTTGTGAAGCAACTTTAATCACTTTATCTTCGTTATCTTTTTTTGCTCCACAACCAGAGATAATGACACTAAACAACAATATAAAAATAAACCAAACTTTTTTCATGTCTACACTACTTTCTTTTATCTAATTTTCTAGAGATATTATTTCCTAACATTTGAATGATAAATACAGAAATAATAATGATGATAATTGCGAAATACATTATTTCAGTTTCATAACTTTGATAACCATAGCGAATAGCAAAATCTCCAATACCTCCGCCACCAACAATGCCCATCACTGTTGAATATGAGACCATGCTTACTATCGTTGTCGTATAAGCTAATATAATACCGCTACGTGATTCAACTAAAAGAAAATTCCATATATATTTTAATTTTGTTGCACCTAGCGACTCAGCTAAAACTTTTATTTCTATCGGTATATCTAATAAAACTTGTTCTACTAGTCTTGAAAAAATAGCAATACCTACAATACTTAAAGGTATTATCGATGGGTATGGACCAAAAGCGCTCCCTAAAATTAAACGAGTTAAGGGAATTAAACTGATGACAAATAATAAATATGGAAATGAACGAATAAAAGTAATTAAAAAATTAAAAGACCAATAATAATTTCTATTTAATTCTTTAATACCTGGATTGGATAAAAACAAAGCTATACCTAAAGGTAAACCAATTAGTAAAGTAATAATCATGGAAAATCCTAGCATGATGCAAGTTTCCTGCAAAGATTGAAGTAATTCTGGTAAGTAATAATTTATTTTTTCAAAGAAAGTCATCCTTCAATACTCCGTTTAACATTTTCTAAATAAGTACCTGTATTTTTTTCTATGCTTTTGTTTTTATTTTCAATAATATCTAGCAACTTTCCGTCCTCCATCACAAACACTTCTTCACACAATTGTTTAACAACACTCAATTCATGTGTAACAAAAATAATGGTAATACTATATTCTTTGTTAATTTTCTTAAGCATTTTTATGATTTCTTCTGTATTATTCTCATCTAAACTGCTAGTCGCTTCATCACATAGCAATATATCTGGGTTTCTAACTAAAGATCTCGCTAATGCTACACGTTGTTTCTCGCCTCCTGATAATTTAGAAGGATAATCGTTCATTTTATCTTCTAATCCAACAAATTGAATAAGTTCTTTCACTCTATCCTCATTCTCTGCATTTATGATTTTCAAAGGCAAAGCTATATTTTGATACACATTTAAGTTATTCAATAAATTATAATGTTGAAAGACCATACCTATTCTTTCCTTATACTTTCTAATCACTTTTTTTGATAACTTATTAATTTCTTGTTCATCAAAAATAATTTTACCTTCAGTTGGCTTTTCTATAAAATTAAGTAACTTTAATAACGTTGTTTTGCCAGAACCACTTTTACCAACAATACCAGTAATAGAACCAGATGCTACTGAAAAGGAAAGATTTTCAACAGCAAACTTCCCTCTATACTTTTTCGATACATTCTCTAATTTATACACTTTTTATACTCCTATATAATAAAATTTTCAGGCATCTAATTTAAAATATTTTTATAATATTTATTTAATTATTATCCACCAAACAAAAAAGATAATCAACAACATTAAAAATACAATTAAATATAAGTCAGTGCGTCATGTCCGAAGTACTTTTCTTCACAACACTGTAAAAGTTGAGTCCTCTATTCCTTTTCTAGTATGATAAACTTAGATAGAGAAAAGAATTAATCTAAAAGGAGCGAAATCATAATGAACGAAGCAGCAAAAACATTAGATGGTTGGTACAGCTTACATTTATTCTATGCAATAGATTGGACAAGCCTAAAAACTGTGCCAGAAGATGATAGAAATACGATAGTTGAAGAGTTTAAAAAATTCCTTGAAGGATTAGAAACTGTTCATAATAATAAAGAAGGCTCTCATGCTTTTTATAACATAACAGGTCAAAAAGCAGACTTAATGTTATGGTTCTTACGTCCTGATGTTAAGCAATTAAATGCTTTAGAAAATGAATTAAACAAATTAGATATTAGTGATTTCTTAATTCCAACATATTCTTATGTTTCAATAGTGGAATTATCTAACTATCTAGCTGGTGATTCAGATGAAGATCCATATGAAAACCCATATGTAAAAGCTAGATTATATCCTGAAGTACCACGTTCAGAATATGTTTGTTTCTATCCAATGGATAAAAGACGTGACGGTGAAGATAACTGGTACATGTTAGATATGGAACATAGACGTAGCTTAATGCGTTCACACGGTTTAATCGGACGCAGTTACGCTGGTAAAGTTAAACAATTCATTACCGGTTCAGTAGGATTGGACGACTACGAGTGGGGCGTAACTTTATTCAGTGACGATATGCTACAATTCAAAAAATTAATCTATGAAATGCGTTTCGATGAAGTATCAGCAAGATATGGTGACTTCGGAGCATTCTACGTAGGTAACATTTTAAATATTGACGAATTAAATGACTTCTTTAAACTAAACTAAGATTTCAAGATAAATATAGAGGCTGAAACATCTATTGGTGTTTCAGCCTCATTTTAATTTGTGGTTCGATATTTTTTATTTATCGACCTGTATTTCGCATTTGCGGTTCGATATTTTTATTTTATCAACCTGTATTTCGTGTTTGCGGTTCGATATTTTTATTTTATCGGACCGTATTTCATGTTTGTGGTTCGATATTTTTATTTTATCAACCTGTATTTCGTGTTTGCGGTTCGATATTTTTATTTTATCGGACCGTATTTCATGTTTGTGGTTCGATATTTTTATTTATCGACCTGTATTTCGCATTTGCGGTTCGATAATTTTTATTTATCGAACCGCATTTTAAATATTACTTTATAAAGCCCATATATAAATAAATTCTCCTAATCGAATGGATTAGGAGAATTATTTCGATGTACTATTATTAACTGAATACATTAATAAAGAACGTTACGATTGGTACGCCAAGTAAGTCTATTAAGAATGCACCTACGACTGGTACAACTAGATAAGCTTTTGGAGAGGCACCAAATTTCTTTGTAATAACGTCTAAGTTTGCCATTGCGTTTGGTGTTGCGCCTAACCCGTGACCAATAAATCCACCGATCATAACAGCTGCATCGTAGTTTTTCCCTAATGCGCGGAACACTACAAATACTGAGAACAGTACAATAAATACTATTTGTACTAATACTATAATTGTTAATGGTAACGCTAAATTATATATTTCTGTTAAGTTAATACTCATTAAAGCAATTGATAAGAACAAGCTCAATGATACATCACTAACTCGGTTTGTAATTTTCATATCTACAATGTTTAATTTTCCATAGTCCGAAATATTTCTGATAATAACAGCTATAAACATAGCGCCCACATAAATAGGAACATTAATACCCGTGTAGTCTGTAAATGTATCAGCTAAATATGTACCAATCGCCATACTAACAGTGATAATTGTAAATTGAACGATAAATACTGTAGTTGGATTCATTCTACTATGTAATTCTTTATTATAATCAACATCACTATAATCTAGAGCTGAAGCTTCTGCTTGCTCTGGTTTTAAATCGAATTTTTTAATTAAGAATCTAACAACTGGACCACCTATTAATCCGCCTGCAACTAATCCTAACGTAGCGGCAGCAAGCGCAGCAGTAACAGCTGAATCTACGCCTAAAGTTTCTAAAGTTTTACCATATGCTGCAGCGTTCCCATGTCCACCTTCCATTGACATAGAACCTGCTGTTAAACCTAGTAACGGAGGTATATTTAACACCTTTGAAAGTGAAACACCAATAATGTTTTGACATGTAGCCAAAATACCACAGAAAATAAAGTATACTATTAATACTTTACCGCCGAGTCGTAATAATTTTAAAGATGCTCCTAAACCTATTGTAGTAAAGAATGCTAACATAAAGAAATCTTGAATAAATTCAGATTCTAATTTTATTGTAACCACGTTTGTTGATTGTAAAATTGCTACTAAAATTGCAAAAATTAACCCACCTATTACTGGAGCAGGTATACATAATTTCATTAATATAGAAACATTATTTACAATTGCCTGCCCTAATAAAAGCAAGACACATGCTAGCGCCAACGTTGTAATAGCATCGAGCTCTAACATTTTACATTCCTCCTCAAACGACAATCCTGATTGTTTTCATGCTAAATGTCATTTATTTTTATTTTTAAGTAAGTGCTTACAAAGCCACGTTGAACATTATACATACTTTATTTAAATAAATCTAGCAAATATTTAATAGTGTAATATAACTCATTTCGTCATTAGTTGCATATTCGTTTATATGCATTATTGTTTATTCTTTATTATTATATTTAATGCTTCTCGTAGCCCTTATCATACTGATATTAACAATTACTTACATTTTTGTTACTGTAGTTATTGGATAAGTATCTTTATCAATATAATTAGCCATCAGCAATCTTTTTAAAAGTTCACTGTTTATATTGTTTCATTACTTAGCTATTTTCTCTAAAAATTCATTAATGGTTTAAAAAATCCATTCACATTCCTCGTTTATCGTGTATATTAAGTAATAGATAAATATTACTTACAAAATCTATTTTCAAGGAGTATTTATGAAAAATAATCAAGAACAATCACTACAAAAATCTATTGGTCTAATGACCGCAATTACTATTGTAATCGGTACAATTATCGGGTCAGGCGTATTTGTAAAACCTGCTGTTGTATTAACACATGCAGGTACAAGTAATCTTGCCATTTTGGCTTGGGTAGTAGGAGGCGTGCTTACATTAGCAGCAGGACTTACAATTGCTGAAGTAGGTGCTCAAATTCCAAAAACAGGCGGTTTATACGCATACATACGTGACATTTATGGTCCATTTTGGGGCTTTTTAACAGGATGGGTTCAAACGATCATTTATGGTCCTGCAATTATTGTTTCACTCGTGCTATTTTTTGGTATTTTAGTTACAAACTTTTTTAATATTAGTAACGATTTAAGTGTTTGGATTGGATTTATAGCACTAATATTTTTAACACTTGTAAATATATTAGGTACTAAATTTGGCGGACTTATGCAAAATATCACGACAATTGCAAAATTAATTCCTGTAATTGCTATTATTGTATTTGGTCTTTTATGGGGAGACGAAGGTATATTCGGTAAAGATGTTACATCTCTTATCAAAACAGACGGCGAAATCAATTTTGGTAGGGCTGTACTCGCTACATTATTCGCTTATGATGGCTGGATTATGTTAACGAATATGACCGGGGAAATGAAAAAACCTCAGAAAAACCTACCTCTAGCTATGTTAATTGGTTTATCTGTTGTAACTTTGGCATACGTATTAATTAACATTTCAGTATTTCACGTTATCCCAGCTGAAAAACTAGTTGGCTTAGGTAATACTGCAAGTGCCGAAGCAGCAAAAGCACTATTCGGAGATATCGGTTCAAAAATCGTGAATATTGGTGTCATTATTTCAATTTTCGGTTGTTTAAACGGAAAAATCATTACATTCCCACGCATACCATTTGCGATGGCTGAAGATGGATTATTACCATTACATAAATATGTCGGATATATTAGCCCTAAGTTAAAATCACCATTAGGCGCTTTAATGACTGTATTTGGAATATCTGTAATATTAATTATATTGACGATTTTATTCCCGAACACAGTTAACGCTGATTATTTATCTGAAGTTACGATTTTCATCATATATTTATTCTATATGATGGCATTTGTAGGCCTATTTATACTTAGAAAACAAAATAAAGGAACTAAAAGAGAATATTCGGTACCGCTATATCCATTTGTACCTTTACTAGCTCTTTTCGGTGGCGCATTCATTATCATTAACACTTTAATATCTGATTTTATGGGTTCATTATATTCATTAATCATTTTAGCTATTGGTGTACCAGTTTATATGTATTTAAATAAAAATAAACAACGTCGCTCATAACATAGACAACTAGATTTATTGAATAAAAAGCTCCTAATCCGTTACGTTTCTAACGGATTAGGAGCTTTATTTTTTGAGCAAGGACTTTATGTCCGAATTATTTAATTTTTCACTTCTGTTTTTGCTTCAAGCTCAATCATTTCTTCTTTTGATTTATCTAATACTAGATAATTTAATTCATCATTTGTCATTTTCTTAAGTGAAGGATATCTAACCATAAAGAATACTACACCTAAGATTAACCAAACAAATAATGCAATATAAGAAGGTAATGAAAGACTCGCTGGTGATCCTGGAATCAGTAATAGTCCTAAGAATATTAACGCAATAATCGCACCTATTAAAGCAAATGTTTTATATTTCGGATGATACATCATACTTCTCTTATCATATGAGAACAACTTAAATGCTGATAAACATGTGATAAAGTATGCGATTGAAACACCCGTTGAAGACATGTCTACAATCCATGTTAATGCTGTTCTACCTAACCAAGGCGCTACTAATGCTAAAACGAGTATAAATATAATACTAATATATGGCGTATTGTGTTTAGGATGTAATTTTTTGAACACGCTTGGCATAACTGCTGCTCTACCCATTGAGAATAACAATCTACTAGAACTCATAAAGAATCCATTTAATCCAGTAAATATCCCCATCATAATAGCAACGATTAACACTGCTAAACCTACAAATGAGAACCCTTCTTTTACAACTGAACCTGTTACCCATAAATTCCCTCCTATTGAAGAAGGATCTTTGAATAACCAACTTGTTAGCAGTATCATCATTACATAAGTTATTGCTGATGCTAATAAACTAAATACGATGAGTTTGAACGTCTTACTTGGCGCAAAGTTAAATTCTTCGGCTGTTTGTGGAATGTTGTCAAAGCCTACGTAAGCCCAAGGTGCTACAGCTAATATCAATAGTATCGAGCCTAGCCAACCTTCTTTCTCACTTATTGCAGGTTGTAAATTTGAAAATGAAAAGTCTTGTGTGAAAAATGAACCTGCAAATAGTAGAACGACAACAACTGCTAATATAACACAGAATATATACTGTAAATTTCCTGAAAAACTTGAACCTTTAATACTGATCCAAGCAAATATTAATAAAATTAATGAAGATAATATAATTTCAGTGATATAAACGTCCCATCCTGCAATAGTGTATAGCTTACCTTGTTCTAAAAACCCAGGCATTACAAATTTAAATAGCAAACTGAATGCTGACGCGTTTAAAGCAACAATACATATGTACCCAAAGGTTAAAAACCATGATGAAAAGAAGGACACATATTTCCCGAATCCCAAGTAACCAAATGCAAAAGCTCCACCTGATACAGGGAACTTCTCTACTAATGCGCCATAACTTATAGCTATAACAATCATTAATAGTGCACCTATAAAGATACCTATTGAAGCACCTATTGGACCTGCTTGGCCTATCCAATCTCCTGGAAGTATAAATGCTCCCCAACCTATGCTTGAGCCATAAGCTATGGCCCAAACAAATTTCTCAGATAAGTTCTGTTCTAAATTCCCTCTTGATAAATCTTTCTTTCGTCTTGCCATTGATGTTCCACCCTTATTTTTATTTTTCGTGAAACGCGACTAACTTTTATACCTTATAACTTCCAAACCGCGATTACAAGTAACAACCAACTAACTATGAATAACACGCCACCTATCGGCGTAATAGCACCTAATACTTTAATTTGTGTTAAAGCTAATATATATAAAGAACCACTAAAGAATACAATTCCGAATGTCATCAACCAACCTGCAATATTTAAATTTGCAGTTGTTGTGCCGGAAACAATACCAATGAGTATTAAGCCTAGTGCGTGATACATTTGATAAGTTGTTGCTTTTTCCCAAATATCTAAATATTTAGCTGATAATTTATTTTCTAAACCGTGAGCGCCAAAAGCACCTGCTGCAACAGCAATCATTGCATTTATTGCCCCAATAATGATAAATAATTTCATTTTCTTACTTCCTTTCTTTTATTAAAAATCAAAAATTGAATCTCCATTTCCTATACCATCATCAGTCGTTAAAGTATTTTCATTTTGTTTTACCGTTGATTTATCAGGTACTTTTCCACCCATTTTTCTAATTTCTTCATTAGATATTTGAGGATTTTCCTTTTTAATTGGCGTTGAAGAAGTTTTCATATAAGGTTGTTTCACTTCTATACCTTGGTTATTTCCCTCTTCTGCATCAATTAATCCACTTAAAGTGTGAATTGCATGCATATGTTTATTAAATGTTTCATTATTTGTCGCGTTATCTGCATGTACCAATTCATCTTCAATCGCTGATATTAATTGATCTCTGCTAATCATTTACCTCACCTCCACACCAATTGATCGGTTCTTTACCTTTTGATTTTAAAAACTGATTTGTTTCACTAAATGGTTTTGATCCAAAGAATCCTCTATGAGCTGACAATGGGCTTGGATGAACCGATTTAATAATATGATGTCTTTCTGTATCAATGAGTTTAATTTTCTCTTGTGCTGGTTTACCCCACAAAATAAAGACGACATCTTCAAGTTCACGTGAAATACTTTTAATGATTTCATTCGTGAAAATTTCCCAGCCGATATTTTTATGAGAATGTGCTTTATGTGCTTCCACAGTTAATACTGTGTTCAATAATAACACACCCTCTTTTGCCCAATCTTGTAAATGTGGACTAGTACGCTTACAACCAATATCCGACTCCAATTCCTTGTAGATGTTTCTTAAGGAAGGTGGAAACTTAGCATCAGGTTGTACTGAAAAAGCTAAACCGTGTGCTTGATTTGGCCCGTGATACGGATCTTGACCTAAAATGACGACTTTAACATTGTCTAACGGTGTTAAATCAAATGCTTGATAAACATTTTCTCTAGCTGGATACACCGTTGTATTTTGATAAGCTTCTTCTAAAAAAGCTTCCATTTCTGAAAAATCATGTTGCTCTTTTATATTGTGAAAGATTTCTTGCCAATCCATTTTTTTCACCTCTTTAAAAATGATAACATAGCCTTCATGAAATGGTCATAACTATTTTTTACAATTAAAAAACATGATATGATATCTTATATGAATATATTGGGAGGAATTACCGATGGCATTAAAAAAAGTCTTAACTATAGCAGGATCAGATACAAGTGCTGGTGCTGGAATGCAAGCTGATTTAAAAACATTTCAAGAACACAATACTTATGGAATGGTTGCATTAGCAGCTGTCGTTACAATGGACCCAAAAACTTGGGCACATGATGTGACGCCATTACCTCTTGATTTACTGGATAAGCAGTTAAATACAGCTATTTCTATCGGTCCAGATGCAATTAAAACTGGTATGTTAGGTTCTGAAGAAGTTATTAAACGTGCTCGCCAAGCATATGACGAGTCAGGTTCAGAAATCTTTGTTGTTGACCCAGTTATGGTTTGTAAAGGCGAAGATGAAGTACTTAACCCGGGAAATACTGAAGCAATGATTAAAGAATTATTACCTAAAGCAACAATTGTAACACCAAATTTATTTGAAGCGGGACAACTTTCTGGTTTAGGTAAATTAACATCTATCGAAGATATGAAAAAAGCTGCTGAAAAAATACATGAGCTTGGTTCACAATATGTCATCATTAAAGGTGGTAAAGCGCTAGAATCAGATAAAGCCTTTGACTTATTCTATGATGGTAAAAAACATATATTACTTTCTACTGATAAATTCCAATCTAGTTATAATCATGGTGCCGGCTGTACATTTGCTGCTGCAACTACTGCTAATTTAGCTAACGGTGAGTCTCCAGAAGATGCTGTAAAACACGCTAAAGCATTTGTTGCATCTGCAATAAAAAATGGCTGGAGAATGAATGAATTCGTCGGTCCAGTTGATCATGGTGCAGCAAACCGTATTGAAAAAATCGAAGTTTATACTGAAGAAGTATAAATAAAAACTACACGTTTAAAAAGTCTACAGAGTATCTCACTTTGTAGGCTTTTTTACGTGTAGCCTTTTCATTATTGTCCAATGCCAAATTCTGCTTTTATTTTGGCAATCACTTTTTGTTTTTTAAATAGTTTCATTTCATATTCATAAAGCGTCATATTATCTACTTTACTTTCATTAAGACACACGATTTCAGCTTCATAATTTTCTAAAGTCATAATACGTTCAGTTTGTTCAAATTCGGTTTTAATTTGTTTTAGTTTTACGTTACTGCCCATATAAGGCTTAAAACTATCAAATTCACGAAGAACACTTAATAAATATTGAACTGGCACTTCTTCATAATACTGATATCCCATGATATTACAATAATTTAAAACCGCTTCATCATTAAATGAAATACGCTTTCTTTCCACTATTTTCACCCGCCGTTTCTTAAGGCTCATTCTTTGTAGTAGTAATTGTACTTTAAACGATATCATCTATCAAGTTAATATTTACATATGTACTTTAAGATTCTTTATTACTATAAGCACTATTATCTACAATGATTTCTACATTCGGGTGATTGTACAATGCTGAAGCTGGAAGATCAGTCGTAATTTCACCTGACAACAACTTTTGAATCGCTTCTGCTTTTTTTGGTCCAAAAGCTAATAATATGATGCGTTTAGCTTTTAAAATAGATTGAATCCCCATTGAAATTGCTTGTTTAGGTACTTCTTCTTTCGTTTCAAAATATCTACTGTTAGCTTCTATTGTTGATTCTGTTAAATCAACTACACTTGTTAAACTATCAAATGATGTTCCTGGCTCATTAAAACCGATATGACCATTTTCACCAATTCCTAATATTTGTATGTCCATTGGACCTTCTTTATCTATTAGATTCTCATAGCGTTCTACTTCGCTATTTAAATCATTTGCTGATCCATGTGGTAAATGTATTTTTTCTTCGTTCCAACTAGATAAATGGTTAAATAATATATCGTGCATATATGTGTAATAACTCTCTGGATGATTAGAGTCGATTCCTATATACTCATCTAAATTAAAGGTTGTAATATTACTTAAATCCAATTTATTTATTTTAATTAAATTAACTAATTGTTCATATACGCCGACCATTGTACCACCAGTAGCTAAACCTAACACACTCTTATTGTCAGTTATGATTTGCTTTAATAACTCATTTGCAACATAATGACAAGCTTCTTTTTCAGTACCTAAATTTATAAATTTCATGATTATCCCTCTATTTCTTTAATAAATCGTTTTGTAATTTCTAAAGGTCTTGTGATTGCGCCTCCAACAACTGTGCAATGAACACCTAAATCCGTTACACGCTTCAACATTTCAGGTGTTACAACGTTTCCTTCTGCTATCACTTTAGCTTCGACTTTATTTAATACATCTTTTAAAAATTGAAAGTCATTTTCGTATAATACATGACCTTTAGTATATGATGTATAACCTCTTAATGTTGTACCAACATAGTCAAACCCAAGCTTATCAGCATTGATTGCTTCGTCTAAATCTGATATATCAGCCATAATTTCTACATTTGGTGCGTTATCTCTAATATACTGAACAATTTCTTCAAGTGATTCTTTTGGTCTTTCTTGTTTAGTCGCATCTAGAGCAATTACCTCACATCCACTTTCAATCAACTCATCGACTTCTTTCGTAGTAGCTGTGATAAATACGTTGGAATCTTCGTAATCTCTTTTTACTATACCGATGACTGGTAAGTCGACTTCTTTTTTTATTGCGATGATGTCTTCTTTCGTATTTGCTCTAATTCCTTTAGCACCACCTTGATAAGCAGCTAATGCCATTTTACTCATAATAAATGAAGAATATAATGGCTCTTCTGGTAATGCTTGACATGAAACTATTAATCCTTGCGGTAACATTTAAAATGCACTCCTTATTTTTCTTCTAATGCTTCTTCAACTTCATTTTTAATTGTTGTTACATGAGGACCATATATAATTTGTACACCTGTACCTTTTTGAACAATACCTCGTGATTCAGTTGATTTAATCAAATCTTCATCAATCTGTTCACCATCTTTAACGGTCACTCTTAATCTTGTTGCACAACAATCTACAGCATCAATGTTTTCCTTGCCACCCAAACCTTTAATAATTGTTTGCGCGCGTTCACTTGCTTTAACAGTTTCAACCGCCGCTTCATCTTCACGGCCAGGCGTCTTAAAGTTAAATTTAGTAATTAAAAATCTAAATGTAACGTAATACAGTAAGAACCAGACTATACCAATTGGAATCACTAGTAAATAATTTGTCTTACTATTACCTTGTAACACACCGAACAGTATATAATCAATAAAACCACCACTAAAAGTTTGTCCAACTGTAATATTAAATATATCAGCCATCATAAAGGCTAATCCATCAAATATAGCATGGATAACATATAAAACTGGCGCAATAAATAAGAAACTGAATTCTAAAGGCTCAGTTATACCTGTTAAGAATGACGTAAGCCCCGCTGAAAGCATTAAACCACCTACGACTTTTTTCTTTTCAGGCTTTGCAGTATGGTAGATAGCTAATGCAGCACCTAACAAGCCAAACATCATTGTTATAAATCTACCAGACATATAACGTGAAATGCCCGAATAATAATGTGTTAAATTAGCATCGCCTAACTGAGCGAAAAATATATTTTGTGTTCCTTGAACAATTTTACCGTTGATTTCCATTGTACCACCTAAAGCTGTTTGCCAGAATGGTAAATAGAATATATGATGCAGTCCAAATGGTCCAAGCATACGTAATACAAATCCATAAATGAACGTTCCTATAACGCCTGTCTTATTTACAAGTCCACCTGCACCAAATATCCAACCTTGGATGGTCGGCCATACAAAGTACAATACAACACCTAATACTATAGAAGCTACAGAGGTTATAATAGGTACGAATCTAGAACCACCAAAGAACCCTAAAAATGGTGGCAATGTAATCTTGTTATATTTATTATGTAAAAATGACGTCAAAATACCGACGATAATACCACCAAATACACCTGTTTCAACTGTTTGGATTCCTAACATCATTCCTTGCCCTGCTTTAGCAAGTGAATCTTGAGATGCAATATTGTCAGTAATCGTCAATAACGCGTTCATAGTTGCATTCATAATTAGAAAGCCTAACATCGCTGCTAGACCAGCTGTACCTTTATCACTTCTCGCTAATCCAATCGCTACACCTATAGCAAATATTACTGGTAAATTAGCAAAAACAATATCCCCTGCTGAAGACATTAATATAAAGATATATTGTAATAAATCCACATCTAAGATTGGATAAGCTTTTATTGTATTTGGGTTACTCAACGCACCTCCAATACCCAGAAGCAAACCCGCTGCTGGTAATATAGCGATGGGTAACATAAATGATTTCCCGAATTGTTGTGCCTTATCAAAAATTTTACTCATGGACACACCTCCTATTGAAACTAAATATAACACCATGAAAAGATTAGTCAATAATATTCATTGTTTTGAAAAACTTTTTCAAATATAATACACATATTATAGAAAACAGGAGTGTTAACCATGAATTTTGAAAATCGTATTCAACAATTTTCATATCTTTTCACAAAAACAGACGAAAAAATTGCACAGTATATTACTACTCATCCGAAAGGCGACCATTTTTCAACAATTACAGCATTAGCTTATGCTATTAATGTTTCACCTTCTAGTATTTCTCGTTTCAGTCATAAACTTAATTATCAGCATTTCCAAGATATGAAATTTAATATTCAACAATCTTATAATGGCACAGATATTCAAAACGTACCTCTCATACAACGGATATATGAATATCATCAATCTATCATTCAACAATCAGGTGAATTTATTTCTAATAAAAAAATAAATCAATTGATCGAAGTATTAATAGAAAGTGAACATGCGTTATTTGCAGGGTTAGGTAGCTCAG
The DNA here is from genome assembly GCF_049310805.1 of Mammaliicoccus sp. JADD-157. Classification (NCBI taxonomy): domain Bacteria; kingdom Bacillati; phylum Bacillota; class Bacilli; order Caryophanales; family Staphylococcaceae; genus Mammaliicoccus; species Mammaliicoccus sp. JADD-157. The sequence goes on along the minus strand of NZ_JBMOVZ010000001.1, from coordinate 54,603 downwards.
GTTTAACAGCCACTGAGTTCTATTACAGAACAATGCGCATGGGTATTAAAGGAAATTCAGCGACAGATGTGCATCAAATAAAAATTGGTGCTTCTTTGCTCACTGAGCGAGATACATTTATTGCCTTGTCTAATAGTGGAGAAACAAAAGAATTGGTTAACGCTGTTAAAATCGCTAAAGATCATAGTGCCACAATTATTGCGATTACTAACTATGCTGGTAGCCCTCTTTCCGCACTCTCAGACATAACGATTATGACGATAGATCAAACTAGAATAAATGATCATCAATTTATTAACACTCAAATTTCAGCTCATTTTCTAATAGATGTTGTCAGTTACATGCTTTTGTCACACGAAAGTCATTTAACACAATACGAGCATACTAAAGAAGTTATTTTAAAGGATAATAATTCCTGAGTTGTGAGCAGAATGTATATAAATTTACTCGAGAATTTAGTAGAATAGTAAAGTATATACTATGAGGAGTGAAAGGCATGGAATTAATTCAAATAGATCAAGTTCAAACCTTAATATCAGAATATGAAAATAAGCCAGTTTATCTTCATGTAGAGACAACAAATGGTGCATATGCGAATCACTTTGATCAAAAAGTGTTCAACGCTGGTACATTTTTAAGAAATATTCAAGTTACATTTACCCATGCCCATTTAACAGGTGGCGTTAAAGAGCCTTTCCGTGTGGGCCTTAAATTAGACAACAATGGCTGGGTTTATGTACAAGGTTTGACGCATTATGAAGTAACGGAAAATAAAGAATTATTATTAGCGGGATTAAATCATGAAGGGCAACTTGCTGCTAGTTTAGAAATTAGTAGTAAACCGTTTAAGGAATAAGAGGTGACGACAATGGATAAAGAAAGACAAGTGTTAGTTATATTCCCACATCCAGATGATGAAGCGTTTGGAACTTCGGGTACATTAAGCAAATTTATAGATAGCGGTGTCCCAGTTACTTATGCATGCTTAACTTTAGGTCAAATGGGTCGTAATCTCGGCAACCCTCCTTTTGCAACAAGAGAGTCTTTACCGTTTATTAGAGAACGTGAATTAGAAGCAGCTGCTGAAGCAATCGGTATTACTGATTTACGTAAAATGGGTTATAGAGATAAAACTGTTGAATTTGAACCGAAAGATGAAATAGATAATATGGTAAAATCATTAATAGATGAATTAAATCCATCACTAATAATATCATTCTATCCAGGCTATTCTGTACATCCAGACCATGAAGCAACTGCAGAAGCAGTGATAAGAACAGTAAGCCGTATGGAAAAATCGGAACGTCCTAAATTACATTTAGTAGCATTTAGCAATGACACGTATAGCGATCTCGGAGAGCCCGATGTAAATATAGATATAACTGGTTATGAGGAACGTAAAATGAAAGTACTTCAAGCTCATGCATCTCAAACCGGACCAATGTTACAAAACCTCGCTTCAAATACACAAGAGAGTGAAGCGGCTAAAGATATGTGGTTGAAGTCAGAACATTTCTGGACATATCATATTGAATAGATAGTTGGAGGCAATGTTAATGAAACAAATCGATTTATCAACACGTGAAGCGCGATGGAAATATTTTGGTTCAGTAGATCCAATCAAAGGAACGAAACCTACTGAAAAAGAAAAAATGCCTGATTTACAAAGTTCTAAAAAAGATTTCCTATTCGAAATTGAGCATGTTGGTATTAAAAATTTAGTTTATCCTGTTAAAATAGATGGTTTTCAATCAATTGGTAATTTTGAGTTTTCAACAAGTTTAAATCAAGATGAAAAAGGTATTAATATGAGCCGTATCATCGAAAGTGTTGAAAAACATTACGATAACGGTGTGCCTTTAGGTTTTGATTCTTTAAAATCATTACTCAATACACTTGAAAGTGCAATGTTCCAAAATACAGCTTCTGTAGACGTATCAGCTAAATGGTTCTTTAACCGATACAGTCCCATTACTCAACAAAAAGCTGTTGGAAACGCTGATATACGTTACATTTTATCAGTATCAGATGACAAACTTACTAAAAAATCGTTAGGTATCGAAGTACCGGTTACAACACTATGTCCTTGTTCTAAAGAAATTAGTGAATACTCTGCTCATAACCAGCGCGGTATTATTACAGTCCTAATTGATTTAGACACTGAGACTGATTTACCGGATAATTATAAAGAATTGATTTTAGACGGTATGGAAGCAAATGCAAGCTCTATGCTTTATCCAATACTAAAACGTACAGATGAAAAAGCAGTTACAGAGCGTGCATATGAAAATCCTCGCTTCGTAGAGGACTTAATTAGATTAGTAGCAGCAGATTTAGTCGAATTAGAATGGATTAATGGCTTCGAAATAGAATGCCGTAATGAGGAATCAATACATCAACATGATGCATTCGCAAGATTAAAATACTCAAAATAATCATATATAACTAAAAAAACAGCCAAAATTCTTATTTAAAAAAGAATTTTGGCTGTTTTTCATTTTTATTTAACCCTAGTAACCACTCGTTACTTTCCTTAATTACAAATTCACTTCTTCTTCAGTTTCAACCCATGGATTGTTCTGAATTAATTTAATGATTTGCTCTGTAAATAGTTTAACGCGTAATTTAATATCATCTACATCCACATAGTAAGTGCCGTCTTCTGTTTTTCCGTAATCTGCATCTTGTGTAGAGATTTGGACAGGCACAGCAATTCCTAACAAGTTTCTCATGATGATTCTTAAGTGTGATAATGGTTCCGTACTACGCATGCCACCACTATTGCAAATTAATCCAACCGGTTTCATTTTGAATTCGTCCATCGTTAAATGATCTAATGCATTTTTTACTACGCCTGAATATGAACCGTGATAATTTGGTGTACCAATTATAATAGCATCTGCTTCTTCAGCTAGTTCTCGTAATTCATTAACATTTGCTTTAATACGTTCATCATTTAAGTGTCGGCCAGATACATCTAAGAACGGAACTGGCTTATCATATAAATCAAACAATGTTACCTCTGCATCTTGTTCTTCTAAGTTACCGCGAACAAATTGCGCCAGTGCATGTGTATGAGAGTATTGTTTAGCGCTACCTACAATAAGTAATACTTTCACTGTTGTCACCTCAAAATTATGATATTTATTATACCTCACAGTATAACATACTGAATAACTAAGAGTTTATACTCAGTTAAAAATCAGTCTAATGGACTATTAACAATTACTCTTCGCTTTTCAATGCTTGTATGATGGCTTTACCAACACCACTATTTTCGTTTGTATCTGTTATATAATCCGCCATTTCTTTAACTTCAGGTGCACCATTTTCCATTGCAACTGCATATCCTGCTTTTTCTAACATAGAAATGTCATTTAAATTATCACCTATCGCCATAACATCTGACATTGGTATTTTGAGTTGTTCAGCGATTGCTTCTAATGCGATTCCCTTTTGTGCATCAGAATGTGTAATTTCTATATTCCCTCTTGAAGAAGAAGATACAGCTAAACTTTGAGACTCAGAAATTTCTGCTTTAGCTCTATCGATTTTTTCTAAATCACTCGCAAATGCTAAGATTTTCAAAATAATTTCGCCTGGACGTTTACTAATTTCGTCATAGCTATCAACTTGTTTCAAAGTCCCATTATCTATACGATTTTGTATATTAGCTCTAATTTTCTTAACATCCGCTTTTTGGCCAGCTTTTTCTGCTATATCCACATAGATTTCTAAGTCTTTCTCTGGGTCTTCTGTATAAATACCAAAGTTCGTATACACTTGGTAATAAATATCTTCACTATTTAAGACACCTGTAATTTTATCAATTAATGGACGTGTTAATTTAGATGTATGAATAATGTTAAATTCTTCATCCCTTAATTCAGCCCCGTTTAAACAAATATAAGGTAAAGTCAAATCTGTTGGTGCAATTGGTCCATTCGCTTCATAAAAAGCTCTTCCCGTAGCAATAACTACCGTAATACCCTTAGATTGAGCATATTTTATTGCTTCATAGTTCTCATTAGAAATTTCGTGTGCTGCATTTAGTAAAGTACCATCCATATCTGTTGCGATTAACTTTATCATTAGAGAGACCTCTTTTCTTTATATTCAACATAAATTCTAACAAATTATCTGTACAAACTCTATGAATCTGAACTCTTCTCTTTGTTTTGCTTCTTTTTCGCTCTTTTTTCTTTAAAAAACGTACGAAGCATCTCTCCGCACTCTTCTGCTAATATTCCTCTTTCTACTGTAGAACGATGGTTAAACCTTGTATCTTCTATTAAATTCATTAAACTACCACTACATCCACCTTTAGGATCACTTGCGCCGTATACAACATGAGGTATTCTACTCATTACTATAGCGCCCGAGCACATAACACAAGGTTCTAACGTTACATATAAAGTAGTATCTTCTAAACGCCATGAATTTAAATATTCAGATGCTTCTTGTATTGCCAGCATCTCAGCATGTGCAGAAGGACTTTGTTCATTTTCTCTTAAATTATGCCCTCGTCCAATTATTTCCCCTTTATACACAACAATTGCACCAATTGGTACTTCGTCCATTTTCCATGCTTTTTTCGCTTCTTCAATAGCAAGTTTCATATAATTTTCATTCACGTTTTATTTCACTCCGTTTAATTTGTGATAGAATAGGTATGTCTATTTTAACACCTGGAGAGATAAATATGAAAAAAACCTTTATTGCAATTGAAGGACCTATAGGAGTCGGGAAAAGTTCTTTAACTAAAAAGCTTGCTAAAGCTTTGAATTATAAAGAAGAATTTGAAATTGTAGATGAAAATCCATTTCTAAGTGATTTTTATGATGACATTTCAAAATGGAGTTTTCAAACTGAAATGTTCTTCTTATGTCATCGCTATAAACAATTAACAGATTTACAAAATGTGCAAGGCATCGTAAGTGATTATCACATATTTAAAAATAAAATTTTCGCTAAAAACACTTTAAACGATTTTGAATATGATAAATTCAGTAGAATCTACGATATCTTAACTGAAGATATTCGCATGCCAGATCAAATAATCTTCCTCGATGCTTCCTTAGATGTTCTTCAAGAACGCATTGCCAATAGGAATAGATCCTATGAGGCTCAAATAGAAGACGACTACTTAGCACAATTAAAACACGACTATAATCAGTTTTATAAAGAAGTAAAAAATGAAATTGATGCAATACAAATAGATACTTCAAATTTAGATTTCGTTCATAACACCTCAGATTATCAACACGTTTTACATTTATTACAACCATTGATTGGAGAGATTAAACATGACCAATAAAGTCATTCCCAGTAATGCGATTATAACGATTGCTGGTACTGTTGGGGTAGGAAAGTCATCATTAACAACAGCTCTAAGTGAGCGCTTAAACTTTAAAACATCTTTTGAAAAAGTAGATAACAACCCATATTTAGAAAAATTCTATCACGACTTTGAACGCTGGAGTTTCCACCTTCAAATATACTTTTTAGCAGAACGCTTTAAAGAACAAAAAAGAATGTTCGAGTACGGCGGTGGATTTATACAAGACCGTTCCATTTACGAAGACGTTGATATTTTCGCAAAAATGCATGAAGAACAAGGAACAATGACACAAGAAGACTACGCAACTTATAGAGAACTATTTGAAGCAATGGTTATGACCCCATACTTCCCTAAACCAGATGCATTAATTTATTTAGAATGCGACTATGAAGATGTTATACAACGCATCAAAAATAGAGGACGACAAATGGAAATCGAAACAGACGAACAATATTGGAAAAAACTTTTCGCACGCTATGATAATTGGATTAACAACTTTACAGAGTGTCCAGTTGTTCGTGTAAATATAAATGATTATGACTTATACGAAGACCCAGAATCAATCAACAAAGTCATCGACAAAGTAGCACACGTCATTGAAACACATCGCGCTATCGATACAAGAGTGAAGTAGGAAATATATAGGTTCGGGTTAATATTATCAACTCATATGATCTAAAAAACATTTTTAACTTAAATAACTCCCCTGAAAGTTTTTATACGTCATGCTTTCAGGGGAGTATTTTATTATAATTTTTCAATGAGTTTATAATCTTTAATTTGTATGATTTTAGTAGCTAATTTTCTTGATATATCTTCTTGATGAGATGTAAAAATAATGATTTTCTCACTTTTCTGTTCACTCAGCTTCCTAGTTATAAATTCAAGTGATTCTTTATCTATGCCAGAGAAAGGTTCATCTAACAATATAATATCCGTATCACGAAAGAAAATAGTAGCAATCTCAAGTTTCCTCCTCATACCGTGTGAATAGTTTGCAATTTTCTCGTTTATATATTCTTTTAGATTAAGTCCAGACAATATTTTATCAACTTCTTCGTCTGTTGTTTTAAGATAGAATATATCCTTTATAAACTTCAAATATTCTTGTCCTGATAAATGTTCATACAAGTAAGTTTTGTCAGCTAAATAACTTATACTTTTATCGAATGAAGTTAACATTCCTTCATATTTATAATAGCGATTCGTTAATAATTTTAGGAGTGTACTTTTACCTTGTCCATTGGGACCTAGTAAATAGTAAATGTTATTCAATTGAAAGCTAATATTAACCTCTTTGAATATCGTTTTATTTTTAAATTTAAAACTAAAATTCTCTAATATCATAACGTCACCTTTCAAACAATTTATAATCACTTATTTTAATTAACAACATTTTTAAAATCATAAGCAAAAGTAAATTTAATCCTAAAATTATAATTGGCATTAATATTCCTTGGAGCAATATATAGATACTGGCATCTATAAGATTCACCATTCTAAAAAATAATGGAAGACACATGAATACGGGTAAGCCAATATTATTAACATATTGTACAACTGTTAATATTTGATCTCTTCCTACAACTTCTTTCAGTTCATTAATATTTGAATGATAAAACTTCGAAGTAAAGATAGAAGGTAGCATTGTCGTTACACCAACTATTGAAACCAATACCAAGGTATTAATAGAAATTAAAAATAAGCTAGTTAAATGACCAAAATTTAATATTAAAGTTGTTACTAAAAATAATAGAAATGAAACCATCAACAAAATTTTATACTTATATAAAAATAAGTTAAACAATCCCCATTTTGTTTGTAAAAAAATTTTGTCATATTGCCCTTGCGAATCAAATTCATATAAAATAACGCTTTCATATATTGATGAGAAATAATACATTACTGGAAGGAATATAACTGGGTATATTAAAAAATAAAAAGCAATAGAACTTCCATCAATGTTTGCATAAAGATTATTAACCCCGATTATTAAAAACCAAAATGTAGGAGTTCCCATTATTTTATAAACATTAATCCTAGTAAAATCATGTTGCAATAAAATAAAGCTATTCCATATATTATGATTAAACAAATACCTTAATAACATAAATAAAATTGTTAGTATTATGCATACTTTTAATATCATCAAAAGATTATTTTCAAGAAATATCATTATATTGAAATTATGTATAACTTTTAACATTTCATTATTTAAGCTTTCTAATTTCCAAGAGTAATCATAAAATACTTGCTTTAATTCTTTTACAGATTTTAAATTATTCAGTTGAGACAAAGAAGGTAGTATTGCATTTGAAATTAAAATTGCACCGAAAGATGCACCAAGGCTTAATACATACCATAATATTATTTTACCTTCTAAAAATATATTGGATTTGGTCTGTAGTAAAGATAAATATCTCCACGAAACCCCTACAAAATATAAAAAAACAGACAATATAAGAATCCAACCTATTTTCACATCACTAAAACTAACTATTAAAAAATAAATAGGTATGATAGTCATGGTTATAGTAAAACAGCTCCATATGAACTCAAAAGAAATAAATAAAATATATATTTTTGTAGCTGATGCATTTACATTAAGTAGAAACCATTCTTTATCCTCGGAATAATACATCCATTTTGCTGATTTTCCTCCATAGAAAAATAGAACTATCATCAGTATACAAATGATAGTTACCAATAAAATATACTTAAAATTTGTAAAATAATTTAAAATATATTGAAAATAACCAGAATTAATCAGATTAACTAAAAATATGCATAAAATCAATTCACTTAAAACACTATAAAAAAATAAAATATAACCATTCATTTTAAAATTAAGTGGTAACCGTATATCTTTTAAAATATCATTTAATCTAATTTTCGATTTCCAAATAATAAACTTTGTAAAAGAAAAATTTTTCATAAACCATATCCTTTAAAATGAGATCCAATTCAATTTCCTATTAAATATAGTATATACAATTTATTCCATAAAAGGTATCATTCAATTATTTGAAGTATTATTTACTGAATCATCTACCATTCCATTCTGTTTCTTTTTCATAAAATTCATTTATGTCTTTGTATATATAATCCGCTTCTTCCAAGTCTGATTTTTCGCCTGTACCGCTTAGTACACCGACTACTACACCGAAATGTGAATTTCGTCCCATTTGTATATCTGTTGGGGTATCACCTATTATTGCTATTTCTTCTGGTACAACGTTCCATTTTGCATAAAAGTCTTCTACCATTTTAGGGTCTGGCTTTTGATAACCGTTAATAGTAGCGGTAATTGTATCGTCTATTAAATGACTGACGCCTGCATCTTTGATAAAGCGTTTTGTTCCGTCTTGATCGTCGCTCGTTATAATCGCTATTTGATATCCTTTATCTTTGAAATGTTTTAATGTATTTTGCATGTCGTCTATTACGACCGTTTCTGGATTATATTCTGCAATTAAATCTTTGCTTAATTGTACTGTCCAGTCTTCTACTTCTTTATTATTTTCGTGATTAGCGTATTTTTGAAATTTTTTTACGATATCAGATAATGTTCCTGAAGCTAAAATACCACTTGCTAAAAATTTCCCGTCTACATATCCTAATTCTTCTTGTAATGATTGTTCTTCTTCAACTTGATATTGTTCTATAAATTTATTGATCATCACAAGAGAGATTTCAGACCATGTTTCATCAAACTTTAGTAATGTTCCGTCTTTATCAAATAGTAGCCAATTAATCATATATGTATTCTCCTTTAAAAAATCAGGCTGGGACAAATAGATGTCTCAGCCTGATTTATTTTAAATATCTTTATACTGTCTCAATACGGCTTTCTTGTCCTACTACTACTCTCCAACCATGTTTATCTTCTTTCTTACCTGTTTGGATTGCTGTGTACTCATCAAATAAATGATTTGTGATAGGACCCGTCTTATTATCATTAATTGTAATTTCAACTTCATCATATTTTAAGAAGCCAACTGGTGAAATAACAGCTGCAGTTCCTGTGCCGAATATTTCTGTTAAACGACCATCATGATGTGCATTGACTACTTCATCGATTGAAATTCGTTTTTCTTCAGTTTCATAACCCAATTCTTGGGCTAACTCGAGCACAGTTTTTCTTGTAATACCTGGTAAAATACTACCATTTAATTCAGGTGTTACTACTTTACCATCGATTACAAAGAAGATATTCATACTACCTACTTCTTCGATATATTTTTGTTCTACACCGTCTAACCAAAGAACTTGATCAAAGCCTAATTCATTAGCACGTGTTTGTGCAATTAAACTAGCAGCATAGTTTCCACCACATTTAGCAAAACCTACTCCACCTCTAACAGCACGAACAAACTCATCTTCGACATATATACTTGTTGGTTTTAATTGTTCATCACCATAATATGCACCTACAGGAGAAAGAATCACTAGAAATTCATAATCTGTTGACGAACGTACACCTAAGTAAGGTTCAGTTGCATATACAAATGGTCTCACATATAAAGATTGGCCTTCACCATTAGGCACCCAATCACGTTCTATATCAATTAGCTGTAATAAACCTTCTAATACTTTGTCTTCGTCGATTTGTGGCATTTCCAAACGTTTTAACGATAAATTGATTCTTTTGAAATTTTGGTCAGGTCTGAATAACGTTACTTCATCTCCGTCTTTATATGCTTTCATGCCTTCAAATACTGTTTGACCATAATGAAGCCCTTGTGCACTTGGCGATAAAGTAATTGGCCCATATGGAATAATTTTAGGCTCTGACCAGCCTTCACCTTGTTTATAAGACATAGATAGCATATAATCTGTAAAGATTTCGCCGAACGCTAACTTTTGAAAATCCGGTTTTTCTTTCAGCTGCTCACGCTGTTCTACGTAAAATGTTTCTGACATAATGATTCCTCCTAGGCTAATTAATAATTAATGTTATCAAGTATATCAGTCATAGAGGGGTTATTCAATAAGTTTTTAGAAAATTTAAAAAATACTCATAATATATTTAACTTTTTGCTAATTGGTCTTTTTCTTTAATTGCTTTCAACATTAGTTTTGTCATGCTATCTAAATCATATTGTGGATTGAATCCCCATTCTTCCTTAGCACAACTTGTATCGATTGAATTTGGCCAAGTATCTGCAATTGCTTGACGGTCAGGATCAACATCATAACCAAGCTCAAATTCAGGCAATATTTTTTGTATTGAAGCTTTAACTGTTTCTGGTTCTACGCTCATAGCACTTACGTTATATGCGTTACGATGAACCAATCTTTCCCCGTCTGCTTCCATCAATTGAATAATCGCATTAATAGCATCATCCATAAACATCATATCCATATATGTCCCTTTAGCGATATAACTATTGTATTTACCTTCTCGTATCGCTTTAAAGTATATTTCCACAGCGTAATCTGTTGTACCTCCGCCTGGTTCTTTTACATAAGAAATTAACCCAGGGAAACGTACACTTCTTGTATCTACGCCAAATTTCGTATAATAGTAGTCACATAATAATTCTCCTGCTACTTTATTCACGCCATACATTGAAGTCGGTCTTTGTATCGTTTCTTGTGGCGTCATATCTTTTGGTGTATTAGGCCCGAAAGCACCTATAGAACTTGGTGTAAAGAATTGCATGTTGTATTCTCTTGCCGCTTCTAAAGCATTTACAAGCCCACCCATATTTAAATTCCATGCAAATAAAGGATTTTTTTCAGCAGTTGCAGATAATAAAGCAGCCATATGCATAATTGTATCTGCTTTAAATGTTTCAACTAGCTCAAACAATCTGTCTTTATCCGCTACATCTAGTATTTCGAATGGTCCATTTAATATAACGCTGTCACTTTCTGGTCTTTTTATATCTGTAGCTAGAACTTGATCGTTGCCAAATTTTTCTCTTAATTTTATTACTAATTCTGTCCCGATTTGACCTAGCGCACCAGTTATGATGACTTTTTTCATAATAAAAATCCTCCTGTACTATTGAAATGTTCAATTGTCTTTTTAGAACGTACAAAAACGCTTTCTTTATAGTTATTTTAACTTATTTAAGCCGATTTGTATACTTGAGAAACACATTTCTATAATAAAAAGGGCACTTATTACATAAAAACAGGGAGTATATCATAAAAACAGGGAGTATATCATAAAAACAGGGAGTATATCATAAAAACAGGGAGTATATCATAAATAAGGCTGAGACATTTATTTATGTCTCAGCCTGTCACTTCACATTATTTACAGCAATCCAAGTTCTTTACCAATTTTTTCGTAAGTTTCAATTGCTTGATCTAATTGTTCTTTCGTATGTGCTGCAGTTGGCATATTTCTTACACGACCTGTACCTCTAGGCACAGTCGGGAATACTATAGCTTTTGCATATACACCTTCGTCCATTAGTCGTTTACTAAATGTTTGAGCCTTTTTCTCTTCACCAATAATTACTGGTGTAATTGGTGTTTCTGAATGTCCAATATCGAACCCTTTAGCTTTTAAGCCTTCTTTTAAGTAGTTCGCATTATCCCATAATTTATCGTGTAATTCAGTTGAAGCCATTAATTTTTTAACTGATTCAGTAATTGCTTTAGTATCTCCAGGTGCTAAAGAAGTTGAGAATAAGAAAGGTCTTGAAGCAACTTTTAACCAATCTATTAAATCTTTCGTACCTGCTACGTATCCGCCTACTACACCTATTGCTTTAGATAACGTTCCAATTTGGAAATCAATTTTATCTTGTAAACCGAAATGTTTTACTGTGCCTGCTCCTTTACCCATAACACCTGAGCCGTGAGCGTCATCAACATAAGTGATTAAGCCAAATTCTTCAGCGATTTCTACGATTTCTGGTAATTTAGCTACATCACCATCCATAGAGAATACGCCGTCAGTAATATACATTACTTTGTTATATTGACCTGACTCTACTGCTTCTTTTGCTTTTGCTCTTAAATCTTCCATATCAGAATGATTCACTCGAATGATTTTCGCTTTAGATAAACGACAGCCATCTATAATAGAAGCATGGTTTAATTCATCAGAAAGAATTGCATCATTCTTATTCATAACTGCTGAAATTGCTGCCATGTTACAGTTGAATCCAGATTGATAAGCAATTGCACTTTCAGTCCCTTTAAATTGAGCTAAAGTCTCTTCTAATTCTCTATGCAAATCTAGTGTCCCATTAATAGTACGTACTGCACCAGCGCCAACACCATGAGTATCGATTGCGTCTTTAGCAGCTTTTTTCAAATCTTCGTCTGTTGCTAATCCAAGGTAATTGTTTGAAGATAAATTGATATATGATTTTCCACCAATATTAATTTCAGCACCATTTGCGCCTTCAACAATATCAATTTCATTATACAAACCATTATCCTTCAATTCATTTAAATTTGTTGTTAAAAATGTTTCTAATGTTTGTACCATTTGCACTTTCTCCTTTAGCACTTTTTATTTATCATAACATACTAAAATCAAAGAATTAAGCGTTATCACAGTAAATTGAATTGTTTAAATTTTCTATAAATTTTGCTACAATAGTCGTATTATATTTCGAAAGAATTGAAAGAAGGTTTAGCAATGGTCAATTGGAAAAAAGAAATCGAAGAAAAATTTGATCGTCTCGTAGAAATAAGACGATATATGCATATGAATCCAGAATTATCATATCATGAGGATAAAACTCATGATTTTATTTTATCTGAACTCAAAAAGTTAGATAAGTTACAAATAAGAGAACGTGTTGGTCAAAATGGTATAGTAGCAAAACTTAAAGGAAATGAACCAGGTCAGACTATTGCATTTCGTGCTGATTTTGATGCATTGCCTATTCAAGATGAAAAAGACGTTCCATATAAATCTACTGTAGATGGTGTGATGCATGCTTGTGGACACGACGGGCATACAGCTACACTACTCACTTTATGTGAATTACTACATGAACATCAATCACAATTGAAAGGTAATGTCGTTTTTATATTCCAATACGCGGAAGAATTAAGTCCAGGTGGCGCTAAACCAATGGTTGATGATGGTGCTTTAGATGGCGTAGATAAAATATACGGCAATCACTTTTGGAGTGGACATTCAACATCAGAAATTAAAACTAAGCGTAGTGCAGTGATGGCTTCTCCTGATTATTTTAAAATCACAATTCAAGGTAAAGGTGGTCATGGTGCTAAACCACACACTTCCATTGATCCTATCGTCATTGTTTCAGAGTATATTTCTAGTTTACAAAAAATCATTTCAAGAAATTTAGATCCTATCGACCAAGGTGTTATTACTGTAGGAAAAATTGACGCAGGTAACACCTTTAATGTTATTAGCGACACAGCGACTATTGAAGGCACTGTCAGAACGTTTAATCCCAAAGTGAAGGATTTAATCGAAGAAGAACTAGAACGCCTTTTAAAGGGTATCTGTATCGCAAATAACGCAAGTTACGATTTCGATTATAGAAGAGGCTATCCTACCGTCATTAATCATGATGAACAATACAATGTTGTTAAAGAAGCAGCTACAGATTTAGACCTTACTTATGAAGATATCGAACCAATGATGATTGGTGAAGACTTTTCTTACTATCTTTTAGAACGTCCAGGATGCTTCTTCCTAACTGGTAGTGGTAATGAAGAAAAATCTTCAACAGCCCCTCACCATCACCCAATGTTTGATTTAGATGAAGATGCAATGAAAACGACAACAGAAATGTTTTTAAAAATTCTTGAAGTTGAAGGAGTAATATAATAAATGAAAGATATTTTATTTCAAAAAGTTGAAGATTATTATGATGAGATGATAGAAATCAGAAGGCATTTACATATGAATCCTGAACTTTCATTTGAAGAAGTACAAACTCCAGCCTATATTGCAAATTACCTTCGTAATCTAGACATAGATGTTAGAGAAGGTGTTGGTGACAGAGGTGTAGTTGGAACATTAAACAAAGATAAACCAGGCCCTACCCTAGCAATTAGAGCTGATTTTGATGCATTACCTATACAAGACGAAAAAGAAGTACCTTATAAATCTACTGTAGATGGAGTCATGCATGCTTGTGGACATGATGCGCATACTGCTGTCTTACTCATGACTGCAAAAATTTTATCTGAACATCGTGATGATATTAATGGTCGTGTTGTTTTTATTCACCAACATGCTGAAGAAGTAGACCCTGGCGGCGCGATACAAATGATTGCAGACGGATGCCTAACAGGTGTGGACGCTATCATTGGCCAACATGTATCAAGTACTATAGATGTTGGTAAAGTCGGTTATAAATACGGGACAACAACAGGCATTCCAGATGACTTCTGGATTACGTTAAAAGGTAGAGGTGGTCACGCAGCTCATCCCGACCAATTAATAGATCCATTAGCAGCCGGAATTCAACTATGTAATGACTTACAATATATTGTTTCACGTAAAACAAGTGCTTTATCACCTGCCGTTCTTTCTATCACAATGTTTAATGCTGGTGAAACAAATAACGTTATACCAGATACATGTAAAATTGGCGGGACGATAAGAACATTTGATTCAGAGACTCAAGCAAGCGTTGTAGAAGGTTTCAAAAAAGTACTTGAAGGCTTAACAACTTCAACAGATGTTACTTACGATTTAAAATATAGTAAAGGCTATCCTCCTGTCATTAATACAGAACGTGAGACTGACCTCATTCTTGAAGCCACTCAAGAAGTTGATAGCGTTTATGAACTGGTAGAATTAGAAGCAAGTTTAAGTGGTGAAGACTTCTCTTATTACCAACAAAGAGTGCCCGGTGCTTTCTTCTATACTGGAACTAGAAATGAGCATTTTAAAGCAGATTTTCCCCATCATCATCCAAAATTCGATATCGATGAAAAAGGGTTAATCAATGCTGTACGCATCTTTTTATTAACAACATTTAAGTTTATGGAAGGAGATTATAAAAATGACCTTAACGCATGAAGTTGAAAAGCATATGGATGAATTAATCGAAATTAGAAGGCATTTACATCAACATCCTGAATTATCTTTTCAAGAAGAAAATACTAAAAAGTATATCTCAGATTATCTTGAAAATTTAGGTATTGAAGTAAAAAAAGATGTCGGAGGTAACGGACTTTTAGGCTATATTAAAGGCGGGAAAGAAGGTCCTACTATTGCTTTAAGAGCAGACTTTGATGCTTTGCCTATCAACGATGAAAAGGAAGTGCCTTATAAGTCTACAGTAGAGGGCGTTATGCATGCTTGTGGACATGACGCTCATACAGCAAGCTTATTAATAACAGCTAAAATATTAAAAGAACATTCAGATGCTATCCATGGTAATGTCGTACTTATTCATCAACATGCTGAAGAAGTCCTTCCAGGTGGCGCTAGAGCTATGATAGAAGCTGGTGCATTAGATGGTGTTGATTATGTATTCGGTACCCATACAGCGAGCCATATAGACGCAAATAAAGTCGGATTTTGTGCTGGACCTGCTTATGCAGCTGCAGATTCATTTGAAATTGAAATCCAAGGGCTTGGTGGGCATGGCGCAATGCCTCAATTCGCAAAAGACCCAATTGTCGCAGCTTCATCATTAATTGTTCAGGCGCAAAGTATTGTATCAAGAACTATTGACCCACTTGAATCAGCAGTTGTCACATTTGGAACATTTAAAGGTGGTAACGCCTTTAATGTTATAGCGGACAAAGTAAAATTAACAGGAACAATAAGAAGTTATTTACCTAGCGTTAAAGAACAAATCAAAGATCGTTTAAATGGGATTTTAAACGGTATAGAGTCAAGTTATGGTGTGAAATGTCACTTAGACTATACAGACGGATATCCACCAGTAGTAAACCATGAAAAGGAAACAAAATGGGCTAAAAATCTAGCAAGTAATATTGATACTATCGAAGAAGCTTTTGATTTTCCGCCTTCACTCGGTGGAGAAGATGTTGGTTACTTCTTACAGCATGTACCAGGAACTTATTTCTTTACAGGTGTAGGCAATGAAGCATTAAAAGCAACTTACCCTCATCATCACCCTAAATTCGATTTAGATGAACAATCATTACAAAATAGCGTTAAACTCTTCCTATCCATTATTGAACATAGTGAAGAATTAGAAAAATAAATTCTATATATTAATGAACATAAAAAACAGGGGAAATTCTTAAGTTAATAAGAATTTCCCCTGCTCTATTTAAATCTAGTAAAATATGCTAGATATTATACGTTTGGTTAAGTCTGTACGAAATCGAATTAAGCTTCGATTACAGTAACAACACCTGATCCAACTGTACGTCCACCTTCACGGATTGAGAAACGAGTACCGTCTTCAATAGCGATAGGTGAAATTAATTCAACGTCCATTTCAACGTTGTCGCCAGGCATAACCATTTCAGTACCTTCTGGTAAGTTTACAACACCAGTTACGTCAGTAGTACGGAAATAGAATTGTGGGCGGTAGTTAGTGAAGAATGGAGTATGACGTCCACCTTCATCTTTTGATAATACATAAACTTCAGCTTTGAATTTAGTGTGAGGTGTGATTGAACCTGGTTTAGCTAATACTTGACCACGGTTAACGTCTTCACGAGCAACACCACGTAATAATGCACCGATGTTATCTCCAGCTTCAGCGAAGTCTAATAATTTACGGAACATTTCAACACCAGTTACAGTTGTTTTAGACGATTCTTCAGTTAAACCGATAATTTCGATTTCTTCACCAACTTTGATTTGACCACGTTCAACACGGCCTGTAGCAACAGTACCACGACCAGTGATTGAGAATACGTCCTCAACTGGCATCATGAATGGTTTGTCAGAATCACGTTCTGGAGTTGGAATGAAAGTATCTACAGCTTCCATTAATTCAACAATTTTTTCTTCGTAAGCTTCGTCGCCTTCTAAAGCTTTTAATGCTGAACCAGCAATTACTGGAGTGTCATCGCCAGGGAAGTCATATTCTGTTAATAAGTCACGAACTTCCATTTCAACTAATTCTAATAATTCTTCGTCGTCAACCATGTCAACTTTGTTTAAGAATACTACTAATGCAGGAACACCTACGTTACGTGATAAAAGAATGTGCTCACGAGTTTGAGGCATTGGGCCGTCAGCAGCAGATACTACTAAGATACCGCCGTCCATTTGAGCAGCACCAGTGATCATGTTTTTAACATAGTCAGCGTGTCCTGGGCAGTCAACGTGCGCATAGTGACGAGTAGCTGTTTCATATTCGATGTGTGAAGTATTAATTGTAATACCACGTTCTTTTTCTTCTGGAGCGTTGTCGATTTGAGCGTATGAACGAGCTTCTCCGTCACCAGAACGTTTTGCTAATACAGTTGCAATAGCAGCTGTTAAAGTAGTTTTACCATGGTCAACGTGACCGATAGTACCAATATTGGCATGTGTTTTTGAGCGATCAAATTTTTCTTTAGCCATTATGAAATCTCTCCTATTCATATTAAAAATTATATTTTTTTATTAAGCCTCATGATGGTTACTCACCATCATGAGGATAACCTATAGTTAATTTATAAATCATTTTGAGAAAAAAATCAATTTATTAAAGCGTTTTGATTAAGCGCCTGTATTTTTCTTGATAATTTCTTCAGAAATTGATTTTGGTACTTCTTCGTAGTGATCAAATACCATAGTATAAGTACCACGACCTTGAGTGTTAGAACGTAAGTTTGTAGCGTAACCGAACATTTCTGAAAGTGGAACGAATGCACGAACAACTTGAGCGTTACCGCGTGCTTCCATACCTTCAACACGTCCACGACGACTTGTTACGTCACCCATAATGTCACCCATGTACTCTTCAGGCATAACGATTTCAACTTTCATCATTGGCTCTAAGATTACTGGATCACATTTTTTAGCTGCTTCTTTAAGTGCTAATGAAGCTGCAATTTTGAAGGCCATTTCAGATGAATCGACATCATGGTATGAACCATCATATAATTTAGCTTTAACATCAACTAATGGATAACCAGCTAATACACCGTTTTCCATAGCGTCTTTAAGACCAGCTTCAACTGAAGGAATATATTCACGAGGAACTACCCCACCAACAATAGCGTTTTCGAATTCGAAACCTGCGCCTTGTTCGTTAGGTGTAAATTCAATGTGAACATCACCAAATTGTCCACGTCCACCTGATTGACGAGCAAATTTACCTTGTACTTGTGCAGGCGTTTTGAACGTTTCACGGTAAGATACCATTGGCGCACCAACAGCACACTCAACTTTGAATTCACGTTTCATACGGTCTACTAAAATATCAAGGTGTAATTCACCCATACCACCGATGATAACTTGTCCAGTTTCATGGTCAGTATGTGCATGGAATGTTGGGTCTTCTTCTTGTAATTTAACTAATGCGTTAGTCATTTTATCTTGGTCAGCTTTTGATTTAGGCTCAACTGATAAGTGAATAACTGGCTCTGGGAATTCCATTGCTTCTAAGATGATGTCATCTTTTTCGTCACATAGAGTATCACCTGTACCAGTATCTTTAAGACCTACCGCACCAGCAATATCACCAGAATATACAGTAGAAATCTCTTGACGAGAGTTAGCGTGCATTTGTAGGATACGACCTACACGTTCACGTTTCCCTTTAGTTGAGTTTTTAATGTATGATCCTGATTCCATAGTACCAGAATAAACACGGAAGAATGTTAATTTACCTACATAAGGGTCAGTCATTACTTTAAACGCTAATGCAGCGAAAGGTGCTGAATCATCAGGTTTAGCAATTACTTCTTCTTCACTTTCGAATCTATGTCCGACAATAGGTTTAACATCTAATGGTGATGGTAAGTAGTCAATAACTGCGTTCAACATTAATTGAACACCTTTGTTTTTGAATGCTGTACCACATAATACTGGGTAGAATTCAACATCACAAGTAGCTTGACGAATAGCTTTTTTAAGCTCATCAATTGTGATTTCTTCTCCACCTAAGTATTTTTCCATTAATTCGTCATTTGATTCTGCAACAGCTTCAATTAAAGATTCACGAGTTTCTTCAGCTTTTTGCTTGTGAGACTCAGGAATTTCAATTTCTTCAATTTCAGTACCTAAATCGTTATTGTATTGGAAACATTTCATTTCTACTAAATCAATAATAGCGCTGAAATCATCTTCCGCACCGATTGGTAATTGAATTGGGTGAGCATTAGCTTGTAAGCGCTCATGTAATGTACCAACTGAATATTCAAAGTTCGCACCCATTTTATCCATTTTATTAATGAATACAATACGTGGAACACCGTATGTTGTTGCTTGACGCCAAACTGTTTCAGTTTGAGGTTCAACCCCTGATTGAGCATCAAGTACTGTAACGGCACCATCAAGTACACGTAAAGAACGTTCAACTTCAACTGTGAAGTCTACGTGTCCAGGTGTATCGATGATATTTACACGGTGGCCTTCCCATTCTGCAGTTGTAGCAGCAGAAGTGATTGTGATACCACGTTCTTGCTCTTGTGACATCCAGTCCATTTGTGAAGCACCTTCGTGTGTTTCACCAATTTTATGAATACGGCCTGTGTAATAAAGAATACGTTCAGTAGTCGTTGTTTTACCAGCATCGATGTGAGCCATGATACCGATATTACGAGTGTTTTTCAAAGAGAAATCTCTTGCCATAGTATTCTTACTCCTTCCAAAATATTGGATATTTGGTTTTTTTATTACAATAGATACGCAGATACCCTAAGTGTTTAAAAAACTAGAGATAACCCATTAAAAGGAATCTTTATCATTTTAACGCTTAGGGTCCTAGGTTCTATTTTACCAACGATAATGAGCAAACGCTTTGTTAGCTTCTGCCATTTTATGAACGTCTTCACGTTTCTTAACTGCGCCACCAGTATTGTTAGCAGCATCTAAGATTTCGTTAGCTAAACGCTCTTCCATAGTTTTTTCACCACGAAGACGAGCATAGTTAACTAACCAACGTAAACCTAAAGTTGTACGACGATCTGGACGTACTTCTACAGGTACTTGATAGTTTGAACCACCTACACGGCGAGCTTTAACTTCAAGTACAGGCATGATGTTGTTGATAGCTTCATCGAATACTTCAATTGCATCTTTACCTGAACGTTCTTGAACAAGTTCGAATGCTGAGTAAAGAATTCTTTGAGCAGTACCACGCTTACCATCAAGCATGATTTTATTGATTAATTTTGTTACTAATTTTGAGTTGTGAATTGGATCTGGTAATACATCTCTTTTTGGAACTGGACCTTTACGAGGCATAATCGAAATCCTCCTTCCTTAATTATAAAATTTATTTAGTTTATCGTCACATAAAAATCTGTTAAACACAGAAATTTAATATTAGATTATTTCTTAGCAGCTTTAGGTTTTTTAGCACCATAAAGTGAACGACTTTGCATACGTCCTTCAACACCAGAAGTGTCTAAAGCACCACGTACTACGTGATAACGTACACCAGGTAAGTCTTTAACACGTCCACCACGAATAAGTACAACACTGTGTTCTTGTAAGTTGTGGCCTATACCAGGGATATACGCGTTTACTTCGATGTTGTTTGATAAACGAACACGAGCATATTTACGTAACGCTGAGTTAGGTTTTTTAGGTGTCATTGTTCCTACACGTGTACAAACACCGCGTTTTTGTGGAGAATATACAGTAGTCACTTTTTTCTTCATGCTATTGTATCCTTTATTTAATGCAGGTGCTGTAGAGTGTGATGATTTACTTGTACGTGGTTTACGTACTAATTGGTTAATAGTAGGCATCTTTAATGTCCTCCTCTCTAGTTTTCTTAATTCCACACATCCAGGTGGTTCATTTTAAGGCAAATAAAAATAGTAAGCACAGCTTACACATTTATTTAAGCAATGCAACTACTGTCGCATTTACTTCTATTCCATAGTGCGATCCTAACTTTTGTCTTGTTGGACTATAATCTATCGGAACGCCTGTCTCAAATGCTAAATTCAACACTTTAGACAAAATATGAATATTTACATCTTGAGCAATGATTACTTTACGTACATCATGCTTCTTCAATGCTTTAGTGGTTTGTTTTAAACCAATGACATAATTGTCTTGATTTAAGCTTAAGGCTTTTTCATTAGACATTTGATATCCTCCAAAGCGTCTGCTTGCATCAACCTTAACAATAATAACATCCTACTTTGATAAAGTCAATAATTTTTGGAGTGTTTTTATAATAAAATATAAGCTGTTCTAGACCCCCTAGAACAGCTCATATCTGTTAATCAGTTACTACTGTTTCTTCAGGTGATACTTCTTTTTCAACTTTTTCGAAATCTACACCAGTATATCTTCTCATACCTGTACCAGCAGGGATTAATTTACCGATGATAACATTTTCTTTAAGTCCAAGTAAGTTATCACGTTTACCTTTGATTGCAGCATCTGTAAGAACTCTAGTTGTTTCTTGGAATGACGCCGCTGATAAGAAGCTTTCAGTTTCAAGAGAAGCTTTTGTAATACCAAGTAATACAGGTTTAGCAGTTGCTGGGCGCTTACGCGTAGCAAATACTTCTCTGTTTGCATCAGTAAATGTATGAATATCTACTAAAGCACCTGGTAATAGTTTCGTATCTCCTGCTTCAATAATTCTTACTTTACGAAGCATTTGTCTAACCATAACTTCAACGTGTTTATCTGAAATTTCAACACCTTGCATACGGTAAACTTTTTGAACTTCTTTAAGCAAGTATTTTTGAGTAGCATTTAATCCAGCTACAGCTAGTAGTCCTTTAGGCTCAATTGAACCTTCAGTCATTACTTCGCCACGTTCAACGTATTGTCCTTCTTCAACTTTAAGTCTTGCAGTACCTGAAGCAAGGTAAGTTCTAATTTCATTTTCGCCTTTAACTTTAATTTCTTGTTGACGATCTTTAACGATAGTAATCTCTGTTACTTCACCGTTAATTTCTGAAATAACTGCTTGACCTTTAGGATTACGCGCTTCAAATAACTCTTGAATACGTGGTAAACCTTGTGTGATATCTGCTCCGGCTACACCACCAGTATGGAAGGTACGCATTGTAAGCTGTGTACCTGGTTCACCGATTGATTGGGCAGCAATTGTACCAACTGCTTCACCAACTTCAACTTGTTCACCAGTTGCTAAGTTCTTACCGTAACATTTTTCACATACACCATGACGAGTGTTACATGTAAATGCAGAACGGATGTGCATTTCAGTAATACCAGCATCTAGTATTTGTTTAGCAATTTCTGGCGTTATTAGTTCGTTAACTTTGATAATTACTTCATCAGTTTTTGGATGACGTAATGTTTCTTTAGAATAACGACCTTCTATACGCTCAATAAATGGCTCAATTAATTCTGATCCTTCTCTAATATCAGATACTAATAAACCTCTATCAGTTCCACAGTCTTCTTCTCTGACAATAACATCTTGTGCTACGTCAACAAGACGACGAGTTAAGTAACCTGAATCGGCAGTTTTCAGCGCTGTATCGGCTAGACCTTTACGAGCACCGTGAGTTGATATGAAGTATTCAAGTACTGTTAAACCTTCACGGAATGAAGATTTAATCGGTAACTCAATAATTTTACCAGATGGGTTAGCCATCAGACCACGCATACCAGCTAATTGAGTAAAGTTAGATGCGTTACCACGAGCACCTGAATCACTCATCATAAATATTGGGTTAAGATTATCTAATGACATCATTAATTTAGCTTGAATATCATCTTTAGCTTTTGTCCAAATTTCGATAACTGCTGCATAACGTTCGCCTTCAGTGATTAAACCACGGCTAAATTGTTTTTGAACTTTTTCAACTTTAACTTCTGCTTCATCGATGATTTCTTGTTTCTCTGAAAGAACCACGATATCAGATACACCAACAGTAATACCAGCACGAGATGAATATTTAAATCCTAAATCTTTCATCTTATCTAGCATCATTGAAGTATCAGTTATATGGAATTTGTTGAATATCTCAGCAATGATTTTACCTAAGAATACTTTGTTAAATGGTTTAACAAGCTCAACGTCTTCAAGATATTCTACTAGTCCACCTTCTGGTAAATCTGTAGGTGAAACAAAGTATTTATCAGGAGTTGATTTTTCTAAATTGAAATTAGTCGGTTCATTAATATATGGGAATGAATTAGGCATAATTTCATTAAAGATAACTTTACCAACAGAAGTAATTAATAATTTTTTATTTTGTTCTGCTGTAAACGTTGGGTTCTTAAGTGATCTTGCATGTAAAGCTATACGTGAATGTAAGTGTACATGACCATTTGCATAAGCTTTAATAACTTCGTCAGTTTCATTGAAGATGTCACCAGCACCGATTGCACCTTTTCTTTCTAATGTAAGGTAATAGTTACCTAATACCATATCTTGTGAAGGCGTAACAACTGGTTTACCATCTTTAGGGTTCAAGATGTTTTGAGCTGCAAGCATTAACATACGTGCTTCTGCTTGTGCTTCTTTAGATAATGGTACGTGAACCGCCATTTGGTCACCATCAAAGTCAGCGTTATAAGCTGTTGTAACAAGTGGGTGAAGTCTAATCGCACGACCTTCAACTAGAGTAGGTTCAAACGCTTGAATACCTAGTCTGTGTAATGTAGGTGCACGGTTTAATAGTACTGGGTGTTCTTTAATAACATCTTCAAGTACATCCCATACTTCTTCTTCCATTCTTTCAATTTTGCCTTTTGCATTTTTGATGTTTGTAGCAATTTCACGTTCTACTAATTCTTTCATAATGAATGGTTTAAATAATTCTAAAGCCATTTCTTTCGGTAAACCACATTGGTACATTTTCAGACTAGGACCAACAACGATAACTGAACGTCCTGAGTAGTCAACACGCTTACCAAGTAAGTTTTGACGGAAACGACCTTGTTTACCTTTTAACATGTGTGAAAGTGATTTTAACGGACGGTTACCTGGACCAGTTACTGGACGACCACGACGACCGTTATCGATTAACGCATCTACAGCTTCTTGTAGCATACGTTTTTCGTTTTGAACGATAATGCCAGGAGCACCCAAGTCTAATAAACGTTTCAAACGATTATTACGGTTGATAACACGACGGTATAAATCATTTAAGTCACTTGTTGCGAAGCGACCACCATCTAATTGAACCATTGGACGGATTTCAGGTGGAATAATTGGTAATACATCTAAAATCATCCATGAAGGTTCATTACCAGAGTGACGGAATGATTCAACTACTTCTAGACGTTTAATTGCTCTTGTCAATCTTTGGCCAGTAGCTGATTCTAATTCTTCACGAAGTTGTTTTAATTCTTTTTCTAAATCTATATCACTTAATAGATCACGGATTGCTTCCGCACCCATTTTCGCACTGAATTTACCTGGGAATTTATCATAATATTCTCGGTATTCACCTTCAGTTAATAATTGTTTCTTTTCTAATCCAGTTGGACCTGGATCAATTACTGTGTAAGAAGCAAAATAAATTACTTCTTCTAGCGCACGTGGAGACATATCTAATAATAGTCCCATGCGACTAGGTATACCTTTAAAGTACCAAATATGTGATACAGGTGCTGCTAATTCAATGTGTCCCATTCTTTCACGACGCACTTTAGATTTAGTGACTTCAACGCCACATCTATCACAGACCATACCTTTATAGCGTACTCGTTTGTATTTACCACAACTACATTCCCAGTCCTTAGTTGGACCGAAAATTTTCTCACAGAATAAACCATCTCTTTCAGGTTTTAGCGTACGGTAGTTAATTGTTTCTGGTTTTTTAACTTCACCAAATGACCAAGAACGAATCTTTTCAGGTGAAGCAAGTCCTATTTTCATGTAATGGAAATTATTTACATCAATCAAGGAGCCTACCTCCTTCAAATTAAATTAGTTGTGCCGGTTGATTGATAATGTGTAACAAATGAAAGCGCAAATGTATTACCAAATGCGCTTGATTAACTTTTACTCAGTTACTTGTTGTCCTTCTACTGCTGCATCTTGTGAAACACCTAAATCAACTTTTTTGTCCATCATATCTTCATCCTCTAAATCGCGCATCTCGATTTCATTATCATGTTCGTCCATGACTTTAACATCAAGTCCTAAACTCTGTAATTCTTTCATTAATACGCGGAATGATTCAGGGACACCCGGTTTAGGGATATTGTCGCCTTTTACGATAGCTTCATAAGTTTTTACACGACCTACAGTATCATCAGATTTATAAGTTAAAATCTCTTGTAATGTGTACGCAGCACCATATGCTTCAAGTGCCCATACCTCCATTTCACCGAAACGTTGTCCACCGAATTGAGCTTTACCACCCAATGGTTGTTGCGTTACAAGTGAGTATGGACCAGTAGAACGTGCGTGTAATTTATCATCGACCATGTGTGCAAGTTTAAGCATATACATAACACCTACAGATACACGGTTATCAAATGGTTCACCAGTACGACCATCGTATAAGACAGTTTTACCGTCACGAGCCATACCTGCTTCTTCAATAGTTGACCAAACATCATCATCGTTAGCACCATCAAATACTGGTGAAGCAACATGAATACCTAGATTCTTAGCTGCCATACCTAGATGAAGTTCTAAAACTTGTCCGATATTCATACGAGAAGGTACACCTAATGGGTTTAACATAAGGTCAATTGGTGTTCCATCTGGTAAGTAAGGCATATCTTCTTCAGGTAAAATACGTGAAATTACACCTTTGTTACCATGACGACCACACATTTTATCCCCTTCGTGTATTTTACGTTTTTGAACGATATAAACACGAACTAATTGGTTAACACCTGGAGATAATGAATCATCGCCTTCTTCTCTATTAAAGACTTTAACGTCTAATACGATACCGCCAGCACCATGAGGTACGCGTAATGATGTATCACGTACTTCGCGTGCTTTCTCACCAAATATCGCATGTAATAATCTTTCTTCAGCTGTTAGTTCAGTCACACCTTTAGGCGTTACTTTACCTACTAAAATGTCACCATCTTTAACTTCAGCACCAACATAAACAATACCGCGATCGTCTAAGTTTTTAAGTGCATTATCAGAAACGTTTGGAATATCACGTGTGATTTCTTCAGGTCCTAATTTAGTGTCACGAGCCTCTGATTCATATTCTTCAACATGAATAGAAGTATATACGTCATCTTTAACAAGACGTTCACTCATGATAACAGCATCCTCGTAGTTATAACCATCCCAAGTCATAAATCCAACTACTAAGTTTCTACCTAGTGCCATTTCACCAAGTTCCATTGAAGGTCCATCAGCTAAAATTTCACCTTTAGAAACAATGTCACCATATGCAACGATTGGACGTTGGTTATAACATGTTCCAGAGTTACTACGTTTAAATTTAGATAAAGGATAACGGTCTAATTCCGTTTCGATTTCTTTACCATTTTCTTCTACAATTCTTCTAACAAGAATTTCTTTCGATTCAACATGTTCAACTCTACCTTTATATTTAGCAACAATAGCTGCTCCTGAGTCACGTGCTGTAACATGTTCCATACCCGTTCCAACAAATGGTGCTTCAGGGTTCATTAAAGGTACTGCTTGACGTTGCATGTTCGCACCCATAAGTGCACGGTTAGAGTCATCGTTTTCAAGGAAAGGAATACATGCTGTTGCTGCAGAAACAACTTGTTTAGGAGATACATCCATGTAATCCATACGTTCTTTAGGTTTAGTAGTGTTGTCACCACGGAAACGACAAAGAACTTCATCGTCGACGAATCTACCAGTTTCATCTAATACTGAGTTTGCTTGTGCAACAACATAACTATCTTCTTCATCAGCAGTTAGATAATCAATTCTGTCTGTTACTTGGTTAGTTTCGATATTAACTTTACGATATGGTGTTTCAATAAAGCCAAACTCGTTAACTCTAGCATAACTTGAAAGTGAGTTGATTAAACCAATGTTTGGTCCCTCTGGTGTCTCAATCGGACACATACGACCATAGTGAGAGTAGTGAACGTCACGTACTTCCATACCAGCACGTTCACGAGTTAAACCGCCGGGTCCAAGCGCTGATAGACGACGTTTATGCGTTAACTCAGCTAATGGGTTAGCTTGGTCCATGAATTGAGACAATTGTGAACTACCAAAGAATTCTTTAATTGAAGCAATAACTGGACGTATATTTATAAGTTGTTGTGGTGTGATTGAATCAGTATCTTGAATTGACATACGTTCACGTACAACACGTTCCATACGTGATAAACCAATTCTAAATTGGTTTTGTAGCAATTCACCTACTGAACGTAGACGACGGTTACCTAAATGGTCAATGTCATCTGTATAACCTACACCATGTAATAAGTTGAAGAAATATGATAATGATGAAACGATATCTGCTGGCGTAATACATTTAACTGCTTCATCAGGAAATGCATTACCAATCACTGTTGTCGTACGGTTTTCTTCATCACCAGGGATATAAATCTTAACAGATTGAATTTCAACTGGTTCATCTAATACGCTACTATTTAATTCATAAACTTGAATGTTAGCATTAGATTCTAATACATCGATAATTTTATCTAAATTACGACGGTCTAAAACCGTTCCTTCTTCTGCTGCAATTTCACCTGTTTCAACATCAACAATAGGTTCAGCTAATGTTTGATTGAACAAACGATGTTTAAGATGTAACTTTTTGTTCATTTTATAACGACCGACACTCGCTAAATCATAACGTTTTGGGTCGAAGAAGCGTGAGTAAATTAAACTCTTCGCGTTTTCTACTGTTGGTGGTTCTCCCGGACGCAAACGCTCATAAATCTCAAGCAATGCTTGATCAGTAGTTTCAGTATTATCCTTATCTAAAGCGTTTCTAAGATATTCATTGTCTCCAAGTAAATCTAAAATTTCTTGGTCCGTTGAGAATCCTAAAGCGCGGACTAATACTGTAATTGGCAACTTACGCGTTCTATCAATTCTTACGTAAGGAACGTCTTTAGCGTCTGTTTCATATTCTAACCATGCACCACGGTTAGGAATCACAGTTGTTCCATAACTAATTTTACCGTTTTTATCAACTTTTTCGTTGAAGTATACGGATGGTGAACGTACAAGTTGTGATACAATTACACGTTCTGCACCATTAATAACGAAAGTACCAGTGTCAGTCATTAATGGGAAATCACCCATAAATACTTCTTGATCTTTCACTTCGCCTGTTTCTTTATTAATTAAACGAACTTTAACGCGTAATGGCGCGGAATAAGTCGCATCACGGTTTTTAGATTCTTCTAAATCATACTTTGATTCACCTAAACGATAATCTACGAATTCTAAAGATAAGTTACCTGTAAAATCGTCGATTGGCGAAATGTCGCGAAACATTTCAAGTAAACCTTCTTTAAGAAACCATTCATATGATTTCGTTTGAATCTCGATTAAATTAGGTAATTCTAAAGATTCGGAAATTCTCGCATAACTTCTACGAACACGATGTCTTCCATACTGGATAAGTTGACCTGTCAACAGATTCACCCCTCAAATATTGTGAATATAACTTTGCGTCTTACAAAACAAAGATAATAAGACAAAAAGAAAACGGAAAGTCAATGATTCCATTTTCTATTTCGTACGACTTATTTCTAACATTCAATTAAGGGCGACGCAAAAGTACACACTTATTGAATATAATTTTTAACATTCTATTACTATATCAGAACAAAATAGCAAAATCAAGCTTTTACACTTTTTAAAATGTAATAACCCTTGCTTTTTTCTATAATTTCTGCATTGCCAAAAATATTTTGCATTTTTTCTTTTGCAGAAGGCATACCTTGTTTCTTTTGAATGACTACCCAAAGTTCTCCTCCGTGCGTTAAAACTTGATCACTTTGTTCAAATATTCGATGTACAACATTTTTACCAGCTCTAATCGGCGGATTAGTTAGTACGAAATCAAATTGTAAATCTAAAACACCATCTATACAATCGCTTTGTTGTATTTCGGCATTATTAATTTGATTTGAGTTTCGATTATCTTTCGCCAATTCTAATGCCCTTTCATTTACATCCACCATCGTTACTTCACTATGTGGTAGCACTTTAGCACAAGTTAATCCAATAGGTCCGTATCCACAGCCTACGTCTAATATTTTCTTTTTAGGTCCTGGGGGATTTAAATTTAAAAATGTAGTAATCAATAAATCAGATCCAAAATCAATTTTTCCTTTTGAAAAAACGCCATGATCTGTCTGAAGAGAGAGTTTGATGTCACGATAGCGATAATCGAAAGGTTTTCTTTCCGATTTCACATTTGGATCATTATCATAATAATGACTCATTATGCCACCTCTTTAATACATTTAATGAGTAAAGAAAAACCCGTTATCATGATAATAACGGGTTTTTGATTTAATACAGAAATTATTTTAATTCTACAGATGCGCCAAGTTCTTCTAATTTTTCTTTTAGAGCTTCAGCGTCTTCTTTAGATAATCCTTCTTTAACAACTTTAGGAGCGTTATCTACGATTTCTTTAGCTTCTTTTAAGCCTAAACCAGTTACTTCTTTAACTGCTTTAACAACTTTAATTTTTGAATCTCCAGCTGCAGTTAATTCAACGTTGAATTCAGTTTGTTCAGCTTCTGCTTCTCCACCAGCTGCGCCAGCTGCTGCTACAGGAGCTGCTGCTGTTACACCAAATTCTTCTTCAATAGCTTTAACTAAGTCGTTTAATTCTAATACTGACATTTCTTTAATTGATTCGATAATTTTTTCATTAGACATGATATATTTCCTCCAATAATTAATTTTTATTTTGTACTGATATTATTCAGCACTTTCTTCTTTTTGTTCTCCAACAGCTTTAACTGCGTAAGCAAAGTTACGAACTGGAGCTTGTAATACAGATAGTAACATAGATACAAGACCGTCTTTTGATGGTAATGAACCGATAGTGTTAACTTGTTCTGCACTTACTACGCTTCCTTCAATAACACCTGCTTTGATTTCTAATGCTTCGTTTTGTTTAGCGAAGTCAGCAAGAATTTTTGCTGGTGCAACAACTTCTTCATTTGAGAAAGCAATTGCGTTAGGACCAGTTAAGAATTCTTCTAAACCTTCGATTCCAGCAGCTTCAGCAGCACGACGAACTAAAGTGTTTTTGTATACTTTATATTCAAGACCAGCTTCACGTAATTGTTGACGTAACTCTGTAACTTGCGCAACTGATAAACCACGGTAATCTACAATAATTGTTGAAACTGAGTTTTTTAATTGTTCAGCAATAGCATCAACTTTTTGTTGTTTGATTTCAACGATTTTTGAATTAGACATCTCTACACCTCCATAGTATTTATATCGTGCTTTTATGATGAGGTATCTCAACAAAAAAGCACTTTTTACCCACGGCAAAAAGTGCTTGAAATTTATACGTTCAAGTCAATTTAAGCCTCGGTAGGATAGCCTTTTAAGTTCCAAAAACGAACTCCTACTGTCTTAGGTTAAATATTACACATTCAAAACTATAACGCGTTTCAGATGTGAAGTCAATATATTTTTATTATTATAATTTAAAGTTTGAAGTATCTACTTTGATACCAGGGCCCATTGTTGTTGTTACAGCAACAGACTTGAAATAAGTACCTTTAGAAGATGATGGTTTAGCTTTTGTTAATGTATCTTGGATAGTTTTGAAGTTATCAACTAACTTCTGCTCATCGAATGATACTTTACCAATAGAAGCATGAACAATACCAGATTTTTCAGCACGGTATTCTACTTTACCTGCTTTAATTTCTTCGACTGCTTTTTTGATATCCATTGTAACTGTACCAGTTTTAGGGTTTGGCATTAAACCTTTAGGTCCTAATACGCGACCAAGTTTACCAACTTCACCCATCATGTCAGGTGTTGCAACAATAACATCAAATTCAAACCAACCATCGTTGATTTTGCTGATGTATTCTTCACCTACATAGTCTGCTCCAGCTTCTTCTGCTTCTTTGATTTTATCGCCTTTAGCGAATACTAATACTCGTTGTGTTTTACCAGTTCCGTGTGGTAATACTACTGCTCCACGGATTTGTTGGTCGTTTTTACGAGTATCAATGCCTAAACGAAATGCAACTTCTACAGAAGCATCAAAGTTTACAGTGCTTGTTTCTTTTGCTAATTTCATAGCTTCTTCTACTGAGTATAATGAAGAACGATCAACTTTAGCAATTGCTTCTTGATACTTTTTACCTTTTTTAGCCATTTTGTTTTCCTCCTTTAGTGGTTTTAGCGGAATGTTACCTCCCACGTGCATCGTCTATTAGACAATGCAATAGCAGACAGCGAATTAGCCGCCTGCTTAAACTTTAAAATCTCAATTATTCTACGACAATTCCCATGCTGCGTGCAGTACCTTCAACGATACGGATTGCTGCTTCTTCAGATGCTGCGTTTAAGTCAGGCATTTTAGTGTTAGCAATTTCACGTACTTGGTCTTGAGTTACTGTAGCAACTTTAGATTTGTTAGGTTCACCAGAACCTTTTTCTACTTTAGCTGCTTTTTTAAGTAATACTGCTGCAGGTGGTGTCTTAGTGATGAAAGTAAATGAACGATCTTCAAATACTGTAATTTCAACTGGAATGATTAAACCTGCTTGCTCTTGTGTACGAGCGTTGAATTCTTTACAGAATCCCATAATATTCACACCGGCTTGACCTAATGCAGGACCAACTGGTGGTGCTGGATTTGCTTTACCTGCAGGTATTTGCAATTTAACTACTTTGATTACTTTTTTAGCCACGATGTGCACCTCCTTGATATCGTGATGTGGTCATGGGGTAATGATATTTTACCCTCCCACTCTTCATTTCCTAATGAAATGGTTGCGCATAGTCCGAGCGCGACCTTTAAATAATAACATTGAAATAATTAATTTTCAAGTGTTTTTTTACAACTTTTCAATTTGGTCAAATTCTACTTCAACAGGTGTTTCTCTGCCGAACATGTCAACAAGTACTGTTAATTTATACTTTTCAACATCTATCTCTTTTATTTCACCAATTTGGTTCGTAAATGGTCCACTTGTAACGCGAACTTGTTCTCCTAATTCTACTTCTACGTCGACGGTTTTTTCAGACATACCCATCTGTTTCAAAATGAATTTAGCTTCATCTGGTAATAAAGGATTTGGCTTAGAACCTGCGCCAGCTGACCCAACAAAGCCAGTTACACCCGGCGTATTTCTGACAATATACCAAGATTCGTCGGTCATAATTAATTCTACTAATACATAACCAGGGAATGTTTTCTTAAGTTGTGTCTTAGCTTTACCATCTTTAATTGATGTTTCTTCTTCTTCAGGGATTACAACTCTAAAGATCTGTTCTTCCATGTTCATTGTTTCGACACGTTTCTCAAGGTTTGTTTTCACTTTATTTTCGTAACCTGAATAAGTGTGCACTGCGTACCAACGTTTAGCGCCTATATCTTCTGACATTTTGCCACTCCTTACTATTTAATCAAATTAATTAACTCTGTAATTCCTAAATCTAATGCGTAGAAAAAGATTAAGAAGAAGATTACAGTACATACTACTACTGTTGTATATTTAACAAGTTCTTTGCCAGTCGGCCAACTTGTTTTTTGCATTTCTGATTTTACGCCTTGAAAGAAGTTTTCTTTTTTAGCCATTGATTTTCCTCCTTTATATGGATTCTTTATGCAATGTATGCGTATTACAAGTTTTACAAAACTTTTTTAGCTCTAATCGTTTATCTGTTTCTTTTTTAGGGACTGTATAATTTCTCGCTCCGCATTTTTCGCAATTTAAAGGGACTTTTCTCATATTCTCACCTTATTCATTCTAATCCTAGATTAATATACAAAACAAAACACCTAGTTGTCAAACAACACAGAAACGATTTCTTGCTTATTTAATTTCTTTTTTAGCCGGTATTGTGCATTGTATATGTGTTTGATAGGTACATTAAGCTCTTTCGATATTTCTTTTTTACTTTTCCCTTGCATCGTACAGTTTACAATCCGAGATTCAAAAGCATTTAACCCTATTTCTTTTATAAATGACGAACAAAAATGATTAAATACTATCATATCTTCAAATGAGTGATGTTTATTATCTACAACTTTATCAATTAAATAATCTGTTTCGTATTTATTTGAGCTATCAATTGTGAGCATTTTTGTATAAAACTGTTCCTTTTCACTTGTAGCTTTACGTATAAAATCTATTTTAGCATTTTTAATAATGACGTTAACACAATGAGAAAAAGGTTGTGGTTGCTCTATATCATAAGTTAGCACTTGTTTGTACAATTTATATCTCACTATCTGTGCGATATCTTCACAATCTTCTTTAGATATATTAAGCATTTTAATTCGTTTCATTATATCTTGATCATAAACTTCCAATAATTGATTAAAGCAATCGACTTGGCCTCTTTGAATTGTTTGAATCCAGTTTAAAGTTTGATTCTCTTTAATTGTATCATGCATGTTGTTCATTCCTTGTTCATAAGTATTGAACACATTTTACAGATTCAATTATTATTAAATCAAACTGCATTTTTTAATATTACTTATTGTTTCTACGCCATTTTTCGAATTGTTGTAGTACTTCATCAGGCAAATGTAATCTATTTCTAGGTGTCTTTGTTTCTATATCTGATAAATGTTTCGTTACCACAGATTCTTGCCTCGCTATTGTTGACCACATTTCTCTCGATGATATCCGATAAGCGCCTGTCCCAAAAATAGCGTGTTGCTCACTCATATCACTCGTTACAACTGTAATATGTGTAATATGCTTTCTATACAAATCATAAGTTAATCTTTCAATATAACTATCTGCCGTTTCTTTCCCTTTTGTATATACTATTTTGACACCGTGTTTTATTTCTATTGTTTCTGTTCCTTCAACACCATAAGCGTCAAAGACAACAATCATCTCTCCGTCATGTTGTGTATTATAGTTAATAAGTGTGATTAACAATTTGTCCCTTGCTTCTTCTAATGAGACTTTCGCAGTCTCGGATAATTCTTTTGATTGTCCTATCAAATTATAACCATCAATAATCAAATAGATATCTTTCATTATTCTTGTCCTATCGGGTGCCTTTTTCTATATACTTCATACATAAGAAGACTGGCTGCAACGGACGCATTAAGGCTATTAACATGCCCAACCATAGGCAATTTAATATAGAAGTCACACTTATCTTTAACTAACCTACTCATACCTTCTCCCTCACTACCTATCACAATAACTAATGGCATATTAACATCCATTTGTCGATAATCCGTTGCATGTTTAGCATCAGTACCAGCTATCCAATAACCAACTTCTTGTAAACGCTCCATTGTACTCGGTAGATTCGTAACACGAATAACAGGTACATGCTCAATAGCACCTGTTGAAGCCTTAGCTACAGTAGCATTTAATTGAACGGACCTTCTTTTAGGAATAATAATTCCATCGATACCTATTGCATCAGCAGTTCTCATAATTGAACCTAAATTATGAGGATCTTCTAATCCATCCAACATTAACAGACAGGGTTGATGTTCAATGTCTTTTGTTTCAGATATAAAATCTTCTAATTCTTTATAAGGATAAGGTGCTATTTGTGCAGCTATACCTTGGTGTGGGACGTCTGTAAGGTAGTCTATTTTTGATTTCGGTACTGTTTGAACAACGATTTTCTCTGATTTTGCAATCTTTAAAATATCGTTAATTTGTTTTTTGTTGATACCTTCTTGGATTAACACTTTGTTAATTGTATGGCCAGAAGTAATCGCTTCTTTCACAGCATGTCTCCCGACAATTATTGAATCATCCATTTGTATTCACCCTTTCTTCTGTAATTTCTATCATTTTATTAATTAACAATTCTAAACGCTCTGTCTCATCATTTAAATATAAATAACCGATAACCGCTTCTATCGCAGAACTTTTACGATATGTTTGTATATCCGTATTCTTTGCTTTTGTATAACTTTTTGCATTACGCCCACGTTTAATAATAGCTAACTCTTCCTCATCGAAAAAATCTTCTTCTAACAAAACGTTTAAAACATACGCTTGCCCTTTTGCGGATACATATTGTTTAGATAGTTGATGTAGACGGTTAGGCTTCCCTTTAATTTTCAGGATAATATACTTTCTTACATAAGTATCTAGTATAGAATCTCCCATATATGCTAATGACAAGGGGTTTAACATTTTTATTGATTGCTTATCCACGTTTAAACCTCACACCTTGAGGCGTATCTTCAAGGATAATGTTTTGTTCTTTTAACATATCTCGAATTTCATCAGCACGTTGGAAGTTTTTAGATTTTCTAGCTTCGTTTCGTTCTTCAATTAGTTGTTCGATTTCTTCATCTAATAATTCAGCATGTTCTTTACCATATAAAGGTACACCTAAAACATCACTAAATATTTGGTAAACTTCTTTAAAGTATTCAATCGTTCTAACTGATGTCGCATTCTCTAATAAATACTTGTTTGCAAGTTTGTTTAAATCATACCAAGCCGTCATCGCGTTAGCTGTATTAAAGTCATCGTCCATATACATTTCAAAATCTTTCAACGCTTGGTCGATACCTTCGATATATTGATTCGTTTCGTCTTCTTTAAGCAAAGCATGTTCTTCTCTATCCACTAAAGATTTGTAACTATTTCTGATTCTTTCTAAACCTTTTTTAGCTGCCTGTACTAAATCTAAATCATAGTTAACTGGACTTCTATAATGTGCACCAACCATAAAGAATCGTAAAACATCTGGATCAATTTCCTTAATAATATCATGCACTAAAATAAAGTTACCAAGAGACTTACTCATTTTTTCATTATTAATATTTACAAATCCGTTATGCATCCAGTAGTTAGCAAATGTTGTATCACTATGTGCTTCAGATTGCGCAATTTCGTTTTCATGGTGAGGGAACTGAAGGTCTGTTCCTCCTGCGTGTATATCAATTGTATCACCTAAATGTACATGAGCCATGACAGAACATTCTATATGCCAACCAGGGCGTCCTGGTCCCCATGGGCTGTCCCACTTAATTTCACCAGGTTTAGCTTTTTTCCAAAGTGTGAAATCTAGTTCATCTTCTTTTTGTTCACCTGTTTCAATTCTAGCTCCAACTTTCAAGTCATCAATAGATTGGTGACTCAACTTGCCATACCCTTCAAAACGACGTGTACGATAATAAACATCTCCGCCACTTTCATAAGCATAACCTTTATCGACTAATACTTTTATAAACTCGATAATGTCATCCATATGGTCCATAACTCTTGGATTTGAAGTACCTCTCTTACAATTTAATGCCCCAGTATCTTCGTAAAATGCTTGAATAAAACGATCTGCTATTTCTGGAACTGTTTGACCCAATTCATTAGCTGTTCTAATTAATTTATCATCAACATCAGTAAAGTTAGATACATAATCTACTTCATAACCTTTATATTCTAAATAGCGTCTAACAACGTCAAAGGCTACTGTCGACCTTGCATTTCCAATATGAATATAATTGTAAACAGTAGGGCCACATACATACATCTTAACTTTGCCCTCTTCAATTGGTATAAATTCTTCCTTTTGTCTTGTTAGCGTATTATATAACGTAATCATCAACAATCTCTCCATTCTTCGTCTTTTCAAGTTGACGTTCTAATTCTTTTAATTGTTCATAAATTGGATCTGGTAAGTTAGTATGATTGAAGTTTTTACCAACTTTCATACCATCTTGCTTAACAATCCTGCCTGGGATACCTACTACTGTTGAGTAATCAGGAACATCTTTTAACACAACTGAATTGGCACCAATGTTTACGTTGCTGCCAACTTCTATATTGCCCAGTACTTTAGCACCAGCAGCAATCAATACATTATCACCTATATCTGGGTGTCTTTTTCCGCGCTCTTTACCTGTACCTCCGAGGGTAACGCCTTGGTAAATTGTCACATTGTTACCAATTCGACATGTTTCACCAATCACAATACCCATTCCATGGTCTATAAATAATCTCTTTCCTATCGTAGCACCAGGATGAATTTCCACTCCAGTAAAAAATCGTGAAATTTGTGAAATTGATCGAGCTATAAAATACATTTTTTTCTTAAAAAACCAATTAGCAATCAAATAACTCCATATTGCATGTAGCCCTGAGTAAGTCATAACAACTTCAAATGAAGATCTTGCAGCAGGGTCCTGATCAAACACCATTTGAATATCATCTTTGACTCTTTTAAACATCTCTTTCCCCCCTCAGATATCAAAAAGGCACCTCTAACAATTTTTGCTAGAGGTGCCTTTTGCACGGTTCCACTCTTGTTTAGCATATATCTATGCTCACTCATTTAAATATATAAAATTTCATTCAATAAAGGTGCATTCATTTATAAATGTGGCACATTTTCACCAACCATGTGCTCTCTTATTTCACATTTATTAAATTACTTGGCCTTTAAGTATTTAATATCATAGTTTTTTATTTACAAAAAATCAAATAATACGTTTTAATCTACTTAACACTTTATCTCTACCTAATAATGCTATTGTATTAGGTAATTCAGGCCCATGTGTTTGTCCAGTTACCGCTACACGAATAGGCATGAATAACTGTTTACCTTTAACACCTGTTTCTTTTTGAACTGCTTTAATTGATTTTTTAATTTCAGCTGGTTCATCAAAAGGCTCTAAACTTTCAAATTGTTTAATAAGCTCAGTCATGACAGTAGGAACTTGTTCACCGTTTAAGACTTCTTTAGCTTCATCAGAGAAATCTAAATGTTCTCTGAAGAACAACTCAGATAGCGGTACAATTTCACCTGCGTAGCTCATTTGCTCTTGATATAAACCAACCAAGTCTCTAGCCCAAGTCAATTCTGCTTCTGATGGACTTTCTGGTAATAATCCTGCTTTCACCATGTGAGGGATTGTCATTTCAAATACAGTTTCAGAATCTTTTTCCTTCATGTATTGGTTATTGATCCACTCTAATTTTTTCTTATCAAAGAATGCTGGAGATTTAGATAGTCGTTTTTCATCGAAGATTTTAATGAATTCTTCTTTAGAGAAAATTTCTTCTTCGCCTTCTGGAGACCAACCTAACAATCCAATGAAATTGAATAAGGCTTCAGGTAAGTAACCTAAATCTTTATATTGTTCGATAAATTGTAAAATTTGTCCATCACGTTTACTTAATTTTTTACGTTCTTCGTTAACAATCAATGTCATATGAGCAAATTTTGGCGTTTCAAATCCAAATGCCTCAAAAATCATAAGTTGTTTAGGTGTGTTTGAAATGTGGTCGTCCCCGCGTATTACGTGAGAAATTTCCATATAATGATCATCAATAGCAACAGCAAAGTTATATGTTGGAATACCGTCTTTCTTAACGATAACCCAGTCACCTATACCGTTTGAATCAAATGATACTTCACCTTTAACGATATCATTAAATGTATATGTTTTATTTTGAGGTACTCTAAAACGAATACTAGGTTGTCTACCTTCCGCTTCGAAAGCTTTCTGTTCTTCTAGAGTTAAGTGTGCGTGTTTACCACCATAACGTGGCATTTCACCTCTAGCTATTTGTTCTTCACGTTCTGCTTCTAATTCTTCCTGTGTCATGTAACATTTATAAGCTTTATCTTCAGCTAGTAATTTATCAATAAGTGGTTTATAGATATGGCCACGTTCTGATTGACGATAAGGGCCGTATCCTCCGTCTTTATTGACAGATTCGTCCCAATTTAAACCTAACCATTCAAGGTTTGAAAATTGTGAAGACTCTCCGTCCTCTAAGTTTCTGGCTATATCTGTATCTTCAATACGTATAACAAAGTCCCCATCATAATGTTTAGCGAATAAATAATTAAATAATGCGGTTCTTGCGTTACCGATGTGTAAGTAACCAGTTGGACTTGGCGCATATCTTACTCTTACTTTGTTACTCATCGTCTCACTCCTGTTTTTAATCTTTATTTGTTAATAATACCACAGCTTGTGCTTGTATGCCCTCTTCTCTTCCTAGAAATCCTAATTTTTCATTTGTTGTCGCTTTCACATTAACATCTTCTATTGATACTTCGAAAATTGTAGCAATCTTATCTCTCATGTTATCAATATGTGGTCTAAATTTAGGTTTCTCAGCAATTATAGTAGCATCCACATTTCCTAGTTGGTATCCCTTTTTTAAAACTTGTTGATAAGCCTCTTTTAATAATATTTTCGAGTCTGCATCTTTAAATGTTTGATCGGTATCTGGAAACAACTTACCAATGTCACCTAAACTTGCAGCACCTAAAATAGCATCTGTAATAGCGTGTAACAATACATCTGCATCGCTGTGTCCTTTGAGTCCTTTAGTATGTTCTATTTCAATTCCACCGATAATAAGCGGTCTATTTTCATCGAATTCATGTACATCATATCCATAACCTATTCTAAACATCATGAATACCTCGTCTTTCTATTATTGAATCTGCTATCACTAAGTCTTCAGTTGTTGTTATTTTAATATTATCGTAATCTCCACTGAGGACGTGGACTTTAAAACCAGCTCTTTCAACTAAAGATGCGTCATCTGTACCTACAAAAGATTCCGAATCCGCTAATTGATATGCTTTTAAGATGATTTCCCTTTTAAAAGATTGAGGTGTTTGGACTTGCCATACCGTTTCGCGTTGATAAGTTTCTTCTACAATACCATTTATCACTTTTTTGATTGTATCTTTAGCTTGAACCGCTAAAATAACAGCTTCATGCTCTAAAGTATCTTCGTATAGTTGTTCTACTTTTTCTTCTGTTACAAAAGGTCTAGCTCCATCATGTACAATAACAACTTCAGTATTTACTAATACTTTTAACACTTCATAAATACTATGCTGTCGTTCTTTACCTCCTGGTATAATACCAGCCACTTTTTGAAAGTCTTTTAAATGTTTTTCCATTATATTGACCTCTTCAGGGTGGGCAGCAATAAAGATTTGTTCACATGACTTCATATTTTCAAAAACTGAAACTGTTCTTCTTATAATCGTTTCACCTTTGATTTTTAAAAATAATTTATTAATATTCTTACCCATTCTCTTCCCTTGACCAGCAGCTGGTATTATAACTGTAAAACCCACGCTAAGACACCTTCTTCGCAAAAATAATTCTTCCAGATGACGTTTGTAATAGACTCATTACTTCTACAACTATTGTTTTACCGATATATTCTCTACCTTTTTCAATAACAACCATTGTACCGTCGTCTAAATATCCAACACCTTGGCCATCTTCTTTTCCTATTTTAGTAATAAGTAATTCGAACTGATCGCCTTGATGCACAATTGGTTTAATTGCTTCAGACAAATCATTAACATTTAAAACTTTAATACCTTGTACAGAACACACTTTATTTAAATTATAATCTGTCGTAATAATACTTGCGTTATATTTTTTAGCTAAAACAATCAATAGTGCATCTACATCTTTATGGGTAGAATTAGGTTCAATGATAGAAATAGGAAAATCAGTATCCTTCAATGAATTTAACATATCTAAACCACGTTGTCCTTTATCTCTTTTCAAACTATCTTTTGCATCAGCAATAACTTGTAGTTCTTCAATTACGCCTTGAGGGACTAATATTTCACCGTCTAAAAATTGGCATTTCACGACATCAAGTATACGTCCATCAATAATGGCACTAGTGTCTAACAATTTAGCGTTTCTCGCAGTAGTTTGTCTTGTCAATGAGTTCGAAATATTCTCTGGGAATAACCTAAGAATTTCTTCACGCTTTTGTAACCCGATTTGAAAGCCTAAATAACATAAAAAAGCAGCAATAATAATAGGTAATATATGTTTCAATACGGGAGCGCCAATCATTTCCAATATAAACGAAACCATTACAGCAATCATTAGACCAATCATAACACCAATAGTTGCGAAAAATATTTCTAAAATACTTCTCTTTAACAAATATTTTTCACCTTGATCAGCCATATACACAATTTTATCGATTAAAAAACCAAACAGCAGAAATATAACGACTGCCCCGATTAGACCATCAATATATGGGTTAGTAAGTACCTCTTTAGGTTGTATACTAAAAGCGTTAATCAACTCAGGAATAACTAGAATACCGACCGAGGATCCTATAACTAAATAACATAGAATGATGAGGGCTTTTAAAATTTTCATACGTCAACCTCCTAATGGTTTCTATGCATTAAAGGCAATTTTCAATGCTTCTCTTGTTGTAGAAACACCAATAACTTGTGTGCCTTCTGGGAACTCTAAACCTTTTAAATTATTTTTCGGTACGATGATGCGTTTAAAACCTAGTTTAGCCGCTTCCTGAACACGTTGGTCAATTCTAGCAACCCTTCTTACTTCTCCAGTTAAGCCGACTTCACCAACAAAACAATCGTCTCCTTTTGTTGGTTTATCCTGAAAACTAGATGCTATTGCTATTATAATACTTAAGTCAACTGCTGGCTCACTTAATTTAACACCACCAGCGATTTTAATATATGCATCTTGTTGCTGTAGTAAGAAATTTTCTTTCTTTTCAAGTACTGCCATCAACAAGCTCAATCTATTATGGTCTATACCAGTAGCCATCCTTCTTGGATTATGAAAAGTTGTTGGCGTTACTAATGCCTGTACTTCAACTAATATCGGTCTCGTTCCTTCCATAGTCGCAACAATAGTCGAGCCAGCCACATGTTTTGTTCTTTCTTCTAGGAACATTTCTGAAGGATTTTTCACTTCGTTTAAGCCAGTTTGTTTCATTTCAAATATACCCATTTCATTTGTTGAACCAAAACGGTTTTTAACTGCTCTTAATATTCGATAAGCGTGATGTGTGTCCCCTTCAAAATATAATACGGTATCCACCATGTGTTCTAGCAATCTAGGACCTGCAATTTGTCCATCTTTCGTAACATGTCCAACGATGAATGTTGCTATATTCATTTGCTTAGCAATATGCATTAAATTCTGTGTACATTCTCTCACTTGAGATACTGAACCAGGAGCCGACGTAACTTCTGGATGGTATATAGTTTGTATTGAATCTATAACTAATACATCTGGTTTTTCTTTTTGAACCATACTATGAATAATTTCTAAGTTTGTTTCAGCGTATACATTTAGTTCGCCTGAATCTTCAACGAGTCTTTCTGCTCTTAATTTAGTTTGTCTTACCGATTCCTCACCAGAGACGTAAAGTACGTTTTTCTGTTGTGATAGAGCGGCACAAATTTGTAATAATAGTGTCGATTTACCGATACCCGGATCTCCACCTATTAATACAAGCGACCCTTCTACTACTCCGCCGCCTAATACGCGGTTAAATTCATTAATTTTCGTTAAAATTCTAGGTGTGTCTTCATCTTTAATGTCTTTTAATTTTTCTATTTTTTGTGCTGGTACATCTGATTTAAATGTATTTTTAGGCCCTTTTGTTTCTTTATGTTCTATTGTTTCTTCCATTTGATTCCATGCGCCACAATTAGGACATTTGCCCATCCATTTTGGCGATTGGTACCCACAGGCTAAACATTCAAATATTACTTTCTTTTTCGCCATTCATGATACCTCCGTGTTAATTGAATAGTTATATTTTAAACTTGGCAGACTTGAAAAACAAATTTATATACTTTTTTCTAACAATAAAAGTCCGCAAACCTTTATTATATATGGTTTGCGGACTCATTATATTATTTAAGTTAAA
Organism: Mammaliicoccus sp. JADD-157; assembly: GCF_049310805.1. Classification (NCBI taxonomy): domain Bacteria; kingdom Bacillati; phylum Bacillota; class Bacilli; order Caryophanales; family Staphylococcaceae; genus Mammaliicoccus; species Mammaliicoccus sp. JADD-157. Next base: position 11,479 of record NZ_JBMOVZ010000001.1, on the reverse strand, counting down.
ATTTTCTATTTTATACTTTTGAAGTTTCTTCTTCTGACTCATCTTCTTTATGATCTGATAAATCAAATTTAAATTCGTCATCGCGATAATCTACTACAACGTCTTTACCAACTAAATCTTGGCCAGACAAGATTAATTCACTTAGATTATCTTCAATATTTTTTTGGATTGAACGTGTTAATGGTCTAGCACCATATTCAGGGTCAAATCCTTCGTCTGCTATTTTCTCTTGAGCTGAGTCAGTTAAGCTAATATGAATACCTTGTTCTGATAAACGTTTAGTTAAATCGCTAGCCATCTTAGAAACAATTTCTTTAAGATGTCGTTTTTCTAGTTTGTGGAATACAATGATGTCATCTACACGGTTTAAGAACTCTGGTCTAAATTGTTGTTTTAATTCGTCCATCATTGTTTTTCTAATCGTTTCATAGTCTGGACCACTATCTTTAGCAGCGCCAAAGCCAACGAATTTAGCATTTTGAAGTTCTTGTGCACCTACGTTTGATGTCATTATGATAACTGTATTTCTGAAGTCCACTTTACGTCCTTTAGAATCTGTTAAGTGACCGTCATCTAATACTTGTAACAAGATATTAAATACATCTGGGTGAGCTTTTTCAATTTCATCGAATAATATAACTGAATATGGTTTACGTCTTACATTTTCAGTTAATTGTCCACCATCATCATGACCAACATAGCCTGGAGGAGAACCAACTAAACGACTGACAGAGTGTTTTTCCATAAACTCACTCATATCTACTCTAATCATTGCGTCTTCTTCACCAAACATTGCATCCGCTAATGTACGTGCAAGTTCCGTTTTACCTACACCAGTAGGTCCTAAGAAGATAAAGCTACCAATTGGTCTTTTCGGATCTTTCAATCCAGCTCTCGCACGTCTAACTGCTTTAGAGATAGATTGTACCGCATCATTTTGACCAATTACACGATTATGAAGAATAGATTCTAGGTTTAGTAATCTTTCTGATTCAGTTTCATTTAATTTCGTAATTGGAACACCTGTCCAATTTGCTACTACAACTGCAATATCTTCAGCTGTTACGCAAGTGTTTTTCTCGCCTTGGACTTTTTTCCATTCATTTTTAGTCTCTTCTAATTGTTTTTCAAGTTTTGTTTGTTTATCTCTTAAATTAGCTGCATTTTCAAATTCTTGAGAGTGTACAGCTGCATCTTTTTCTTTTTTAACTGTTTCTAATTCCGCTTCAAGTTCTTTGAGACTTGGTGGTGTTGTATAATTTCTAAGTCTTACTTTTGAACTTGCTTCATCAATTAAATCAATTGCTTTGTCTGGTAAGAAACGGTCTGAGATATAACGGTCACTCATAGTTACTGACGCTTCAATTGCTTCATCTGAAATATTGATGCGGTGATGTGCTTCATAACGATCTCTTAAACCTTTCAAGATTGCAATTGAATCTTCATTAGTAGGTTCGTCAACAGTAACTGGTTGGAAACGTCTTTCTAATGCTGCATCTTTTTCAATATATTTACGATATTCATCTAAAGTTGTCGCGCCAATACATTGTAATTCACCGCGTGCTAGAGCAGGTTTTAATATATTAGAAGCGTCTATAGCGCCTTCTGCTCCTCCAGCGCCAATTAACGTGTGTAACTCATCGATAAATAGCACAACGTTGCCCGCTTGGTGAATTTCTTCCATTACTTTTTTCAGTCTTTCTTCGAATTCACCACGATATTTTGTTCCGGCAACAACTGTACCCATATCTAATGACATGACACGTTTACCTTTTAATGTTTCTGGTACTTCGTTCTGTATGATTGCTTGCGCTAAACCTTCTACAATCGCAGTTTTACCTACACCAGGTTCACCGATTAGTACAGGGTTGTTTTTAGTTCTTCTACTTAATACTTCTATTACTCTTGTAATTTCATCTGAACGGCCAATTACTGGATCTAATGTACCGTCTTCTGCAATTACAGTTAAATCTCTAGCTAAACCATCTAATGTTGGTGTTGCTTGATTTTTAGTAGCTTGAGCGTTTTTAGAGCCTTGTTCAGGACTACCTAGTGATTTCACTACTTGTGCTCTTGCTTTTGTAATATTTAAATCTAAATTAGCAAATACACGAGCTGCAACGCCTTCATTTTCTCTAATAAGACCTAATAATAAGTGCTCTGTACCTACGAATGTGTGATTTAATTTTCTTGCTTCATCCATAGATAGTTCGATCACTTTTTTAGCTCTAGGTGTATAATGAATTGCGCCAACTTGCTCTTGTCCTTGGCCAATTAAATTTTCTACTTCTTTTGTTACTTTTTCTTCAGTAATACCAAAAGCATCTAATACTTTTGCTGCGATACCTTCAGGCTCTTTCATTAAACCTAAAAGTAAATGCTCTGTGCCTATATTTGAATGATTTAATCTCATTGCTTCTTCTTGTGCATGTGCTAAAACACGTTGTGCACGTTCTGTTAATCTACCAAATAGCATAAACTAACCTCCTATTTATTTATATGTTTTCTCTTAAAAATGTTGCCCGTTTTTCGTTTACTGAAACGTCTTCTTCTTCATTTTCAAAGAATGGTGTCTGTATTGTAACCATTAAATGATCAAAATTAAAGTTTTCCCTCTCGATATGACCTAAATCAATACCAAGTTTCATTTCACTTAAGCGAAGTGACGCTTCTTCAACCGACATTAATTGTGCTGATTGGAGTATACCTTTTGCTCGATGTACTCTATCTTTTGTTTCCATATGATTAAAGCGATTAAGTCTATTTCTAATTTGTTCTTCTTCGTGTATGATTTGTTCTACAATTTGCGTCAAATCTTCTATTATTTCTTGTTCGGTTTTACCTAAAGTTAATTGATTAGAAATTTGATATACATGGCCTAAAGCACCTGTACCTTCACCATATATACCACGAATTGTATAACCAAATCGATTAATCGCTTGGCCAATTCTTTTCATTCGCTTCATTATACTCAAACCAGGTAAATGCAACATTACACTTGCTCTCAAACCTGTTCCGATGTTCGTAGGACAAGTTGTTAGAAAACCGTGTTGTTCGTCATATGAAATTGTTAAATGCTTGTCTAACTCATCATCAAGTTTAGACGCTGTTTCATATAGTTCATTTAATACAAGATTGTTACCCATCACTTGGATTCTTACGTGATCTTCTTCATTTATCATCACGCTTGTCGATTCATCTTCGTTTAATAGAACAGCAGCACCGTATTCTTGTTTCGTTAATGCTGGACTAATAAGATGTTTAAAAACCAATTTGTTTTGTTCAAGTTCAGATAAATCTGATAAACGAACTAATTTTAAGTCTGATAAAGCTTTGCTCACTTTATCAATTACCCTATTGCCTATTTTGTCATCTTCAAATTTGAGCGGATGAACTTCATCTTGAAGGTTTCGAGCAAGTCTAATACGAGAGCTCATGATGATTGGTGAATTTGTCTTCTCTTTCATCCAATCACTAATATGCTCATTTATATGTTCTTCCATTCTACTTGACCTCGCCTTCTGCTTTCAAAGCTTTAATTTCATCTCTAACAACTGCTGCGTCTTCAAAAGCTTGTTCTTCTATTAAACCTTGTAAGACTTTTTCTTTTTCAGCTATTTGTTGTTTAAGTTGTATTTTACTTCTTGATGAAACTGGTATTTTACCTGTATGCTCGCCGCTACCAGCTTGAACTCTTCGGATGATTTGAGGAACATCATCTTTAAACGTCTCATAGCAATCATGACAACCGAATTTTCCGACTTTAGCTATATCCGTTAAAGTCATACTACAAGTTGGACAGCGCTTCTCTTCTTGAGGCTCAACCTTTTTAAAGTTTATACCGTGCTTACCTACAAGATATTGTAAAAATTGATTCACAACAAATTCTTGGTCTAAATTTTGATCATTTACGTGGTCGTCTTGAAAATAAAAATGTTCTGAAGCACAACTTTTACATATCCATTGCTCTGTTTTATGCTTCTTTCCTGCCGATGTTAATTGAATTGTTGCTTCTTCTTTACCACAAATTTCACAAAGCATACTGTCACTCCTTTTTAATTATAATGTATGACTGCCAATATTCGTTTCAATATATTTGCTCGAATAATATCTCTAAATGGTATTTCTATTTGTAAAGTATCTCTGTGTATACTTTGTATAATCATTTTCTTTTCTCTATCTGTTATTAATTTGTTTTCGTACAAACCATCAACGATTCTAAATGCATTTGCTTGAGAGATTTCATCGCCTACTAAATCTATTAAATGTCTAATGAACGCTGACTGACTATTTGTCTCGACTTTGGATATACGAATATATCCACCGCCACCTCTTTTACTTTCTATGGCGTAACCATGTTCATTAGTAAACCGTGTTTTAATGACATAGTTTAATTGCGAAGGTACACAATCAAACTTCTCAGCAATATGTGCACGTTTGATTTCGACGACCTCACCTTGAGCTTCTTCAAGCAACTGCTTTAAGTATTGCTCAATGATATCCGACATATTGTGCATTAATCATCACCTCTTTTGACCTTCTTTGACTATATTATATGTTCTGCTGTTTATTATTTCAATTAATTTGTTTCTTAAAAAAATTATTATTTTTGTGTACCGCTTTCATAAAAAATAAGTTATGATATAAGATAGGTTATTAAAGAGAATAATTCTTGGGAAAGGTGTGTGTGTTATGCATTTTATTATCGGGATTATCGGAATATTAGTATTCCTATTTCTAGCATGGGTAGTAAGTTCTGATAAGATGAAAGTAAGATGGCAATACATAGGATTAATGATTGTAATCCAATTTTTATTTGCATTCTTACTATTAAAAACAACAGGTGGATTAACTGTTATCGGTGGTATATCGAACGGCTTTAGTTATATCATTGACAAAGCAATGGAGGGTATTAACTTCGTCTTTGAAGGCGTCGCAAATATCGATCCAAAAACGAACAAACCTGTTTCAGTATATTTCCTTAACGTACTGATGCCGATTGTATTCGTTTCAGCGCTAATTGGTATCTTACAATATATTAAAGTTTTACCACTTATTATTAAATACTTAGGGTTCGTTATTTCTAAAATTAACGGCATGGGTAAACTAGAATCATATAACGCAGTTGCCTCTGCAATTTTAGGACAATCTGAAGTATTTATATCAATTAAAAAACAACTTCCTTTAATTCCTAAACACCGTATGTATACTTTAACTGCTTCAGCAATGTCGACAGTTTCAGCATCTATTATCGGTGCATATTTTACAATGGTTGAGCCTAGATATGTGGTTACAGCTATCGTCTTAAACTTATTTGGCGGTTTTATAATCGCTTCAATCGTCAATCCTTATACAGTAGATGATAAAGAAGACGACATAATGATAGAAGAGTCTGGAGAAAAACAATCATTCTTTGAAATGCTTGGAGAATATATTTTAGACGGATTTAAAGTAGCAGTTATTGTTGCAGCAATGTTAATCGGGTATGTAGCCATGATTGGTTTATTAAACGGTGTTACTGCTAATATCTTCTCATTTGTATCTGGCGGATCAATTTCTTGGGACTTCCAAACATTAATTGGATTCGTATTTGCGCCATTTGCATTCTTAGCTGGTATCCCGTGGGCTGATGCAGTCCAATCTGGTAGTATTATGGCAACAAAAGTACTTTCAAACGAGTTTGTTGCGATGGGTATTTTACCAAAAGCTGAAATTTCTGAAAGAGCAAACGGTATTATTTCAGTATTCCTAGTTTCATTTGCGAACTTTGGTTCTATCGGTATCATCGCTGGTGCTGTTAAATCATTAAATGATGAACAAGGTAATAACGTTGCACGTTTCGGATTAAAACTATTATACGGTGCGACATTAGTATCGTTCTTATCAGCAACTATCGCTGGATTTTTCTTATAATATAATGAAACAGGGTGAGACTTTTATTAATGTCTCACCCTGTTTTTATTTTATTACTTGCGCATGATATTGAACGACAATTTCTTCAATAAAATATTTCATAATTTTATAATCATCTGTTAATTCCGGATGGAAAGAAATACCTAAGTATTGATTTTGTCTTACAGCTACAATTTTATCTTCAACAGTCGATAGAATATCTACATCCTCATGTACTGATTGAATATGAGGTGCTCTTATAAATACAGCATTCACTGTCTCATCAATACCTTTAACTTCCAAGTATTCTTCAAAACTATCTACTTGTCGACCGAAGGAATTTCTTTCTACTGTTACATCTAATTTATTTAAATGGCTTTCTTGCCCTATTACTTCAGTAGCCAATAAAATAAGTCCTGCACATGTACCATACATAGGCAAATCACTTTTTCTTAAGGCTTCTGTAAAGCCATATAAATCCATCAACCTTCTCATTGTAGTAGATTCCCCACCTGGCAATACAAGTCCATCTAAACCACTTAATTGATCAACAGTCTTAACAGTAATGCCTTCATGTCCAGATTGTTCAATATGTTTTAAATGCTCTCTAACAGCGCCTTGTAAACCTAATACACCTATTTTCATCTTACCAACCACGCTCTTGCATACGTTCTTCTAAAGATAATTGATTAATATCCAACCCTTGCATAGCTGGTCCTAATTCTTTAGAAAGTTCCGCAATCAATTGATAGTCTTGATAATGAGTAGTTGCTTGAACAATTGCTTTTGCAAATTTTTCTGGTGCTTCTGATTTAAAAATACCTGAACCGACGAATACACCATCAGCACCTAGTTCCATCATTAATGCTGCATCAGCAGGTGTTGCTACACCGCCAGCTGCAAAGTTTACAACAGGTAAACGGCCTAAATCTTTAATTTCTTTTAATATTTCATATGGTGCGCCAATGTTTTTAGCTTCAGTCATGATTTCATCATCGTTCATAACAACTAATTTACGCACTTCAGCATTTACTTGTCTCATATGACGAACCGCTTCAACAATATTCCCTGTACCTGGCTCCCCTTTTGTACGTAACATTGCTGCACCTTCACCAATTCTTCTAGCAGCTTCACCTAAATTACGACAACCACATACAAACGGAACTGTAAATTCATCTTTTTTCAAATGATACTCTTCATCTGCTGGTGTTAATACTTCTGATTCATCTATATAGTCTACACCCATCGATTCTAATACACGCGCTTCTGTAATATGACCAATTCTTCCTTTAGCCATTACCGGAATCGATACAGCATTCATTACTTCTTCCACAATTCGGGGATCAGCCATTCTTGCTACACCGCCTGCAGCTCTGATATCAGAAGGCACGCGTTCAAGTGCCATAACTGCGACAGCTCCTGCTTCTTCAGCTAATTTAGCTTGCTCAGCATTAACAACATCCATAATAACGCCACCCTTTTGCATTTCTGCCATACCTCTTTTAACTTTATCTGAACCTGTAATCTTAGACATTTATTACTTCCTCCTTTTAAATCGCTTATTTGTAGGTTATACTAAATTCTGAACTGGTAAAAGTGTCAGATTTACAAAAATATAAGTGGTCAGAATGAGGGGTTCTTATGGAAATGCTAATGTTTAATATAAATCGCAATATCGATGTACCTATTTATCAACAACTTTATGAAAACATTAAACAAAATATTATTAATAATGTTATGCAACATAATGAAAAATTACCTTCAAAAAGACAGCTCAGTCATTACTTATCTGTTAGCCAAACTACAATAGAACATGCATATCAACTTTTAAGCGATGAAGGGTATATACATAGTAAAAATCGTTCAGGATTTTACATAAACGATATTGTAAACTTGCCAGTAACATATAAAACAAAAATTACAGACGAAGATATTCAAACTGAAAAAACATACAAATATTCATTCAAATTAGGTGCTATTGATAAAGAACATTTTCCATTAGATCAATTCAGGAAATTTTCTAAAGAGGCATTTGATTATTCACAACTTTCATTATTGGACAGTGGGCATAAGCAAGGAGATTATGAATTAAGAAAAGAAATCAGGCACTATATCTTCCATAGTAGAGGGGTTAATTGTTCACCCCAACAAATTATTGTAGGTTCATCAACTGAGCAATTACTCTCTATCATCACAGATCTTATTTCAAACTCTACTTACATGATAGAAGATCCACTTTATAAACAAGTAAGAGATTTATTGAAAAGAAAACACGTACCTTTCGAATTTATATCAATCACTGAAAACGGTATTGATATTGAACAAATTAAAAAATTAAACAAAGAAGTCGTATATATTACGCCAAGTCATCAGTTCCCTACAGGCGTCATTATGGATTTAAAGAGGCGCACACAACTCATAAAATGGGCGTCTGAAAAGCAGACACGATATATTATCGAAGATGACTATGACTCAGAATTTAGATATAGTGGACGTCCTGTGCCTGCATTACAAAGCTTAGACAACACAGATAGCGTCATTTATGTCAGTACGTTCTCAAAGTCGATTTCCCCTTCTCTAAGAGTTGCATATGCAGTCTTACCTAAGAAACTTATGCAACAGTATCAAAATAAAACAAATATAGAAGGTGGCACTGTACCTAGGCATACACAATATATATTGAGCCGATTTATGAGTGAAGGTTTTTTTGAAAGACACCTAAATCGCATGAGAAAAATATATAGAAGTAAACGAGATATTATATTAAATGAACTCATGAAATATCCAAATGATTTTAAAGTGTCAGGAGAATTAACAGGCATGCATTTTATATTGACGGTAGTTAATGGCTTAACATTAGAAGAATGCTTACACCGTATAAAAAAATGTGATATAGATATTAAACCTTTAACACACTATCGATTTAAACAAAGTGATCATACTCCTCATTTCGTATTAGGCTTTGGAGGGATTAAGATAGACGAAGCTAAAGAACATATTGAAGCATTAATAAAGTGTTTGATGGAAGTATAATAAAAAAGGAGCGGGACAGAAATCTCATTTTAATAAAAAGATTTCGTAGTCCCACCCCGGCAAGGATGACTAGGGTTGAAAAAAGCTTGATATAAGCGCATTTTCAATCCAGTCAGCTACTGCCATTATAATGAAAGAGAGGCTGAGACATGTATTTATGTCTCGGCTTTATAACCTATTAAATTTTGTAATTTCATGAGTTCATTTCTTATGCTTTGGAATTCTTTTAATTTTGGAAGTTCTATAATATCGTATCTGACATTAAACTCTACTTTTTTGCATATATTCTCATAAGTTGTTAAATAAAGGCCGATTTCTTCATCTGTTAAGGTGCTTAAATTACCTCTTCTATAGGCTTGCTCGAGGGTAAATGCTAAGTGTTCAACTGTGAAAATAATTGGATAAACATACTCAATTTTTTTAACATCATTATCTATTTCATTTAGTGCTGCTTGATACATTGCTTTTGTATTCATAATCTCTGTTTGCATTTCTCTAATGAGTAAAGTATCTATTAAATTAATATGATATTTATTTGATGAAAATAGTGTATGTAATAATTGTGATTGTATTCTTAATGTATTAATTATTGTTTTAGGTAGCTTTTTGGAAGCTTGCTTTCTACCTACTATTAACACTCCTATCAAACCAATAGCAGAACCAATCATAACATCAGTTATTCTCGGCAAGATAAGATAAGTATCAAAGTGTTTAGTAATCGCTGCTGACATTAATAATACGTTTGGTGTGATGAATGTGACAGCTATTGTATAATTCACTGCAATGAGCAATTCTGCTGCTGCCATAAGAATAGCCATTAAAATAACAATTGGCCATGTACTTGGTTCAAAATACAATATAACAACAGCTACTAATGTACCTATAATTGTGCCAAGTGTTCTTTGAAATGCCCTTTGTATCGTAGATAAAGAAGACGTACCTAATAAGACTGAGCAACATGATACCGGAATCCAATAAGCACGTTCAAATCCTATCCCAAATGCTATAATAACAGATACGAACAAGATAATACCATACTGTATAGATTGCATTAGAACTAAAGAGTCTTTAGAAAAATTTTCTTTAATTGTTTTAGAATACATAGGTTTATGATGAATAATTTTCTTACCTATTTGAAGCTCATTTTCATTTAACAAAGCTTCAGCATCATAGATAAGCTTAACTAGTTCATTAATATAAGGGTCATCCCCGTTATAATACTTAATATCATAATTTAAATCTGATTTTCCTTCTAATCTTTCGCATATGTAATTAAGTGCTACGCTTATTTCATTAGGTAAACTTTCATAACCTCTTGATGATAATTCTAAGCATTCTGACCAAATTTCATCAGCTTTTTCTTTTAGTAACAATAAGCGATTATAATCTCTTTTATTATTCCAAAATGCTTTAGCAGTAGTTAAAGTTAGCGTGGCTTGATTAATTGTATTAAGTGTTTTACTTCTTGCTTTATTAAATCGCTCACCATTAAAATTCTCCACTAAATAAGATAAGTTTTTATAAATATTTAGTACACTTTCAGTTTCAGGTTTTTTATGATTAAAAAATGCATCGACCATTACTACTAAGGCACTCACTAAACCACCACATAAAACTAATGAACCTCGTAACAAGAAGTCTTCAGGGGCTATGGGCATAATAGAAGCTATACTATAAGTTAATATAAAGAATAACGATGATGGCCCTGGAACTTGTAAAGATTTAAGAATAAAATGCGCACTCATGCCTATTAAACCTAATATAAAAGCATATAAGAAAGGCGTTGTAATAGTAATGCTCCCTAGCATTAAACAGATACTTAACATTATAGATACAGTAATAACCTTTCTTATTCTAGATGGGTATGAACCATTTATAATATATATATGACTAAATGAGCCTAAAAGAGCCGTTAAACCTAAATCAAATCGACCGACAATAACACTCGTAGACAAGATGGTAAAAACAATTATAGCTTGCATAATTGCCTTTTTAATTGCTATATTTTGCATATTTACTTTGAACATCACTTCGAAATATTTCTTCACTTATAACAACTCCTATCTTTTAAGTTTTAAGTCAAAAAAAAGAGACCTAACAGGTCTCGAGTGCGGCTCATCGCATCCATTTTATAAATATTTGCCCGGCAACGTCCTACTCTCGCGGAACGTAAGCCCAACTACCATCGGCGCTAAAGAGCTTAACTTCTGTGTTCGGCATGGGAACAGGTGTGACCTCTTTGCTATCGTCACCAGACAAATAGTAAAAACTTATTAAGAATGTATTGCACATTCAAAACTAGATAGTAAGCAGATTTTACGGCGCAAAACCGATTTTAAAAATTTGATTAAGTCTTCGATCGATTAGTATTCGTCAGCTACACACATTACTGCGCTTACACCCCGAACCTATTAACCTCATCATCTTTGAGGGATCTTATAACCGAAGTTGGGAAATCTCATCTTGAGGGGGGCTTCATGCTTAGATGCTTTCAGCACTTATCCCGTCCATACATAGCTACCCAGCTATGCCGTTGGCACGACAACTGGTACAC